>NZ_AUFB01000028.1 GCF_000426285.1 Rhizobium leucaenae USDA 9039 | reverse complement strand
CACAAGTCTATGAAAAGTCCAGGCAAAGCAGCCAGGTCCGCTTCTATATCTCCTCGCGGTCGATGACCGCGCTCCAGTTCGCCGAGGCCATACGTGGCCATTGGGCCATCGAGAACTCCCTCCATTGGGTACTCGACGTCACCTTCAACGAGGATGCCGCCCGATCTCGAACCGGGCATGGACCAGCCAACATGGCCGTCGTCCGACACTTCGCCATCAACATGGTTCGAAGCCATAACGACAAGCGCAGTATCAAACTCAGACGAAACAAAGCAGGCAGAAACCCACAATACATGGCCGAAATCATCCGAGCATGACTGTTAACCCGGATTCAGCGCCGTGCTGTTCGATGTTGCTCGATTGCACGATCTCGTCATGCCTTGCATAATAGGCATCCAGGATTTGCTGGGACTTCGGTGCGGGCTGCCGTTCGGCAAGCATCAAGATGACCATGTCCACATTGTTGCGCACAATTAGTCGGAAGACAATCCTGACCTTACCGGTGCGGACGAATTCCTCTTCGATCTGCAGTGCGACATGCGTTCGGTATTCGACGCGATGGGGGCAGGTCGGCGACGAGTATTCGATCACGGTGACGGGTGCTGAGGCGGAGCCAATCGGCGGTCCGCACGCCCTACGGGTGCATCATGTCCCCCGCGTTAGATGCGGTTGGAAGGTTGCCAATCCAAACACTGAGAATTCCCGCGGCGAGGCGCGAGAATAGAAACTTGGCCAAGATATGAATGTCTCCGGATGATTGCCGGTAAGTTCAGGGCGTCAGTGCTTGGATTTAGACCGCCTCAAACAGATGTCCGTGCAGTCCCGAGTCGGTTCGTCACTGACACTGCTGTGTCATCAAATGCTATACGGCCAGTGCCCAAACTTCAACGGTAGCTATTGCCTAGTGACCCAAGATCTGACTGAGGAATGCGCGCGTGCGTTCCGATTGCGGCGCGCCGAAAAATGCCTTGGGTTCGTTCTGTTCTACGATTTGACCCCGATCCATGAAGATCACCCTGTTGGCCACCGCTTGGGCAAAACCCATTTCATGGGTGACGCAGAGCATGGTCATGCCTTCTTCGGCAAGCGCGATCATCGTATCGAGCACTTCCTTGATCATCTCTGGATCAAGCGCGGAGGTCGGCTCATCGAACAACATCAGCCGCGGCTTCATGCAGAGAGCTCGCGCGATCGCCACGCGCTGCTGCTGCCCGCCGGAGAGCTGACCCGGATATTTATGCGCCTGATCCGGTATTTTCACTTTCTCAAGAAAGTGCATGGCGAGTTCCCTGGCTTCCTTTTGCGGCATCTTGCGGACCCAGATCGGTGCGAGGGTGCAGTTCTGAAGGATCGTCAAATGCGGAAAGAGATTGAAATGCTGGAACACCATTCCGACTTCGCGGCGGACTTCCTCGATCTTCTTCAGGTCGTTGGTCAGTTCGATACCGTCGACGACGATCTTGCCGGCCTGATGTTCCTCAAGCCGATTGATGCAGCGGATCATGGTTGATTTTCCGGAGCCGGACGGTCCGCAAATGACGATCCGCTCGCCCCGCTGCACGGTGAGATTGATGTCGCGCAGGACGTGGAACTCGCCATACCACTTGTTCATGGCGCTAATCTCGACGGCGATATCTGCAAGACTTGGCCGGTCGTCCTGTAACGACGCCGTTTTCATCATGATGTTGGTCATTATGATATCCTCCTACCGGTGGTCGGTCTTCAGCCGACGCTCCAAATATTGCGAGTAGCGCGACATGCTGAAGCAGAAGACGAAAAACACGGCGCCGATGAAGATGAAGAGCTCCCAGTATATGCCCTGCCAGTTGGTGTTGGCACGAATGGCGGCGGCAAGGGCGATCGGGTCAAGCAATCCGATGAACATGACGAGCGTCGTGTCCTTGAACAGCCCGATGAAGGAATTGACGATGCCGGGGATTGAGATCTTGAGGGCCTGCGGCAGGATGACGAGCTGCTGGGACTTCCAGTAGTCAAGGCCGAGCGCTTCCGCCGCCTCATACTGTCCTTTCGGTAGAGCGGCCAGACCGCCACGAATGACCTCGGCCATATAGGCGCTGGCAAAGAGCGTCACCATGATCACAACGCGCAGGATGAGGTCAAAGTTCGTGCCGGGCGGCAGGAAGTAGTTGAGCAGCAGCGAAGCCGTGAAAAGGAGCGTGATCAGCGGCACGCCGCGGATGAATTCAATGAACACGACGCTCAGCATATGGATGAGGGCAGGTTGGAACGGCGGCCAAGTGCAAGCAGGATCCCGAGCGGCAGCGACATAGCTATCCCTGTTACGCCAATGATGATCGATAGCAGGAAGCCGCCGACATCGCGCGAGGCGATGCTATCGAGAGCGATTGGAGCCATGCCGTCTGCGAGGGACGAGATCGGCTGGGCCGCATAAACCCACCAGACGCTCGCGCCGATGACAGCAATGCCGACGCTCGGCCCTTTTCCGGCCCGTGCTGCCAACATGAACAGTCCAGCGCCGACAGCGAAGCCGAAATAGACCGAGATCGGAAACCAGAGGCTGCCACCCCAGATCAGGAAATAGGCTATGCCGGGGTAGACGATGCTGAACCAGAGAGCCCGTCGCGGCAAAGCGCGGAGCAGAACTGGCGCCAAAGCGGCGAAGAGCAGCGCGAATGCCAGCACCGGCCGCCAGTAGAGATGCGCAGGGTAGAAACCGAAGAGAAGCTGCGGCCAGCGGTCGCGGATCACGCCCCAACACGCGCCCGGCGCATCGCCCAGGACTTGCCGACACTCGACAAGTGAGTTGGCCCGCCAGACTGAATTGCCGAGCCATGGTGCGACGGCCACGATGAGCCATGCGACCGTAAGTACGGACCCGACTGTTAGAAGCGTGCTGAGCCAGCTGTTGAAAAGATTTTTTCTCGTCCATTCGAGCGTCCCCCCTCGCCCCGAAGGCCTTGGCGATGCGGCGACCATGTCCTGGCGCACAAAGGAGAGGTTTTGCATGTTCATCTCAACGCTCCTTCAGGCTGACGCGATTGTTGTAGATGTTCATGGCAGCCGAGATGCTGAGGCTGATCGCGACATAAGTCAGCATCAGCATCAGCATGCCTTCGAGCTCGCGCCCGGTCTGGTTGATCGTGATGCCCCCGAGCGTCGAACGGAGATCCATGTAGCCGACGGCTAGGCCCAGCGACGTATTTTTCGTGATGTTGAGATATTGCGAGATCAGCGGCGGCACGATGACCCGCAGGGCCTGCGGCAAGATTACCAGACGCATCGTGCGTCCTGAGGAGAGCCCAAGCGCATGCGCCGCTTCAGACTGGCCCTTCGAAATGGCAAGAATGCCGGAACGAACGATTTCCGCAATGAAGGCGCCGGTATAGAGGCTCAGCCCTATCCAGAGCGCGATGAAGGCATTGCGCAACTGCAGACCGCCGGTGAAGTTCAAGCCCTTCAAGGCCGGACAGTCTAAGTGGAAGCCGAGTACGTAAAGGAGGATTATCATCGGCAACGCAAAGACGCCCAGGCTCTTCCACCACGTGGCCGGGCGCTGACCGGTTTTGCCTTGGACCTGCGCGGCGTGCTTTTACCAATCCCCGATGCCCGATGAGTGAAAGCGCCACAATAGTCAGAATCGCTACGTAATTGAGATCAAATGCTCCAAGCACATCAGGAGCCGGCCCCAGGCTTTGCGAGAAGGCGGGCGTGGGTAGGTAGATGCCGCGGTTCGTAACCGCGATGCTGTCCCAGAGCATTATCGCTGCTGTGGGATGCTCGCCGCGAAATGCGTTCGGTGTCGGCATCGCCTGCGACATCACCGCAGCTACGACGATGATCCAGAGCAGAGCCGGAATGTTGCGGAAGCTCTCGACATAAACCGTCATCAAGCGGGCGACGATCCAGTTGTCTGAAAGCCTCAGCACCCCTGCCAAAACGCCAAGAATTGATGCGGTCAAGCACGCCATTGCGGCGACAATCAGCGTGTTGAGCAGGCCGACGACGGCGGCACGGGCGTGTGTGCTTGTGCTGGAGTAGTCGATGGCATGCGGAGAAATGTCGTAACCGGCCGTGCTCCATAGAAAACCGAAGGAGAAGTCTTTTCCAAGTGCGGCGAGATTGCGAATCGTGTTGTCGACCAGCCACGCTGCCGCAAGCAGGAGCAGGATGAACGCCAGGATCTGGATCGTCCGTGCTCGATAACGGGTGTCGTTAAACAGCATGCCCAGGTGAAACGGCTGGCGCGGAGCACCGGTTTTCATTGTCATGCGAGATATCTCCCTGAAGGTCTGCGCGGCCTTCGGTGCGGGCAGACGAGGCGAAAGCGAAAGGCGCGGGGGCAAGCCCGCACCTTGAAGGCTCTCAGCGGAACGGCAGCGGGTACATAAGACCGCCCTGGTTCCACAAGGCGTTTTGTCCGCGGGCCAATCCGATCGGCGTTTTCTCGCCGATGTTCTTGGCGAAGATTTCCCCGTAATTGCCCTCGGCGGCAATCACACGTTTGGCCCAGGCGGCATCGAGGCCGAGCTGTTCGCCGAGATTGCCTTCCTTGCCCAACAGGCGGTTTATTTCGGGGTTGTCGGTGCCGGCGGAAAGCTTCTCGACATTCTCTGCGGTGACGTCGAGCTCTTCGGCAGCAATCAGCGCCTGCAACGTCCATCGCGCCACATCAGCCCATTGGTCGTCGCCCTGACGCACAAGCGGACCCAATGGCTCTTTCGAGATGACATCCGGAAGAATGACGTGGTCCTGCGGAGTCTTGAAGCTGGAGCGCGTAGAGGCGAGGTCCGATCCGTCGCTGGTATAAACGTCGCAGGCGCCAGCCAAGTACTTCTGGGCGATGTCGGCATTGTTCTCGACCGGTACCGGCTCGTAGGTCATGCTGTTCTTGCGAAAATATTCCGCAAGGTTCAGCTCGGTGGTGGTGCCTGTCTGGATGCAGATCGTCGCGCCGTTCAGGTCCTTGGCGCTCTTTGCGCCGAGCGCCTTTGGCACCATGAAGGCTTGCCCGTCATAGAAATTCACGCCGGCAAAGGTGAACTTGAGGTCGACGTCGCGCGAAAACGTCCAGGTCGTAGTGCGCGACAGGATGTCGATTTCGCCCGATGCGAGCGCCGTAAAGCGCGTCTGGCCGGTCGTCGGCACGAAGTTCACCGCATTGGGGTCCTTCAGGACCGCGGCGGCGATCGCCCGACAATAGGCGACGTCCATGCCTTGCCAAACGCCGGACGCATCCGGCGCGGAGAAACCAGCCTGACCACCGGTCACGCCGCAGTTGAGCTTGCCACGCGCCTGGACGTCGGCCATCGTGCCGGCCGACGCTATGCCCGCCGTCAGCGTCGCCGCGGCCACTGTGGCCAACAACAAAGTCTTCTTCATTGACATTCTCCCGGTTTGTGATCCGAAAGCAGCGGCTTCCTGCCGGTTCTCCGCTTTGGGATCGGTTGAGTTCCCGATTGTTCGTCGTTCCGCAGAGCCTGGTGACACGTATTGTTATTGGTCGATTTCGAGCATCGCCTCTATCTCGACGGGTGCATTCATCGGCAAAGCGGCGACGCCGACGGCGGAGCGCGCGTGCTTGCCTTTGTCGCCGCAGACAGCGAGGAGGACATCAGACGCCCCGTTTGCAACGAGATGTTGCTCGGTGAAGTCCTCAGCCGAAGCCACGAAGACCGTGATCTTGATGATCCGTGCAATCCGATCGAGGCTGCCGAGATGTGCCTGCGCCTGGGCGAGGATGTTCAAGGCGCATTGTCTGGCAGCCAGCGCTGCGGCCGTGACGTCAAGCTCGCGGCCGACGAGACCTGTGGCAATCAACTTGCCGTTCGACAGTGGCAGCTGACCCGACGTGAGAATGAGATTGCCGCTTGCGACGATGGGGAGATAGTTCGCTACCGACTTCGCCGCTTCAGGCAGTTCTAGCCCGAGTTCGGCCATGCGTTTTTCAATCGTTTGAGACATCGGCGCGCCTCACAGTTTAGAGATGGCGGCGTTGATGCGGGTGATCGCATCATCGACAGTCGAGCGAGGACAGCCGAGATTGACGCGCATATAGCCGCGGCCCTCAATCCCAAACTTCTGGCCCTTGTCGAGCCAGACGCGCGCCTTGGTCAGCATGAATTTTTCGAGTGTTGCGGCATCCATGCCGAGCCCACGGCAATCCATCCAGGCGAGATAGAGCGAGTCTGCCGGAAGCACGCGGACCTTGTCGGTCGCATTATTGATCCGATCCGCGAAATAGAGGTGATTGCCGCGCACATAGGCGAGCATCTCCTCCAGCCAGGGTTCGCCATGGGCATAGGCCGCTTCGCAAGCGACCATGCCCAGTACGTTGACCAGCGGGAACATGTTGCGGTCGTATTGGCGCAGCAGTTCACCACGCAGCCGCGGATTCGGCACGAAGATATTTGCGCATTGCAGACCCGGCAGATTGAAGGTCTTGCTCGGCGCGGTGCACGTGATGCTCATTTGCGCGAATTTTTCGCCCAGCGATGCGAAGGCGATGTGTTTCTTCGCCGGGTTGAGGATCAGGTCCTGGTGAATTTCGTCGGAAATCACCAGAATGTCGTGCCGGGCGCAGATCTCTCCCATGGTCCGCAGTTCTTCTTCCGACCAGACATTTCCGGTCGGATTGTGCGGATTGCTGAGGATGAAGATCTTCGTGTTGGGCCGTATGGCCGCCTCGAAAATGGCGGCATCGAACCGGTAGCCGTCCTCGGTGCGAACGAGCGGGGCGAAGGCCAGATGACGGCCATTCATCAGCATGTCGTTGTGGAAATGGGCATAGACGGGCGGCTGGATGAGAATGGAGTCGCCAGGCGCGGAAAACGCCTGTGCGGCGACCTTCAGGATGGTAATGATGCCGGCCGAGGCAACAACCCATTCCGGCGCCACGTCAAAACCGAAGCGCTTTGCCTGCCATCCGGTCACGGCCTCAAGGTAATTTTTGGTCATGCCGCCGGGATAGCCGAAGACGCCGTGCTGGACAGCCTCGGCAAGCGCATCGATGACCGGTCGCGGGGCTTTGAAATCGGTATCGGCAACCCACATGGGAAGAGGATCGGCGGCCGCTTCGTCTGCGGACAGCAGGCGCTCGGCGAAAGCCCATTTCATCGAGTTGCTGTTCTTGCGATCGATGACCTCGTCAAAAATAGATGACGGCATGGCGTGATCCCCACGCGGATGCGGCGCAGTTGCAAGCTTCGTCAATACATTTCCTTTCGTCCGTCGCGGCTGCCTCGGCAGGATCATGGTTGACGAAAAGGTTAATCGCAGTTCATTATGAATGGAAATGGTATGAATTCATGTGGTGATGAGCGGAGGTCATAATGATAGATCGGCAGCATCTTGCGATCCTGAGGGAAGTCAACCGTCACGGCAGCGTCACCGCGGCGGCCGAGAAGATGAACGTCACACAGTCGGCGCTCAGCCACACGATCGCGAAGTTCGAGGATCGGCATGGCATCAAGATCTGGATGAAAACCGGTCGGGGTTTGCGCCTAACGCAAACGGGCGAATACCTGCTCACCGTGGCCGAGCGGGTTCTGCCGCAACTGGAGCACGCGGAACGGGTCCTCATAGACTTCTCATTGGGGCGAAGAGGAATGCTCCGAGTTGGCATGGAATGCCATCCCTGCCAGCGCTGGCTCTCGAGAATGGCGACACCCTATCTGGCTCAGTGGCTCGACGTGGATTTCGACGTGCGCACCGCCTTTCGCTTCGACGGGGTCGAGGCGCTGCTCGGTTATGAAATCGACCTCTTGATAACGCCGGACCCGGTAGAGGCGCCGGAGCTGCTGTTCACGCCCGTGTTCGATTACGAGCTGGTCCTTATGGTGCACGAGTCCCATCCTCTTGCCGGCAGGACATGCGTGCAACCGCACGATCTGATGGACGAAGAGCTAATCACTGTTCCCGTCACCCTAGAGCGATTGGACATTTACACCAAGTTTCTCGTTCCCGCCCATTATCGGCCCCGTCAGCACCGCACGGCCGAAACCGTAGACCTGATGTTGCAACTCGTCTGCGCGGGCAGGGGGGTCACCGTCCTTCCGGACTGGTTGCTGCACGAGGATGGGGCAGGAATGCCGATACGGGCGCTCAGCCTCGGAGAAGCCGGCATCCGGAAGAGCATCAATCTGGGCGTCAGGCGCGGCGAGGAGACCATCTCCTATATCGATGGCTTCCTGACGCTTGCCCGAGAGATGGGCCGCACACCCCTCGCGTGATTGCGGGATGCGTGGTGAGGCAGTTTCGTTCGCCGCGCAAGTTGCGTGTCCTGCCGCATTAGCCGTCCGAGACAAAACCGATTGCCATGCCAAGGCGTCCTGGGTGACGGTTGCGCGCGCCACGCCGGAAGCCAAGCGCTCGTAGAAACGCGCTGCGGCCTCAAGACATGAAGCGCGAGTACAATCTGATCGAGCGACGCGCGGAAACCGACACTAGAGTCCTTCCTCATCTGTTGCGGGGTAAGCTGGCGGCGCGCGATACCAACGGAACGAGCATAAAAGCTACGGCCGGCAGCACAAGCCAGTTGACCGTGCTCCAGCCTGAGCTGTGCAGCAGCGAACCGGCGAAAAAGGAGGCGCAGGCAACTGTCCCGAACACCATAAATGCATTAGCGCCCTGCGCCTTGCCGCGTTCGGATGGCGAATGACACTCGGCAACCATCGCCGTGGCGCCAATGAAGCCGCAATTCCAGCCCAGCCCCAAGAGGATAAGCGATCCCCAGAAGTGCGCGATATCGACACCGCTGAGCGCAATAAGCGCCGACCCGCCGATCAGGAGAAGTCCCACCGCCGCCACGCGCTCCTTGCCGAAGCGTGCCATGAGGCGGCCGGTAATGAAGCTTGGCCCGAACATGGCGAGAACGTGCCACTGAATACCAAGCGCTGCGGAATCGACGGAATGGCCGTGTCCGACCATGGCCATAGGTGCCGCCGTCATGACGAAGGTCATCAGGCCGTAGGAGACGACGCCGGTCGCAACGGCCAGCAGATAGCCTGGCGAGGTCAGTATCTGTGCAAGCGGGCGGGCGCTGATGGCGGTGGCATGCACGGCGGCGGAACCCGCCGGGCGGCGCAGTGGCAAAAGGATCGGCACCGCGAGCAGGGCGAGCATCGCCTGGCTGAGGAAACTGCCGGCAAAGGCATGTCCCGGCAGAGCGTTACGCGTCCATATGACGAGTTGCGGCCCGATGATGGCAGCAATCAGCCCGCCGACCATCACGCGCGATATTGCGCGGTCACGCCCGGCGCCAGTCAGGCCGTCGGTCGCCGCAAAGCGGTAGCTCTGGACATAGGCCGAGTAAAAACCGGCGATCAGCGTGCCCATGCAGAAGACAATGAAGCTTGATTGGACGATGCCCATCGTGGCAACGATCCCCGCGATCGTACCGAGCGCTGCACCTATTATATATCCGGCGCGCCGTCCGAACCGGCGCATAACGGCCGCAGCCGGCAGCGTTCCCAGAGCAAGCCCCAGGTTGAGCATGCTGACCGGCAAAGTTGCTGCGGCCGGATCAGATGCCAGATGCTGGCCGACGAGCCCGCCGAGCGAAATGACGATGGGAGAATTGGCGCCCCCGAGCGACTGTGCCGCCGTCAGAACCCAGACGTTTCTTGACGCAATTTTTTCCTGTTTCGCGACATCGTCCTTGTCGCGGAACGTCGCCTCGGCGATCCCCATTTGGCCGAGGAGGGCATCGGCAGCACATCGGCGTGCTGAAGAGGGGCGTCCTTGATCCAGATTTCGGCGCCCTCTGGGCCTGTCGCCACCTCAAATGATCTGCCTGCCGGCAACCGTCCCCAGCATTGCGGCTCCAGCGTCTCGCCCTGCAATATCAGGCTGCCGGACAGCACCAGAAATTCGAGGCCACGGCGATTTTCGATGGCAATGGCTGAGCCGGACTGCCAGGTCTCGATCGAAACGCGTTCCGCGATATCCTCGAAGAGAACACGCGCCGCACGGGCGCCGGCGCGCAATGGGGCCGCTTGGCCTTCGCCTGGCTGCCGGACAATCTGCATGCTGTCGCCCTGACGAAACTGCCAAAGGCGCACGAAAATCATGCAGCCCTCCTCCGGCGCCGGTACGTGCGAGGTGCCGGGCGGGTTGCGGAAATAGCTTCCGGCCGGATAGTCGCCATGCTCATCTTGGAACGTCCCCTGAAGCACAAGAATTTCTTCGCCGCCGCTATGGACATGGCGGGGAAAGGCGCTTGCCGGCGCGTAGCGCACGATCGAGGTCGCACGCGCGACTTCACCGCCGACGCGGTAGAGCATCCGTCGGTCGACGCCGGCGGCGGGGCTCGGCACCCAGTCGAGCTTGGCCGCATGGGCGATGACCGGCTTTGTCAGGTCTTCATTGATCCGCATTGGTCTGGTCTCCCATCGTCAGAACGATCCGGAATTTCGCCTCACCGGAACGCATTCTTCGGACCGCTTCGGCGGCCTGCTCCAGCGGCATGGTTTCGATCATCGGCCGCACGCCGGCCAGGACGCTGAAGTCCAATGTCTTCTCGTTCTCGAACGGCGACCCCGTAATTGAGCCGATCACGCCTCGCTCAGCGCCCACCAGATATCCAGTCGATACCGGCAGGGGATCCTTGCCGACGCCGAGCACGACCAGGCGGCCTTCCGGTGTAAGTGCAGGCATCAAAACCAAGACGGCGTCCGGATTGCCGATCGTGGTCAGGATCGCTTTGGCGCCGCCCATCTTATTCAAAGCCTCGGCGGCATTTTCCTTGTTCGTGTCAATGTAACGATGGGCGCCGAGCTTCACAGCATCTTCGGCAATATTGTCGCCCCGACCCACCGCGACCACGCGGAAGCCCATCTTGCGGGCATATTGCAGCGCCATGTGCCCGAGCCCGCCTATTCCGAGAATAGCAACCGTATCGCCTGCCTCAGCGCCCGATTTCTTCAAGGCATTGAATGTGGCGATGCCGGCGCAAAGGATCGGTGCTGCCTCTTCCGATGAAAGCTTGTCCGGAATGGAAACGAGTCCGGTCGCGCGCGCAATCATCATTTCCGCGTAACCGCCATCGCAGGAAGAACCGAGAACGGGCTGGTTGCGGCATAGATTGAAACGGCCACGGCATTCATTGCATTCGTTGCAATGCCCGCCGAGCCGGCCAACGCCGACGCGCTGGCCGAGCTTCCAAGCCGAGGGCGTGTTTGATCCAAGCGCGATGATCCGGCCGACCACTTCGTGGCCGGGAACGCGCGGCGGCTGTAGTCTCCGGTCCGCCTTGTCGATGTCGCTTAAATCCGCGCCGCAGATGCCGCAGGCTTCAACCGCAATCAGCACTTCTTCGTCGCCCGGCGTCGGTCGGTCCACAAGCTCAAGGCCGCCGGACGTGGATATCTGCATCGCCCGATAGGTTGTTTTCATGACCTGCTCCTTTCCTCGCATTTCAAGATAGGGGATGAACGATCTCCGTCTCGCCTGGTGATCAGGGGCGTGGCCACACGCTCACCGGCTTCGATGGCCCCAGCCAGATAACCGGGATCGTTGAGTGCTGTTCGCTGCCTGCCAAACTGATCCAGCTCTGCCAGGTCTGATCGACCCCCCAACTCGCGTGCAAATTCCTGAACCGACGGATGCATGTCGGGCCAGCCAGGAAGGGCGGAGATCGAAACCGTCGTGCGAGACATCGGTTTGCGGGTCAGCCGTGAGAATGCGGCCGCCCAGCCGTTCCCGTGCCTCGACCAGGGTAAAGTCGAGCCCGTTGCGATGAAGGTGATAGGCTGCCGTAAGTCCGGCAAGGCCGCCGCCGACGATGACAATGGCCTTAGTCGATATTGTTGTCGTTGAAGCCATTAGCGGGTTATCTGGATGTTATGCTCGCTGCAGTTCAGGCGATGGCGTAAATCCGAATGTCCGGCGCTGCCGCCAGCAGCGGCTTCAATCGGTGACGTCGTCGTCGTTGAAGAGTTCGCTTTCGAGATAGGCCCTGCGTCCTCAACGCTGTTGAACCCATGGAGAACCTGCACGTCATCGTCGCGGATCAGAAGCTCCTTGGAGGTCGCTCCGATGTCTGTGAGGAACGTTTCCTTGTATTTCTGATAGATGCCGATGGCAGCGCGACGGTTCGCGGCGGCGATCTGAAGGGTGATTTGGAGATAAGCCACGGTCATACTTTCGGGTTTCGCTTGGCCGCACGCGGCGAGGGATGTTCCTCGCCAAAAATGCATATGCGCCGTTTGATGCGCCCGCATGGCCGGCTTGACAAATGAGAGTTTCTTGGGCGCGGCAAAGAAAATCTTGGCGCGCTGCGCTGCGGCCGAGTTAGGGCCGTGCCGTGCCGGCTTCTTCAAGCAGCCAGTTGCGAAAGGCCTGCAGTTTCGGCAGCGACGCATACTGCGACCGGTAGACGATGTAGTAGGCAAGCGTCGATGGCACGGTCACATCGGGGAAGAGCCGCTTGAGCCTTCCCGCAGTCAGATCGTCATGGGCGAGGATGCTGCGGGCCAGCGCTACGCCCCGACCCTCGATCGCAGCCTGCAGGACGGCAGCGGAATTATTGATACTCATGCCCCTTTGCGGCTGGGAATCTGATACGCCGCCGGCGCGCAGCCAGCGGTCCCAGGTGACAAAACCGAGTGCCGGGTCCACGGAGAGATCGTGTATGAGCGTCTGGCGCGTCAGATCGGCTGGGACGTTTAGACTTCCAATTTCTGAAAACCTGGGCGAACAGACAGGAAAGACTTCCTCGTCCATCAGCTTTTCGGCGATCAGGTCCGGCCAGCTTCCATCTCCGTAGCGCACGCCAATGTCTATTCCATGTGCCTTGTAATCGACCAGCTTCAGGCTCGTCTCGAGCCGAATGTCGGTCTCCGGACATCTGGCCTGGAAGCGGTCGATGCGGGGCAATAGCCATTTGGCGGCGAAAGCAGGACTGACGGTTACGTTGAGGATTCCGCTCGTTGCGGACGCGCGAAGACGCTCCAGCCCAATGACTAGCTGATCGAGCCCTGCCCTGATATCGGGAAGGGCATGTTCGGCCCGTTCGGTCGGGGTAAGCCTCGCCTTTCCGGTGGTGGTACGATGAAAGAGCGGCATTCCCAGCCAATCCTCCAACCCCCGCACCATCTGTCCTACCGCAGCTGAGGTGACTTTGAGTTCCTCGGCAGCCCCGGAGAAGCTGCCGTGACGTGCACTGGCTTCAAAGGCACGCAGCGCGTTCAGATAGACCGGTGACTTTCTGTTCAAAGTGACTTTCTCCTACGCGAAGAAGGGAGAATTGAGCGGCAAAGCCACGAAGCGACATCTCCATTATGGGCCACACCCCGTCAAGTCCTGTGAGGCAAAGAACGACGTTGTTTGAGTTCCGACGCGCCGCCGATCACGACTCATCGCCGGAACCAGCTTAGGGTTTGCGCGAGACCCAATCAGACTGTCGTGTGCTCTCTCGTTCCACCACTTCAAATCCCACGTCGATGATCTGGCAGGAACGGTCGTTACTGACTGCCGATGCCGCAACAACGCATATTTTCGAGGCGTAGTCACATGCATATGCCTGTCCCGCCAAATCAGCCTTATACCAAACCCCAACTGTCGCAGGGTCAACGCGATTCTCGGCCGCATCCGCGACAAATGGACCATCCTGAAGATCACGATGCTTGCCGACCGGCCGCGGCGCTTCAATGAGTTGAAACGCGTGATAGGCGAGATTTCCCAACAAATGCTCACCCGCAACCTGAAGTCTCTGGAAGCGGACGGGATGGTGACCCGCAAGGTCTATGCGACCGTGCCGCCTCAGGTCGAGTATGGCGTGACAGATCTCGGCAGGTCTCTTGCCGCACCGATCATGCAACTGGCGACCTGGGTGCTGGATCATCTGGGCGAAATTGAAGCCTGTCGCGCGCTGGTTCGTGCATGAGCTCTAAGAAGACTAGGCTACCGATTCAACGATGTTCTGCAGTTTTCCGGCGTCCTGCCGGGGTGGTGCGCCGAACAGCCGTTTGTATTCGCGACTGAACTGCGAAACGCTCTCGTAGCCGACAGCGTAGGCGACGCTTGCTGCTTCTGAGCGCTCCGCGATCAGGCGCCGACGCGCCTCGTGCAGGCGGATTTGCTTCTGGTACTGGAGCGGGCTCAAGCCGCTAATCGCCTTGAAGCGGCGATGGAACACCGACACGCTCATGCCGGCCACAGTGGCCATGGCTGCGATGCTGAGATGCTCCGTGTAATGCTCGCGAATCCATGCCATTGCCCGCCGGACATGGGACAGGCGGCTACCGTTGCCGGCAATCTGCCGGAGCAACGCCCCTTGAGGTCCCATGAGCAAGCGAAACATGAGTTCGTGCTCCCTGTGACGCGCCATGATCGGGATTTCATCCTGGCGGTCGAGAAGTTCAACGAGGCGCCGCCAGGCGTCGATCAATGCCGGCCCTGCGGGGCTGAAGCCGAATCCTTTATTCATTGGGGGTTCCGGCATGCTGCCCATCTCCAGGAGCAGTGCGGATATTACCTCCGGATCGATGTAGAGGTTGAGAGCGACATAGGGCTCCTCGGGTGACGCTTCGCTGATCTGTCCCATGGCGGCGAGTTCGGCCGCCACGACCATGCAGTGGCCGGCGCCATACTCAAGCACCTGGTCGCCGATGAAGACCTGCTTGGATCCTTGCAGCACGAAGCAGACAACCGGGTTGTAGACCGCCAGCCCGGCTCCGACGGTCGATCGAAGGTGCTGACGCTGACCCGCGGCATCTTCGGTTGGGGCTTGCCTGCATGGCGCAAGACAATGGCTTTGAGCTGGGCAAGATCGGTCATGGGGCCCTCTGCCCTCGTTAGCCTGCAAACGTCAAGCGATCAGCAGGATCAGGCAATGAAACGGTAGGATCGGACATCGTCAATCGAAGTGTCAAACTCAAAATGGGCGCATCGGATAAGAAAGGACATTCACGATGCAGCAACGCAAGCTTGGCCGACACGGCCTTACGGTCGGCGCCATTGGTTACGGTGCCACGGGCACCGCCATCGGTTACGGCCCCAGCGACGATCAGGAATCGATCACGGCCATCCGCCGCGCCCATGAGCTCGGCGTCACCCACTTCGACACCGCACGCATGTACGGCTGGGGTGAAGGTGAGAAGCTGCTCGGCATTGCGCTGCGGCCAATTCGTGATCAGGTGACGATCGCAACGAAATTCGGCTTGACGGAAAGCTACTCCCCTGACTCCCGGCCGGAGACCATCCGTGACGTTGTGGACTCCAGACTCAAGAATCTGAACATCGACACCATCGATCTGCTTTACCAGCACATTCCCGACCCCAACGTCCCGATCGAAGACGTGGTCGGCGTGATGCAGGAGTTTGTCCACGCGGGTAAGGTGAAATGCCTCGGTCCTCTCCAACTCGGATGAGGACACCATCCGTCGCGCCAGTGCCGTTGCCCCTATCTCGATTCAGCAATACCAGTATTCCATCCTCGCCAGGGACGTGGAGCCGCTGCTGCCGGTCCTTGAAGAATTAGGCATCGGACTGGTTGCCTATTCCCCGTTGGCGCGTGGTTTCCTGACTGGCCACGTAGCATCTCGCGATCAATACGCCGCCGACGATTTCCGGCAGAACCTCGGGTGGTGGGCGCCGGCGAATTTCGCCAAGAACGTCGAGATTGCAAAAGAGCTCACCTCGCTCGCCGCGGCGAAAGGCGTCAGCCTCTCCCAGCTTGCGTTGGCTTGGCTGCTCACGCGAAAGGACTACATCGTGCCGATCCCAGGTGCTCGCAATCAGCAACGTGTGTCGGAGAACATTTCCGCCGCGGAACTGGTACTGACGGACGCGGACCTCAAGCGTATCGACGAGATCGCTCCAAATGGGGGCATCGGCGGACGAATTTGGGGTGAGTAATGTCAGCAGGTGATTTGCTCGGCCCGCCGCGCGCGATCGTCCAGGTTCGATAGGGCGCTCCTCGAAAGGGTCGAGCGCCCTCGCAGGCCGCTCGGCGATGTCGAAGACAGCGGCATTATCCTGGTTTTCGCGCAAACCCTTGTAGGAGGCATGACGAAGGTTGCCGTCATGTGTCCAGCCGCGGAGCTCGATTTCGGCAATCACAACTGCATATTTACAAACTTCTCACCAGCCGAGGAAAACTTGTCGACCGCCGCCTGTTTACCTCTTGTACGACGCGTGGGAGCGCGTTCTGTTCGAGATCAAGGTGACTCATCAATGCTGATTCCACCGCGCCCGTTGCCTTGCTCAATAACCGCATCGCGTCGATCAGCCTTGCAAGGCTTTGTTCGTAGGAAGGGCCAAGCTCCGAGATAATTATTTCCATCCGGACGGGATGTGAGCAAAAACAGAATTTGTCGACAATTCGGCAGATTTCGCAGTTTGCCGACAGCTGGGCAATTTGGGCAAAGACGGCTTCGGCATGTATCGCGAGCTGGTCGCGGGGCGGGTTGTCACGCTCGCCGTCAGTATCCGGCACATGCGGCCGCATACGCCAGAGCGCGTAGGTGAGGGTTTGACGTGCGATACCATACAAGTCCAACAATGCTCCCTCCACGAGCGGCCTGGTGAAATAGCCTTTCTGAGGGATCGAAACGATCTTGCCCTCTGCGGCAAGTCGGATGAGTGCTTCGCGTATCGGTGTCCGCCCAAGGTCCAGTTCGCAGGCAAGCTCCTGATCACTAAGATGTTGCACCGGCACGCGAGCATAGCGGTAAAGCAATTGAAGTACCGCATTATAGGCCGCGTCAGCCTTTGCGGGGACCTGTTCACCAGCGGAAGTTGGAACGGCTATTCCGCGACATTGGAGAGCATTCTCGCAAAGCCACATTTTTCAGTTTCCTCTGTCGATGCAATTGAAGACCGCGTGACGCCGGGAAATTCAAACGCCACAACGCTTTGGGCTGCTTAAGGATTCGTGGGGACGTGATTTTTGAAGTCCACTATAGATGACAGTCTGGCTGAGGTCACGCCTTCCATGATCTGATGGTCCGAAACACGATTCATGGCAGTCTACGATATGTTCACACGGTCAGATCAGTTGGAGTCCCGGAGGAGGTTTGAGTACACGCAGACCAACACAGGCGCCCCTTGGCCCGTCTGACCTAGGCCGTACTTGCGACCAGCAACATCTTTGTCATTAAAGTCGCATCACCATAAGGTGTCTGTACGTGGTCCATTTCCGACCAGCCATTCTTTGTATAGAGGAGCTTTGCGCTCTCCGTGGTAAGATAAAGCCTTTCGTAGCCGAGGCGCAAAGCTTCGTGTTCCAGCCTCTTAACCAGCAATGAAGCTGTACCCTTATTGCGATGAAATGGATGGACGTACAGCGACTTTAGCCAGGGCGAAAGATCAGGCCTTCCTTTAAAATCACAATTGGAAAGGCTGATCATCCCTGTGGGTCTGCTGTCTTCGCTAGCAACCAAAGTTAGCGGCATAGAACTTCTTGAGGAGGCTTGGAACTCACGCTGTGTCTGCTCGAATGAGCCATTGGCCTGACAACCCCATTGCCCAAAGGACCAGCTTGCACAAACCGGAACCAGATCGCGACAATTCTCCAGATACTCAATCACTATTGGAGCTTGAATGTGTATTTGCTTTTCAGCCATCGTCTCTTCCTATTTGCCGAGTGTCGGGTTGCTTTAGATTGAAGCTCTTCCTAAAGAGCATTGCAGCGGGATAATCTGACGCTGATCAGTAGCCGCGGACAAAAGGGGTCCTCACCTGGGTAACCCTCCAACGCAAACGCATTTGCGCGTTTGGTTCGCTCGCTACGGCTCCAGCCTGCCTGGCACACCATCGCCCAACCATCAACTTGATAGAATTTCTGGCAAAGCCGCCATCTGGCTGAATGTTCTCATGGCGCCGGCTTCCAGCAATTTTTCAGCATGTCCAAGAGGACAATGAGAACCACCGACGAAACCAATTACCCGCATTTTAGCCGCCACAGCCGCCTGGACCCCGGCAACGCTATCTTCGATGACCAAGCAATTATCCGCCGACGTGTTCATTCTCTCAGACGCAAATAGAAAAAGATCCGGGGCGGGCTTGCCACGTGAGACTTGGGAAGCACTGAATACATTCGGCGAAAAATAATCGTAGAGGTCTGTTAGCTTGAGCGCGAAATGCAGTTCCTTCAGATTGCTGCTCGATGCCACGCAACGCGCCACATCAATGGCATCCAGAACTTCGTTGACGCCTGAGATGGCTTTGAGATCGCTGGCATACCGTCTACCAATTTCTGCCATAGCATATTCATGATGCCCCGCCGGCAAGCGCAAGCCAGACTCAGCTTCGATGGTTGAATAGGTTTGCCGATCAGTCATGCCTGTGAAGCGACGATTGTAAGTCTCCGCAGCTATATTATATCCGTGCGCTGCCAACACTTCGATATGAACCGCTGTCGCAATGATTTCGCTGTCGATTAGGACTCCATCACAATCGAAAATCAGAAGTTTTGGCGTTTTGTACGAGGTCATGGGATCACTCCGTTGTCGCTGGAAAACGGCGTTGCAAGAGAGCAAGCGCGAAGGTGACTTTGCTTGGATTCAGCTTGTTCAGACGGTTGTCATGATATCGGAAATCTTTGGGCCAAACTTGGAAAGAGCCGTCCAGACCCGATGAAATGCTTCTGCGTAAAGTTCCATTACCCCGGCTTCGTTGGGTGGCGCGATTTCCGATACGCAAAACATGGTATCTAAAAGTTTTACCGTGTTTGGAAAATCGGCGGCTTTCCAATCCTTGGCAATATTCGGCAGATATTCGAACACTGGCTTCCTGAGCCAGATCAAAACGGGCACGCCCTCCGCCTGCAGCAGTTTGACGATGGTATCCCTTGCCGTCGGACCCGGACCAAAACCGAGAGCTTCCGGCTCGATGCGAAGTGGGAAGCTGAGCATGGACTGATTGCAGTCAGATGGGTCGAAGAGGGGAAATATACCGGAGAGATCTCGGATCATTTCCCATAGAATTTTCCCATTATTCCTTCGAATCTGAAGTTGTGTCTCGAGGTTGCTCAATCGCATTTTTGCTATGGAGGAGGAGAAGACGTTCGGACGGTAGTTATATCCTGCTGAAGACGGCGAAAAAGTCCGATCTCCGTTTCGAGATGAACTCGTCAGTGAAACGCAGTCCACATGTTCAATTAGATCTTTGTCCTCCGTAATCACGAATCCGAGCTCGCCGGCTCCAAGATGCTTGGCGCCGTTGCCAGACAAAGCGAGGGCGTCTGTATCAATGTATGCCCCATTTGCGATCGCTTTTATGGCGCCGATCGATTGGCAGACGTCATCAATCACGGCAATCCCTTCGGCGCGCGCGGCAGATCTTGCATCAGGAACACGAATGTTATTCCCGAAGAGATGGGTAATGAGAACCGCTCCGACACCGGGTCCGAATCGGTCGGCTGCCGCGTCTTGATCGATCCCGGCGAGGTTCATGTCGACATCAACGAAATCGGGCTGAAGGCCACTAATCGCAATTGGCCCCACCGCGCCCGGCCAATTTAGCGCCGCAGTCACCACCTGCTCGCCTCGACCTTTAAAATAATCAAGCTCGATATGGATTGCCGCCGTACCACTGCCGACGGCGCGCACCTTCCACTTCCCCGTCCAAGTAGCGAGATCCTGCTCCAAATCGGCCACGATAGGGTGATTGACCCGATGATACTTTCCACTGTCTACAACTTCGCGGAGTGCATCCAAATGCTCCGTCTGTGTGGCTGGCCAAGGCGTGATCCGCCCGGAAGGAACGGTGGGCTCCCCACCAAGGAGAGCGAGATCCCTTTCTCGCTGGTGCCCTCCGGACTCACAGAGGTCCAGATTATTGCTGGCAAATTCGTTCATTTATTCCTCCGGCGATTGGTTACGTCGATGTCTGTCGATTTGCTGAAGAGTTCTAATGTTTTAGGAGGTCAGATCAACAGTAGTTCTGAAATATATTTAAAAGTATATTTTGCGTTTGTGGGACTTTCTGTTGTAGTGCTCCGGTTTTTGGAAATTTTAATCCCGAATATAAATATATACTCGAAGGATAATTCTTCGTTTTCGAAATGAACATTCAAACGGCGGTGGAGAAAAGCAGGTGTGTGATGATTGCTATATCGGTTCGGGGGTTCGGGAGCGTTCGGCAACGACTGCAGGCACTCAGGCGGGAGTGGCGTAAAGACGATCGAGTTTCCACAACAAGAGAAAGTCGGATCAGACGGAGTCCATGATAAAAAGAACGGAAAAACCATCAATTGCGTGTGCGAGCAACGCGAACACTCACGAAGGATCTGGCAAGCGCCTCATCAGGCCGGCCGAGGGGGACCAGAGCGACAGTAAAGGATTTAGGCCAGCTCATCCCCTAATCGCCGCGCGGACGCTAGGGATTGCAAATCGAGGACGCTTGCTGCAGGCCCTTTACGATATGGGTCCGTCCAGCAGGGTCGAGCTTGCGCGCGTCACCGGTGCCAGCCGCGCAACCATCGGCGGCATAGTCCAACCACTGATCAATCAGAGTATTCTTGAAGAAGGCGACCTGGTACCCCCCGATCGGTCCGGCGGAAAACCCGCTACAAAGCTGTGGTTCTCGAAAGGGGCCAAGCCGATCTGCGCAGTTCGGCTGATGCACGACCGTGTCCACACATGCTTGGTCTCTCTGGAGGGCGAGCTCTATGCTCAACACGAGGTGGATTTGGCGAAAGATCTGACAGATGCTGCCGATGCATTTCAGATCGTCAGTGCCTGCATTGAGAAGTCAGTCGCATCTGCCGACCAAGAGGTTCTAGGCATCGGCATGGCAGTTGCAGGAGAGCTCAACCCGCAAACGGGCTCGATCGCGGCTATGGATTTCGCGCCGTACCTTCATGGCTTTCCGATAAAAGCGGAGTTAGCAAAGCGTTTCGGGGTTCCGGCTTGCGTCGACCAAGATGCCAGAGCCTTGCTGGTTGGCGACCGTTGGTTCGGGCAAGGACGTGGACAGAGAAATTTTGCGGTCGTTTACATCGGTCAGTCGTTGGGCGCGGCCCTCTATGTCGATGGACATCCTTATAGGGCCGCCGGGGGTAAACACTGCCAGATCGGCCATACCATCGTGCAACTCAATGGCCAAATGTGCAGATGCGGACGACGCGGATGTTGGGAAACGATCGCGACACTGCCATGGCTGAGAGGCGAAGCAAGGGCCAGGGGCCTGCCGCAGGCTGGCTTGTTGGATGCGAGCCGCTTGGTGTGGCTCGCCGAAACTGGCGCTAAAGGGGCAAAAGAACTGCTTGAAGACTACGCGTCCAATATTTCTGTCGGGTTAGTGAACCTTCAACAGCTGATGGCACCCAGCTGCATCACTTTGCATGGCGACATCGTGCATGGCGGAAAATTGATGTTAGATCTTATTCGAAAGAGCGTCAGGCAACTGATGTTCAATCCCGGAGATAACGAGATCGCCCTTGCCCTCGGCGATCGTGAAGATGTCGCCGGCCTGCGCGGCGCGGCGGGTCTCGTCGTCTGCGAATTGCTGAATTTCATAATCTAAGCAGAGAACGGCCCCAGTCCTTAGAGACCGCATCTGGTCAAATCCTTTGCAATCATCCACATTTCAAATGAAAACCGCCATCTTTCTCGAAAACCGAATTGCAACAAATTGCTGGTGGATTTGGGGGTTCCTGGGCAGCTGAAGCTGTTGGCGCATGGAGTTGCGTACTGGATGTGCTCGATCCAGCCAAGGAACTGCACAGACCCTGCAATCCCAGTCTGGTGCGGACTGAGGCTTAAGAAAAAAACGACACGAGAACGGACAACCAGATCAATGCGACGCCCAGCAACAGCGCTCGCCTGGCGGCTACGATCTTTTCCTGGCCTTCCTCCGCGACAGGGGTCGTTACGATCCAAGGAACTGAGCCAAGCGCCGCAAAACCGATTAGCGCCAAGACACGACGATCAAATCGGACCGATGCCAGCCGCCTGGCTCATACACTCCCCAATAGCCAAGGAACGCCATTCCGACAGCGAACATGGTGGCGGAGGCAGAGCAAAGTCCGGGAACAGAACCTGATGGTGCACGCATTTCGTATCCTCTTTGTCGGTCAAACCAAGGGCCAATTTCCATGACGGTGCAAACGGGCTTTGCACATATCTGTCAAGAATCGGGTGCCAGCTGAAGCATCGATCTATTGCAAATGATTTAGGAAAATCCGAACATTGAATGACGTGAGCGATCGCAGAAGCTGGTAGGGGGAGCTCCCTTTCCTGGCAGATGTGGTCGCTAACTCGTCGTTCGACAGACGGTTCGACCTCGCAAGCTCTGCATTTTTTCATTGCCAAAGTCCGCAGGCCAGCCGCTCGCCTTTAGGCACGAGTTTTGAGAGGTGCTGTCCAAAAAGTAGGCCACAAAATCACCAATGTTGACTCTGTCTTTCACTCAGCCGAAAAGAACTCCTGCCGACAGAGGGAGATACTCATGGCTGACGAGAATAATACTGGCACAAGCACTGAGATGGCAGACACGAATATACCGGTAAAAACGCCGGCGCCTAAAAAACAGCGCGCTCCGCGACGCCCGAAAGCAACTGCCGAGGCAGCGGGTACTACGCAGGTTGGGAAACCCGCGAAGGCGCCGCGAGGTCGCAGGAAGCGTAGCGACCAAGCCGCAGACACAAAGTCCCAGCCTGTCGAAATGCAGGTGGCCGACATCTCCGTCAAGGAACCCATAAAGGACACTGCAGCCAAGAGGCCGGCACAGCAGTCCGTGCAAAAAGGTACGACGGCCATTTCGGCAAGGGACGAGATGGCGGATCTTCTTCAGCTGGAAGAAGAGAATAAGAGGCTGCGTAACCTCTTGGCAGAGAAATTGCGTGCCGAAAATGCCGATCTGCGCAAGCGGCTCGGGCTAGATTGATCGCCGATCAACAGCGGGATGGTGGCGAAATCGACCTGAGCTATCCTTCTCGGCAGAAGATGCGTTCGCCGGGCTCGCCTTCCGAGCCCGGTGTCAAGCTGCGGCGCCACTATGGATACGGACTGGTCGAGGTTGAGGCACTATGAAATTACCCTGGAAATTCCTTGCTCGATTAACGTCGCGGCGACAGTCCGCACCCGAAAGTTCGATTGGGCATGGTGTCGATACCGACGCAAGCCAAAGCAAAACTCAAGACGTACCGCAGCTTGCGCTAAACCCACCAGAGCCCTCCAGTAGCTCCGAGCCCGATGAAAGCCGATCTATTGAGATCATAAGGACTGATTCAAAAGAATTCGAAGGTGAGGTCGAAATTGAAGGTGCGGCACCGGTTGAAGGTGACGAGGTTCAAGAACTGTCGCCTCCGGAGGTCGGGCAGCCGAGCGCTGAAGCTTCCGCGGTGCCGCTTGAAAGCAATACGCGCAGTCGGGTCCCTGGCATACCGCGGACGAAAAAGCCGGCACATGCGAAAGGAGTTCACATTGACGTCACTGCGCAGAGCACAGCTGTCTCAAGCAATGCTCAAGATGAGACATCCTCATCGTCTGAGGACGGCTTTTTCGAAGAGGTGACAAACCTGGACGAGGAAATCACGCAACTGAGGGTTAAATTGGCTCAAAAGCTGCTTTTGCAGAATGATCAGCTTAAAAAGATGCTTGAGCGATTTGACCGATCGTAATCCTCCTTACGATCTCAAAGATGGGACATACATGAAAACACAGCAGCGAAAATTCGTTGTCGAGCTCAAATCGGCCCGGCGCAGATCAACGATCCAGCCAGCTTCTATCTGGGGTGATACCGACCTCAAGACGCTGGCGCGCGAGGCGGAGGCAGACGCACCACATCTCTTCGAGCCTGACACCGTCTCAGATGTTCCGAAGCGAGAAAGCGAGCTGTGGTCGGATCCAATACCAGAGACTCATCTCAACGACGAGGTTGAAACCGGCGATGATAAACGGATTGCGGCGTCCTCTCTCGAAACCGAACAAACGTGCCCGTCTCAGAAGGACGATGGGGCGATCTTCGCCTCTGTTTCACAACCGAAAGAGGGCTCTTCCAGCCGGTCTCGAAAGAACATAAAGCGTCGACGTGAAGCGAATATCGATAATGCCGACGAAATGACAAGCGGCCAATCAAACGCCAGCCACGACGATATCTCAGGCGAGGAGCTAATCGCACTTGAAGAAGAGAATCGACGGCTTAAGGCTTTGCTGATGAAATATCTTCGTCAAGAAAATATGCAGATTCGACAGATGCTCGCGCGATTCAGCGATCAGCGCGAGATCTTGTGAACCAATCATGTTTGTGTGCCCGCACTTAGATCTCTTCATGGCCACAGGAGGGAGTGCGTATGGAAAGTACGCATTAAAGCTGCTCACCAAGCTCGTTGCTGGCTCCGGGCACGCCGTCTTGCGTGAAGCGATATGCACAGCCGTGCTCAGCAGATCCGCGGCAACTGTTCGCCCCATAGCCAATCGACAATGCGACTGCCACCAAACGACGTCGCCATCTGGACGAAGCAATGGTCGTCATCCTCGGCATGGCCGATCAATGCGGCCTGCGCACCCAACGGATGCGCGCGCATGACGGCGAGCAGCGCATTCGCAAACTCTGGCGCCACCAATACGACGAGCTTGCCCTCGTTGGCGACGTTGAGCGGGTCGAGGCCGAGCAATTCGCAGGCCGCGGCTACTTCCGGTTTGATCGGAATGGTCTCCTCGTCGATGCGGAGGCCGACATTTGAGGCATTGGCGATTTCGTTGAGTGTCGCCGCAAGTCCACCGCGCGTTGGATCTCGCATCAGCCTGATTGACGATCCGGCGACCTCGACCATTGCCGCTACTAACCCGTGCAGCGCAGCGCAATCCGATATGATGTCCGTATCGAAATCCAGGTTCTCGCGCTTCGACATCACGGCGACGCCGTGATCGCCTATCGAACCAGAGATGATGACCGCATCGCCTGGCCGCGCGGCATCGGAGCGTAGGTCGAGACCGGCTCGAATCATGCCGATGCCGGAGGTGGATATGAACACGCCGTCGGCTTTGCCGCGCTCAACCACTTTCGTATCGCCAGTGATGATTGGCACACCTGCCGCGCGGGAGGCCGCTCCCATGGCGTCGGCAATTCGATTAAGATCTGCGAGCGGAAACCCCTCTTCAATAATGAAACCTGCCGAAAGATAGAGCGGGCATGCGCCGGCCATGGCAATGTCGTTAATCGTCCCATGCACCGCAAGCGAGCCAATATTGCCCCCCGGAAAGAACAGCGGCGAGACAACATAGCTGTCGGTGGTCATCACCATGCACCCTGCCGGAACCGCAAATGCCGACTGATCGTTGCCAGCCCGGAGCCAGTCATTGTCGAAGGCCCTGTGGAAAATGCCCTTGACCAACTGGTCCGTGGCGCACCCCCCCGCCCCATGCGAGAGATCGATGCGTCCGTTCCTGAGGTCGAGCCGCGACCTTTTGGCTTTCGTGGTCATGCGATCGTCCTGCTGCTTTCGTCCGCCTTTCCCTGCCTGCCGAAACGGCCGTAGAGCCAATACGCGGCGCAGGCGCCTTCCGACGACACCATGCAGGAACCCATCGGCGAATCGGGCGTGCAAACCTTACCAAACAGCTTACAGTCGGACGGCTTCTTCACACCGCGCAGGATGGCGCCGCATTCGCAGGCCGGATTGTCTTTTGCCGCCGGCGTCACGACGTCGAAACGTTTCTCGGCATCGTATTTGGCATATCCAGGCCTGAGGCCAAGCCCACTTTGGGGAATCGCGCCCAGTCCCCGCCATTCGAAGCTTTCCCGCAATTCGAAGACATTGGCGATCTCGCGCCTCGCCTTCTCGTTGCCAAGGGTGGTCACGGCTCGGATATACTGGTTCTCGACTTTATGGACGCCCTCATTGACCTGGCGGACGAGCATCAGGATTGAATAGATGACATCGAGCGGCTCGAAGCCTGCCACCACGATCGGCTTGTTATATTCTTCGGCAAGGACTTCAAATGGCTGCGTACCAATGACGGTGCTGACATGTGCAGGGCCGAGCAATCCGTCGATCTTGATAGTGCCGAGCGTGCGAGCATCGGAGTTTTCAAGGATAGTCTGGATCGCAGCCGGTGTTAGCACGTGGTTTGAGAAGATCGAAAAGTTTGCGAGGTCCTTAGCGATCGCGAACCGCAGCGACAGCGCCGTCGGCGGCGTCGTGGTCTCGAAACCGATGGCAAAGAAGACGACTTGCCTGTTCGGTTCGGCTTCGGAGATGTTTAGCGAATCGAGTGTCGAATAGACCATGCGAATATCGGCGCCGGTCGCCCTGGCCTTGAGCAGACTCGAGCCGTTTGAGGATGGTACACGCATCAAGTCACCATAGGTGCAAAGTGTGATTTCTGGGCACATGGCAAGCGCGATCGCTGCGTCGATGCGGCCGATCGGCAGCACACAGACTGGACATCCCGGTCCATGAATCATCTGCACATTGGACGGCAGCAGGTCTTCAAGGCCATAGCGCGAAATTGCATGGGTATGGCCGCCGCAGAATTCCATGAAATGATAGCTGCGCGCCGGATCTACCGCCGCTGCGATTTGGCGAGCAATATCTTTGGCGAGCTTGGCATCGCGGTATTCGTCTATATATTTCACGCCGGACCTCCCAGGGCAGCTTCGCGGATCAAGGCAAGCGTCCTTTCTGCTTCTTCAGTTTCGATCTTTGCAAGCGCGTAGCCGACGTGGAGGATGAGATAGTCACCGGGCGTCACATCCTCCACGAGTGCAATCGATATGACCTTTAAGACGCCGTCCAGCGTTACCTTGGCCATATTGTCTGGCAGCAATTCCACCACCTGGACCGGTAGGGCTAGGCACATGTCCGGTGCTCCCAGTTCTGGGCGCAGTCGTGTTTGATGACGTGCCGTGCAAAGGCGGCCTGACCGAGCGCTATACCCCCGTCATTGGGCGGGATCTGGTGCGGCAGGTAGGGCTCGAGGCCATGGTCGCGCAAGGCGCTGGAAAGACCTTCGGCCAGAATGCGGTTTGTGATGCAGCCGCCGCCGAGCATGATCGCTCGCGTGCCAGCCTGCGATGCACCAAGGGAAGCCCAATCGGCGAGGCCGCTGATCAGCGTGCCGTGGAATAGGTCTGCGGCCTTTCGGCGGCCAAGCTGCCGCTCCGCCAGATGGATGATGAGGGGTCGGAAATCAAGCAGGCCATCGGCGAGACTGTAGCCCCCGGCAAGACATTGGGGATCATCGACGAGTGCTTCGAGTTCCATTGCTGCCTGCCCCTCGTAGCTCTGGACGAGGCGGACGCCCGCTATCGCAGCCACTGCATCGAATAGCCGCCCCAAGCTGGACGTATCGGCTGATTGCAAGCCGCGGGAAAACATCGCATCAAGTTGCGCGACACCAGGATGTCCGGGCCAAAGCGTGGCCGCAAGGTCGCGCCGGCCGGCGGCCTGAAGAGCGGCAATTCCCATGCGCCAGGGCTCCCGCGCGACCCGGCCGGCGCCTGGCGCCGGCAAGGGCAGAAGCGAAGAGAGCCGTCGCCAGCGAGGACCGTTGACGACCAGCATTTCGCCTCCCCAACTACTGCCATCGACGCCATAGCCGTGGCCGTCGAGTGCAAGCCCGAGGACCGGCCCGCCGGCATGATGTTCCGCCGCCACGGCCGCGACATGGGCGAGGTGATGTTGCACCGGCAGAAGCGGCAAATCCAAATGTTCCGCGATCCGCGCTGAACGAAAATCCGGATGCAGATCGCAGGCAGCAAATTCGGGCCTGACATCAAGGATAGAGCAGAGATGCTCGAGGGCTTCCCGCTGGAATCTGATCGCTTTGACATTGTCGAGACCGCCGATGTGCTGCGACAGGAACGCTTCCCGGCCCCGTGTCACGCAGATCGCGTTTTTGAAGTCCGCGCCGGTGGCAATCACGCATGGGCCGTCCTCGCCAAGATCGACCGGCTCCGGGACAAAACCCCGGGCGCGCCTCAGAAAGCTCGGCGCGCCGTCAATTACCTGCATGACGGAATCGTCAGCGCGAATGGCAATGTCACGGTCATGTGTGACGATCAGGTCGGCAACCCCGGGAAGCCGATGCATGGCATCGTCATTATCTGATACGAGCGGTTCACCCTCCGGATTGGCGCTGGTCGCAATCAGAGCGGCGGGAGCGCCGGCCGCTTCTGCTGCAAACGCGGCAAACAACAGGTGGTGCACCGGCGCATGGGCGAGCAGCAGGCCGATCCGACTGAGGCCGGGAGCGATGAGCTTGGAAAGGTGATCACGCGCCTCGATAAGGACGATCGGGGCGGCGGTCGAGGCGAGCAAATCCTCTTGCGCCCGCGAGGGCCTGGCAAGTATTCGGGCTGTCTCAATGTCCGGCACCATGATCGCGAACGGCTTCTCGTCGCGCATTTTGCGTCGTCGGAGACGATCAATCGCCGTATCATTGCGTGCGTCGCAGAAGAGCTGGAAGCCGCCGACGCCCTTGATCGCAATGATCTGGCCATTCATGAGCCGCGCGGAGACCTCCGCGATAGGATGGCTAAGCTGTGGGCCGCAAGCCGGGCAGGCGAGGGGCTCACTATGGAACCGCCGGCTTTCGGGGTTGGCATAGTCTGCGCCGCAGGCGCTGCACATCGGGAACGCAGCCATCGAGGTCCGGCCGCGATCATAGGGGAGCGCACGGGTGATGGTGAAGCGCGGGCCACAATGAGTGCAGTTGACAAAAGGATAACCGAAAAAGCGGTTGTCCGGATCATTCAGTTCGTGCCGGCATTCGACGCAGGTGGCAGCGTCGGCGCCAATGCGCGTGGCGCCACGGCCGCCGACGCTTTCGAGGATTTCGAACGTTTCGTCGCCGGCCGGCTCCAGTTCCAGCTTATCGACGGTATCGACGCGGGCAAGCGGCGGCGCCTCCTTCCAGACGCGTTCCGCAAAGCAGTCGACAGCGGTGCCCTCGACCTCGATCAGCACGCCGGCGCTGTCGTTGAGCACGAAGCCGGTAAGCTGCATCATTCTCGCAAGCCTATAGACGAACGGCCGGAATCCCACCCCTTGCACGGCACCGCGCACACGCACTCGCAACCGCCGGACACGATCTTCCGCCATGGATGCCAAGGTGCTCACCATCGTCAGACTACCTGCGAAGCTTTCGCGATCCGGGCCGCCTCAGCCTCCAGCCAGAAATAGAACGCTTCCATGCCGTCGCCGCTGCGCGCAGAAACCGTGAGAGTGCGAAGGCGTGGATTGACGCGCAGCGCATTAGCGATGCAGCGCCCGACATCGAAGTCGAGATGCGGTAGCAGGTCGGACTTGTTGAGAATCATCAGGTCGGCGGCCGCGAACATGTCGGGATATTTGAGCGGCTTGTCCTCGCCCTCGGTAACCGAAAGCACCACGACCTTATGGGCCTCGCCGAGATCGAAAGCGGAGGGACAGACAAGATTGCCGACATTTTCGATGAACAAGACTGAACCGGGCTCGGGCGCCAGGTCCTCGACCGCGTGGCCGACCATGTGGGCGTCGAGGTGACAGCCCTTGCCGGTGTTGATCTGGATTGCGGAAACACCGGTCTTGCGGATGCGTGCGGCATCGTTGGAGGTCTCCTGGTCGCCTTCAATCACGCTGATCGACATTCGGTCCTTGAGGTCGTGAATGGCGCGCACCAGAAAGCTGGTCTTTCCCGACCCGGGGCTTGAAACGAAATTCAGCGCAAAGATGCTGTCACGAACGAACCGAGCCCGGTTTTCGGCAGCATAGGCATTGTTTTTGGACAGGATGTCCTTTTCGATCTGGACGATGCGCTCCGGGTTCATGCCCGGGACATGCACGCCGGCAATCCGTTGATGATGTTGGAGCGCACCGTGTTCCGCGTAGTGACGATCATGAGGATGTCCATGATCGTGCAGGTGACCGCGATGATGATCATGGTCGCCTTGCGCGCCTGTCTTGCTCTTGCCATCTTCCAATGTTGCCATCTCGCAGCCGCATACCGTGCACATCAGATCACCTCCATGTCCTTGATCCTCAATTCATCGCCCGCCGTCGCCTGCACCTGATACCGCCCACAATCCGGGCAGGCGCCAAATCGCTCATCGAGGGGCACCGTCTTCCCACAATCGAGGCACCAGCCCTCGCCGGCGATGCGGTTGATTTCGAGTGCGGCATGTTCGGCAATCGTCCCACGCCGCACAGCTTCGTAGCAGAACAGGAGCGAATCCGGATTGATATGGCTCAAGACACCGACATCGAGGCGGATCGATTTGACTGCGCTCGCACCATTTAGCTGCGCCATCTCGCAGACGATGGCGATCACACTCTCCATCAACGACATTTCATGCATGCGCGGCATCGCGAACGTTAAGCTTGAACTCGACGCAGGGATCGAACAGAGCCGCGAGGCGATAAACTGACCGGGCTGCTGATTCATGAGCACCGATCCGCGATGACAGTAGGGTTTTGACAAATGGACCGGCCGGATGAAAATTCCATTCGGTCGGGGCCAGTATCCGGTAGGCGCAAAGTTTCCCGTTCGCGTCGATCTCGGCCTGATGATAAAGTCTGCCACGCCCACATTCCACCACGCCAAAGCCGCCGTCGCCGGGCACCGAACCACCGGCCATCAGTTCGGAAGGATCATTCTGGCCCTTGGCAAGATGCGCGAGTTGCTTCAAGCAAAGGCCAACGTCGCCTATGCGTGCCATGAAGCGTTGCCTAAGGTGCGGATCGTCTGGCCTGCTGGTGTCGCAATGCCGGGCATAAGCACCGGTTTCGACGACCCGACCGGCAAGATGCGGCAAGGCGCAGTAGTGCGCATCTTTGCAAAGATGGGCAATAACTTCGGCATCATCGGCGGCACTCAGCGGATCAGGGCGCCGGCCTGAAAAAGTTCGGTCGTCCTTGATATCTCGAAAAATCGCCGCGCAAGCCGTGCCATCCGGCGACAATCCGTCGTCTTTCGAGATGCCGAGCCCCTCTGCTGCATCGGCAAGCCGCCGCGCGTTGGCAGCCAGGGCACTATGGTTCACTTTTTTCTCTCGCGATTGGCCGATGATTGCCTGCGACGCGGCCAGGGCGCCGCGCAGATATTGGCCCGCGTCAGCCACCAGACGTAACGATATTGATGAGGGCCAGTGCAAAATCAGCGCCCTCAAAGTTTCGAATATCCGTTCGGCAAGCAATCCGGCCACCGCCGCGAGCTGCTCCTCGATGGGCATCGGTAGGCCGGCTGCATTCAGGATGGCAAGGCGCGCCGCCACCGATTGCGAATAGCCACAGAGCGAAAAAACCCATCCGACAAGCATGGGCGCCTCTTCCGGTCGATGGCCAATGAACATGCGTGCCAATTCTTGCGGGCGGTTGACCCTCACGTCCACGAAACAGGCAAGCGCTTGCGACACCGTCACATCGATCCGGATCGAGCCGGCGCTAAGGAGATAGGTCATGCAACAAGCTCCCGAAGCGCTCGGAAAACCCTCCAACGCAGATCACGGCGCATGGGGCTGGCGGTTGGATGGGATGGCGGCGCGAGCGCAACGATGTTGAAAAATGCGCGCATCGCCTTCAACACCGTCCCCATCGTTTCAAACTCAAAGGCCATGAAAAACAGCAAGCAGGAATCAAAACCGCCAGTCGTCTCGGATTTTTGCCGGCGATGAATTCGATCACGCCTGCCCGCACATTCCGAGTCGTGCCTACAGCAGCCAAAATCATGAACCGTGGCGTCGCGACGATGCGGTCGTTCGCCCGCCGAATGCCAGCAAGCTCGTTTCCGAAGCGCCTTTCGCGGGCGCATAGACGTCCAGCATGTGCCGCCTTTCACCCTATCCTTATCCGAAACGGTCACATGCGTGACGAGATTCTCGAAGCTGATCATTTGAAATAAGCCTCCTCGACATCACGCAGGCGCGCGGCGGAGTCGCGGAAATCCTCTTCAGTCGCGAGGGCGAGGGATGGGATGTCGACGATTTGCAGCATGTCGAGGACGATCTCATCCATGTTGTCGTAAAACTGTACGGACCAAACGTTTCGGGCCCCTGCTGCCGTCACGCGACAGGTGCGGTAGCCGCGTGATGTCAGTTGTACGGGACCGGCTCCGAGCGTGACCTGCAGGAAATTCACATCCTCGATGCTCATCGGAAACAACGACAAAATGATAGCGTGCGCAGGATCGCCATCCCGGTACTGGACAATGCGGTCACCGATCTCGGTCAGCACCGGCATGACGTTCATAGCGCCAGGCGGCGCAGGTCCATGTGAGACCAAGGCCGGCAGCGCCGTGCAGGCCCTCCGCACCGTCATAGGAATCGGGCCGACCTCGATATATTCCGCAATGAGGTCGCCGGCGGGGTCGGTAAAGCGCATATGCCAGACGCCGGCCATAACCGCTTCCTTGAACTGCGCCAGGACCCCGGAGGGCAGCGCCGCTACCCCGCAAACCTCGCCCTTGCCGAGCGTCTGCGTGACCAATTTCTTGTCATCGTCGTCGAATTCGAAAATGTCGAATAGCTGCCCCGGCTGGCCGGCTTTTTGCACCGCAAGCGTTGCAGCAATGTCGGATATGAGCATTGCGGCTCGGCAGCTTCGGCCGTTTAGGGAGCCAACTGGGTAGGCTGGCATTGTCTGCTCCAAATCAGCGTGTAATTCATTCTCGCACTTGGGATCTGCAAGCGGCGTACCAGTTGCTGAGAAAGATGGGTCGTATTGATCTGAAGGAAAATTCCGGTCGCGGTCTTATGCGGATGCGCACACGCGGCCCCGATGCTGAGGCAGCGCGTTACGCTTCGCAATATTCAGCAATCCGCCCGCAGCCAGCAGGATCGATCTCGTCCGTCTCCGGCTGCCCTTGGACAGTCCACATGAACATGTGGCCGACAAGGAAGAGGAGATTGCGTTCAGTTGAGAAATACGAACTGCCAGTTTTCCCGCAAATGCAACGGTAATTCCGGCTCGCGGGAGATAAGATCGGCAAATAGCGTTTCGAATGACCGTCCTTCGACCGCTTCAGCAAGACCGGCCAACGCATCGTCGATCTTGTGTGCTTCGTCGGCATCGAGCACCCGGATCGCAGATCCTAGATGAGTAAGAACGTACGTCCCAACCGGTTGCGGGCCGACCAGCACCATCGAAATCGCAAAAACCGATCCGTGGCGCTCGCACTCCGCTGTAAATTCGCCACCAGTCACCTGCATCGGAATTCCTATGCACACAATCAGCCCCTCGATCTGCCTGGGTTCATGATATTGGGAACCGGAAGGGTTCTCGCGCGGGTCCTTGGGTTTTGGATGCAGCCGGCGAACAGGAACGCAACCGACGACTGCCTCGGTTGCATCGGAACCCCCCTGAACCACTCAATTCGCCCGGTCCGCTCGCCGCTCGTAATGTGCAAAATCGATGTCGTTGGCGAGGAGAGCGGGCGCGGCGGTGCGGCGCGAACTGATGGCGACGCCCCATCGCTCCAGGATGCCGGCGGCTACCATTACGGCGGCCGGGATTACGGATTTGACGGGCTCAGTCACCGGTCCGCCCCAGCTATCGAGGTCCACCGGTTGGCAGCCGATCAGTGCGAGTCTTGCGGGATAGCGATCGAGAAGGTCGGCAGCGCTCAGAACTTCCTGGAAGCCTGTCTGGTGCAGGCTCATCTTTTTGGCGCCGGTGAATTTCGGCACGTCGTCATTCTCGACGATCTTCAGCGTGCCGGGCGCGAGACCGAAGTCGACCGCGTCGAATACAATCAGATGATCGGCTTCGGTGACATATTGCACGAGATAAAGGCCCTGGGTGCCGCCGTCGAGCACGGTGACGTTGGTCGGCACCGCATAGGCCTGGTGGAAGGCTTCGACAGCGCGGACGCCAAAACCCTCGTCCGCCCAGAGAATATTGCCAATGCCGAGCACCAAAACGTTCGGTTTGCGAGAGTTCGCTTCGTCCATCCTAGTCCTCGTTGTGCTTGGACAGCCGCTCGCCCGAAATCATCGACGAAACGATGCTCTGGCGGCTGACGATGTCCTCGCGTACCGCGATATAGATATGGATCATCACGAAGATCAGGATCACCCACATTCCCAGATGATGAAGGGTATGAACGGACTGGCTGTTCGGCCAGATGAAGAATACCCGACCAAACAGCCTGTATGCCCAGCTGTCGTGGCCGACGCTTTCGCCATAGAGCGCAAATCCGGTGATCACCATGAATGTCAGCGGCAGCGTGAACGTCACGAACATGACGAATTGCGACAGCGGATTGTGGCCAGCATATTTCAACGCGCGTCCAGTAAGGAATGTGTAAACGCGCACCTCGTGCAGCCATTCGCTCCAGAACCGTCCGCTCCAGAAGGGAACGTAGAAGATTTGGCGTGCATGCACGTTGCCGACGAAGACCCAGTAGATTCTGAGGATCAGGGCCACGGCCAGGATCTGCCCGGCGGCGAAATGGACAAAACGGATATAGCCCATCAGGAAATTGGCGCTCGCCTCGCCGGGTGCCGCCGCCAATGGGCTGCCGATGAAATAACCCGTCAGCGCCAGCGCCAGGATGGAGAAAGCGTTTATCCAGTGCCAGAGGCGAACGGGCGCCTCGTAGGCATACACGTTTTCGCGCTCGCTGGCGCGTTCGTCATCGGCGTTTGAGATAGCAGAGATGCTCATGATCGTCCTCCTCATCTGACTTGGACCTTGGCCATTTCCTGTCCGTCCGGGCTCATGATATGGGTGGAGCATGCAAGGCACGGATCGAAGGAATGGAGGGTTCGGAGGATTTCGAGCGGCTGCGACGGATCCGACATAGGCGTGTCAATCAGTGAGGCCTCGAACGCGCCGATATTGCCGTGCGGATCGCGCGGACTACCGTTCCAGGTGGTCGGCACCACACATTGATAATTGTCGATCTTGCCCCCCTTGATCTTGATCCAGTGTGCGAGGGCGCCGCGCGGGGCCTCGGTGAAGCCGACGCCCTTGACCTCGCAAGGCCAAGTCTCCGGCTTCCATTTGTCGATGAAGGCGGTGGCGCTGTCGCCGGCCTTGATATTGGCGACCAGCTTGTTGTGGAAATAGCGCATCTGCCGGCCTGCCCAGACGGATTCGAGCGCGCGAGCGGCGGTACGCCCTAGTGTCGAAAATAACGCCGCGGTCGGCAGGCCGAGGTCCTTCAGGACCTTGTCGACGGGATCCTTGAATTCTGCCTTGCCCTGGGCGTAGCCCAAGACCCAACGGGAAAGCGGGCCGACTTCCATGGCGTGGCCGCGCCAGCGCGGCGCCTTGATCCAAGAATATTTTCCGCCTTCGTCCAGCTCTTGAATGTTGGTCTTGGTGCCCTTGGCATTCGGCCCAAGCTCGTAATGCGGCACGGTGACACCGTCCCAGGGATGCAAGCCCTTGGCCTCGTCCGGATATTCGTACCAGGAGTGACTGACGAATTCCTGGATCTGCTCTGGATCGGAATGGTCGACTGGCAGGACTTCGTTGAAATTGCCATTAATGATCGCACCGCGCGGAAGCTTCAGGCTCGCCTCCGTGTAGTCATTTGCGTGTTCCGGCACGTCGCCATAGGCAAGCACGTTCTTGCCCGACAACCCGCCGCCGAACAGCCAATCCTTGTAGAAGGAACCGATCGCCATGATGTCCGGTAGGTATACCTTCTCGTTGAACTCGATCAGCTGGTCGATCACCGACGAAATTTGGTTTAACCGTTCCATTGTAATCGCGCCGACGGCTCCCGTGCCGTCGAGGTTGATCGGACAGGGCACTCCGCCGACCAGCCAATTCGGATGCGGATTTTTCCCGCCGAAGATCGTGTGGATCTTGACGATCTCCCTCTGGAAATCGAGGGCTTCGAGATAGTGTGCTACGGCCATCAGGTTCGCTTCAGGCGGCAGCTTATAGGATAGATTGCCCCAGTAGCCGTTCTTGAATGGACCAAGCTGGCCGGATTGGACGAACTTTCTCAGCCGTGTCTGGATGTCTTTGAAGTAGCCCGGCGAAGACAATGGCCAATCGGACACCGATTGGGCAAGCGCCGAGGTGGCCTTCACATCGGCCGTGAGGGCAGATATGACATCCACCCAGTCGAGCGCATGCAGGTGATAGAAATGCACGACGTGGTCATGAACCTGCAATGCCAGCTGCATGAGATTGCGGATCGAATTGGCGTTTTCCGGAATGGTTATGCCGAGCGCATTTTCAACCGCCCGCACCGATGTGAGCGCATGGGTTCCGGTGCAGACGCCGCAGATCCGTTCCGTGAAAGCCCAGGCATCGCGTGGATCGCGATTTTTGAGGATGACTTCAATGCCTCGCCACATTGTGCCGGTGGAAACGGCATTGCGGATGATATTGTCCTCGTCGACATTGACCTCGACCCGCATGTGGCCTTCGATGCGGGTTACAGGATCGACCACAAGACGCTTGCCGGAATTGTCGAGCGTGAAGCCATCTGGCGTTTGGATGGTCATCGTGATCTTTCCTGTCCATTGCCGTTTTTAGGACCGGTTTTCCCGCGCTTGGCGGTGACCTGCTTGACGGCGCTGATTGCAGCATGGGCAGCAATCGCCCCACCGACAACACCAGCTGCGGTCATGCCCACCTGGTCTGCAGTGGCTTCCACGCCGAATGGGCTGACCTCGGTCAGTCGGGAGTAAAAGCTTCCTGCGTCCCAGAAATTTTGTTCCGAGCAGCCGATGCAGCCATGACCCGACTGGATCGGGAAAGAGACGCCGCCATTCCAGCGAACGGTCGAGCAGGCGTTATAGGTGGTCGGGCCTTTGCAGCCCATCTTGTAGAGGCAGTAGCCCTTGCGCGCGCCTTCGTCGTCCCACTCCTCGACGAACTGGCCGGCGTCGAAATGAGCGCGCCGATAGCACTTGTCGTGGATGCGCTGCGAATAAAACATCTTAGGCCGACCCTGATGATCGAGTTCGGGGAGCTTGCCGAACGTGGTGATGAAGGTGACGACGCCGGTCATCACCTCTGCGATCGGCGGACAGCCAGGCACTTTGATGATCGGCTTGTCGCGGATCACTTTGTCGATCGGCGTCGCCTCGGTGGGGTTGGGCGTTGCGGCCTGAACGCAGCCCGAAGAGGCACAGGTTCCCCAGGCGATGACAGCCAGGGCGCCTTCGGCCATCCATTTGAGTTTCTCGACGAAGGGTCGCCCGCCATCGATGCAGAACATCCCGCCTTCGTTGAGCGGCGGATTGCCTTCGACGGCAAGAATGTACTTGCCCTTGTGCTTCTCCTTGGTCTCTTTGAGGATCGCCTCGGCCTGGTAGCCGGCCGCCGCCATGATTGTATCGTCGTAATCGAGTGAAATCATCGACAGGACTACATCCTTGGCCAGCGGATAGGCGGAGCGGATGAAGCTTTCCGAGCAGCAGGTGCATTCGAGCCCATGCATCCAGATCACCGGCACACGCTCTTTGGTTTCAAGTGCCTCGGCCATCGCTGCGGCCGTATCGGAGCCAAGGCCGAGGCAGGCCGCCGTGAGGCTGCAGAACTTCATGAAACTGCGCCGGGTTATGCCCTGGCGACGGATAACATCGTAAAACGTTTCGGTCGCGGCCATCCTGCTCCTCCACCTTCCCACCCCTGAGGCCTTTTTATTCAGTGAGCGATTTTAATCCTCGATCTCAACTCGACCCCTGAGTGGCGACCGCTTTTCAAACCGCTTCAGCCGAGGCCTTTGACTGGTAGCCGACGTTCCCCATGATGTGGTAGTCACTGAGGTCTGCCTCCTTCGTTAGGTTCCAATAGTCGATAAGGCGCCAAGGGCTGTTTGTTACGATTCGCCCCCGGGCGTTGCGGAAATAAGTGGACATGCCGGGATGGCTCCAGATCATCTTCTGGTGCATTTCCTGGATCGTCCGGTTGTAGTGTTGATAAACGTCTTGCCGGCATTCCACCTCGGATAACTTCTTTTCTCCCATCTGGCGCAGAACGCTCAGCACGTAGTCCAGCTGGCTTTCGATCGTGAAGATGAAGTTCCCGCGATGACCGAGGGCTGTATTGGGGCCGTAGAGCATGAAGAAGTTCGGGAAACCCGGCATGACGCTACCAAGATACGCCTGACAGTCGTCATCGTCCCAAGCCTCACGTACTGTCACGCCATCGCGTCCGAATATCTGAACTGGAAGCAAGAAGCGTGTGATATCGTAGCCCGAGGCGACGATGAGAACATCTGCCTCATGGCTGTCGCCATTTATCGCTCGGATCGACTTGCCTTCGACCTGTGCAGCAGCGCTGTCCACCAGACTGACCTGCGGCTTCAGAAGGGTTCTGTACCAGCCATTGTCCAGGAGCATTCGCTTGCCGAACGGCGGGTAGGGGGGAATGACCTTCGCCAGTAGCTCGGGCCGCCCGGCGAGCTGTTCTTCGATATATCGTGTACACGTCTCGCGGTGGCCGTCGTTCAGCGCATTCACAGAGCGATCGGGATGCGGCCATGCCGGATCCTTCTGCAGGGATTCGTGCACTTGAGTATCAAAAATCCAACTCAGCCGGAGCCTATAAAGCCATTCGTAATGTGGTACCGCGCGGAGCAAGAACTGCATCGACTCGGGAACCGACATAAGAAATTTTGGAAAGGGTGCCGCCCATTGGCGCGATCGTTGGAAGATTGTCAGGGCGCTCACCCGATCGGCGATGGCCGGGACAATCTGCATTGCCGATGCTCCGTTTCCGATCACAGCCACGCGTTTGCCGTCGAGCGTAACCCCGGGATCCCAATTGGAGGTGTGCACCAACGGTCCGTCGAAGTCACGCAGCCCGGGAATGTTTGGCCATTTTGGCGTGGTAAATCCGCCCACGGCTGAAATGACCACATTGGTTACAAGGGTTTCTTCCCGCCCGTCTGGCAAGCGCAATCGAGAATGCCAAGTCCGGCTTTCCTCATCATAACGAGAAAACAGGCATTCCGTGCCGTAGCGGATTGAGCTTTCAATACCGAAGTCGCAGGCGACCCGGTTGAGATATTCATCAATTTCCTGCTGCAACGGGAAGAACTTACTCCAGTCGCCGCTGGCAAACGTGAAGGAGTATAGATGTCCGGGCGTGTCGACCCCGCAGCCAGGATAGCGATGTGAATGCCAGACCCCGCCTGTGCGGTCCTGCTTTTCAATCTGGATGTAAGAAACGCCCAGTTGTCGCAGCCGAACTGCGGCCGCGATGCCGGACATGCCGGCTCCGATGACAAGTATGCGGAAGTTGTCCGGCAAACACACCGGATCAGGAACCGCGCCTGAATACCTCCGCAGCTTGTGGATCATCATGTCAGCATATTCCGGCGGAATAGGCTCAGCTTCTGACATGGAGAGCATGCGGATCAATTCTTCTGCCGATAAGTCTGCCCTTGCGATGGGAACGCCTTGGCGCCAAGCCATGATGGCGCTCAGTGCTGCATCGCGAATCTCCGCCTGCAATTCGATTGCCAGACCACCGGAGTCGTTGTCGTCCCAGCCGCTCTTGGCAGGAATAAACCGCGGACCTAGCCAATATTCTCGTCCTGTGAACTGATAAAGCAGGAGCAACAAGGTTGGGATATTGGCCGAAGGGAGTGCTTCGGCGATACGCTGACGAAACTGGTCGATGTCTTCAAAGTGAGCCATGGATTAGGTTCCTGCGGTTGAAGGATCTGGACCAATCGTCCAAGGCCTCGCGCCTGGATGCGATTGCTGTCCAAGTTCGAGGGTTCCACGACGGGCGTTTGGGGAGATTCTGCAGCAATTCGGCAAATATCAATTCAAAACGCGCCGGACCGGTCGGCATTGATCGCCGCGAACAAAAAGCCGCCTATTGAGGCGCCGTCAGATTAGAGGTTATGACGACGATGAGGGTTTGCTCGTGCGTTCGTCGCGACCACCCAGGTACAACCTGATGCGTCTGCGTGGCCACCGTTCGATATTCCTCGGCGAACATGGCCTGTTCCTTCTTCGGGATCTGGAGCCTTCTGCTCTCGGATGACCGGGCATAGGTCCCGGCAGATAATTTGGCGCTAACATTTCGACATCTCCATGCGGTACCGTCGGACCGTGACGCGTCTGCAAATGCTTCGCAGCAATATGCGTGCCAAAGGAAAAAATGTTTTCTTGTTCAACATAATCGATCAAACCGCCCGGCGTTGCATATCGATCGATTGTCGCATATCGGACAAGGCCAAGTGATCTTGACCCGTTAACCGCCTGACGAGCGCGAGGGACTGCTGCCGACCTCCTCGCCGGGACATCGAGTTCGGGGCCGAGCGTCTCGGCCGCGAATGTTGCCCAATCCGTTATGCCCGATATTCCCTCGCGCTTTGGCCGAAAGGGCACGACAAATCGTTGCCAGACATGGGTGGAATGGCTGGTTATTGCCAATAGCATGCGAAGGATTGGCTCTTCGCCGGCAGCGGCGGCAGGACTTGTTCTTAGGTCGCCTTTTCCAGCACGTGAATGTCTGAGCCGGCGGCATCTGAAAGCACATCAACCGACACAAGCCCTGCCAGGTTCGCGCATTCTCTGAAAAACTCTTCCGAAAAAGAAAATGAGTTCTTCAAATGCAGCCGATCACCATTTTTAAGTTCGATGCTTTTTCCTTTGAGTCGAAACGACAAATTTCTATTCACCGTCGCGGTGTGGATCACCTGCATGAAGCTGTCATCACCTCTTATATCCGCCTCATACTCAAACACTCCTGGATCAAAGTTATCGTCGACGGGTAATTCTGCCTTCATTCGATAAAATACGTTTAGCTGAAATTCTGGATGCGCTTCGTAGTAGGCTTTTGCGACATTCCACCTCAGATCCGAGCCTATTGAGATCGCAAGCCAGCACTTCTCAGCGCTGTTCGATATCCTCCTCAACGCCTGGACAACCGCCGCAACCGGAGGAGCCTCACTTATGGAAGCGGCAAGATTCCCAAAAGTCCGCCCGAACATGACGACCAATGCCGTTTCCTCATCGGAAAAAAAGCGCCGCCCGGAAAAAATGTCATCTCGTATGAACTCGATCTTCAGGTCGAACGATGGTGGCGATCGCTCTATATCCGAGAGGAACTCGTTCGAGCGATCAACCAGTACGCAACGTGAGGTTTTTCCGCGCAACTCCGTTGCAAGGGGAAGGGTCTTCTGCTGAAATGCTCGCACTGTTCCGGGGCCAAAGTCGAGAATTGACACCCCTTTTTGAGATCGCTTGCCCTGAGGCCATCGGACATACTCTTTTACTCTCTGCTGAAGGTCTCGTGCCAACTTGATCTCGGCGTCGACCATATTGGTTGTCCCGGTATCCAACGCATTGTTCATCCTCTGGGTTTCAGCCCTTGCCCACAACAGCGAGCCGCTCATCGAATTGCCGTCCCGATCACATCCAGTGTGGTGAGCGTATTGTTCTGGACCTAAGTCTGGCGCATATTTTTGTTGAAACAGCTTCAAACTCGTTTCAAGAAAGCTCACAATTGCTCTCCTCTGTGGGTGGCGATGGATTGGCGACAGGCGAAACTTTTGCGCAAAAAATTCTTTTGCCCGTCGCATTGAGCGCACGGATCGTGGCGGCGGCTTTCTGTGCCATACGTATGGCGGTGTCTTTGCAGCTACCCACCTTTTTGTGTGGGGCCGACTGTCGGATTTTCCTCCTCCAGCAAGTCGGCGGCGGTTCAGGCATTATTCAGGCCAAGGCAGAACATCGTTTTAAAACAATGAAGTGCTACTCATGCGCCTTTGACCGTGTCCGGCATTGTCGGAAGCGCGACACCGTAATGTCGCGTGTTTGCTCGTCGACCTCTACGCCAAGTTGCTTGCGCGAGCGCGATCGCGTTTCACCGGTTTTTGTTAGCTCCTCGACACAAGCTTTTTCAGCTTGCTCGGGATCAAATAGCCGAAGAGCAACGGGAAGATCGCTTTTCGGCCGACCAAAGGGAACTGGCATGAATTTTGAACTCTCTCTGCGAGGCGATCAGCGCTGCCGGCACCTTGAGTGGCCTCATAATCGGGGGATGTCGGGTCGCGATCGACCGGACAACCAGATCGCGACGGTCAATAGCCGGAGTTGCCGAGTATCGCCACTCGCCCTCTTGGCTTTTCGATCGGCAGATGAAGAGCGGCAATGGGACTTCAGCCGTCAAAGAACATGACGGGCTAATGCAGCCAGCCGCCGTTCAGGAGAAATCAATTCGTGGGTGACCCAATTCCAGATCATGTTCCGCGCGAAATGGTGAGCGACTTCAGCTTGTTCACGTCACCCGGCATGCAACGCGTCTCCAATGGAGATCCTCATGGAGCCGCCGCTCGTGTTCACGCCGGACCACCAGTGTTTTATTCACTCCACAATACGCGTGATGGTCGTGGCACGTGGCTCAGAACCCGGGCCAAAGACCAACGCAAAGTGCTGCAGGACCCTGATACTTTTTCCAGCAATCGCAGCATTTTCGCCTCTGCGCTCGGTGACGACTGGCCGTTGATCCCACTCGAGCTTGATCCACCGGCCCACGGCATCTTTCGCTCCCTGCTTAACCCCCTGTTCTCGCCAAAACGAGTGATGGCGCTGGAAGCGTCTATCCGTGCGCAAGCGATCACCATTGTCGAAAAGATCTCCGTGTCGGGTAAAAGCTGCGAGGTGATGAAAGATTTTGCCATTCCATTCACAGTTGGCGTCTTTCTTCAGTTTTTGGGATTACCGAACGAGCGGCTCGACGTATTTGTCGGCTGGGCGAAGGCCTTGCTCCACGGAGATAAGGTCCAACGATCGGCAGCCGCTCGGTCTATTCTGGAGTTTATCGATGAACTTGCGGCCTTGCGCCGGAAAGAGCCTGCAGGCGACTTCATGACCTTCGTCGTGCAGGCACAGATCGATAGCCGCCTGCTGGCCGAAAACGAAGTCCGTGGCATCGGCGTACTATTGTTCGTCGCGGGGCTCGATACGGTCGCAGCCGCGATCGGCTTTGACTTGGCCCATCTGGCACGCAATCCAAAAGACCAAAATTTGTTGCGCAGTGAACCGGAACGGATCGTGCTCGCAACCGAAGAATTGTTGCGGGCATATTCGACCGTACAGATGATTCGTGTGGCAACGAAAGATATCGATTTCGAAGGCGCGCCGATTCGCAAAGGGGATTATGTTTGCTGCGCTACGATGATTGCCAATCGTGATCCGGCGGAGTTCGAGGATCCCAACGTGATTGACCTGGCACGCGAGGACAACTGCCACACCGCGTTCGCCGCAGGTCCCCATCGTTGTCTTGGTTCGCACCTTGCCCGGCGGGAGATCATCATCGGCTTGGAGGAATGGCTGTCTCATATTCCTCATTTCCGTATCAAAGAAGGTACGGCCCCCATAACCCATGGCGGCCATGTGTTCGGGATCGAAAATCTGGTCCTGGAATGGTCATAACTCGAGCGCCGCTATGCAGCTTCGGAGGTGCGGCATGCACATCATCGTCCACACTGCCAAATGCCAGGGACACGCGCGATGCTGGTTCCAAGCGCCGGAGATCTTCAAGTTGGATGAGGATGGTTATATCCTGCCCGGCAATATCGACGTTGCTGCAGGGAACGAATTTCGCGCATCCCGGGGTGCTCGATCATGCCCCGAACGTGCGCTGGAAATCACCCGCTCATTCGATACAGTTGGAGTCACGGCGTGAACTGAGGCTTTAGACCTGCAAGCGATAAGCAGACGGTTGATCGACGATCCACCCGTGTTTCAAAAGCTGCTACCTGCAAACATCATGCGCCGATGTCGCTCAGGTCTGTCTGACATGCGACAATGGCGGACTTGCCGGAGAGCTGCTTTAAGAAAGTTACTGCAAAACAAAGGGTTTTTCCTGCGGCATGCATATTGCTTCGAGCCATTTGCGAACGCTTCACGATCAAAGTCAACTGAGCGGAAATGTCGAAAATGTCAGCAAAATGCTCTCTGCCGCCGCCTACCTCCTGCCATCAGATTTCCGGACGTAATGGAGAGATCTGGTCTTGTCACCAAGGAATATTCAGGACGAATTGCTTCTCTTGAAAACGTAACGATAGTCCTTGCTTGCTCAGGGATGGGAATGAATCCCTGATCCCAAATCTCATGCATAAAATTCGCTTTCCAGGACGATTGTTGAGCACGCGTTTAGCGCGGGCGATGAATTTCTCTTTGACCCAAACATCGGAGCTTCAGTGAATATCAGACCCATTCTTCTCGGCGGGATTGCAACACTTTCAGTCGCGCCTTCCGTATGCGCTATCGATCAAGTCGTCGCCGTCGAGCCGGAACCGGCTGAACTTGTCCGCATCTGCGATGCCTACGGCAAGGGCTATTTCTATATCCCTGGATCTGAAACCTGCATGCAAGTCGGGGGTATGGTCCGCACGCAGGCATCGTCATACAATCCTTACGCCCCAGTTGAACCCAGCGGCACCACCTGGCTGACGCGAAGCGAAATCTATGTCAATGCGGCAACGGAGACTGAATATGGCCTCCTGAAGACGACGACGACTCTACGGTTCGATTATACGGACGATAGTAGCACGATCGGCGCCGATCTACCTGTGGCGAATATATCGCTTGGTGGTTTCCTCATCGGCCGCGCCGGCTCTCAATATAATGATTGGATCGGCTATGTCGGCAATGTCATCAATCCGGATGTAATCGGCAATGGCCCTCTCAAATTGAATCAACTTTCGTATTTTTATGATTGCGGCGTAAGCGCCGTCTCCGCCCCATTGAATTGGCTATATTTTGAGGCTTGCCGGGTGTGCGAGAAGGTTTCCAGGACTATCTGGAGATTTGCATGGCAGATGATGGATTTGTTGGGCGTTACGAAGTTGTCGAGCCGCGCCGCGGAAACCGGCGTTGGCCGGACGATGTGAAGGCGCGGATCGTGGCGGAAAGCCTTGAGCCTGGCGTTCGTGTTGTTGATGTCGCGCGCCGTCATGACGTTGTTGCGCACCAGCTTTCCTTGTGGCGCCGGCAAGTGCGCGAGGGCATTCTGGCGTTGCCTTTTGAGACTATGTCGGGCCAGTCGGAGAGCGGCGATGCCGAGCCTGCATTTGTGCCTTTGGCGATTGCGGCAGAGCCGAGCGAGGCTGTGAGTGTTTTGGCGCCGCCGCTGCCGGCGACGGTTTCGTCGGTCTTGACATTGGAGATCGGCCCGGACGTTGTGATGCGGGTTCCCGGCGATGTGCCGGTTGAACGTGTGGCGGCTCTGGTGCGAGCCATGCGAGGGACGGCATGATCGTCGCGGGCCAACGCCTGCCGATCCTGATTGCAACGCGGCCGGTTGACTTCCGCTGTGGGCATCAGGCGCTGGCTCTGATGGTGCAGACCGAATTGAAGCTCGATCCGCATTCCGGGGTGACGGTGATCTTCCGGTCGAAGCGCGGCGATCGCCTGAAGATCCTGGTGTGGGATGGCACCGGAATGGTGCTAACCTACAACGATCTGCATTCATACTGCATCTCTCTTTCGGATTCAGTTGAAGGTTTTGGCGTGTCTGGCATTTTCCTTATGGGCGGCGAGGCGATCGACGAGTTGGTTCCATCGACTGCATTGCTTTTGCGGTAAATCGCTCTTCGGAAGCTCGTACAGGTAATAGTGTCCGTTGTAGGCATGGCTGGTGACGAGGCCATGTTCAGCCCATCTGGCGAGGGTATGCTCATGGATATTGAGGTGTGCAGCCGCCTCCTTCTTTGTCAACATCCCACGATCCCGGAGCCGGTCATAGCGTGATCTCAGCTTGTATTCGCGAACAAGATAGGTGACGCGTTTGGTTGTGAAGCGGGCGTTGCGCTGGTCACGGCGCGTCACCGAGCCCGGACGGTATCCCTGATTGTTGAGAATGTCGGCGATCTCGGAAAAAATATGATCGTCGAGGAGTTTATCGATCAGTTGGATGACGTCGGGGCTCGTCTTGACCTGCTGGCTGGGCGATTTTGGGCTGATGGTGACGAGTGTCTGGGTTTTGCCGCCTTTGAAGCGAATATGAGCCTTGGTTGTGCCTCTCTTCGGTAGTTTGAGGAGGGTGACATCCTCAATGATGTGGGCAAGCAAGCGCTTTCGTTCGCGGTTCGGGGTCTCTGAATTGGTCCAGAGCTTTTTGAAGTCCGCCGTCATTGTGACCAACCGCTCTTGGACGGCCTTATTGAGGATGAATTGATCGTGCTCCTGGGCGCGCTCGCGCTCTTCGCGGGCATTAGCCAAGATGCGGAGCTTCTCGTTCCATTCCCCTTCGAGCGTGTCGGCGACAAGGCGGTTATTGGGATCGACGAGCATGAAACGGCGCTGGGCGAGATCGGCCTCGGTTTGGGCGCGCTCGATTGCGCGACAGCGCAGCCGGTCCGCCTCTTCATGTCGCGCTTCGATTTCTTTGCGGACTTCAATTGCCAGTTCGACGGCTGCCGGCGTCATCTGATCCGCGATCAACATGCCGATGGCTTCGTCGACGGGAGGAGCAGCGATCGCCTGGCACACGTGTTCTCCGCGATTGCTACGGGCGCGGTCACAAACGTACCAGGCTTCCTGTCGACCGCGTCGGGCAGCGTAGCGCATGTGAAAATGCCTGCCGCATTGCCCACACACGGCCCGTCCCTGCAGCAGCGCCGGTCCTTCCCGCGGAGGCGATGCGACACCGGCGTTCCATTTATGGCAGATGTTCGACTTTAGAATCCTCAGGTTCTCTTGGTGCTGCTCCCAGCTGATATAGCCGGGATGGGCATCTGGAATACACGCCGTCCAATCGTCGGTACCTTGTTCACGGACGAGCTTTTTGCCATCGATGGTTCGTCGATAGCGACGGCGACCATAGGCATAGGCTCCGGCGTAACGTGGATTATGCAGCACGCGCATCGCCGTCGAAGGCGTCAGTGGCCGAAAAACAGTCTGGCTATCGTGCAGGCGGGAGGGAAAGAGAATACCTTCCTGACGAAAGGCCTTGACGGTCTGGGAGGCGGATCCGACGCGAGAGAACGTCTCAAAGAAATGAGCAATCGTCTCTCTAATTTGCATGTCCGGATCGAGAGCCACATTGCCGGAATGGTCATAGACCAGTCCGGTTGGCAGGGGGCAACGGAACTCGCCGCGCCGTGCCTTGTTGAGAATACCGCCGCGCAGCCTTGCCTTGATCACATGCAGTTCGGCCTCACTCATTGTTCCCTTGAGGCCGAGCAGGAGGCGGTCGTTGAAACTTGCCGGGTCATAGACACCGTCCTCGTCGAGGATCAGGGTGTCAGCAAGGGCGCAGATCTCCAGTAGACGCTGCCAGTCGGCATTGTTGCGCGCCAGCCGGGAGACCTCCAGACCCATGACGATCCCGGCATGCCCCATGCCGACATCGCTGACCAGCCGCTGAAATCCCTCGCGCCAGACCGCCGATGCGCCGGATTCACCCTGATCGTTATCGATGACGATAATTTGCTCCTCGCGCCAACCAAGTGCGATAGCGCGCCCGCGAAGCGCATATTGCCGCATGGCGCTCTCGGTATTGTCGATGACTTGCCGCATCGAAGATTGGCGGATGTAGAGGTAGGCGCTGCGTTCACGGTGATGGGACTGGACTTTGAGGTGTACATTCATGTTCATGGTGCTCTCCGTTGGTGGATGCTCATGGCGATGGTCGCCAGGACATGAACGACGGCGCTGAGGTCGTCGCGCGCCGGTCGGGTGGCCAATGACAGGTAAAACGGGTCTTGATCAGGGCTTGCCGCCGCAGGCAGTGCACGGGCCCATCCCCACATGCCGCGGCGCAGAAAAAGCATGAGGCCGCTACGGGCCTTGAGCGGCAGAACTTCGCCGAGAGCTGCACTGCGCAGCATCTCGTACTGGTCCGCGATGGCCGGCAATGAACATGCCGGTCCCGTGGCAACGTCTAGCGGATCGTTTTTTTTAACACCCGCTCGATCGTCCTGGGATGAAGCTCGATATCGAGTTCGTTGCGGACCATCTTGGCGAGCTCGCGTGCATGAACGGGTACGCCCGGAACCAGCCTTGCCTGCAGAAATGCCAGGACTTTGTCGTCGACCTTGTGGGGCCCGCGGGGACCCGGCTTTGCCGGCACCAGTCCAGCAATCCCACTCGTGTCGAAGTTTGCCTTGGCCTGGTAGTAGGTCGGTCTGGAAACACCATACTCGTCGGAAGCGTCCGTTACCGAGACGTTGTCGACGGAGACGCGTCGCAGCATCTCGTATTTGACCTGGACGGCGTCGCGCGGATCGAAGAACTCGCTGCCGCGGAACTTCGGGTCGCGCACCTTCTCGGAATTTGGATTGAAGGTGCCCTCGTCGATGAGGGCATCCATCTTTGATCGCTTGCCGCCGTACTTCGCAGGCATTGCGGGCTCCGGGTATGAGATCGAGCATTAATGTAATGCTAATTATACCGCACTTCTGATTTGTATCAAGGACATTCTCTGAGCAAATTAGGGAAATATGCCATACAGCGAGTCCTCTTGCGGCATAATCTCGTTTACATTAGCGGCATAATTGTCCTTACACTCCGCTCGCCACCGCGCTGCCAACCTGTCACAAAGGTGTTCCACCATGTTGGCCAATTCCATCAAGTTCGAAACCAGCAAGAGCGCCCGCCCGTTGCTCGCGGCAACTTCCGGATCAACGCTCACAAGATTGGTCGACTACATGGCAAAACGGCTGCTGTTTGAAAGCACGCGGCTCTATGTCGACGAGACCACGGCTCCGGTGTTGGATCCGGGGCGAGGCAAGACGAAGACCGGTTATCTCTGGGCCGTGTTGCGTGACGACCGCGGCTGGAACGGTTCTGCGCCGCCGGGCGTGGTGTTCCATTATCGGCCCGGGCGTAAAGGCGAATATGCCGCTGAAATCCTCGACGGGTTCAACGGGACAATCCAGGTGGATGCCTACGGTGGTTACTCTCACCTCGCCACGTCGGACCGGATGGGCGGTGATCCCTTGAAGCTGGCTTTCTGTTGGGCGCACGGGCGCAGAAAGCTGATCAAGGCCGCGCCAAAGAGTGGATCGCCCATCGTCGACGAGGCGCTGGTGCGGATCGCCGCGCTCTA
>NZ_AUFB01000027.1 GCF_000426285.1 Rhizobium leucaenae USDA 9039 | reverse complement strand
GATCGATAACAACATTCTGGAACGCGAGATCAGAGTTTTTGCCACCGGAAGAAAATCGTGGCTGTTCAGCGATACCGCTGACGGAGCCAGGGCCAGCGCCGTGATCTACAGTCTCATGCTGACTTGCCGCGCCTGCGGCGTCGACCCGCTCGCTTGGCTGCGCCACGTGCTCACAGAGTTGCCGCAGCGGGGCGAAGCGGCCGAAATCGTCGACCTGCTGCCGTTCAACTTCGCCAGAACCGAAGCCGCCTGACACAATACGGTTCCAAACGTTGAGCCGATGCCAATCAACGCGTTGGCGTCAACGTGCGGCGAAAATCGCGCTTACATTTCAGAGTATTATAAACCCCGTCCAGTCGTCATTGACGTGGAAGCAAAGATAGCCGTTTTGGGGATGCCTGACCCAGCGCTCTTGCAGATCGAAGGTCGCATAGCCGTCTATGGCGTTCTTTACGGCAAATACTTTCAAGACCGCATCCATATTCAATATCAAGTAAACGATCTCGTTTGCTCTCACTAAGAAGCCGCTTTTTCTTTCTTGCGCAGTGTAGAGGAATGGACCGCGAAGATAAGAATTTCGTGTCGGATTAATAGAGCTGTTGAGACGCGGGTTAGCCGTCGTTTTGTTGACAATAGGTTCCAGCTTCCCAAGCTGTTGCTCGTTATATGTTCTCTTCAGGATCAGACTCTTGTTCTGGACGATACGGAACTGAGTTGATGAAGGCAAAAAGCTTTTCCAATGATGTCTTTTGTTCGCGCAGGCCGCTTAGTTTGAGAAAGCGGCGGGACGCTCCTAGGTCGGAACAGCTCAATCCCAACGCAAAGATATGAAAGCGCTTGCTTGTAATGCAACCGCAGCGCTTAATGATTGTGTAGGGCGTGTGCTGTCCAACATACTTGAGAACATCCAATGAGCATTAAGATTCTCGGTGCTGTGATCGTCGTAGTAGCGGTAGGTTTCGCTATTGTTTTTCATTTCAGCGGGAAAAAGGGCCGCTTCGCCGCAGGATTTCTGACGTCCTCGATGTTTTTTGTCGGATTTGGGATGATGATGTTGGACAGGATAACTGAGGTGACGGTGCGAGGTGTCGGAACGATTAAGGCGGCAAGCGCTCAGGCGTCAGCCGACGCTAGCGTAATTCAAGCTCTAAAAACTCAAGTGGAAAATCAAACTGCGACCGTTGATGCCGTGACAGCGCAGGCGAAAAATGCAGCAAGCCTTTCGGAGAGAGCCGCGTCCCAGGTCAGTATCACCGATCAGAAGCTAGCTGACCTCAATGCCACACTCACAGCCGCAAAGGTCACCTTGGAAAATCTTCAAAAGGATGCGGACTTCGCAAAGACGATTGAAGAAGCGCAGAATGATAATCGGGTAGCCTTTGATAAACTTTCTTCAATCGCCAATGACCAGAACAGCCCTTATGCGCAAAGGGCTGCCGGCGCTTGGAATGCTATCATGGATGCTCACAGCGAAGGAATGTACGAAAGTAATTTCCACATCCCTTGGCAAGCTGGTGTCGACCCTGCCACTTTATCCCTCGCCGCCTTGAGATCAATTTTTGCGTCAGCTCCGGTTCCCCTTAAACCTGCACTGCTCGAATATATCAATGACCGGAATGATGTACCAAAACTGGAGAAACTGGATTTCTTCATAGAAGTAATGAAAACGGATGCCAGCTTAAAGGCGGCCGAGTACGCTGGTCGGTATTTTACGAAAGATGCGAATCTACAAATTAAGCCGTTGGCCCTAGACTACTTGACAAAGTGGTGGTCAGAACACCGCGAGGGCTACGAAAATCCAGCGCCGGAACGGAAGTAATTATTCGGCAACACCGCGCTGACGGCGTCCATTTGCTGATTTTCCTCTAAATGATTCGAGGGAACACCACTAAAAACTGCTTAAACCGGTAGCACCCCAGCCCCCACCATCACGAAAATTTTCAATTTTGTGCCCTTTCCGTCATCCCCCGACCATTTACAGCCATAATCCTGCCCCCTAAAGGTTTGCAACGCAGCAAAAGGGGGCGGAATGCTTCGTAGACTTTACGACTGGACCATGTCGCTGGCTCGCCGCAAATCGGCGGAAGTTTGGTTGGCCATTATCGCCTTCGTTGAAAGCTCGATCTTCCTCGTGCCCGCCGACGTCCTGTTCCTGCCGATGTCGCTTGCAAAGCCCGAGCGGGCCTGGCGCTATGCGCTGACGGCGACGGTTGCTTCCGTGCTCGGTGGCATTGCGGGCTGGGCGCTCGGCTATTATGCCTTCGAAGCGATCGCCAAGCCGATCCTGATCTTCTACGGCAAGCTCGACGCCTTCAACCAGATGAGCGCCGGCGTCACCTATGGATGGGTCGTTCTGCTGCTCGTCACGTCGGGTCTCGCGCATCTGCCGCCGATCAAGGTGGTCACGATCCTTTCTGGCGTCGCTCACATCGATCTCGGCCTGTTCATCATCTCGGCCATCGTCGCCCGCGGCGCCCGCTTCTTTTTCCTGGCTTTTCTGCTGCGCCGCTATGGCGAATCGATCCGGCATTTCATCGAGAAGCGCCTGGGGCAGATCACCATGGCGGCCGCCGCCGTCCTCATTCTTCTCTATATCCTCTTCCATTATGTGCTGGCGCACTGACGACGGAGCCCTTGCATGTCGAAGACTTTGACCTCTCGCGCCGGCCTCGCCTATTCCGCGCTGCTTGCTCTCGGCATGATCATCGTCATCGGCTCGGCGCTCGGCTTCCAATATATCGGCGGCTATATTCCTTGCGCGCTCTGCCTTGAGCAGCGCCAGCCCTATTATTACGGCATTCCCGTCGCGATCGTCGCCGCTCTAACAGCCGTCGCCGGCATGCCCTCATGGATCACCCGCGCGTTGCTCGCCATCGCCGGCATCATGATGATGGTCGGCGGCGGCATCGGCGTCTATCACGCCGGCGTCGAATGGCACTTCTGGGCCGGCCCGACGACCTGCTCCACATCCGCCAGCAGCATGACGCAGAACGCCGGCGACCTGCTGAACGAACTCAGCACCATTAAAGGCCCGTCCTGCACGGAAGCGGCACTCCGCGTTCTCGGCTTGTCGATGGCAGGATGGAATGTGATCGCGAGTGTGATCCTGGCGGCGATTGCATTTATGGGTGTGAAAAAGGCCGGTTGATCGTCGGCAGAGGCCGCGATCTCTCATATGCCGGGCCTCTGGTACCCCCTCTGTCCCTTTCGGGACATCTCCCCCCCAAGGGGGAGATTGTAGGGAGATTGCCGCTCGCCATCACCAAAACAAAGTCCTCGGTCTCAGCGGATGCAATGTCTGCTTAAGGCGAGGGAGTGCCACGCGTTACCAATCTCCCCCTTGTGGGGGAGATGTCACGAGAGTGACAGAGGGGGGTGCCGCACTCTCCGCAAACTCAATCGCCAAAAATCAATCCTACGGCTGCAGTTCCGTATCCCAGTAGAGATAGTCGAGCCAGCTATCGTGCAGATAGTTCGGCGGAAACAGGCGGCCGTTGTTGTGCAGGTCCTGCACGGTCGGCTGATAGGGCTTCTGCGCCGGGAACATGCCCGCCTGCTTCGGCAGCTTGCTGCCCTTGCGCAGGTTGCAGGGCGAACAGGCCGCGACGACATTTTCCCAGGTCGTCTCGCCGCCATGGGCGCGCGGGATGACGTGGTCGAAGGTCAGATCGTCATGATTACCACAATATTGGCATTCGAACCGGTCGCGCAGGAAGACGTTGAACCGCGTGAAGGCAGGGTTACGGGAGGGCTGGACGTAGGTCTTGAGGCAGACGACGCTTGGCAGCCGCATCGAGAAGCTGGGCGACGATACGGACTGATCGTATTCAGCAATGATATTCACACGGTCAAGGAAGACCGCCTTGATCGCGTCCTGCCAGGACCAGAGCGACAAGGGGTAATAACTCAGCGGCCGATAGTCAGCGTTCAACACGAGCGCTGGCAAGGACTGCGGTGAGACTGCAATCGTCAAGGAACCCTCCTGATCGATTCGGCATCTGCATCTGTATATTAGGCCGGTTGTTACAGGATTGTGAAGTCCAATAAATTCAGTGCATAGCGGCGAATCGACGAGACGGGCTAATCAATCGATGGGCAGCGCCTCGCGCCGGGTCTTGACGGCATAATAGGCCCAGAAAAGCCGGGCCGCGACCGAGCGCCAGGGCATCCAAGCCGCCGCTTCCCGGGCCAAAGCCTTGGGCAAGGGCCTGACCTCATGCCCAAACGCCATGCCGACAGCCGCCTGCAAGGCGACGTCGCCGACCGGGAACACATCTGCGTGACCACCGCAGAACATCAGATAGACCTCCGCCGTCCACGGACCGATTCCCTTGATGGCGGTCAGCTCGGAAAGCGCCTTTTCCGGGCTTTCGGCACTGAGCGACTGAAGCTCGAGGCGGCCACTGACCACGGCGTCGGCAACGCGCTGCAAGGTATCCGCCTTGATCCTCGACAGGCCGAAGCCGCGCCAGGCATCCGGTTCCAGCCCGGCATAGGCCTCGGCGGTTACCTGACCCATCCCCGCAATTATCTTCCCCCAGATCGCATCGGCGCTCGCCCGCGACACGACCTGCGAAACGATAATATGGGCAAGCCCCTCGAAGCCGGGCTCGCGCAGGCGCAGCGGTACGGGTCCGGCCTCGGAGACAATCTGCCGCAGGCGCGGATCGAGCTCGACCAGCGCCGCCAGCCCTTCCCTGATATCGTCTTCGCCGCGGATGATGTGCATGGCGTCTCGTAGTGCGGGATTAAAATTCGTGGCAGAAGAAAGCATGAACGCGATTCCCCGTCAAAAGCCGATATTCCGTTTCGCGCCGAGCCCGAATGGCCCGTTGCATCTCGGCCATGCGCTGTCGGCGATCCTCAATCACGACATGGCGAACGAGGCCGGCGGCCGTTTCCTGCTGCGCATCGAAGACATAGATCAGGCCCGCTGCACACCCGAATTCGAAGCGGGCATATTTACCGATCTCGCCTGGCTGGGTCTCTCCTGGGAAAAACCGGTGCGCCGGCAGTCCGAACACCTCCCTGCCTATCAAGACGCCCTGCAGTCGCTCATCGCCCGCGACCTCGTCTACCCCGCTTTTCTGACGCGCGGCGAAGTGAAGGCGCGGGTCGCGGCAGGCGTTGCCAGCGGCAGCCCGTGGCCGCGAGATCCCGACGGCACGCCGCTCTATCCGCCCGACGATCGCCTGCGCAACGAGACGGAAAGAAAGCGCTTGCTCGATGCCGGCCTGAAACACGCCTGGCGGCTCGACATGGAACAGGCTATCGCTGTGGTCGGGAGGCCGCTGCATTGGCAGGAAAGCGGCGATGGCGAGAGGGGCGATATCCTTGCCAATCCCGCCGCCTGGGGCGATGTCGTGCTGTCGCGCTCCGATGCGCCGTCAAGCTATCATCTCTCCGTGGTCGTCGACGATGCGGCGCAGGGCGTCACCCATGTCGTTCGGGGTCTCGACCTCTTTCATGCCACCTCTGTCCACCGCCTGCTGCAGGCCCTGCTTGATTTGCCGCAGCCGCTTTACCATCATCACCGGCTCATTCTCGGCGAAGACGGCAAGAAGCTCTCGAAGAGCGAGCGCGATACCGGCATTGCCGAATGGCGCCGGCAGGGCTGGTCACCGGCGGAGCTTCGTCGCCGCCTCGGCCTCTGATTGTTTGTCTGCGTCTTGTCTATAAGCTTCAGGAGTGCCCGCTCCCCTGCCGAAGAGCATGCGCCGCACCTTGAATTTCATCAGCGCCGCATTGAACTCCGCGCCAAGGATGAAGATCACCGCCAGCATGTAGAGGAAGACGAGCACGATCATCACCGAGGCAAGGCCGGCATAGGTGGCCGTGTAATTGGCGAAGGTTGCGAGGTAATAGGCGAAGATCAATGCGCCAAGCGACCAGCAGAGCAATGTCAGGAACACGCCGGGGATGACATCGAACAGCCGCCGCCGGCCGGCCGCCAGCCACAGATGCAGGATCAGCAGTCCGGCGAGCAGCAGGAAGACGGTGCCGTAGATACGCCAACTGAAAACCACATTCAGAAAATCGGCAAGCCGCGGCACCCACTCCCGCGTATAATTCAGCACCAGCGGCACAGCGACCAGCATGATGCTGAGAAGGGCAAAGATCAAAACCGCCATCAGCACATAGCCGAGGCTCGCAAGACGGTTGAAATACCAAGGCCGGTTTTCCGGCACGCGGTAGGCGCGGTTGAGCGAGATGCGCAGTGCCTCGACGCCGTTGGATGCAAAATAGGCCGCGGCCAGGACGGAGATGGTCAGCAGTCCGCCGCGCGGAATGGTTAGGACCTGCACCACCTGATCCGCCAATGGCTTGGCGATCGCTTCCGGCCAAGTATCGAAAATCAGATGCACCGCTGTCGAGGAAAACTCGCTGGCGCCGAGGAAGCTCGCAAGCGCAGTGCCGAAGATCAGAAACGGAAAGACGGCCAGCAGCGTCGAGAGCGCCACATGGCTTGCCATCGCAAAACCATCGTCCTCGACGAAATGAAACACCGCGTCGTAGACGACCCTATAGAGCGTACGAACGAATGTCGGCATTCCATCTCCGCTTGAGCCCGGTTCTCGTCCGCCGGTTGTCGATTGTGTCGGGTTCTTGAATATGGGAAACGTCTCCCCGTTTGTACAGGAATCATTCCATGGCAGATCAACGCACTATCATCGCAACGGGTTGCTCTTCCGGCATCGGCGCTTTCTGCACCCGGGCATTGAAGGCCGATGGCTGGCGCGTTTTCGCGACCGTGCGCAAGGAGGCGGATCGTGCTTCCCTCGAAGCCGATGGGATCGAAGTGCTGCTGATGGATTACACCCGGCCGGAAACGATCTCCGCATTGGTGGCAACCGTGCGCGAACGGACCGGCGGCCGCATCGATGCCCTGTTCAACAACGGCGCCTATGGCCAGCCCGGGGCGGTCGAGGATCTTTCCACGGATGTGCTTCGCGAACAGTTCGAGACGAATTTCTTCGGCTGGCATGAGCTGACGCGGCAGGTCATCCCGCTGATGCGCAGGCAGGGCCAAGGCCGCATCGTCAACGTATCCTCCATTCTCGGCCTGGTTCCCTATCGCTTCCGCGGCGCCTACACCGCTTCGAAATTCGCCCTGGAGGGCCTGACGATCACCCTCAGAATGGAGCTGCAGGATAGCGGCATCCATGTCAGCCTGATCGAGCCCGGCCCGATCGCCTCGCGCTTCACCGCTAATGCGCTCGCCAAGATCGAGGAGCATATCGATCTCGAACATTCGGCCCATGCGGTCGAATACCGGCGGCAATTGGCGCGGCTGAATGGCACAGGCCCGGTCAACAGGCACAAATTGGGACCCGAAGCGGTCTATGACGTGTTAAAATCCGCGCTGAACGCCAGAAATCCGCGCCCGCATTACGTTGTGACCACGCCTGCAAAACAGGGGGTTCTTTTGAAAAGGCTGTTGCCGGCTAACCTTTTCTATCGTCTGATGCGCCGGTTGGATTGAACGACGAAGGCCCGAAGCAATGTCTACCGTTACCTATATCGCCGCCATCATCCTTATGGGCCTGGTCGTGATCGTCCTCATTCGCGGCCTGTTCAACATGATGAAGGGCGACAATCCAAATCTTTCCAACCGGCTGATGCAGCTCCGCGTGCTGCTGCAGGCAATCGCGGTCATCCTGATCATGCTGACGCTGTGGCTGACTGGCGGCGGCCGTCCGACCTGACGGCGGGATCACCATGGTCAAGCTCAACAAGATCTACACCAAGACCGGCGATGACGGCACCACTGGCCTCGTCGCCGGCCCCCGCCGGCTGAAGCACGATCTGCGCGTCGAAGCCTATGGCACGATCGACGAAACCAACTCCATTATCGGAGTAGTCAGGCTGCACACCATCGATATGCCTGAACTCGATGCCATGCTGATGCGCATCCAGAACGACCTTTTCGATCTCGGCGCCGATCTCTCGACGCCCGAAACGGACGAACCGCTCTCCTATGAGCCGCTGCGCATCATCGATAGCCAGGTCGAACGTATCGAACAGGATATCGACACGCTCAATGCCGGTCTCGAACCGCTGAAATCCTTCATCCTGCCTGCCGGCAGCCCCGCCTCGGCGCATCTGCACCTCGCCCGCACCATCGCGCGGCGCGCCGAGCGGCTGATGGTGGCGCTTTCGCGCAGCAAAGGCGAACGCGTCAGCCCCGCGGCTTTGAAATACATAAACCGCCTCTCGGATTTCCTGTTCGTCGCCGCACGTCATGCGAATGATCAGGGGCGCGCCGATGTGCTGTGGGTTCCGGGGAAGAATCGGTAGGTGAGGCAAACCATGTTTGTCAGCAACCCATATTGACGTTGACGTAAGCGTTATTTATGTCCCTAAGCCGATTTGCCGTTCTGCGCCATGCAAGCGTTGTAATTGGGGAAAAAACGCGTATCCATGTCGCCATTCGACAAACGGAATGGCGCTGAACAGGCCATGTTCTTTGGGCGCAGTGTTGAAGGAAGGATTCCATGAAGATTCTCGTCCCCGTGAAGCGGGTGGTTGATTACAACGTGAAGATCCGGGTGAAGCCGGATGGTTCAGGCGTCGAGCTTGCGAATGTGAAGATGTCGATGAACCCGTTCGACGAGATTTCGGTCGAAGAAGCACTGCGGCTGAAGGAGGCCGGCAAGGCCGAGGAAGTGGTGGTGGTGTCGATCGGACCGGCCAAGGCCGAGGAGACGCTGCGCACCGCCCTTGCCATGGGCGCGGACCGCGCCATCCTCGTCGAGACCGACGATCAGGTCGAGCCGCTGGCGGTGGCGAAGATCCTCAAAGGGGTTGCCGATGCCGAACAGCCCGGTCTGATCATCGTCGGCAAGCAGGCGATCGACGATGACAGCAACCAGACCGGCCAGATGCTGGCCGCCCTCCTGGGTTCGGCGCAGGCGACCTTCGCCTCGAAGATCGAGATCGGCGACGGAAAAGCCCAGGTGACCCGCGAGGTCGACGGCGGCCTGCAGACGATCGAGGTCAAGCTGCCGGCGGTGGTGACCACGGATCTTCGCCTCAACGAGCCGCGTTACGCCTCGCTGCCGAACATCATGAAGGCGAAGAAGAAGCCGCTCGACAAGAAGGCTCCTGCCGATTTCGGCGTCGATACGACACCGCGGCTGAAGGTGCTGAAGACCGAAGAGCCGTCCGGCCGCAAGGCAGGCGTCAAGGTCAAGTCGGTCGCCGAGCTGGTCGAGAAGCTGAAGACCGAAGCCGGCGTGCTCTGAGGATAGAAAGGGAGAACTTCACCATGGCCATTCTTCTTCTGGCTGACCACGACAATGCCCATCTTTCCGACCAGACCGCCAAGGCACTGACGGCTGCCACTCAGATCGGCGGCGATATCCATGTGCTGGTTGCCGGCAAAGCCGCCAAGGCTGCGGCCGATGCCGCCGCCAAGCTTGCCGGCGTCTCCAAGGTGCTGCTGGCCGAAAGCGACGAGCTTGCCAACAATCTCGCCGAACCGCTGGCCGACCTCATCGTCTCGCTGGCGGCAGGCTACGACACCATCCTGACGGCTGCCACTTCGGTCGGCAAGAACGTCATGCCGCGTGTGGCAGCTCTCCTCGATGTCGCCCAGGTCTCGGAAATCATCGAGGTGGTTTCGTCAGACACCTTCAAGCGGCCGATCTATGCCGGCAATGCCATCCAGACGGTGCAGGCAAGCGATGCCAAGAAGGTGATCACCGTGCGCACCGCCTCGTTCGCTTCCGCCGCAGAAGGTGGTTCGGCCACCGTCGAAGCAATCGCGGCGGTCGCCAATCCCGGTCTGTCGAGCTTCGTCGCCGATGCGCTGTCGACCTCCGATCGTCCGGAACTGACCTCGGCCAAGATCATCATCTCAGGTGGTCGGGCCCTCGGTTCGGCGGAGAAGTTCAAGGAAGTCATCCTGCCGGTTGCCGATAAGCTCGGGGCAGCCGTTGGCGCCTCTCGTGCGGCCGTCGATGCCGGCTATGCGCCGAATGACTGGCAGGTGGGCCAGACCGGCAAAGTGGTGGCGCCGCAGCTCTATATCGCCTGCGGCATCTCCGGTGCGATCCAGCATCTCGCCGGCATGAAGGACTCGAAGGTCATCGTCGCCATCAACAAGGACGAGGAGGCGCCGATCTTCCAGATCGCCGACTACGGTCTCGTCGCCGACCTCTTCGAGGCCCTGCCGGAACTCGAAAAGGCGCTGTCATCGCGCTGATCGATCTCTTTCGCAGTTGCGAAAGACTGGAAAATTGTCCTTTATAGCGCTATCAATCTTGCCGGGCTAGAAATAGTCCGGCAAATTTATGATGGAAAGCATGGCGCGCCTTCAAGAACGCGCCGCCGGGGAGTTGGCAATGAGTTCGCTGAAGACGATCGGTATTATCGGCGCGGGCCAGATGGGCTGCGGTATTGCTCACGTGTCCGCCTTGGCAGGCTACAAGGTTCACATTTACGATCTGTCGCAGGATCGTATCGAGAGCGGCCTTGCCACCATCAACGGCAATCTTGCCCGCCACGTCGCTTCCGGCAAGATGAGCGACGAGGAGCGCAAGGTGGCGTTGTCACGCATCACCGGTTCCTCCGATCTCAATGACCTCGCCCATGTCGATCTCGCCATCGAGGCGGCGACTGAGGATGAAAGCGTCAAGCGGAAGATTTACGCTCAGGTCTGTCCGGTCTTGAAGCCCGAGGCGATCCTCGCCACCAACACCTCCTCGCTGTCGATCACGCGGCTCGCATCCGCGACCGATCGGCCGGAACGCTTCATGGGCATCCACTTCATGAACCCCGTGCCGGTGATGAAGCTGGTCGAGCTGGTGCGCGGCATCGCCACCGAGGAATCGACCTTCTCCGCCGCCAGGGAATACGTCACCTCGCTGGAAAAGACGATCACGGTCGCCGAAGATTTCCCGGCCTTCATCGTCAACCGCATCCTGCTGCCGATGATCAACGAGGCGATCTATACGCTTTACGAAGGCGTCGGCACCGTCGATGCCATCGACACCGCCATGCGCCTCGGCGCCAACCATCCGATGGGACCCCTGCAGCTCGCCGATTTCATCGGCCTCGACACCTGCCTGTCGATCATGCAGGTGCTGCACGACGGCCTCGCGGATTCGAAATACCGCCCCTGCCCGCTGTTGGTGAAATATGTCGAAGCCGGCTGGCTCGGCCGCAAATCCGGCCGCGGCTTCTATGATTACCGTGGCGAAGTGCCTGTTCCGACTCGATAATTTTGTCCTTCTCCCCAGCGGGGAGAAGGTGGCCCGAAGGGTCGGATGAGGGGGGTGGCGCGGCACATTCCGCGGAGCCTTACGGTGCAACGCCCCTCAACCTGCGCTAACGCGCGTCCTTCTCTCCGTTGGAGAGAAGGTTAATCCTCAAATCCCCGCCGCTGCCTTCACCAAATTCTTCGCATCGTCGCTATCCCAGGCCGCCGGTCCGTTCATGGCCGAGATGAGGCAGCCCTTACCGTCGACCAGCAGCGTCACCGGCAGCCCGAAGGCGAGGCCCTGCTTCTTCAGAGCGTTGAAGACGCCCATCGTGCTGTCACGGTAATAGCCGAGCTTGTCGATACCGTAATCCGTACGGAAGGCCTTTGGCTTTTCGTCGTCGCCCGTGTCGATATTGACGGCGACAACCTCGAACTTGTCGTTCCCCATGCTTTTCTGCAGCGCGTTCAGCGCCGGCATTTCCTCACGGCACGGCACGCACCATGTCGCCCAGACATTGAGCAGCAGGGTCTTGCCGGAGAAATTGCCGACCGACAGCGGCTGTCCGTCCGGGCCTTTGAAAGCTACGTTCGTCAGCGAGATCGGCGTCTGCGGCGCGGTCATGGCGGCGACCTGCCCCTTGGTGAAGGGTGTCAAAGCCGCGGCGCGATCCTTTGCCGTCTCGCACTGTCCGGATGAGGCCGTTTCACCAACGCCATTGCCATACCCCGCCTCCTTCACGTATACCGCTGCCGCGCCGGCAATAACCCCTGCGACGGCGGCAAGCAGAACGAGTTTCACGGACGGCAGACCGAACGGCTTCTTTGCTGTCATTACATTCTCCAGGTAGGCATCTCATGGCTGACGGCACGGACACCAAATCCTCCAATCAGATGTGGGGCGGACGTTTCGCCTCCGGCCCCGCGGCGATCATGGAGGAGATAAATGCATCGATCGGTTTCGACAAGAAGCTGTTTGCACAGGATATCCGCGGCTCAATCGCGCATGCCGGCATGCTTGCCCATCAAGGCATCATTTCCACCGAGGATAAAGACAAGATCGTTCACGGCCTGAACACGATCCTGTCAGAGATCGAGAGCGGTAACTTCGAATTTTCCCGCCGCCTCGAAGACATTCACATGAATGTCGAAGCGCGGCTCGCGACCCTGATCGGCCCGGCTGCCGGACGTCTCCATACGGCACGTTCGCGCAATGATCAGGTGGCGCTGGATTTCCGCCTCTGGGTCAAGGAAGAGCTGCAGAAATGCGAACAGGCGCTGACGGAGCTGATGTCAGCCTTCCTCGACCGCGCCGAAGAACATGCCGATAGCGTCATGCCGGGTTTCACCCATCTGCAGACGGCACAGCCCGTCACCTTCGGCCATCACTGCATGGCCTATGTCGAAATGTTCGGCCGCGACCGCTCGCGCGTGCGCCACGCCATCGAGCACATGGACGAATCGCCGATTGGCGCTGCAGCCCTTGCCGGCACCGGCTTCCCGATCGACCGCCACATGACGGCCAAGGCACTCGGCTTCCGCGAGCCGACCCGCAATTCGATCGATACCGTCTCCGACCGCGACTTCGCTCTCGAATTCCTGTCGATCGCCGCCATCGCCGGCATGCACCTGTCGCGGCTCGCCGAAGAAATCGTCATCTGGTCGACGCCGCAGTTCGGCTTCGTGCGCCTCTCCGACGCCTTCTCCACCGGCTCGTCCATCATGCCGCAGAAGAAGAACCCGGATGCCGCCGAGCTGGTGCGCGCCAAGACCGGCCGCATCAACGGCTCGCTGGTGGCGCTCCTGACGATCATGAAGGGCCTGCCGCTCGCCTATTCCAAGGACATGCAGGAAGACAAGGAACAGGTGTTCGACGCCGCCGAAAGCCTGGAACTGGCGATCGCCGCCATGACCGGCATGGTGCGCGACATGACGATCAACACCGCCCGCATGAAGGCGGCCGCCGGCTCCGGCTATTCGACAGCCACCGATCTTGCCGACTGGCTGGTGCGCGAAGCGGGCCTGCCCTTCCGCGACGCTCATCACGTCACCGGTCGCGCCGTCGCCCTTGCCGAGAGCAAGTCATGCGATCTCGCCGAACTGTCGCTCGAAGAGCTGCAGGCGATCCACCCGGCAATCACGGCAAAGATCTTCGACGTTCTGACCGTCGAAGCCTCGGTCGCCAGCCGCAAGAGCTACGGTGGCACGGCGCCGTCGGAAGTGCGCAAGCAGATCGCCTTCTGGCGCGCCCGCAACTGAGAAAATCGCCGAAAATCACAATCAACAATCAGGGTGCACAAGGCGCGGAAACTTCGCTATGAAGGACTGCTTCCGCGTTTGCCGCCCAAGAGGATTTCGATGCAGATCAACATGCCGCATATCATCCGCCTGACCGTCGTGCTTTCGGTCATCGGCCTTGCCGTTGTCGGATGTGGCCGCAAGGGCGATCTCGATCCGCCAAGTGCCGCAGCAACCAAGGGCGGTGACGTCAACAAGCCGACGAAACAGCCGGGCACCGAGGACAAGAAGTTTCTCCTCGATCCGCTTCTCTAAACAGGCCTCGACCGTGAACCATTTTCAATATCGCGACGGCATTCTCTACGCCGAGGACGTTCCCGTTCCGGAAATCGCCAAGGCTGTCGGCACGCCTTTCTACGTCTATTCGACGGCAACGCTCGAGCGTCACTATCGCGTCTTCTCCGAAGCTTTCGGCGATGTCGACGCCATGGTCTGCTATGCGATGAAGGCCAATTCCAATCAGGCGGTGTTGAAGACGCTCGGGCGGCTCGGCGCTGGCGTCGACGTCGTTTCCGTGGGCGAACTGCATCGTGCCCTTGCCGCCGGCATCCCCGCGAGCCGCATCATGTTCTCCGGCGTCGGCAAGACGGCTGAGGAAATGGATGTGGCGCTCGAAGCCGGCATCTACTGCTTCAATGTCGAATCCGAGCCGGAACTGGAAGTGCTGAACCAGCGCGCCGTCCGCGCCGGCAAGATCGCCCCCGTCTCCTTCCGCATCAATCCCGACGTCGATGCCCGCACGCATGCGAAGATTTCGACCGGCAAGAAGGAAAACAAGTTCGGCATCTCCTGGGAACGTGCCCGCGCCGTCTATGGCCGCGCCGCCAATCTGCCAAGCATCAAGGTCACCGGCATCGACATGCATATCGGCAGTCAGATCACTGAGCTGCAGCCCTTCGAGGACGCCTTCAAGCTGCTGCGCGATCTCGTCGAGACGCTGCGCGGCGACGGCCACGATATCCGTCATGTCGATATCGGCGGTGGCCTTGGCATTCCCTACCGCGACGACAACGATCCGCCGCCGGCACCGGAAGCCTATGCCCATATCGTCAAGAACCAGTTGAGCGGCCTGAACTGCAAGATCGTCACTGAGCCCGGCCGCCTGATCGTCGGCAATGCCGGCATCCTCGTGACCGAGGTGATCTACGTAAAGGACGGCGGCCACAAGACCTTCGTCATTGTCGACGGCGCGATGAACGACCTGATCCGCCCGACGCTTTACGAGGCCTATCACGAAATTCGCGCTGTCGAGATCACCGCCGCCAATGCCCCGCGCATCAAGGCCGATGTCGTCGGCCCGGTCTGCGAGACCGGCGACTATTTGGCTCTCGACCGTGAAATGGCAATGCCGAAGCCCGGCGATCTGTTGGCCGTCAGCTCCGGCGGCGCTTACGGCGCGGTACAGGCCGGCACCTATAACAGCCGGCTTCTGGTCCCCGAAGTGCTGGTCAAGGGCAGCGATTTCCATGTCATCCGGCCACGCAGGACCTATGAAGAGCTGATCGGGCTCGATTCGATTCCGCCTTGGTTCGACGCTTAGTTTCGAAAATCCGGGCCGGTTTTCGGTGGGATTCACGCGCCTTGCCCGACCGACCCGCTCAATCACGTTTCGGCGAAATCCGATGAAAAAGCGGCCTTTACGGCCGCTTGCCCTCGTCTTCGCCACAAAGAATGTTATCTTCCTGTGAAGGCGTCCCGCCGGGCGGCGTGATTGCGGCCCTATGCGACGCCCGACCATCTCGATCGGAGAGATAGCTATCAACGTCAGATCGGGGAGAAAACCGGACCGATGACCAGCCCCAGCAACCTCAAGAAAGGCGCTCTCGCCACCCGTCCGGCGCTGGCGCGGCTGGTTGCGGTCAAACGTCTCTTCGCGCGGCTGGTATTGGCCTCGGAGCAGATCTTGCCCCTGCTGCTGGTGCCGCTTTCGATTCTGGCTCTTTTCGTCTCGGCAGCCTGGTTCGGCATTTTCCGCATCGCGCCCGATGCACTGCGCTTCGCCCTGCTTGCCGTTTTCGCCATCGCCTTCGCCATCTCCGTTGTCCCCTTCCGCCGCCTGCGCTGGCCGACGGTTGCCGAAGCCGACCGGATGCTGGAGGAGCGCAATGGCCTCGCCCACCAGCCGGTCACCGTGCAGGAAGACGAGCCGGCTTTCGACACGCCCTTTGCCCGGGCGCTATGGCGGGAACATCAGGCGCGCATGGCAGCGCGGATCGCCGCCTTAGACGCCGGCCTGCCTCGCCCCGATATCGCCCGTTACGACCGCTTCGCGCTCCGCACCATTCCGGCGCTGCTGCTGGTGACGGCTTTCAGCTTTTCCATGTCCAACAGCGGCGGCTCGCTGACGGATGCCTTCACCGCTCCGGCGGTGACGTCTGTCAATCCCGACGTGCGCGTCGACGCCTGGGTGACGCCGCCCTATTACACCGGTGAAGCCCCCGTCTACCTGACGGGCAGTGCCGCCAACACGGGTGACAGCGTCAACGTCCCGCAATTCTCGGAACTCACCGTGCGCGTCACCGGCGCTTCGACGGATGAGAAGGTCCTGTTCCAGACCGCCGGCAGCGACACTGGTGCCGAGATCCCCGAACAGGCCGCGGATGCCGGCAAGCAGCCGCCTCCTGCCGGCAACGCCGCCACGCCTCCGGCTGCGCAGCCGGTATCGAATAACGCTGCCGCCCCGGCTGTTGCCGGCGCCATGACCGCCCGTACGCATGTATTGAAGCTCGAAAAAGGTGGCAAGCTCACCGTCAACGGTAGATCCTGGTCTTTCAAAGTGGTCACCGACAAGCCGCCGGAAATCGCTTTCGACGGCATTCCGCATGCAACACCCAACGGCGCGCTCGAACTCGGCTTCAAGGTCAAGGACGACTACGGCGTCGAGGAGGCCCATGCCGAAATCGTACCTGTCGATACCGATCCCCAGGCCACGCCGCTTTACGGTCTGCCGGAATACAAGCTGGAGATTTCGCGTCGCGACCGGCGTAATGGCAAAGGATTGGCGAGCCATGACCTGACGCAGGATCCGCTTGCCGGCAAGCAAGTGCGCGTCAGTCTCGTTGCTCGCGACGGCGCCGGCCAGACGGGCCGCAGCGCACCCTATGAGATGACCCTCCCCTCGCGCAATTTCAGTGAGCCGCTCGCCGCCGCCGTTGCCGAGGAACGCCAGGTTTTCGCGCTGGACACCCGCAAGATGCCCGAGGCGATCGAGCTTAATCAATCGCTGACGATCCGTGCGAACGAGACGATCCCGGATCTCGGCAATTATCTGCTGCTCGAATCGGCGCTGACACGCATGAAAATCGCGCGCGGCGATATCGCGCTGAAGGATACTGCCGACTACCTCTGGCAGATCGCGCTCGGCATGGAAGACGCGCAATTGACCGATGCGGAGAAAGCACTGCGCGACGCGCAGCAGAAGCTATCAGAGGCTCTGCAGCGCAATGCGTCCGACGCCGAAATCAAAAAGCTGACGGACGAACTGCGCAAGGCGATGAACGACTATATGAAGGAGCTCGCCGAGCGCATGAAGAACATGCCGGCGCAGCCGAACCAGAAGTCGGCCAATATCCTGCGCCAACAGGATTTGCAGCGGATGATGGACCAGATTGAAAATCTCGCCCGCTCCGGCAATCGCGAAGCGGCGCAGCAGATGCTCTCCGAACTGCAGCAGATGATGAACAGCCTGCAGGCCGGAAGACCACAGCGCGGCCAGAATCAGCAGCAGAACGAAGCCAACGACAAGATGCGCCAGCAGATGGACAAGCTCGGCCGCATCCTGCGCGACCAGCAGAAGCTGATGGAGCAGACCTTCAAGCTCGACCAGGCGATGCGTGACCGCATGCAGCGCGGCGATCCCAATGAGGATGGCGACGATGCGCTGAACCAACCTATGCCCGATCTGAACGATCCAGCGCAGCCGGATATGGGCCAACAGGATCGGCAGCAAGGCCAGAACCAGCAGGGCCAAAATCAGCAAGGCCAGAACCAGCAAGGCCAGAACCAGCAAGGCCAGAACCAGCAAGGCCAACAGGGCCAGAAGCAGCAGGGCGCCAATCAGACGGATAACATGACCGCCGATCAACTGCGCGATGCCCTGAAGCAATTGCGCAAGCAGCAGGATGAACTCGGCAAGCAGCTCGGCGAGCTGCAGAAGGACCTCGGCTCCATGGGCATGAAGCCGAACCAGAATTACGGCAGGGCCCAACAGGAAATGAAGGGCGCCTCCGGAGATCTCGCCCAGGGCAACGGCGAAGCCGCGGTACAGGGCCAGGGCCGCGCGCTTGACGCCTTGCGCAAAGGCACGCGCGATATGATGAACCAGCTTATGGCGCAGATGCAACAGCAGCAGGGACAAGGTCAGGGCCAGCAGCAGGGTCAGGGCGGCCAGGGCAACCAGAACGGCCGCGATCCGCTTGGACGCCAACGCAGCGATGGCAGTTTCTTTGATGAGACAAACGAGAATAAGATACCGAACATCATCGATACCCAGCGTGCCCGCGAAATTCTCGATGCCATCCGCGAGCGGCTGAGCAACAATCCGTCATTGTCGGAGGAACGGCGTTATCTCGAGCGCCTGCTCGACATGGGCCAATAGGGTCACGGCAGCTTCGCCGCCGTTGGCGAAGCCATTCCGATCTTGCCGCTAAGCAGCCAGCGCCCGAGCCACCGCCTTGCGGATATCCGGCAAAGCGAAGGGCTTGGAAACGACGTCGACGATCTTTTCCATGAGGTCGTCGGCACGTTCGCGCTGCTCGGCATAGCCGGTCATCAGGAGAATCTTCATGCCAGGGCAGGTCGAGGCAGCCTGATGGGCCAGTTCGATGCCGTCCATGACCGGCATGCGGATATCGGAGAGCAGCAGGTCGTAGGCCCCCTGCTTCAGTTTTTCCAGACCTTCGGCGCCATCGGCCGCCTCTTCGGTCTCGTGGCCGTCCAGACGCAGGGCGCGCGCGACAAAGGTGCGAAGAGAGTCCTCATCTTCGGTGATCAGAATTTTTGCCATGGTCTATGCTCCGTGGTCCGTCATGTTCCGCGACCGAAATCACCAGAATTCCGTTTGCGATAGGTAAACGACGGTGGTGCGATGCGGCTCCGTGGTTAATGAGTCGTCATCGCGGGAGCATATTGGGACAGATTGCATGAGCATCGGACTGTCCCAAAACCGGCAGCCATTTCTGGCCCGGAGATCTCAGGCGTCTCCGGTTACCACGCCGACGAAGGGCAGCTCACGGAAGGCATAGGCAACGTCCATGCCGTAGCCGACGACGAAATAATCGGGGCATTCGAAGCCGACATAGTCGGCCTCCAGCTCTTCCTGGCGCTTGACGCTCTTGTCGAGCAGCACCGCAAGCGTGACATGGCGGGCACCGCGCTCGTAGAGCAATTCCTTGGCGAATCGCAGCGTGCGACCGGATTCCAGAATGTCGTCGATCAGCAGCACATCGCGATCCCGGACATCGCTGTCTATGTCCTTGACGATGCGCACGCCCTGGGAAACCGTGCCCGCGCCGTAGCTTGAGAGCGTGATGAACTCGACTTCCGGCGCCAACCCGGTCTCATGCAGCGCGCGCAACAGATCGGCGGCGAAGATGAACGAGCCCTTGAGAATGGCGATGACGAGGAGGTCCTTCGTCGGCCCGCTGGCGATTTCCTTCGCCATGGCGTGATTGCGCTCGGCGATCTGCTCGGCGGTGAAAAGCGGCTCGATATTCTTCCCGCGTACGACAGGCATTGATTGGCATGCTCCATGGCTGTTGCGGACTTGTCCGCCGATCAAGCTCTAGCCCGTAGCACAAACCTGAGGGCCGACACACCCCCTAGGGCATGAAGGAGAGGCGAACATCCGGCATTTTTCCACCGGCATGCTGTAATCGCGTGGAAAATCCGCGGCTCTCATGCGGTCCGATGCGGTTGACCTGCGGGTTCACCACCACACTCGACAGCAATTGGCCGCCGGAGAAGATATCGGCGCGGACGGGCGGCACCGAGAGCGTGGCGCCGGTCTCGTTCTCGATGATGCCGTTGACGGTAACCACCCGCATGCCGTTCTCGTCGCGCGGCGTCAGCGTCACATGCGAAAACTGCAGCGGCTCCGACGTCGCCTGTGCCGGTGTGCCTGTTAACCCCGAGAACCCGCCGGCAAGACCGAAGACCAGGATGGCCAGAGCAACGATGAGCGCCACGAAGCTGCGGCGCGAGGCCTGCTGCAGCCAGCCCTCGGCAAGGCGCAGGCCCGTGAATGCCTGGAGGAGAGCGCCTCTAGGAGCCGGCCGCGGTGATTGCCCGGGATGGGAAGCCCTGTCGCGGGTATTGCTGGTCGAGGCGGTCCTGATGCGGCTGGGGATGACCGTCACGAACTCGGCGTCGACGATATCCGGCTTCGGATCGAAGCGGCGTGACAGTCCCGAACTCAATCCGCGCTCGGGCGGCAGCAGGTCATAGATCAATCCCGCCTGTTGTTGGCGGTGGCGAAAAGTGCCCATGACGATCTCCCTTTCCGGTGATCCACATGGTTTCAACACCCACCTGAATTCTGGGCATTGAAACGAATCCTGCCCAGTCGTAAATTTTAATGGTTAATGCTTCGCAAAGATCGCCATGAATCGGGCGCCTTTCCAGCAAAATTTACCGGCTGTTAACGCCCTTGGTTAACAAGTCGCCTGATTGAACCCTGCGGAAGAGTGGACTGCCCGTTGATTCATTTTGAGAACGTCGGTTTGCGCTATGGTATGGGCCCGGAAATCCTCCGGGATCTGACCTTCGACATTCCGAAAAAATCGTTCCAGTTCCTGACGGGACCTTCCGGCGCCGGCAAGACGACGTTGCTTCGGCTTCTCTTCATGTCGCTGCAGCCGACCCGCGGACTGATCCGCATGTTCGACCGCGAGATTTCCTCGATCCCGCGCAACGAACTTCCGCTCCTGCGCCGCCGCGTCGGCATCGTCTTCCAGGATTTCCGGCTGCTCGAACATCTGACGACCTATGAAAACGTCGCGCTGCCCCTGCGCGTGCGCGGCAAGGAGGAAAGCTCCTATCGCACCGATGTGCTGGAACTATTGAAATGGGTCGGCCTCGGCGAACGCATCAATGTGTTGCCGCCGGTGCTGTCGGGCGGCGAGAAGCAGCGCGCCGCCATTGCCCGCGCCCTGATCGACCGTCCGGAGATCCTGCTTGCCGACGAGCCGACCGGCAATGTCGATCCGCCCATGGCGCGTCGGCTGCTCAACCTCTTCCTCGAACTCAATCGCCTCGGCACCGCGGTCGTCATCGCCACGCACGACCTCACCCTCATGGATCAGATCGAAGCCCGGCGCATGATTTTATCGGGAGGGCATCTCGATATCTATGACTGAGCCCGCTCCCCGCAAAAAAGCCTCAGACACCGGGGCTGCCAACAACAAGGAAAGACCCGTCGCACCTTCGCCGGAGAGGCGTCGGCCGGAAATGCGCGTGCGCCCGACCGGACCGATCGTGCCCTCCTCCAACATCCAGGGCAACGCGCTGATCGTCGTTATCGCCATCATGGCTTTTCTTGCCTGCCTGACGCTCGGCGCCGTCAGCATGGTGCGCTCGACGGCGGCAAGCTGGGAAAGCCAGATTTCCCGCGAAATCACCATCCAGATCAAGCCGGACGACAATCTCGACATGGACAAGGCGCTCGCCAGCGCCCGCGATATCGCGCTTGGTTTCGTCGGCACCAAAAGCGGCCAGATCGTCGACGAGGCGGCGACGGCCCGCCTGCTCGAACCCTGGCTCGGCGCCGGCCTAGATCTCAAGGAACTGCCCGTCCCGCGCCTGGTGATCATCACCATCGACGAAACGCATCCCCCCGATTTCGAGGCGATGCGTAACCTCCTCAAGGATCAAATTCCGCAGGCGACGCTGGATGACCATCGCACCTGGGTCGATCGGCTCGTCTCGATGGCTCATACGACCGTTCTCATCGGCACCGGCGTGCTGCTCCTGGTTTTCACCGCCATGGTGCTAACCGTGGTTTTTGCGACACGCGGCGCGCTGTCGAGCAACCGCCATATCGTCGAGGTGCTACACTTCGTCGGCGCCGAGGGCACCTTCGTCGCCACCGAATTCCAGAAGCATTTCCTGAAGATCAGCCTGAAGGGTTCGGCTGCCGGCAGCGCGCTTGCCGCCCTGTTCTTCGCCAGCGCCGGCTTTCTGCAAAGCCGCACGATCGCCACGCCGCAGACCGATCAGGCAACCGCTCTGTTCGGCACATTCTCGGTCGGCGCGCTCGGCTATCTCGGCATTCTCGCCACCATGATCATCATCGCCCTGCTCACCACGATCACGGCGCGTTTCACCGTCATGCGCACTATTTATGAAATCGATTTGATCCGTTCCGACCCCGGGAGGACCGAAACTGTGCAGAATTGACGCTACGGCGATGATTTTTTACGATCTACCGACCCGTTACTTGCCGCAATTTGCGCATAATGACGAATCATGAGCATGGATCTGACGACTCGCAAAAGCGTGAGTTCGCAGACGCTGCGGGAGCAATCCCGTGGCGACAGGCCTGTGCGGCGTAGTCTCTTCCGCCGGTTTTTGCGCTGGGGCGGCTTCGGCTTCATCATCCTTGTCGCCATTGTCTTCGGCGGCTTCTTGCATTTTGCCGATTCGATCACCACGCTGAAACCGCCGCCGGAACCGAAGGCCGATGCCATCGTCGTATTGACCGGCGGCTATCAGCGCATAGGCCAGGCGGTGGAACTGCTGCGCACCGGCGCCGGCAATCGGCTTCTGATCTCCGGCGTTCATCCGACCACGACGCCGTCGCAAATCCGCAGGCTGACCCAAAGCCCCGTCAGTCTCTTCAATTGCTGCGTCGATGTCGGCTATGACGCCCTCGACACCATTGGCAATGCGCGCGAGGCGGCGAAATGGATCCACGCCAGAGGCTACAAGAGCATATTGGTGGTGACCAACAACTATCATATGCCGCGCAGCCTCGCCGAATTGAAATATGTCGATCCGGCCACCGATTTCATCCCCTACCCGGTGGTCAATTCTGATCTCAAGACCACGAACTGGTTCACCGATCCTAACGCGCTGCGCACCATGCTCTCCGAATATGCCAAGGTTCTTCTCGCCGGTGCCCGCAATCTCACGGGCCTCGGACGTCCGCTCGGCCTGCGCTCGCGGGAGACGGACGATGATCCGGACTAAGATATTTGACGAGACGCGACTGACTTTTTATTGACAGCGTAATCGTGTAGGCAAAGCTTCGGATGCCGGCGAAAGCCGGCGTGTTGGGAAAGCCTTGATGATTACCTTGCGTTCGATCCTGTTCAATACGACCTTCTATGCCAACCTGATCATTCGCATGATCGTGCTTTCACCGATCTATTTTCTGATGCCCCGCAAGGCCGGCTATGCGATTCCAAAGGCTTGGGCAAAATCCAGTGTCTGGCTGATGGAAAAGATCGTCGGCACCTCCTTCGAAATCGAGGGCCTGGAGAATATTCCCGCCGGCAGCTACATCTTTGCCCCGAAGCATCAATCCTTCTGGGATACCTTCGCGCTGCTGCCCTATCTCGACGATCCCGTCTACATCTTGAAGCGCGAGCTGATGTGGATCCCGCTGTTCGGCTGGTATGCGAAGAAGCAGCGCATGATCCCGGTCGACCGCAGCGCCCGCGGCAAGGTCATGTTCGACGTGCTGAAGCGCACGCGGGAAGAGCTTTCCACCGGCCGTCAGTTGATCATTTATCCCGAAGGCACCCGCCGGCCGCCGGGTGCCGAGCCGGTCTACAAATACGGCATCGCCCGCATGTATCGCGATCTCGGCATTCCCGTCGTCGCGGTCGCCATGCATCCCGGCCTGTTCTGGCCGCGCCGTACCTTCCGTAAATATCCCGGCCATTTCAAGGTGCGCATCCTGCCGCCGATCCCGCCAGGCCTGGACCCCGACGCTTTCTTCACACGACTGATGGAGGAGACGGAAAAGGCGAGCGACGAATTGCTGGTCGAAACCATCGCCAATAATCCGCATTTGCCGGTCCCGCCCACGGCGGCAAAACGCCTGGCGGAGATTGCCAAGGCGAAAATGGCGGCCGCGGTTTAAGCGAAACCTCTTCGTTCCAGCGGGGGAGAAGCTCAGGATGCTTCCCGCATCCTCTCGATCTCGCCCGCCACCTGTTCCAGCCACTGGTCGCGAATGCCCATCTCGCGAAGATGCGCCAACGTATTGAAGACATAGGCATCGTTCGGCCCGGATTGTCCGACGGCAGAATCGACGATATGGGCGGCCTCTATGGCATCGAGCGTACCGGCATATTGCTGATGGTCCCGGTCGACAATGTAGGCGACGGCGGTTACCCTCCTGCCATCCGCAAGCCGAATGGGCAACGTTCTTTCCAGATAGACGTTGGTGACCAGTTCGCGCTCGCGTAGATAGTTCAGGACCTCGTCCCACTCGGCGGCAGCTATGCTGAATGCCATGCCGCGGCAGGAGCCGCCGCGATCGAGGCCGAGCACCAGGCCGGGGCTGGCCTGCGTGCCGCGATGGACCCAGGAATGGACGCAAAGGGAGCGGCGGTAGCCGAAAATCAAGGCCTCTGCTTTTTCGACATAGCTAAACCCCGGATTCCACATGAGTGATCCGTAGCCAAACACCCAAAATTCGTCCATATCCAACGCCAAATCACTGTGAACACATCGGTTCAACCATTGGAGAACAACATGGCAGCGTCAAGCCAGAGCGTAGCATCCGGCAGAGGCAAACGCATGTGGCTCGTCGGGCTGGGGCTGATCGTGATCCTGGCCGGGCTTTATACCGGCGGTTGGTTTTATGCGACGACGATAGTGAAGACGACCGTGCTGAAGGCGCTCGGCGAGCAGAACGCCGCCGGCATCTCGGGCGAATGCAGCGACATGGCCTTCAGCGGCTTTCCCTTCTCCATCGGCCTTTCCTGCGCCAAGGTGACTGTCGACGATCATGTAAAGGGCGTCTCCGCCTCCTTCGACAATCTCAATGCCTCGGCACCGGTCTATCAGCCGAACCATGTCGGCTGGAGGCTGAAATCGCCGGCAGAAATCCGCACCGCACAGGGTTTGACAGTATCGGCCGAATGGACGGACCTGCAATCGAACCTCGTCGCCAAGGGCCGCGGTGTCGCGCAGAGCCAGACCGTCATCGATGGGCTGAAGGCCGGCATCGTCTCCTCCTTCACCGGCCAGAGCGCCGACGTGACCGCCGCGCGCACCGAAATGCACGCACGCCAGAACGGCGACGATCTGGAACTGGCGATCGGCGTCGAAAACGCCACTGCAGTCATCAAGGATTTTCCGCAGACGCTCCCGACGGCATCGACAAGCGCCGATATCACCCTGACCGGCAAGGCCGGCCTTCTCGACGGCAGCGACGGACACGGCCTTTATGGCGCAGCCGGCGTTCTCCGTCAGGTAGTGATCGATATCGGCGACGGCCGCGTCATGACCCTCACCGGCCCCTTCAATTTCGATGATCGCGGCTTTCTGTCCGGCCAGTTCAAACTGCAGATCAATCAGATCGGGCCATGGGGAGACAGCCTGAAAGCGACGATCCCGGCGGCCAAAAACATGATCGACACCGCCACCAAGCTTCTGAAATCGCTTGCAGCCGGCAGTGACAAAGTCTCCGTCGATCTCACAGCCGATCACGGACGCTTATCCCTTAGCGGCTTTATCCCGCTCGGTAAGATTCCGCCGATCTGATAGTCAACACCTTCGCCTCAGCGGGGAGAAAATGGACATGAACGGCGGAGTGAAACGAGGCCGAGAGTGGCCGGATGAGGGGGCTTCGGAGCAAAGCTCCGAAGGCCTTGAACGGACGTGAAAGGCAATTCTTTCCCAGCAACGCCCCCTCAATCTGCGCTTACGCGCATCCTTCTCCCCGCCGGGGCGAAGGTATTTTAGTTCCTACTTCTTCACATCCAGCGCGTGGCGACCGAAATCCGGGGCATCGACGTCTTGGCCGGCCTCGACGATCGAGCGGCGGATGGCGCGGGTGCGGGTGAAGAGATCGAAGATCTTGTCACCCTCGCCCCAGCGGATGGCCCGCTGAAGATAGGCGAGATCTTCCGAGAAACGCGCCAGCATTTCCAGAATGGCATCGCGATTGTGCAGGCAGACGTCGCGCCACATGGTCGGGTCGGACGCGGCGAGACGGGTGAAATCGCGGAAACCGGAGGCGGAATATTTGATCACTTCCGATTCGGTCACCGTCTCCAGATCATCGGCCGTGCCGACGATGTTATAGGCGATCAGATGCGGCAGATGCGAAACGATCGCCAGCACCTTGTCGTGATGGGCGGCATCCATTTCGTCGACGCGCGAGCCGAGCGATTCCCAGAAATGGCGAAGCTTCTTGATGGCAGCCTCGTCCGTGCCGGGGATCGGCGTGAAGATGCACCAGCGGCCTTCGAACAGCCCGGGAAATCCGGCGTCGGGCCCGGACTTCTCCGTGCCCGCAATAGGGTGGCCGGGAATGAAATGCACATTGCCCGGCATATGCGGCTGCATCTGCGCGATGACGGACGCCTTGGTTGAACCGACGTCGGTGACAATGGCGCCCGGCTTTAGATGCGCGGAGATTTCCGTGGCAACACTTCCCGATGCGCCGACCGGCACGGAGACAATGACGAGATCGGCATCCCTAACGGCTTCGGCCGACGACGGCGTATAGCGGTCGCCGAGCTTGAGTTCCTCGGCGCGCTTCAGCGTCTCGGCGCTGCGCGTCGAGATCACCACCTCCTTGGCAAGACCGAGCCGCTTGATATCATGGGCGATCGACGAGCCGATCAGGCCGATGCCGATCAGCGCGATACGGTCGAACTGCACGCTGCTCATGCCTTACGTCCCATGAATTCAGTCAGAGCGGCGATGACACCCAGATTGGCCTCTTCCGTCCCGATGCTCATGCGCAGCGAATTCGGGAAGCCGTAGGCGCGTACCGCGCGCAGGATATACCCGCGGCTGGTCAGGAACGCGTCGGCATCGGCAGCGCGCTTGCCCTCGACATCGGGGAAGTGGACAAGCACGAAGTTGGCGACCGACGGCGTCACTTCGAGGCCGATCGATTCGAAGGCCTTCGTCACCTTCTCGATCCAGAGCGTGTTATGCGCCACGGCCTTCTGGGTGAAGGCTTGGTCGCGGATGGCGGCGGCACCTGCGGCAATGGCTGCCGCGTTCATGTTGAACGGGCCGCGCACGCGGTTCAGCGCATCCACCACGTCGGCCGGCCCATACATCCAGCCGACGCGCAGCGCCGCAAGCCCGTAGATCTTCGAAAAGGTGCGGGTCATGACGACATTGGGATTCGAAGAAACGAGCTCGAGGCCGGCCTCGTAATCGTTGCGACGGACGTATTCGGCATAGGCAGCGTCGAGCACGAGGATAACGTGCTTCGGCAAACCAGCCTGCAGGCGACGGATTTCGTTAACCGGAACATAGGTGCCGGTCGGATTGGCCGGATTGGCGATGAAGACGATCTTGGTCCGCTCGGTGACGGCGGCGAGGATCGCGTCGACATCGACGGTGCGATCCTTCTCCTTGACCGTGACCGGCGTCCCGCCGGCGGCCAGGATCTGGATCCTGTAGATCAGGAAGCCGTGCTCGGTGATGATGCCTTCATCTCCGGCGCCGAGATAGACATGGCAAAGCAGACCGAGCAGCTCGTCGGAACCGTTGCCGCAGAGGATATTGGCGGTGTTCAGACCATGGATGTCGGCTATCGCCTGACGCAGCTCCGTAGCCTGCCCGTCCGGATAGCGTTCCAGGTGCTCACCAGCAGCGCGGAAGGCTTCTATAGCCTTGGGGCTTGCGCCGAACGGCGTCTCGTTCGATGAAAGCTTGAACACCCGCGCCACGCCGGGCGCGTGCTCCTTGCCCGGCACATAGGCGGCGATATCGAGAATGCCGGGGCGCGGGACGGGCTTGCTCATTTCCATGCTCATGGGATCGACCTTGGGAAGGGGCCGGAAAAGTCCGGCTTTAGACACCCCGTGGCATTAATGCGGATTGACGAATTTGTCGAGTGTTTGCCGGTCGGCTAGAGCATCCCGCCTTCAGGTGGAATCACCTGCAAGCGGATAAGATGCTCTAGATTCAAAAGATCAGAGCGACCCTTGTGCGTTCAAATGAACGCACGGCGCTCTGGCCAGATCATACACCGTCGCGCGTCGTCGGAATGCCGCGCGGCGCCAGTACCGGCACGAAGACGCGGCGTGAGGCGCGGACGGCGACCGGCAGGCCCTGATAGAGCCGCTTCTGCGCCTCGACGATGATGACGCCGGAGAAAGCCGGCCAGAGTGTGCGCCCGATCCGCTCGAAAGCGCGTCTGAGACGCAAGACGGTGCGCAGTTTCGAAGGAGGAAAGAACAGCGCCTCGGCGGTTGCTCCCGGCGTGAAGTTGGTCTCGCGCAGCAGCGAGGTGAGCTGCCCGCGCGAATAGGGTCGGCCGGAGCCGAAGGGCGTATGCTCCATGCGCGCCCACACGCCCGTGCGGTTCGGCACGACGATGACCAGCCGCCCGCCAGGCGCCAGCACCCGCCAAAGCTCCTTCAGCGTCTCACGTGGGCTCTCGGCGAATTCCAGCGAATGCACCATCAGCACCCGGTCGATGGAACTATCCGGCAGCGGCAATTCCTCATCGAAGATCAGTGCTGTCGAGGAAACCGAATCCATGGGCCAGTTCACGGCACCCTGCCCTGCCGGCATGAACGCAAAAGTGCGCTCGGTATCCGCACGGAAACGATCGAGATAGGGAACGGCATAGCCGAGACCGACAAGACGCTCATCCGGCAGTCGCGACCAGATCGAGGAAAGCGCCATGGCGATAGATTGCTCGGCCAAGCGCCCGAGCTCGGAATGATAGAATTGGCGGAGATCGACGATATCGGCGTGCATCGGCGCAAATGTTATCAGCCGCCCGTTGGACTTCAAGGCCGAACCGCCTACATTCCGATTCAACCGCATCGATGAGGACATTTCGACCATGAAACCCTTGGAATTAGAGGTATTTATCTGCCGCTCCGACAATTTTGGCGTGCTCGTCCATGATCCCGAAAGCGGTTACACGGCGTCGATCGACGCGCCGGAAGCCGAGCCGATTCTCGCGGCCGCCAAGCGTCGCGGCTGGACGATCAGCCACATCCTCACCACCCATCATCACACCGATCATGTCGAAGGCAATCTGACACTGAAGGAGCAATTCGGCTGCGAGATCATCGGCCCGATCAACGAAGCCGTCGCCATTCCCGGGCTCGACCGGTCTGTCAGCGACGGTGACACCTTTGAATTCGGCGACCACACCGTCAACGTCATCGAGACGCCCGGCCACACGGCCGGCCATGTCTGCTATCACTTCGAGGATGACAAGCTGCTTTTTGCCGCCGACACGCTCTTTGCTCTCGGCTGCGGCCGGCTGTTCGAACGGCCTGCTGCGGATATGTGGGCATCCCTGCAGAAGCTTGCCGTATTGCCGGACGAAACGGCGATCTATTTCGGCCACGAATATACGCTGTCGAATGCCCGTTTTGCCGTTACCATCGATCCCGACAATGAAAGGCTGAAGGCGCGGGCCGCCGATATCGAGGCGCTGAGAGCCGAAGGCAAATTCACCATTCCGACAACGCTCGCGCTGGAGAAAGAAACCAATCCGTTCCTCCGCGCCGCCGATCCGTCGATCCGCAGGCATCTCTTGATGGAAAGCCGCAGCAACGAGGAAGTCTTTGCCGAAATCCGCAAGCGCAAGGATAATTTCTGATGCGACCGGAAGAGATCATCGAGACGCTTTCCATGCAGCCGCATCCGGAAGGCGGCTGGTATGTGCAGACATTCCGCGACGAGCATGGCGGCAGCCGTGGCCATTCGACGGCGATCTACTACCTCCTGCAAGCGGGCCAGCGCTCGCATTGGCATCGGGTGCGCGATGCCGCGGAGGTCTGGCACTATTACGCCGGTGCGCCGCTCGCGCTACATCGCTCCGCCGACGGCAAGGCGAACGACACGATCGTCCTCGGCATCGACCTCGCAAAAGGCGAGCGTCCACAGGCGATCATTCCTGCCGACTGGTGGCAGGCCGCCGAAAGTCTCGGCGATTTCACCCTTGTCGGCTGTACGGTCGCGCCGGGCTTCGATTTTTCCAGCTTCGAAATGGCAGCTCCCGGCTGGAAGCCTTCGTCGATCTGATCTTTCACATTGCTGGATACCGCACACGACCTAAGGTGGCTGCTTTGCGCGCGGCCGTCTTGAAAAAGCGCAATACTGCGTCAGCTTTACACGGGGAGAGAGAGAATTGCTTGATGTGGAGGAGGTTTTTTCGTGCGTTTGTTGTTTCCCATATTTGTCATGGCGGGTTGCGTGATGAGCCTTCCTGCCGCTGCCCTTGACGTTCCCGCCGCACCGCCGGCGGATCGCCCGCTGAAGGAATTCGTCACCTCTGTCGAGAAGGACGGTTCGATCACATTCCGCCTCTACGCCCCTTCGGCAAAAGCCGTGACAGTCCATCTCGGCTCGCACGATCCGATCGCGCTGCAACGCAGCGATGATGGCATATGGGCTGGCAAGACCGAGCCGTTAAAGCCCAACCTTTATGAGTACTACTTCAATGTCGATGGCTTTCGCAGCATCGATCCCGGCACGAATTCGCCCAAGCCACAGCGGCAGGTGAATACCAGCCTCATTCTGGTGCCCGGCAGTATCCTCGATACGCGCAACGTTCCGCACGGTGACCTGCGGCTGGTGACGCTGCATTCCAAAGCGCTCAATTCGGAGCGCCAGATGTACGTCTATACGCCGCCCGGCTACAGCGACCCTTCGAAGCCCCTGCCCGTCCTCTATCTCTATCACGGCTTCGGCGACACGGCCGCGTCCTGGGTTGAACAGGGTCGAGCACCGCAGATCCTCGACAATCTGCTGGCGGAAAAGAAGATCGAGCCGATGATTGTCGTCATTCCGGATACGGAAACCGACGTGCCGGACGCGATTGCCGAAAATTTTCCCGCCGCCGAACGGCGCAAGGATTTCTATCCGGCAAATGCCGAAGCAGCCGATCGCGAGCTCATCGAGGATCTCATCCCCTATATGACTAGTCGTTACCAGGTGCGCAGCGATGCTGACGGACGCGCGGTGGCTGGCCTGTCGCAGGGCGGATACCAGGCGCTCGTCTCCGGCCTCTCGCATCTTGACACCTTCGGCTGGGTTGCGACCTTCAGCGGCGTCAGCACGACGACCGTTCCGAACAAGACCGTAGACGCTGTGCTGAAGGAGCCAGAAAAAATCAACAAGGCCCTGCGCAACTTCACGGTGACGGTCGGAAGCAAGGATCAGGTCGTCGGCAAGGATGTCGCCGGCCTGAAGTCCGTATTGGACGACAAGAAGATCGCTCACGACTATCACGAATATCCGGACCTCCAGCATGAGATGGATGTCTGGCGGCCCTCACTCGTGGCCTTTCTGGAAAAGGTCTTCAAGAAATAACATCCAGATCAGGCCGTAGACTCATAAGCTTGCCGACCTGGCAAGCAGTTTCATGAGTTTAGGGCCTGGATGACACCTTGGAGATTGGACACATGGCGCTGAAACGGATGGACAACATAGGAATCGTCGTCGATGACCTCGAAGGGACGATTGATTTCTTTCGCGAACTCGGCCTTGAACTCGAAGGGCAGGCCACGATCGAAGGAGAATGGGCCGGACGTGTCACTGGACTGGGCGATCAGCGCGTCGAGATTGCCATGATGCGTATGCCGGATGGCCACGGCCGGCTCGAGCTATCCCGCTTCCTCACGCCGCCTGTCGTCGAGGATCACCGCAACGCCCCGGTCAATGCCCTGGGCTACCTCCGCGTCATGTTCACGGTGGATGACATCGACGATACCCTTGAACGGCTCCGCAATCGCGGCGCGCAGCTCGTGGGCGAAGTCGTGCAGTATAAGGACGCGTATCGGCTTTGCTACATCCGCGGGCCTGAAGGGCTTCTCATTGGCCTCGCCCAAGAACTGAGCTGACTGCGGCGGAGCTATTCCGCCGCTTCCGCCTGCGCTCTTTCAACACCATCCCGGCGCAGGATCATGCGATGCGCCGCCAGTACCGCCCCTCCTGTGACCAGAAGGCAGGCAAGCGCGATTCCCCAGCTTGGCTCGGCAAAGCAAAACAATGTCAGGATCAGGGTTGACAGCAGCGGCGCGGCATAGCTGGCCGCGCCGAGGATCTGGATATCGCCGTTCTTGACACCGTAATCCCAGGCATAGAAGGCGGCACCAACCGGAAAGAGGCCCAGCCCAAGTACTGCGACCCACTGCGACCCTGCGTCCGGCCAAATCGTCTTTTCCAGGCCAAGATGGCAGACGAAGGAAAGGGCTGAAGTCACCAGGCAGAAGATGGTGACGACATCGGTCGATACCTCCTCGAACCGCCGGGTGATCAATGAATAGCCGGACCAGGTGAAAGCGCAGAGGAATGCCGCGCTATAGCCGATGGCATAAGCGCCCTCGAAGTGAAAACCGTTGCGACCGACGATCAGTATCGTGCCGGCAAGCCCCATCACGGCGCCGACGATATGGTACCAGCGCAGCCGCTCGCCCGGCAGAAGCGCCGAGCCGACAACGATCAGCAATGGCCAAAGATAGGCAATCAGACCCGCCTCGACCGCCGGCGCATGGCGAAGCGCAGTGAAATAGAGAAAATGATAACCGAACAACCCGGCGATGCCGGTGATCCAGACCTTGGCGGGCTGGCGTAGCAGCCGCAGGCGCTCCGGCCTCAACGCGAGAACAAGAATGCCGGGAATGCTGCCGATGGCGAAACAGATGGCGAGCAATTGAAACGGCGGCATCTTACCCGATGCCACCGTCAACAACGCCAGGAACGACCACATCACGATGGCCGTAAATCCCGTCAATGTCGCACGAAGTTTCACGTTGGCCCCCAGTCTGCCGCTGCGGGCGTCTCTCCAAGCCCGTCTAGCTGCCGTATTTCACTGCGGTGATCGTCACCGTTCCGTATTGCGTCGGGATACGGACGTAGACGGGCGCATATACATTCATGGCATCGGCCTTGGCAAACCAGATCTCCATGCCATCGCTTTTGGCGAGATAAAGGTAATCCTTGCGCGTTCCCTTGTAGCCGCTCTTCGGCGTGAAGCGAACGCCGCAGGCGATCGTCTTGCCCTTGAAGCCATCCGTCGAAAACGGGTGCGATCCCTTCGGCGACAGCTTCAGATCCATGCGCATCTCACCGTCGAAGACAGGCAGGGTCTGGTTGCAGAGATTGAGACTGGGGGTAATCGGAAAGATCATCCCGGAAATCGGGTCGAGCACCGAGTGCAGATCGCCGTCGCTGAGCGGAATCCAGCTTTGCGGCCGCTTCGGCTCCGGCGTGATCGTATTCGAGGTCACGTTGCCGTTGGCATAGGCGACATCATAGGTGCGTTCCTTTTTGCCGCTCTTATAAAAAAGCTTGTAATGCGTCGCCTGCAGCCTGTTGTCGCCGACTGTGCCGGACACATCGGTTTTCGCATCGATGGACGTGACAAGATCGGCAAGACCGGCCGACGTGATATCGCCCCGGATGGTGAACTGCTTATCCTTGACCTCGGTCTTGAAATCCGCCCTCGCGATCGGAAAACCAGCAAGCGCCACACGATACTGTGTTTCGTGCCGCAGTTCCTCGGCCGATGCCATGGAGGGCATCGACGCCAGCAGAGCCGAAATGAAAAGCCACCTTCGAAAATGGACCATGACCAAAGCCTTCAACAAAGAGCAGGCAGCATATATAGGCGCTTTATGCACCTGCTGCGACAATCAGAAAACAGCAGCTTTTTGACGGAATTGCGGGAAAGCTCAAGGTTTGGCTTGACGTAGCCGGCCGCGCTGACTATAGAACCGCAACTTTCCAATTATGGCCTGTTGGATTGCGCGCCGGGCTTTGCCCGGGATGACTATCCGATGGCCAAGAAAAACAAAAGTAGGTGTTTCATGTCCCGCATGTGCGAATTGACCGGCAAGGCCGTCCTCGTGGGCAACAATGTCAGCCACGCCAACAATAAGACCAAGCGTCGGTTCCTGCCGAACCTCTGCCAGGTCACGCTGATTTCTGACGTTCTTGGCCAGCGTTACCGTCTGCGCGTTTCCGCTGCAGCACTCCGCTCGGTCGAGCATCGCGGCGGTCTCGACGCTTTCCTTATCAAGGCAAGCGAAAACGAGCTCAGCATGCGTGCCCGCCTGCTGCGTCGACAGATCGTCAAGAAGTCCGCTGAAGCTGCTGTAGCCGCGTAAGCCACACTTCTCGATATCATACGGGCTAAAAGGCTTGCACGGATAACCTCCGGACAGGCCTTTTTCCATGTCCGGTTTTCCTCCAACTGGTGGCATCACCCAGGATAAAAAAATGCTGAAATCACGCTATACGCTTATCTACGTTCTGTTGATGACGCTCATCGTCGTCGCCTCCAACATCCTCGTGCAATATCCGCTGCAGGCGACGCTCGCCGGCATCAATCTCGCGGATATCCTGACCTGGGGTGCCTTCACCTATCCCGTCGCCTTTCTGATCACCGACCTGACCAACCGGCAGTTCGGCCCGAAGGCGGCGCGCAAGGTGGTGTTCGCCGGCTTCGTCGTCGGTGTTACGCTCTCCTTCTTCACTGCACAGCCGCGCATCGCCATCGCCTCCGGCTCGGCCTATCTCGCCGGCCAGCTTCTCGATATCTCGGTGTTCAACCGCCTGCGCCGCATGGCCTGGTGGCGCGCGCCGCTGTTTGGTTCGCTGATCGGCTCGATGCTGGACACGGTGATGTTCTTCTCCTTCGCCTTTGCGCCCTTCTTCGTCTTCTTCGGCCCGAACGATCCCTTCGCGATCGACTGGGCGCCGATCCTCGGTGCCTTCTCGACGTCGGCACCGCGCTGGATTTCCTGGGCGATTGGTGATTTCTCGGTCAAGGTGACCGTCGGCCTCGTCATGCTGCTGCCTTACGGCGCATTGATGAACGTGCTGAAGCCGATGCAGCCGGTCCGCGCCGCGTAAACAGCTACCGACGCAATTCCATGAAGCCCGCATGTCGCGGGCTTTCTCATTTTTGGCTGACAAGATTCTCGTCCCGCAGCCGGAACTCCAGCATCAGGCTGCGCTGCAGAATCGAATGGTTGTCGTCGGAAACCATGATCAGGTGGATCGTTCCGTCGGCAGCGCGGAAGGCGTCCAGCCCTTCCATGTTATCGATCTGCAGATTGGATCCTGCCTGGAAGATGACGTTGCCGTCGACGACAGCGTCCGGTTTGATGTCGCCGCCGGCAATGCGGCGGATACGCACGCCGATGCCATGCGCCAGATCGAAGCGCCGCTCCAGCAACAGCAGATCGCCATCGGGCAGAAAAACGCCGTCGCTGGCGTCGAAATCGTCGCTATGGCGCACTGTAAAGCGGCCCTTCAGCGGTCCGTCGAGGATCGCCGCCAGCATGTTGCCCTGATCGTCTAAGCTGCGCTCCGCGACGATCACCGCGGCCCCCGCAAGCGGGCTCGATTGCGGCGCGATCATCAGAGCTTCCAGGCTGCGGTTGGCTCGCAATTGCCTCTTCGGGATAAGGATCGGAATGCTGCCATCCGGCGGCGATGTCTCGAAACCGGGATCAGGATAGATATCGACGCGATGATTCTGCTCATAGCTGACGAGCACGTGATTGCCCCGCAGCGCCAGCCCCTCCGCATCCATCGCGCCTTTGCCGGCATCCGTCTCACTGAGCCGGTCGATCATCGGCATGATATGGGCATCGACGATGCCCTTCAGCCTGCCGTCCTCATCACGCTCTATGGCGCCGGTCAACCAATGGCCGGTGTCGAGGACCGAAACGAAATGACGCTGATCCGGACGGAAGCGGATGGCGGAGAGGGCGCCGAGGAGCGCATTGCCGGAGCTGAGTTCGAGACCGCCAAGAAATTCAAGCGCACCGAACCGTGTCTGCTCGGAACCGGGCTTGAACGCCGAAATCGCCGTCGCATGGATGTCCGCCGGCCCACCCTCCGAAGTATCCACAGAGCCGCAGCCGGCGAGCAGCATCACAAGCATGGTCGCGCGGCAAAGGCGTTTCATGGGCTCTCACGGGCCTTGCAACTGGACGGAAATCGACAGAAGCACCGGCCCGAAGGCCAATGCAGGTTTGACTATCGGCTATTCAGCTTGCGCGACGCATGCGCGGCAGGCTTGCCTGATCCTCAAATAGGGATGCGAGCTGCTCGGTCATGGCGCCGGCCAACTCGTCGGCATCGACGATCGTGACGGCACGGCGATAGTAGCGCGTGACGTCATGGCCAATGCCGATCGCCAGCAGCTCCACGGGCGAACGTGTCTCGATCTGCTCGATCACGGCGCGCAGGTGCCGCTCAAGATAGTTGCCCGGATTGACCGACAATGTCGAATCGTCAACCGGCGCGCCGTCAGAGATCATCATCAGGATGCGGCGCTGCTCGCGGCGGCCAAGCAGGCGGTTATGCGCCCAGATCAGCGCCTCGCCGTCGATATTTTCCTTGAGCAGACCTTCGCGCATCATCAGGCCGAGATTGGTGCGCGCCCGCCGGTAGGGCTCGTCGGCCGATTTGTAGATGATGTGGCGGAGATCGTTGAGCCGGCCCGGCGTCTGCGGTTTGCCGCCGGCAAGCCATTTCTCGCGTGCCTGCCCACCCTTCCAGGCCTTGGTGGTGAAGCCGAGGATTTCGACTTTGACGCCGCAGCGTTCCAGTGTGCGCGCCAGAATATCGGCGCAGGTAGCTGCGACGGTGATCGGCCGGCCGCGCATGGAGCCGGAATTGTCGATCAGAAGCGTCACGACCGTATCGCGGAACTGCGTGTCGCGCTCCATCTTGAAGGAGAGCGCCTGCATCGGATCGATGATCAGACGCGTCAGACGCGCCGGGTCGAGATAGCCCTCTTCAAGGTCGAAATCCCAGGCGCGGTTCTGCTGCGCCATCAGCCGGCGCTGCAGGCGATTGGCGAGCCGCCCCACGGCACCCTGCAGATGCGCGAGCTGCTTGTCGAGGAAGGCGCGCAGGCGCTCGAGCTCCACCGTGTCGCAGAGTTCCTGCGCCGTCGTCGTCTCGTCGAACTCCTCGGTGAAGACGTGGTAGTCGACCTTTTCGTTGAAATCGGCGAAAGGCGTATTCGGACGGCGGGTCTCGCCCGGCGTCTCCGAATCCTCTTCGCCCTCTTCGCTCATGTCGTCGTCGGAGATTTCGGCGCCGTCCATCTCGCCGTCGTCCATCTCCTCGTCGGAGGCTTCGCTGTCCTCGGCAGGCGCGGCGTCGGAGCCATCATCGCTCTCGACATCCTGATCGTCCTGGTCCTCACCGCTCGGCTTGTCCTCCTCGGCGGACTCCTCGTCGCTGTCAGGCTCCATCTCCTCGTCGCCGTATTCCTCGGCCATTTCCATGGCCGTCAGCATATTGCGGACGACGCGCGCGAAGCTCTGCTGGTCGTTGATGGCGGAAAGCAGATTGTCGAGTTCGCCGCCGGTCTTGTCCTCGATGAAGGAACGCCAGAGGTCGAGCACCTTGCCGGCGCTTGCCGGCGGCTGCTGACCGGTCAGCTTCTCGCGCACGATCATCGCCATGGCCTCGCCAATCGGCGCGTCTTCCTGCCGTTCGATGCCGGTGAAATTCGCCTTGGCGTATTTTTCCGAATTCATCGAATTGAGGTTGGCGGCCATGCCGCTCATGCGCAGTGCGCCGATCGATTCCACGCGAGCCTGTTCGACTGCATCGAAGATGGAACGCGCCTCGGCGCCCTGCGGCGCCATGGTGGCATGCACGCGCGCATCGTGACAGGCGAGCCTCAACGCCATGGAATCGCCGAGACCGCGCGTCACCGCCAGCTCATGCGCCGTCGGCCGCTTCGAAAGCTCCGGCAGGCGAATGCGCTCGGCCGTCATCCCCGGCCGTTCGTTGGCGAAGGCCACCTCGACCTCGGCATCGCCGGCGATCGAGCGCACGCAGCCGGTAATCGCCCGACGCAACGGCTCCATGTCCACCGGAGCGCCCGGCTTCGCTTTGGAATTGTCTCCGCGACCTGCCATGAGTTGCTGGCTCTTCTTCTTAGGCTTCGAGCACGATGTTGGCGGCGCTTTCCTTCAGCTCGACGCCGAAAGCGCGCTGATACTGCTCGGCGACCAGCGGCCGCTCCAGCTCATCGCACTTGTTAAGGAAGGTCACGCGGAAACCAAAAGCGACATCGCCGAAGATTTCCGCATTTTCCGCCCAGGTGATGACCGTACGCGGGCTCATGACGGTCGAAAGATCGCCGTTCATGAAGGCTGCGCGGGTCAGATCGGCGACACGCACCATCTTGGATACGGTGTCGCGGCCCTTTTCGGTGCGGAAGGATTTCACCTTCGCGAGCACGATGTCGACTTCATTGTTGTGCGGCAGGTAGTTCAACGTCGTGACGATCGACCAGCGGTCCATCTGTGCCTGGTTGATCTGCTGTGTGCCGTGATAGAGGCCGGTCGTGTCGCCAAGACCGATGGTGTTGGCGGTCGCGAACAGGCGGAAGGCCGGGTGAGGACGAATGACGCGGCTCTGGTCGAGCAGCGTCAGGCGGCCCGACGATTCCAACACGCGCTGGATGACGAACATCACGTCCGGACGGCCGGCGTCGTATTCGTCGAAGACGAGGGCGACGTTGTGCTGATAGGCCCAGGGCAGGATGCCGTCCTTGAATTCGGTGACCTGCAGACCGTCCTTGACGACGATCGCATCCTTGCCGACGAGATCGATACGGCTGACATGGCTGTCGAGGTTGATACGCACGCAAGGCCAGTTGAGGCGGGCTGCCACTTGCTCGATGTGGGAGGACTTACCCGTGCCGTGATAGCCCGAGATCATCACGCGGCGGTTATGGGCAAAGCCGGCGAGAATGGCGAGCGTCGTCTCGCGATCGAAGAGATAGTCGGTGTCGAGGTCGGGCACATAGGCGTCGCCCTTGCTGTACGCCGGAACGCGGATATCGGAATCGATGCCAAAGACTTCACGGACCGAGACGGTCGTGTCGGGAAGCTCGGAAATATCAAGGTCAATCTTGCTCATCATGTCTCCAAGGCGGGTGACTGTCACCCAGCCATATCAAACTCAGCCGTTTTTGATCCGTGACGCCGCAGCTTGTTGTCCGCATCCGTCAGGTCGGAACAACGGCGATACTTCTCCGGGACTGAAGCGAAACCTCGGCGCGACGACATGATCGCTTGCGAGCATTCTTGAACAGAGTCCCGGACAAGAAACGCCGCGTCCGGAAAGTTGGCCGAGGTGCAGCCAGCCAAAAGCGCACCTTGCCGCAATCGCCTGCGGCCTCAGCCGATTTGGACCATACCTGATTGAAGGCGGAGAGCAAGGACAGGAATTAACAAAAACCGTTCTGCTTCAACAATTGATAGGCCTGAATGACCGCGCGAAACCGTTCCTCGGACCCGCGGTCGCCACCGTTGGCGTCGGGATGGTGCTTTTTCACCAATTCCTTGTAACGGCTCTTGATCTCGGCGCTGGTGGCATTGGCACCGAGCCCCATCGTGTCGAAGGCTTTCGCCTCGAGCGTCTTCAGCTTGCGCTCCTGCGGGAAACGCGGGCCGCGGCCCGGCCCCTGCCCATCCTTGACGAAACCGAAGGGATCGCGCACGCGGGAATAGGAACCGGAACGGATGTCGGATTGCAGTGGGCTGTTGCGCGCCGACTTGTTGACGCCGACGGTCCAGGTCGGGCGATGACCGGTGATGGCTTCCTTCTGGTAGCGCGCGATCTCACCGTCCGAGAGGCCGGAGAAATAATTGTAGCCCTTGTTATAATCTTTGACATGCTCGAAGCAGAACAAAAAGAACTGCCCTTCCGCATTGCGCCCGACCGGCGCGCGATGCGTACCCTTTTTGTCGCAGCCGTCCCACTGGCACGTCGGCGGAGCCTGTTCGGCCTCCGGCTCGCGTTTGCGGCGGGTTCGAATACGATCGAAATATTTTGAATCGAGTCTCATGGCGCCCTAATTATGGGGCCTCAGCCACCCCACAACAAGAATTGACAAATGGGAATGTTGCAGGCTTTGTGAAACCTTTTTCGCGAACAAGGTGACGGCGGGAATATGGAAACGACGCTTCAATCCCGCATTGAGAAAAAGCTCAACGACGCCTTCGCGCCCGAACGTCTCGCTGTCATCAACGAAAGCCACCTACATGCCGGCCATCAGCCCGACATGACCGGAACGGGCGAAACCCATATAAGAATTCGAATCATCTCCGCCAAGTTCACCGGCATGACGCGCCTTGCCCGTCACAGGGCGATCACCGAACTTTTGAAGCCGGAACTCGACGCGGGCCTGCACGCGCTTGCCGTGGAGCCTGCAGCACCCGGCGAAGCGGTGCGGTGGTAACCAGCTACTCCGGCTTCCCCTCTTCGGTCTCCGCCGGTCTGATTCTGATTTTGGTAATACGGTTCTTTTCCCGCTTCATCACGATGAAGCGCTTGCCATAGAAGGTGAAGGCTTGGCGCTCTTCCGGGATGGTCATCGATTCGTGGATGACGAGGCCGGCGATCGTCGTGGCCTCCTCATCCGGCAGATTCCAGTCGAGGGCGCGGTTCAGATCGCGGATAGGCACGACGCCATCGACGACGATCGAGCCATCGGCTTCCTGCCGCACACCCTGAATATCGAGGTCGTGCTCGTCGGCAATATCGCCGACGATCTCCTCCAGAATATCCTCCAGGGTGACGATGCCCTGCACTTCGCCATATTCGTCGACGACGACGGCAAAATGCTGCTTGCGGCGCAGGAAGGCATTGAGCTGATCTTGGAGATTGGTACTGTCGGGCACGAACCACGGCTTTTGGGCGATCTTGACGATGTCGAGATTTTCCGGCTCGACATGCCGCTCCGCCAGCGCCCTCAACAGATCCTTGGCATGCACGACGCCGATGATGTTGTCGATCGTGCCCCGCCAGAGCGGCATGCGCGTATAGGGGCTGTCAAGAATGGTCCGCACGACGACTTCCGGCAGATCGTCGGCATTGATGGCACGCATCGCCGTGCGGTGGACCATGATATCGGAAAGCTCCAGCTCGCCGAGATCGAGCAGACCGCCCAGCCGGTCGCGGTCCACCTTGACCACCGAACCCTCGCGGTGCAGCAGATCGACGGCGCCGCGCAGCTCGTCATACGCCGACAGCATCGAGACTTCCCTGGAAAGATTAATGCCGAAGATGCCGAGGATCTGGCGCACGATGGCGTTGACGACGCTCGATACCGGACCCACGACAATGACGAAGAGACGTATCGCGCCGGCGACATTCAGCGCGAAACGATCGGGCGTCGCAATGGCCCAGCTCTTCGGCAGAACCTCGGCGAAAATGACGAGGATGACTGTCATGGCGGCAGTGGCGATCGCCACGCCGGAATTGCCGAACAGGCCGAGAAACAAGCTGGTCGCAAGCGACGACGAGAGAATGTTGGCGAGATTGTTGCCGATCAGCAGCGCGCCGATCAATCTGTCTCGACGCTCGATCAGCAGCCGCACGATGCCGGCCCGGCTGTCGCCGTTGGCTTCCAATGTGTGGATGCGGCTGCGGGAAGCCGCCGTCAGCGCCGTCTCCGAGCCGGCGAAAAAGGCCGAAAGCAGCACCAGCGCGATGATCGAGATAATCTCGGGCCAATATTCCCACAGAACAGCCAGCGTGCCTTCGACCGTCATTGCGGATGCTTTTCCCTCAGGAAACTAAGAACTTCGGAGGTCGGAACGTCATCGGCGACGAAGGATTGCCCGATGCCGCGCGTAAGAATGAAGGTCAGCTTGCCGCTCTTGACCTTCTTGTCCTGCGCGATCGCATCCATCAGCACCTCGACCGGCGGCAGTTCGCCCGGAATGTCGCCCATCCGTGTCGGCAAGCCAACCATCTTCAGATGCGCCTCGACGCGCTTGGCATCGTCCGGGCTTGCCAGATTGAGGCGCGAAGAAAATTCGTGCGCCAGCACCATGCCGATCGAAACACCCTCGCCATGCACCAGCCGGCGGCTGTCATAGGCTGTGGCGGCCTCCAATGCATGGCCAAAGGTATGGCCGAGATTGAGCAGCGCTCGCGGACCGTTTTCGCGCTCGTCGGCGACGACGACATCGGATTTCGCCTGGCAGCTCGCAGCAATCGCCTCGATGCGCGCTGCGCCACCGGAGAACACCTCTTTCCAGTTGGCCTCAAGCCAAGCAAAGAAGTCCGGCTTGTCGATCAGGCCGTATTTGGCGACCTCGGCGTAGCCGGCGCGGAATTCACGTTCGCTCAGCGTATTCAGCACATCGGTATCGGCGAGCACGAGATCGGGCTGATGGAAGACGCCGACAAGGTTCTTGCCATGATGGGTATTGATGCCGGTCTTGCCGCCGACGGAAGAATCCACCTGCGACAGCAGCGAGGTCGGCACTTGCACGAAACGGACGCCGCGGCGCACGATGCCGGCGGCAAAGCCGGCGAGATCGCCGATTACGCCACCGCCAAGCGCGATGACCGCATCGTTGCGCTCGACACGCGCCGTGAGCACGGCATCGCAGACAGCCATCAGATGCTCGAAGCTCTTGGTCTTCTCGCCGGCCGGCAGCACCAGCTTGGAAGGCTGAATACCGGCCTCGTGAAGGCTCGCAAACAAGGCATCGAGATAGAGCGGCGCAACATTTTCGTCGGTAATGATAGCCGCTCTACGGCCCATCAATCTCGCTGCGATTTCCTTGCCGGCGCGCACGATCAGCCCAGGGCCGATCAGAATGTCATAGGCGCGCTCGCCGAGGGGCACGCGGACGAGACGCTCGTCCGACGCCGATGTGATCGCATTCATGGTGTCTTGCTTTCTTCTTTCCTCTCGACGATGGCCGCAAGGACTTCCTTGACCATGACTTCCTTGCCCACATCGCGGGACAAAACCGTGAGATCGGCTTCCGCATAGATCGGATAGCGCGCATTCATCAGCTTTTCGAGGGTCTGCTTCGGATTTTCGGTTTTGAGCAGCGGTCGCGTATCGCGCTTGTTGACCCGCTCCCAGAGCACGTCGAGATCGGCCTTCAGCCAGACCGACAGGCCGCTGCGTTTGACATGCCGGCGCGTGCGGTCGTTGATGAAGGCGCCGCCGCCGGTGGAAACGACGCGGGGACCGCCCTTGAGCAAACGCTTGATCACCCGCGTTTCGAGCGCCCGGAACTCCTCTTCGCCGTAGGCTTCGAACAGCTCGGTGATCGTCATGCGCGACACGCGCTCGATCTCGATATCCGTGTCGACGAAGGGAATGCCGAGCTGGTGGGCGACCAGCCGCCCGATCGAGGATTTTCCGGCCCCCATCAACCCGACGAGGACAAGATTGCGCGTGCCCAATGCGGCACGCGCTCTGTCTCTTAGGCTTTCTGCAAGGGTCAGCACTTCTTCGTTCATCGGCCCATTCACAATTTGTTTGGAAACGGTATCGTCAAATGCGCCGGTAGCGTCAAGACGCCGCATCATAAACATGTCTGCAATATCCTTCGGCTAACGCTTGTCGGATATGATTACAATATATCGCCGGACCAGTGATTGCGACGAGGAGAGTTTCTGAATGCCGACCCTGTTTCGCTTCCTTGTCATCTGTGCGGTCATCGCCGGATCGGTCTATGGAGCAATGTGGGCTTTAGTGCTCTTCGTCGATCCGCAGCCGCGCGATGTGACGATCCGCATACCCTCGGAACGAGTCAATCCGCCGGCAACCGGCTCGGTGAAGCCGTGAGCGCGGAGACCGCCGTGAAGGATCTGAGCCGCGTCCATGTGGAAGCTTTCCTCGAAATGATGAGCGCCGAACGCGGCGCAGCCGTCAACACGCTGCAGTCCTACGAGCGCGACCTCGACGATCTCCACTCCTTCCTGTCGGAGCGCAAGGTCCGCATGACGGAAGCGGGCTCGAACGATCTCGGGGCCTATCTCTCCGGCCTCTCACGGCAGGGCTTCAAGCCGTCGTCGCAAGCACGCCGGCTGTCGGCCATGCGCCAGTTCTATAAATTTCTCTATGCCGAGGGCCTGCGCACGGATGACCCCACTGGCATTCTCGACGCGCCGAAGAAAGGCCGCGCCCTGCCGAAGACCATGGGCGTCGACGAGGTGACCCGCCTTCTCGCCCAGGCCGAACAGGAAGCGGCCGTCGAAGGTCCCGATCAATTGCAGCATCTGCGCATGCTGGTTTTGCTGGAGCTACTTTATGCCACCGGCATGCGCGTCAGCGAACTCGTGTCCCTGCCGGCGAAAGTGCTGGATCAGGAAGGGCGTTTCCTGATGATCCGCGGCAAAGGCAACAAGGAGCGGCTGGTACCACTGTCGCAGTCGGCGATCGCTGCGCTGACGATCTATGGCCGCCGACAGGCGCTGGAGGCGGCAAACGCCAAGCAGCCTGCCCAGGAAAGCCCATGGCTCTTCCCTGCAGCCTCCAAGCAGGGCTATCTGCCGCGGCAAGTCTTTGCGCGGGACCTGAAGGATCTTGCCATCCGCGCCGGGCTGACGCCCTCGCTAATCTCGCCGCATGTCATGCGCCACGCCTTCGCCAGCCACCTGCTTGCCAATGGCGCAGACTTGCGCGTGGTGCAGGAACTTCTCGGCCATTCCGACATTTCGACCACACAAATCTACACACATGTGCTGGAAGAACGGCTTCACCAACTGGTGCAAACGCATCACCCCCTTGCCAAACAGGCCAAAAAACAGGAATAGGACCGGCACACAGGCTATACGTGCCGTCTCTCGTCACGGGCAAAAGGATCGGAAACGCACCTCATGCACAATTATCTCGACTTCGAAAAACCCATCTCGGATCTCGAAGGCAAGATTCACGAGCTGAAGAAACTGGCAAGCGAAGACGAGAGCATCGATACGTCTGATGAAGTCGGACGGCTCGAAATCCGCGTCCGCGAAGCGACGGCCGACATCTATTCCAAGCTCAATGCCTGGCAGAAGACGCAGGTTGCCCGCCATCCGCAGCGACCGCATTTCGTCGACTATGCCGGCGCGTTGTTTACGGAATTCACGCCGCTCGCCGGTGACCGCAAATTTTCCGAGGATGCCGCCATCCAGGCGGGTTTTGCCCGTTTCCGTGGCCAGCCCATCGCCATCATCGGCCAGGAAAAGGGCAACGACACGAAGACGCGCCTGAAGCATAATTTCGGCAGCGCCCGCCCCGAAGGTTACCGCAAGGCGATCCGCATCCTGGAAATGGCCGACCGCTTTCAACTGCCCGTCGTCACCTTGGTCGATACCGCAGGCGCCTACCCCGGCGTCGGCGCCGAAGAACGCGGCCAGGCGGAAGCGATTGCCCGCTCCACGGAAATGTGCCTGGGCGTCAAGGTGCCGATCATCTCGGTCGTCATCGGCGAAGGCGGATCCGGCGGCGCGATCGCGATTGCCACCGGCAACCGCGTCTATATGCTCGAACACTCGATCTACAGCGTGATTTCGCCCGAAGGCGCCGCCTCCATCCTCTGGCGCGATTCCACCCGCGCCAAGGAAGCCGCCACCAACATGAAAATCACTGCCGAGGACCTGAAGGGGTTAGGGATCATCGACGGCATCATTCCCGAACCGCTCGGCGGCGCGCATCGCGATCCGCAGTCGGTGATTGCGGCGACCGGCGACATGATTTCCAACGCGCTCGGCGAACTTTCCAGCCGTTCGGGCGAACAATTGCGCAGCGACCGTCGTCAGAAATTCCTCAATATGGGTCGCAATCTCTAACTCAAGTTGGAGATTCGCGATGTCACAGGACGGGAATGAGGCCAAATCTTGGCCACATTCTTGTTATCGAACCCATTATGACAAAGAAAAGCTTGCGGGTGCGCCGCGAGCACGTCATAGGCTGGTAAGGAATTCTCAAGTATAAGCCGTCTATGATTCTGTTTCATGTTTCGATTTGGGCGCGACGAACAGATCGTGCGGCCGCTCTTCGTGTCTATGGGCTAAGTCAGAATGCGCATCCGTCACCTTGCCTATGTTTCCCTGATCGCGCTGGCTCTCGCCAGCTGTAACGACACGCTCGAATCCGCGTCGATCGATCTGTCGACGGTGAAAAACAAGGTCGAGCAGCCGCTTCCCAGCCACATCCTCGCCGATATGACGAAAAAGGGCATAGACCGCAATTCGCCGATCATGATCCGCATCTTCAAGGAAGAAGGCGTGATGGAGATCCTCAAGGCGAACCAGAGCAATCGCTTCGAGGTCATCGCCGATTACAAGATCTGCGCCTGGTCCGGCCGTCTCGGCCCGAAGGTGAAGGAGGGCGACCGGCAGGCGCCGGAAGGCTTCTACATGCTGACGCCGGCCAACCTCAATCCGAACTCTAAATATTATCTCGCCATCAACACCGGTTTTCCGAACCGCTATGACGCGGCCAATGGCCGCAACGGCGCCAATCTGATGATCCATGGCGCCTGCTCGTCGTCCGGCTGCTATTCGATGACTGACCAGCAGGTGCTGGAAATCTATGCCTTCGCGCGCGACGCCTTCAAAGGTGGCCAGAAGGCCATCCAGCTTGAGGCCTTCCCCTTTCGCATGACGGCGGAAAATATGGTCAAACATCGCCTCAGCCCGAATATCGAATTCTGGAAGATGCTGAAGGTCGGCTACGACAATTTCGAAGTGACGAAGCGTCCGCCGGAAGTCGAGGTCTGCGAGAAGAAATACGTCTTCAACCAGCAGGCCACCGGCCCGTTCAACGCCGGCGGCAAATGCCCGGTCATGACGACACCGCCGGCTTTGCAGACAGCGCTGCTGTCCTACGGCAAGCAGTATGATGCCGATTACAGTGCCGCTCTGAAGAAATATGACGGCATGGCTTGGTACGACCCGACCGAAGCCGAACGGAAGGCCGTTGTCGCCAAGCAGCGCAAGGGCCACGATCTCGCCTATGCTCCGACCGGCACCGCACTTGCGGCCGGCAAGATGATGAAAGTGGCCGATCTGGAGTCGATGATGGCCAACCAGTCTGCGCAGCAGCTTGCCCGCGGTGGCACGGTATCGAGCCCAACAACCAATCCGTCGACAGCAAGCATTCGCGTGGCAACCGCAGCCCCCGAAGCAACCGCGCAGCAGCCAGGCGGTCCCGTCTTAGCAGCCAACATTCCCGCGAATGTGCCGATCCCGATGGCAAACCCGATGAACTCGGGCGTCAATCCGCTCGCCTATGCGCCCCAGCCCATGGAAACCGCACAGACCGAGCCGGCCAAAAAGCCGCCCTTCTGGAAGTTTTGGGCCAAGAGTGAATAGCCTGACCGACGAGGTTTACGATCTGCGCGGGCTGAAATGCCCTTATCCGGCAATCAAGACGGAAAAGCGCCTGCGCGGACTGCCGAGCGGCGCGACCTTGACGGTCGAAACGACCGATCCGCTTGCCGTCATCGATATTCCGCATCTCTGCAATGAAAAGGGCCATACACTTCTCGCCAGCGAGAAGACGGACAGCGGCCACCGGTTCGTCATCCGCAAGGGCTGATCGGCCACCGACGGGCCATCCTCTTGGTTCGAGGGTCGCCCTTCGACAAGCTCAGGGCTCCCACCTCACCATGAGGATGGGGCGAGCCCGGCTTTCCTTGAGCACGCCCTGACACCGCACTCTGATTATGGGCGGCAATGCACAAAGATCAGCCTCACCCTGAGGTGGCCCGCAGGGCCCTCGAAGGGCGAGGCGGGTGTAGCTAGCTAAAACCGCATCCCCGGCACAGCCAGCGGATTGTCCTCAAGCGCCGCTCTATCCGGCGTGTCAACACGCGGCTTGCTCAAAAACGCGTCGAACAGGCCCTTTACGAAGTCTTCGGGCAGATCCTTGGTGATGATCACCATGCGGGTCCGCCGGTCGTCGGGATTGGGCCAGGCGGGCAGGCGCACCGGCGGATGGAAGATGTTCTGCACGCCATGCAGCACGACCGGACGCTCCGGTCTGTCGGACATGGCAACGATCGCCTTCATCCGCAGCAGCTTTTCGCCATGCGCCGAACGCAGGAGGTCGATGAACATTTCCAGCGCGATTGGGTCGATCGGTTGGTTTTCGACGATCGAGAAGGAGCGGATCGACTCGCCATGACGGTTCACGTCATGGGCGTGCTGATGGCGATGCCCGTGATGATGGTGGCCATGGCGGTGATGGCTGTGTCCACCATGATGATGATCGTGATCGTGCCCATGTTCGTGATCATGGTCATCATCATCCGCCTCAAGCTCGTCGCGCAGCCAGCGGCCGACATCGGCGATCTTCGAAGCTGGATCGTAGAGCCCGTTGACGAAAATGGCGGCGCGCCCGGCGGCATTGCTGTCGGCATTCATGATCTGCGCCCGCGGATTGAGCGCCCGCAGCCGTCCCTCAAGCATGTCGATGGAAGCAGCGCCTTCCAAACCGATTTTGGAGACGATCAGCCGGTCGGCGACCGCCACCTGCTTGCGCGCCTCTTCATGATTGTCGAGCGTCTGCAAGCCGTTGACCGCATCGACGACGGTGATCACGCCATCCAGGTCGAAATTCGTGGCGATGATCGGATTGCCCATGACCGACTGCATCACCGGCGCGGGATCGGCAAGCCCGGTCGTCTCAATGACGACGCGCTTCAGCGGCCGGATGCGGCCGGTCTGCATGGCGTCCATCAGATTTGCGAGCGTATCCACCAGCTCGCCACGCACCGTGCAGCAAAGGCAGCCATCGGAGAGCTCGATAATGGCATCGCCGGAGCTTTCGACCAGCAGGTGATCGATGCCGACATCGCCGAACTCGTTGATGATGACAGCCGCATCCCGCATCGCCGCGTCCTTGAGGATGCGATTGAGCAATGTCGATTTGCCGGCTCCGAGAAAACCGGTCAGGATCGAAACCGGCACCCTCTCCTGCGGAACGCTCATGGTTCAGGTCCGATCAGTAAGTGGGACGCGGCATGGGGATGGGTATGCCGGTGACATCGCCCGTAGCGGCAATTTTGTCGCCCTTCACGGTCTTGTCGCCCTTCGCAGCCACGTCGTCCTTGTCGCCCTTGCTTGCGGTGGCAACGTCCTGACCGCCGATCAGGCCGGCATAGACGAAATTCGGCTCGTGATCCATTTCATGGATGTAGGGCGACTGCACCTTGGTGCGGCCGGTGGGATCACGGGTTTCGCTGCGGTGCTGTGCGCCCTTGGCGCTGCAGATCTCGGCGGTAATGTCGGCAACCTCGTCCTGGCCCTGCCCGTAGGGTTGCAGGCTTGCCAGCGTATCCCGGCCGGAGAACTGGTTTTCGAAACCCTTTTCGAGGAAATTGGCGGAATCGTCGGCGCGCGCCGCAAGGCTGTCCGTACCGAGAACGACGGAGACCAATGTGCGGCCGTTGCGGGTCGCCGAGGCGATCTGATTGAAGCCGGACGCACAGATGAACCCGGTCTTCATACCGTCGGCGCCATCGAAGCGGCCTATGAGCATATTGATGTTCGGCACCTGCTTGACGCCGTTGGTAAAGCCTTCCAGCGAGAAATAACCGGCATATTGCGGGAACTCGCGGCGCAGCGCCACGCTGACGACAGCAAGATCGCGTGCCGTCGTGTACTGACCCTTGCCGGGCAGGCCGTTGGGATTGATGTAATGCGTGTCGCGCATGCCGAGGCGGGCGGCTTCCGCATTCATGCGCGCGACGAAGCCCTGCTCGGAACCGCCGACCGTCTCGGCGATCGCCATCGCAAGGTCATTGGCGGATTTGACCAGCATCATCTTCAGCGCGTTGTCGAGCGTCAGCTTCTGGCCCGGCTTGAAATACATCTTCGCCGGCGGCTGCGAAGAGGAAAGCTTGGACATGACAACAGGCGTATCGAGCGTGACCTGGCCGGACTGAAGGGCGCGGAAAGCGACATAGACCGTCATCAGCTTGGTGAGCGAAGCCGGATACCACTTGCGGAAGGCTTCTTCATGATCGAGCACGCGGCCGCTGCTGACATCGACGAGGATATGCGGATTGGCCTCGGCCACATGCGCAGTCGACAGGAAAAGCATGGATGCGGCGGCGGCCATGGGAACCAGCCGCAAAGCGGCATACAAACGATTCTGCTTCGTCAGCACGGTCAATCCTTCAGAAGTCCGGAATTTTCTCGAAAGCTCCCCCTATTTAACCTATATGGCTAAGAGAAGGCAAAGGCGATTGACGAGTTTATTGCCAACCGATCACAGCCTTGTGATCACGCGCATGGCATAAAAAAGTGCGATGTGATGCTGAGGGTTGTGTGTCGGATCAAATTGCTAGACCCGAATCCGATATTGAGCAGCAGGAAAAATCAGCATGCCGATTTTGAACAGAGCCGCCGAACTCCAGAACGAAGTGACGGAATGGCGCCGCTATATCCATACGAGGCCTGAGCTGATGTATGCGGTGGAAAATACCGCCGCCTTCGTGGCCGAAAAACTGAAGGCATTCGGCGTCGACGAGGTCGTCACCGGCATCGGCCGCACCGGGGTCGTCGGCCTGATCCGCGGCAAGGGCGAAGGCCGCACCGTCGGCCTGCGCGCCGACATGGATGCCCTGCCGCTCACCGAAATCACCGGCAAGCCCTGGGCTTCCGAGACACCCGGCAAGATGCATGCCTGCGGCCATGACGGCCACACCGCCATGCTGCTGGGCGCTGCGAAATACCTTGCCGAGACCCGCAATTTCAACGGCAACATTGCCGTGATCTTCCAGCCGGCCGAAGAGGGCGGCGCCGGCGGCGACGCCATGGTCAAGGACGGCATGATGGAGCGCTTCCGCATCGAGGAAGTCTATGGCATGCACAATCTGCCGGGCCTGCCGGTCGGCCAGTTCGCTATCCGCAAGGGCGCGATCATGGCGGCGACCGACGAGTTCACCGTCACCATCAAGGGGCGCGGCGGCCACGCCGCCATGCCGCACACGACCATCGACCCCATCGCCATCGGCGCGCAGATCGTCACCAACCTGCAACTCATCGCCTCGCGCAGCGCTAATCCGCTGAAATCGGTGGTGGTCTCCGTCACCAAATTCAATGGCGGCAATGCCTACAATGTCATTCCGAACGACGCGAGCTTCGTCGGCACCGTCCGCACGCTCGACCCGGAGATTCGCGACCTCGCCGAACGCCGCTTCCGGCAGATCGTCAGCGGCATCGCCGCCAGCCATGACGCCGAGGCGGATATCCAGTTCCACCGCAACTATCCGGTCACCGTCAACCACGCCGACGAGACCGAGCATGCGATTGCCGCCGCACGCGACATCGCCGGTACCGCCAACGTCATCCCGAACATCGATCCCATGATGGGCGGCGAGGATTTCTCCTATATGCTGAACGCCCGCCCCGGCGCCTTCATCTTCGTCGGCAACGGCGACACCGCCGGCCTGCACAACCCGGCCTACGACTTCAACGACGAAGCCATCGCCCACGGGATCTCCTATTGGGTCCGGCTCGCCGAACAGCGCCTGAACGCCTGAGCCACCACCATCTCTCCGTGCGCCTGACCATTAGCGCATGGCCCGACAAAAGCAGATTGTCTCCGAGACGGGAAAAGGGCTTGGCTTCGGGCCCTTGCTTTTGTATGGATCAATCTTAGTGGTCCCGTAGCTCAGCAGGATAGAGCATCAGATTCCTAATCTGAGGGTCACGCGTTCGAATCGCGTCGGGATCACCATTTTTCAAAACTTAGGTCCATTCCCGCTCCATCGCTTTGAACGGCGACAGCCCTCGCTTCCACTTTATTCACCCTGTCGACGACCGCATCACGGTCGAGGATCATCAAATTAGGCTCATTAGAAATTCGCCCAACAATTGGCATAACAATTCAAAGAACAGTGCGGGTGAATAGGCGCAGGGCCAGCTAACCACGAGACCAACAAACCCGAGCGCGATGGCCGCAACCAGACCATGCTTTTCCCAACCATATGCCGCGCCGATACCTATAGCGGTAGCAATTATGGCGAACGCCCAGATGCACCGAAAGACGATCGTCAAAATTCTTAGCATTCTGTCCCTCAGCGTCTGCGGCTTGTAAGAATCTTTGAGAATAAGAGCGGCAGCGCTGGAAATGTGGTTATGCCGAAGACAAACTGCAACCTCCAGGTATTGCCGTCTAAAGCTGCTTGCTGCAATCGAAGCTTGTCGTGGCACGCAGGGATCATCCATATGCGATCACCGAAAGAGCTTGCTGAGTTCACCACCAATCCAAGAGAGTCAGCAGCATATCCCACAATCTGTTCGGCTGACTCGCCTGGAACCGTTTATGAGCGCCACGTCAGATTCATCACCATTCCATTTTCCGTGTACGATAATTCTTGCTGCCCATTAATTTTCCGTGTACGAAAATTATATGAAGATCATCTGGGACGAACTTAAGCGCGAAACAAATCTAGCCAAGCACGGCCTGGACTTCGCAGGTTCTATTGTCGTCCCAGCGAATGAGGGCCGCTCCATGGCAGTCGGCGGACGGGACGTTGCCGCTGTCGTATTCAAGCCGCTTGGCTCACAAGCCATCTCGGTCATTTCGATACGTCCCGCAAGCCGCAAGGAAAGGAAGCTCTTATGGTGAGCAAATTCTCTTCACGGCGCCCTCTCGATGAGGGAGAAGAAGCCGAAATTCAAAAGATAATCGCGTCCGATCCAGATGCTCCGGAAGCAACGGATGAGCAACTTGCCCAGGCAAAACCCTTCGCAGAAGCTTTTCCGGATTTGATGGAAAGCATCAAGCGCGCCAGGGGACGGCCAAAAATGGCTGCGCCGAAAGTCGCCGTCACCCTTCGGGTAGATCCGGATGTCCTTGAGCGATTCCAGTCCAAGGGAAAGAATTGGCGGAGTGATATGACGCAGGCGCTACGCAAGGCGGTTGGACTCACATAAGCCTGGGTCAATGCCATTGCATCAACTCCTTCGTATGGCGCGGCGCAACTCCGGTTCGCCTCGCCCCACTAGACGCTCCGATACGGAATAGAAGACCGTGTAAACGTCTCGACCCGGATTTTCTTGGTCACAGCAGCGATAGAAAAGGCGGTCTCGGGATGACGTCCCGAGAAGTGGTGTAGCAGGATAGCGGTGGTCATCGGCTTTTTCCGGTAGGGTTGGGTTGTTCAAGCACAACCTGATGGAAAGAC
>NZ_AUFB01000026.1 GCF_000426285.1 Rhizobium leucaenae USDA 9039 | reverse complement strand
GCCGGTGCGCAGCTTTGGAATCCGAAGTTCGACGGTGCCAGCTCGGGTCTCCCAGTCGCGGTCGCGATAGCCGTTACGCTGAGCAAGTCGAAAGTCATTCTTCTCGCCGTAGGCCGCACCGGTCTTCGTGCCAACCTCTAGCTCCATCAACTTCTCGGCGGCAAAGCCAATCATCTCGCGCAGCAAATCCGCATCAGCGCTCTTCTCAACAAGCGAGCGGAGGTCCATCATGTCATTGGTCATCGGTGGTCTTTCCATCAGGTTGTGCTTGAACAACCCAACCCTACCGGAAAAAGCCGATGACCACCGCTATCCTGCTACACCACTTCTCGGGACGTCATCCTCGGGTAACCGGAAAAAGAAGATCGGCGGATGCTGACCTGCAGTAGGCATGAAAACGCACCTGGTTCTGAAGAGCAAAAGCGGCAGCCAAACGACGCCGAGAGATGCAGGCCCGCTTGAATGTTCCTGAGGCAATGATGGCATGCAAGCCTACGTCCGTGGCTGTAAATGCTGCACTTTGCGCAATTGTGGAAACCAACACCACCACAGAGCTGACGCTCCGATCATTGCCTGCGCGGACGAGTACGACAGATTAATTTCCGGCGAATAGTCACGAGCAAAGAAGATGAATATCGATTGGCAACCACATCGAAGTGTACGGATAACCGGCGCCGGCAAACGAAGCCCGCTTCGCAATTGCAGGTGATGGCACCAGTTTTAGCCTCTTCCGTCGTGACGGTTCGGCAAGCGTTTGGTCGCTCTGGTCGTCAGATCAAGGCCATTGCGCGGACCTATCGCTACCGGGAAATTTTAATTTCCGATCTTCTCCCCCTTTAAAAATCGTGGGGGCAGTTGAAGCGCTCTCCGGGCCGTCCGCCGGTGCTATGACCCAGCAGGCCGACTATTTCGGCGACCCTCCTTGTCCGGCGTGCGTAAGGCTAGGCAATCGCCGGGATCGGGTCGGTGAATGTTTGCCGCTTGCACTGCCGACACCTGCAACGTCAGCGGCTTAACTGGAGCTTTACTGTCACTTCGTTGCCCCGGATCGGCAGGTCCTGGAGACTGCGGTACGACCAGCGGTGCCGACTTGCGCTCCAATGTCCGCGATCAGGGCATATGCCCGACGATGGTCCGCAAGCAGACACAAGCCAATCACCCTCGCCGTCGGACACTACGCTTTGCACCTTAATTCCCGAACCGGGCGACCATCTCGATTTCGTTGGCATGCCCGCCCTTAGCAGCGGGAATGCCAACGATTTGTTAGCCACACAAAGTGAGGAAGACCCCGATTAGATGCAAAACGACACGGCCTCGGGCCGCCTTTTGTTAGTCCGAACGCGCGCTTCCCCAGAGTTGCGAGGCTCCTTCAGCCAATTGCTGCAGGCGCTTACCCTGGCTTTCCGAAAAACAGCCTGGTCTCAATTCCATCCAAGGAACTGCTTCAGCTCCGAAGTTTGCGGATTGGCGAAGACCTCTCCCGGAGGGCCGATCTCATGCACCTTGCCTTGATGCATAAAAACGACGCGCGAACAGACGTCGCGAGCGAATTTCATCTCGTGCGTCACCATCAGCAGCGTCATGCCTTCCGATGCCAGTTCGCGTACGACCGAAAGCACTTCCGCCACGAGTTCCGGATCGAGCGCGGACGTGATCTCATCGCACAGCAGCGCGATCGGCTGCATGGCAAGCGCGCGTGCGATCGCCACACGCTGTTGCTGACCGCCCGAAAGCTCGTCCGGATAGGCGTCGAACTTGTGCGCCAGCCCGACACGCTCCAGCATCTTGCGGGCCAAGCTTTCCGCCTCGGGCTTCGGCGTCTTTTTCACCACCATCTGCGACAGCATGACATTGCCGCCCACGGTCTGATGCGGAAACAGATTGAACTGCTGGAAAATCATCCCGACTTTCAGCCGCAGGGCCTTGAGATGAAGGTCGTCGTCCAGCAGTTGCGACCCGGCGACGGCGATCGAACCGGCCGAGATGGTCTCTAGCCCGTTGATGCAGCGAAGCAGCGTCGATTTTCCGGAACCGCTCTTGCCGATGATCGCAATGACTTCCCCGGGTTCGACATCGAGGTTGATGCCTTTTAGAACCTCGTTCGCACCGTAGCTCTTGCAGACTTCAGTGATTTCGATGAGCGACATTAAGCTTCCTTTCGAGAATCTGGCTGCTCTTCGATAAGGGCCAGCACAGGGCGAAATAGATAAGGGCTACAAGCCCGTAGACCACGAAAGGTTGGAATGTGGCGTTGGTGACCACCGTGCCGGCCTTTGACAGTTCCACGAAACCGATGATGGAGGTGACCGCGGTGCCCTTGATCACCTGCACGATGAAGCCGACCGTCGGCGGCACGGCGACACGCATGGCCTGCGGCAGGATGACATAACGCATCTGCTGCAAGCGGCCCAAGGCCAGGCTTGCGGAAGCCTCCCACTGGCCTTTCGCAACGGACTCGACACAGCCGCGCCAGATCTCCGTCAGGAACGCTGCCGTCCATAATACCAGCGTCAGGCCCGCCGCCAGCCAGGCCGGGACATCGATGCCGAACAGGCCAAGCCCGAAGAAGGCGATGAAGAGCTGCATCAGCAGCGGCGTGCCCTGAAACAGCTCGACGTAATATTTCGAAAGTCTCCGGAGCCATTTTTTTCGAGAAATGCGCGCGAACAGCAGCAGCAGCCCGACGATGCCTCCGCCGATAAAGGAGACGAGCGAAAGCAGCACCGTCCAGCGGGCGGCAAGCAGGAGATTTCTCAAAATATCCCAGGTGGTAAATTCGATCATCTCATTCCCCCGCGCGGAAAGATGAAGCCGCCGACCATCGCGAGCGCCTGCCGGAGGAGGATTGCGAGCAGGAGATAGATAATGGTGGAGACCATGTAGGCTTCGAAGGCGCGGAAGGTGCGCGACTGGATGAAGTTGGCGGCAAATGTCAGATCCTCGGCGGCGATCTGCGAGACGACAGAAGATCCTAGCATGACGATGACGACCTGGGACGAAAGCGCCGGCCAGATGCGCTGTAAGGACGGCACCAGCACCACATGCTGGAATGTTTCGAAACGGGTCATCGCCAGGCTTGCGCCCGCCTCGAATTGCCCCTTCGGCGTCGCCTGAATGCCGGCGCGGATGATCTCGCAGCCATAGGCGCCGAGATTGACCACCATGGCGATGTTGGCTGCCGTCAGTTCCGACAATTGGAGCCCCAATGACGGCAGGCCGAAAAAGATGAAAAAGAGCTGGATAAGGAAAGGCGTATTGCGGATGAGCTCCACATAGGCGGCAACCGGCGGCCGCAACCACTTCGGCCCAAGGGCGCGGGCCCAGGCGCAGAATATGCCAAAGGCAATGCCGAAAATTCCGCCTATGGCGATCAGCTCGAGGGTGACGAGAACACCCTTGACGATCTGCGGGGAATAGTCGAGCAGCCATCCGAAATCGAATTTGTAATTCACCCGATTGCTTCCTTTCGATGGCGAAAGCGGCGCACCGACCCGTCCATTAAGCCGGTGCGCGGTTTCGGAAGATTTCTCAGAGGTCCTTCGGCAGGTCGGTTTTCAGCCATTTCTGAGCGATGGCATTGAGTGAGCCATCCGTCTTGGCGGTCGCCAGAATGCCGTTCAGCTTTTCGAGAAGCGCCGGCTGTTCCTTGTTGAGCCCGATATAGCAGGGCGAGTTCTTGATAAGGAACTTGAGTTCCGGCCGCTTCGGCGGGTTCTTGGCCAGGATGGCCGCCGCGACGACGTTGCCCGTTGCCACGACGTCGACCTGGCCGGAAAGGAAGGCGGAAATCGTGCCGTTATTGTCCTCGTAGCGCTTGATGGTCGCGTCGGCCGGCGCGATCTTGGTCAGTTCCAGATCCTCGACCGCACCGCGCGTTACGCCGACCGTCTTGCCGGACAGTTCCTCTGCTTTCGTGACAGCCACGGAGTTCGGTGCGAAGACGCCATTGAAGAAAGGCGCATAGGCGGCGGAGAAATCGATGACCTTCTCGCGATCCGGGTTTTTGCCAAGGCTCGAGATGACGAGATCGACCTTGTTCGTCTGGAGATAGGGAACGCGATTGGCGCTGGTCACGGGCACCAGCTCTACCTTCACGCCGAGCTTGCTGCCGATAAGGTTGGCGACATCGATGTCATAACCCTGCGGCGCCATATCGGTGCCGACGCTGCCGAACGGCGGAAAATCCTGCGGGACGGCGATGCGGATAGTGCCGCGACCGGTAATGTCGCCCAAGGCATCGGCAAAGGAGGCAGGGGCGAAGCCAAGCGTCGCCGAGACGGCGACAATGGCAAGGAAAGAGCGTCTGGAAAACATGCTGATTTACTCCTTGGGTTCAGAGGATAAGGGAGGCAGTGAAAGCGAATTTCGCAGGTCCGAAAGCGGGTCCGGCCTATGGGTGAGATCGAGCCCCGTTTCGACTTCATCGAGGTGGCGGATCGCAAGTTCGGCGGCGGCGTTGAAGTCTCCCTCCTGCAGCGCCTCGAAAATGCGGCAATGTCCGTCATGAGATTCCTGCGCATGAAAGTCGGACTGGTAGAGCATCGAGATGAGGATCGTTCTCGCCGTCAGGTCGCGCAGCGTTTCGACGATGATTTCGTTTCCCGCGATCTCGGCGATGCGGATGTGGAAATCGCCCATCAGACAGGTCAGGCGCTGGCGGTCGCCCTTCGCGATCGCAAGTTTCTCCTCCTGCAGATGACGGGCCAGTATTTCCAGATCCTGCTCGCTGACCGTGGAGAGATTGCGCAGCAGCCCGAACTCGATGATGCGCCGGGCCTCGTAGACCTTCATCGATTCTTCTGCCGAAGGCTCCACCACGAACCAGCCGCGACGTGGGCTGACCGTAACGATGCCTCGCGTTTCGAGGCGCATCATCGACTCGCGGATGCGGGTGCGAGACACATCGAATAGTGTGGCCAGTTGGCTTTCACCAAGCCGTGTGCCGGGGCGAATACGCGCCGACAAAATGCCGGAGACAATGGACGCTTCGATGTTGATCTGCGTCGGCTGTTGTGCATTTCTATCTTGCATACAAAGCTGACACGCAGCTTTCATGCCAGTTTGAAATCGCACGGAAGGGCACGGTGCGAACGTCTCGAATGCTCAAAAATGCGCAGGTCATTCGGCGGATTTAATAAGAGCCGCTCAAAATATGATCATCCGTTTCTGCTAACTCCCAAAAGGTGCGCCAGCTTGCCAATCCGCCTGTTGGGATATCCCAAGCCGGACGGGATCCTGACCTTCGACCGGCTACCGTCGGTGTTTCTCTCGAACATCAACCATGAGGAAGATCAGCCGGAACATCTGCAGGTCAGGGACATGGGCCGGCAGAAGCGCTCCGAACATAACAGCTATGCTGGCCCGTCGACTCGTTACTGTCCGGCCGGCGTATATGAATGGGTTGAGAAGGATGGCGAGGACGTCTTCGTCACCGACGCCCAGAACTGCGTGCACTTCAAGAACTGCGACAGTAAGGACTCCAACCAGAACATCAACTGGGTGCCGCCGCGGGGCCGAGAAGGACCGGCATATCCGAATATGTGATCGACTTGAATTGAGATCGAAACTCGCGGAGGAGCTGAGGATGGGGCAGTCGAATTCGGACGGGAAGCACATAGCTTTCCATGTTCTGGAAGAGTTTTCTCTACAGGGTCCGCAGCGATTGGCCAACAATACGAGCGGGCCGGCTGTGTACAAATGGCGCTGGCGCATTCGTGTCCAGTGGCGCCTCAATAGAGGGGAGCCTTGAACCAGGCCACGCGAAGGGCGGTCGGCCGCGCAGCCCGAGTCAGAATGCCGCTTCCTGATCTCAGTCGACTGGAGCGCTGTGTGCCTTCAAAGATGCTGCGTTGCAGTTGAGGGGATTGGAACCCGCGGCACCAAGCTGCCAAACCTAAGTTATTGAGACTTCAATAGTTATTTGCAGAAACCGCATTATGCGGTATGTCATTTCATAACATCAATATCCGGCGTCCGCTATCCTTCGCACCTATGATTCAAGTTCGATGGAATTTGGCTGACGAAGTTGACGAACTTGACGAGATACTCCATATTCTATGCGGAGGTGCCTATGGCTATGACCGATAAGAAAGGTGGTTCCCGCAAGCGCACCGAGCGTCGCGGCAATCTAATTACCGGATATGCTGGTAAATGGGAGCCACTCTTTGAGAAAAAAGCAGCGGCCCGCGCGACCGCTGCGCGAGTGCTTTCTGGCGTTTCCGAAGGTGTCATACGCGCCAAGAACACAGGCGGCACCGTTCGTGTGACATATGTCATTCGATCCTCGGACGAAGAACCCGAAATCGAGATCGAGGAGATCACACCACAAAAGGACGCTCTGGATATAGCCCTCGCGGCCGCAAAGCAGCGCGGGAGCGAGCGTGTCGCTGAGATCCTTAAGCGGCCCGAGATGTTGTCCGCAGACGAGTTTGCCGATGAGATCGGCTCCACACGCGAGACGGTGAACAAAAAGCGCAAGCGTCACGAGGTTCTCGGGCTCGAAGGAGCGAAGCGAGGCGTGCGGTTTCCAAAATGGCAAATTGGGGATGACGGCCAACTACTTGGTGGCCTGGCGCAACTATTTGAGGCTTTGAACGGGCACCCTTGGGCGGTGTACCGGTTCCTTTTGCAGGAAAGCGGTAGCCTTGGCGGTCGAACAGGTCTCGAAATGCTGCGCGCCGGCAGGATCGAAGATGCAGTGGGAGCAGCACGCTCGATTGGCAAAGGTGATTTCTCCTGAGCATCTCATCGAATTTGCTTCCGCCAACCGACTTTGGTTCGCGCGAACTGGTGATTCATGTACTGACCTCTGTGGCATCGTGGTACCGGCTCTACCAAAGCCGGTATCCCGATCCGCTTGGCTACGGCTTCGGATCGAGTCGCTTCAGTGATCCTGAAATTGCCCTAACTCCTCCTGATCGTTTCGGCGTCGTTTATTTCGGCAGCAGCATCAAGGTCTGCTTCGCCGAAGCGATCTTGCGCGAGCGCGCGATCGGATCAAAGGGCACCTTCCCTATCGGCATGGGGGAACTTCTGGAGGTGTCCTGCGCCTCTGTCGCGACCATTGAACCTGTTCGGCTCGCGGACCTGCGCTCGGACGGTATGCTGCGGATGCGGATTCCAACTGATGCTGCCCGTGCCGCTTCGCACGAACTCGGGCAGCAATGGTCAAGAGCACTCTGGCTTCACGACGAGAAACCCGATGGGATCATCTACGATTCTCGCTTGAATGGCGAAACCAATATCGTCCTGTTCGATCGCGCGCTTACAAAACTAAGAGTAACGGCTGCCGGACCGCTTCTGGATTTTCGAAAGGAAGTGGCGCAAATCTTGGATGACTTCGCGATAGCGATCGTCTGATCGACCGTGCGCTTCAACGTTGTAGTGTCTTGAGCTCTTCGCACTCGACTCCCGCCGCACGAATTTTGGGAGCATGACGATTTGTGGGGCGGTCATTCGGCGCGAGCGGTTTCTCTGTGACCGTGATTGTCGTTCGGGCGATGTCACGGTAACGAACTTGTGAGGATCGGCTGCGATAGAGGCATTTGCATGAGCACCTCGCCAGTCAGCTACAAGCGTCATCGCTTCCCGCCCCAGATCATCGCCCACTCGGTCTGGCTCTACTTTCGGTTTCCGCTGAGCCTACGTCTTGTCGAGGAATTGCTGCTGGAGCGCGGCATTGCTGTCTCCTATGAGACGATCCGCCGGTGGGGAGAGAAATTCGGCCCGGATTATGCGCGCCGCGTTCGCCGCAAGAAGCCCAGCGGGAACGATGTGTGGCATCTGGACGAGGTCGTCATCATCATCGCCGGCAGGAAACACTGGCTATGGCGGGCGGTCGATCAAGACGGGTATGTGCTTGACGAAATCGTTCAGAACCGCCGTAACACCAAGGCCGCCAAGCAATTGCTGGCCCGTCTTCTGAAGAAGCAGGGTATCGCACCGAAGCGGATGATCACTGACAAATTGCGCTCCTATGGAGCAGCCCGGCGACAGGTCATGCCGCACATCGAACACCGACCCCAAAAAGGTCTGAACGACCGGGCCGAGAACTCTCATGTGCTGCTGCGAAAACGCGAGCGGATGATGCAAGGCTTCCGATCGCCGGAAGGCCTTCAGCGCTTCGTCTTTGTCTTCTCCGCTGTCCGCAGCCTCTTCGTCCCGCCCAGCTCACAACGCTCCGCATTCCAAAACCGCGTTCACCGCATCCAGGCGATCGCAGAGTGGAAAGCTGCGGCGGGAGCTATGGCCTGAGATCAATCCCGAAGGCCGAACGTCAAACGTGCATCCGAATTCAAGTTAAGGTGACATCGCCCCCTGAACCATGTCCTGAAACGATGCCGAAAAATGTTGATTGTGAAGCGTCGGTCGTCGACCACGATGAAACCCATGATTCCATCGGTGGCACCTGATGCCAAGGGCATCGTCCCTGGAAAGCCTAGTCGCAGTCGGTCTGGTTTACCTTAGGAAAAGCTGAGCCTCGATCGCGGCTTTGTCGAGCACCGACCATACCTGGACAATCTTGCCGCCCTTATATTCGTAAAAGACGTTTTCGCAGAACGACACGCGCTGGCCATTGACGGGAAGGCCGAGAAACTCACCGGTCGGGCTGATGTCAAATTCGAGGCGGCTCGCCACCGTATTGTAGTCGGAGACCAGGATGCGGATTTTGTAGTACAGGTCGGGGATATCACGAGCCTCTTTCTCCCTCGCCTGTTGATACGCATCAAGTCCGACGATCTCTCCGTTGTAGGCGACCTCGGTATCGACGTAGTTCGCCAGATTGTCCCAGTCCCGGCTATTGAGGCAATCGATATATTCTTGATACAATTCCGAAAGTGGGGCGGTCATCTCGTTCCTCCTTGGGCTTCAATTGATCTGCTCGTGGACCCTCAGGAGACAGCGCGCGCGAACTCCTCCGGTTGCTCCTGTGGCACGTTCTGTCCGGCGTTGACGACGCGATGTTCGTGAAACCGGACAAACATTTTTGCTGGTCCGACGTCCCTCCTGGCTTCAGGGGGTCCCGTCAATGGTTACAGCCGGTACGGTTATTTCAAGCTTTGGGCCAGCCGGACCTCGAACTCCTGCATTGCAATCTCACCGGCCTCAAGGCCGAAAGATGCTCGTGCGCCTTGTCAGGGCGAGCCTGATCGTAAGAAGTCATCGATCGCTCTCGAATCTTCTCGAGCGCCTCCAATTGCAGCATGCGTTCGGAACCCTGTTTGTTGGGTTTGAATAGGTGGCGTCACCGCGGCAGAGGCGTGGGGGGTCGGTCGTCAGGATGTTTCAGGTTGAGCAGCTCCGCCAGATCTTTCGCGACACTCTCGCTTAGTCCGGCGAGAACGACGCCCGAGTAGGTGACGACGTCCCTCGTTCTGGCATCTATAACGGACCAGGACTTTCCATCCTTCACTGCGCGATATTTTGAATCAACCATTTTCCACCCGCGAAAAGTGGTCCATTGCAACCATCAAATGAGAAGAAGGTTCCAAGGAATGGCTACTTAGGCCATGAGGTTTTGCTGAAATAATCGGGGCGGCGACTGATGAATGAATATGCGCCGCCTAGCCCCGGCGGAGGCGCGGCCTGTACGAGCAAGATTTTCGGGCTGGTTGGCTGTATTCACTGGGACATCATCTGACTGACGAACCGGTGATCTTTGATCGAGCTCGCATCAGGACGCAGTAACGATGCTGGAGCGCTTAACGCCCAACAACTATCAAAGGTGGACTTGGGTGGTGCGCAGCAGCTCACGTGCGGCACGGGGGGCGAACCGAGGAGGCGCATGCTTCAGCGTGTGGCATAGCTCCCGAAGAGACGGAGCGAGACAGGAATATGCGCGAAGAGCTGGGGTATCTCATAGCGAGAGAAGCCCAGCCGTGTCTGAACAAGTCGATGCGAACACGTTCCATGGGACCGATAATAAATCAGCAAAAGCTTGTTTAAAAGCCAGTTGGTCGAATCCTCCCAATCCTACAAGCCGCTTTTCCTTAACGTTACGGCCCGCGGGCACGGGCCATACGTTGGTTTAATGCTCAGCAAAATTTTGTTAGTATCAGGGTTCCAACGTCATGCTTGCGAACCGCGTCGAGGTGCAATGAACAAGAGCCAACCTCATCTTGCTCGGCTTGCTGCTCATACAGAAGCGTTGATGGCTGGCAATATGGCCGAGCAGGTCGGGGCGATTTGCTATCGCCCCGATGGCGCGGGCCATATCGAGGTCCTTTTGATCACCACCCGGGAAACGCAACGGTGGACGATCCCAAAGGGGTGGCCGATCAAGGGGCTGAAAGCACATGAAGCGGCCGAGCGAGAAGCCTGGGAAGAGGCCGGCATAAAAGGAAAGGTCAAAAAGAAGCCAATCGGCTATTTCACCTATTTGAAGGTTCTCGAAGCCGGAAAGTCCGTTCCCTCACTTGTGCAGGTCCACCTCCTGGCTGTTGAGAGCCAGGGCGACAATTTCCCCGAGCATGGGCAGCGGACGACGGAATGGATGCCGCTCCCCGAAGCAGCGCGACGCGTACGCGAGCCTGAGTTAAAAGGTCTGTTTACGCGCCTGCGCGATCTTGAGAGCGGCGACTGACTTGAAGATGGCCAGTGAAGGCAGGAATTACGGCACGGCGCCCGTCCTTGCCGGCTCAATTAACTGGACTGCACAAAACTTCCGATTATCATGCGGATGTGGGAGCTTGCGGCTAGCAGACGCATGATGCTGCCCCTCGGATGAGGAGGTGGAATTGGGCCTGTTCTCGGATTTCGCGCTTAATCTCGACGACGTCGAAACGCTCCGATCGATCATCACCGACGCATGTGACGAGCTGAAAATTCCCCATGATCACGCTGGCCTTGTTGCACGGGTGCTAGACCTACACGCGGAAGGGCGCTCGCGGCACGAGATCATCAAGATCCTGCGGACGGAGTTTTGCAAAAGCCGCATATAGGAACCGGCGCCGATACCGCGACAGCTAATCCTCTCCGGAAATATGCCGTCAGGACTCCATCTTCAGTTGGAGAACGGGCTGGGTGATAGGTCGTAGCCATGGCCCTCGTCATGCTTTCTCATTGATGTTGGAACCAAGCGCGCTCGGCTGGGTTTAGGAAAGTTAAATCTACGCCAATGACGGAAGCGAGGGGACGGATGGGCAAAATTGAGCTGGCGGGTGGCAATCCCATAGTCTCTCAGACTGATGTTTTTCCTGACGATTACCAAGACTTTTTTGAAAACGGAGCTGTTGCCCTGCATCTGATCGGCGCTGATGGCACGATCCTGCGCGCCAACCAAGCAGAACTGGATCTGCTCGGCTATGCCGCCGACGAATATATCGGTCGGCATATTTCCGAGTTTCATATAGACGCCGACACGATCAGCGAAATGCTTGCTCGCCTTAGGGCCGGCGAAAAGCTCGTCCGTTTCCCAGCCCGGATGCGAGCCAACGATGGATCAATCAAGCACGTCGAGACCACCTCCAGCGCCCAGTTCCGCAATGGCGAATTCATCAACACCCGTTGCTTCACGGTCGATGTTACAGAGATTGTCGATGTAAGACGCCAGCTGGCGCGCAAGGACGAAGAAATGCGCCAGGTGCTTGAAGCGCTTCCGGCCGCCGTCTACACGACGGACGCCCGCGGCAAGATCACATATTTCAACCATGCGGCAGCCGAATTAGCCGGCAGAGAGCCGATCGTCGGTGAGGACGAATGGTGTGTAACTTTTCGGCTGTTCACTGCCGATGGGCAGCCACTGCCGCATAAAGAATGCCCGATGGCAATCGCTCTTAGGGAAAATCGCCCCATTCGCGGCGTGGAGGCCATGGCTCAGCGGCCCGACGGCTCGATGTTTCCGTTCCTTCCCTTCCCAACACCGATGCGCAACGACGACGGCGAACTAACAGGGGCGGTAAACATGCTCGTGGACATCAGCGACCGCAAGTTGGCAAAGTCCAATCAGCGCGTCTTCCTCGACGAGCTCAACCATCGCGTCAAAAACAACATGATGATGCTCTGCGCTTTGCTCCGTTCGGCGGAGCGCGAGAGTGACAGCCGGGAGGCGCGCATTGTTCTGGGTGATGCAGCTCAGCGCGTTGGCGCCATGGCTGCCGCGCAGCACGCTCTTTATACCGAGCATGGCCGCTCCGAGGTGGATGCGAAGAATTTCGTAAACGCTGTGTGCGACAGCGCAAGACAAGCGTTTTCAGAAAATGTCGCTCTCCATATCGACGTCGACGCAGGAAGCTTGGCGAACGACGTTACTATGCCTCTCGCTCTCATTCTGAACGAACTCCTGACAAATGCGGCAAAGCACGGCTGTGACGAGGCAGGCAATTGCGAAATTTGGATTTCGCTCAAACAATTGGATGGCGACTTCCTGCTGACGGTGCGCGACAATGGCCCGGGCTTCAATTTCAAGGTCACGGGGCGGCGTTCGTCCGGAACCGGTCTCGTCGCTGGACTAGTTCGGCAACTACGGGGCTCGTTTTCGGTCGCTCCCGGTCCCGGTGCACGATGCACCGTTCGCTTCCCCGGCCAATTCCAACCGGAAAGCAATCTTGATTTATGAGCGCGCTCTACCCACCCGTCAAAAACTATGCTAGCTCCGCCCCCGGATCCTTCGAGGCCGCCAAACAGGTTGCGGGTGCGGAAAAGCCGACACGGATCCTTATCGTCGAAGACGAATATCTCATAGCACTGGAGATCGAACATCGTCTTCGCGATGCAGGCTTTGAAGTCACCGGCATCGCAGTGACGGCCGATGAGGCAATTTCCAAGGCAGAATCAGACCGCCCAGATCTTGCGATCATGGACATTCGACTGGCCGGCCGCAAAGACGGTGTCCAGGCCGCGATTGAATTGTTTACAAAGCTGGGCATCCGCTCGATTTTTGCTTCCGCGCACGCAGACGCCAAAACCCGCGAAAGAGGCTCGGCAGCCTCGCCAATCGGGTGGTTGCAGAAGCCCTACACCGCTGAGGCCTTGATCAAGCTGATCAAACGGCATCTGGGATAGACAGCATTGGCTGACCGATCATCATCTCCTAACGTTCGTTGCCCGTGGCGGACCTTTTGCAATCCGGAACACAGCCCGGCCGATTTTCGTATTGCAGTCGTCGAACGCTTGAACCTGGTCGTCTTCGCCCTACCCTTGCGCTCGGAAAGTGAGGGCAACGATGATCCCATTACAGATTCCACTGGGGCAAAACGCCTTGAAAGACGCTGACGTTGCCCTTTGTCAAAGGGTCTATGACCACGTCATCGCGGCAAAGCAGATCACGACTGATACCGAGCGCGAGGAGCTAGCCAGTCGGATCATCCAGTCCTTTCAGCATGGGGTGAAGGATGAGGACGCCTTAGTGCGGCTGCTGATCTGACTGCGCGTTCTAACGGGTAATAGTAGGAACTGAATATTGGCTCGACCTGCAACCGGGAAAGTTCGCTTTAAATTCTTCACCCAATGCCCAAGGGATGACGGCTGCGGCATTTTTGTATTGCAGATGCTGACGGGCAAACCGTACGATCAGATTGCCAGCATGATCGATTGGGAGGGTCAGTCTAAACATTACACAACGTGGAAAGAACTGCGCGGTGTCCTAAGCGAGTTGGGCTGGCAATCTGGGGGATTACGAGAGGCAAAGAGCTGGGCCGATGTTCAGGGAGTGGCGATAGTCCATGTCGAAGGAGACCACTTTATCCTTTACGATGCCGATAACGGCGTCTTCTATGATCCTGGTCAATCGGATGGCCCCGATCTGCACACTCGCCTCGTTCCTATGAGCTACCTTTCTGTGCAATCGCCGGGGAATGGTTCATAAAATCACGCAATGTGCACGCTTGTGGGTAACTGATGTTCCGCGGTGAAGCGGTCGATTGAGCGTTCCTCAGACAGAGTTCTCTTCTCGCCGGATTGAACGACATGATAAACGGCGCCCATGGGAATCAAGAACTATCTGATCGAAGGCGGTTCCGGCACTGGAAAAACGTCTGTCGCTACCGAACTGGAGCGGCGGGGTTACCATGTCGTCCATGGTGACCGGGTCTTGGCCTATGTCGGCGACCCCGAAACAGGCAAGGCACTGCCAGGACCACCCGAAGGCGAGGATCGCATCGTTTGGGAATACGCGCACTGGATTTGGCCCGTTGACAAGGTCCGGGCCATTGCTGCCGACACCAGCCATCCTGCAACCTTCTTCTGTGGCGGCTCGCGCAATTCCCATAAATTCCTGGACTTATTCGACAAGGTTTTTGTGCTCGACGTAGACGTTGAGACGTTGAACGGACGATTAGATGGGCGACCGAATGAGCCAGGTTTCGACCGGGCCGAGCGGCAGCTGGTACTGCGCTACCATCATACCCGCGAATATCTTCCCGTTGGCATAGATATCGACACAGCGGGTACGGTCCCAAGCGTCGTCGACAACATCCTCGCTCAACTCGCCTGAACCCCTGGACGCACCGTGAATGGGATGGGAAGCACTTAAATATTGCGGTAAGACGCTAGTCGCCTCAACGGCTCACTGGCGGCGCTGAGACTTCGTTGCCGAGGCGGCAATCATCGAAACTACCCAAAGCACCTTGGTCAAGGTGCGGGAGCGACGGCGCTTACCTTTGCATGCAGTTGATGGGATTCGAACCGGAATCCCATCTTCTGGGCGAAACTGTTGTGTTTCCAAGAATTTGTAAACCGCTCGGCTCGGCTGAAATGAAATGAAGCTTTTTGGGGCGGCAGCTGGTAAAGACTCACCATATGACGACCCTTATCCCTGCACCAGATGGTAGTTACGTATCCCTACTCGCAGAGCTCAAGGAAAGAATCCGAGCGGCTCGGCTCAAGGCGGCCGTTGCTGTCAACCAAGAACTGATCACGCTCTATTGGAGCATCGGCCGTGACATCCTCGCCCGCCAGGCGGCGGAAGGTTGGGGAGCCCGCGTGATTGATCGGCTGGCAGCAGACCTCGGGCGCGATTTTCCAGAAATGACTGGCCTTTCGCCTCGAAACCTCAAATATATACGTGCCTTTGCTGAGGCATTCCCAAACGAGGAAATCGTGCAACAGCTTGTTGCACATTTGCCCTGGGGCCATAACGTCAAGCTCATCGAGATGCTGAAGGATTCTGAAGAGCGTCTCTGGTACGCGCGCTAGGCAGTAGAACACGGATGGAGCCGCAACGTCCTCGTGCATCAAATCGAAAGCGGACTTCATCGTCGGCAGGGAAAGGCTCTGACCAATTTCGCTCGAACACTGCCCGCACCACAGTCTGAACTCGCCCAGGAACTGATCAAAGACCCGTACAGTTTTGATTTTCTCGCTCTCGGCCCCGCGATGTCGGAGCGCGAACTGGAGCAAGGATTGCTCGAGCACCTACGCTCTCTGATCCTTGAGCTCGGTAAAGGCTTTGCGTTCGTCGGCAGCCAGCATCCCCTCGAGATTGGTGGCCAGGACTACTATCTGGACCTTCTGTTCTATCACTTGCGGTTGCGCTGCTTCGTCGTCGTCGAGTTGAAGATCGAGGACTTTAAGCCCGAATTTGCCGGTAAGATGAACTTCTATCTCTCCGCAGTCGATGACCTGCTCCGTCACGAGTCCGACGCTCCGAGCATAGGTATCATCCTATGCAAGGGGAAGAATGAGTTGATTGTCGAATACGCGCTTCGAGATTCAACGAAGCCGATGGGTGTTGCCGAATACCGGCTCTCTGCCGCCCTTCCCGAGCCCTTGCAGACAGAGCTGCCGACAGAAGCGGAATTTGCACGCGAATTCCCGTTGATGGCGCTTGTGAAGCTACGCATGGAGGTTGAGCGCGAAATACGATTGCTTGTGGCGGATCAGGCGGATGCCGAGCGCCCGCTGGCTCTTGGACCAATGCTGGCGGAGTTGCACCGTCTTGGCATGATTCCCCAAACGGCAGATCGGTTTCGGAGTGCCCTGCAGATCATGAACCGCGCTGCCCACGGATTGGATGTTGCCCCTGCCGATGCATCCGAAGCAACCGAAATTGCGACAGCATTCCTTGCCGAGCTCCGAGCGATCCGCGATAGACAGTTATCGTGAAGTAGAACACCCACGCCAAGCAGATTCCAAGGATGGAACGTGTAATGCACTGCCCCTTGCTCTTGAAGGGAATCGAACCGCCGTTTTCGTGTCGCGTCCCACATTATCAATGACTTAGGCGTCAGATCTGGCATAGTCTGATTTATGGAACTTGCGAATCCGCTTTCAAACGCATTGATCAACGACAGCAAACCGTCGTTATGTCCAAGATTTCGAATGAACCCATAGGGGTTGCCTTCGAAATCGTGCTGATCCAATCGCATCGTTGTTCCTTTCATTTTTACAATGGTCGCCGATAGCGGCCGTGATCCCTACGACGGGGGTGCAATTACTTCGCATAACCAACGTGGCGGTGGCGTGAACAGCCCTTCGCTTTGGTCAATGCAGCGTTCCATTGATGACCATCTTCGAGACGAACGCCGACAGGAGCTTCTGATCGAAATCTCCGGCAGAGTTCATCAACATATTGATGGCTTCAGCCTGTGAGAATGCCGGCTTGTAGGGGCGGATGGTTGTAAGCGCTTCATAGACGTCACAGATGGCAGCAACGCGTGCAACGTAAGGGATCTTCCTGCCTGAAAGGCCATCGGGATAGCCACCGCCGTCGTATCGCTCATGGTGGAAACGGACGATATCGAGCACTTCAGTTGGCGCGGAGCCTGCTTTCGCCACCATCTCGTAACCCTTTTGAGGATGAGCGCGCACAAGGTCCATCTCCTCGGCGGTGAGTTTCCCTGGTTTGTTTAGAATTTCATCAGGAATGACTATCTTTCCGAGATCGTGTACGAGACCGCCGAGGCCGAGAACCCGCACATCATCTTCCTTATGGCCGAGACCGCGCCCGAATGCGATCATTAAGGCGCTGACCGCAAGCGAGTGAAGAAAAGTGATCTCGTCCTTCTCCTTCAGCTTGGCGACAGCAATCAGCGCGCCGGCGTTGTCGAGCGTCTCCAACATGATGCGCTCAACCGCTGTGCTTGCCGCCTCCCCTGCGAAACAACCGTTCACGCGGGCATCCTCCAGCACATGACGAAGATGCGGTTCGACATCCTGAATGGATTGCCGCGCGCGGCTGATCTCAACGTGCGAAAAGATGCTCAACAACTGCGCCTCGGACCTTGCCGGACCGTTGCCTTGTGACACTTCTGCAACATCTATGCCCTTGGCAATGTCGATGACGACGCTTCTTAGATGTCCTCTAGCAAGCCTTCTGACATCATCTCCCGTTGAGACTAGAAAAGGCTTGAATAGCACAGCATCAAGCTGAGTCGCGAACTCCATGTCGTTGATGAACATGCCGACCCGGAGCTGACTCACTTGAATGCGCTTGAGCATTTATGATGCTTCCTGAAGTCTTGCTTTATCGTAAGCGGTGTTCTCTTCGCACGTTGACGAAGCGCGGTGGGGCGTAACGATACCAACCCGCTGGGAGGTGATGGCAAGCGAGCGCCAAAAAGCGGTCATACCGGGGCGGACCGCGAAGGCGGCACGAACCGCAGCCGCTAATGGCGCTGATCAACGAGCGCGCTGGCCACGCCGCCCAGCGTCGCAAGATCGATTGCCTCCGGGACGGAATCTGTGCTCTTAAATGAGCATCGACTGCTGAGCGAAGATACCCGCCATCGCGCCTTGCCATGTCGCCGTAGTGACCGAGGGGATGCCAGGGTTGGAAAGGTCACCGGCGGCGTAGATGCCAGGCATGCTGGTTTCACGGCGCTCGTCGGTTTTGAGGGCGATGCCGGTTGGCGTATTGACCGTGGCCAGGCCCAGTGCGTCATGAAGGGTTGCGGACGGCTTATTGCGCGGATGCGCGAACAGGATATCGACCGCGACATCGGGGCCAGTATCCATCTTGATGATCGCCCCATGGCTCCCCTGACGTGCAATTTCGGTGATCCGACCATCAACGAGAGGTACTTGGCGGCCCGCTAGATCGGTCCTTATGTCGGCGGTGATGTCGTGACCATTGCCGAAGACGGTCAACCTGTCGGTCCAATCTTTAAACAGCCTGACCTGATTCATCGACTGCGGGCCAGACCAGACGAGGCCCCAATGCTGGTCAGCTACTTCGAAGCCGTCGCAATATGGGCATGGAATGACGGATGTGCCCCAGTTCTCGGCAAAACCCGGAACATTAGGCATCTGATCGACAACGCCATAGCTCAGTATGAGGCGGCGCGCGCTAAGTGTTTCACCATCGCCAGTAACAACAGAGAAATTGTCGATTGTACCGGAGACGCCGTCCGCGCGGGCATTGACCATCCTGATAGCAGGGTAGCGCGCGAGTTGCTGCCGCGCCACAGCCAGGATGTCGGACGGTGGCTTGTCGTCGTGGCCGAGCACACCGTGCGAGCGGCCAGCGAAGCGGTTGCGCTGAAGGCCGGTATCGAGAACGATGACATTGCGGCGGGCACGACCAAGCTGCAGAGCGGCGGCGAGGCCAGCAAAGCTGCCGCCGATGATGATGACGTGATTCATTGTAGTGGGCTCCGAGTTGCGGATAGAGGGGGCTGGATTGGATTTTGTGCTGGCCTCAGCCGGAGGGACGCCAATGGCCGACATTGCGGCCAGCTTCAGCAGTGTTCGTCGATGCATGGAGCCCTCGCGGCTTAGGTCGGCGCAATTCGACTTGCATGTTTCGGATACTGAATGGTATCGTAAATTCGAATAACGATACTGTCAAGGATCGCAATTGTCATGAGTGAAGATGTTCAGAACCGACGCGGTAGGCCTACCAACGAGGCGCTCGGTCAAACGATAGTAGATGCCGCGTGCGAACTGTTTGAGGAACTGGGATTTCATGGGGCGACGTTGGATCAGGTCGCTCAGCGCGCGAAGATTTCCAAGCTGAGCATTTACAAGCATTTCGAGAACAAGGAGGCGTTATTTGGTGCGGCCTTTGCGGCCCGCTGCCAGCAATTGGTGCCGCAGAAGCTTTTTGATGGCGTCGATGGTTCAGCAGAGGATCAGCTCATGGCGGCGGGATCGTCACTGCTTCGCACGCTTCTGCGCCCGGAGGTCCGCAATGTCGAAGCCATGGTAATGGCCGATACGCCAAACCAGAAGTCGTTGAGCAAGGTCCACTACGAAGCAGGTCCCGCCCATATCATTGCGCAAATCGAAGGACTGTTGCGTCAGTTGCATGCAAATGCACTTCTGAACGTGCCGGATTCGCTTGGGTCCGCCCGCTTGTTTGCAGCGCTCTTCAAGGGCTCCGATCTCCTGATTATCGCACGCTTCGACGAGGCGAGAGCAGCGGACGACAACGAGATCGAATCCTATTGTCGGTCCGCCGTCGCCATGTTCATTGCTGCGCACAGGGGCAGCGATGATGCGGCCGGGTAACCTGGAAGAGACCATGGAGGGGCCGCTCGCTTGAGATTTTGGCCACGTGCATTGACCCCGCGTAACATCGTTTTTCGCTTTGGGCCATCCGCAGACTTAGCTGTTTGCCCGCCGTAAACAGCTCCACGGCATCAGCACATCGATCTGACTCTGCTTGTGGCCGCTGACGATGGCGGTGAGCGTAGCAGTCAGATATGCAAACGGATCAACCGAATTGAGCTTGCAGGTCTCTATAAGCGAGGCGATCACCGCCCAGTTCTCTGCTCCCGCATCGTGGCCCGCAAAGAGAGCATTCTTACGGTTCAGAGCTATCGGGCGGATGGTTCGCTCGACGGTATTGTTGTCAATCTCTACGCGGCCGTCGGTTAGGAAGACACAGAGGCCCTCCCAGTATTTGGCGATATAGGCGAGTGCTTCGCCAAGCGGCGACTTGCCAGCGACGCGGGCACGATGATGCGTGAGCCAGCTCCGCATGTCGGCGACCAACGGCGCTGACCATGCCTGCCTCCGAGCGAGGCGAGCGTCGGGGTCGAGACCGCGCAGCTCTGCTTCGATGCGATAAAGCTCGCCGATCCGCTTCACGCCGTCCTCGGCAATGGGCGTTGACCAGTGCGCGTGATCTCGACCAGCTTTCGACGCGCGTGTGCCCAACAATAGGCAAGTTGGATGTCCAGCCCAACACGTTCCGGCGCGATCAGCCGATTATATCCGGAGTAGCCATCCACCTGAAGGGTGCCCGTGAATCCTTGCAATATCCGCTCGGCATGGAGACCGCCGCGACCGGGTGCATAGGTGAAGGCTACACCCGGCGGCGCACCTCCGCCCCACGGTCGGTCATCACGGGCCAGCGCCCAGAAGTATCCGGTCTTGGTTTTACGTGAACCGGGATCGAGCACTGGCGCACGGGTCTCGTCCATGAACAGCTTGGTCGACCGCTTCAGGTCGGCGATCAGAGCGTCGAAGACCGGACGAAGTTCGAATGCCGCCCGGCCGACCCAATCAGCGAGCGTGGACCGGTCGAGATCGATACCCTGTCGGCCCATGATCTGGGCCTGTCGGTAAAGCGGCAGGTGATCGGCATATTTGGACACCAGCACATGCGCGATGGCGGCCTCCGTCGGCAACCCGGCGTGGATCAATCTTGCAGGTGCTGGAGCCTGGGCAACGCCGTCGGTGCAGGAGCGGCAGGCATATTTGGGACGACGCGTGACGATAACGCGGAACTGCGCCGGGATGACATGATGCAGGCGCTGCTACCGGCGGTGTATCCGATTCTTCAAGGGAATTTCGACCTCACCTTCGCGCAGGTTGGCTTCCTCACCTTCGTCTATCAGGTCACCGCCTCGCTTCTGCAGCCCTTCATCGGCTCGTATACGGACAAGCGCCCGATGCCCTATTCGCTGCCGGTCGGCATGGCCTCGTCGATGGCCGGCATGCTGACGCTGGCCCTCGCACCGAACTACGCCATCCTCCTGGTCGGCGGCGTCCTTCTCGGCGTCGGCTCCTCGATCTTCCATCCGGAGACGTCCCGTATCGCACGTCTGGCATCTGGCGGATCGCACGGACTGGCGCAATCGCTGTTTCAGGTCGGCGGCAACTTCGGCACCGCACTCGGCCCGTTGGCCGCAGCCTTCATCGTCCTGCCGCGTGGACAGGGCGGCCTCGCCTGGTTCGCGCTCGCCGCCCTCGCCGGCATGATCATCCTGACCGCGCTCGGCCGCTGGTATCAACTGAATGGCCATGGCCGCCGGCTTTCGGGCAAGAGCAGCGCCCGACACGGGTCGCTCTCCCGTAGGCAAGTGTCGATGGCCATGAGCGTCCTGATTGCCCTGCTGTTTTCGAAATACATCTATCTCGCCAGCTTCACGAGCTACTACACATTCTATCTGATGGAGAAGTTCGGCCTGCAGACGCAGAGTGCCCAGATCTACCAGTTCGTGTTCTTCGGCGCCGTCGCGGCAGGCACCGTCGCTGGCGGCCCGATCGGTGACAGGCTCGGCCGCAAACTCGTCATCTGGGTTTCAATCCTCAGGGTCCTGCCGTTCACGTTGATCCTGCCGCATGTCGGCCTGATGCCGACGGCGATCCTCAGCGCGATCATCGGCTTTATCCTCGCTTCCGCCTTTCCGGCGATCGTCGTCTATGGGCAAGACCTGATGCCGGGCCGTGTCGGGATGGTATCGGGCCTGTTCTTCGGTTTCATATTTGGGATCGGCGGCATCGGGGCCGCGATGCTCGGCGGACTGGCCGACTGGAAGGGCATCGCCTTCGTCTTCGACCTGTGCTCGTTCTTGCCGGCGATCGGAATCCTGGCAGTGCTTCTTCCGAACGTTCGAGAACCCAAAACTTAGAGCATTGACGCCGACACTCCTAACCTCAAAACGCCAGCAGAAACGGCGCCACCGCAAACTTCCGGGCAGATCTCAGCAAGGCCTTACCGCTTTGACAGGCCTCTCCCCTCCTGAGTTCGTGAAATCATTAGGTCAAATTTTTATACCTGTTTTTCAGCTTACCGCTTCAATTGAAATCGGGAAGTAAAAGCGACAGCCGGCCCCATCAAACTACTAATTGGTAACTTGGCGAGATCATAAGACATTGAAATCATGGTAGATGTTTTGCTAACCGAACTCTATCTGAAAATTAGGGTTCCTCACTGCTGATGGTTCTGGGTTGAGGCCATCACTTCCGATAAGTAGTGCTTATCGGAAGTTAGCCATCTTAAGCAATATTCTTGCCATCAGCGCCCGAAATCGCTATGTTTTACTGAATTTCAAGCGAGGAAATCCCATGTCCGAACCGCAACTGTCCATCCGCAGCGCCAGGGCCAGGGATTTGGCGCATGCGCTGGCGCGGCGCACCGGCCAGCCGATCAACCGCCTGGTTGAACTCGCGCTCGAACGCTATGATCAGGAGCTGCGGGAAAAGCCAGCGCAAACGCCGGCCGATACCCTTTGGGAACTTATGGCTGAAGGCCGACGCTCCGTTCCCCCTGGCGCCACCTCTGCCCATGACGATTTCTATGACGAAAACGGCCTGCCGATATGATCGTCATCGATGCGTCCGTTATTGTGGCGACAGCGTTGAACGAGCCGGAAGCCGAAATATTCCATTCCCTTGTCACGCGTGAGGAAATACTCATTGGCTGGCCAACCCTTCTTGAGGCGCGCATGGTGCTGGCCGGCAGAAAATTTCCGAACGCTGCGGCAATTATCAACCAGCTTGTAGAACTGCCGAACGTGACGGCTGTCGCTTTTGGCGAACGGCATTACTACGCCGCCGAGAAAGCCTTTGACCAGTTTGGCAAAGGACGTCATCCGGCGAGCCTGAACATGGGGGATTGCTTCTCCTACGCGGTCGCTTGGATCGCCAAGGCGCCGCTGTTGTTCAAAGGTAACGATTTCGGCCAGACGGACCTGAAACTTCATCCGGCATCAGCCCGCTGACGGACGATCGCCAATCAAGCTCGAGAATGCCATGGAAGACCGCGTCAGATTTGCCCTCGAAAAACTCTTGAACGTCGCCCATGAAGACACCGGCCAAGGCCGGCGGGTCGCCAACTTCCTGCTCGCCTGGTGGAACACCGAGGTGCATGGCCGTTTCGATCCCACCGATCTTACCAATGTCGATCCGCACATCGGCGAGGACATGGCGACGATCTTCACCTTTCTCGCCCGCGAGGAAGATGTCGTCTACCCCTACGACTACCGTGACGAAATCGAAGCCATCATCGCGCGCTGGCGACCGCAGGCGGAGAGCGCCTGATGGCCGTGTCTCCAGCCCCGCTTACCACCGATGTCGCGCGCCGAGCCGAAGCGCTCGACACCATGGCCGCCATCCTGCCGATCGACCGCCGCGACAAGCTCGCCGAGCTTTTGACCGATCAGGACGTCGAGACGCTGCGCCATCTGGTCAACGAGGGCATGGGCAACAATACCCTACGGGCGCTGGCGTCCGATTTGGCCTATCTGGAAGCCTGGTCGCTCGCCGCGACCGGATCTCCCCTGCCCTGGCCGGCGCCGGAGGCGCTGCTGCTGAAATTCGTCGCCCATCACTTGTGGGACACGGCGAGACGCCACAGCGATCCCGATCACGGCATGCCGGTCGACGTTGATCGGATCCTGCGAGATGGTGGCTTCCTGCGGGCTGCCGGGCCGCATGCGCCGGACACCGTGCGCCGTCGGCTCGCCAACTGGTCGACCCTGACCAAGTGGCGCGGCTTCGACGGTGGCTTCGCCTCCCCTGCCCTGAAAGCCGCCATTCGCCTCGCGGTCCGCGCCGTGCCCCGGCCACGTCGTCGCAAGAGCGCCAAGCCGGTCACGTCAGACGTGCTGGCGAAACTCTTGGCGACCTGTGGCGGCGACAGCCTGCACGATCTGCGCGACCGGGCGATCCTGATGGTCGCCTTTGCCTCCGGCGGCCGCCGCCGCAGCGAAGTGGCCAGCCTGCGCAAGGAGCAGCTGACGGTCGAGGCGCCGGTCATCGCTGACGATATTCCCCTCCCCTGTCTGTCCATCCATCTCGGCCGCACCAAGAATTCCGGCGCCGGCCAGGACGAGGTCGTTTATCTCACCGGCCGGCCGGTCGAGGCACTGAATGCCTGGCTGGCAGCCGCCAAGATCGATCGCGGCAGCGTGTTCCGGGCGATCGATCGCTGGGGCAATGTTTCACGACGGGCGCTCGATCCGAAGGCAGTCAATGACATCGTCAAGAAAAGGGTTGCAGCGGCGGGGCTGGAGGTGGGCGAGTTCTCCGCGCATGGTCTGCGATCGGGTTATCTAACGGAAGCGGCCAATCGAGGCATTCCCCTTCTAGAAGCCATGGGGCAATCCCGACGTCGCTCCGTTCAGCAAGCATCCAGCTACTATAACGATGTGGAACGAAAGAACGGGCGCGCTGCGCGCTTGCTCATGTAGCGGCGGCATCCTGGTCTGCGGGGAGGCTTCCCAAATTGTCCTTGCAATTCTGGAATTGCACTCCATAAATGCGAGGATGATTAATCGTCGAATAGCATCCGACCTGAACGAACTGCTCGACACGAATCCAGCGGTCGCTCTCATCGGCCCGCGCCAGGTCGGTAAAACCACATTGGCGCTCTCCATAGCCGACCATCGTCCATCGATCTATCTCGATCTGGAATCAGATGCCGATCGCGCCAAGCTCACCGAGCCGGAACTCTATCTCGGCCAGCATAGCGACAAGCTCATCATCCTGGACGAGGTCCACCGGCTACCTGATCTTTTCCAGAACTTGCGCGGACTTATCGACCGCGGCCGTCGAAGCGGGAGAAAGGCTGGGCATTTCCTGCTGCTTGGTTCCGCATCCATCGACTTGCTGAAACAGTCGGGCGAGACGCTGGCTGGGCGCATCGCTTACCTCGAAATGGCGCCGGTCAACGGCATGGAAGTGCCAGCTGAACAGCTCAATACGCTCTGGCTACGAGGTGGTTTCCCGGATAGCCTGCTCGCTGCGAGTGATCGTACAAGCCAGCGCTGGCGACAAGATTTTATTCGCACATACCTGGAGCGAGATATTCCTTTGCTCGGCCCCCGTATTCCCGCCGAGACATTACGGCGCTTCTGGACCATGCTCGCACATCATCAGTCCGGACTTCTAAACGCCGCAGAATTTGCACGTGCACTTGGCGTCAACGGCAAGACAGTCGCCTCCTATCTCGACCTCCTGGTTGATCTGCTACTCGTCCGACGCCTGGAGCCTTGGCATGCAAACGTTGGAAAGCGTCTTGTAAAGTCACCACGGGTCTATGTTCGCGACAGTGGCATTACCCACGCCCTCTTGGGGCTGACCACTCAAGAGGATTTGCTCGGTCACCCGGTCGCAGGCGCAAGTTGGGCAAGTTTCGTGATCGAGACGTTGATTGCCGCGGCGCCGGCCGGAACACAGAGCAATTTCTATCGCACTTCCGCCGGTGCCGAAATCGATCTGCTTCTCACGCCGCCGGGCGGTCATCCCTGGGCAATCGAAATCAAGCGAAGCCTGACACCAAAACTCGAGAAGGGTTTCTATCTTGCGTGCGAGGATCTGAATCCGTCGCGACGCATCGTCGTCTACCCAGGACTGGAGACCTTTCCGCTGGGAAACAAAGCGGAAGCGATGCCTCTCGTCGCATTAGGAAGCTCTCTGTCTGAACTCACTTAGCCATCGATATATGCCGGCCGTCCTGACCGGGATCCGAACCGGCGTTTTTGGCATCAAGGCATGGGCAACGAGAGGGCATCCGGCCGAAGCGAACGCCGGAGCGCCTTCTCCGATAAAGATCGCTGCCCCATTCTTCCTAAGCGCATGCAATGTCGAGGACAGGCAAACGCTCTGGATGACTTTTCTACGTGGGCGTTAAACCACGCATGCAGAGGATGGGTTAACCCGCGACGCCTTTATCGTGACTTCCCTCTCCGCGAGCTCTTCGACAGCGAATCCAAGACCTGCAGCCGACATCCGGCGCTAGTTCGCATCATTCGATCGGCCGCACATCCGTTCCCGACACTGTCTGTCCGCCAAAATATTTACACCGGCCTAGTCTTTAACCTTGCTTCCGGCAGTTTGGCGGCAATGCCCAAGCCGCACCAGCAGAAGAAGAGGCACTGACATGATTTTCAAGCACTCGAACCCGAGGATCGCGCCGCCGAGCGCTGCAGCGGACCGGCTTGATCTGGCAATGGTTGACCGCTAGGTTGCCGCCGCGACCAACCGACACAACACGAGGAATATCATGCCGACCGGCAAGGTTAAGTTTTTCAACTCCGACAAAGGTTTTGGTTTCATTACGCCGGAATCCGGAGGAACTGACGTTTTCGTACATGTCTCCGCCCTGCAATATGGGGACGGGCTCAAAGAGGGGCAGTCCGTTTCCTACGATCTCGGTCAGGACCGTAAGACCGGCAAGTCCAAGGCGGAAAACGTCAGACCGCTCTAAGAAGACCAACAAGGAGCTACCGGAGCGGCCACATTCGCCAATTCGCTTCGGTGGTTGCCGTCCCTGGTGCAACAGTTTTCTGCGCTATCAGAGCGTTGATAGTGCGCGATCTTCTGTCCGGCCTCCGAATGTGACGCCTGCCACCGCCCCTAAATGGTCCCTTTCATGTTGAGAGACCTTGTCGCCAAAGCGAATATCACTTTTCGCAAAGCCGCCGTCCGCCGGCATAGGGCTGATAGGTGCAATCGGCGGGGCGGAAAGAGCGATAGGTGCGGGAGCAGGCAGCGATGTTGCAGACCTGCGTTGCTCCTGGGTTGTCGATCGCCGCTTCCGTCGATTGCGGTGGATTCGGCGCGGGCTCAGCCATCGCCTCCCGCATGAAGTCCCGCCAAATATGTGCCGGCAAGGCGCCGCCGGTGACACCGTTCATCGGCGTGCCGTCGTCATTGCCCACCCACACGCCAGCGACGAGCGGTTCCGTGAACCCAACGAACCAAGCGTCACGATTGTTCTGGCTGGTGCCGGTCTTGCCGGCGGCAAACGTGCCGGGGTCGGCTCCTCGTCCAGTGCCGCGTTCGACCACCAACTGCAGCAGGCCAATGAGATCGGACTGGTAGGGGGAAAGGTCGACACTCGGCTTTACTTGTGAGCCAACTCGAAACGTCTTTGCCTGCCCTGCTGCTTGAAGGTCCATGATGCCCCAGGGCTCGACAGGCGCTTTGCCGAGATGGACGGATGCATAGGCGCTGGTGAGATCCAGCAAGTTCACTTCGGATGTGCCGAGCGTCAGAGACGGCGTGTTGGCAAGCGGCGTCTTAATGCCGAGTTCGCGCGCGGCGGCAATCACCTTGTCGAGCCCGACCTCTTCGGCGAGCGCTACCGACGCGGCATTGAGCGACCGCGCAAAGGCCTCGGCAAGCGTCACCCAGCCATGATAGCCGCCGCCGGAATTTTCCGGCGACCAGCCGTCGATGTCGATCGGCGCGTCCAGAATCCGGTCGGACAGAGTGAATCCGGCCTTCAGCGCTGCGTAGTAGACGAACAGTTTGAAGGCGGAACCCGGTTGCCGCATCGCGGTGACGGCACGGTTGAACTGGCTTGCCTTGTAGTCGCGCCCGCCCACCATGGCAACGACCGCGCCATCGGGTCTCATCACAACCAAAGCGGCCTGCGATGCGCCGACTGACTTTCCTTCACCATCCAGGGCTTTTCTCACGACCTCTTCGGCGATCTGCTGGAGCCGCGGTACCAGCGTCGTCCGCACCGTGGTTGACCCCGGAGAGGCGCCGGCGATTTCGCTCGCCTGCGGCGAAATCCAGTCGGCAAACCAGCTGCCGGAGCGCGGTGTCGGCGTTGTCGGATGCGGTTTGGCGAAGCTCGCCTTGGCTTCCTCCGCCTCGCCTGCGGTAATTTTGCCGTTGGCCACCATCGCGTCAAGAACAACGGCAGTGCGCTGCCGCGCGCCTTCGAAATTGTCGATCGGATTCCATTGGCTCGGCGCCCGCAGCAATCCCGCCAGCATCGCCGATTCCGGTAGATTGAGAGCCTCGATATCTTTGTTGAAATAGATCCGCGCGGCCGCCGGCATGCCGGTAGCGCCGGCACCCAGATAGACGCTATTGAGGTAGCGGGTCAGGATTTCCTGCTTGCCGAGCTTCCACTCCAGCCAAACGGCTATGACAACCTCCTGGATTTTTCGTTTTATCGTCCGATCGGCATCGAGGTACTGCAGCTTGATGAGCTGCTGGGTAATCGTGCTGCCGCCCTCTACCACGGAGCCAGCTTCGAAGTTCCGCAGAAGCGCTCTTGCAATCCCTCGGGGATCGACGCCGAAATGATCCATGAAGCGTCGATCCTCAATCGAGAGGACAGCATCGATCAGATGCGGTGGAAACTGATCATATTGCGCATATGGCCCTTGATAAGGGCCTTGTCTCACCAATGGCGCTCCGTCCGCGGTTTCCAGCACCACGACGGGCTTCAACGTCCCATCCCGGATTTCACCCCAGGGCACGTCTTTCAGTGCCCACACCAGTACGCTTCCGACCACCACGCAGGCTAGAACCGCCAATCCAATGGAGATTTTCCACCAGCCGGTATTTGGCGAAGCATGTCGCCAATTTTCGAACTGCCTTATCCGCAGGCCACGAATATTGCTCACCGGTTTAGACAAAGCAGTTGCGAGCCATCTGCCAAAACTGCGGACTGTTGATAGGCTTTCCGGCCCGCTCAGCGTATTTAGTTTCGTTCTCAAGTACGAAGCGGCCGTTTTGGCCCTGGCTTTTGCGAAGATCGCGCTTACCCGCAAATCATGACCGAGTGCCCGCAGTAGATTGTGCGTCGCCTGCCTGCTTTGGCCAAAGGCTCCATCAGCCTGTCGCGCAGCATCGGCCGATGAACTGGACGCTGTATCAGACGAGGGTGCCGGCGCCGCAACTTTGTCGCCAGCGAACTCCGAATCCGGCAGGCGATTGGCACCCGTGCTCGGGTCGCTGGTACTTTGGGCTGAGGAATCGGGAGGGCTTGGCATCGGTTCCCGCTAAAAGGCTCTTTTCGCTAATGTAGGGCGAGCTTATAACGTCGCCATGTGGAATGCTTCCATCGCAAAACCGGCCCTCTAGTTGCCAACTTTCGACCTTGCCTCACGATCGATGGAATGACTGATTAAGTGACGCAACAACATTGCGGTTCCATCAGCAAGCGTCTTCCGATCATGATTCCAAACTAGCCTTACCAGCAACAGTAGGTATAAGCGGCCTACCCTGCCGACAAATGGCAACATTTGATTGATACGCCCATTTCAGGCTCCGAACCGCTACCGGGTGCTCATTGACACCGTTCTCTTGACGCGCCTCCTGGCCGCATACCCAAGCCTGGTTGGCAGCGATTCAGTCGGCTTATCCCGCTCGGTCCTTCTGTGCTGGTTGGGTGGAATTGCTGAGAGAGGGATGAAGATTATATGCCGAGGTGCTGTTGAGGAACTGCCCGTACCACCAACTGCGAACCAAGAGCCTAGCGTGTCGTCTGTTGGCACCACCCCCGCGACGATCAGGATACCTCGGTCGAATATCCGCTCAGGCGCAATAGCGACGCGTTGAGCCGTACCTGATCTTGGCTAAAATCCGTGGGACCGGCGCCATCCCGCATGCCTTCATTTGTTGAACAAGTGTCACCTCCTCGATCCCCATCTATTTTGACAGCCGTGCAGATCCTTATTTTCCGCTGGATAATCAATAATTTAAAGACAAGATCAGTCAATAAGAACGGGGTCGAAAGACACGTTAAGATATTGTTAACTAAAAGGAGTTTGCCGAAGAGGTAGAATCGCCAGTATTAATAACGCTTATTGCGCTGCCTCTGACCTAAAAGCGTTATTCTGGAATCGGCTGTATGAACATGGCAATCAACATTGAGGCATCTGATTTTGATCAGGAGATTCTCCAGCAGGGAGAGCTGATTTCTGACAATCTGAACATGCTTCGATTGGAGCAGTATCCACCAGACGCAGAAAAAGGTCTACGCGCGTTCTCGTTGGCCGAAGTCGCCGATTATCTCGGCGTCACGCAAAACCACATCAAGAAGCTTCATCTCGAAGGCAAAGGCCCGGTTCCTGCGACAACGTCGTCTGGCTGCCGAACCTATACAGCAGAGCAAATGCTCGAGTTGCGTCACTTCCTTGACAAGAATGGGCGGACCGACTTCAAGCGCTATGTTCCGCATCGCCGGGAGCATCTGCAAATCGTGAGTGAACCATCAATATCAGACGTTCAGAGAACAAACGTACAATTTGACGATGTAAACTCTTACGGCCTTTGAAGAGCCACGAATGAAAACGTCGACGTTCAGTCGTTGGCCAGTACTTCGGTCACAAACCGTGCTAGATCCGAGTCGCCTTCAGACGTGCCCAATTTGTCATGCGGCGAAGCCGCCGTCACATTACCAGTCGCTGACCTAGGCAGCTTGACAAAGGGTAGCTTCCCAGGAGTTCACCATGATTTCGGTGCAACTGAGGTATCGGCGATTGAGGTCTGCCCGGACGCCTTCGCGGCAGCGTCGTGGATCTCCCTCAAGGCGCGACGGGCGTTCTGAAATTGCCGCAGGTCTTCAGTGCTCCCGCCGCCATGGATGGGCGCGGCGTCGCCCTGCTCACGCCCCGCTATTTTCGCCGCGAGTTGGCCGAGGGCCGACTGGTTCAGCCTCTCGGCGAAACATGGGCAGCCGATTGGGCATTCTGGCCTACCTATCCAGAACGAAGCCGTCGCCTGCGTAAGATCAACGCCCTCAGTGCCTGGCTATTGGCCGAGGCAGACAAAGATGAAACCTGACGGCCGATAAGGTATGACGGGTTTTTTCCACACGCAAAGACGAAGGCCACGGCCGCTATGGCCGTGCAATTCGCGTCGCTGTGCATGCAATACGCCCATCATTTTTCGCCGGCAACGCAAATACTGATCGAGTGGATTGACTTCTACTCTGAATCCTAGGCTATATATCAAAATTGTAGTTATGAAACAAGTTTCGAGAATACCAGGGGAAGCAAATGGAACGGTCGTTCTTGACCATTGACGCCCATGAGAACGAAAACGCAATAAGGGCCCTCTCGGCACCGGTTCGCGTTCAACTTCTTAGGCTGCTTTGCTCGAAGGGGCCGATGAACGTCAACGATATGGCCCGATCGCTCGATTTGCCGCAGTCAACGGTAGCCACGGGTATTCAGATCTTGGAGGAGGCCGGGCTGGTGGAATCCCGCCTTGCGAAGGCACGCAAAGGCAGCCAGAAAATTTGCTCGGCAATCTACAGCGAGATTCTGATCAGTTTCGAGGATACCGCCGTCCAAAAAAAGGATGACGTTATTGAAGTGGTAATGCCCGTTGGACTCTACACGAGCTGCGACATCCATGCGCCTTGCGGTCTCTGCTCGACCGAGAGCGTGATCGGCCTGCTCGACGTTCCAGACTATTTCCTCGATCCCCAACGCATGCAGGCTGGCCTCGTCTGGTTTGGCAGAGGGTACGTGGAATACAAATTCCCCAACAACGCAAAAGTGTTGAACAAGGATGTGCGCGCGATCGAATTTGCGATGGAATTGTCCTCGGAAGTGCCGGGGACCAATCCAGACTGGCCTTCTGACATCACCCTGTGGGTCAACGGGATGGCAATCGGCACATGGACTTCGCCAGGAGATTACGGCGACAAGCGCGGCGCCTTCACGCCCGATTGGTGGAAGCTCGAGGGCTCACAATATGGCAAGCTGAAGACCTGGCGCATCTCCACCCGCGGCACCTTGATCGATGGAGTCTCGACCTCCAATGTTACCGTCAGCGACCTTGCCCTTGCGCAGCACTCTTCCATTCGCCTTCGCGTCGGTATCGCAGACAATGCGGGCCATACCGGTGGCGTGAATATTTTTGGTCGCGGCTTTGGAAATTACGGCCAAGACATCGTCATGAGATTATATGTCTAATGACCATATCGTAATTTCTGATTAGTAAAAGCATTTTTTCTTTCTCAGTGAGCTTGCATCTATTTTCATAGCTGCCTGAAAATACATAATTATTTTGCTGCTTCAGTTGCCTCTGCACAAAGTCATAGCGCGATTGACAGCATCCTTTGTTGCTATCAAGATGGACAAACGAAAACAAGAAATCTGATACATACATCGGAGGGTCCGTTGAAGGCAAATGTTATTGTCCATCGCGATTTTCGTGTCGCCAGCATCGACTCCAGGCTCTACAGCTCGTTCCTCGAGCACCTCGGTAGGGCGATTTACGGCGGCATTTATGAACCTGAACACCCGACTGCCGATGAAAACGGCTTTCGGCGCGATGTGATCGATCTGGTCCGTGAGCTGAATTCACCCTATTGCCGCTATCCCGGAGGCAATTTCGTTTCCGCCTACAACTGGGAAGATGGTGTTGGCCCGCGCTCGGAGCGCCCGGTCCGCCTCGACCTTGCTTGGCGCACCCGCGAAAGCAATCAGATCGGTGTGAATGAATTCGTCGATTGGTGTAAGAAAGCGAACACCAAGCCAATGCTTGCCGTCAATCTCGGCTCTCGCGGCCTCGATGCTGCCCGGAATTTTCTTGAATATTGCAATCATCCCGCCGGCACCTATTGGTCGGACCTGCGGCGCAAGCACGGCTGGACAAACCCCCATGACGTCAAATTATGGTGCCTCGGCAACGAGATGGACGGTCCTTGGCAAGTCGGCCACAAGTCGGCTTATGAATATGGGCGTCTGGCAGACGAGACGGCGAAAGCTATGCGCGGTTTCGACAAGTCCCTGGAACTCGTCGTCTGCGGTTCTTCTCATTCGGACATGAAAACCTATCCCGATTGGGAGGCAGAGGTTCTCGAACAGTGCTACGACAGCGCCGACCACATCTCTCTTCACATGTATTTCGCCAATCGCGAAAAAAATACGCTCAACTATCTCGCCCGCACGACGAAGCTTGACCGGTACATCACGACGATCGGCGGCGTGATCGACTACGTCAAGGCGAAGAAGCGATCAAAGAAGACGATCGGCATTTCCTTTGACGAATGGAATGTTTGGTATCATTCCAATCAGCAAGACAAGGAGATCTTGGCGAGAGATGAATGGCCAGATGCGCCACACCTGCTAGAAGACGTCTACAATTTCGAAGACGTGCTGCAGGTTGGCGGCATTCTCAACACCTTCATCCGCCGTTCGGATCGTGTGCGCATCGCTTGCATCGCCCAGCTCGTCAACGTCATTGCCCCGATCATGACGGAGGATGGCGGCCCGGCCTGGCGCCAGACGATCTATTATCCCTTGTATTTCGCCTCCAAATATGGCCGTGGATCGGCGCTGCAACTGATCACCGATGGTCCGACCTATGATTGCGACGAGGCGAATGACGTTCCCTATCTCGATGCGTCGGCCGTTCTTTCCGACGACGGCAAGACCCTGACCTTCTTCGCTGTCAATCGCCACACAGAGCGCGCGCTCGATTTCGATGCCCGGCTGGAGGGCTTCGCAAATGCCCGCATTATCGAGCAGGTGGAGATGACCAATGGCGATCTGCAGGCTGTCAATACGGCCACGCGGCCGGAAACGGTCATCCCGATCAGTGTCGAAACTGCAAAAATCGAGGATGGCAGGCTGCGGGCGGCGCTGAAGCCGCTGTCCTACAGTGTCATCCGGCTGTCGGTGTGATGACCATTTGCCAGCAGGGCTATCGGTCCTGACGGAAGCATATCCGGCTCGTTGCGAGGAGGCAACCGAGCCGGAGGAATGGTTCGCAGGAGCCCGGACCTGACTTGCTCAGTCCTGACGCGGCTGCGAACCGACAACTTGCGACGTGGTAGGCGTCCCTGCGGCCGCTCTACCGTCGCTCTCAAAGGGAGGAGATCATGCAACATTGGAAGAAGCTTGCATTCGGCGTCGCCCTGGCCACACTCGGCCTGATGGCGGCGGCCAAGGCCGATGACTATACCTCGTTGCCGCGCAAGGAGACGCTCATCGTCGAAAATCCGGAAGGGACGATCAAGAACCCCGGCTGGTTCAACATCTGGGTCAATGGCGGCGGCGGCGTTTCGACCGGCTTGCAGCAACTGACGATGGATACGCTGTGGTATATCGACCCCGAGCAAGGACTTGGCGGCTCGACCTGGGACAATTCTCTTGCCGCGGACAAACCGCAATATAATGCAGACTTCACCGAAATGACCGTGAAGCTGCGCAAGGGGCTTTATTGGAGCGACGGGGTGGAATTCACCGCCGACGACGTGGTCTATACCGTCAAAACGCAGATGGACCATCCCGGCATGGTCTGGAGCGCCGCCTTCTCCGTGCAGGTGGCAAGCGTTGAGGCAACCGATCCCTATACCGTCGTCTTCAAGCTCAAGAAGCCGAATTCCCGTTTTCACGCGCTCTTCACGGTTCGCTGGAACGGCGCTTGGATCATGCCGAAGCATGTTTTCGAGAAGGTGGCCGATCCGGTCAGATACGACTTCGCCAATCCCATCTCGCTCGGTGCTTACAAGTTAAAGGCCTACGACCCTCAGGGTAAATGGTATACCTGGGAAAAGCGCGACGATTGGCAGCGTACCTCGCTTGCCCGCTTCGGCGAGCCGGCGCCGAAGTACGTCACCTATGTTGACCCAGGTCCGCCCGATAAACGCACTATTGCTCAGATCGAGCACAATCTTGATATCATCCATGACAACACGCCTGAGGGCATGTTCACGCTCAAGGAGAAATCCAAGACCGTCGATAGCTGGTTCCCGGGTTTCCCCTTTGCTCATCCCGACCCGACTCTTCCTGCCGTGATCTTCAACACGCAGGACCCCACCTTCCAGAATCCGGATGTGCGCTGGGCGCTTGCGCTGCTTATCGACATCAAGGCCGTGGATATGGCGAGCTATCGCGGCGCTGCCACTCTTTCGGCCCTCGGTGTTCCACCGACCGCTATCGCCATGAAGGATTACCAGGCGCCACTGCAGGACTGGCTCAAGACCTTCGAGATCGATACCGGCAAGCGCAAGATCAAACCGTATGACCCGACGGTCGGCCAGCAGATCGCCGATATTCTGCGTAAGCAGCCGAAATTCAAGGACCAGATACCGACCGATCCGGCAGCCATCAACACCGCGTTCGGTTACGGCTGGTGGAAGCCCGATCCCCAGGCGGCAGCCGAGCTTCTGGAAAAGGCGGGCTTCAAGAAGACTGGCGGTAAGTGGATGACGCCGGATGGCCAGCCCTTCAAGATCCGCATGAGTGTTGAAGGCGACACCCGTTCCGTCTTCACCCGCGCCGGAACGCTGATCGCACAGCAATGGGCCGCCTTTGGCATCGATTCCAAGGCCGTTCCGTCCACGAGCCTGTGGCAGACGTCACTCCAACCGGGTGACTTCCAGGTGGCGATCGCCTGGAGCGTCGAAACCTGGGGCGGCGATCCCGATCTCTCCTTCTTCCTCGATAGCTGGCATTCGGAATTCGTCGCCAAGAAGGGTGAAAACCAACCGCCGCGCAACTGGCAGCGCTGGTCCAATCCTGAGCTTGACAAGATCATCGAGAGCATTCGCAAGGTCAGTGCCGACGATCCCAAGGGCATCGAACTCGGCAACGACTATCTGAAACTGGTAGCCCGCGAAATGCCGACCATTCCGCTGATGTCCTATAACGTCTTCACGTCGATGGATACCACCTACTGGAAAGGCTATCCGACGATTGCCGATCCCTATACCGATCCGGTCCCCAATTGGGCGAACTCCCGGCTGATGATGGTCAAGCTGAGGCCGGCGCAACCATAAATCCTCCCGACCCTGACGCGGTATCTGCCGCGTCAGGTACCTGTCGCCGGACACTAAGCAGGTCCGGCGAACTTTCTTGGGCGAGTGCAAGCAGCAAGGAGAACCGCGGTATGGCGTCTTATCCTGTTTTCTTATTAAGGCGGTTCGGCCAGTTCCTGCTCGTGGTCTTCATCGGCATTTCCGCGACATTCTTCGTGACGCATCTCACACCGATCGATCCCGTTGAGGAAAGCATCGGCTCGATTCAGCAGATGGGCCAGTCAGATCCGCGTGCCGTCGAGTTAATGCGGCAGTCACTTCGGGCACTCTACGGTCTCGACGGATCGATATGGCTGCAATACGTGCATTTCTGGGGCCGTCTTGCGACCGGCGATCTCGGGCCCTCGCTCTCCGCCTTCCCGACGCCGGTCTCGACCATCATCCTGCGCTCCCTGCCCTGGACGATTGGGCTCATGACGGTCTCGACGCTGACTACATTCATCCTCGGCAATATAGTCGGGGCGCTGGCTGGCTATTATCGGAAAAACATGGCGGTCAAGGCCGTGAGCCTCATCTTCATCGCAATGCAGCCGATCCCCTACTATATCTTCGCTTTCGTGCTGATCATCCTCTTCGGCTATCTATGGCCGATCCTGCCGATCAACGGCGGTTATGAGATGAACACAAATCTCAACCTGTCCCTCGCTCTGGTCCTCGACATTCTGAAGCATTCGATCCTGCCGGCCCTTTCGCTGATCCTGGTCGGCACCGGCAGTTGGCTGATCGGCATGCGCGCTCTGGTCTCCAACATCATCACCGAGGATTACGTGGTCTTTGCCGAGCTCGGCGGCGTACAGAAAAGGCGCATTCTCCGCTCCTATATCGCGCGCAATGCCATGGTGCCGCAATTCACCGGCCTTGCGATGTCGCTCGGCGCCATCTTCAACGGTACGGTGATCACGGAGATCGTCTTCGGCTATCCCGGCATCGGCAACCTGCTGATTTCGGCGGTGCATGCCGGTGATTATAGCCTCGTACTCGGCCTCAGCGCATTGTCGATCGTCGGTGTCGCGGCGGCCGTCTTCATCATCGATGTCCTCAGCCCGCTTATCGATCCGCGCATCAAGGTGGAATAGAGCATGTTTACGATCATCCGCGACCTCGCGCGGCAAAACGTGGAGTTCTTGAGCGGCCTGCTGCTTTTCGCCGTCATCGTCAGTTTGATTGTCTTATCCTATTTCTCGCCATATGGGGCAACGGACATCTATCTCCTGCCGCCCGATATGCCGCCCGATAGCGAATACTGGCTCGGGACGACCTCACGCGGCCAGGACGTTTTTTGGCAGCTTGCCACCGCGCTCCGCAACACCCTCTATTTCGGCATCGGCGTCGCCTTCCTCTCTCGCATCATATCACTGCTGGTCGGACTTATCGCCGGCTATGCCGGCGGTGCTGTCGACAGGGTGCTGATGGCGATCAACGACAGCATCATGGTGATCCCGCAGTTTCCATTGCTGATCCTGTTCTACTTCGTGCTGAAGGACAGCATGACCTGGAGTGTTCTCATCGTGATCATGGCCTCACTCGGCTGGTCCTATGACGCAAGGCTCATTCGCTCGGTCGCAATCAGCCTCAAGACGAGGGCATTTACGACCCAGAGCGTCTATTCGGGCATGAGCATGCGAAAAATCCTTGTCGAGGAGCACCTTCCCTATGTGCTTCCGATCGTCTTCGCTACGACAATGAACAACATGATTTGGTCGATCGGCATGGAAATCACGCTGTCTGTGCTCGGCTTTACCGACATCGAGACGCCGACCATGGGCATGATGATTTACTGGGCCAATGCCCATTCGGCGCTGATCGCCGGAACCTGGTGGTGGGTGGCTGCACCGGTTGCCGCCATTGTGCTTCTCTTCCTCGCGCTGTTCCTGCTTTCCATGTCGATGAACGAATACAACGATCCACGCAGCCGGCTTAATCGGATGGGAGGTTAGCCATGGATGCCTTGGTCGAAATCGAGAATCTGAAAGCCTATTACCGCGCCTTCCTCTATGGTGTTGACCGTGAGGTGCGCGCCGTCGACGATATCAGCCTGACGATCGGTCGCGGCGAGATCTACGGTGTTGCCGGTGAATCGAGCAGCGGCAAGACGACGTTGATCAAGACCATCGCTGGTGCCATCCGGCCGCCGCTCAGGGTCGTGTCAGGTAAGGTGACGTTCCATTTTGCTGGCGGGACGCAAGATATTTATGCCATGAAACCAGAGCAGCGCATGGCACTCCGCTGGCTGCATTTATCCTATATCATGCAGGGCTCGATGAATGTGCTCAATCCGGTGCGTCGCATCCGTCATTCCTTTACGGATTTCGCGCTCCGGCATATGAAACTCGGTAGGGATCAGTTCTTCGAGAAAGTCGCCACTCATCTGCAGCGGCTGAAACTTGATCCGCATCTGCTCGACGCCTATCCCCACGAGCTCTCTGGCGGCATGCGCCAGCGCATGACCATTGCACTTGCCACGATATTGACTCCGGAATTCATCATCGCTGACGAGCCGACGACCGCGCTTGACGTCATCGTCCAGCGCGATGTTCTTTCAATGATCCGTGAAATCCAGCACGAGATGGGCTCGTCCTTCTTATTCGTCACACATGATATGGGTGTGCACGCGACGGTCTCCGACCGCATTGGAATCATTTACGCCGGACGTTTGGTCGAGGAAGCGCCAACTCGAAAGCTCTTCGATATGCCGCTCCATCCGTATACGCAGCATCTTGTTGCAAGCCTCCCGCGTATCGGCGATGTCCAGACGCGTCCGTCGCTGGAGGGACGTCCTCCCAGTCTCGCCACACCGCCGGAGGGTTGTCGGTTTCACCCACGCTGTCCGAAGCGGATGGATATCTGCATGCAAAAAGTTCCGCCGCTAATTACCGTCGAGCCCGGCCGGCGCGTGGCTTGTTTTGCCGTTACGGGAGATCAGGTTTGAGCGCTCTTCTCACCCTCTCACATGTCACGAAGATCTTCCGGCAGGGTGGTATCCTCGGCCGGCGCCAGATCACGGCCGTCAAAGACGTCAGTTTCGAGCTCGGCCAAGAGCCGGAAATCCTATCGATCGTCGGAGAATCAGGCTCGGGAAAATCAACGATCGCGTCAATGATCCTCGGACAGACAACGCCCACCGAAGGAGAGCTTGATTTCCGCGGAAAAGCTGTCTCCGTCCACGGCGCGTCCGAGCGCCGGGCCTTCATGAAAGAAGTGCAGCCAGTTCTGCAGAATCCATTCGAAGCGTTCAATCCACTGAAGCGGGTCGACCGCTATCTCTTCGAAACCGCCCGCAACTTTTCCGCAGGTTCAAAGCGGCCGGATCGGCAAGAAGTCGAGCGGATAGCGGATGCAGCCTTGGCGCATGTCGGCCTTAGTCTCGCGGAGGTGAAAGGCCGTTTCCCGCACGAACTGTCCGGCGGTCAACTTCAGCGCACGGCCATTGCCCGCGCTCTCATACCTCAGCCGCGCCTTCTCGTCGCTGATGAGCCCGTTTCCATGGTGGACGCGTCGCTGCGCATGTCGATCGTCAATTTGTTCGGTCAATTGAAACGCGAGCTGGGGCTTTCGATTATCTACATTACGCATGATCTGGCGACGGCCTACTATATCAGCGATAAGATCATCATCATGCGCAAAGGCGAAATCGTCGAGCAGGGCCAAGCGCGCGCAGTCCTCGATAATCCCCAGCATCCTTATTCCCGCGCACTGAAAGACGCGGTCCTATCTGCCGACTTCGCAGCGATCCCTCAAAGCGGCAATGCGGGTATCGATACTGTCATCAGAAAAATCTCGCCGTTACCATGAGCGGCAATGTTGGACGGAGTTCGTGTCTCCGTTCGGGCGCTCGATGCGCGTTGAATCGCTTCAGCTTTCATCTTCCCAGTCTTCAATTTCGCCCTGGATATCGGCAATAACCTCTGCGAGAGGCTGGCTGTATCCGTCGAGTATGTACGCAAAGTCATGGTCAAGGTCGGCGTGGGCGTTTACGATGCGCGCAGCCACCCGCGGCCGCATTGTCCTGCTTTTCCCGAGGGCCTTAGGAAGAATGCCGCAGTTTTCCGTCATCCGTGCGTCACGTCTCACCGCTTGGATGGAGCATATAACGCTCACCGGCGAATATCGATGGCCGCCGTTAAGGTAGTATATTGCCCCTCACCGCAAACGCCCCCTGGTGCGACATCATCGACAATCCAACCATTGCCGACACTATCCTCGACCAGGCCTCCTCTCCGACTTCCCTTAAGGCCTAGATTCTTATTAATGTTTAATCAGCCGACGTTATGTGGCTCCGTGATTCAACATATGGAGCTTATTTTGAAACACACAGTTGTCATTGGTCTGGATCTGGCCAAAAACGTATTTCAAGTGCATGGAGCCGATGCCGGCGGGAGGAAGACGTTCAACAAAAAGCTGCGCCGGGAGGAGGTAATCGGGTTCTTTAAGACACTTTCGCCTTGTATCGTTGCCATGGAAGCCGGAAGCGCCTGCCATTTTTGGGCGCGCGAGATTGGCGCGCTGGGCCACCAAACGATGATCCTTCCCGGGCAGTACGTCAAACCCTTCGTCAAGCGAGACAAAACGGATGCCTTGGACGCGCAGGCGATTGCTGTGGCGGCTACGCAGGCGGATATACCGACCGTGCCCGTGAAATCGGTTGAGCAGCAAGCATTGACCGTCCTCATTAAGACACGAGCTCTCTTTATCCGACAAAGAACCAAGGCATTCCAGGCTCTACGTGGTCACCTCGCCGAATTCGGCATCATAACGGGAACTGGAACTGCGAAGGTTGAACGATTGGCGACAGATCTGCGCGATGGCGCGATGCCGGGGATACCACCAGCGGTACAGGACGCCATTCTGGCCATCTACGAGGAGATCGAAGCGCTCGATATCAAAATCGCTCGCTTCGAGAAAGAGCTTGCATTGCTTTCTAAACAGGAAGACGACACACGCCGACTCTTGGCCATACCAGGGATCGGGCCTATTACAGCATCCACGATAAAAGCGTACGTACCGGATGCGACCATATTCAAATCCAGTCGGCAATTCGCTTCATGGCTGGGCCTGACTCCCAGAGCACACAATAGCGGTGGGAAAAGCCGACCTGGACCTATCTCAAAGCGCGGAAATCCGGTTTTAAGGGCGTTGTTGTTTGTCTCGGGCATGACACTCGTCCGGCAAGCGAAGGCGAAGGCGCACACCGTAGATACATGGCTTGCGAGGCTAGCCGAACGGCGACCCTATAAGGTTGCCGCTGTCGCGGCTGCGAATAAGATAGCCAGGGTGGTATGGGCCTTGTTGAACAAGGGCGACACGTTCCGAACACCGGCGCAGGCTTAAGCACCAGTTTCGCGGCGCGTAAGATAGGATAGCCTAGTTTCAGACAACGCCCACAAGAGACAGTACAGGCCGTACATGAAGCTGTGCAAAGAAGGCACGGGATAGTTAAAGGCCGTTCTGTCAGCGCGTCATCGAATGGCGTGCATTCACCGCAACGCCGTCAGTTTTCCTGCACGCGGTGCCTAAAAAACAGCAAAATCTTGATGCTCCGCGGGGTCGCCCTTTCAGGGCGGCCCATCAATGTTCTGCGAGCTACTCTAACTCAATCTTCCTCGTAATCCTTTACTTGGACCATGATCGGGTGTGGCAAATTGGGAGACGACGATAAAGTCCTTGCGATCGGTGCTTGGAACTTCGGCATAACGGTTATCGAGGCTCCAAACCCTTGACGAGGATTTATATCTGCGGCATTGGCTAAACGTTCACCCATCGGAAAGTTCATGCAATGACCTCACGGCTGGCAGCAGGTTGGACAGTTGGCGGCGCGAGGGACTCTTTGTCCGCCTTTTCGGGCTTTTCAGGTACCGGACTCACGTCCTTGGGACGCCGCTGCTCGGGGTGTCGCATTCGTGCCGTTGGTGCTCATCGTCTTCTCCATCAAACTTGGCGCCCGCCTGAAAGAACAAGCGGGGAGGATCATCAGCAGGACCCGCGTCGGCACTATTGGCGTCTTCGAGAGAGTGAGCCACCACGAGCAGCGCGACGAGTACCTCTCGCGTACCCACCCCGCTTCATTCGCTGAAGCGATGATTTCTTCCAGGGCGTCTTTGGCCGCCGCCGCCAATTCATCGAGCGATGGTGCCAGTTCTGGGCTGTGATGGAAATCGCACGATCGGCTCATCATTCTGTCGAGATAGCCCGTGGTACATCGGTCGGTCCCACCGATGCGTTACGGATTTTGGACAATCATAAGAACCAACAGGAGCAATTCAGACAAAGAACCTAAAATAGTGGTTCGTCAGCGCCACATCCATTGCGACAAGGTCCACGCGTTACCTACAGTTCTTTTTCAGAACCGTGAGCCGCATGCGATATCGTCGCGGGCGGGGGACATTTACCCTGCCTCCCCGACGAGAGCATCGCTCCAGGCAAGATAGATAGCACTCCTCCGTCATGCCTTAAAGCGATCGAATGCGGTGAGCCGTTGTGTTGGCGGGTCTGCCTCATTCCAGCGATAAATCTCCGAGCGAAGATAGCGCAGCTCATCATCAAGAGCATCTTCGGCAATCTCGATCCACCAGGATTTCGGTCCGCCGTCGCTGCCGTCCGCCCAACGATAACCGCGTGCTTTGAGATGATCCTTCATGTCGAAGGGGCTATTTTCCGCAAAGATCCGAACGCGCAATCGCGCACTGGCTTCATAGAGCTCGGCAAATGGAGTACTCAACGTCCCCCTTGCCTGCGCAAGAACTTCAAAGAGGGCAAAGCAATCATCGACAGCACGGTGGCCCTCGTGAAAATAGCCGGCCTGGCCAATCAGATAGCCAAGCTTGGTGCCTTCAAAACCACGCGAAGTCCAATCGATCTCCGAGACCGAGCAGGCCCAGGCCTTTCCGGAAAAGATCGGCGAGAAGGCTTCACAGAAAGGGCGATCAAAGCCGGCGTTGTGGGCGATAATGATGTCGGCCGGTATGATCAGTGTACGAAGCTGCGCCATGTCGATCATTTGCCCGGACACCATTTCATCGGTGATGCCCGTTAACCGCGTGATATCTGCAGGTATCGGATTCATCGGCTGTTGCAGCCCACCATAAACGCCGACGACATCGCCGATGTTGCCAGCCGTGTCGAACGTGAAGGCGATGGCGCCGATCTCGATAATCTCGTCCTTCCGATGATCGAGGCCAGTAGTCTCGGTATCGAGGATGACGCCTTGCAAGGGAAATCCCGGACGCGCGATCGCAGCAATGTCACGCGTGCAAAGTTTTTTGAGAATACGATATTTGCCCGTCGCCAGAAGGTGGTGGACCATTTCGTCTTCGGTTAATGCCGTCGCCGGCCGGCGCTTCGTCGCCGACGAGCCAAGTGCCCTGCGCGGAGCGATCTCGTTTGAAGCGAATAGGTCGAACTGCTGCGGCATTCGGTTTCCCAGGCTTGTTGTTAGAAACGGCATTCGAACCACCTTCTAGATTCTCCAAAGGCATTCAAACGTTCGTTCCCACATAGTGTCATGGCAGGCGCATGGTCACGGTGAGCTCATTTCGCACCAGCGCCCTCTCCCAGGTAAGGACGTTGAGTCGTGCCTGGATGCCGTCGGGGCCTTTTTCCCATCGTGGCAGCCATCTGGGAAGCATGTTCTTGCGCATTTGCAGCAAATATCCGAACGACTGAGACCGACGGCATAGCCCGCAAGGTTGCGAAGTCTATGCAGGAGTCTTGGGCTCTCGCCATTCACAGTTGCTTGAATCGCATTCAGCAGGAAAGCTATCGCCTTCTGGCGATCTCCCAAAACGACGGCACGCTCGATCAAGTTGCCCCAGAGGCCATCCCCGCCGGTAAGGGCTTCGCTCTCGTGGGGGTGGTCTTGATAATCTGTAGCCAGCATCATGAACCATATCCAGAATACCTCCCTGTGCTCTGGCGTACCCTTCCGCCGGGTAGTCCAGGGCTACCCACCTCCTCCAGCCGCCACCCATCCAGGCCATCCGCTGGCTGCACATCAGGCATTTTTTTCTGCCTAAACGAGTGTTGTGCAGACAGACCTAAAAGGGCAATTTTGACGCGAGGAACAGTCCACCCGCGTACGCTGCATGCATCGGAGGAAACAGGCAAGGCTACAGCCATTTTTTCATACTCGGCCCTACTCACATTCAAGAGCAGGAGCAAAGTGGTAAAACTGCCGGTTGAAAAGCTTCGTGGCTCCTCGTCGTGAAAAAGCTATTCACGAACCAGAACACTCCCGCCTAGCCCGCCACTAATACGGCCTCTGGCGGCGGAATGATGATGAAAGGCCCGGTCCGGGGGCTACGGCCCGACGTCGAAATCACGGTCCTCGACGCCATTCCGACGATCTATCTGCACGTCTCTCGGCGCACGACAAGTTCGATCCTCGTGCCGGACATCGCATCGACAATGAGCGGAGCGGAGCCGCTCAGCCAAGCAGGCGGGAAAAGCAGTCTGCCGTCGCGAATGAGGACTGCGACGAAGCACGATCTGAGCGCACCCAACCAGTCCACCCAGGAAAAATAAGGAGGAACGTTATGTCAATATTGGACAAACCAGCGGCGATTTCGATCGAAACCGCGCAGGAGGAAACGTCAGCGGCGTTCAAACGACGCTTTATGCTGAGAATGATCATTGTTCTTACCGGCGGCATGTTCTTGGATGGCTACATCCTCGGAATCGTCGGCCCGGTGTCCGGCAAAATGACCGCAGATCTCGCCATTTCGCCATTCTGGGAGGGCCTTATCGCAGCAGGCGCATTATTCGGCATCCTGATTGGCTCTCCACTTGGGGGCTGGGCTGGCGACAAGTATGGCCGCAAACCGCTATTCATGATGGACATGGCGCTGTTCCTATTGTCCTCGATCATGCAGCTCTTCGTCGGCGCCGTGCAACTTTTTGTTGACTCGCCCGGGCAATTGTTCGTGGTGCGCCTGCTGATGGGCATTGCGATCGGCGCCGAGTATTCCGTCGGCTGGCCATTGATGTCTGAATTCGCGCCTGCCGGCTGCGTGGACGGCTTATGGGCCTGACCCTCATAGCCTGGTACGCCGGATTCATGATCGCCTTCATCGTGGGCTATTTGCTGAACGAGTATACAGACCTCGGCTGGCGGCTCATCCTCGGCACAAGCACCCTGATCTCGGTGGCCTTGTTCCTCGGCCGGCTCGGCATGCCTGAATCCCCACGCTGGCTTTGGAACCAGGGGCGTACCGAACAGGCCCGCGCCATAGCCAACCGATATATGGAGAGCTCTGCGGACGCGGCCGATATGGAGCATGAGGGTAGTCACCAGAAGGGCAGCTTCAGAATGCTGTTCTCCGGCCGGTATTGGAGAGCCACCCTGTTCGTATCGGGATTCTGGTTCTGCGCCGTTACGCCGTACTTCGCGATTGCCACATTCGCCGACAGCGTGCTGCAGAAATACGGCCTCGGCGGCGGGCTGGCAGGCGGGGTCGCGCTCTCCGCCGTGGCGTTGGCCGGAAGCGTGACCACGGTCCTGCTGATCGAAAAGTTCGGCCGTCGCACGCTGACCGCGCCGCCACAATGGGTGGCCACCGTGCTGCTTACGGTTCTAGGTCTGTGGGCGGGCGCCCCAGCGATGGTCGTGCTGGCCCTGTTCGTCACTTTCTCCTTCTTCAATGCAGGATACGGCACGCTGACCAGCATCTACCCGGGCGAGGTCTTCCCGACCGAAATCCGCGGAATCGGCACGGGCTTTGCAGCTGCCGTCAGCCGCGTCGGGGCCGGCCTCGGCACTTTCCTGCTGCCATGGTCCATGGCCAATCTAGGCACCTCGGTGACCATGCTGATTGCTGCTGCCATCGCCGGCGTCGGAGCTGCCCTATCGCAATGGCTGGCGCCCGAGACGAAGGGCAAGAGCCTCAGCGAGACGGCTGCCGGCTTCTCGCACTAAAGCTTCGCGACTTTGCGGAAACATCGAGGTCGGAAAGACGCGTTGAAACAAGAGCTAGAGCAAAGGGCCGTTCCCCTTGAACACACTTTGCTCTAATTTTTCGCCGGTCTCGCAATTGCCTTACCGCGGCTCAAGAAATGCGATCTTTAACGAACCGCGTAGGCGTACTTTGCCTTGACGCCGATGGTTTTCGAGCGCGCACGTCGTCGGCTCGGCCTTGCATAAGCCGGATTGTTCCTGATGGGTGTGCTCTGGCTTTGGCGTTCACTCACCGCATCACGGTCGGCGGCTGACGCTGGAATTTTCGACCGAAGGCAGGTGCATCTCAGTCGCACTGGTGCACTCATTTGACGAAAAGGAAGATCGTCGTTTCTGCCGCCATAGTTCGCGACCCCTAGTTCCCGATCTCATGTGTTTCATTGATCGAGCGTTTATTACGCTCTTCGACAATCTTCTGACTGCCGATCCGAACCGCCCGCTGCAACACCCTCAGAGATTCACGCATAACCTCGAATTCTTGGCGCTGTGTGGCGGATATAAAGTTGGCGGCACGCTCATCGCCACGCTCAATCACGTTTCGGCCGAAACGGGCATCGAGCGCTTTGCTGATTACGGCAAACTCCGCGCGAACTTGTGGGTCCAACGCGTGGACCGCGGCATCTAAATCCTGACTGCGCAGCGTTGTAGCTTTGGTCAATCTTGACAGTTCGTCCTGTGCGGATTGCGACAATCCCGGGATGGCGATAGCCATGCGCCGACGCTCTTCTGTGATGGCTTGCCTCTCCCGATCGAATGCCGCAGCGTAAGAAGACGCAAACGCCTTGATGTGGACATCGACCTTAGCAATTGCTTGCAGCGCATCCTTCCGCTCACGACCGGGTGCAAGCAGGCGGTCGATCGTTCTGCCGGAACCGCGGAGCGCGCCATACGCAGTTGGATCGCTGCGAACGGCGGTTGCAATGCGCTTGGCAGATATACCTTTGAGAATGAGGTCCTCGATTGTCTCAACCGCACTTGCAGGATCACGCCAGACGTGCGTCATACTCTCGGCAAGTCGTGCACGTTGCCGCTGATGATCGGACCTGGCCAACGCACGGTGCCTAGCCTCCTCTTCAACGGGCGTCCTAAATTCGGAGACGGCGGACAGCATTGGAAGCACAATTTTGTCGTCAGAAACAATGGCGGTGGCGAAGACCTGCGAAGGGTTACGCCGCTCACCCTGATGCACTTCGGCAAAATGCCTTGCGAGTTCAAATAGCTTTACGAGCTCCCCGCGTTGTTCTGATGTGAGGTTCGGGGGCATGCGCTCGATCATGCTGCGCTCGGCGACGATATCGGGCTTCGACGTGAAAGCGCTCCGACCGAAGCGCGCCGTCAGGGCCTCGCCGAGTTGATTGAGCTCCCGCATCACCGCCGAATTTTCGGCGGCCAGAGAAAATGCGGATTTATAAGCATCCTCACCGCCTTTCATACGCCCCGCGTCGATTTCGGATAGCAGAACAAGCGCGTTTTCGGAGAGTGCCGGAACAGACACGGACATTGCGGAACGTCGAATCTGCTCGCGTCTTTCGAAATAACCAGCATCCACCCGGAACGCTTCAGCATGAGCTCTTGCCAAAGGAATCAAATTTGCAACAGCAGCCATAGCCTCGTGGAGTTCGTGTCGCGGCATTCCGCCGTGTGCCGGATCCTCTGATCCGCGCAGTCGCCCCAGTTGATCCGGCACACGAGCGAGAGCCTCTATAATTCGTCTCGGCTCTCCATCATTTGCCAAAATTTTTCGATTTAGCACGATGAGGGCCTGATCCGGATCGCGATAGATTGCGTTGAGCGCGCTCCACAAACTGGCTTCCCGCTCCTTCCACTCTCGAGATGCCATCTGAGCTAGGCGCGCGTCCTCCTCCAGGCTCTGAGGAAATGTCATCGTCGGCGCCATCAGATAGCGCGGAACGCCCACCACGTTCTTACGTGCCGCCGGCTGTGACATCCTCCTATCCTCGTCGTAGGATATGCGCCGTTCCCTTTCAATTGCCAACCCTAATGCAACGCTGGCGCGCCTCCAAAGCTCATCTAATCTTTCCTTCCTCCCGACAAGCCTTGCCCATTGTCTGGATAACGCCTCCTCGACCTCAGCGGAAGCTTCGGCAAGGCGGACAATGCCCCGGCGGCGCGCAAAATCATCGATGTGACGCAGGTAGCTAGCTTCGTTCTGGTAATCAAGCGTCACCGTCTTTGCGCCCGAGCGCGACAGGCGTTCGACCAGTGGCTCGAACAACTCCGGCCTATGGCTTTGCGACCCAGCAAATTCACTGCTCGACCCGGCATGTTCAAGCCGCTGCGCCGTCCACACGTTGCGCTCGACCAGCCGGTCCTCAAAGCGTGTTTCGCCGGTCTCGGTGTCGATACCAGGCACCTTTACCATTACTCGCTCGATGCCGTCTTTACGCAGACTCACGACATCACCGACGCGAACACCGCCCTTCTCCAACGCAGCAGGCAGACCAACGCCCCACACGCGATGCTTTTTTCCACCTTCGATGTTCACGTCAGCATAGGGAGTTAGATTGGCATCGGTATCGTCCCGAAACCTAGCCTGGCCGACAGCCACCAGCTCACCACTGAGTCCAGCGGCATGGTCAATACGCACCAGCTTTTCCCAATCCCTCCGCGGGACAAAATCCTCTTTCGCCGCATAAAGATCCGCCCGCTCGCGATGACGTGTCATTGCAACATAGGTTAGATGCCGGTCCATCGCGCCGGTCGCCAATACGAAAGTCCGATCGACGGTCGCGCCCTGTGACTTGTGAATTGTTGCCGCATAGCCGTAATCAATATTGCGATAGCTGTGCTCGCCAAAGACTACCTTGCGGCCGTTATCTAGGCGGACCGATAGCAGTGTGTGGGCATCCCGCCCGGTAATCGCCCTGACCGTCCCCAGCATACCGTTTTTCACGTGCTGTGGCCCGAGATGTCCAGCCCGTGGTTCGACGAAGCGCGCATTCTCGAGGAAGATGATGCGGTCTCCGACGGCGAATTCGCGCTTACCGCGCTCTGTCATGACGACATGCTGTTCGTGCAAGATCCCTCGTTCGACCATGACCGCGCGAACGGCCTCGTTGAGCCGCTTAACGTCCGCGTTTGTGTGGGCAAGAACGAGTAGTTCATCGCCGCGTACACGCACAGCACTATCTTCAGAATCGGTTGCGCCCAGAAGGTCAATCCTAGCTTTTGTCCAATCGACAACGATCCTTCCAATGGCTTCTTCCTTGCTATTTGTTTCGGTGATGTGGCCCTGCGCGGCATACAAATCGAGCGCTGCTTCCACCCGGCCGACCGCAAATAAGTAGGATGCATCACGTGCCCAATCCTCGTGCTGACGGCGCACGCCGGCAAGCTCAGCAAAGCCTATACGCTCCACAATGGCACGGAACGCAGCACCCGCCTGAATCGGCTGCAACTGCATTGCATCACCAACCAGAACCACCTTTGCGCCTGCGTCCTCTACGACCTTCAAAACACGCGCCATCTGACGCGACGAAACCAAGCCGGCCTCATCGATGACGAACACATCACCACGCCCAAGGCTGTCGCGATCAGCACCCCAGGAGACCTCCCAAGCGGCCAGTGTTCGCGAGCGAATTCCCGAATTTTTCTCCAATCCTTCCGCCGCCTTACCTGCAAGGGCTGCGCCAACGACCCGTCGGCCGTCTTTTTCCCAGGCTATACGCGCAGCTTCCAGAAGCGTTGACTTGCCGGTGCCAGCAAGACCGACAACGGCGGCAATACCGTTGTCCCGGACGATGTGTCGGATCGCGCCGATCTGTTCTCCATCCAGACGAAAGGCCAGTTGAGGATCGCGCGTTTCGACGAGTCTGATGGCGGCGGCGACGTGCTTCTCCGCAGCGGCGAACCCAACGCGCTTTGATAAAACTTCCGCCGACCGCGCCATCTCAAATTCGACTCGCAACATGTCTCGCGTCGTGAAAATAGCCGGTTCGGCCATCCTTCCTGTTTCGGGGTCGAGCTGTTGTGGCTTTAGTACCACAAGCTCATCAGACATTAGCAGCTTTGCATGGATATTCGCGAAGTGAGTGGAATCGTCGACATGACGATGCAGAGCCTTGGCGATATCGCTTTGGTCGAAAGTGGACCGTTCGTTACTGATTTGTTTTAAGAGAAGCTCCGGATCGGCAAGCAGCCTGTCGACCACCTCTTGTCGGCGCGCAAGCTCAGCCGGCGACAAAAACATTGCCGTGCCCTTCTTAATCAGGACAGCCTTCGCTATGCTAACACGTGTCTTAGCGATACCCCCCAATCCCCGCTCGGCATACGAGCGGCCATCAAGTTGTATATCATGGCCGGCAAGCGATAGGTGGCGATTGGCCGTTTCGGCCCATGCGATCTTCCACGCCTTTAGCGTCTTGCGGTCGCCACCCCATTTGCGACGAACAGTGTTTTCCACGGGACCGTCCGACCCGACCCCGCCCCGCGGCTGACCGTGCTCTCGGACCAGGACCATAGTCTTAGGCCCAAACCCGTCCTCGGTCAGTGGACGTAAGGTCATTATCAAGTGAATATGGGGGTTGCCCTGTCTCTCATGATAAACCCAGTCGACCACCATACCTTTATTGGTCAAATTATCGCGCACGAACTCGCGCACAAGCGCAATGTTCTCGGCCCGCGTAAGCTCTTCCGGTAGGGCGATTATCAGCTCGCGAGCAAGCTCCGCATTCACCCTTTTTTCAAAAGCTTCAACAGCATTCCACAAGACCTCGCTGGCGCTGGCGACCGTCCGCCCATCAATTGCTCCAAGCAGCCAATCCGGCGCCTGGTCAGGCAACGCCAACTCCTCGTGCACCAGATCCGATCGGCGACGCTTATAGGCAAACGCAACGCCGATCCGTTCGTCCACCATCTTCTTTCGGTGACGATAAGCGGCCGCGGAGACGACGCTGCGCCCCGCACCTCTGCTGATCATCTCCGCTCTGATGAACATAATTGCCATGATAGGTCTCAATCCTTTTCGCACTTCGCATTGGTAATCGGCGCAAAAATAACCTATTTTACTAATTTGTTCTAGTCAGTATAATGGCATTTCACAATGCGATTGTCACGTCCAGCAATGGGAAAAAAGCTATGAAATCATCCATATCTGATCTCGACGCACAGATCGAAACGCTTCTTGAACGAAAGAGAATTTTGATAGTTAAATCCGCCGAGCGCTTCTCGCGCGCCGCGATGAAGTTAGGCCTGGCGGAGATGGAGATTAGTGACGACGAGCTTGATCAGATCTTCAAAGAGATCGCCGCGCGATTTCGCAAAGATGCAAAAAAAGGGGATGCCAACCCAGGTGCTCAGACGCATCGGTCAGCGGATCGCGGGGCTGGAGCGGAGGCGCAACGTTCACATGACCGCTGAGCGCAAACAAGAAGCTCGGGAGAAGTTCCTGCTTGGCGGCATTGTCGTCAAAGCCGGGCTGCTGAGGGCCGATAGGGCTTTTCTTCTCGGCGGCTTGCTTGAGCTAGCGAAAGTTGTCCCGGGCTCAGTCGAACATCGGCGGCTGTGCGATGCCGGCGAACAGGCATTCAAGCCTCCTTCATTGGACAACCTCTCGCCACGCACTGACGAGAGCGCAAAATGGCGTTGAAGGGCAAATTACATCCGAGAATTCTGCTTGTTCTCGTGCCAGTCGCTGTCACCGCGACGACTGTCTACATCACTAGCTGGCGATGGCAGGAAATCGCTGCCGACCTGCCCGGCAAAGCAACCTATTGGTTTCTCCGGGCCGCGCCGATCCCGGCCCTCGCATTCGGGCCATTTGCGGGACTTTTAATCGTCTCGACATCGCCGTTGCATCGACGTCGACCCGTAGCAGTGGCGAGCCTTTTATGCTTGCTAACTGTGGCTGGGTTTTATGCGTTACGCGAATATAGCCGCCTTATCCCATGGGTGGAACACGGAATAGTTTCCTGGGAGGAGGCGCTCTCATATCTGGATATCAGCGCGGTTATCGGCGCGCTGGCCGGCTTCATGGCGACAGCAATTGCCGCCCGCATTTCCGTCGTGGTGCCCGAGCAAGTCAAACGCGCAAAGCACGGCATCTTCGGAAATGCCGACTGGCTCTCGATGGCGGCAGCCGCCAAGCTGTTCCCGCCGGATGGCGAGATTGTGGTCGGAGAGCGATATCGCGTCGACAAGGAAGTCATTCAGAAGCTGGCGTTCGATCCCGACGATTGGAGCACATGGGGTCAGGGTGGCAAGGCTCCATTGCTCACTTACAAGCAGGACTTCGATTCCACCCACATGCTGTTCTTTGCCGGTTCCGGCGGATTCAAGACCACAAGCAACGTAGTGCCGACCGCACTTCGCTATACTGGTCCGCTGATCTGCCTCGATCCCTCCACCGAAGTCACCCCCATTGTTATAGGGCATCGCGTCCACTCCCTTGGACGCGATGTTATGGTGCTTGACCCGACAAATCCGGTCGTAGGTTTCGACGTTCTCGATGGGATCGAGGCCTCGAAGCAGAAGGAGGAGGACATCGTTGGCATCGCCCACATGCTATTGTCGGACAGCGCGCGTTTTGACTCATCCACGGGATCGTATTTCCAGAGCCAAGCGCATAATTTTTTAACCGGGCTGCTCGCCCACGTGATGTTCTCACCCGAATATGCCGGGCGGCGCAACCTTCGCAGCCTGCGTCTGATCGTGTCCGAGCCTGAGCCTTCGGTGCTTGCTATGCTTCGCGACATCCAGGCGAACTCCAGGTCCGCCTTCATTCGCGAAACGCTGGGCGTGTTCACGAACATGACCGAGCAGACCTTCAGCGGTGTGTATTCGACCGCATCAAAGGATACACAGTGGCTCTCGCTTGAGAACTACGCCTCCCTCGTTTGCGGGAATACCTTTAGATCAAGCGACATTGTCAAAAGCAACACGGACGTATTCCTGAACATTCCCGCGCCCATCTTGCGATCTTATCCCGGTATTGGGCGGGTGATCATCGGTTCGTTGATCAACGCTATGATTCAAGCCGATGGCGCTTTCAAGCGCCGTGCCCTCTTCATGCTGGATGAGGTGGATTTGTTAGGCTACATGCGGGCGCTGGAGGAAGCGCGCGACCGCGGGCGCAAGTATGGCATTACCATGATGCTGATGTATCAATCTGTGGGCCAGCTAGAGCGACATTTCGGGAAGAATGGTGCGACCTCTTGGATCGACGGATGCGCATTCGCCTCCTATGCCGCCATCAAGGCGCTCGAAACCGCCCGCACTGTTTCGGCCCAGTGTGGAGAAATGACCATCGAGGTTCATGGGCGCTCGCGCAATGTCGGTTGGAGCAATAAACATGGCGCAGCACCGAGGTCGGAGAGCGTGAATTTTCAGCGGAGACAGTTGATCCTTCCGCACGAGATCATCCAGTCCATGCGAAAGGACGAACAGATCCTCGTTGTACAGGGGCACAGCCCAATCCGGTGCGGACGAGCGATCTACTTCCGCCGTAAGGATATGAATAAAGCCGCAAAAGCAAATCGTTTCGTGCGACCTTGAGCGTCAGCTGTGCAGGCGCCAATGCTCCAATCGAGCATTTCTGACCTCACCCACCACGTCGCAAGAGCCATGAAAGCAGATGCAATTACTGCGGGGGCCAAACCCCGGTATCCTGAAAGATGCGACAATCCCAGTCTGTTATGGAGAAATAGATTTCCGGCAAGACCGTAAGCCAAAGCGGGCACCGACATCCAGATAATGGCAGCCTGGGGAGAAATCTTCGGCAAGCACAACAGTACCGTGATGCAGGTCATCGCCACCGCGATACTATACTTCAATGAAGCCCGGTTCATATTCAAGGCGTTCATGGCAATTGGGTTAAACCACGAGATCGGGATCATCAAGGATGTGATGGCGACTGCCCGAATGATCGGCGCAACCCCGTTGTAGGTGTGCGGCAAGAGCAAAGCGACGATATCATCAGAGACGACAATCAGACCGCTGAACGCAGGCAATGAAACAAACGCAGCCGTTCGAATGATTGCGACGTAGACTTCCTGCTCCTTAACGAGGTCGCCCCGTACTTTTGTCATCAGCGGAAGCCATAGCGAAAATAGCGGGCCGATCAGCGG
>NZ_AUFB01000025.1 GCF_000426285.1 Rhizobium leucaenae USDA 9039 | reverse complement strand
GCGACCTTATCGGAGGTCAGGCCCGACAGAGCCGAGGTGGAGAGGGCGGCAATCTCGTCGGTGGAGAAGGTCGCGATGTCAGCCGTGGAGAGCGCGCTGACTTCAGAGGCCGTCAGGGCTGCGATCTGCGAGGAGCTCAGTGCGGCGGCCTGATCGGTGGAGAGAGCTGCGATCTGTGTGGACTTCAGGGCTGCGACCTGAGCGGTCTTCAGCACACCGATCTGATCGGTGGAGAGAACGGCAACATCGTCAGTGGAGAGAACTGCAATCTGCTTCGAGGTCAGAGCGGCAATCTGGCTGGTGCTCAGAGCCTTGGCCTGGTCGGTGGAGAGGCCCGCAACGTCCGCTGTGGTGAGCGCGGCGACCTGTTCGGTCGAAAGACCCCCGAGCTGGGTCGCGGAGAGAACCGCCAGCTGGTCCAGGTTCAAGCCGAGAATGGCGCTCGTCGATACAGCGCCGATCTGGTCTGTGGTGAAGGTGGAGATATCCTGCGTTTCAAACGCGGAAATCTGCGTCGAGCTCAGCGCCTTGATCTGAGTGGTGCTCAGTGCTGCCACGTCGGCCGTGGTTAGCTGCTTGATGGTTGTGGTGGAAAGAGCCTTAATCTGATTGATGCTCAGAGAAGAAATAACTGAAGTCATTGACGCGCCCCTAGTGTTAGCTGAATGCGAATATCACTCCTCTGCCGACGGCCGCGCGAGAAGACCAGCAAAGTCCCTTTACGGCGTCTTCAGACGCGCGTTTGCTGGCAGCGTTACCCGCTCAATCGGACACCAATACAGGCGTCGACAATTCGGGCGTCCTGTCGGAAGAGAATGAAGTTACACGGAACATGGCTCGGACGAGCCGGCGCGTTGGAAGGGCATCATGCTTCCAGAGCCATGAAATGGCCCTGATCCCTACGCCATTGGACGCCAACGTCTCGCCTGCAACTCCGGCTCGCCCAGATCTGTCGTTTACTCATGGGCGAATCGCGTTCTGAGGAGAACTCTCGCGACCCAAGTACGCTTTTATTCGTTTGCTTTTAATTTTGAATTAACGACCCGCAAACTCCACTTTTTCTTGGGAACAGATCCGGCGCAATACTTGCGCGGCTCGAAAAGGTGAATGTTTGTCCGGGATCATGCGCTGATGAGGGCATTCGCTTCGCGACAGGCGGCGACGAAAGCAATGCGGGTTTCGTTTGCGGTGGTATAGCCTTCAAAGCAATCGATGCAGGCGCGCAGGGCCGCCTCATAAGCGTTTCCGTGGCGTATCGGCCAATCCACGGTCAAGCAATCCGTGGCTTCGGCTGCCGTCCGGATGATACGGATATTTTTCGGCAGGCGTACGACGACAGGCTTTCTCCAAGCGGTTTGAAACATCGCGCTCCTCGTTTCGGCATTTCAAAACGGGATAGCGGCGGTTTCGTTCCAAGCATTGTTCCGGACAATGGCATGAGGGCACGGCGTGAAGGGAGAGTCAGGTAACGCAGTCGACTTATTCGGCCATTGTGGTTTCGATCGGCACGCCAGCTTCCCTGGCGGCGGCGACAAAGCTGCTGCGCGCTTCCAGCGGCTGCCTGATTCCACTTTCAACATCTGCGCAGACCTGCAGGGCCATCATGAAGGCCTTGCCTTCGGCAACCGGCCATGCGTTCAGCAGCATGTCCAATGCCTCTTTCGTGGTGCCAACGGTGTAGATTTTCCCCGTTCGCTTGCAGATGACCATCACCGGGAAATTCCAATGTCTATTGCTCATTGTACCAAGCTCCGACCCCACCTCCACGTTAACGCCGCGCCGGGCAAAGGTACAAGCAAAATCAGACAAGGTATCCGGCGCATCGGGGCACGCGATCATTGTCCGAAAGTACTCGCGTTATCTTGCGCAGCGGCACAAGATCGTAAAAGATTTTGGGCCGTCGTCCAAAGGGGAGGGACAGTTGGGCAGCTTTGCGGAAATTCTGGAGCGGGCGCAAAAGCGCAAGGGCGGAGCGGAAGCTCTGAAGGCACTCATGCCGAAGGCGCCCGATCACCATGCCTTGCGGGCCATGCCAGATGACAGGCTGCTGTCGGAAATGACGCGTTATGTCTTTTATGCCGGCTTCGTGCGCAATATCATCGATTCCAAGTGGCCGGGTTTCGAAGCGGCTTTCTCCGGTTTCGACCCGGCGTTCCTCAACCTCGCGCCCGATGATTACTGGCATGATCTTACCTCCGATGCGCGTGTCGTGCGCAACGGTGCCAAGATCATGTCGGTGCGGGCCAATGCCCATTTCATTCGCCAGCTCGCCGAGGAGCATGGCAGTGCCGGCCGGTTCTTTGCCGATTGGCCGGTGGAGGACCACATCGGACTGCTCGCCGTTCTCGACAAGCGCGCCAACCGGCTCGGCGGCATGAGCGGCCAATATTTCCTGCGCGCCATCGGCCGCGACAGTTTTGTCATGAGTCATGACGTGCTCGTCTGCCTGCGCCTCTCCGGCCTGCCGATCTCGGAGGCGAAGCCGACCAAGAAGGACCTGAAGCTGATCCAGGATCAGTTCAATGCCTGGGGCACTGAGACGGGCTTGCCGCAAACCTATCTGTCGCGCATCTGCGCCTTCTCTGTGGGCATGCCAAGCGAGAAAGAAGAGCTCTGATTGATTTGATCGGTCGAATGATATTGGATCGTCTATGAGAATAGGGAGAGACTTTCATGTCGACCGACAACAGACCTTTGGCTATCAGCGCGCCAGAGCCGCGCTCGCTTGAGCTTATCTTCAGCAAGGATGCGCTGTCGCTTCTCCATTCCAAATACCGAATCGTCGAGGCAGATCCCGGGAATATTGCCGCGCTTGGCGACGATGTGCTCGGCGAAGCCCGCTATATTATCGGTCAGCCGCCGCTTTCGAAGGACACGCTCGATCGCATGCCGCGCCTGCGCTGCATCCTGAATGTCGAAAGCAATCTCATCAACAACATGCCCTACGATGTCCTGTTCGAGCGGGGCATTCATGTCGTCACCACGGGACAGGTCTTCGCCGAGCCGGTGGCCGAAATAGGGCTCGGATTTGCGCTAAGCCTGGCGCGCGGCATCGTCGATGCCGATCTCGATTTTCGGGAGGGCAGGGAGCTTTGGGGCGGTGACGGCAATGCGAAGGCCCGGCTGATCTCGGGCAGCGATATCGGCATCGTCGGTTTCGGTGATCTCGGCAAGGCGTTGAACAGGGTGCTGTCGGGCTTTCGCGCGACGATCAGGGTTTTCGATCCCTGGATGCCGCCTTCGATCCTGAGGGAACATGGCGTCCAACCGGCTAGTCTCGACGAGGTGCTTTCGGGCAGCGATTTCGTTTTCGTCGTCGCCTCCGTCACCAGCGAAAACAAAGGTTTTCTTGGCGCCGAGGCTTTTACGCGCATGCGCAGGGGAGCGGCCTTCATCCTCCTTAGCCGCGCCGATGTCGTGGATTTCGAAGCATTGATGGCTGCGGTCGCCTCCGGCCATATCGTTGCGGCGAGCGATGTCTATCCGGAGGAGCCGCTTGGCAAGGATCATCCGGTGCGCGGCCTCAAAGGGTTCATCCGCTCGGCGCACCGCGCGGGTGCCCTCGACAGCGCTTTCAAAAAAATGGGCGACATGGTGCTGGAAGATATGGACCTGATGGATCGCGGCCTGCCGCCGATGCGCTGCAAGCGGGCGGAGCGCGAAACGGTGTCGCGGATGCGCTCGAAGCCGGTCACCAGGAACTGAAACCGTAGGTAATGCCGTGACGGCCAGGAACACCTGCTGTTCGAGGCGGACATCATCGGATTTGACCGAGCAGTTCAGCGATGATCGAGCTTGGCGACGAGGCGGTCGCCGAGCCATTGCATGCCGCAGACGAGGATAATCAGCACGATGACGACGGCGATCATGACGCCGGTCTCAAAGCGCTGGTAGCCGTAGCGGATGGCGAGATCGCCGAGGCCGCCGCCGCCGATCGTGCCGGCCATGGCGGACGCGCCGATCAGGGTCACCAGCGTCACGGTAAAACCCGCCACGATGCCGGGCAGGGCTTCCGGCACCAGCACTTCGCGGATGATGGTCCAGCGATTGCCGCCCATGGCACGCACGGCATCGATCAGGCCGCGATCGACTTCACGCAGCGAGACTTCGGCGATGCGGGCATAGTAGGGGATTGCCGCGATGGTGAGCGGTACGATGGCCGCGGTCGTCCCAAGCGCGGTGCCGACGATCAGCCGCGTCAGCGGAATCAATGCGATCAAGAGGATGATGAAGGGCACGGCGCGGAAGCCGTTGACCAGGGCCGCAAGGATACTGTTGACGGCGGGTTGTTCGGCGATGCCGTCGCGGCCGGTGATAACCAGGGCGAGGCCGAGCGGCAGGCCGATGACGAGCGAAATCAGACCGGATGCGCCGGTCATCCAGATCGTTTCCCAGAAGGAACGCCAGAGCAGGCCGAGGATGATGTCAGTTGTCATAACCTAAAACCTCCACCCGGCCGGACCGGGCCGTCAGAAAATCAGTCACCTTCGCCGGCAGCGTTGCGTCACGTGTCGGCACTGCGATGAAAAAGCGGGCGACAGGCTGGTTCTGAATATGATCGATGCCGCCATGCACCAGGCGGAAGGAATGCGGCAGCGCCGCCGAAAGCTCGGCGAAAAGCGCGCCTTGCGCGGCCGGGCCGGCGAGATCGACGTTCAGTATCGCTTCGACGCCCGACGTCCGGGACAGGCGCTCGGCGATATGTTGGGGAAGTTGCGGGCGGATGTTGCTGAGCAGGCTTGCGGTGATCTCGGTCTGCGGATTGGCGAAGATCTGCCAGACCGGGCCTTCCTCGACGATGCGGCCGGCATCGATAACGGCGACGCGGTCGGCGATCGAGCGCACCACCTCCATCTCATGGGTGATGAGCAGAATGGTGAGGCCGAGTTTGCGGTTGATATCCTTAAGCAGCGCCAGGATCGCTCGGGTTGTTTCGGGATCGAGGGCCGAGGTCGCTTCATCGGAAAGGAGAAGGGCGGGGCGGGCTGCCAGCGCCCGGGCGATGCCGACGCGCTGCTTCTGTCCACCTGACAAGGCAGAAGGATAGGCCTTCGCCTTGTCGGCAAGACCGACGAGTTCGAGCAGTTCGCGGGCACGGGCGAGCCGCTCCGCCTTGGCGACGCCTTCGATCTTCAGCGGAAGGGCGACATTGTCTTCGACCGTCTTTGCCGAAAGCAGATTGAAATGCTGGAAGATCATGCCGATCCGGCGGCGCAGAGGCTGCAGTTCGTTTTCCGACAGCCCGGCTATGTCGTGTCCCTCGATATGGATTTCGCCGCTATCGGCGCGCTCCAGTCCGTTCAGGCAGCGGATCAACGTCGATTTGCCGGCGCCGCTGCGGCCGATAATGCCGACGATCTCGCCGCGCCGAGCCGTCAGCGAGATACCGTCGAGCGCAGGGGTTGCGCCGAAGCGACGCCGGACGTCGACTAGGCGGACGATCTCATCGCTCTCTGACGTACCGGGCGGCGCATGTCCTTTGATGGCTGTGGCTCGGATGAAGGAATTCATGGTGATTCTCTTTGTAAAAAGCAGCTTTTAAGTTTGCCGAGCCCGCGATACCCCCTCTGTCACTGTCGTGACACCTCCCCCACAAGGGGGAGATCGTTGGGAATATGTTGCGCGTTCAGGCAAAACAATCAGCTAGGTATCAGCAGATGCGATGTTCGTTTTTGGCGATGGCTTGCCACGAGTTTCCGATCTCCCCCCTTGTCTTGTGGGGAGATGTCACGAAAGTGACAGAGGGGGGTCTGCACCACCCTCCGCGAATTCCATAACCAACCATAAGCTTCGTCGCGTCCTATCGGAAAACACCGAAGGCGACCCGAGCAGGAATGCCCCGGCCGCCTTGGCGCTCAGCGCTGCCCCGGCGCTGAATTGGTGTTAGTAGGCGCTGAGGCCCGTGCCCTTGTAGACCTTGTCGAACTCGGCCTTGACCGTATCATTCTGATAGGAGGCGACCAGCGTTTTCACCCATGCTTCGTTTTCGCTGCCCTGCTTGACTGCGATGAAGTTGCGATAGGGATTGCCGTCGATCGACTCCTGCGCAATGCGGTCCTTCGCCGAGAGCCCGCTTTTCAGTGCCCAGTCGGTGTTGACGACGGCGGCGTCGAGGTCGTCGATCGAGCGGCCAACAATGCCGGCATCGAGTTCCTTGATCTCGACATTCTTCGGGTTCTCGACGATGTCGGCGGTGGTAGCGAGAATGCCGGTGCCGTCCTTGAGCTTGATGACGCCCGCGTTCTGCAACACGCGCAGGGCGCGGCCTTCGTTGGACGGGTCGTTCGGCACGCCGATGACCGCACCCTTCGGCAAATCGGCAACGGTCTTGTATTTCTTGGTGTAGAGGCCGATCGGCCAGACGCCGGTATAGCCGACGCGGACGATATGGTAACCGTGCTGCTTGATCTGGTTGTCGAGATAAGGCTGGTGCTGGAAGGCGTTGGCGTCGACTTCGCCGCGCTCCAGGGCTTCGTTCGGCTGGGTATAGTCGTTGAACGCGACGGTCTCGATCTTCAGGCCCTTCTTGGCGGCTTCCGCGGTGACGACGCGCCAGACGTCTTCATCTTCGCCGCTCATGATACCGACCTTGATCGTCTTGTCGGCGGCAAAAGAGGGGGCGGCAGCTATCGTCAAGCCGAAGACGGCGACAGCGGAGGCGATGAGGGCTGCAAGGCCGGTCCGCCGCGAGAAGTGCCGCGTGTCCAGACCTTCAGAAGACTTTTTCGTCATGGGAAATCCTGTTCCGTGTGTTCGAGACGGCATTGTCTCGTTGACCGCATCGATCATCTCAAACGGTCGCGGACCACGCGAAGCAGGATCATTTGTTGTGCGCCGCACTTCTGAAAAACTCTTTTGAGCGCGCGGAGTGTAGTGAACTAATTTTCTATAGAGATAATCGATTTTCGCACGTCGGGAATTTCGAGTGCATCGAAATTGTGCAAATCAGCGATGGATCGGGTCTTTCCAGAGCACTTCTTCCGGCTTTTCCACCGGCTCGATGTCAAGATTGACGACGACAGGCTCCTGCCCGGAGCGGACGAGGACGCATTCCAGCGTTTCGTCGCGGCTGGCGTTGATCTCCTGATGCGGCACGAAGGGCGGCACGTAGATGAAGTCGCCGGGGCCGGCTTCGGCGACGAATTCCAGGTTCTCGCCCCAGCGCATCCGCGCCTTGCCTTTGACCACATAGATGATGCTTTCGAGATCGCCGTGATGATGCGCGCCGGTCTTGGCGTTGGCGTGGATCGTTACCGTGCCGGCCCAGATCTTCTCGGCGCCCGCGCGGGCATGATTGATGGCGGTGGCCCGGTTCATGCCCGGCGTCTGCGCCGTGTTTGGGTCGAGCGCATTGCCGGGAATGATCTTGACGCCATGTTCGCGCCAGTCAATCGGTTCGTGGTGCTCGCCGTGATCATGTCCATGATCGTTGCTCATGGCGGTCCTTTCGCTGCCGAAGAAGGGATTCGCGTCTCTTCCGGAGGTTGTTGTCTCATCAGCCTACGGCGAAACCATTCAAAAATATAGGGAATCACAGAAAGTTTCGAAAGAGGCTTTTCAAGTCGAGATTAATCGATAGACTTGATCAAGTTAATTGACCGGCGGGAACATTTCGTGTTCGTCCCGCGTTGCGCCGGTTCGCGAAAAAATGGTTTGCCGCGCCGTTCGATCATCTGCGTTCGGGGCGCGCCAGATTCAGAAGCAGCGCGTAGGCCTCTCTGCGAGAGACCGAATAGTTTTTCAAATTATGCGCCGGACTTCCACTTGAAAGGAGACAGACATGAGCAATGCCTTGCCGCCCCTTCATGAGGGTCATGCCCCCATTACTTTGCAACAGCTCTTCCGGGAAGCGCTCTATGCTTTTGAGGAATGGGACACAGAAGTCACTGAACCGATCGTGATGTTCGAAGGGAAGGTCGTTCCCGTGAGCACCGTTTTCGAAGCCATGCGTGAATGCACAGACATCGTCCCCAACAACATCGTCTCAGCCGTCACCGAACGGCTGACTAAGCCCTGGGAAGGCGAAGGCCCTCTCGATACGATGACCTTTTCGACCGCAGCCCGCGTGATGGGCGTTCTGGTCCGCAAACGTCTGCTGGTCGTCAATAACGGGGTCGATGTCGCCGCCGTTGTGGCGGAGACCCAGGCCGCGGAACAGTCAGACCGGTAAGAATAGCGCATGATTGATCCAGGAACCCGCCGGCTCATGCCGGCGGGTTTCTTTATTGGCTTTCAGCGGTGGCCGACATCGAATTCCGGATCGACGGGAATCTGCATCGCCGTCACCAGATGGTTCGTCTGTCCGGCAAGGCCGATGACGGCCAGCAATTCGCCATGCTGCGCATCGGTCATGCCTTTTGCCCTAGCCGCGGCAGTGTGGGAATGGACGCAGTAGGTGCAGCCGTTGGCGGTGGATACGGCGATGTAGATCATCTCGCGCACCAGCGGATCGAGCGCACCGTCCGCCATCATCACCGCCTTCAGCCCTTCCCAGGTGCGCTTCAAAAGCGCTGGATCATTGGCAAGGCCGCGCCAGAAATTATTGACGAAATCGGATTTTCTGACGGCGCGGATGTCATCGAAAACGGCCTTTACCGCCGGGATCGCCTCGACCTCCGTATCATCGAGCAATTTGATTGTCGTCATCTCAAATCTCCTTCCAACAATCCGAATGGATGCGAAAGCTATAGTCCATTTTCACCGGATATTCGCCGAGGATCGCCTGACCACGGCACCTCTTTTCGTTTGCAAAAATCATCCATATGTGAAAAGACTATTCACATAAGAAAAGTTAGGCGCGGAACCCGGGGTATAGGGCAGACAGAAAAACTGCCGAAGCGGAGATGCGCTAACTGCCGGATCGATGCGAGGAAAGCGGAAATACTCATGGTGGTGGAGAAGGAATTGCCGCTGGCCGGCCTGGTGGTCGTGGACATGAGCCAGTTCCTGTCCGGACCCTATTGCACCCTCAGACTGATGGATCTCGGCGCCCGGGTCATCAAGATCGAGCGGCCGGAGGGCGGCGATCTTTCGCGGCGGCTTTATCTCAGCGACAGCGAGAGTGGCGATTCGACCATTTTCCACGCGATCAATCGTTCGAAGGAAAGCCTTGCGATCGATTTGAAGAGCGCACGCGACATGCAGGCTCTGCGTAAGCTGATCTCCAAGGCTGATGTTCTGGTGCAGAATTTCCGGCCGGGCGTGATCGAGCGGCTGGGATTGGGTTATGAGGCCGCGCAGCAGATCAATCCGCGCCTCGTCTATTGCTCGATCAGCGGCTATGGCGAGGAGGGTCCCTGGGTGTCGCGTCCGGGGCAGGATCTGTTGGCGCAATCGCGCTCCGGCGTCATGTGGCTGAACGGCGACGAGGGGCAGGGGCCGGTGCCGTTCGGCCTCGCGATCGGCGATATGCTAGCGGGTGCGGCGGCGGCTCAGGGCATTCTGGCGGCGCTGGTGCGCCGCGGCGTCACCGGCAAAGGCGGGCTGGTGGAAACGAGCCTGCTGGAGGCGCTGGTCGATCTGCAGGTTGAGGTGCTGACCGTCCATATGAACAACGGCAACAAGCTGCCCCAGCGTGCCGGATTCCGAAGTGCCCATGCCTATCTCTCCGCTCCCTACGGCGTCTATCCCGCCACCGACGGCTATCTCGCCATTGCCATGACGCCGATTTCGAAACTTGCCGATCTGCTCGGCATGGAGGAACTCGCGCCCTATCGCGACGATCCGAAAAGCTGGTTTACGGCGCGCGACGAGATCAAGGCGTTGATCTCGGCCCATATCGCCACACGCACCGTGGAGGAATGGCTGGCAATATTGGAGCCGGCCGATATCTGGTGCGCCAAGGTGCTGAACTGGGCGGAATTGTTGCAGAGCGCGGGATTTGGCGTGCTCGACATGCTGCAGACGGTCGGCCGCGATGATGACGTCTCCGTTCGTACCACACGCTCGCCGGTCCGCATCGACGGGCAGCGGCCAAAATTCGAACGTGCAGCCCCGCATGTCGGCGAGCATAATGCGGCGATCTGGGAAGAGTTCGACCTCGGGTGAGTGTCGGAGAGATCGCCCGACAGAATTAGAAGGAGTTTTCCCATGACCCGCATCACCAACCTCCGCGTATTCGACCTGCGCTTCCCGACTTCGCAGAGCCTCGACGGCTCGGACGCGATGAACCCAGATCCGGATTATTCAGCCGCCTACGTCATCCTGGAAACCAACAAGCCGGGCCTCGAAGGTCACGGCCTGACCTTTACCATCGGTCGCGGCAATGACATTTGCTGCATGGCGATCGAGGCGATGCGCCATCTGATCGTCGGCACCGAGCTTTCCAGCGTGCTTGAAAATCCGGGGAAACATTGGCGGCATCTGACCAGCGACAGCCAACTCCGCTGGATCGGCCCGGAGAAGGGCGCGATGCATCTCGCCACCGGTGCCGTCGTCAACGCTGTCTGGGACCTGCTCGCCAAGGAAGCCGGCAAACCGGTTTGGCGGCTTGTGGCGGAGATGGATGCGGAGCGCATCGCCGATATCGTCGATTACCGCTACATGACCGACGTTTTGACCCGCGACGAAGCCATTGCCATTCTGAAAAAGGCTGAAACCGGCAAGGCGGAGCGCATCGCCACACTCGAGCGCGAAGGCTATGCCTGCTACACGACCTCCGCCGGGTGGCTTGGCTATGATGATGCAAAGCTGCGTCGCCTGTGCCAGGAGGCGATCGATGCCGGCTTCGACCATGTGAAGATGAAGGTCGGCCGCGATCTGGAAGACGATATTCGCCGTCTTACCATCGCCCGCGAGGTAATTGGCCCCGATCGTTATCTGATGATCGATGCCAACCAGGTCTGGGAAGTCAGCCAGGCCATCGATTGGGTTCAGAAGCTTGCCTTCGCGAGACCATTCTTCATCGAGGAGCCGACCAGCCCGGATGATGTTGCCGGCCATCGCAAGATCCGCCAGGCGATCGGCCCGGTAAAGGTCGCAACCGGGGAGATGTGCCACAACCGTGTCATGTTCAAGCAGTTCATCGCCGAAGGTGCGATCGACATCGTGCAGATCGATTCCTGCCGCATGGGAGGGCTGAACGAAGTGTTGTCGGTACTGCTCGTTGCCGCGAAATACGGTCTGCCCGTCTGGCCGCATGCCGGCGGCGTCGGTCTTTGCGAATATGTGCAGCACCTGTCGATGATTGACTATATCGCCGTATCAGGCACCAAAGACGGCCGCGTGATCGAATATGTCGACCACCTGCACGAACATTTCGTCGATCCCTGCGTGATCCGCGACGCCGCCTATATGCCGCCGAACCTGCCGGGCTTTTCGATCGAGATGAAGCCGGAATCGATTGCGCAATATACGTTCAAGGGCTGATCCTTCGTCTCTTAAGAATGAGATACAAAGGTCCGCGCGTGTGATGATCGCGAAAAGCCCGTTGCAACAATACCTTCTCCCCGCTGGGAGAAGGTGTTTTACCTCAGCCACGTCTGAATGGCCGGCACGTCGGCATCGTCAAGCTCGTGACCGGCGGAAACAGTCTCAAGCTCGACCTTTGCGCCGCCGTTCCGCAGGCGTTCGGCAAGGGGCTGGGCGTATGGGCCGTACATATCTTTCTCACCTGCGATAACGAGCACATCAGCGTCCGACACGTCTGCTGGCGGCGGATCGGTGAGCGCGGCCATGGATCGCAGAAGGACAGCGCGGCGGATGAGATGCGGGTGCAGCGACAGCATGGCGTTCAGCAGATTGGCGCCGTTCGAATAGCCGATATAGACGATGCGATCCGGATCGAGCCCGTAGGCATGGATCGCGCCATTGATGAAGGCGGCAAAGGCCTCGGCCTCGCTTGCAATATCGGCCTGATCGAAGATCATGGGGCCATTGCGGCGAAACCAGCGCGGCGCGCCTTCCTCAAGCGCACGGCCGCGCACCGTGAGCAATGTCGCATTGGCGTCGATCTTATGGGCGATCGGCAGCATCGTCGTTTCGTTGGCGCCGGAGCCATGCAGCAGAATGAAGATACTGCCATTCGGCTGTTCGGGCGTAAAGAACCGATGGACGAAGGGCAGATCGCGATAGATGACGCGCGGTTCGCCGGGCATCGAGAACTGCGGCAGGATCACATTCAGTTCGGCCAAAAGCGCCGGACTGTCACCGGGGGCGAAGAGGCGCGTGCCGAGCGTTGCCTCGTCCTCGTCGACCAGCATGCCCGGCGCATCCGTCGCAAGTTCGAACAGGATGCGGCCGGGCTCGCGGACATAGAGCGAGCGGAAATATTTGCGGTCATGCATCGCCGTCGGCCACGAGTTGATCGCTTGCAGCGCGGTGCGAACCGATTGCAATTCGGAATCGTCAGTGGCGCGAAAGGCGACATGATCGACCGTACCGGTCCCAGGCACGCTTGCCCAGAAACCGCGTGCATCGCGGATGTCGAGGATATCGCCAGGCTCCGAGACGAGCCGGCTGATCGCTCCGCTGGTTGCCAGCGGCCGGTAGTCGAAGTGACCGACCAGGATTGCTTGCGTCTCCTCCGGCGTCTCGCTGAAAAGCGTTGCGCCGCGGATGCGGGCAATGGCGTGCTCCTGTGGGATGGAATCGCTCGCCCATGGAGTCGTCGCCTGCAGGGCATTGGTTCCGACCAATTTGACGATGATGCCATCCGGGTCCTTCAGCCGCAGAACCGGTTCGCCGAATTCCTCGGAAGGGCCTTCCGGCTTCAGTCCGGCGCTCAAGGCGCGCGTCAGCCAGAAACCGATGCTCATCGGGTCGATAGCAAGCGAGATTTCGCCGATCTGGCCGACGCCTGGACGACCGGGAGAACCGTCCTCCCAGACAAGAAAGGTCACCAGCGAGCCCGGGGATCCGGCTGCATCGCCATAGAAGAGATGCAACTGTGTGGCGTCTTCAAAGCCGCCGGTGCGTTTGACCAGCCGCAGGCCGAGAAAGCCGGCGTAGAAATCGACATTCGCCTGCACCTTGCGGGTGATGAGCGTGATGTGGTGAATGCCGGCGACCATGATGATGCTCCAGGATGAATTGCGCAGTCGGCCGCTATTTAGGGCCGGAGCCACCGCCAATTCAATGCGCTATCCATGGAGGCTGTGTTCACAGAACGCGCGACGTCAGGCTCTGAACTGCGCCACGGATGGAGCAAACCTTGTCTATTTGGACGCCTTGGCCGTCTTTCGTTTGGGCTTTGTCTTCGGCTCCGGTGGCGGCTGCAGAGCCTCTTTCTCAAGACGCAGCTCCCGCAAGCGCGCCGTTTTGCGTTCGCGGTTCATCTGTTCGCTGGCGAGAATTTCCTTAACGGTGGAGTCGGCCTCGCCGGACTTGACCGGTGATGCCTGTTTCTTGGGTCCGAACAGATTGTTTTTGTTAGGCGGCGCCATCTTGGCCTCCATGGTTGGGCTCGGCATTAGCGTTCTTGTGGATTTCGAGCGGGTAAGCATCCGCGCCCACAAGGAGGGAAGTTCCACCCTGCATCGGGTAGCATTCGTATTGCCAGAGGTAAATCTACCTCTTTCCAGGAAATAAGGCGGAGTTGGCGCAATGAAAGCGCAAACATAAAAAGAAAAGTGCCGCTGACTCCCACATCGGGCGGCGCAAAACACTCGGAAACAGCCACGAAAAGACTATTCGAAATTGATCGTCGGCAAATAATAGTTTTGGGTCGCGCGGGCCGATTTATGCGAAGCATCTAGTCATTTTCGGCATTTCTCATGTTTCTCCTTGTGGCGCGTTCAACCATCCGTTATAAGCCATTGCATCGATATTGGTGAATGAACTTTGCCTCGACGCACTCTGCGCGACATTGACGAACTTCCCTCTCAAAATCGGTCTACTGCACCCGGGCGGTTGCCTGGATGCGATCTTTATACGAGTGATTGAAAGGTCATTGTTATGAGCACAGGTACTGTAAAGTGGTTCAATGCTGCCAAGGGTTTTGGTTTCATTCAACCTGATGATGGCGCGACGGATGTCTTCGTGCATATTTCCGCGGTTGAACGCGCTGGAATGAGCACCCTTCGCGACGGCCAGAAGATTTCCTACGAGCTTGTCAAGGACAAGCGTTCGGGCAAGATGTCGGCTGACCAGCTCGCATCCATGTAAAGCATTTGCTTCCGGTCTTTGACCACGGATATACTGGCATAGGCCGTTGAGGCGATGAAGGAAGAGGTCGGGTTAGCCCGGCCTTTTTTGTGTTTTGCTCGAGGAATTCAGTGTTCCCCGAGTGCGTCCTCGGGCGATTTCTTGCGATGGCCGCTGATCTCCGAGCCGGCGGTGCGCGAAAAGCTGGCGTTCCAGATTACCGCAAGCAGCGCAATGGCCGTAACGACGATGAAGGCGACCGAGAAGTCGATCATTTCTGCCTTCGCATAGCCGCGGAACTGCATCGAGCCGTGCAGGGCAAGCGCGGCGACGCAGATGCCAAGCGAGAGCATCAACTGCTGGAAGGTCGAATAAAAGCTGGTCGCGATGCTCATCCGGTCACGTTCGATCTCGTCATAAGCGATCGTGTTGTAGGCCGTGAATTGGAACGACATGAAGAAGCCGCAGAAGAACAGGATCACGAAGATGACAGGCAACGGCCAATCCGGCTGGAAGATGGCGCACATTCCGTAACCGAGCGTGCCAATCAGACCGAAGATGATGAGGGCGGTACGGAAGCCGAGGGTCCGAAGGATACGGATCTGCAGGGGCTTCATGGCCATGGAGCCGAGCGCGGTCGCAATGGCGATCTGGCCGGCCGTAGCGGCCGAAAGTCCGAAGCCGAGCTGCAGCATCAGCGGGATAAGGAAGGGGTGGGCGCCCTGACTGATGCGCGTCAGTGAGCCGGCGATGACCGAGGTGCGGAAAGTCGGCACCTTCATCAGCGAGAAATCCATGATCGGCGAGGGATGCTTGCGGGCATGCCGCAGATAGGCGATGCCGAACAGCAGGCCGGTGGAAATCAGGAAGACGGCCATATAGCCCTCGCCTTCGCGGCTCGACATTTCGAAGCCGAAGAGCAGAGAGCCGAGCGAGATGCCGGATAGGACGAAGCCGGAAAGGTCGAAGCGGCCATTGCGTGGGCCTTTCACCTCTTCGATGAACATCGACACCAGCACGAAGCCGATAATGCCGATCGGCACGTTGATGTAGAAAATCCAGCGCCAGTCGAGATAGGTCACGAACATGCCGCCGACCGGCGGGCCGAGAATAGGGCCGACAAGCGCCGGGATCAGCAGCCAGGACATGGCGTTGACCATGTCCTTGCGGGCGACGCTGCGCATCAGCACCAAACGGCCGACGGGTAGCATCATCGCGCCGCCGAGGCCCTGAAGGAGACGCGCTACCACGAGGAAGAACAGGTTCGGTGCCTGTGCGCACAGAAGCGAGCCGACAACGAAAACCGCGATGGCGTATCGGAAGACCGTGCGCGATCCGAAGCGGTCCGCGATGGCGCCGCTTGCCGGAATGAAGATCGCGAGGCTGAGAAGGTATGACGTCAGCGAGATACTCATCGCCGGCGCGCTGACGCCGAAATCTCTTGCCATGGTCGGCAGCGCGGTGGCGAGCACGGTCGCGTCAAGCTGCTCCATGAACATGGCGCTTGCTACGATAAGCGCGACTACACGAAAATTAGGCGCGGCCCGCCGGGTTGGGGCGGCCTGGAAAATCTGGTCCGACATTGTCGGGGATCGCTCTCGATGGCGCGGTGGGGTCCAAAGACAGAACCGCAAGTCTGGTGACGGCGCAAAGGCCGATTGGAACGGCCCCCGATATACTCCCGCTCACGCGGGATGACTATATCCGAATTTGCAAATCTTATTGATCGAAATGGAAAAAACGACGCGGGCGGGCAGGAATGTCACAGCCGATGAATGCCAGATGAACAGAGGCCGGAACCGCGCACCGAGGTGATTGAAAGCGCCAGTTCCGGCCGGATCGACTTCGAACCGGCTGGCGTCAATGAGCACGTCATTGCCGCCGCGCCTTATGAGACCGTCCTCGCTGGACTCGCGAAGATTGCCTGAAGATCAGTATCCCTCGGCAAGACCGGAGCCGGCACGGCTGTCCATCGCGCCGTTGTAACGGGCTCCGCCACCTTTTGCGATGTCGCCGAGACTCTTGCCGCCGACGAGAATGCCGGCGGCCTGACCCCAGACCGGCCAATCGCCGCCCACCTGGACATTGTAGCCCATGCCGGACAGCAGTTTGATCGTGTCGGGAGACAGCGTGTAGGGCTCTGTGTAGACCTTATCTGGCAGCCATTGATGATGGACACGTGGTGCGTCGATCGCCTGCTGGATATCCATGCCGAAATCGATGACGTTGACGATCGCTTCGAGCGTGATGGTAATGATGCGCGCGCCGCCGGGGCTGCCGATCACCATGAAGGGTTTGCCGTCCTTGGCGACGATCGTAGGGCTCATCGAGGAAAGCGGCGTCTTCTTCGGCTGGATGGCATTGGCTTCGCCCTGCACTAGACCGTAGAGATTGGGTACGCCGGGCTTGGAGGTGAAATCGTCCATTTCGTTGTTGAGCAGGATGCCGGTGTCAGGCGCCACCACGCCGGCACCGAAGGAGCCATTCAGTGTGTAGGTGACGGCAACCGCATTGCCGTCATTGTCGATGATCGAATAATGCGTAGTCTCGGTGCTCTCGCCGAGGCCCTTCGGCATCAGATCCTTGGAGACGCCGGCGCGATAGGGATCGATGCTGTCGCGGATTTTCTTCGCATAGTCCTTGTCCAGCAGCTTGCTGACGGGATTGTTGACGAAATCGGGGTCGCCCAGCGCGGAGTTACGATCGACATAGGCGTGGCGCATGGCCTCGACCATGAGATGCACTGTCTCGGCCGAGCCGTACCCGGTATAGGGAAGCGGATAGCCTTCCAGCACATTGAGAATCTCGCAGATGATCACGCCGCCGGAAGAGGGCGGCGGCGAGGAGATGATCTCATAGCCGCGGTAATTGCATTTCACCGGGTCGAGTTCGCGGACCTTATATTGCTCGAAATCCTCCTTCGCCAGGATGCCGCTTTTGTCGTGGCTGGCCTTGACGATCGCATCGGCGGCCGGCCCCTTGTAGAAGCCGTCAGGACCTTGTTCCGAAATACTCGACAGGACTGCGGCGAGATCTGGCTGGATCAGCCTATCGCCGCTGGAGAAGGGGGCGCCGTTCGGCTTCGTGAAGATCGCCGCCGTCGCCGGATCGCGCGACAGCCATTTCTTGCCCTCATTCAATTCGGCCGCGTCGGCCTGGTTCAGCGTGAAGCCCTCCTTGGCATAGCGGATCGCCGGCGCCATCAGTTCCTGTCGGGTTTTGGTGCCGTATTTCTCGCGGGCGGTCTCGAAGCCCATGACGGAGCCCGGCACGCCGACGGCAAGATAGCCATCCGTGCTCGCGCCTTTGACGACATTGCCTTTGTCGTCGAGATACATGGTCTTGGTCGAGGCAAGCGGTGCGCGCTCGCGAAAATCGAGGAAGGCGGTCTTGCCGTCCTTCGTTCGGATGGTCATGAAACCACCGCCGCCGATATTGCCGGCGGTCGGATAGACCACAGCCAAGGCGTAGCCGACCGCAACCGCGGCATCCACGGCGTTGCCGCCGCTCTTCAGCACGTCGACGCCGACATCCGTCGCTAGATGCTGGGCAGTCACCACCATTCCATGCTCGGCTTCGACCGGCTGTGGTGCTGCGGCTTGAACGGTGGTGATGGAAAAGAGCCCAAAGGCGAAGATGGTCGCTGAGGATATTGCCCGCAGACGGAAATGACGCATGATGATCCCTCCCAAAATCAGGCCTTTAGGTAAGGCAGCCTAGCGTTGTGTCTAGTGCTGAAGAATGATTTCTGCTGCTGAATTTTGTCGGCGGTTGCTGGGAGCGGCGTGCCCGGAACCTGGATCAGAAAGAAAGACACCACCCTTTCAAGATCGACAAGGTCGTCGTCCCGGTCGAGTAGGATTAATTCCAGCGTATTAAATGGAATCGCCCAATCGATCTTTCGTATTAGCATCCATTAAAATGTCGGGGATAAATGTCTGCTCGCACTCGCAATATTTCTTTCATCAGAGCAGTCTACTTTAGGTAAGGGACTTGTTGAGGCGGGAGTATCGCATGGGGGTATTGATGGCCGTTACCAAGCTTGAGCAGTGGAAAAACGAGCGCAACAACAAACCTAAGGCGTTCGTCATTGCCCAAAAGACGCATGTTGTCGAAATCGAGTGCATGCATTGCCATCGCCACTTCTTCCGGTGGTCCTCGACAGCACCGGCCTATTGGCGCTGCGAGGATTGTTCCGTCTATCAGTGATATGTTCTGGTCTTGACGATCAAAGGATCAGGATCGCCCGAAAATCATTGACGTTGGTGCCGGTCGGACCGGGGACGAAGAGGTCACCGATCGCGTTGAATGCCGACCAGGCGTCGTTGTTTCTCAGCATCTCGGCGGGCACCAACCCGGTCTTGCGCAGCCGCGTCACTGTGCTTGCGTCGGCAAAGGCGCCGGCATTGTCTTCGCTGCCGTCGATGCCATCGGTATCGGCAGCCATGGCGCAAATGCCGGTGTGACCGTCGACATCGATCGCCAGCGATAGCAGGAATTCGGAGTTTCGTCCGCCCTTACCCTTGCCCGTCAGCGTCACGGTCGTCTCACCGCCTGACAGCAAGACAATCGGCTTGGAAAAGGGCCGGTCGCGATGAAGGATCTCGCGGGCGAGGGCGGCATGCATGTGGGCCGCCTCGCGCGCTTCGCCTTCGATCGCATCGGACAGGATCGCCGCCTCGATGCCGGCTTCGCGCGCGGCTTTGGCCGCAGCCTCGAGCGAGACGCCGGCCGATGCGATGACATGAACTTCATTGCGGGCAAAGCGCGCATCATCTGGCCTCGGCGCATCGGCTTCCTGCCTTTCGATATGCGCAAGTACGGCGGCGGGCAGCTCGATGCGGTAGAGACGGATGAGGTCGAGCGCTTCGGCGCGGGTGCCGGCGCCGGGCACGGTCGGCCCGGAGGCGACAAGCGCCGGATCGTCGCCCGGAATGTCGGAAACGACCAGCGACACGGCCTTTGCCGGATAGGCCGCAGCGGCGAGGCGGCCGCCCTTGATGGTCGAGAGATGTTTGCGAATGACGTTCATCGCCGAAATCGGCGCGCCGGAGGCAAGCAGCGCCTTGTTGACGGCGATCTCGTCGGCAAGGGTAAGGTTGCCCGCCGGTGAGGGCAGTAGCGCCGAGCCACCGCCGGAGATCAGCGCGATCACCAGGTCATCTTCGGTCAACCCCTCGACTAGCTTCAACAGCCGTCCGGAGGCGACGAGGCCTGCCTCGTCCGGGACAGGGTGGGCGGCTTCGATGATTTCGATATGCTGGCAGGGGGCGGCGAAGCCATAACGCGTCACCACCAGCCCTTCCAGCGGACCATCCCAGCATTGCTCCAGGGCGGCTGCCATCTGCGCCGATCCCTTGCCGGCGCCGATGACGACCGTCCGCCCTTTCGGCTTTGCCGGCAGATGGGCGCGAATGCCCGTCATAGGGTCGGCGGCGCGGACGGCTGCATTGAAGAGTGAGGTGAGGAAGGCGCGGGGATCGGAAACGGTCATGTCGAAATCTGCCTGTTTGCGATGAGCTTATAGGCATTTGGTGGCTCAACTGGCGCGAACACGCAAGGGCAAGTCACGCCGGATTGTGTCGCGTGAGGGGAATCCCTATGTTTTAACGAGCAGCTTCAATGATTTTTTCTGGGGGATTTCGAGATGGCCGAATTGAAGGTGAAGACGAGACAGACGGGCGCGACAGCGACGCTCGGCCGCACCGGCCTGCCGCATGTGACGTCGGTGACGGGCGGCGAGATCGATATCGTCACTTCCCCGTCGCATCCGGGCTTCAATCCGCTCGACCTGCTTTATTCCTCGCTGTCCGCCTGCCTCGTTCTCAGCGCCCGCATGGCGGCAAGCAGCCTTGGCGTGTTGGACAAACTGACGGAGGTGAGCGCGATGGTGACCGGCGAAAAGGCGGCGGAAGGGCTGTCGCGCGTCGAAAAGTTCAACATCGCCTTCACCATCAAGGGCGATTTCGGCGACGAGATCCGCAACGCCATCGCACATGCCGCCGAGGACGAGATCTGTACCGTCAGCAACACGATCCGGGGGAACCCGAAGTTCGAGACGGTGATTTCGGGGTGAGATTGGATTGAGCAGCGAAAGCCCCTCATCCGCCCTGTCGGGCAGATCGATGATACAGTTTATCGCTCTCTTAGCAACGAAAACGGGAATTTTCGCAGGAACTCAACGAAAGTGGTCAATCCCAAAGAGCGTTTTTTACTATTTAACTGTAATTTTAACGAGATCAGACGCCTTTTGAACCTCAACTAGTTTGTTTTACGGCTCTAAGAAATAGTAATATCGTTCTGTGGCGAGCAACGAAAGCCATTTGTCTGAACTATATTTCGTCTCATTAAATTGATATACTATTGGATGAGCCAGATCAGCGTCAGAAATCTTGTTATCCATGGCGAAGCGCGCTGCATAATAAGCAGTCTGCGTCCAACTTACTCCAGCGATAATGAGCGCGACCGAGAGGAAGCTTAACCGAAACGGGACGACATAGGTAGTAACGAGAAGGAAGATGGGGATTGTCATCGCGAACCCGAATCCGCTGACTATTTGAAACATATAAGGAAAGGTGAGAATTGGTAGTCCCGACATATATCGGATGATAGTAAGGGCGCTACTTACCAATATCGAAAGTAGAAGGAGGGCCGCCGTTAGATACAACGAGAATTTTTTCGTTCGATCAACTTTATCCGAAATGACATTATAAAAGTTAAACATAAATTGGCCGACCACAAATACAAGAAACGGGGATGCTCCGTAGCTAATGTAGTCAGATACCGTGAAGTGGTCGACGACACGGATATCTTCCATCCATAGGATTGTTCTTATCCATATGTATCCACTTACGAGGGTTACAATGGAGAGCCACCCGCAAAACTCAATAATATGAGATAGTCGAACCTCTGGTATATTATTATCGGTCCTGGTAATGTCCGACATGCTCTCTCTCGTGTTGGTTCTTCGTTACTCTGCGGCTCTTTATAAGAAATACTAATTGTATCTGCTGATTGCAAAATAAATGATGCAAGATATTTTGCGGGCCGTGCAGGCGTATCTCGGCCTAAGGGTTAGCATTCGCTGGTGGCTAACGCGCGATAGTGGAGGCGGCGTTGGCCAATCTTATTGGCATTTCTCCAGTCAAGCCTTTTGCAACGCGTTATTCTGATTTCTTCCCTAAAAACTCAAATCCCTCCAGATAAGGCGCAAGCTCGGGATCGATATCCACTTTGACCACATTGTTGTAGACCGCCGTCGCAATCATGATGCCGGCGAGAGCGACGAGATTGGCGAGCGTTGGTTCGTCATAGCGTGCCTTCAACCGGTCCCACAGTTCCTCCGGCACGGCGTTGGAATCCCGGACGATGGCCTTGCCGAACTCGATCAACAATGCCTCGTCTTCCGCGGGTACCAGGGTTTCCGGCGTCAGGCCGGCATTGATCAGCGCCCGGCGGAAGAAGCCGATCGGGATGATCGAGCGGCTTTCCAGCGAAATGGCGTGACAGAAAAGCCAGACGGCGCGGTCATCCAGCGCCGGGCGCAGTTCTTCGCGCGGCGTGAACCATTCGGCATAGATGCGGTGTGCTACCGGTGAATGCAGCAGAGTCCGCTTCATGTTGGTCATGCGGCCGCGCAGTTGCACTTCGCGATCGTGTTCGGCGCGGACGGCTTCGGAGGCGGTGTCGTAGTCGATCGGCGTGATATGGCTCATCGGCTGTCGCCTCTCATTGCGCCGCTTCGGAAGTCGGGGTGAAGAAGCGGTTTGCCGGGCGCGGCAGGCCGAGATGGTCGCGCAATGTCGTGCCCTCGTATTCGCGGCGGAAGATGCCGCGGCGCTGCAGTTCCGGAACAACGCGCGTGGTCACGTCCAGCAAGCCCTGCGGCAGGAAGGGGAAGACGACGTTGAAGCCGTCGGAGCCTTCCTCGCGCAGCCATTGCTCCATCTCATCGGCGATCGTCTGCGGTGTGCCGACGAAGGCGAGGCCGGCATAGCCGCCAAGGCGTTGAGCAAGCTGGCGGACGGTCAGCTTCTCTTCCACCGCCAATGCGATAACGCGCTCCCTGCCGCTCTTGCTGGCATTGGTTTCCGGAATCTCAGGCAACGGGCCGTCCGGGTCGAAGCCCGAGGCATCGTGGCCCAAGGCGATCGACAGGGAAGCGATGGCGCTTTCGTAATGGACGAGGCTATCGAGCTTGGCCCGCTTGGCCTTCGCCTCCTCGACGGTATCGCCGACGACGATGAAGGCGGCGGGAAGGATCTTCAAATGATCGGGGTTGCGGCCGATCGCCTTCATCCGTGCCTTGATGTCGGCGAAGATCGCCTTGCCGTCGGCGAGATTGCGAGGGGCGGCGAAGACCGCTTCGGCGGTTTCAGCGGCGAGCTGGCGTCCGGCATCCGACTGCCCGGCCTGGACGATCACCGGCCAACCCTGCGGCGGGCGGGCGATGTTGAGCGGCCCGCGAACGCTCAGCTCCTCGCCCTTGTGGGCAAGCACATGCATCTTTTCCGGATCGAAGAAGATGCCGCTTTCGGCGTCGCGGAGGAAAGCGTCGTCGGCGAAGCTATCCCAGAGGCCGGTGACGACATCGTAGAATTCGCGGGCGCGATGATAGCGTTCGCCGTGCTCCATATGCTCTTCCTGGCCGAAATTCAGTGCTGCGTCCGGATTGGATGTCGTGACGATATTCCAACCGGCGCGGCCGCCACTGATATGGTCGAGAGAAGCGAAACGGCGGGCGATGTGATAGGGCTGGTCGAAGGTGGTGGATGCCGTGGCGACGAGGCCGATCCTTTCAGTGACGGCGGCAAGTGCCGACAGCAGCGTGAAGGGCTCGAAGGACGTCACGGTATGGCTGCGCTTCAGCGCTTCGACGGGCATGTTCAGCACGGCGAGATGATCGGCCATGAAGAAGGCATCGAATTTTGCCTGTTCCAGCGCCTGCGCAAAACTCTTGATGTGCGCGAAGTTGAAATTCGCGTCCGGATAGGCGCCGGGATAGCGCCACGCGCCGGTATGCAGGCTGACGGGGCGCATAAAAGCCCCAAGCTTCAGTTGCTTCTGTTCAGTCATGGGTCCATCCCTCTCGAACATCACGGGTTCATGGCGGCATGTGCCGGCGAGAATATCCTCTTCGACGTAGGAGCCTTATCTGCGCATTCAAAGAGCCGATTTCATTTATTTGATCGGTTCGATGGAATATTCATCCAGCGCCGCTATCCACCTCGGTCTGCCGCGCAAAAACCTTGACGAGCCAGTCGATGAAGACGCGCACGCGCGGGGAAAGCTGGCGGCTGCGAGGGTATAGCATCGAGACGGGTGTCTTGGTCGGTGGAAAGTCCTTGAGGACGTGAACCAGCTCGCCGGATCTCAGAGCGTATTCGGCGTGATAGCGCGGCACCTGGATCAGGCCGAGGCCAAGCTTGGCCGCTGAAAAATAGCTTTCGGCGGCGTTGACCGAGATTGTCGTGTGAAGCGTGATATTGCGCGCTGCGCCATCGACGATGAATTCCAGCGGCAGCAATCCGCCCGTCGCCGACGAGCGGAAGCCGACCATGCGGTGATTGTCGAGGGCTTCCGGATGCAGGGGCATGCCGAAGCGTTCGATATAGGCAGGCGCCGCCAGCGTAATCTCTTCCAGCATGGCGACGCGGCGGGCGATCATGTCGCTGTCCTGTGGTGTGCCGACCCGCAGCACGCAATCGATGCCTTCGCGAATGAGGTCAACGAGGCGGTCGCCCTCCGTCATGTAAAGCTCGATCTCCGGATAGGTCTCGAGGAAAGACGGCAGGTTCGGGAGAACGAAATGCCGGGCCAATGTTCCATGCACATCGACGCGCAGCAGGCCTCTCGGCTTGGCGCCGGCAAAGGCACCCTCGGCGTCCTCTATGTCTGATAGAATGCGCAGGCAACGCTGGTAGTAGGCCTCGCCATCCAAGGTCGGGCTGACATGCCGCGTCGTTCGCTGCAGCAGGCGAACGCCGAGGCGCGCCTCCAATTGTTTGACGGCATCCGTCACCGTGGAGCGCGGCAGGCCGGCATCTTCGGCTGCCAGCGTGAAGCTGCGCCGCTCCACGACGCGGGAAAATACCCGCATGGCATCGAATCTGTCCATTTTTCTTTGTTCGGTATTTTCGGATAGTGATGCCAAATAATGGATGGTTATCCGCCATTTGAAAAGAGGCATCTTTCTCTCATCGAAACGAAGCCACGGCGCAATCACAGGGAAGGATGAAGACAATGGCCAATAATTCCAACAGGGTAGCGATCGTTACCGGCGCGTCCCGCGGTATCGGCGCGGCGATTGCGGAGCGTCTCGCAAAGGACGGTTTCACCGTCCTCGTCAACTACTCCGGCAGCGAAGCCGCTGCCGAGGAGCTTGCCCGCAAGATCGAAGACAAGGGCGGCAAGGCGCTGACTGCGAAGGCGGATGTTTCCGATGCCGAAGCCGTGCGCCGGATGTTCGACGCGGCCGAAGCCGCCTTTGGCGGTGTCGACGTGCTGGTCAACAATGCCGGCATTATGCAGCTCGCCAAGATCGCCGATGCCGATGGCGCCCATTTCGACCGGCACATCGCCGTCAATCTGAAGGGTACGTTCAATGCACTGCGCGAAGCCGGCAAGCGCCTGCGCGACGGCGGCCGGATCATCAACTTCTCGACCAGCGTCGTCGGGCTCAAGCTCGAGACCTACGGTGTGTACGCTGCAACCAAGGCCGCCGTCGAAACGCTGACCGGCATTATGGCCAAGGAAATGCGCGGCCGTTCGATCACGGTCAACGCTGTCGCACCCGGCCCGACGGCGACTGACCTCTTCCTCAACGGCAAGAGTGACGAGTTGATCGATCGCATGGCCAAGATGAACCCGCTCGAGCGCTTGGGCACGCCGGAGGACATCGCCGCTGCCGTCTCCTTCCTCGCCGGCCCGGACGGCGGCTGGATCAACGGCCAGACACTGCGCGCCAACGGCGGCATGATCTGAGCCTTCCGAAGTGGCGGCGGGGCGAGCCCCGTCGCTACCTGCGCGTCAAATCGCCGCTTCTGTCCCGTAGGAACGGAGATCATTTGTTTTTGGGTGGACTATTTTGCGTTGTGCGCCATTCCAAGCCTGCCTATTTGGTATTAAAGCGAATTCTTTCTGGGTCGGGAGATATCCATGAACGACAAGGACATTGGCGAAATCGCCTCCTGGCTCATGCAGGGCGGCCTCAAAGGCATGGGGGAAGCCGACATCCTGGCAGGGTTCTGCGAGGCATGCCGAGTGCGCGGGTTGAACGTCGATCGCGCCATGGCGCTCATGGATACGCTGCATCCGGTCTATGAGGGGCGTGCCTTCCGCTGGGACGGCAACCAAGTCGTCGAACGCGAGTTCGAATACGGTCCGACGCAGCAGGGGATCGCCGCCGAGAACTGGCTGCGTTCCTCCTTCTATCATTTGCTGACGACAGGCGGGGACGAGGTGCGTCGTCGCATCGGCTTCGGCGATCCGATCGATTTCTTCGGGCTCGATACGTTGAAGGCCGATGGTCACACCGATTACCTCGCCATGGTGCATCGCTTCGAGGAAGGGGGCACCATCGGCGAGATGGATTGTTTCTATTCTCATTTCGCGACCACCGGCGGAGCGGGTTTTCCCGACGAGGACCTGCGCGTGCTGCGGAAGCTTACTCCGGCATTGGCATTGGCAATCAAATGCACCGCCATGGGACGCATCGCCCGCACCATCGCCGAGGTCTATCTGGGCGAGGATGCCGCCCGGCATGTTCTCGAAGGCAAGATCACGCGCGGTAAGGCCGAGCGCATTTCGGCGGCGCTATGGTTCTCTGACCTGGCCAATTACACCCGCATTTCGGACACGGCGGAGCCCGATGAAATCATTCCGATGCTGAATGCTTATGCCGACGCAGTGATTTCCTCGATCCACGAGGCCGGCGGCAATGTGCTGAAGCTGATTGGTGACGGTACGCTGGCGATCTTCAAGGCTCGGAATTCCGCCGATGCATGCGCCGCAGCGCTGATGGCGGAATCGTTGTTGCGTCAAAGGCTGCGCGACCTCAACTCCCAGCGGCAGATCGAGGGCAGGCCGGTGACGGACGTCTATCTCGGCCTGCATATCGGCGATGTCTTCTATGGCAATATTGGCAGCATGGACCGGCTGGATTTCACGGTCATCGGCCCGGCCGTCAACGAGGTCAGCCGCATTGCCTCAATGTGCCGTTCGGCCGACCGCAATATCCTGATGTCATCGAATTTCGTCGAAGCCCTTTCGAGCCACAAAAGCAACGACCTTGTCTCCGTCGGCCGCTACGCGCTGCGCGGCGTCAACCGGCCGCAGGAACTGTTCACGCTGCTGTCCTCGGCTGCTTGACGGCTTTCACCGGCGCGCAGCCGCGAACATTGGGCCGCCCTTGTGCGATGGAAAACCGTAGCCGTTGATCATCACCAGATCGATATCGCCGGCGCGGGCGGCTATGCCCTCGGCCAAGAGCGCCTCGCCCTCGTCGGCCATGGCCTTCAGCAGCCGGGTGACGATCTCGTCTGCGGTAAAGCTGTTCGGCACAATGCTCTTTTCGGCGCGGGCGGCTTCGATCAGCGCCGTGACTTCGGGGTCCACCGTGCGCTTGCCATCCGGATAGCTGTACCAGCCCCGCCCAGCCTTTTGACCGAAGCGGCCGGCTTCGCAGAGGCGATCGGCGATGGTGACATAGCGGGCGGCGGGATCGCGCGTTGCCGCCTGGCGTTTGCGCCGCGCCCAGGCGATTTCGAGGCCGGCCATATCGTAAACGGCGAAGAGTCCCATCGGGAAACCATAGGCCTCTAGCGCGGCATCGATCTCATGCGGTAGCGCGCCGTCCTCGATCATGAATTCGGCTTCGCGGCGATAGGCGGAGAAAATGCGATTGCCGATGAAACCCTCGGTGACGCCGCAGACGATAGGGAGTTTGCCGAGGCGTTTGGAGAAGGCGAGGGCGCTTGCCAGCACATCCGGCGCCGTCTTTTCGCAGTTTACCACTTCCAGCAGCCGCATGATGTTGGCGGGCGAGAAGAAGTGCAGACCGACGATCCGCTCGGGATGGGCGGTGGCGGCGGCGATGGCATTTGGATCGAGGTAGCTGGTGTTGGTCGCAAGGATGGCATCAGCGCGAACAATGCGGTCGAGGCGCTGGAACAGTTCGGTCTTGACGGTCAGGTCATCGAAGACGGCTTCGATGACGAGATCGGCTTGCGCAAGCTCCTGCGCATCGGCGGCGACAACCAATCGGCCCAGGCGATCGTCCCGGCCTGCCATATCGAGGCGGCCGGATTGAACGGCTTTGTCGAGGATGCCGGTAATGCGATCTCGGCCCTTGTCGGCGGCTTCGTGGGTTTGCTCGATGCCGACGACGCGGTAGCCGGCGTTCAGCGCAGCCGCTGCAATGCCGGAGCCCATAAGGCCGGTTCCGACGATGCCGACGGTTTCGATCTTGCGCGGTGCAACTTTTTCGAGGCCGTCGACCTTGCCGGCGGTCCGTTCCGCAAAGAAGACGTGGCGCAGTGCTGCGGCCTCTTCGCTGTCGCGGAGTTTGACGAAGATGCGACGTTCCTCGGCAAGGCCTTCGCCCAGCGATGACGTCGCGGCAAGGCGAACAAGGCGAACGGCTTCGGCGGGCGCGTGCTGACCACGCGCCTTGCGAAGAGCGTCCGCGTCCGCTTTGTCGATGGGTTCCTTAGAGTCTTCTGGGACAGGCAATTTGCCGGTGCGACGCAGGGGAAGATCGACTGCGCTCTTGGCCGCGGCAATGGCCGCATCGATCAGCGAGTTTTCGATCAGGCTATCGATAATACCGAGTTTGTGTGCGTGACCGGCCGAAACGATACGCCCATTGGCGATCAAATCGATGGCGGCGGCAGCGCCGATCAGGCGCGGCAGGCGCTGCGTGCCGCCGGCCCCGGGTACGATGCCGAGCTTGACTTCCGGCAGGCCGATTTTCGCAGAGGGAGCGGCATAGCGCTTGTGGCAGGCAAGCGCCACTTCCAGGCCGCCGCCGAGCGCGGCACCATTTATGGCAGCAGTGACCGGTTTGGAGAAATCTTCGATGCGGGCAATGACTTGCGGCAGTAGCGGCTCGACGGGCGGTTTGCCGAATTCTTTGATATCGGCGCCGCCGATGAAAATGTTGCCAGGCCCTGTCAATATGACCGCAACGATCGCACCGTCCTTCTCGGCATGATCGAGCGCCGCCATCAGGCCGGCGCGGACATCGGCCGAGAGGGCATTGACGGGCGGATTGTCGATGGTGACGACCAGAACGCCATCGGTCAGCGTCGCCGAAATGGTGTCCGAAAAACGCAATGCCGACATGGCGGGGCCGTCCTATTCCGGAATGACTGCGGTCGCTTGGATTTCGATCTTGGCGCGATCCTCGACGAGGGCGACGACCTGCACGGCGGCCATTGCCGGGAAATGACGGCCGATGATCTCGCGGTAGACCTGGCCGATACCCTTGAGATTGGCGAGATATTCGCTTTTATCGGTGAAATACCAGGTCATCGAGGTGATGTGCTGCGGCTTGGCGCCGCCCTCGGCGAGGATGTCGACGACATTCTTCAAAGTCTGGCGCACCTGCTCGACGAAATCGTCGCTTTCGAATTGGCAGGCTGCGTTCCAGCCGACCTGACCGCCGACGAACACCATGCGACCGGTCGCCGCCATGCCGTTGGCATATCCGATCGGCTTGGCCCAGCCTTCAGGTTGCAGGATGGTGTGCATCGGTCATCTCCAGATGAGGGGTCAGCGCGGCACGGATATCATCCGGCCACGCAATGGATTTATGGGTGTCGATCGAGGTGGCGACGACGCGATGCTTGGCCGACCACAGCACCTGGCCGTTCGCCGAGACCTGATGTTCCAGATCCAGCGAGGAGCGGCCGATGCCGCGCACTGCCAGCATGAATTCGAGATTGTCGCCCTGTAGGCCCGGCTTCACAAAGGTCAGATCCAGCCGCACCGTGGGCACGCCGAGGCGGCGGTCGTTGATCAGCACCTTCCAGGGAAAGCCGAGAGAGCCGAAATAATCCTCCAGCACCCCGACGAGGATGTTCAGATACGACGGAAAATAGGCGATCCCCGAGGGATCGCAGTCTCCGAAGCGCAGAGGTCTGGTGGTTTTGAACGCCAAGGCCGGCCTCAGTTCGAAAAGGCGGCGATGCCGGTGATGGCGCGGCCGAGGATGAGGGCGTGGATGTCGTGAGTGCCTTCGTAAGTGTTGACGACTTCGAGGTTGACGAGATGGCGAGCGATGCCGAACTCGTCCGAGATGCCGTTGCCGCCAAGCATGTCGCGGGCCGCACGGGCGATGTCGAGCGCCTTGCCGCAGCTATTTCGCTTCAGGATCGAGGTGAGCTCCACCGGCGGATATCCGTCTTCCTTCAAGCGGCCAAGCCGCAGGCAACCCTGCAGGCCGAGCGTAATCTCGGTGACCATGTCGGCGAGCTTCTTCTGGATGAGCTGGTTGGCGGCGAGCGGCCGGCCGAACTGCTTGCGGTCGAGCACATATTGCCGCGCCTTGGCATAGCAATCTTCGGCCGCCCCGAGCGCACCCCAAGCGATCCCGAAGCGGGCGGAGTTCAGGCAGGTGAAGGGACCCTTGAGCCCGGAAACGTTGGGCATCAGGTTTTCTTCCGGCACGAAGACATTGTCCATGACGACTTCGCCGGTGATGGAGGCGCGCAATCCCACCTTGCCGTGGATGGCGGGGGCGGACAGGCCTTTCCAATCCTTTTCCAGGATGAAGCCCCTGATAACGCCGTCGTCGGTCTTGGCCCAGACGACGAAGACGTCGGCGATCGGGGCATTGGAGATCCAGGTCTTGGCGCCGGTCAGGCTGTAGCCGCCGTCGACCTTCTTGGCACGCGTCACCATCGAGCCGGGATCGGAGCCGTGGTTCGGTTCGGTGAGGCCGAAGCAGCCGATCCATTCGCCGGTCGCAAGCTTCGGCAGATATTTCTGTTTCTGCGCCTCGGAGCCGAAGGCATTGATCGGCACCATGACGAGCGAAGACTGCACACTCATCATCGAGCGGTAGCCGCTGTCGACACGTTCTACTTCGCGAGCGATCAGACCATAGGCGACATAGCCGAGGCCGGCGCCGCCGTATTCCGGCGCGATCGTCGGACCGAGCAGGCCGAGTTCGCCCATTTCGCGGAAGATCGACGGATCGGTCTTCTCATGGCGGAAGGCTTCGAGCACACGGGGCGCCAATTTCTCCTGCGCATAGGCATGGGCAGTGTCCAGCACCATGCGTTCGTCATCGCTCAACTGCTCCGTCAGTCGGAACGGATCTGCCCAGTCGAAAATCTCGCGGCTCATCGTCTTGTCTCCCGTCATTTGATTTTCAGAAGTTCGCGCGCGACGATCAGTTTCTGAACCTCCGTCGCACCTTCGTAAATACGAAGCGCGCGTATCTCCCGATAGAGTTTTTCCGTTATTTCTCCCGCCTTGACGCCTCGCCCGCCGAAAAGCTGGACGGCACGGTCGATGACGGCTTGCGCGGTTTCCGTGGCCGTCATCTTGGCCATGGCCGCCTCGCGCGTCGTCGCCAGGTGCTGCACGTCGCGACGCCAGGCTGCCCGATAGGTGAGCAAGGCCGCTGCGTCGATGCCGGTCGCCATATCGCCGAGGGCGGCTTGCGTCAACTGAAGGTCACCGAGTGTTGCGCCGAACATCGGCCGCGTACGGACATGCGTCAGCGACTCGTCCAGTGCCCGCCGGGCAAAGCCAAGGCCTGCGGCGGCAACGGAAGCACGGAAGATATCGAGCGTGCGCATGGCGATCTTGAAGCCTTCACCCGGTGCGCCGAGCCGGCGCGACGCGGGAATGCGGCAGTTTTCGAAGCGGACCGTCGCCAGCGGATGCGGCGCGATCACTTCGATGCGTTCGGCGATCGAGAAGCCGGGATCGTCGGCAAAGACGACGAATGCAGAAATGCCGCGCGTGCCCGGCGCCTCGCCGGTACGGGCAAAGACGGTGTAGACATCGGCGATGCCGCCATTGGAAATCCAGGTCTTTTCGCCATCGAGAACATAGTGATCGCCATCGGCGCGGGCCGCGCAGGTCATCGCGGCGACATCCGAGCCAGCATCCTTTTCCGACAGCGCAAAGGCCGCGAGCCAGTCGCCGGCGCGAACTTTCGGCAGCACGGCGGCGCGCAGTTCGGCAGAGCCGGTAAGACCGATCGCACCGGTGCCGAGGCCCTGCATGGCAAAGGCGAAATCGGCAAGGCCATCGTGCCAGGCGAGCGTTTCGCGCGCGAGGCAAACGAGGCGGGAATCGATCAGCGGGTCGCTATCCGAAGTGCCGGTGGCGGCTGCGAGGAGGCGGGCGTCGCCGAGCGCCTTGACCAGTTTGCGGCAGGTGCCGTCGACATCGCGATGGTCGATATCCGCCATGGCGGAGGATTTGGCGAAAGCGTCGACTTCAGCCACGAATTCCCGGTGGCGCTCATCGAAGAACGGCCAATCCAGATGATCCCGGCTCGGACCGGAGAGGCTTGAGACAGCGGACATAGCCTCAATTCCCTTGGAATTCAGGCTTGCGCTTGGCGGCGAAGGCCTCGAAGGCGCGGCGGAAATCCTGGGTGGCCATGCAGACGGCTTGGGCCTGTGCCTCGGACTCGATCATCTCGTCGATGCCCATCGCCCATTCCTGGTTCAGCATGGTCTTGGTCATTCCATGCGCGAACCAAGGCCCATCGGCCAGCGAGCGAGCGAGCTTTATGGCTTCCTGCTCCAGATCGGCGCTGACATGCAGGCTGTTGTAGAAACCCCAGGCGTGGCCTTCGGCCGAAGTCATCGAACGGCCGGTGAACAGCAGTTCGGCGGCACGGCCCTGGCCGATGATGCGGGGAAGGATTCCGCATGCGCCCATGTCGGCGCCGGCAAGACCGACACGCGTGAAGAGAAAGGCGGTCTTGGCTTCGAACGTCGCCAGGCGCAGATCGGAGGCCATGGCGAGAATGGCGCCGGCGCCGGCGCAGATGCCGTCGACGGCGGAGATGATCGGCTGCGGGCACTTGCGCATGGCTTTGACCAGATCCCCGGTCATGCGCGTGAAGGCGAGAAGCTCGGGCATCGCCATGCGGGTCAGTGGTTCGATGATCTCGAAGACATCGCCGCCGGATGAGAAGTTGCCGCCGGCTCCGGTCAATACGACCGCGCGGACATCGGAGGCGTAAACGAGGTCACGGAAGAGATCGCGCAGTTCGGCATAGCTGTCGAACGTCAGCGGGTTCTTGCGCTCAGGGCGGTTCAGCCGGATCGTGGCGACACGGCCGTCATCGCTGACCTCCCAGAGGAAATGTTGCGGCTTGTAGTCTTTGAAGGGCTTGAGATGGCCCTGCATCGTCATATCCCGATCGCTCATCCGGCTAAAACCTCCCCACCGGCAACCGCGATTGCCTGACCATTGATCGATGCCGCCGCCGGCGATGCCAGCCACAGAACGGTGTCGGCAACCTCCTGGGGTTTGACGAGCCGCCCCTGCGGATTGGATTTGGTGAATTCCGAAAGCGCCTGTTCCGCCGTGCGTCCCGTCTTGGCGACGATCGTTGCGATCGAACGTTCGATGATCGGCGTATCGGTGAAACCCGGGCAGACGGCGTTGACCGTGATGCCGGTCTTTGCCAACTCCAGTGCCAGCGAGCGCGTCAAGCCGACGACGCCATGCTTGGCGGCAACATAGGCGGACACGTAGCCATAGCCGGTCAGGCCTGCCGTGGAAGCAATGTTGATGATGCGCGCGCCGGCGCCGTATGCTTTGAGATCGGGCAGGACGGCCTGCGTCACCAGGAAAACGCCGGTGAGATCGACCGTCAGGACGCGGTTCCACATCTCCAGGCTGGTTTTTTCGAAAGGCGCAGTCGGTGCCTCGCCGGCATTGTTGACGAGAATATCGACAGGACCGAATTTTTCGCGGGCAATGTTCAGCCCACCGCCAATCGCTTCGACGCTCGCAACATCGAATCCGTCGACGACGAGAGCATTCGCGCCGATTTCGGCAGCGACGGCCTCGAGCGGTTCTGTTTTTCGCCCAGCAAGCGTCACGCGTGCACCCTCGGCCGCAAGCGCCCGCGCGATCGCGGCGCCGATGCCGCTACCGGCGCCGGTGACGAGGGCATGGCGGCCTGTGAGTTTACCTGACGTCGTCATCGGTTGCTCACTTCGCCGGCGCAGCGGCGGCCGCGCGGGCAAGGTTGGTTTCGTATTGCACCTTGCCGGAGAGATATTGCTTCGGCCAGGCGATCGAGGTCAGGCCGATCTTGGCGGCTTCGTGCAGCGACCAGGCAGGATCTGCCAGATGCGGACGGGCGACGGCGCAGAGATCGGCGCGTCCGGCAGCGATGATCGAGTTGGCATGGTCGGCCTCGGAGATCGCGCCGACGGCGATGGTCGGAATGCCGATCTCATTGCGGATCTTGTCCGAGAACGGCGTCTGGAAGAGGCGGCCATAGACAGGCTTTTCCTCCTTCGACACCTGACCGGATGAACAATCGATCAGGTCAGCGCCGGCATCCTTGAACATACCAGCGAAAATCGCCGCATCTTCCGGCGTGTTGCCGCCATCGGTCCAGTCATGACAGGAAAGACGGACGGACATGGGCTTGTCCTCGGGCCAGATTGCGCGCATGGCCCGGAAGATTTCCAGGGGATAACGGGCGCGATTTTCATGGCTGCCGCCATATTCATCTTCGCGCAGATTGGTGAGCGGCGACAGGAAGCTCGACAGGAGATAGCCGTGAGCGCAGTGCAGTTCCAGCCAATCAGCGCCCGTGGTGATCGCCAGTTTCGTCGCATGGATAAAATCGGCCTTGACGCGATCCATGTCGGCGCGGTCCATGGCCTTCGGGACCTGACTGTTCTTGAGATAGGGGACCGCAGAGGCTGAGATCAGCGGCCATTCGCCTTTGGCTACCGGCTGATCGATCCCCTCCCACGCCACTTTCGTCGCACCCTTGCGGCCGGCATGGCCGAGCTGGATGCCGACTTTGGCGGCGCTGTTTGTATGAACGAATTCGACAAGCCGCCTCCACTGTGCCGCCTGTTCCTCGTTCCAGAGGCCAAGGCAGCCGGGGGTAATGCGGGCATCGGGCGTGACGCAGGTCATTTCCGCAAAGACGAGACCGGCTCCGCCAAGGGCACGTGAGCCGAGATGAATGATATGGAAATCGTTCATGACGCCGTTTTCTGCCGAATACATTGCCATCGGCGAGACGACGATGCGGTTGACGAGCGTTACATCGCGTAGCTGATAGGGCGTGAACATCGGCGGCAGGCAGCGGTCGTTGCCGACTGCAAGACCGGATTTCCTCGCGAACCAGCGCTCATAGCCTTCCAGCCAAGTCTTATCGCGCAGCCGCAGGTTCTCGTGGCTGATGCGCTGCGAGCGGGTCAGCATCGAATACATGAACTGCTCGGGTTCCAACGTGTCGGCGTAGCGGCGACCGACCACTTCGAACCATTCCATGGCGTTGCGCGCCGCATTCTGGATGCGGGCGACGTCGACGCGGCGGATCTCTTCATAGGCTTCTAGAACCGCCGGGATATTGTCCTTGCTGTGCCCGTGGATCTGGAATTGCCGAGTGAGTTCGATCGCGTCATCAATGGCGAGTTTTGTACCGGAGCCGATGGCGAAATGGGCGGTGTGGGCGGCGTCGCCCATCAGCACGACATGCGAGTTGCCGTTGAAATGGCTCCACTTACCGCAGATCAACCGGTTGAAATTCAGCCAGGCCGAGCCGCGGATATGACGCGCATTGGTCATCAGCGCAGCGCCGTCGAGCACTTCCGAGAACAAGTTTTCACAAAAGGCGATCGAGCCGTCCTGGTCCATCTTGTCGAGACCGTGGGCAAGATAGGCTTCCTCGGTGGTTTCGACGATGAAGGTCGAGGTCTTGTCATCGAACTTGTAGATATGCGCCTGGAACCAGCCGTGTTCGCTCTTGCGGAAATCGAAGGTGAAGGCGTCGAAGAGCTTGTTGGTGCCGAGCCAGATGTAGCGGTTCGGCCGGGTGATCATGTCCGGTTGGAAGACTTCGGGATAGTGGTTGCGGATCCGTGAGTTCAGACCATCCGAACCGATGATCAGATCGGCGTCCGGAAAGTCGAGATCGGACGTGACGTCGGTTTCGAAGATCAGCTCGACGCCGAGAGCTTCGCAGCGCTTCTGCAGGATATTCAACAGCTTCTTGCGGCCGATGCCGACGAAGCCGTGGCCGGAGGTACGCTGACGCGTGCCCTTGAACCAGATCTCGATATCGTCCCAATGATTGAAGGCATCTTCGATTTCGGCAGCACTTTCCGGATCCCATTCGCGCATCGACACCATGGTAGCATCGGAGAAGACGACACCCCAGCCGAAGGTGTCATAGGGGCGGTTGCGTTCGACGACCTTGATCGAATGCTCGGGATGCAACTTCTTCATCAGAAGCCCAAAATAGAGGCCCGCGGGTCCGCCGCCGATACAGACGATTTGCATCGCTTATCCCTCCTGTGACACCGAAGCCGGGCCACTCGAATTTATTTAAGTTTAAAATATCTTGTCGCCACCATTCGTCAAGAGTTGTCTCGCCGGATTCTCAGGGTGAAATGCGATCCTCGGGGTAAATTAAGATCAAAATATGCTTCTGAATCAATGAATTTCGAAAATTATTTTAGGCTTAAAATTTCTTCCTTGAACATTTGCGTCTTCGGTGCAATCATTTTCCGCGATGCTGCACACGCTGCCGGGAGATCGGCGTTGAGCGGCGAATTGGGTCGAGAGGAATGCGGGAGCGAACCATGCTTGGACCGACGGGTCATGCCGATACATTCACGCGGGACAACCTGCCGCCGGCAGGGGAATGGCCGGAGCTGCTGCTCGATGGTTTCGACTATCCCGAATGGCTGAATGCCGGTGTCGAACTCAGCGACCGCATGGTCGAGCGCGGCTTCGGCGATCACGTCGCGCTGATCGGCAATGGCCGCCGGCGTACCTACAAGGAGCTGGCGGACTGGACCAATCGCATTGCGCATGCGCTTGTCGAGAATTTCGGTATCAAGCCCGGTAATCGTGTTCTTATCCGCTCGGGCAACAATCCGGCGATGATTGCCTGCTGGCTGGCGGTGACCAAGGTCGGCGCCGTCGCGGTCAACACCATGCCGATGCTGCGATCGGGCGAGCTGTCGAAGATCATCGACAAGGCGGAAATCACTTTTGCGCTCTGCGACACGAGGCTGCTGGAAGATCTCGTTGCGGCGGCGAAGGAAAGCCGGTTTCTGAAGCAGGTCGTCGGCTTCGACGGCACCGCCAATCACGATGCTGAGCTTGATAGGATCGCGCTCAACATGCCGGTGCGTTTCGAGGCAGCAAAGACGGGGCGGGACGATGTGGCGCTACTTGGCTTCACCTCGGGATCGACGGGAGTTCCCAAGGCCACCATGCATTTCCACCGGGATATCCTCATCATTGCCGACACCTATGCCAAGGAAGTCCTGCAGGTGACGCCCGAGGATGTTTTCATCGGCTCGCCGCCGATCGCCTTTACCTTCGGGCTTGGCGGTCTCGTCGTGTTCCCGCTGCGGTTCGGAGCGTCGACGGCGCTGCTCGAAAATGCTTCGCCGAAGAATATGATCGAGATCATTCAGGAATATGGCGCGACGATCAGCTTTACTGCGCCGACTGCCTATCGCGCCATGCTGACGGCCATGGAGGAAGGAGCTGACCTTTCTTCCCTCCGCATTGCCGTTTCCGCCGGCGAGACGCTGCCGGGGCCGATCTTCGAAGAGTGGACGCGGAAGACCGGCAAGCCGATCCTCGATGGCATCGGCTCGACGGAATTGCTGCATATCTTCATTTCCAACCGGCTTCACGATGCCAAGCCCAACTGCACTGGCAAGCCGCTCGCCGGCTATGAGGCGTGCGTTGTCGATGACGACATGAAAGAGGTCCCGCGCGGCACGATCGGCAAGCTCCTGGTTCGCGGCCCCATCGGTTGCCGCTACCTCGCCGACCACCGGCAGGCCGACTATGTCAGGGATGGCTGGAATGTGACGGGGGACAGCTTCATTCAGGATGGAGACGGCTATTTCCATTTCGCCGCCCGCTCCGACGATATTATTCTTTCGGCCGGCTACAATATCGCCGGACCGGAAGTGGAGGCGGCGCTGCTATCTCATGCCGACGTGCTGGAATGCGCCGTTGTCGGCAAGCCTGACGACGATCGTGGTCATATCGTTCAGGCGCATGTGGTGCTGATGCCCGGCATCACCGGCTCGGATCTGCTGGTGAAGGCGCTGCAGGATCACGTCAAAGCAATGATCGCGCCCTATAAATATCCCCGGTCCATCGTCTTCGTGGACGCTTTGCCGAAGACTGAATCAGGCAAGATCCAGCGCTTCCGGCTGAAACAGCCGGGTTAAGCCGCATCCTCCTGCGCGGTTTCGCGGCCGAGCCAGGTAGGATCGATCTCCGGCAACGGGATGGCGTCAAGCAGCATGCGGGTATAGCCGGAGGCAGGCGCCGCGAAGACGTGCTCGCAGTCGCCTTCTTCCACCACCCGTCCATGGCGCATCACATAGACGCGGTTGCAAATGGCGCGAATGACGGAGAGATCGTGGCTGATGAATGCCATCGACAGGCCGAGGTCGCGGGAAAGCTCCTTCAGCAAATTCAGCACCTGCGCCTGCGTCGAGACATCGAGGCCGGAGACGATTTCGTCGGCAAGCACGAAATCCGGCTCGAGAAGGGCGGCGCGGGCGATGCCGATGCGCTGGCGCTGACCGCCGGAAAGCTCATGCGGATTGCGGTCGAGACAGGCATGCGGCAGCGTCACGCGGTCGAGGATCGCAGCGACGCGGCGTTCGGCGGCCTCCCGGTCGGTCACAAGCCCATGCAGCAGTAGCGGCTCGACCAGGATGCGGCGGATCGTATGGCGCGGATTGAGCGAAGCCATGGGGTCCTGGAAGATCATCTGCATGCGCCGGCGCAGCGGTCGCATTTGGGTGTCCGGCAGACGGGTGATATCCCTACCGTCGAAATGGATCGTGCCGGCGGAGAGGCCGACCAGCCGCAGCAGTGCCCGCCCCAGCGTTGTCTTGCCGGAGCCGCTTTCGCCGACGATGCCGACGGTCTCGCCGCGGCGGATGTCGATATCGACGCTGTGCAGCACCCTGTTACCGCCATCGGCCGGGCCAAAAAGATGGCGCTTGGCGCCGTAGGTGACGTCGAGGCCTTTTGCCGAGAGGAGGATGTCGGACGCACTCATCTTCCGCCCTCCCGAATGCCGATTTCACTGCGCAATTGTTCGAAGACCGCTTGCGGCACCGGCGTCAGCCCGGCATCGGGCCGGTCATAGCGCGGTCCGGCGGCGATAAGGGATTTGGTATAGATGTGTTGGGGATTGCCGAGCACGTCGGCCGTGCGGCCATCCTCGATGACCTTGCCGGCGTAAAGCAGGGTGACTGTATCGCAGATCTGCGCGACGACGCCGAGATCGTGGGTGACGAAGATGACGGCGGTGCCGTGTGCCTCCTGCAGGCCGCGGATCAGCCGCAGGATTTGCTTCTGTACCGTGACATCAAGGGCCGTGGTCGGCTCGTCGGCGACCACCAGCTTCGGCTCCAGCGCGAAGGCGGCGGCGATCAATATGCGCTGGCGCATGCCGCCGGAAAGTTCGTGCGGATAGGCGCGCAATACCCGTTCAGGATCGCGGATATGCACTTCCGCCAGCAATTTCAGGGCCCGTAGCCTGGCATCGCGCGAAGACAGGCCACGCTTCAGTCGCAAACCATCGGTCAATTGCGCCTCGATGCGTCGGCCAGGATTGAGAGCGGTCTGCGGGTCCTGCGGGATCAGTGAAATCTCGTTGCCCATGATGTCGCGAAGCTGCTTCGCGGGCAGTTTCAGCAGATCGTGGCTTTCGAACAGAATTGAGCCGTTGGTAACGCGTACCGTACGCGGCAAAATTCCGAGCAGGGCTTTGGCGATAGTGGATTTGCCGGCGCCGCTTTCGCCGACGAGGCCGCGGACTTCGCCGCGTTGCAACGTCAGCGAGACATCGCGCAGGATCGGCGCGCCGCCATCGCGGTCGGAGACGGCGTTCAAGCCGGTGATGGAGAGAAGCGGTTCGGTCATCGGCGCATCACCGGGTCGAGTGCGCGGCGCAGGCCGTCGCCGAGTTGGTTGAAGGCGAGCACCGTGGCAAAGAGCGCGATGAGCGGCACGAGAAGTACCCACCAGCCGTCATAGATGATCTGTCGCCCTTGGGCGATCATGCCGCCCCAGGTCGGCGTGTCCGAAGAGACCGACAGGCCGACAAAGGAAAGGATGGCCTCGACGATGACGGCGATACCCATCTCCAGGCTGACGAGGGCGATCAGGACAGGCGCGACATTTGGCAGAATTTCACTAAACAGGATTTTTGCACGCGAGAAGCCGATCGTGCGGGCGGCGGTGACATAATCCATTTGTGCCTGCGCCTGGGTTTCGGAGCGTACGACGCGGCAGAAGCGCGTCCAGTCGATGATGACGATGGCGGCGATGACCGAATGCACGCCGGAGCCGAAAACGGCCACCAGCAGGATCGATAGTAGCACCGGCGGAAAGGCCATCCAGATGTCGACGAGGCGCGAGATCACTCTGTCGATCCAGCCGCCATACCAGCCGGCGAAAAGGCCGAGCAGCGTGCCGATCAGGGCCGCCAAGCCTGCCGCGACGAAGGCGACGATGAGGGCGACGCGTGAGCCGAATATGGCGCGAGACAGCACATCGCGGCCAAGGTCGTCCGTGCCAAGGAGAAAGCCCGGGTCAGAACCGTTGAGCCAGATGGGCGGCAGGGTGCCCGACATCAGGTCCTGCTCCAGAGGGTCTTTCGGTGCGATATAGGGTGCGAAGATCGCAAGGATGATCAGGATGAGGATGAAGCCGCCGCCGAAGATCACCTTCGGTTCCGACAGCAGCGCACGCAGGCGCCTGGCGGCACGCGACGGTTTGGGCGAGGCAGTCGCGGCGATATCAGCCATGGGCGAGCCTCGGATTGAAGGCGGCCACCAGCAGGTCGACGGCCAGATTGATGAGAATGAAGAGGGCGCCGAAGACCAGCACAAGACCCTGGATCAGCGGCAGGTCGCGATTGATGACGGCGTCGATCGCCATATTGCCGATGCCGGGATAGGCAAAGATGCGCTCGACGATCACGGTGCCGCCGATCAGGAAGGTGAACTGCACGCCGGTGAGCGCGATCGTTGGGCCGACAGCGTTGCGGAGTGCTTCCTGCAACACCAAGCGCAGGTTCGACATGCCTTTAAGCTTGGCGAGCAGAATATAGTCCTGCACCATGGCTTCCGAGAGCGTCGCCTTCAGCACGCGGGCGATAATGGCGGCGAGTGGCAGACCGAGCGCCAGCACCGGCATGACCATATGGGAAACGATATCGGCGAAGATCGAGAAACGGAAGGTGACCAGGCTTTCGATGAGATAGAAGGGTGTCGCGAATTGCGCGTCGATGCTCGGATCGATGCGGCCGGATAGCGGGAAGAGCGGAAAGAGAACGCCGAGGACCAGCACGAGAGCGAGTGCCCAGACGAAATCAGGTACGGCGAGAAAGAGGCCGTTGAGGCTGTCGATGATGGGTTCCAGCGGCGTGCGCCGGACAAGCGTGCCGACGATGGCGACTGCGCCGCCGAGAACAACTGCCAGCACCAGGGCGGTAAAGGCAAGCTCCAGCGTTGCCGGCAGGCGCTCTCCCAGCAAGGAAAGAACGTCGCGCTTCAAGGAAATCGAGGTGCCAAAATCGCCTGACAGAACCGATTTGAGCCAGATGCCGAACTGGGTGGCGAGACTGGCATCGAGGCCGTAATGAGCCCGGAGGGCAGCGATATCGGCGGGACTGGCGCCCGGCGAGATCATCATCGCAATCGGATCACCCGGCACGACGCGCAGCAGCACGAAGACGATCAACGCCACACCGAAAAGCGTGATGGCGGCCATGATCAGGCGATTGAGTGTGGAAACTGCTAGCATTCGTTATGAGTTCCGATCGCATTCGCTGGTGGCCATACCTTCTCCCGTCGGGGAGAAGGACGCGCGCAGCGCAGGTTGAGGGGGCGTTGCACCGTCAGGTTTTACGGAACATGCCGCGCCACCCCCTCATCCGACCCTTCGGGCCACCTTCTCCCCAAGGGGAGAAGGTAACTTACCCATCAAGCCTTCGACACCAGCGTCGGCTGCAGCGCGCCTGAAACATTCGGCGTCACCTTCAGGCTCGACTTATAGACGATCGGTTGGACATATTGCAGCAGCGGGATCACGTAGCCCTGCTCGGCGATATACTTGATCGCAGCCTTCCAGCCGGCAATGCGCTTTGCCTCGTCCTTTTCCACCCAGAGCGGCCCCAGCATGTCATCGACATCCTTGGTCTTCCAGGCCGAGTGCGGCGAAGGGCCGAACATGGCAAAGCCGGTCGAGGTCGTCGGGTCGCCGATGGCGTTGCCCCAGTTGTAGAAGGCGGCCGGGCCGAGCTTGTGGGCGGCGCGCAGCTCGTAATGCTTGGCGATTTCGTAGACCTCGATATCAGCTTCGATGCCGACCTTGCGCCACATGCCGACAATCGCCTGGATCATCTCATAATCCTTCGGCTTGAAGCCGCGGGTAGTCTTGATGCCGAACTTCACCGGCTTTTGCGGCGAATAGCCGCTGACCGCCAAAAGCTTCTTGGCCTGCTCCGGATCATAGGGGATCTTGATCGAGGCGTCGTAGGCCTCGTATTCCGGCGCTTCCAGCGTCGACAGAGGCTTGCCGTAACCGCGCAGCAGGCGCTTGATGATCGCTTCCTTGTCGATCGCCATATTGGCGGCGAGGCGGACGTTCTTGTCCAGCATCGGGTCGACATTGCTGATGAAGATCATGCCGATATCGGAGATCGGCGTGGCGACGCCGGCAAGTCCCGATTTCTTCTTCAGGCGGTCGAAATCCTCATAGGGGATTTCAAGTGTCACATCGGAGGAGCCGGATTCGATCTCAGCGACGCGGCTGGTCGTATCCGGTACGAATTTGAAGATGACGGTATCGAAGGCCGGCTTGCCGCCGAAATAGTTGGGGTTCGCCTTCAGCCGCAGGTAGGAATTGCCCTCATAGGCGTCGACCATGTAGGGGCCGGTGCCGACGGGCTTCTTTTCGAAGCCTTCCGCGCCGACCTTACTGTAATAGTCTTTCGGCAGGACATAGCCGGTCAGGAAGGCCATCCATTTGAAATAGGTCGGCTCGAAGCGAACGACATCGCCGGTGATGCGATTGCCTTCCACCTTATAATTGTTGGCTGTCGACCAGATGAACTGGATCGGATTGCCGGTCTCCTGTTTGGCGGCGCGCTCCAGCGACCAGACGACGTCGTCAGGCGTGAATTTGGAGCCGTCATGCCAGGCGACGCCCTCGCGGACATCCATCCAGACCTTGGTCTTATCGTCGTTCCAGCCCCAAGCGGTCAGCAAGCCCGGCTGGAATTTCAGATCCGGGCCTTGGCCGATATATTGGTCGAAGACGGAGCGATAGATTGCCTGGATCGTCGGATTGACCGCCGAGGGGCCGGTGGTGGGATCGAAAGAGGGCAAATTGACGTTGAAGGCAATGGTCAGCGTGCCGGCCTCGGCGGCTTCCACGCTCGTCCTGCCTGCGAGAATTCCCGTAATGAAAGCGGCCGCGCCGAGGCTCAATGCCTCGCGCCGAGTAAGTGTTGTCATGATCACTCCGTTCCCCTGTTAAGCGGCAGAAAAGCGCGACGCCCACCTGCCACTGGCGATTTATTTTCGGAATGTTTTAATCTTAAAATAAGGCTCCGAAACCGGCAAGCGCTTTCTCTGGCATTTTGCAGATTCGGATGCTGCTCTCTGGTTGAGGGCTTCAGCGCGCGAAAGCACATAATTTATGCATATGCATATATTGCCATTTGTCCTTACACACTAAAAATAGCATTTGATCTGTACCTTAATTTGAATCTGGCTCCGGCGAGCATATCGGATTGCCGAGTTTCCGATTTGTTCATTGACAGCCAGACGAGGTTCAAAATATGATTTTGCAAATGATTTAGAAGCAAGCCCGATAGGGCAAAGGGGTAACTTCGATGGCCGAACGGTCGTTTGCGCGCGAAGTCGAGGATCTGAAGCTCGGAGAAGGCGATATCTTCCGTGGCGAAGGTATCCTCGCGATCACCAAGGCACTGTTGCAATCCGGTGTGTCCTACGTCGGCGGCTACCAGGGATCGCCGATCTCCCATCTCATGGACGTATTGGCCGATGCCAAGGACGTGATGGAGGACCTGGGCGTCCATTTCGAGACCTCGGCTTCGGAAGCCGCCGCCGCTGCCATGCTTTCGGCCTCGGTCATGTATCCGGTGCGCGGCGCCGTCACATGGAAGTCGACGGCGGGCACCAATGTTGCCTCCGATGCGCTCTCCAACCTTTCATCCGGCGGCGTCACCGGCGGCGCGCTGATCATCATCGGCGAAGACTATGGCGAAGGCTCCTCGATCATGCAGGAGCGCAGTCATGCCTATGCGATGAAGTCGCAGATGTGGCTGCTCAATCCGCGTCCGAACCTGCCGTCGATCGTACAGGCGGTCGAGGAGGGGTTCGAATTGTCGGAAGCCTCGAATACGCCCGTCATGCTGCAGGTGGGTATTCGTAGCTGCCATGTTCATGGCCAGTTCGAAGCCAAGGACAACAAGCGGCCGAACTATACGCTCAAGCAGGCGTTGGAAAATCCAGTGCGCGACGTCAACCGCATCGTACTGCCGCCGGCCTCCTTCCTGCATGAGAAGGAGAAGCTGGAGAAGCGCTGGCCGGCGGCTGTCGATTTCATCAAGAAGCGTCAGCTCAACGAGTATTTCGGACCATCCGAAGGCGATGTCGGCATCATCCTGTTGGGCGGCATGTATAATGGCGTCATGCGCGCGCTGCAGCAGCTCGGCCTTGCCGATGTCTACGGCAACTCCGCTGTCCCGCTTTATGTTCTCAATGTTGCCTATCCGTTGGTCGACGATCAGATGGCCGAATTTTGTGCGAACAAGAAAGCGGTGTTGATGGTGGAGGAGGGGGCGCCGGAATATATCGAACAATCGCTCAACACCATCCTGCGCCGCCGCGACATCCAGACCAAGGTTTCCGGCAAGGACGTCCTGCCGATGGGTGGCGAATATACCCCGCCGGTGCTGGTGAAGGGCATCAAGAATTTCCTCGAAACGCATCAGCGCGTATTGCTCGGCAACCAGCCGCCTTTGCCTGACCCAACGCCTGTTCTCAACGACCCGAAGGTTAAGGCGCTAGCCGAAGTCGTGCCGCCGCGCCCGCCGGGATTTTGCGTCGGCTGTCCCGAAAGGCCGATCTTCGCGGCAATGAAGCTGGTCGAGAATGAACTCGGCCAACATCACATCTCTGGCGATATTGGCTGTCACCTGTTCTCAATCCTGCCGCCGTTCAACATTGGCAGCACGACGATGGGCTATGGCCTTGGCCCGGCCGCGGCTTCCGCCTTCAACGTCGCTGCCGACAAGCGCGCCATTTCCGTGATGGGCGATGGCGGCTTCTGGCACAACGGCCTGGCGACCTCGGTCGGCAATGCCATCTTCAACAAGCAGGACGGCGTCATTCTCGTCGTCGACAACTATTATTCGGCGGCAACGGGCGGCCAGGACATCCCGTCGTCACGCGCACTGAACCCGCGGCGCAAAACCAACAATTCCATCGTCAACGCCGTCAAGGGCATCGGCGCCACCTGGGTTCGCCAGATCGACCGGACCTATGATGTCGGCAAGATGCGCGACACGTTGCGCGAGGCGCTGACTTCGAAGGAGCCTGGCCCGAAGATCATCGTCGCCTCGTCGGAATGTATGCTCAACAAGCAGCGGCGCGTGAAGCCGCAATTCGCCCAGGCGGTGAAGGACGGCAAGCGCATGGTCAAGGAGCGCTTCGGGGTCGATGAGGATGTGTGCACGGGCGATCATGCTTGCATCCGCCTTTCCGGCTGTCCGTCGCTGTCGGTCAAGTACACCGATGATCCGCTGAAGGACGATCCGGTGGCGGCGGTCGACAACAATTGCGTCGGCTGCGGCAATTGCGGCGAAGTGGCGGAGGCCGCCGTCCTTTGTCCCTCCTTCTACCGTGCCGATATCATCCACAATCCAACCGGCTGGGATCGCTTCCTCGCCCGCATGCGCGCCGCCGTCATCGGCTGGCTGCAGGCTCGCCGTAAGGCCGGCCGCATCGTCTTTGCGGATTGAGAGATCGATATGAACGAGCATGTCAGCATGAGCAATATCGGCACTCAACGTCTGTCGACCGACAAACCGCTATCGCTGGCCGTCCTCGCCATGGGCGGCCAGGGCGGCGGCGTCTTGGCCGACTGGATCGTCGGGCTTGCCGAAGCCGAAGGCTGGATGGCGCAGACCACCTCTGTTCCTGGCGTGGCGCAGCGCACGGGTGCCACGATCTACTATATCGAGATGCTCCCGGCCCGTGACGGCCATGCGCCGATCTTCTCGCTGATGCCGACGCCGGGAGATGTCGATGTCGTCTTGGCTGCCGAGCTGATGGAGGCCGGTCGCTCCGTGCTGCGCGGTCTGGTGACGCCCGACAAGACCGTGCTGATCGCCTCGACGCATCGTTCCTTCGCGGTCGGCGAAAAGGAGAAACCGGGCAATGGCATCGGCAATCCGGAAATGGTGGTGGACGCCACGGATTTTGCCGCAAAACGGACGATCGCCTTCGACATGGAGACGCTGGCCGTCAAGAATGGCAGCGTGATCTCCGCGTCGATGTTCGGTGCGCTCGCCGCCTCGGGGGCGCTGCCTTTCGCCAAAGAGGCCTTCGAAGCCATGATCCGTGCCGGCGGCAGAGGCATTGAGCCTAGCCTAAAGGCTTTCAACGCCGCCTTCGATCGCGCCAAGGACAAGCCGCGCGATGCCGTTTCAGCGACGCCATCGAAACATTTCGATCCACTGCCGGAAACGACTGGTCACCCGGCGCTCGATGGTCTCGTGCATCGCATCCGCGCCGAGTTTCCGGAGCAGGCGCAGCCGCTGCTATTTGCCGGTGTCAAGAAACTCACCGACTATCAGGACCCGGCCTATGCCGATGAATATCTGACCCGCGTTGCAGCGCTCTACGCGCTGGATCGCAAAGCCGGCGGTGCGGCGAAGGATTTTGCATTTACCGCGCAAGCGGCGAAATATGTGGCCGTCGCCATGGCCTACGATGATGTCATCCGCGTCGCCGATCTGAAGGTGCGCGCGTCGCGCTTCGATCGCGTACGAAAGGAAGTCGGCGCCAAGGACGACCAGATCGTCTATATGACCGAATATATGCATCCCCGGATGGAAGAGGTGTGCGGCACCTTGCCGAAAGGCCTCGGCCTCTGGATCGAGAGCCGACCCAAGCTCTTCAATTGCCTCGATCGCATCGTCAACAAGGGGCGCCGTGTGCAGACGGGCACGCTCTTCTGGTTCCTCGGGCTTTATATCGTCTCAGCGCTGCGCCGAACCCGCCGGGGTACGCTGCGCCATATGCGCGAAGTCGAGCATCGGGAAATCTGGCTAGCAGCCGCGACCGACTTGCTTGACGTGAACTACGATCTCGCTGTCGAAGTCCTCAACAACCGCCGCCTGGTAAAAGGCTATTCCGACACGCATGCGCGCGGCCTTTCCAAGTTCGATCGCGTGATGTCGGCGCTTTCGATGCTGCGTGATCGCGACGACGGCGCGGCGTGGATGAAGAGGTTGAGGCAGGCGGCGCTGCTGGATGAGAAGGGGATTGCGCTCGACGGGGCGCTGAAGACGGTGGCGACGGTGTGACGGGCGTGTTTCAGCCACCCGCCCTCGTGGTTCGAGGCTCCGGCCTCATGGCCTGCGCACCTCACCATGAGGGCTAACCCTTTGCGATAATAGCGAAATTTTCTCCGCCTCATCCTGAGGTGCATCTTGAAGCGCAGCGGAAAGATGCCTCGAAGGACGGGGCGGCCACTGGCGCCACCCCGATCTCACCTCAAATCTCATGCTTGCGGATATTGTGCAGCACCTTGTGCAGCGTCGAGATGAACGCCCGATATTCCGTTTCTTCCACGCCGTCGAACATCTGCAGAAACAGATCGTACATGGTCGGCCAGACCTTTTCGAAAGCGGCGCGGCCTTCTTCGGTGATGGAGACGTCGCGGATGCGCATGTCCTCGGTGCGAGGCTGGCGGCGGATGAAGCCTTGCTGCTCTAGGGAATCCAGCGTGCGGCTCATCGTCGATTGTTCGGTGACGGCAAAGACGGAGAGTTCGTTGATGGTGACCGAGGAGGAGACGCTAAGGACGGCGAGAGCCCGCATCTTTGCGGTCGTCATGTCGTATTCGCGCAGCTCTTCCGACATGTTGATGTTCCAGCGGGCCATCAGCCGGTTCATCAGGTAGGGGGCAAAGTGGTTGAGCCCTATCTCGCCCATGGTCGGACGTTTTTCCGTGCCCTCCTTGCGACGCCGCAAAACGGTACCTGAAAACCGTTCCTCCATAAGACGATATCTCCCCGTGGATTCCTGTTATTTTAATGATGATGCAAGCAGGAAACCCGAACCTCCTCCGAGACCCGGCCCAGGATGTGCCGAAGCCCCAATGTGGTACAGGCCTGCTACATGGGTGCGGTGGTTAACAGAGGACTTGAAGGGGCGCCAGAGGAAAAACTGGTCTATGCCGCAGTAGCCGCCATAGGGGTCGCCGCCGACGAGATTCATGTTCATGGCTTCGAGATCGGCGGGCGAATAGACGCGTCGGGCGAGCTTTATGCCGGAGAAGTTCTCGATATGGCTTTCGAGCAGCGCCTCGACGCGGTCGGCATAGCGTTCGCGCACCTCGTCCGTCCAGCGGCCGTCCGCCGGTATTGCAATCTCGCCCGCAGCATCGCCTTTAATATGCCGCGGCGCCTCGGGAAGCTGCAGCCAGAGGATCGATTTGCCCGCCGGCGCTCGGCTGGGGTCGAAGGAGGTGGGCTGGCCGACGCAGATGGTCGGTTCGGCCGGCAGCAGCCCCCGTTCGCATTCATTGGCGGCGCGCGAAACGCCGTCGAGACCGGGCGTCAAATGAAGAAGCGCGACCTTGCCAAGTTCCGCATCTGCCTTCCAGCGTGGCGGCTCGGACAGAGCGTAGTGAATCTGCATATTGCCCTTGCCATAACGATAACGGGCAACGCTCGTTTTGACGTCCGGGGGTGGCGGCGTCGGCCAGTCTTTCAGCAGCCGGTCGTAGAGCTGGTTCGGCGTTACAGAGCAGATGATGCCGGCATTGGCGTTCAGGGTTTCGCCGCCCGCAAGCTTGACGCCGCCGGCGCGCCCGCTGGGACCGCAGATGAGGCTTTCGACATCGGCGCCGGTGCGGATCTCGCCGCCATTGTCCGTGATCAGCCGTTCGAAGGCTGCGAGCAGCGCACCCGCGCCGCCTTTGACAATGGGAGCACCCGCGAGCTCCAGGGCAAAGCCGATGACCTTCAGCATCTCGGCCGAATAGGCGCTCTCCGGCCCGAGGCCGCAATGCAGCACCCAAGGCGCCCAGAGCGCATGAATATCTTCAGAACGATAGGTGGTTTCAAGATAGCCGCGCGCCGGCGTCAGGGCGTCGCCGAACCAGGCGGCGAGCTTGCGCAGGCCGCGGCCCCAACCTTGCTTGGCGACAGCCTTTAAGGTCGCGCCCGACCATAGCGCGCCGCCGAGCAGTGAAAACAGGAAGGGGGCGTCGGTCGCGAGCGCATCCATCTCGCGCAGGAATGTTTGGCCGTCGCCCAGCGACAGTTCGTCGAAGGTGGCGATGTTGCGCCGCCTGTCCTTCGAGAAGATCACGTGCGAACCATCCGGTCTCAGCACGCCGGTCGGCAGATCGGCGTGGGCGAATTCGAGGCCGCAAGCTTCCAGATCCTTGCCGATGGTACGATAGGCTGGCGACGTCAGGAACAGCACCATCGTCGTTGCCATGATGTCATGGACGAAGCCCGGTTCGGTGATCTCCTCGCTGCGCAGACAGCCGCCGATGCGGTCGTTCCGCTCGAGGACGAGCACCTTGCGGCCCTTCTTGCCCAGCATGGCGGCCGCGACCAGCGCGTTGATGCCACTGCCGACGATGATGTAATCGGGGGAGGTCATAGACTAACTCCCCCTTCTCCCCAGCGGGGAGAAGGTGCCCGAAGGGCGGATGAGGGGGCCGAGGAGCAACGCGACGAGGGCCTTGAGCGGCAAGCGAAAGGCAGCCTTACGGTGCAACGCCCCCTCAACCCGTGCGTGCCGCACGACCTTCTCCCCGTCGGGGCGAAGGTATGGCCTGCCATATCATGCCACCAGCGCCAGCGCGCGCACCGGAGAGCCCGTGCCCTTGACGAACTTCAGCGGTGCGGCGATCAGCACGGCGCCCTTGGCTGGAAGCTGATCGAGATTGGAAAGGCTGGCGAGGCCGTAGCGATTGTTCTTGTGCATCAGATTGTGGGCCGGGAAGGGCGGGTTCATCCCGCCGGCGGAACCAGCGTCGGTGCCGATCGTTTCCGAACCCCAGCCGATGATGCCCTTCGTCAGCAGATATTCGATCGCTTCAGCGGTCGGGCCTGGCGAATGCGGGCCGTTTTCGTCGGCATTGAGGAAGCTTTCGGTTGAGCCATTGCGCTTGTACCAGTCGGTGCGCAGGACCACCCAGGTGCCGGCTTCGATCGCGCCGTGCTCGGCTTCCCATTCCTTGATGCTATCGACCGTCAACAGATAGTCCGGATTGGCGGCAGCTTCCTTCGATCGGTCGATAACATTGACCGGGGCGACGAAGTTCTGCGGCGGGATGGTGTCGGTCGTATTGTTTGGGTTGTCCTTGCCGGTGATCCAGTGACAGGGCGCGTCGAAATGCGTGCCGGTGTGCTCGCCGAGTTCGAGCCAGTTCCACGCCCAGAACGGCCCGTCCTGATTATATTCCGAAATCTTGTGTACCTTGACCGACGGCGTGTTCTTGCCGAACTGCGGCGGCAGGTAGAGCACCGGCGTTTCGGGACCAAGCGGCGCGGTCAGATCGACGACCTTGATGGAGCCCGAAACGAGGGCAGTAGCTAAGCTGGCAAGAGCATTGGTGGTCATGTTGGGTTCCCCTTTTTGTGGCCTGGCCTTGTCTGAAAACCCTGGAGGGATCCTCGCTAAGGGCCAAGCCCGAATGCCATTATCGCCGGGTGTGCGGACGCGATTCCTCAAATCGCAAAGCCATACAGCGGCGGCCGGATGAGGCGAGCCTATGTTACAATATATGATATTGCAAGCATTCTGCCTGTGCCAAAAGGACCAAAAATGGCATCGGTTATGCAAGCTTTACAACCCAAGCAGTTGCCTGAAAATAAAGGCCATTTATACGCTATTTTCTTGCGCGGACGACATTCGGTCGTGTTCGCTCACGGCGATTTTCGGCGGGAGGTACTTGAAGCCTAAAGTTCAAAATGTATGCATGTGACAATAATAATCACGGTATAAGAGGGATCGATCCATGGGCTATGATGCGATCATTGTGGGTGCAGGTCATAATGGCCTGGCGGCGGCGGTGCATCTAGCGGCGAAGGGCTGGAAAGTCGCCGTCATCGAGGGCAATGCCGAGCCCGGCGGTGCGGTGAAAACCCGCGAAGTGACGCTGCCAGGTTTTCGGCACGACCTTTGCGCCATGAACCTCTCGATGTTCGCCGGCTCCGCCTTTTTCGCTGAGTACAAGAATGAGTTGACGGCCGCGGGTCTCGGCTTCGTGCCGGCAGCCGATTGCTTTGCGAGCGTGTTCCGCGACGACACTCATCTCGGTGTGAGCACCGATCTGGAAAAGACCACAGGCGCGATCGCCGATATTTCGCCGCAGGATGCGGCAGCCTGGCGGGCCATGCTGTCGGAATTCGCATCGGATGCGCCGCATATTTTCGGCTTGCTCGGTTCGCCAATGCCGTCGGCGGCTGCCGCGCGCGTCGTCTGGAAGGCTTGGCGGGAAAAAGGGACCGGCTGGCTCTATGAGACCGCACGGATGCTGTTTGCCTCGCCGCGCGATTTTCTCGACGCGCGGTTCCAGAATGCCAAGCTCAAGACGATGATGGCCGCCTGGGGATTGCATCTCGATTTCGCACCGGATGTCGCCGGTGGCGCACTGTTTCCCTATCTCGAATCGATGGCCAACCAAGCCTTTGGCATGGTGATCGGCAAAGGAGGCGCCGACACGATCGTCAAGGCGATGATCGGTGTGCTCAAAGCCAAAGGCGGCGAGCTGATGCTCGGCACGCGCGTCGACAAAATCGTCACCACCGGCGGCAAGGCGACCGGTGTCGTGCTCGCCGATGGACGCCGTTACGAAGCCAAACGCGCCGTCATCGCCAATATCCACCCGCAGATCCTATTCGGAAAGCTTCTCGATCCGGATGCCTCGCGTCAGGAGTTCGACCGCAGGGTTGCTCGTTTCCGTGCCGGACCCGGCACGATGATAATCCACCTGGCGCTTTCCGGCCTGCCGGATTGGACTGGTGGAAAGGAGCTCAGGACATTCGCTTATGTCCACATCGCACCGGATATGGAGATGATGTCGCGTGTTTATGCCGAAGCGATGGGCGGGCTTTTGCCGGCCGAGCCGGCATTGGTTGTGGGCCAGCCAACGGCGATCGATCCGTCGCGGGCGCCAGATGGCCGGCATGTGCTCTGGATACAGGTGCGCGTCTTGCCGGCTGAGTTCAGTCGCGACGCAGCGGGCGAGATCAGTGGGCAGAATTGGGACGAGGTGAAGGATGCCTATGCCGAGCGTGTGCTCGACATAGTCGAGCGTTATGCGCCCGGACTGCGCGGCAAGATCTTGGGCCGGTCGGTGTTTTCGCCCCTCGATCTCGAGCGTGAAAATCCCAATCTGATCGGCGGCGACAATCTTTCCGGTAGCCACCATCTCGACCAGAATTTTCTGTTTCGCCCGCTCGCCGGTTATTCGCGCTACAAAACGCCGGTCGGTTCGCTTTATATGTGCGGCGCGTCTACCTGGCCGGGTGCGGGCACGGGGGCCGGCTCAGGCTTCATGCTGGGGAAAATGCTGGCGAAGTGACCGTCTTCGAGCTTGGTGCGTAAACCTTTGACATTTGAAATATTGCTCCGTAGACCGTTCATATATGAAATTGCAACGCGATGATTTGAGCTGACATCATGGCAGAGTCCGAAAGTGGAACCGTCGATCTGGAGATCATCGTCCAGGGCGCGCAGGAAGGCAAAAAGCAGGAACTGCGGCTTTGGCTGCGCATGCTGTCGACCACGAAGCTGATATCGCAGGAAATCCGCCGCCGGCTTCGCAACGAATTCGGCGCAACGCTGCCGCAATTCGACCTGATGGCGCAGCTCTATCGTGAGCGCGACGGTCTGCGGCTTGGAGAACTTTCCAAACGTACGATGGTCACCAACGGCAATGTGACGGGATTGGTCGAGCGGCTGGAAACGGACGGCCTGGTGCTGCGCGAGACGCCGGACGGCGACAGGCGCGTGACAGTCGCCAAGCTGACGAATAAGGGCGAGGAGCTGTTCACCGCCATGGCCGCTGCCCATGAGGGCTGGCTGCGAGACATGATGGCCGACGTCGATCCCGCCATCGTCGCCGAACTCTGGAAGGATATTGGCGGGGTAAAATCGTCCGTGAACAATCACCTTTCGGGCGCCGCCTTCGACTGATGGCTGCGCTGGGAGCGGTTACCGCTTTTCACGGACTCTCAGCACCGCTCTTTCTGTTTGTTCTTTCGCAATTCCGGACGGAAAACCGCTGCGCACTTTTCCTGGACTTGGTTTAGTGCGCCTTCTCGCTCTTGAACCTCTTTTCGAGAACGCTCACGAGCCGCACCATCGGCCAGAGTAGGATGATATAGATCAGCGCGGCCATGATCAGCGGCGAGGGATTGGCATAGAAGCCCTGCGCGTTCTGTCCCTCTTTTAGAAGCTCCGGCAGAGCCACGGTCGAGGCGAGCGACGTATCCTTGAACATGGAGACGCAGTTGCTGGTGGTCGGCGGAATGACGATGCGGATTGCCTGCGGCAGCACGACCTTGTAAAGCGTTACCAGAAATGGAATGCCGAGTGCCGCGGCCGCCTCGAACTGACCGCGCGGCACGCTTTCGATGCCCGAGCGGAAGACTTCCGCCGAATAGGCGGCAAGCACGATGGAGAAGCCCAAAATCGCAGACCACCAGGCGGAGAAGCTGATGCCGACAAAGGGCAGGGCATAATAGATCAGGATCAGCACCACCAGCATCGGCATGGCGCGCATGATGTCGATATAGGCGACCGTTAGCAGCCGGAACGGCTTGGGTGCATAGAGGCGGATCAGGCTGACGATGAGCCCGCCGGAAACACCGATTAGGATACTGACGATGCCGAGCGCCAGCGTCATCCAGAGACCGCGCAGCAATTGGGGAAAGGCCGAAATCATGACGTCGGAATTGAAGAAAGTATCGACGAGCGACATTGGCACTCCCATCAGGCGGAACAGAATGAAGATCTAATGCATGTCGCGCAAAAGTGTGCGGCGGTTTTGCGAAAACGACATGCACAAACAAGGAGCTAAAGCGTGGGAGCGAATCTGAAAGATCGCGACGAGCTTTAGCATAATTACGCCGGCCGAAGGGGCCGGCGTAGAGATTCCGGAAAGTGATCTTTTGATCACGCCTTGGGGATAGGCATTTCGGTGACGGTGGAGGAGCCGGCGGGTGCCTTGCTGCCGAACCACTTTTCGTGGATCTTTTCCAGCGTGCCGTCTTTCTTCATTGCCGTGATGGCATCATTTATCTTGGCGACCAGCGGCGAATCCTTGGTCATCATCAGGCCGTATTGTTCGCCGGTCTTGATGCGGTCCTTGATGGCGAAGCCCTTCGTTTTGACGAAGAGATACTGCATGCCCGGGATGTCGCTGACGACTGCGTCGATGCGGCCGGCGCCGAGATCGAGGAACATATCCTGCTGGGCGTTGTAGCCCTTGACGTCGGCGAAGCCATTGGCGGCCTTATTCTCGTTAACCCACTTCTCGCCGGTCGAGCCGGAAAGGACGCCGACGGTCTTGCCCTTGAGGTCGGCAAGGCCCTTGATCGCGCTGCCGTCCTTGGTGGCGATGCCCATGTCGGAATCGTAATAGGGCTGGGTGAAGGATTGCGATTTCAGCCGTTCCGGCGTGATGGTGATCGAGGAGATCGCGACGTCAATGCGCTTGGAGCTGGTGGCTGCAAACAGGGCCTGGAAGCCGTAGTCGGCGATGTTGGTCGTCATGCCGGCGCGCTTGGCGGCTTCGTTGACGATATCAACCTCGAAGCCTTCGAAGGTACCGCTGTCGGTCTTATATTCGAAGGGCGGGTTGTTCGGATAGGAGCCGACATTCAGCACGTCGGCGGCATAGGCGAAGTGGCTTCCGCCGGCCATGCCGACGACGGTCGCTAGGACCAGTAGATTACGACGGGTAAAATTCATTGGATTTGTCTCCCTCTGGTTATGGCCGCGGGCGCCTTCTGCCCGCGGGTATTGCCGGTCCGCCATGTGGGCGGGCCGTCATTTCATCGCGTCGACCATGCGATCGAGTGCGGTCCGCATCTGCCCGGTATCGCGGAATGTGCACATGCGCAGGAACGCGCGCGACGATTCCCCGAAATGATAGCCAGGTGCCAGGCCAACACGCGCTGATTCCAGAATACGCTCGCAAACTGCGGTCGCATCGGCTTCGCCCTTTAGCGCGAAGAAAGCATACATGCCGCCGCGCGGTTTTTCCGGAAGGATGATCCCAGGTATCTGCGGCAGCTTTTCATAGGCGAGATCGAGGCCGGCTTTGATCCTGGCCCGGATCTCGGCAACCAGCGGCTCGCCTTCGCGGATTGCCACGGCAGCACCCGCCTGGGTCATCGCCGATGTGCCGCTATTTACGTATTGCGTCATGGCGCCAAGTTGGTCGGCAATATCAGAAGGATGCGTCAGCCAGCCGACGCGCCAGCCGGTCATTGCCCAGGCCTTGGAGAAACTGTTGACGGCGATCACCCGATCGCCATCTTCGGCGACCTGAAGGATCGACGGTGCGATCTCGCCGTCGAAAAAGAGGCGCGCATAGACTTCATCGGAGATGATCCAGATGCCGGTGCGGCGGCTGAAATCGAGCAGCGCCTGCATCTCCTCGCGCGTCGCGGTCCATCCGGTCGGGTTCGCCGGTGTTGACAGGAAGATGGCGCGGGTGCGGGCATCGCAGCGGGCGAAGAGCTTGTCGAGGTCGAGCCGCCAACCGGTGTCAAAATCGAGGGACACGGGACGCGGCTCACCGCCGATCAAATGGATGGCATTGTGGATGTTCGGCCATTGCGGCGCGACGTAGACGACATTGGTGCCGACATCGACCAGCAGTTCCAGCGCCATGTGGAGCGCCTGCATGCCGCCGGGGGCGACAGTGGTGCGCTCGATCGGGATGAGGCGGCCGTGCCATTGAGTCTGATAGCCGGAGAGGGCTTCGTTCAGCGCCGGCAGGCCGCGCATGTTCGGCACGTAGAAGGTCTGGCCGTCGTCGAGGGCCTTCTTGGCGGCGTCGCGGATGAAGGCCGGCGTTGTCATGTCGCCTTCCCCGAACCATAGCGGGATGACGCCGCCGAGCTCACGGGCGCGCTTGGCAAGCACAGCGATATTGTCGGTGCGCAGATCACGGATCTGCGCGCGAATGCCCTCGAAGGCATTTCGGCTGCATGTCGTCTCGGACAAGCTCTGTGATGGAAGAGACAAGGAACTTTTCCTGAAATCCTGGCGTCAAAGGGTCGTTCCGTCGCGAATGACGGTGCTCGGATTGCCCTTCATTCTGGGATGGTTATCCAAAATCACACGTATTTCAAGGAAAAAGTTTTAAGCTTAAAAAATCGGTGGAAGCGCCGAAAACAGCCCATGAAGAGGCTGTTTTCGGCAGGGATTTCCCGCAGATGGATATGTCTGAGGCATTCAGAGGATTCCTCTCTCGACCGCGCGGCGCAGCGGCTTGCGGGATTCATCGGCCGTGGCCATGATGCGGCGTTCCAAGAAGCGGTCTACCGACAGCGTGCCAGCACCTGTCGTCACCAGGACGAACATGCCGCCGGCGATCGCCAGGTCCTTTTCGAAATGCAGGATTTCGTTGTGGTTGGCGAAATCGTTATGGAACATCAACGCCGTCGACAGGCAGAACAGCCCGAGGGATAGGGCGCCGAGGCGGGTCAACAAACCGAGGGCTATCGAAAGACCCGCCGCGAGCTGCAATGCAATCACGGCAACTACCAGCAGCTCGAAAACACCAAGCTTCGCCATGGCGATGACAGCCGCGTCGAAATTGAGCGCGAGCGCCATGCCCTCATGCAGGAATATCCAGGCGAGCAACAGCCGTCCGGCCAGAAGTGTTATGTCCATCGGATGCACGACATTTGCATTTTCCAAATAGTCCATCTCACCACCTCCAAATGTGCCTGCGAGGCATCGTTCGGCTTCGCAGGCACTGCTTTCTCAGCTTAGTTGACAGTTTTGGTATCGATCGCCTTTTGCAAGTCTTCCAATTCCTCGCAGCCGCTTGGGCAAAGCTGCTTCAGCGTCGCCAGTTGTTCCTTTGCTTTGTCCATGTTGCCGGTCACGACATAGAGTTCGCCGAGATATTCGCGGGCGCCCCTGTGATCGGGCTGCAGTTCCAGCGCCTTGGTGTAGTAGGTCAGCGAGGTCTGGAAATCGCCGGTCTTTCTGAGCGTGAAGCCCAGAAGATTATAGACATCCGCCTGCTGGTGATCCTCTGCCAGGCCGCGGAGTTCGGCCAATGCTCCGGCATAGTCCTTCGCGTCGATCTTGGCGCGAACGGAGGTCAGGTCCGGCGCATCCGCTGTTTCCATGTTGTCGACGGCCAAAGCCGGGAGCGCGATGGCTGCGGGAAGGATGATGACGGCGCAAAGGCTGACGGCGCCGAAGATTGCGTGTCTGATCATGATAGGTCTCCTTGAGCTTTCAGGCTTGTGTTGTCGGGGTGAAACCATAGGCATTGCCGTCCTTCACGAAGGTGCCGGAGCCCGGGAAGGGGAAATGCGAACCGCAGATCTTGATATTGTCGGCGATGATGCGATCGACCAGTTTGCGGCGCGTTGCGACGGCCGCCGGTCCGTCCTGATCGTAGCTACCTTCCCATTCCGGATGGGGAGCGAGTAGTGCCGGCACGTACATGATGTCGGCGGAAACGAGTAGCTGTTCCTTGCCCGAAGCGACAAGGAAGGTGGAATGGCCGGGCGTATGGCCGGGTGCGGCGACGAGGTGAACGCCGGGAGCCACCTCCGCGCCATCGCCGACCAGTTTCCAGTTATTCCATTTTGGAAAGACGGCGCCGATGCGTTTTCCGGCCTCCTTGCGGCCTGCGGCGAGCTTGTCGACGCGGTCGGGCGCCGTCCACCAATTGAATTCGTCGGCGTTGGTGATGAGCTCGGCATGGTCAAAAACCGGTTCGTTCGTGCCTTTTTCCATCAGGCCCCAGACGTGATCGGGATGGAAATGCGAGATGACCACCGTGTCGATGTTCTTGTAGTCGATACCGGCGGCGGCCATGTTGGCGGGCAAATGGGTCGCATTGGCCTGCCATTGGCCAACGCCGGAGCCCGCATCCATCATGACCAATCGGTCGCCGATCTTCAGGACGACGACGGTGAGCGGAATGGGCATGAATTCGGTGGTCTGGCCGGCGGCGGCCAGCGCCTGCTTGGTATCCTCGATGGAGGCGTTCTTGATGAAGGCGGGATCATGCGGCTTGCGCCATATGCCGTCATAGATGGCGGTGACTTCGATATCTCCGACCTTATAGCGATAGAAACCGACCTCCGGTTCAAGCGGTGTTGCGGCTTTGGCCAGCGACGGGAGGAATTCCAGCTTCGCCGACAGGCCGAAAGCGGCTGCTGCCGCGGCCGAGCTGAGAACAGTGCGGCGCGTCATGGTGAACATTGTCTTGTCTCCTCTTTGAGTGGCATCGCCACGCGAAGCGGAGGACAGGGGTCAATCAATGCCTCCGCTGTCGAAGGAGATCGCAGGTGCCGGCGCATTATTCCCGGTTCACCGCATCTTTCTGATAAGTTTCTGATAAGCTTAGCCTAATTCTACTGGCGCGGTTATGTGAGCGGGTGCACAGTGGGCACGTGGGAGACGTGCTGCTGTGCGGCGCGTCGCTGACGAAAAATATTTGCGGGCGGTGAGAATAAAATGCCGCCTGAAACGATCTGGAGAATGAAGAGCAATATTTGCATCAGAACCTAAGCCGACGATGCCGGAGCAATGCAGGGATCATGACGACCGATATCCATTTCGCCTTCTTCGCATTCGACGACCGGCCTCCGCGGACTTTCGTTTCCGCGTTGAGCCGGCCTTTGATCTGCATGCGGGCTGCTATCGCCTTTGTCCGCCAATTCCTAATGCCAATCGCAAAACTGCGCTCGGCCGTCGCCATCGATGCCGTGGGTCCGATGCTGCAATCGATGCACCGCGAAAACGTCGGGAGTCTTTCGCCGGCGTCACGCGATCTGATGTTGCGGTTTCAGAACACGATCGTTCCGCATCTGGATGCGGCCTATAATTTCGCGCGGTTTCTCAGCCGGGATGCCGATGCGGCGCAGGACATCGTGCAGGAAGCGTTCTTGCGTGCCTATCGCAATTTCGAGGGCTATCGAGGTGGCGAGCCCCGCGCCTGGATGTTTGCCATCGTCCGGAACTGTTACTACGTCTGGCTGAGCGAGGGCCGGCGCAAGGCGCGTTTCGAGGCGCCCATGACGGCAAACGATGCGAAGGACGAAGATCAGCCATACAGCGGCGCGCACGACGTTGCCTCCGAAGAGGACACGCCCGAGGCAGCCTTGATCCGCAAGTCGGAGTCGCAGCGGGTTCGGCAAGTCATCAACTCTCTGGCGGACCTGTCGCGGGAAGTGCTGGTGCTGCGGGAGCTGGAAAGTCTGTCTTATCGCCAGATCGCCGATATCACCGATGTGCCGATCGGAACCGTGATGTCGCGGCTTGCGAGGGCAAGGCGTGAATTCTGCGAGGCATGGCAAGCGGGCGAGAAAGGCGGGGCCGCATGATGAGCGAGAAGACCCCGGAAAGCTGCCCGGAATGGGAAACCATCCTTCATTGCTATGTGGATGACGAACTCGATGCGGTTCACACGATACAATTCGAGCAGCATCTTGCGACATGCCCGCAATGCACTGCCGCCTTGGAAGGTCTCAAAGACATGAAGCGGGTCGTCGGCCGGGACGGTGTCAAATGGAAAGCGCCGGACGAGGTTCGGGCGCGTATCATGACGGCCATTTCTCTTGAGGAAGCCCGGCGCCAAGCGCAGTCTCCGGAGACACGGCGCCGCGAAAATGCATGGTGGCGCGGCCTGCAAGTGTTTGGGCAATGGAGCTTCATACCGTCGATGGCTGCCCTAGCCGCCACCCTCATGCTTGTGCTCGGTAATCCGCAGACGAACGCGCCGATCCAGAACGAATTGCTCGCGAGCCATGTGCGCTCGATGCTCGCCAACCATCTGGTCGATGTGCAGACATCCGACCAGCATGCGGTCAAGCCGTGGTTCAACGGCAAGATCGATTTCTCGCCGCCGGTGGTCGATCTTGCGGCGGACGGCTTTCCGCTGATCGGCGGCCGGGTGGACTATATCAATGGACGGGTCGTTGCGGCGCTCGTCTATCGCCGTCATGGCCATGTCATCAATCTCTTTGTCTGGCCGGGTGCAAAGGTCGAGCGGAGCGAGACGATGCATGATGGCTATAATCTCGTCGAATGGTCCGGCGGTGGGCTCGTCTTCTGGGCGGTGTCGGATGTCAGTCCGCCCGACCTTGCCGCTTTCCGCGATCATTTTTCACAGGCGGCGGGTCTTTAAGCGCCACGGTCCTGTTGTTCGGGCGTGCCTTGGCGACGCGCTTGGGCAACTCCGTCAGCGAGGCCAGCGCCTAAAAACATGGTGTCGCTGGCCAGCAGGAAGAAACTGATGCCGGCTGTAGACCAGGCACCGATATCATCCGGTGACGGCCGGAAAATGCCAACGGTGCGGCCAGCGGCGAGCGCGGTTCGGGTGATGGTTTCGATGGCTGCGTCGAGTTTGTCTTTGCCCGCTGGCCCCATGGCGTCGATCGAGACGGAGAGGTCGCCCGGGCCGATGAAGATGACGTCGATGTCATCGACCGCGGCGATCTCAGCGATATTGGCGAGCCCTTCCGCCGTCTCGACCTGGATAGCAAGCACGAGTTCGGCATTGGCCTTGGCCAAATAATCCGGAATGCGATAGCCGTAGGCCGCTGCCCGTCCAGGGCCGACGCCTCGCTCGCCGATCGGCGGATAGCGCGTTGCCAGCATGGCAGCTTTTGCCTGCGCCGCCGTCGACACGCGCGGCACCAGCACGCCGGCAGCGCCCGCATCCAGCACCGAGGCGATGAACTCCGGCGCATGACCCGGAACACGGACCATGGCGGGAACACGATGGACGTCGGCGGCACGGATCAGGTCCTCGATGCGTTCGCGGCCGATCTGCGAATGCTCCCAATCGATGCAAAGGAAATCGACACCGGACGACGCGGTAACTTCGATGGCGACGGGATGCGGAATGGCGGCGAAGGTGCCGATAAGCAGATTTTTCTCGACGCAGTTTTTGCGGAAATGGCTCATGGTTTTCTTCGCTCTCCAACGATTTCTGCGAAGAGGGATAGCCTCAAATCAAAGGTCTGCGAAGCGGCAATCCATTTTAGACTTGAAGTATTTTTTTGCCGCCTCGTCGGCCAAGTCTGACGGGGAGGGGCCAATGCGGTGGCGGAATTGTTCGGGCGCCGCCACCGCTCATACGCGGCTTATTTGTGCCGCGCGATGACCTCGGTCAGCACTTTTTCGAAGCGGGCGATTTCTTCGACCTTATTGTAATGCACCAGAGATACGCGGATCGCGCCGGTTTCCATGGAGAGGCCAAGGCGTTTCATCAGGCGCGGCGCGAACATGTGGCCATCGCGCAGTCCGATCCCGGCTTCGCCCATCTCAGCGGCGAATTGCTGCGGCGTGATGCCCGGAATGTTGAAGCAGATGGTCGGCACGCGCTGTTGGAGGCGGGCGTCATCGGAAATGCCGTAGATGACGGCGCCGTGACGCTTCAGAACGGCGATCATCTCGCGTGAGAGCATCAGTTCGTATTCACGGATAGCGCTCATAGCGGCGGCGAGCGCCTCGCGGCGGGTGTGTTGGCCGGCCGGCAGGAAACGGAGGCCGAGGGTTTCGAGATATTTGACGGCAGCGTTCATGCCGGCGACGTTTTCATAGGTGAAAGTGCCGACTTCGATCTTGTAGGGAGGCACGTCCGGGATGAAGTCTTCCTTGAAGGTCGGCAGCTTAACCAATGCGTCGAAGCGGCCCCAGAGAAAGCCCATATGCGGCGAAAAATTCTTGTAGCCCGAGCAGACGAGATAGTCGCAATTCCAGGCTTGCACGTCCATCAAGCCGTGTGGGCCGTAATGGACGCAATCGAGGAAGACTTCGGCGCCGGCCGCATGCGCGAGCTTCCCCACGGTAGCGACATCGACGATCGTGCCGATGGAATGGGCGGTCACAGTGCAGGCGACGAGGCGGGTCTTGTCGTTCAGCAGCGGCTTCAAGTCCTCGGTATGCAGTGTGCCGTCTTCGCGCATCCGCCACCAGACAATCTTGGCGCCGTCTGCCTCCAGCGCCAGCCAGGTGGCGATGTTGGCGTCATGATCCATGTCGGTAATGACGATCTCGTAGCGCTCGCCAAGCAGCTTGGCGATGCCGAGGCTTACCAGGCGGATGAAGGATGTGGCGTTCTGGCCGAAGGAGATTTCCTCAGGACGATAAGCGTTGACTAGCATCGCCACGCTCTCCCGCGCTTCGGCCAGATTTCGGTCGACGCCCTGGCTGTGCTGATACTTCGCCATGCGCTGGACATTGTAGTCGATCAGATGGTTGGCGACCGCATCGACCACCGCCTGCGGCACCTGCGAACCGCCGGCATTGTCAAGAAACACGAAATCACCGGCCTTCTGAATAGCCGGAAACATGGCGCGGACTTCATCGACCGGAAAACTGTTATGGCCGAAAAATTTCGATGGGGAGAGAGAAGCGCTCATAAGAATCTCGCTGCAAGGAATGAGTTTGAAAAATCACGTTATGATCATTTGATCACAAAATATTTGACGGTTCAACTAAATTCCTTGCCCGCGCTGGGGGTGGTTTACCGTCTCAGGGCTGAAGCGGATCCCTTGGCACGGGGTTCGTCTTCGGTTGCGGGGCAATAGTCGCGCAGAATCTCATGTGTGCGGCGGATATCGGCGACGACGCCGTCGCGAGCGCGGGCGAAATCGCTGGCTTTCAGCGCTTCGATGATCGGGAAATGCGGGCCGGCAGGATCGATCTCGCCGCTGCGCATCAGCGGTTCGACGGAGGCCGACAACATGCGCATGTAGGGGCCGAAACGCAGCCACAGGGTTTCGATCAGTTGCAACAACACCTCCGAGCCGGAGGCGCGGTAGATGGTGAAATGGAACTGCTGGTTCCGCGCCATCAGTTCATAGACATTGCTGCTGCGGCCGATGGCATGCTGTTCGGCGGCGATGCGTTCCAACGTCGCGATGTCGGTGGCGGTCAGCCTGGGAATGCCAAGCTCGGCGGCCAATCCTTCGACGGCGATGCGGGCGCGGCAGAGATCGTCGAGCCGGGCAAGCGTCACGATCGGGATGCGGGCCGAGCCATTCGCCGCCACCTCCAGCGCATTTTCCGCTGCCAGCCTACGTAAAGCTTCGCGCACGGGCATGTTGCTGGTGCCAAATGTTTCGGCGAGCGAGGCGATGGTCAATGTCTGGCCCGGATCGAAATTGCCGGCCATCAGTGCGTTGCGCAACTGCTGATAGACGCCCTCCTGGATGGTCGTTCTCGAAGATACCGGTTCCAAGGCTATGCGCACGCTCGTTTCCTTCTTGCTCGGGCGACTCTCGTCGCCGCTGTCATGGTAGAACGAAGGCGGGCCGGATGAAAAGACTTTCGACGCCAAGACCGACGGTCAGACCTCCTCCGTCTCCCAAGCCGCCCGATCCGCGCCCGGCTCCGTCTTCCCCTTGGCGATTTTCGCCTGCCGAAGGCCGAGCCCGACACCGATCAGAGCAAGCGCGCCGCCGATGGCATGATAGGCGTGCAACTGTTCGTGCAGGATCGCCCAGGCGAGGACCGCAACGATGATCGGCAGGAGATTGATGAGCAGGGAGGTGCGAGCGGCTCCAAGATTCCGGATGCCGATCATCCAGCAGAGCGGCGCGACCAGCGATGTCGGAATGGCTGCATAAAGGATCAGCGGCAGATTGGCCGAGGTGATCGGCGCAATATCGCCCATCAGGAAAACCGGAATCAATAAAATGGTCGAAAAGCCGATCTGCCAGAACAGTTGCTGCCACATGGAAAGCGGCATAGCCCAACGCTTCAACATCACGCCGTAGAGCGAATTGGACAATACGGCGATGATCATCAGGCCGTCGCCGATATGGAAGCCGCCGCCCAGTAGGGCCGCCGGGTGGCCCTGGGATGTCAGATAAATCAGGCCGATCAACGAGATGGTTCCACCAGCGAGGTTGGCGGTCGTCAACTTTTCCCCGGCCAATGCACTGGCGAGCAGCGTCGACAGCAGCGGCATCAGCGCCACAATGACCCCCATGTTGACCGCCGAGGTCGTCTTGGCGGCTTCGTAGGCGAGGCTTTGATAGATCACCATCCCGAGTGCGCCAAGGGTCGCGAGCTTCAGCCAGTATTGCTTGAGGAGGGCGCGGTTCTGCCATGCCGCCCGGCCAACGAAGGGCAGGAGAACGAGAAAAGCCAGCAGCCAGCGATAGAAGGAGATGGAGCCGGGCGAAATGACGCCGGCGGCTGCCTTGGTGACAACGGTGTTGCCGGACCAGATGAGTACGGTGCAAAGCGGTGCGAGCGCAGCACTCGTCATCATCGAGGCTGGGCTGTCGGGCGGAGGAGTATTTTTGCTGCTCATGGCGTCCTCCTGTCGGATGGTCGGCCTAGCTGGATTGGTGGAGATTATGTGCGTTGCTTTTACCCTCTGTCTGATTATTGGTATATAACGAATTTCAGACATCGGTGCCGGATTACGGACATGAGGCCGCGAGAACCACGTATCCAAGGAGACCCGCCGCAGCCGGTTTCCTTCCGGACGGAGAATTACAAGGGCGGCACGGTCTTTCCAGCCAAGCGCCAGAGCTGGGGCGAGCTGAACTATGCGCTCGCCGGGGTCGTCGATTTCGACATTCAGGGCGTGCGCTATCTGTCGCCGCCCCACTATGCCATCTGGATCCCGCCCGATATACTGCACGAGGCATGGAACCAGCACGACGTCCGCTATGTCACCGTCTATGTCGAGCGGTCGCTCTGCGTCAATCTTCCGGCGACACCTGCAACGCTTGGGCTCAGCCCGCTTCTGAAGGCGATCCTTGCCGACTTCGCCGCTCGCGAGATCACCTTGCCGAAGACCGAGGAGGATCTTCGGTTGGCCCAGGTTTTGGTCGATCAGATCGGTTTGGCGCCGCGCAGCGAGAGCTATTTGCCGCTCTCTGATGATGTTTTACTCGGGCCGGTTCTCAAGGCGCTGCAGGCGGACCCCGGCAATCGCCATTCCCTGGCGGAATGGGCGCGCCAGATGAAAACGACCGAGCGGACGCTTTCCCGACGCTGCCAGGACGATCTCGGCATCTCCTTCAACGAGTGGCGCCAGCGGCTGAAACTGGTCGCGGCGCTGGCGCTCATCGAAGCCGGTCAGCCGGTGCAACGGATCGCAGAGCAGCTAGGCTATAGCAACGCCTCCGCTTTCATCGCGATGTTCCGCCGGCTGACGGGTACGAGCCCGACGCAGATGCGCTGACATCGTCACCGATCGATCACCAACACCTCGAGCTTGCGCAATTGCACAGGATCAGCCATCGCGTCGATGCCGATAATCCGGCCATCGTCGGCGACGGCAAAACGGAGCGCGATGCGCAATTGTCCGCCGAAAACCACGATGGCGCCGACTGCGCCGTTGATGACGGCCGGCAGGGCTCCCTGGGCACGGCCGCGGAAGGTTTCGGCCACAGCCGTGCTTCCACGGATTTCCGCCAGCGAGCCCATTCGCGTTGCCACGGCATCGGCGCGGAAGACGACATCCGGATCGAGAGCGGCAAGAAGCGCATGCAGGTCGCCGCCGCGCGACGCCGTCAGAAAAGCATCGATCACATGCCGCTGGCGGGTCAGATCGGCTTCCGCCGCGACCGGGGCTCCCTGCACCCGGCGTCGCGCCCGGCTGGCGAGTTGGCGTGTGGCGGTCGTCGTGCGCCCGACGATCGGAGCAATGTCGTCGAAGGGCATATCGAACATATCGTGCAGCACAAAGGCCAGCCGCTCGGCCGGGGTCAATTTTTCCAGCACCACCAACAGCGCCAGGCCGACCGAATCGGCGAGCAGCGCGTCCTGCTCAGGGTCGGTCCCTGTGCCGGCTTCATGGCTGACGGCCGGTTCGGGGACGTGGATCGTCAGCGGCTCTTCGCGCCGGGATTTGCGGGAGCGCAGCCAGTCGAGACAGATGCGGGCCGTCACCGTGGTCAGCCAGCCGCTGAGGTTTTCGACGTCCGAGATATCCGAGCGACTGAGCCGCAGCCAAGCCTCCTGGACCACGTCCTCCGCCTCCGTGCGCGAGCCGAGCATGCGGTAGGCGACCGCGCGCAAATGCGGCCGGTTGGCCTCGAATTTTTCTGCCTGCCACTTTTTTTCGTCCATCGGTCACATTCCTTGTTCGTGCTCCGTCATGCCTATGACGAACGAAACCCAGCCGATGTGACAAAGGATCGACAAGGGACCGCGTCGTCAAGATCGGCCCTGTTGGGCTCACCTGAAAACACTTCAAGGAGAGAATGATGCAAGCCCGCATGAAGAACCCCGCCGTCATCCTGCCGGAGAGCCTACAAGCCTTCTTGGCAGTCAGTGCCTCTATCAAGGATCGCGGCGTGTCCGAGAACACCATGGATCTCGTGCATCTGCGCGTCAGCCAGATCAATGGCTGCAGCGTTTGCACCGACATGGGCTTCCGCAAGCTGCAGAAAGAGGGCGAAAAGATCGAGCGGATCGTCGGCGTCTCGGCCTGGCGCGAAATGCCCTATTTGATCATGTCCCAGGACGTGGTGTAGCTTAGACGACCACGGCTCATCCCAGAGGGTCGGATGAGTATCAGCTTGCTGCTGGCAGGCTGATGAGCGGATCATCGCTCATTGTGGCGATTGTCTCAAGTGTCATGTAGCGGGATCGCTGGACGGCCCATTCATCGTTCTGTTCGAGCAGCAGCGCACCGACCAGGCGCACGATGGCGTCGTCGTTGGGGAAAATGCCGACGACCTCTGTGCGCCGCTTGATCTCACCGTTCAATCGCTCAATGGGGTTGGTCGAGTGAAGTTTGGCCCAATGCTGCTTGGGAAAGGTCATGTAGGCGAGCACGTCTTGCTCGGCACTGTCCAT
>NZ_AUFB01000024.1 GCF_000426285.1 Rhizobium leucaenae USDA 9039 | reverse complement strand
TCCTTGAGGCCGTGCAGGCTGATCTGCGGGCTCTGAGCAATCCGCTCGGCTATGAAAGCGCGATGCGGTTCCAAAAGACGCTTGCGATGCCCGCCCATCTGACTGGGCGCGACGGAGCCGCTGCGGCGATAGCGCTGCGACCACTTCACGACAGATGAGACCGAGACACCGAACCGCGCCGCCACCGAGCGGCAGCTCTCTCCCGCCGCAGCAGCGCCCACGACACGTTCACGCAGATCATTCGAAAGAGGTGCGACCATCGATGCTGACCTCCTCTCAGCCAGCATCTTGAATCACATTCGACAACAAAAGGGAATCCGCGATTCAAATAAAATCAGAAACGCTCTAGCGGCTGGCCTCTCGCCGTTGCGTTCGATAAGGCGCATCCAGCGCATATTCTTTGGAGGAAGATTTCATGCGGCAATTTTCGGCATGTATCGAATGGCTGTTCGCCCGCGAAGGCGACGATTTCGCCGACCGAATTCGGTTGGCGCATCAGGCCGGATTGAGCGCAGTCGAATTCTGGCGCTGGACAAACAAGGACTTGGATGCGATCGCATCCGTCATTGAGGAGACGGGGATCGCGGTCTCGGGCATTGTTGCCGAGCCGATGATCGCGTTGACCAATCCGGCGAATAAGGACGCCTGGCTGGAGGGGTTGGAGGCATCGGCCAGTGTTGCGGAGCGCCTGGGTGCTGCAGTTCTGATCGCGCAGGCGGGCGACGATTTGCCGGAGTTTTCACGCGCCGAACAGCGGGAGGCCTTGATCTCCGCCTTGAGCGCCGGCGCCGACATCTTGAGCGGCTCGGGCATACGTCTCGGCCTCGAACCATTGAACACCAAGATCGATCACGTCGGCTACTTTCTGTCCTCAACCGCGGAAGGCCTGGATATCGTCGATGAGGTAGGTCGGCCGGAAATCGGCATCGTCTACGATATCTACCATTCGGCAGTCATGGGTGAGCGGACGGAAGATGTGGTCGGCGAACGCGCCGATCGCATCGTGCATGTCCACGTCGCCGATCACCCGGGCCGCAACGATCCCGGCACCGGCGGCATCGATCTGCTCGAGCGGCTGAATTGGCTGTTTGCCCATGGCTACAGCGGCAGGGTCGGTCTCGAATACAGGCCGAAAACTAAGGATACGGAGGCGGTTCGCGCGGTGGTGACGTCGCTCTCGGCTTGATAGTCAGACCGGCTCGAGCACGCCGAAAACGGCTACCAGCGCGATCACGGTGATGCCAAGGACGATTTCGGCTATACTGCCGCGCCGGATGGCACTCAAAGCCCGAGCCCGATCATGCCGCATCCGGGGCACGAGGACATAGCGATTGACGATCGCCAATAGGCTCATGCCGGCGACAAGCACGATCTTGATGGCAAGCATCGCCTGATAGGGAGATGACCAGTCCGTCGGCAGGTGCTGAAGGACCAGCATCGTATTGACCAAGCCGGAGGCGATGACCAGCGCTACGGCGAAGTGTCCGACGGTGGAGAAGCGACGCAGCGCCAACAGCGCCTCCGTCCGGTCCTCTGGCATGTTCAAAAGCCGGAGGATCGGGACCAGAGGCACCAGGGCGCCCAGCCAGCCGCCGCCGGCAAGGACGTGAAGAACGTCATTGGCTCGATGGGCGAGCTTCAGCCAGCCTTCATGCATCGAGGCGTGACCGGTCAGCATGAGGGCGGCTAGGCCGAGACCGGAGCCGAGCGCCACGCCCGGGCGACGCCAGCGCTCCGGCGGCGGGAAAGCAAGAACGAGGATGAGGGTAGCAGCGGCCTCGGCCAGCCAGGCCTGCCCGACCGTGGTTTCGAACAGAACGTCGCGGATCGTGCCGGTATCGAAAGCGTCGCTCCAGCCATTGCCGATGGTGGCGCTTGCTAGGGGCAGCGAGGCGAGCGTCGTTAGTGCGGCAACCAGCGCTGCAAGCAAGGGTGCAGCGCCAAACATGCGCCAGACCTTCTCCGCCAGCACCTTGGGCACCAGAAGCCAAAGAAAGGCCGAGGCGCCCCACAGAAGCATCAGGGATGCATCGTGAAAGAAGCGGCAGGCCTCAAGCGCTGTGTTGGGATCGATCAAGGTTTTACTGTGAAGGTGTAGCTGCCGGTGGTTTTATGGCCGTCAGTGGAAAGGGCATGCCATTCGACGGTATAGGTGCCGGCGCCAAGCGTTTCGGAAACGGGAACCATCAGCACGGTGTCGTTCTGCATCAGCATGGAATCGCCGAGCTTGACGATCGCCTTGTCGGTCCCCGTCACCTTGATGCCGGAGAATTTCAGGTTCAGACCTTCGCTGAACGTGAGGTCGAGTTCGCTGGGCGAGGTCTTGATGGTGCTCTTGTCCGCAGGGGTGGCCGATTTCAGATGTGCGTGCGCAAAAGCCTGAGCGGAAGGGCCGAGAGCCAAAATGGCGGCGAGGCCGAGTCTGGTAATGATCTTGGTCATGAAAGTCCTCCTGCGGGGTTACCGAGCGCGATAGAGTTGTGGAGATGCTATGTCAATTTTCACAATACGGAATGGCTCCGTGCGGGACGCTTTGCCGCAAGGTGACCTTTTATGGCTGGCTTCCATCGGCATAGATTTCGGGCCGAGACATTTATTTCCGCACGTGGCAAAGAATTGTCGCTTTTCGATTATTTTTGCTTAGGAGGGTTAGAGCGCTCGGGATGGTGACATTTCGATGAGGGAGTTTCATGGCGGCGAATATCATACGCGAGAAAGTCACTCGCGGCTTCCGCCCGCGCAGGCGCCGGGAGTACCTCGATATCTTGGATACGCCGACCTATGTAATCGGTGACGTACATGGTTGCTACGACCTCCTGAGCGCGCTCGAACGCAGAATTTTCGCCGATGCAGCCGCACTACCGGGACGCAAATTGATCATCATGCTCGGCGACTTCATCGATCGCGGGCCTGCCTCGGCACAGGTCGTCAGCCGCCTGATGGCGCCGCTGCCGAATGGTTTCGAGCGCATCTGCCTCACAGGCAATCATGAATTGGCCATGCTCGCCTATGCCGATGGTGAAATATCCCTGGACGACTGGGTCGCGCTTGGCGGCGATGCAACGCTGAATTCCTATGGTGTGGATATCCAGACCCTACGGCGGCAATATCCCCGGCAGAAAAAACTAGACACCTTCATCCGAACCTGGCTGCCGGACGATCATCTCAACTTTCTCCGCGGGCTGCCGATCCTGCTGGATACGCCGCAGGTGCTGTTCGTCCATGCAGGCATCGATCCGGAACGGCCGATCACAGCGCAGGAGGATGATGACCTCGTTTTCATCCGCTCGCGCTTTTACGACAGCGCGCAGCCGCTGCCGAAGCTGATCATTCATGGCCATACGCCGGTGAGACAAGCCGAGGCGCATGGGCTTCGGCTCAATATCGACACCGGTGCCTTCCGTTCCGGAAAGCTGACGGCGGCGCGTCTGTGGCAAGGGCGCATCCACATCACCTCGACTTGAGCCTGATCAATGCGCCGCCGACATTTTAAGCCTGCGTAGTATCGTTATCTCCTTGTCTGTTCTATAGAACAGGACGAAAAATGAATTCAGACGATAGAGCCGGGAGAGCTTCATGGCCGCGACCATCCGTTATCACGAAGGCGATATTTCTGCTGCCGATGCCGCCCGCTACACCGGCTCCATAGCGATCGATACCGAAACGCTCGGCCTCATTCCGCGCCGCGACCGGCTCTGCGTCGTGCAGCTTTCGCCGGGTGACGGTACCGCCGATGTGATCCGCATCGCCGCCGGCCAGAAAGAGGCGCCGAACCTCGTCGCCATGCTGGCCGATCCGTCGCGCGAGAAGATCTTTCACTATGGCCGCTTCGATATCGCCGTGCTGTTCCATACTTTCGGTGTCACCACGACGCCGGTTTTCTGCACCAAGATCGCCTCACGCCTCTGCCGCACCTATACTGACCGTCACGGCCTCAAAGACAATCTCAAGGAGATGCTCGAAGTCGATATTTCCAAGGCGCAGCAATCTTCCGACTGGGCGGCCGAGACGCTATCGCCGGCACAGCTAGAATATGCCGCTTCCGATGTGCTCTACCTGCATGCGCTGCGTGACAAGCTGAGGGAGCGCCTTGTGCGTGACGGCCGCATCGAGCATGCCGATGCCTGTTTCACGTTCCTGCCGACCCGGGCGAAGCTGGATCTCCTCGGCTGGGAAGAGACCGATATTTTCGCGCATAGCTGATCGGCCGCGCGGAATGCGAATTGAAACGGAAAAGCTGGTGACGCGGATGTGGCATCGGCGCGTTAGTTAGCAATCTGTTAAGAGACATCCTGCTATTCTACCCCTGATTTCAAGCATTCGACCGACGTCTTCCCGCGTCAATCCGCCGGTCCTCCGGCTTCGAATTGCTGGCGGCCGCATGAGCGGACCCTGACTGACCCTGCCTTCTGCTTCCGTCTTGTCAGACAAAGGAGCATCACATGTTGTCTCCCGTGAGTGCCGTGTCTGCTTTGGCTACAGCCCCTGAAAAGCCGGCGGTTGCCACCGCCGAAACGTCGAGTGTCCAGACGGCCGCGACGCCGCTCGCCGTCCTGCCGAATACGGTGACCGCCAGTGTCGAAGGCAAGCTGAATATGCTGCTGGCGGCGGCGCGCGAGCGGATGTTCGACAGCCTGCTCTCCGTCATCGATGACGCCGGCGCGGCGCTTAATGTTTCGCGTGAGCCGGATGAGAGCAGTGCCGCTTTGGCACAGCGGCTGGTCGATACGATCCGCAGCTTGCCGCCGCAACAGCTTGCCGCAGCCCAGCAACTCATGGACGCGCAGGCGCAAACGCCGCTCCCGTTGCCTCTGATCGCCGAGGCGCTCGCCAATCCGGATGGGCCGGAAGCCGTGCAAATCGCCATCAACCTGGATGCGACGCTGACACCGGAACCCGACGCGGTGATGATCAAGGCCGTCGTCAATTCCTATGGCCAGAATGCCGGTGAAACCGAGATGATCGAACCGCAGGCCCAAGTCCCTGCACAGACGATCAAAAGGACCCCAGACGTTGCCCCCGCGGCCGCTCTAGCAGCCCTGCCGGCTTCTCCGGCGAGTGCTGCGGCGCCAGCACCCGCGGCGGCGGCTATCCTCGCTGCAATTGCCGCGCAGGTGCCCGAAGAAACGCCTGTGGCAATTGCCCCAGCTCAGGCAGTTCTCGTTGCTGCGGCGATTTTGGAGCCGGAGCTCTTGCCAAACCCCGAAACCGCCTCGACTCCGCAGACCATCCCAAATCAGCAATCCGCCCCGCGTCCGCTGGCTGCAAGTGCGCTTCTCATTGATGCCGGCAACGGCGAGGCCGTCCATCCGCAAAACGCCATCCCCGTAGCGGGCAACACATCGTCAGCGACACCGACCGAGGAGAAGCTCCCCACGGAAATCGCTCTGATCAGATCGCCAATCACGCCACCGCCTGTGCCGCGGGATATCCAGCAGATCCGGGCTGACATCAAGGAAGGACTGCAAGTCGTCATCGGCCGTGCCTTGGAAGTCACCGGCCCCGAGCTTCTGCAGATCATCCACGACAATTCGTCCGCGGCAGAAAATATTATTGCGCAGGCGCTTGCCGCCAATGCCGATGACCAAAAGGACGTGCCGCTGCCGCCGCAGACGTCCGCTAATGAGGACACCCGGAAGCTTGCCGCCACCATGGCAAGCCAGAACGCGGTTTCTACTGATGAGGTAGCGAGCGCACCGGCTGCACTTCAGAGCAAACCCCTGGGCGATGTGCCGGGTGCACCCGCTATGAATATGCCTGACGGCGCGGCGCAGATGGGAACGCCGGTCCCGCTGCCGCCAGGCATTCCGTTTGCCATCGCACAATATTTACCGGTGGATGTCTCGATTGAAGAGAAGGAATTGGAAAGGGTCGATCGTGTCGACCCAGCCGATGACGAGGAGCACGAACAGGGGCAGGGCGGAGAAACGGCGCAGGACGAGAGTGAAGACGATTCTCAGCCTGAGGAAACGCATCAGCCGACGGCTTCGGCACCCGAAGAGGCCGACGCAGAAACAGCTCCCCCGGAAACCAGCGCCGTTGCGCCAGAACCGCTCGCACTACCTGCACCCGCGCCGCGGGACTCCCTTCACGATCACGCCTTCGATTTCTATCAGCGCATGGTGGAATGGGAATAACCGGCTGCGTCAGAGCGCCGTGTGTTCGTCTGAACGCGCAAAAATCGCTCTACTCTGATCCCTTGAATTCTGGAGCATCTTATCTGCTGCAGGCGAGCGCCGGGCAGTGGATCGGATGCTCCAAGATCAAACAAAAACCCGCCGGATCGCTCCGACGGGTTTCTATCTCTAAGGCTTCAACCGAAGATTATTCGGCGTTGCGGTTCTTCAGAGCCGCGCCCAAGATGTCGCCGAGCGAAGCGCCGGAGTCGGACGAACCGAACTGAGCGACTGCTTCCTTCTCTTCCGCGATTTCCAGCGCCTTGATGGACAGCATGATCTTGCGGTCCTTCTTGGAGAAGTTGGTGACGCGGGCGTCGACGGTCTGACCGACCGAGAAACGCTCCGGACGCTGCTCGTCGCGGTCACGCGACAGGTCGGCGCGGCGGATGAAGGAGGTGATGTCGTCGTGGTTGACGAGCTTCACTTCGATGCCGCCATCGTTGATGGCGATGACTTCAGCCGAAACGACGGCATTCTTGCGCAGTTCGCCGGAAGCAGCGGCTTCGCCGACTGCATCCTTGCCGAGCTGCTTGATGCCGAGCGAGATGCGTTCCTTGTCGACATCGACGTCGAGAACGACGGCCTTGACGACATCACCCTTGTTGTACTCTTCGATGACCTGCTCGCCCGGACGGTTCCAGTCGAGGTCGGAGAGGTGCACCATGCCGTCCACATCGCCGTCGAGGCCGATGAACAGGCCGAATTCGGTCTTGTTCTTGACTTCGCCTTCGACTTCGGTGCCAGCCGGATGGTTGCGGGCGAATGCTGCCCACGGATTTTCCAGCGTCTGCTTCAGGCCGAGAGAGATACGACGCTTGGTCGGATCGACTTCGAGAACGACGACTTCGACTTCCTGGCTCGTGGACAGGATCTTGCCGGGGTGAACGTTCTTCTTGGTCCAGGACATTTCCGAGATGTGGATGAGGCCTTCGATGCCCGGCTCCAGCTCGACGAACGCACCGTAGTCGGTGATGTTCGTAACGGTACCGGAGATCTTCTTGCCTTCCGGATACTTGGCCTGGATGCCATCCCACGGATCGCTCTCGAGCTGCTTCATGCCGAGCGAGATGCGGTGGGTTTCCTGGTTGATGCGGATGATCTGTACCTTGACCTGCTGGCCGATGGACAGGATTTCCGACGGATGGTTCACACGGCGCCATGCCATGTCGGTGACGTGCAGCAGGCCGTCGATGCCGCCGAGGTCAACGAACGCACCGTAATCGGTGATGTTCTTGACGACGCCGTCAACAACCTGGCCTTCTTCGAGGTTCTGAACGATTTCAGAACGCTGCTCGGCACGGGACTCTTCCAGAACCGTACGACGCGAAACGACGATGTTGCCGCGGCGCTTGTCCATCTTGAGGATTTCGAAGGGCTGCGGGTTGTGCATCAGCGGGGTAACGTCGCGGATCGGACGGATGTCGACCTGCGAACGCGGCAGGAAGGCGATAGCGCCGTCGAGATCGACGGTGAAGCCGCCCTTGACCTGGTTGAAGATGACGCCTTCGACGCGTTCGCCAGCTTCGAACTTGGCTTCGAGCTTGATCCAGCTTTCTTCGCGGCGAGCCTTTTCGCGCGACAGAACAGCTTCGCCAAGCGCGTTTTCGATGCGCTCGACATAGACTTCGACTTCATCGCCAACCTTGAGCGTGCCGTCCTTGGCGCGTGCACCGAATTCCTTCAGCGCGATGCGGCCTTCGACCTTGAGGCCGACGTCGACAACGGCAACATCCTTTTCGATGCCGGTGATGATGCCCTTGGTGACATAGCCTTCAGCCAGATCGTTCTTGGCAAAGGATTCTTCGAGAAGGGCCGCGAAATCTTCGCGAGAGGGGGAAGTTACAGACATAAAATCTCCTGGCGTGTCCTTATTGTGCATTAGGGACACTGCTGCGCCGTTGGTTCGTGTTGAACAGGCCTGCATCCGTCCGCCTCCCCTTGGGGAAGGCTATCCGGCGCTTGGACGGAATGTCAGGCTTTTTAAATCAGCGGCTTCGTGCGCAAAGCACGCGAAAGCCGCTCGCATTTTCAGGCATTTCGGCTCAGACCGGCGTCGATGATCGACTTTGCCGTCTGAAACGCCGCTTCTATACTCATTTCTGAGGTATCAAGCAAGTACGCGTCTTCCGCCGGTCGCAAAGGGCTGTCGGCGCGGCCCATGTCCCGCTCGTCGCGTCGTTTCACGTCCTCGAAAATCGCCGCATAATCGGCGCTGCCGCCGGCATTGACGATTTCGTCGTAGCGCCGTCTTGCCCTCACTTCCGCCGATGCCGTGACATAGATTTTCACCGGCGCATCCGGGCAGACGACGGTGCCGATATCGCGCCCATCCAGAACCGTGCCCGGCTCCTTCAGGGAAAAAGCCCGCTGCGCGTCGACCAACGCGCGGCGCACGGCCGGCATGACGGCGATCTTCGATGCCGCCTCGCCGATCTCATGCTTCGAGAGCACCGCGCGGTCGAGCCCGGAAAGGTCGACTTTGCGCGCCATCGTCTCGGCAACCGTTTCGTCGTCGAGCGGCAGGCCGGCGTCGAGCAGGGCTTTGGCGGTTGCCCGATAGGTCAGGCCGGTATCGAGATGGTGAAAACCATATTCCTCGGCGATCCGGCGCGACAAGGTTCCCTTGCCTGCCGCAGCGGGTCCGTCGATGGCGATCGTAAACGGTGTCGTCACTGAGCTATGCGTCCTTCCACTTCCATATTGGCGCCAAGTCCCGCCATCAGATCGAAAAACTCCGGAAAGCTGGTGGCGATCATGGTGGAATCGTCGACCGCGACCGGATGTTCCGAGGCAAGCCCCATCACGAGGAAACTCATGGCAATGCGGTGATCGAGATGGGTCTTTACCGCGCCGCCCGCGGCATTGCCGAGGCCCTTCCCATCCGGCCGGCCACATACCGTCAGCGACGCCTCGCCTTCGGTGCAATCGACGCCGTTGAGCGCCAGCCCTTCCGCAACTGCTGAGAGCCGGTCGGATTCCTTGACCCGCAGTTCCTCCAGCCCAAGCATGATCGTCGTGCCCTCGGCGAATGCGGCGGCTACGGCGAGCACCGGATATTCATCGATCATCGACGGCGCCCGCTCGGCTGGCACGGTGACACCTTTGAGCGCCGAGGAGTGCACGCGGAGATCGGCGACATCCTCGCCGCCGGCAAGGCGCCGGTCGAGAACCTCGATATCACCGCCCATCTCCTGCAGCGTCAGGATCAGACCGGTGCGGGTCGGGTTCATCAGCACGTTGCGGATGGTGATATCGGAGCCGGGAACGATCAGCGCCGCGACCAGCGAAAAAGCCGTCGAAGAGGGATCGCCGGGAACATCGATGATCTGGCCGGAAAGCCTGCCCTGGCCCTGAAGGCGGATAGTGCGCACGCCATCCCGATCGGTCTCGACCGAAAGATCGGCGCCAAAGCCGGCCAGCATCTTCTCGGTATGGTCGCGCGTCATGACCGGCTCGATGACGGTGGTGATCCCAGGCGCATTGAGGCCGGCGAGCAGCACGGCGGATTTGACCTGCGCCGAAGCCATCGGCACGCGATAGGTGATCGGACTGGCCGTCTCCGGCCCGTGTAGCGTCACCGGCAGGCGGTCGCCTTCGCTGGACTTGACCTGCACGCCCATCCGCCGCAGCGGATCGAGGATGCGGCCCATCGGCCGCTTGGAAAGCGAAGCGTCGCCGATGAAGGTGGATTCGAAATCATAGACGCCGACGAGGCCCATGGTCAGGCGGCTGCCGGTGCCGGCATTGCCGAAATCGAGCGGCGCTTCCGGGGCCAGCAGCGCGCCGTTGCCGATGCCACGGATGATCCATTCGGCCCCGATCTTCTCGATCTTGGCGCCCATGGCCTGCATGGCCTTGCCCGTGTTGAGCACATCCTCGCCTTCGAGCAGGCCGGTGATGCGGGTTTCGCCAGCAGCCAGGCCGCCGAACATGAGGGCGCGATGCGAAATGGATTTGTCGCCGGGAACGCGGATGGTGCCGGAAAGATTGGTCGAGCGGCGCGCCGTCGCGAGCCGCGGTTGAATGTCGTGCGGCATGGGCAATTCCTTTGCGATGCCGTTATTTACGCCGCATTATCGCTGGCTTTGCTCCTGTTGCGCCAACTGACCTGCGGTTCACGCTGGCTCGTTACCATAGAGCCGCTGCCCGGTCATCCCGGAATGCCGGGAAAACCAGTCTCCGCGTATATAAAGTTTGGCTTTGACAGAAAGAGCCGCAACGATTAAGGGGACCGGCTGATAATTTCCCTTAAAACGCCGGCTTCCCCGGCATTGCCGAATCTTTATTCGGCCATTCATGAGGCTTTGACAGTGGCGAAAGCGGAACTTGGAACAAAACGTACCGATCCAGATACCGGCAAGAAGTTCTATGACCTGAACCGGGACCCGGTCGTCTCGCCCTATACCGGCAAGTCCTGGCCCTTGTCCTTCTTCGAGGAAACCTCCGCTTCGAAGGAAGTTCCGGAAGAGGACGAAGTGGCCGAAGTCGATACCGAAAACACGGAAGTCGAACTGGTGTCGCTCGAAGACGCCGACGAGGCTGCCGCCGGCGACGATATCCCGGATATCGGCGATGACGATGTCGAAATCGGCGACGATGACGACGACACCTTCCTCGAAGCCGACGAAGACGAAGATGACGACGATATGAGCGACATCATCGGCGTGACCGGCGACGACGACGACGTTTGATTTGCGAACAGTCGGCCCGGTGAACAAGAAAAGTTTTCCGGGCCGAAAATTTCGGCTTGCTATCTGCAAAAACCAGAAGTAATAAGCCGCCACCCCGACGGGCGAAGCGCTCGGAAGGGACCCAGGGCCGGTCAAACGGCACCACCTTGATGGGGCTATAGCTCAGCTGGGAGAGCGCTTGCATGGCATGCAAGAGGTCAGCGGTTCGATCCCGCTTAGCTCCACCAGCCTTCGCTCTCCGAGCTTCGGCTCGGCAAGCCAGCAGACGAAGGCTGCCGCGCTGAAGTTGCGCAGCAACGTAAGCGGGCCTCTCTCCACTCAGCACAAAATATTTTCTCATCCTTTTCAAATTCGCTCTATGGCAAATAAAACAGTTGCACGCGCCGTGGTTGCGTCCATCTCGAGACACTCTATCATGCCTCCGCATGAAATACGTCTACATCCTCACAAGTCACGATTTCCCCGACCGCCATTATGTCGGCGTTACCGGCGATCTGAAAGCCCGCTTGGCAAAGCACAATGCCAAGGAAGTGCCGCATACCTCGAAATATGCTCCGTGGTTACTGAAGACCTACGCTGCTTTTTCCCGATGAATCCCAAGCGTTCGCATTCGAGAAATATCTGAAATCCGGTTCGGGGCGCGCCTTCGCGAAGAAGAGATTGTAGCGTCACCCACCGGAGCCCCATTTACCGCCGCCATCGCGAGATTGATGGCGATCGCTTGGATGCTTCGGTTGGGCCTCCACATCATTTTCGATCGCCCACCGATCGATATCGCCACATTGCAGCGCACAAAAATCTGCTAGGAAAAAACGAATCGTTTTCTGCCGTTGCTCTTGAGAGCTCCAGCTCGACACGCCCGAGGATGTAATTTGTTCGTTTTTTCCAAACTTGTCTGGATTTTTGGTCAGCCGCTGTCACTGGCTTTTTTCTTCGGCGTGTCGGGCCTGATCGGCAGCCTTGTTCGCAGGCGCTTTGTTGCCATCGCCTCCTCACTGCTGTCGGTCCTGATCCTGTTCGTCGCCCTCTACACGACAGCCGGCGCCTATATCGTCCAGGGGCTGGAGGAGCGTTTTCCGCATCCGGCGGCTGATCCCGCTGATCTCAAGTGCATGATCGTTCTCGGCGGTGCTACGCAGAATGAGGTGACGACGGCGCGGGGTGGGTATGAGATGGATTCGGCTGGCGATCGTCTTGTCGAGACGTTGCGGCTGGCGCAGAAGTTTCCGCAGGCGCGCATCGTCGTCTCTGGCGGGGATGGTTCGATCAGCGGCAAGTACGAGGGCGATGCCGTTATTTCCGAGCGCTTCTTCGTTGCGCTCGGCCTCTCGAAGGATCGGCTTGTCGAGGACACGACGTCGCGCACCACCTTCGAAAATGCCGTCAACACCAAGCAGCTTCTCGCGCAGAACGATCTTTCCGGTTGCCTGCTGATCACGTCCGGCTTCCACATGCCGCGCTCCATGGGCATTTTCCGCAAGCAGGGCATCGATGTCGTTCCCTGGCCGGTCGATTACCGCAGCACGGGCAAGGAAACGCTGGGCTTCGATTTCACCCAGCCATCGCTGAACGCGCAGTTGCTGGCAACAGGCGTCCGCGAATGGATCGGTCTCGTCGGCTATTACGCCGCCGGCCGCACCTCGGCGCTTTATCCCAGCCCTTAAACACGTGGCCGGTCCGTAACTACTTTTTCGCGACGGTGACGAATTTCACGCCGCGGACGCGGACGGTGATCTCACAAGAATCGCCCTCCGTGCGGTCGCAGAAGCGAGGGTGCATTTTCATGACCAGCACCATGTTGCCGAAGCGCTGGATGAAATCGTAGCCATAGATCCGGGCTGTCGCGACCAGAATATAGCCGCCTTCGGCGACATGGATGTAGAAATTATAGGGGCAGCCCTCATCGGTGCAGTCGGGCCCCTTTTCCCCTTTGCAGGTAATCTCGCCTTCGTTGACGACGATGTCGGTCAGCGAGTCGTTGTTGATGTCCCGCTCCGTGGCAAAACCATCGCCGAAGCTCGCCTGGCCCTCGCAGCGCTTGCTAAAGTGTTCCTTTTCGAAGGCCACGGGATCTTGCACGAGCGATTGCTGAGCTTGTGCCATGACGGGCATGACCACGAGCGCGATGAGATTCAGGATCACGATCAGCAGGGATTTCACCGGCCATTTCCTCTTGAAAGCGCGGGGTCGGCTGCAGGGGTTGCGGCGACCGCTGCGCCCATCTTTACATCTGCCTGCTTGCGCGGCCCTTGCCGCCGTGATTCACTTCGCCGAAAATCGCGCCGGTACTCTCCTGGAGCCTTGAATGTCGCTTCTTTCGTTTCTCGACTATGCCGGCGTCGCGCTTTTTGCCGCGACCGGTGCGCTGTCGGCCTCGCGCAAGCAGCTCGATCTGATCGGTTTCCTGTTTCTCGCCGCGGTCACCGGGATCGGCGGCGGTACGCTGAGGGACATCGTCCTCGGCCGTGTGCCGGTCTTCTGGGTATCGAACCCGACCTATATCATCATCTGCGCCATAGCCGGCGTGCTCGTCTTCTTCACCGCGCATCTGTTCGAATCGCGCTACCGCTTGCTGATCTGGCTGGATGCGGTCGGCCTGTCGGCCTATTGCGTCATGGGCGCGGCCAAGGGCATGGCGGCGACGGGTTCGCCGACGGTTGCCATCGTCACCGGCGCGCTGACGGCGACTTTCGGCGGCATCCTGCGCGATCTTCTGGCAAACGAACCTTCGGTGCTGCTGCGGCCGGAAATCTACGTGACCGCAGCGCTCGTCGGCGCCGGCGCTTTCACCGCCGCCAATGCCACCACGATGCCGCTCTATGCCTCGGCGGCCCTTGGCGTCGCCGCAGCTTTCGCCGTGCGAGGCGGCGCACTCTGGTTCGGCTGGACCTTCCCGACTTACCATCATAAGCCCGGCCGCCATCCCGACGATGTGATGTGAATGGAAGGCAGCAGGAATTAGGCACAGTAGCCAATAGTAAACGGCTGGACGACAATCCTATTGCCTATTGCCTATTGCCTATTGCCTATTGCCTATTGCTGCTTGCGGCGCAGGCGGATGACGACGTCGACATGGGCAATTTCCATGCCTCTCGGCGGTTCCGGCAGATTGCCGATGGTCAGATTGCTGATCGGAATATCCAGCACTTCGTTCTGGCCTTCGATGAAGAAGTGGTGATGGTCTGATACGTTGGTGTCGAAATAGGTCTTCGTGCTTTCGACAGCAAGCACGCGGATCAGGCCGGCCTCGGTAAACTGATGCAATGTATTGTAGACGGTGGCGAGCGAAACCGGCACGCCGGCGGCGACCGCCTCTTCATGCAGTTCCTCGACGGTCAGGTGGCGGTCGCCCTTGGCGAAAAGAAGGTCGCCGAGTGCGACGCGTTGCCGGGTCGGTCTCAGGCCCGCGCTGCGCAGCCTGCTTTCGATCGCGATTTCGGCCTCTTCCGCCATTCAGGGAACTCCGGATTCCTGATCTCTATAAATCTTTACTAAGCCATATAACTTTTGCCTGGATTGCTTTCAATAGTTTCGATGGGGTGGGAAGGCGGCCAAAAGCCGTAAAAAGAAGGTTCTTGGCGCATTTGCCTCTGGCAGCAACCCTAGCCTTCCTGTATGCGACCACCACATAACAGTGAAGTGGGTTCGATCGAGCGGTGGGATGCGGGCGTCATGCTTGCGCTTCATTTTCTGTCGATCTTACACTAAAGCTTCACATCAATCGGCATTTGCGCGGGGGAAACGGAACTTTATGACGACGAGACAATCCAGCTTCAACTATGAGGAAATCCTGGCCTGCGGCCGCGGCGAACTGTTCGGCCCGGGCAATGCGCAGCTTCCCCTGCCGCCGATGCTGATGGTCCATCGCATTACAGATATTTCCGAAACCGGTGGCGCCTTCGACAAGGGCTACATTCGCGCCGAATACGACGTGCGTCCCGACGACTGGTACTTCCCCTGCCATTTTGCCGGCAATCCGATCATGCCGGGCTGCCTCGGCCTGGACGGCATGTGGCAGTTGACCGGCTTCTTCCTCGGCTGGCTCGGCGAACCGGGCCGCGGCATGGCGCTTTCGACCGGCGAGGTGAAGTTCAAGGGCATGGTTCGTCCAGACACGAAGCTTCTCGAATACGGCATCGACTTCAAGCGCGTCATGCGCGGCCGCCTCGTGCTCGGCACCGCCGACGGCTGGCTGAAGGCCGATGGCGAGGTCATTTATCAGGCGACAGACCTGCGCGTAGGCCTGTCAAAAGACAAGACTGCCTGAGCTGCGGCATGGCCGCCCCACAAAGACAGAGCTTTTAGAAAAGGTCATCGACATGAGACGGGTAGTAGTTACGGGTCTTGGTATTGTCTCTTCGATTGGAAACGATGCGCAGGAAGTCACCGCCTCGCTGCGCGAAGCCAAGTCGGGCATTTCTTTCTCCACCGATTTCGCCGAACACGGTTTCAAGTGCCAGGTCTGGGGTTCGCCGAAGATCGATACGACCGATCTGGTCGACCGCCGCGCCATGCGCTTCCTGTCGCAGGGCGGCGCCTGGAACCACGTCGCCATGAAGCAGGCGATCGCCGACAGCGGTCTCGAAGAGAGCGACATCACCAATGATCGCACCGGTATCATCATGGGTTCCGGTGGCCCGTCGACCCGCACGTTGATCGAAGCCGCCGATATCACCCGCAAGAACAACAGCCCGAAGCGCATCGGTCCCTTTGCCGTGCCGAAATCGATGTCGTCGACGGCATCGGCGACGCTCGCCACCTGGTTCAAGATCCACGGCGTCAACTACTCCATCTCGTCGGCCTGCTCGACCTCCGCGCATTGCATCGGCAACGCCGCCGAGATGATCCAATGGGGCAAGCAGGATGTCATGTTCGCTGGCGGCCATGAAGACCTCGACTGGACGATGTCGAACCTCTTCGATGCTATGGGCGCCATGTCCTCGAACTTCAACGACAATCATCCGGAAGCCGCCTCGCGCGCCTATGATGCCAATCGCGACGGCTTCGTCATCGCCGGCGGTGCCGGCGTATTGGTGCTCGAGGAACTGGAACACGCCAAGGCGCGCGGTGCCAAGATCTATGCCGAGATCGTCGGCTATGGCGCCACTTCGGACGGTTATGACATGGTCGCGCCGTCGGGCGAGGGGGCTGTGCGCTGCATGCGTCAGGCGCTCGCGACCGTGAAGGGCGATATCGACTACATCAACACCCACGGCACCTCGACGCCGGTCGGCGACAGCAAGGAAATCGGCGCCATTCGCGAGGTGTTCGGAGCCAAGATCCCGCCGATCCAGTCGACCAAGTCGCTGACGGGCCATTCGCTCGGCGCAGCCGGCGTGCAGGAATCGATCTATTCGATCCTGATGATGCAAGAGCGCTTCATCGGCGAAAGCGCTCATATCACCGAACTCGACCCGGAATTCGAAGGTGTGCCGATCGTGCGCAAGCGCATCGATAATGCCAAGATCGACACGGCTCTCTCCAATTCCTTCGGCTTCGGCGGCACCAACGCCACGCTCGTCTTCCAGCGCTATAACGGATAAAGCAATGACGGGAATCATGCAGGGTAAGCGCGGCCTCATCATGGGCGTCGCAAACAATCACTCGATTGCCTGGGGTATTTCAAAGGCGCTTGCAGCCGAAGGCGCGGAACTCGCCTTCACGTTTCAGGGCGAGGCGCTCGGCAAGCGCGTCAAGCCACTCGCTGCCGAAGTCGGCTCCGATTTTCTGCTGCCCTGTGATGTCGAGGATTTGGCTTCGGTCGATTCCGTTTTCGACGAGATTAGGGCACGCTGGGGCAAGCTGGACTTCATCGTCCACGCCATCGGCTTTTCCGACAAGAACGAGCTGAAGGGCCTCTACGCCAACACCACGCGCGATAATTTCACCCGCACCATGGTGATCTCCTGCTTCTCCTTCACCGAGATCGCCAAGCGCGCCGCCGACCTGATGGTCGAAGGCGGCAGCATGCTGACGCTGACCTATAACGGCTCGACGCGCGTCATTCCGAACTACAACGTCATGGGCGTAGCCAAGGCGGCTCTGGAAGCCTCCGTACGCTATCTTGCCGCCGATTACGGCCCCCGGGGCATCCGCGTCAATGCCATCTCCGCCGGCCCGATCCGCACGCTCGCCGGCGCCGGCATTTCCGACGCCCGCGCCATCCTCTCCTGGAACCAGCGCAACGCCCCGCTGCGCAAGTCGGTCACCATCGACAATGTCGGCTCGTCGTCGCTCTATCTCCTGTCCGACCTGTCGGCAGGCGTCACCGGCGAAATTCATTTTGTCGATGCCGGTTACAACATCACCTCGATGCCGACGCTGGAAACGCTGTCGAGCGCGGACGCGGAATAGGCGGCTGATCTGATCGTCCTCTCGGTCTTCGGCCGGGAGGACCACATGCCGGATATCCTTCCAGAGGATTCCCGATGACGGCCAATGACGCCGAAGTCTTTACAGCCACCGAACGCCTCATCCTGCGGGAATTCGCTTGTGAGGATTTCGAGGCCTATCGCGCCTATCGCTCGCTGCCGGCCGTCTATCGCTACCTCTACTGCGACCCTCCATCTCCAGAGGAAATACGTGAGCGTTTTGATGCCAGCTTGAATACGCGGCTGTCTGAAGACGGCGATATCCTTCGCTGTGCCGTCGTTAGGCGCGAGGATGATGCCCTGTTGGGCCAGGTGAGCCTGAAGCTTACCAGTAGAGCCGGATTGCAGGCCGAGGTTGGCTATATCTTCAATCCAGCCTATGTCGGCAAGGGATACGCCACCGAGGCGGCTGAAGCCATGATCACCCTCGGTTTCGACAGGTTCGGCTTTCACCGGATTTTCGCACGGCTAGATACGAAGAACATCGGGTCCATCGGTGTCGTCGAACGGCTTGGTCTGCGGCGCGAGGCGCATCTGATCGAAAACGATCGCTTCGATGGCGTTTGGGGCGACGAATATGTCTATGCCGTGCTGAGTCGCGAATGGGCCTCAAGGGCGCCGAATCGGGCGCGTTAATCTTCATTCGATAAGATTTTACGAGAGGCGGCACTCCATCGCCTATTTCTTCGCCCACAGTACCTTGAAGCGTGCGTTACGGCAGGTCTCGCCATGCTCGCGGAAATTCTCGGCCAGTACCGGCTCGTAGGGCAGGCCGCGATTGGCGACCAGCATCAGGCGGCCGCCGCTGCGCAGTGCGGAGGATGCCGCCTTGATCATTGCCTGACCGAGCGAAGGCTCGGCGGCATGACCTTCGTGAAAGGGCGGGTTCATGATCACTAGATCATATTTGTCCTTGACCGGCTCGCTTGCCAGATCGTGCCAGAAGAAGCGCTGGGCGACCTTCGGGCAGTTTTCCAAGAGATTGGCGCGGGCGGCCTCCAATGCGGCGTAATGGGCCTCGTAGAGGTCCAGGCGGGCGATCCGCGGCGATCTGGTCGCCAGTTCCACGGATAGATAGCCCCAGCCGGCGCCGAAATCGGCGGCGTCGCCGGAAAAATCGGTCGGCAGGCGCGATGCCAGCAGTTCGGAGCCGGCGTCGATGCGATCATGCGAGAACATGCCGGCAGCGGTGGTGAACCGGCCCTCGACGCGCGTGGCGGGCTTTGCCAATTGCGCTGTAAGAGCGCTTGCGTCGGCCGGACGCGTAAACCAGAAAGCCACGCCGTGATATTTCGGCATATGCTCCACATTGAGGCCAAAACCTTCGATGCGCTTGCGCAGCGGCTGAATGCCGTCTTCCTTGCCGCCGGCGACGACGATCAGCCCACCCGCCTTCACTCGCGCCACCGCCTCGGCGATATGGGCTTCGTTTTCGCCCTTGTGCTTGGTGCAGAGCACCAGCGCGCCGTCATAGTCGCTGCCCTCGATCTCCGGCGTCACATTGACGCGCTGCGCCTGCAGTTGGCGATAGAAGGGGCGGAAACCCTGGACGGCGGAAAGCTCGGCGGCAAAATCGCCCGGCAGTGCAAAGCCTGCTTCCGCGCCGAGAAAAAGGATCCGCTGACCCTCTCCAGGCGCGTCGACTGTGCCGGAAGCAAAGGGATGGAACAGGGTCTTCAAGGCATCGCGGCTCATGGGCGTGGTCTCGTTAGTGAAAATAGAGATTACCTGTCAAGCGAGTCCGGTTTTGAGATGAAGACCCCTCCCCAACCCTCCCCACAAGGGGGAGGGGGCTAACTTGCGGACGCCCCTCTATGAAACAAGATCACTCTGCAATGTCGAAGCATAGTGCTTCTATTTTAGAGGTCGAGCCAATGCCGCAAAAGGTGCGGGCTAGAGCCCCTCCCCCTTGTGGGGAGGGGTTGGGGAGGGGTTTTCGCAGGGGTACGCCAAACACGCCTGACAGAAACGATATAAAAAGGGCGCGGAAAGATCCCGCGCCCCGGAAAGTCAGCGAAGGCGCAGCTTATTCGGCCGCGTCGTCCTTCTTCTTTTCGGCAGCGATTTCCTGGCCGGTTGCCTGGTCGACGACCTTCATGGACAGGCGAACCTTGCCGCGCTCGTCGAAGCCGAGGAGCTTGACCCAAACCTTATCGCCTTCCTTGACGATGTCGGTCGTCTTGGCAACGCGCTCGGAAGCGAGCTGCGAGATGTGGACGAGGCCATCGCGGGCGCCGAAGAAGTTGACGAAAGCGCCGAAATCGGCGGTCTTGACGACCGTGCCTTCGTAGATCTGACCAACTTCCGGTTCGGCGACGATCGAGTGGATCCACTTGCGGGCCGCTTCGATCTCCTTGCCGGAGGACGAGGCGATCTTGACGGTGCCGTCGTCTTCGATGTTGATCTTGGCGCCGGTCTTTTCGACGATTTCGCGGATGACCTTGCCGCCGGAGCCGATGACTTCGCGGATCTTGTCGACCGGGATGTTCATCACTTCGATGCGCGGTGCGAATTCGCCGAGCTGACCGCGGCTTTCGGAGATGGCCTTGGCCATTTCGCCGAGGATGTGGGCACGACCGCCCTGTGCCTGGCCGAGCGCAACCTTCATGATCTCTTCGGTGATGCCGGCGATCTTGATGTCCATCTGCAGCGAGGTGATGCCATCGGCAGTGCCGGCGACCTTGAAGTCCATGTCGCCGAGGTGGTCTTCGTCACCGAGAATGTCGGAAAGAACGGCGAAGCGATCGCCTTCCAGGATCAGACCCATGGCGATGCCGGCAACCGGCTTGGCCAGCGGAACGCCGGCGTCCATCAGCGCCAGAGAGGTGCCGCAAACCGTTGCCATCGAGGAGGAGCCATTCGACTCGGTGATCTCGGAAACGACGCGCAACGTGTAGGGGAACTGTTCCGCCGTCGGCAGCATCGGGCGGATAGCGCGCCATGCGAGCTTGCCATGGCCGATTTCGCGGCGACCCGGGGAACCCATGCGGCCGGTTTCGCCAACCGAGTAGGGGGGGAAGTTGTAATGGAGCAGGAAGCGCTCCTTGTACATGCCCGTCAGGCTGTCGACATACTGTTCGTCTTCACCGGTGCCGAGCGTGGCGACGACGATTGCCTGCGTTTCACCGCGGGTAAACAGCGCCGAACCATGCGTGCGCGGCAGAAGCCCGACTTCCGAAACGATCGGGCGAACGGTCGACAGGTCGCGACCGTCGATACGGCTGGACGTGTCGAGAATGTTCCAGCGAACGATCTTCGCCTGCAAATGCTTGAAGATGGCGCCGACTTCTTCGGCCGTGTACTTGGCTTCGCCTTCGGCCGGCAGGAAGTGTGCCTTCACCTTGGTCTTGACGGCGTCGACGGCGGCGTAGCGATCAGCCTTCTGGGTGATCTTGTAGGCGTCGCGCAGTTCTGCTTCGGCAAGGCCGAGCATTTCGGTTTCGAGCGCGGAGAAGTCATCCGGCGTGAAATCGCGCGGTTCCTTGGCGGCAACTTCGGCGAGCTTGATGATCGCATCGATCACCGGCTGGAAGCCGCGATGGCCGAACATTACGGCGCCGAGCATGACGTCTTCCGGCAGTTCCTTGGCTTCGGACTCGACCATCAGAACGGCTTCCTGCGTGCCCGCAACGACGAGGTCGAGGGTCGACTCGTCCATCTCGTCGAGATGCGGGTTGAGCACGTATTCGCCGTTGATGTAGCCGACGCGGGCGCCACCGATCGGGCCCATGAACGGAATGCCGGAGAGCGTCAGCGCAGCCGACGTGGCGACCATGGACAGCACGTCCGGATCGTTTTCCAGGTCATGCTGGATGACGGTGACGACGACCTGCGTGTCGTTCTTGTAGCCTTCCGGGAAAAGCGGGCGGATCGGACGGTCGATCAGGCGGGAAACGAGGGTTTCGTTTTCGCTCGGGCGTCCTTCGCGCTTGAAATAGCCGCCGGGAATCTTGCCGGCTGCGTAGGTCTTTTCCTGGTAGTTGACCGTGAGCGGGAAGAAATCCTGGCCCGGCTTCGGCGACTTGGCAGAAACGACGGTGGCGAGAACAACGGTTTCGCCGTAGGTCGCGATGACGGCGCCATCGGCCTGGCGGGCGATCTTGCCGGTCTCGAGCTTCAGCGGGCGGCCGGCCCACTCGATTTCGACGGTATGGATATCGAACATATCTTGTCCTTGCGTAGTGCGGGAAAAGGCGCCGTCACCCATGGATCGGCAGGCGCATCTTCAACCGCACGAAGTGTGACGCATCACGGGCAAGACAACGAGAGGCTTTCAAGGGTCGGCCGAAGCACGAAGCTTCGGCTGAAAGCATCCGGCAATCCTGCCCCATGACAGGTCAACGGTTGGTGTTGGCAGAACCGGCCCATCCGGCCTGCCGGTCGTCTCACATCGCGCAAGCGGAAGGCGCGACGGAACACGTTTGGCGGGCTTCAAACCCTTCATAAGCATCCGGCGGACGTTCACGCGAACGCCCGCCGGAAAATTGATTAGCGACGGATACCGAGGCTGGAGATCAGCTTGGTATAACGGCCTTCGTCCTTCTTCTTGAGGTAGTCAAGAAGCGAGCGCCGGCTGGAAACCATCGTCAGGAGGCCACGGCGGGAGTGATTGTCCTTCTTGTGGTCCTTGAAGTGGTCCGTGAGGTTGTTGATGCGCTCGGTCAGGATCGCAACCTGGACTTCCGGCGAACCGGTGTCGCCTTCGGCGGTAGCGTATTCCTTGATCAGCGCAGCCTTGCGCTCAGCAGTAATCGACATCGGATGGTCCTTTCTATGAGAGGAGATTAAAGTCGCCAAACGCCGGGATGTCGTCCAGCATTGGCCGCGAATGCAATCGGGCGGGCCCGATGCTGGCGCTGCCTATAGACTATTTGGGCTGCAAAGGGAAGAGACTCAGTTTTACCTTCGCCCCAGCGGGGAGAAGGTCGGGCGAAGCCCGGGTTGAGGGGGCAATGCACCGTAAGGGTCGGTCGGTTTCCGGCAGCTCCCCCTCATCCGCCCTTCGGGCACCTTCGCCCCAGCGGGGAGAAGGGAAAACTCACCCAAAAACCCGCTTCGGCCGGAATTCGCCCTGGCCGATCTCGCCGATGGCGATCAGCTTGCCGCGCGCCGTGGCATAGGCCTCGCTCTCGGCAACCGGCGCATCGCGCCCGCGCACGAGAATGGGGTTGCCCATCTTCAGCCGATGCGCCTGGTCGTCATTGATGACGAGATGCGGCAGTGCCGACAGCGCTTCCGCCGTATCGATCAGCAGAGCGTCGAGGGCGGCGAGTCGGTCGTCCATATCCTCGATTGCCTCAAGTGCGACGAGATCGGCAAGCGGCACCATCGTCTCCTCGGCGAAGGGAGCGACGAAGCTGCGGCGCAGACCGGAAATATGACCGCAGCAGCCGAGATCGCGGCCGAAATCGCGAGCGAGCGCCCGGACATAGGTGCCCTTGCCGCATTCCACTTCGAAATGCGCCGTATTGGCGTCGGGGCAGGCGAGCAGCGTCAGGCGGAAAATTTCCACCTCGCGCGACGGAATTTCAACCGTTTCGCCATCGCGGGCAAGATCATAGGCGCGCTCGCCGGCGATCTTGATCGCGGAAAACTGCGGCGGGATCTGCTGGATGACGCCGGTATATTTCGGCAGCAGCGCGCGAATATCTTCTTCGCGCGGACGCTTGTCGGAAGTCTCGGTCACCTCGCCTTCGAGGTCGTCCGTAGCGCGTTCCTCGCCCCAGGTGACGGTGAATTCATAGATCTTCCGGCCGTCCATGACGTAAGGAACGGTTTTAGTGGCGTCGCCAAGCGCGATCGGCAGCATGCCGGAGGCAAGCGGATCGAGCGTGCCGGCGTGGCCCGCCTTCTGCGCCTTGAACAGCCACTTGATCTTGGAAACGGCCTCTGTCGAGCCGAAATCGATCGGCTTGTCGAGGATGAGCCAGCCCGAGATCGGACGGCCCTTGGGCTTGCGTGGTTTGGACATTCTCTGTCTCTGTTTATCAATCTTTGTCAGTATCGGTATCGCCGTCATCGAGATCGCGCTGGACCTCCGGCGAGCGCAGCAGAGCGTCGATCTTCTTGTAATTGTCGAAGCTCGTATCGTCACGGAAGCGAACTTCCGGCATGTACTTCATCTGCCGAAGCTGCGGGCCGAGGCGGCCGCGGATGTATTTCGCGTGGCGATTGAGCGTTTCGATGACGGTCTGATGATCGGCGACGCCGAGCGGCGTCACATAGGCGGTGGCGATCTTCAGATCCGGCGACATGCGCACCTCGGAAATGGAGATCACGGTGCGCTCGATCAGGTCGTCGCGCACTTCGCCGCGCTGCAGAACTTGCGTGATCGCAGCGCGCACCTGCTCGCCGACGCGAAGCATGCGCTGCGAAGGCGCGGAAGAAGTTGGTCTTGTTGCCATTTGTCTTGGTCCCAAAAGGTTCGGGCGCCGGACTGGATGTTCCGGCGCCCGTCCCAATGTTTCAATCTATCCTGCCTTACAGCGTGCGGGTGATGTGCTCGACACGGAAGCACTCGATCGTGTCGCCGGCGCGAATGTCTTCGTAGTTCTCGAAGGCCATACCGCATTCCTGGCCGACATTGACTTCGGAGACTTCGTCCTTGAAGCGCTTGAGCGTCTTGAGCTTGCCTTCGTGGATGACGACGTTGTCGCGCACCAGACGAACACCGACGCCGCGCTCGACCTTGCCTTCGGTGACGCGGCAACCCGCGACCTTGCCGACCTTCGTGATGTTGAACACCTCGAGGATTTCGGCGTTGCCGAGGAAGGTCTCGCGACGCTCCGGAGACAGCAGGCCCGACATCGCCGCCTTCACGTCATCCACCAGGTCGTAGATGATGTTGTAGTAGCGGATTTCGATGCCTTCGCGCTCGGCGAACTGACGTGCCTGAGCGTTGGCGCGGACGTTGAAGCCGATGATGGCTGCATTCGAGGCTTCCGCCAGCGAAACATCCGACTCGGTAATGCCGCCTGCGCCCGAATGGACGATGCGAGCACGGACTTCGTCGGTACCGAGCTTGTCGAGCGCGCCGGCAATGGCTTCAATCGAGCCCTGCACGTCGCCCTTGATCACCAGCGGGAATTCCTTCACGCCGACGCTCTGTAGCTGGGTCATCATCTGTTCAAGCGAACCGCGCTGGCCGGATTGGCGGGCAGCGGCCTTGTCGCGGGCCAGACGCTGACGATATTCGGAAATCTCGCGGGCGCGGCTTTCGCTTTCGACGACAGCGAACTTGTCGCCCGCCGCCGGCGTGCCCGACAGACCGAGAACCTCGACCGGCGTCGCCGGCGTCGCTTCCTTCACATGCTCGCCCTTGTCGTTGATCAGCGCGCGCACACGGCCCCACTGGTCGCCGGCAACGACAATCTGACCCGGACGCAACGTGCCCTTCTGAACGAGGACGGTGGCGACGGAGCCACGACCACGATCGAGCTGGGCTTCGATAACAGTGCCTTCTGCCGTGCGGTTCGGATTAGCCTTGAGGTCAAGGATTTCCGACTGCAACAGGATGGCTTCGAGCAGCTTGTCGAGGTTGGTGCGGTTCTTCGCGGAAACTTCCACGTCGAGCACTTCACCGCCCATGGATTCGACGAACACCTCGTACTGCAGCAGTTCCGTGCGGACCTTCTGCGGATTGGCTTCATGCTTATCGATCTTGTTGATCGCCACGATGATCGGAACACCGGCCGCCTTGGCGTGGTTGATCGATTCGATCGTCTGCGGCATCACGCTGTCGTCAGCCGCAACCACCAGGATGGCGATGTCGGTCGCTTGAGCGCCGCGAGCACGCATCGCCGTGAAGGCAGCGTGGCCGGGGGTGTCGATGAAGGTGATCTTCTGGCCGTTCTGCTCGACCTGATAGGCGCCGATATGCTGCGTGATGCCACCGGCTTCGCCGGCCACTACATTGGCGTGGCGGATAGCATCGAGCAACGAGGTCTTGCCGTGGTCGACGTGACCCATGATGGTGACGACGGGCGGACGCGAAACCAGTTCGCCTTCCTCGTCGACAACGTTGAAGATGCCCTGTTCAATATCGGATTCCGAAACGCGCTTGACGGTATGGCCGAATTCGCCGGCAATGAGTTCGGCCAGATCGGCGTCGATGACGTCGCCCGGCTTCATCATCTGGCCTTCCTTCATCAGGAACTTAATGACGTCGACGGCGCGTTCGGACATGCGCTGCGACAGTTCCTGGATGGTGATGGTTTCGGGCAGCACGACTTCGCGCGAAATCTTCTCGCGCGTTTCCTGCATCTGGCTGCGGCGGAATTTCTCCTGGCGGCGGCGCATGGCCGAAAGCGAACGGCCGCGGGCGCTGCCGTCTTCCTCGACGTCGGCCGTCGTCACCGTCAGCTTGCCGCGGCGGCGTTCTTCGTCCGTCTTCGGGCGTGTGGTGACAGGCTTTGCCGGCTCGGGGCGTACGAGTTTACCGCGTGCCGGGCCGCCACGCGGCGGGCCGCGATCGTCGTCTTCCTGGTTGACACGGCGGCGGTTGGCTGGCGCTTCCGTGGCGGGAGCGCCGGGGCGTGCAGCCTGGGGAGCCGCGTCCGGGCGACGGGCAACGACCGGCGCTGCGGCCGGCTGAACCGTCGGCTTCGGTGCTTCCACCTTGGCTTCGACCGGGGTGGGCGCCTCAACCTTGGCTTCGGCGGCGCGGGCAGCCTCTTCCTCAGCGCGACGTGCAGCTTCGGCCTGCTCGACGATGCGGCGGGCTTCTTCTTCCTGCTGGCGGCGGACCTCTTCCTCGGCGCGGCGGACCGCATCGGCGGCGTCGCGTGCCTGGGCTTCGGCGAGCGCACGGCGGCGCGCATCCATTTCGCCAGCCGACAGATGGTTGAGAACCACCGGCCGCGACGAACGGTCCTGCTGCGGGCGCTGCTGGTTATTCTGGTTGGATTGCTGCGGCCGCTGCTGCTGACCACCCGGCTGATGAATGCGCGGAGCCGGCTGCGGCGGGCGCGGCGGCTGCGGTGTTGGTTCCGCGACGCGCGTCACGGATGCCGTCGCGGCTGCCGTCGTCGCCGTCGGAGTGATCATCGGCTTTTCGTCTTCAGGGCGTAGCGGGCGACGCTTGCGAGTTTCGACCACGACCGCCTTGGTGCGACCGCGGCCCATGTCTTGGCGCACGGTCCCCTGGTTCACGCCTGAGGGCTTCAGGGTGAGGGTCTTCTTACCCGAAACACTCAGCGTCTTGTCGTCTTTACTATCGGTCATTCCGTTCCCGTTCCTTCGGACAGGGTACGGAATCGTCCGTCAGACCCTGTCGTTCAATGCATGTACCTTAATGAGGCGTCCGGTATCGACCGGTGACCGCGTCATTGTTTTCGCCGGCCAGCGCCGCCCGTTGCCCGGGACTGACCGCCGTTGCGGTACCGTTCGAGCAGGTTTGCGCGCTTCACTACACCCTCTCCTGCCTGCCCTGCAAGCGCTGCGGCATGGATAAAAGCGTTCTGGCCCATCAGTTCTTCCATTTCCGCCTCCGTGAAGACACGGAATGACGGTATTTCCTCTTTCGTCTCCATGCCAAGATGCCAGGCCTTGCGTGCCTGGTCGATCTTGCGAACGCCGTCGGCGGCGGCATCCATCGCATGGAACACGGCAAGTGCCGAGCCGTTGCGAACGGCGCCATCGACCTTCGACGAGCCGCTGACGAACTGGCCCGCCTTGCGTGCCATGTGCATCATCCCGGCAAGTTGCGCCGCAAGAAGCCGGTCGACGGTGGCGCCGAGATCGCTCGGTGCCGTCACCTCCGCCTTCAGGGCGCGGGAGAACATTTTCTTCGCCACTGCCTTGTCCACCAGCGCACGGTCGAGCTTGACCCAGCAGCCGCGTCCCGGCAGTTGCCGCTTCAGATCGGGAACCACGGTCCCGTCCGGAGCGGCGACGAAGCGGATCAGCTCGTCCGGCGATCCGCTTTCGTGTGTTACAATGCACATACGGCCGTTCAGGTCGCCACCGCTGAGATCGTCGTCTTCAGGCGATGCGTCCGGTCCCCCGGTGCTCATCATGCTTCCTGCTCGGCCTCATCCTCCGTTGCCTCTTCCGCCTCGGCGGCGAGGTCGGCTTCGGTGATCCAGCCGGCCAGCAGGCGGGCCTGCACGACCATCTGCTCGGCCTCGACGCGCGACACTTCGAGCTTGGAGAACAGGCCTTCGAACTTCTTCGTTTCGCCGTTCTTGCGCTCGGTCCAGCCGACGAGATCGTCAGCGGCGCAGCCGGCGAAGTCCTCGATCGTCTTGATGCCGTCCTCGCCGAGGGCGACCATCATCTGCGCGGTCATGCCGTTGATCTGGCGCAGCTCGTCGGCAACGCCGAGCGCCTTGCGCTTCTCGTCCATTTCGGCTTCCAGGCGCTCCAGATACTCGCGGGCGCGATCCTGGATTTCCTGGGCGGTCTCTTCGTCGAAACCGTCGATGGACGAAATTTCGTCGAGATCGACATAGGCCAGTTCCTCGACGGCGGCAAAGCCTTCCGAGGCCAGAACCTGACCGACCATTTCGTCGACGTCGAGCGCATCCATGAACAGATTGGTGCGCTCGTTGAATTCCTTCTGACGGCGCTCCGATTCCTCGGCTTCCGTCATGATGTCGATATCCCAACCGGTGAGCTGCGAGGCAAGGCGGACGTTCTGGCCGCGGCGACCGATTGCCAGCGAAAGCTGTTCATCCGGAACCACAACTTCGATACGCTCGGCATCCTCATCAAGAACGACCTTGGCGACCTCAGCCGGCTGCAGCGCGTTGACGACGAAATTCGCCGGTTCGTTGGACCAGGGAATGATGTCGATCTTCTCGCCCTGCAGTTCGCCGACGACGGCCTGGACGCGCGAACCGCGCATACCGACGCAGGCGCCGACTGGATCGATCGACGAGTCGTTCGAAATGACGGCGATCTTGGCGCGCGAGCCTGGATCGCGGGCAACCGACTTCACCTGGATGATGCCGTCGTAGATCTCAGGCACTTCCATGGTGAAGAGCTTGACCATGAACTGCGGATGGGTGCGCGACAGGAAGATCTGCGGGCCGCGCTGTTCGCGGCGCACGTCGTAGACGTAAGCGCGAACACGGTCGCCATAGCGGAAGTTTTCGCGCGGGATCATCTCGTCGCGGCGGATGATGCCTTCGCCACGTCCGAGGTCGACGATGACGTTGCCGTACTCGACGCGCTTAACCGTGCCGTTGACGATTTCGCCGACGCGATCCTTGAACTCGTCGAACTGGCGGTCACGCTCGGCTTCGCGCACCTTCTGCACGATGACCTGCTTGGCGGACTGGGCGGCGATGCGGCCGAAATCCATCGGCGGCAGCGGATCGGCGATGAAATCGCCAAGCGCGGCGTCGGGGTTGCGGTCGCGGGCCAGCTCCAGCGGGATCTGCGTGGAATAGTCCTCGGCCTTTTCGACAACTTCGAGCAGGCGCTGCAGACGGATTTCGCCGGTCTTCGGGTTGATGTCGGCGCGGATGTTCGACTCCGTGCCGTAGCGCGAGCGCGCGGCCTTCTGGATCGCGTCTGCCATTGCGGCAAGCACGATCTCGCGGTCGATGACCTTTTCGCGCGCCACTGCATCTGCGATCTGCAGAAGTTCTAGCCGGTTCGCACTGACTGCCATTGTCTTTAGTCTCCGTCTTCCTGCCGTGGGGGTTCCCGTCCCGTACGGCGGTTCGTTGATCGGTTATTCTTCGTCGTCCGCTTCGTTCTGGTTCGCAGCCTCGGCTTTCGCCAGCTTGTCGGCGCGCAGTGCATCGCGGATGAGATCGTCCGTCAGGATCAGCTTGGCGTCGGCCAGCGTGCTGAACGGAATGGTCACCTTCGGCTCCTCGCCGTAGGCAACCTGGTCGCGCTCGATCGTAAAACCATCGGCGCTGACATCGGCGATCTTGCCGCGGAACCGCTTGCGATTATCCACCAGGATCGAGGTCTCGCACTTGATGAGATGACCGATCCAGCGGCTGAAATCCGACTTGCGCACCATCGGGCGATCGATGCCGGGCGAAGACACTTCCAGATGATACGCTTTATCGATCGGATCTTCCACATCCAGCACCGGCGAAATCGCCGTCGAGACCTCTTCGCAATCCTCGACGGTCATGGTGCCGTCGTTGCGCTCGGTCATGATCTGCAATGTCAGGCCGTTCTGATTGAGAAGGCGCGCGCGCACCAGACGGAAGCCCATGCCCACAAGCACAGGCTCGATGATGGCGGCAATCCGCTGGTCAAGACCGGTTTCGACGATCAGCCGCGGTTCATTGGCATTGTCTGCGTTTGTCTCTTCCGACAAGCGTTCACTCCTGCATTGTCCATGCATTTGGAGATCGAGCTAATAAAAAAGAGCGGGTCCTTGCGGCCCACTCTTCATCACACGATCAAGAATTTGATGCTGATATAAGCCCGTTCCCGTCAAATTGCAAGGTCTTCGCGCGCAAAGCCGGCTCTGCGGATTATTTGCGGAATTCTATAGCAAGTGTCACCAAGTTTTCAGAAGCATCATTGACGGCAATTTTGGGTCAATGGCGGTCGTCTCTCTTGGCCGGTCTGCTTCGCGAATTTCGATAAACAAGAGTTGTTTGGGACCGCTCTTCCTCGGCGTGAAATCAATCGGCATTGTGCGAGCTGGATGCTTGGAGGACGACATACCTGTATTCTTAAGAATTGTAGCAGCCGTGGTTGCAGTCATGTTCGCATCTCAAGCGTTCGCCGTCGGCTTTCAATATCTGTCAATTCCTGATGATGCGGGCCGACCAATCGAGATCGGCATTTGGTATCCGAGCAGATCGACAACGGCGTCCACGACCATTGGCATGGTTGCCCAGAGTGTCGCCCTCAACGGAGACATAGATGGAAGCGGCTTGCCTACGGTGATTTTCTCGCACGGCGGCGCCGGATGGTTCGGGGACCGATTCGACATGGCGCTCGCCTTTGCTCAGCAAGGGTTTGTTGCTGTCTCGCTGACTCATCCCGGCGACAACTACAGGGACAGCAATGATCGAATCCTTCGACAAATGACGAGCCGCCCCGTGATTACCAGCCAGGTTCTTGACTACGTGCTGGAGACTTGGAGCGACCGCGAGCACCTTGATAAGTCTGAAGTAGGCTTCTACGGCTTTTCAGCGGGTGGTTTTACTGGCCTGATTGAACTCGGCGGCGTGCCAAATTGGACGCTATTTTCTCAACATTGCGCCGCCGATCCGACTGAGCCTATTTGTAAGGAAGGTGCTGCGACGTTCTTCTCCAGTCCGAAGGCCGCAGCCATGCCGACTTCAATTTGGCACCATGATCCACGCATCAAAGCGGCAGTGCTGGCATCTCCAGGGTTCAGCTTCACATTCGATCCGACGTCGCTGGAGGCAATTAAAACACCTGTTGAGCTATGGGGCGGCAGCAACGACGAATTCGTTCCCTACGCGAGCAATGTGAGCTATCTCAAGGACCACATGCCGAATGTCCTGCAGACGCATGAAGTAGAGAACGCCAAGCACTATGCGTTCCTGCGTCCTTGCAGCACAGCCTCGAAGGCCAAAACGCCCGACTATTGCACTGACTTGCCGGAATTTGACCGTGTTGCATTCCAGCAAAGTTTCAATCGCGAAATGCTTCAGTTCTTTCAGTCCGAGTTGGGGCGAAAAGCCCCCTAGTGAGCAGGAGCCGAAAACTCTCAGTAAACGGCGAAAGCTGCCCCTGGTGGCGTCTGCCGCCGAATTCCGCTTATTTCAGCACGCCGAGCATCGAGCTGTCGGGATAGCAGGTGGGCTTGCGGCCGCTCTTTTCCTGCCATTGGCCGATCGACCGCCGGGTCTTGTAGCCCGGCAATCCGTCGGTGCCTCCGACATCGTATCCCTTGTGCTCCAAGGTCATCTGCATGCCGGCGACGTCGGAGCGCAGCATCTTGCCGACATCGCCCCATTGGCCCTGGAAGGCGCCGGAGCCATAAGCGATGCGATCGGCGAGATTGCCGATATAGAGGCCATAGAGATCGGAGTTGTTGTATTCCTTGATGACGTAGAAATTCGGCGTGACGATGAATTCCGGCCCGTCGCGGCCGGCCGGCACCAGCATCATGCCGCTGGCGCGCAACTCGTCGGATGGAAAAGCCTTGCCGGAAATCCTGGCGATGCCGAGCGAGGTCCAATGTGAAATCGGATTGGCGAGATCCGGCCCTTCCTGCGCGCAGGAAACGCTCTCCGGGATCGTCACTTCATAGCCCCAGCCGCGGCCGCGCTGCCAGCCCTTCTGGACTAGATAGTTGGCTATGGAAGCAAGCGTATCCGGCACCGACGTCCAGATGTTGCGATGGCCGTCGCCGTCGAAATCAACAGCGTATTTCAGATAGCTGGTCGGCATGAACTGCGGCTGACCGAGCGCGCCGGCCCAGGAGCCCATGAACTGATCCGGCGTGACGTCGCCATGTTCGAGAATGCCGAGTGCAGCGATGAGTTCGGTGCGGAACATCTCCTTGCGCGTCGACATGAAGGCCTTGGTCGCCAGCACCTGGACGGCCGAGTTCGGCAGCTTCGCCGCTCCGAAGCCGGTCTCCCGGCCCCAGATCGCCAGCACGATCGGCCCGGGCACGCCATAGACCCTTTCGATCCTTTTCAGCGTCGGACCATATTGCGAAGCGAAGCTGCGCCCGGTCGCCGCCAGTCTCTGCAGCCGCGCCTCGTTGAAATAGGGAGCGGGCGAGGAGAATTCCGCCTGCGTCTGCGGCTGCTCCTTGGGCTTTGGAAAACCCGGTGGTACGAGATCCGGCAGATCCCAATTCAGCGTCACGCCGGAAAAAGCCGCCTTGAAGGTCTTTTCGGATACGCCGTCCTTCTTCGCTTCCGGCCAGAGGTTCTGTTGGATCCAGCTCTGGAACTGCGCTTCGACATCGGCCTTTGAGGCGGCGAGGGCGGGGAGGGGGAGGAGGAAGACGAAGAGCAAGGCGAGCAGGTTTCGAATATGCCGCGCCTGCGATACCTCCCTCGGTCCCTTTCGGGACATCTCCCCCACAAGGGGGGAGATTGTGGGGAGTTTGCCGCACCCTTCGTTTGCCTGATGTCCTTCGGTTTCTGCGGGCACAACATTGGTTTGAGGCAGGTCGATGCCGCAGGTTACCGATCTCCCCCCTCGTGGGGGAGATGTCACGAAGTGACAGAGGGGGGTATGCACTCTCCTCATACTCCGTCCTTCCTTCAAATCGCCGTCCGCGCCCGCAGCGCCGCCGTCAGCGTGCCTTCGTCGAGATAGTCGAGTTCGCCGCCGACCGGGACGCCGTGGGCGAGGCGGGTGATTTTCACCTCAAGGCCGGAGAGCTGGTCGGTTATATAGTGTGCTGTAGTTTGCCCTTCGACCGTCGCATTGACGGCGATGATGATCTCGCGCACACCGCCCTCGCTGACGCGTTCGATCAGCCCGCGAATATTAAGATCGTCCGGCCCGATGCCGTCGAGCGGCGATAGCACGCCGCCAAGCACATGATAGGCAGCATTCATCGCGCCGGCACGCTCCAGCGCCCAGAGGTCGGCGACATCCTCGACGACGATGATGACGGACTGATCGCGCCGGTCGTCGGTGCAGACGGTGCAGGGATCGACGGTATCGACATTGCCGCAGCGCGAGCAGATCTTCACCTTGTCATAGGCGTCGCCCATGGCATGGGAAAGGGGGCCGAGCAACTGGTCCTTCTTCTTGATCAGGTGCAATGCGGCGCGCCGCGCCGAGCGTGGGCCGAGGCCCGGCACTTTTGCCAGGAGCTGGATGAGTTTTTCGATTTCGGGGCCGGTGACTCGCTTTGCCATGGGAGGCTTTTAGCTCATATGCTGACGGAACGGAATCGCGGAAGGGATGATCGCCCTATGAAAATTCTGGCCGTCTGCATCGGCGCTGCCGAAAAACTTCCCGGCAAGAGCTACAGGACCGGCATCAACAAGCATGCGGTCGGGGGTACGGTCATGATCGACGCCGAGGGTATCATCGGCGACGCCGTCTGCAATGGCGAACATCACGGCGGACGCGATCAGGCCGTCTATGTCGAGGGTTCGCTTACGCTGGATTGGTGGTCGAACGAGCTGGGGCGCAGGCTGGAATACGGTACATTCGGCGAAAATCTCGTCATCGAAGGGCTCGATAACCGCGAGGTCGCGGTGGGTGATAGATTCATAGCTGGCGATTTAGTTCTGGAGGTGACCTCGGCCCGCATTCCCTGCGCGACCTTCGCCGCGAAAATGGGCGATCCGAAATTCGTCAAGCGCTATACGCAAGCCGGTCGTCCCGGCATCTATTGCCGCGTCATCAAAAACGGCACCGCCACCGCCGGAACGCCGGTGGCCTATGTTCCCTATGCCGGCGCCAAGGTCACCATGCCGGAATTGATGGCAACCTTCGGCAGACGTTTGTCCCCGGAGGACCGGGCGCGTTATCTCTCCGCGCCCATTCATTATAAGCTCAGAGCGCTTCTCGACGATAATCCCTAAGCAAGTTCGGTGCGGAAACGGTCGAACAGCGCCCGCCCTTTCGGCCAATCGCCGATTTCGGAATGTGCATTGATGTGGCCGAGCGCACCGGCATTGATCAATTCGCTGCCCCAGACTGCAGCGCTTTCCGTCGCATAGGCGAACGAGCCGAAGGGATCGTTGGTGCTCGCGATGAGAAGCGAGGGAAACGGCAGTCTTTGGCGCGGCGGATTGGCGAAGCTTGGAGCATCCGTCAGATAGACGTCGCCCGTGGGATCGGGCGCTGAAACAAGGAAAGCACCGAGGATTCTTGCCGGCGCGGATGCCGCCCAGTGCGCCACCAACTGGCAGGCGAGGCTGTGGACGACGAGGACCGGCGGCGTTTTAGAGTCGCTGATCTCCCGGTCGAGCGCGGCGAGCCAATCGGCCAATTCCGGTCTGTCCCAGCTTGCCGGCAGAAAGCGACGCATCTCAGGGGTCTGTCGCTCCCACAGGGTTTGCCAGTGACCTTCCCCCGAGCCGCCAAGGCCGGGCAGGACGATGATATCGCTCATGTCTTTCCTCTCCTACTGTGTTGACGGAGGGAAGTTGACACGCTGCATCGCCGGTTGACATTGCAATCCATCGCATAAAACTTGCGCTAACCGATAAATTCAAGGTGCGAGATGGAAAGCTACGAGAAGGACCTGGATCCGACCGATCTGTCGATGATCGAAATTTTGCAAGGTGATGGGCGGATTTCCGTATCGGAACTTGGCCGCCGGGTAGGGCTTTCACAGCCCGCCGCGTCCGAACGTCTCAAGCGGCTTGAGGAGCGCGGCATCATTGCCGGTTACCGCGCCATCGTCGATCCCGCCGCCGTCGGACTTGGCATGATGGCCGTCGTCCGGCTGCGGACGACCCATGAGCATATACGCCCCTGCCTGAAACAATTTTCGGAAATGCCGCAGATTATCGAAGTCCTGCGGCTGACCGGCGAGGATTGTTTCCTGCTCAAGGTTCTGGTGCCGACACCCTCTGACCTTGAAACCATCGTCGATTCCATCGCCCGCCATGGCGCGGTGACCACGTCGCTGGTGTTGCGGAACGAGCCGGCGAAACCAATCGGCCGCGAGCTCATCCGCAAGACGATGGTGCGGTGAAAGAAGCGCTTTTTAGAAAGGAAGCTTGAAACCGGGCGGGATCGGCAGGCCGGCGGTCAGTTCGCGGGTCTTTTCGGCAGCGAGCGCCTCGGCCTTTTCCTGGGCGTCCTTATTGGCAGCGACGATCAGGTCCTCGAGGATTTCGACATCGTCTTCCTTGAAGAGCGACGGATCGATTTTGAGGGACAGCATCTGGCTCTTGCCGTTCACGGTGACGGTGACGAGGCCGCCGCCGGCTTTGCCTTCGGCCCGGATGTCGGCGATTTCCGCCTGCATCTTTTCCATCTTGGCCTGCATTTCCTTCACTTTGCCCATCATGCCCATGATGTCGCGCATCGTTGCTGGTCCTTCTTTTTCGTCTTTGTCTTGTTATCTCGGGTTACAATCCAGGTCGAAAACCGCTTTCCGTTGTATAGTACGGCTCTTCGATTTGATATCATACCCTTAGAATTCGATATCATCGCCCGGCAGGATATCGCCGTCGACGGATTCGGCAGTCGCCGGAGCGGCAACTTGTTCCTCTTCCTCCACATCGGGCGCGCGTACGCGAACGTCGATGATCTTTGCGCCCGGAAATTGCGATAGGATCGCCGCCACATCGGGGTCCTGGCGGGCGTCGGCGACCCGCTGTTGCTGCGCGTTGGCCTCAGCCTCCACAAGCGTCGGCTCGCCTTCCTCACGGCTGAGGCTGACGATCCAATGGATGCCGGTCCATTCCTTCAGCTTGACGGCAAGCTCGTTCAGCAGCGTCGTCGGCGCGCCTGGCGCCAGGCTGACGTCGAGCCGGCCCGGCTCCAATCGCACCGGGCGAACGAAACTGCGTACCAGCGCCTTCACTTTCGGATCGCGCTTCTGGCCGGCAAGTTCCGCGATATCGGCCATCGAATTGACGGGAACCAGCGGCTTCGGCGCTTCGGCAGGTTTCGGCTCGATTCGGCCGACAACCGGGCTCGCCTGCGTATTCGGAACCGCGCGCAGCATGGCGACCGGTGCAGCCGGCGACGGCGCGGGCCGCGAGGGTGCGGTTTCGACCGCGCGCGCCATGACGTTGCCCTGATAGGAGACCGGCGTTCCCATGCCGTTGCCGGCAGGCGGAGCGGGCGATGGACGCGTTCCGCCGCCATTGCCCTCGGAAAATTCAGCAAGCCGTCGCGCTGCGTCTTCCGGCGCCGGCAGGTGGGCGGCATGCGCAAGACGGATCAGCACCATTTCCGCGGCGCCGGCGGTCCGGGCAGCAGTTTCAGTCTCCGGTATGCCCTTCAGCAGCATCTGCCAGAAGCGCGACAGCGTGGTCACCGCCACGCCCTGCGCAAATTCGACTGCCTTGGTGCGCTCGACTTCGCTCAGCGACGGATCGTCGGCAGCATCGGGCACATATTTGAGGCGGGTGACGAGATGGGTGAAATCGGCAAGGTCGGTCAGCACGACGACAGGATTGGCGCCGGCTTCGTACTGGCTGTTGAATTCCGCCAACGCGGCGGCAACATCACCCTTGATGATATGATGGAAGAGATCGACGATGCGCGCGCGGTCGGCAAGCCCGAGCATCGAGCGGACGGCATCCGCCGCCACTACGCCGCTGCCATGGGCGATGGCCTGATCGAGCAGCGACAACCCGTCGCGGGCCGAGCCTTCCGCGGCGCGGGCGATCATGGCAAGCGCTTCCGGCTCGGCCTCGATGCCTTCCTTGGCTGCAATGGTGGTGAACAGGCCAACGAGATCGGAAGCACTGATGCGCCGCAGGTCGAAGCGCTGGCAGCGCGACAGCACCGTGATCGGCACCTTGCGGATTTCGGTGGTGGCAAAGATGAACTTCACATGCTCCGGCGGCTCTTCCAGCGTCTTCAACAGCCCGTTGAAGGCGGCCGTGGACAGCATGTGCACTTCGTCGATGATATAGACCTTGTAGCGCGCCGAAACGGGGCGATAGCGCACCTGCTCGATGATCTCGCGGATGTCGTCGATGCCGGTATGCGAGGCGGCGTCCATCTCGATGACATCGACATGCCGGCCTTCCATGATCGCCTGGCAATGCTGGCCGGGCTCGCGCAGGTCGATGGTCGGGCGGTCGATTTCGGCGGTCTTGTAATTGAGGGCGCGCGCAAGGATTCGGGCCGTCGTCGTTTTGCCGACGCCGCGCACGCCGGTCAGCATATAGGCCTGGGCAATACGGCCGGTTTCGAACGCATTGGTCAGCGTGCGAACCATCGGCTCCTGCCCGACCATCAGGTCGGTAAAATCCTTGGGCCGGTATTTGCGGGCCAACACCCGGTAACCGGTGCCGGTCGAAGCGGCATCTTTTGCTTGTCGCTCGGTGTCGCTCATTGCCCTGCTTATTGCCCGCAGAAAGCCGGGCCTTGCTTTCGGAAAGGGTGGGAGGCTGGCACGATGACCCGTGCCGGGCTCGTTAGGGCTGCTTCCTTCCGGACCTGACCCGGTTGGCGAGTGGCTCGTCCACCACCAACCTCCCGGATGCACATATCGGCAATATCGGCATCAAAAGCAAGCCAAGGTCAAAAAAAACTGCTAAACATTTGATAAAATATCGGAGGAAGACCCATTGCAGGATTTTGCGCTCGACGATCGTCTGGCGAATGACAGCGTTTCCGTCGCTGTTACCGGCCTTTGCGACGTGCGGCTGATGAAGGATCGCCGCTGGCCATGGCTGTTGCTGGTGCCCCGCCGGCCCGGCATATCGGAAATATTCGCGCTGACGCCGCTCGACCAGGTTCTGCTGACCTTCGAGACCAACAAGGTCGCAGCCGCCTTGAAGACGGTGACGGGAGCGACAAAAATCAACATCGGGGCTCTTGGAAATATCGTCCGTCAGCTTCATGTTCATGTCATTGCGCGGTTCGAAGGGGATGCGAACTGGCCCGGCCCGATCTGGGGCTACGGCAAGGCGGAACCCTATGCGGACGAAGATATGAACAGCTTCATAGCCAAGTTGCGGGAAACGCTTTCACAATGAATCATTCCATCTTCTCTACGGATGCCCCCCACCCGGAAGCGAGCAGCCTTACCGCCTTTGCGGAAAACCAGCTTAACCGAGACGCCGAGCACCGCGACGAGGAATCAATCGAGCATGCGCTTGCCAAGGAAGGCACGCATATCCTGGCATTCGCCCAGGATCGGCTTGTTTTAAAGCATGACGGGCAGGTGCTCGACCCGCTGTTTGCCCGCTACGAACTGCAGGAACTCGATCCGGATTGGGAAGCGGCCGTGCTGCTCGGCTACCGCAGGACCGGCGAGCCGCGGCTAGCCGTTCCGGTGCGCATCAATGCCGACGATCTCGCCAGCCACTACAAGCCCGCCGACATGCGCTCGCTCTGGCGCGATCTCCTGCTCGAAGGCGAAATCCTCGGCGAAGCGGCGCAGGGCATGAGCCTTATCCGCTGGAACACCGACAATCGTTTCTGCGGCCGGTGCGGCTCGGTGATGGAAAGCCGCATCGGCGGTTACAAGCGCGTCTGCACGGCTTGCGAACACATGATCTTTCCGCGCACGGATCCCGTCGTCATCATGCTGACGATCGATGAGGAGAAAAATCTCTGCCTGCTCGGCCGCAGCCATCATTTCGCGCCGGGCATGTATTCCTGTCTCGCCGGTTTCGTCGAGCCGGGCGAAACCATCGAAAATGCCGTGCGCCGCGAGACGCGTGAGGAATCCGGTATCCACATCGGCCGCGTGCGCTATCATGCCTCGCAGCCCTGGCCGATGCCACATTCCCTGATGATCGGCTGCTACGCCGAGGCGAAATCGAGGGAGATCCATATGGATGTTGCCGAGTTGGATGACTGCCGCTGGTTCACGCCGGAAGAGACGCTCGCCATGCTCGATCGCGTCTCGCCCTCCGGCAACACCTCGCCGCCCAAGGGCGCCATCGCCCATCGCCTGATGCGCGATTGGGTGGAATGGAAGCGATAGGCGCTCGTCATGGCGCGCTCGGAACGGCTGCTGACCCTGCTGCAGACGCTGAGGCGCTATCGCCGTCCCGTCAGCGGCGCGACCCTTGCCGAGGAGACCGGCGTCAGCCTGCGCACGCTCTATCGTGATATCGCCAGCCTGCAGACACAGGGTGCCATGATCGAGGGCGAACCGGGCATCGGCTATGTCCTGAAGCCAGGCTTCATGCTGCCGCCGATGATGTTTTCGCAGGATGAGATCGAGGCGCTGGTGCTGGGATCGAGATGGGTCGCGCGTGCCACCGATTCGCGACTGGCAGCAGCCGGTGCCGACGCTCTTGCCAAGATCGCTGCCGTGCTGCCCGCCGAGATGCGCGAGGCGGTCGATCAAGCGGCCGTCGTCGTGGCGACGCGGCGCATCACCGAGGACAAGGCCGATCTTTCGCTCATGCGCAAGGCGATCCGTACGGAGCGCATGGTGCAATTGACCTATGGCGACGTAAACGGCGCCATTTCGACCCGGCGTATCTGGCCCTTTGCGCTCGGTTATTTCGACAATGCCCGCATCATCATGGCCTGGTGCGAGCTGCGCCAGGATTTTCGCCATTTCCGCGCCGACCGTATCGTTGATTTCGCGGTGCTGGAAGCGCGCTATCCACGCCGCCGCGTTACCCTCGCCAGGGAATGGAATGCCCGCGAGGGCATGCTCCACGATTGATTTCCGACGATAACGCTACTGCCAGAAACTGTCAGTAGGCGCGACTATGATGGTCACCATCCCAAGCAGGAAGGAGGACCGATCATGGCAAGCCACGCTTTCATCGTCACGAAGCAAACCCATCGCGGCGTCATCGAGGCGCGCAACGGCAAAGATCTTTCTGCGTCGGCATGGCCGGTCCGCCTTCTGCGTTTTGCGCTTGACTATTTTGCCCGCCACCGGGATCGCCTCGATCTCGAGGGCACGGCAGATTCCGTGAAGCGCGATTTGGGTTTCATGGACGGCCGTGCTCCGTATCGTGAGGAAGACTGCATGCGCTAAAGGCGCATCCTCAATCGAACACCCTGATAATTCATCACCGGCAGGTTTCGCCTTGTCTGCCGGGCAGCACCCATCATGCCTTCATATCCCTAAAACCCAGGAGGAATATCCAGATGACCAGCCCCAACCTCATCATTTTCTATGTCAAGGATCCCGGCGAAAGCACGCCGTTCTACCGTGACCTGCTCGGCCGCGAGCCAGCCTTCGCCTCGCCGAATTTCGTTGCCTTTGCGCTCGACAATGGTTTCAATCTTGGCCTTTGGCGCCGCAGCAATGTCGAGCCGCAGCCCTCCGCGATCGGCAATCGCGGCGAACTAGGCTTTATGGTCGAGGGCGATGGCGCAGTCGAAAAACACTATCAGGATTGGAAAGCCCGCGGCCTACCGATTGCACAGGAATTGACGATGATGGATTTCGGCCCAACCTTCGTCGTGCTCGATCCCGACGGCCATCGGCTGCGAGTTTGTGAGCCGGATAAGTGAATTGTTCTTACCTTCTCCCCGACGGGGAGAAGGTGCCCCGAAGGGGCGGATGAGGGGCGCTACTGGCAAAAGCGCACTGTCTTCAACGGAATTTGGCACGTGGGCCGTCTTAAGCTGCAACGCCCCCTCAACCCGCGCGTACCGCGTGACCTTCTCCCCGCTGGGGCGAAGTTTCCCTCAGAGATCCCCCCGCATCGGATGGCCTTTGTAGACGCCGAGGATACGGACCTTTTCGGAGAAGAATCGCAATTCCTCCAGCGCCCGGCGCACATGCGCGTCGGAGGGATGGCCCTCGATATCGGCGTAAAACTGCGTCGCTACAAAACGGCCGCCGAGCTGATAGCTTTCGAGCTTCGTCATGTTGATGCCGTTGGTCGCAAAGCCGCCCAAAGCTTTGTAGAGCGCCGCCGGAATGTTGCGCACGTTGAAGACGAAGGTGGTGACGATCTTTTCCTCGGCTGAGCTGCGCTGCGCCCAATTCTCGTCCCGCGACAGGATGACGAACCGCGTCACGTTGCTTTCGGTATCCTCGACATTTTCCGCAACGATCTCGAGCCCATAGAGGTCGGCCGCCAATCTCGGGGCAAGGGCGGCCATGGTGCGGTCGCCGGTTTCCTGCACGAGCTTTGCCGCCCCCGCCGTGTCGCCGGCGATGATCGGTTTCCAGCCATTGGCGCGCACGACCTTGCGGCATTGGCCAAGCGCATGGATATGGCTGTGCACGGTGCGTATCTCTTCCTTCTTCACGCCCGGCAGAACCATGAGCTGGAAGTGGATCGGCATGAAATATTCGCCGACGATATGCAGCCGCGACTCCGGCAGCAGATGATGGATATCGGCGACGCGGCCGGCGATCGTGTTCTCGATCGGGATCATGCCGAGATCGGCCTCGCCATTGTCGACGGCGGTGAAGGCGTCCTCGAAGGTCTGACAAGGCAGTGGCTCCATCGTCGGGAACATATCGCGGCAGGCCATGTCGGAATTGGCGCCGTAGTCGCCCTGGAAAGAGATCTTGTTGGTCTTGCTGATCATGGGACTGCCTTTGGGAAATTCCGTCAGAGAGAGGCGCCGGAAAGAATGCGGCGGGCCTTTTCGAGGTCGGCGGGAGTATCGACACCGAGCGGTATCGTGTCAACGATCTCGACGTCGATGCGCATGCCGGCCTCAAGCGCCCGCAACTGCTCCAGTGATTCGCGTTTTTCCAGCGTCGAAGGGCCGAGGCTGACGAATTTCTCCAGCGCGGCGCGGCGATAGGTATAAAGGCCGATGTGATGATAAAGCGGCCCGTTGCCATAAGGAGCCGTGGCGCGGGTGAAGTAGAGTGCGCGCAGGCGATGGTCCGAAATGGCCGAGCCGACAACCTTGACGACGCTCGGCAGTGTCTTTTCTTCTTCGTCCTTGATCTCGACGGTCAGCGTGGCGATGTCGACGGCCGGATCTTCCAGCGGGCGCAGCGAAGCGCGGATGGTCTCGGGGTCGATGGTCGGCAGATCGCCCTGAACGTTGACGACGATCTCGGCATGGCCTTTGGGATCCACGGCCTGCAGGGCTTCATAGATACGGTCCGAGCCGGATTGATGATCGGTACGCGTCATCACGACTTCGAAGCCCGCATTCGCAACGGCGGCAAAGGTGTCTTCGTGGTCCACGGCGACGACGATGCGACCGATCGCCGCCTCGCGTGCGCGTTTGGCAACCTGTACGATCATGGGCAGACCGCAGATATCGGCGAGCGGTTTGCCCGGCAGGCGCGTGGAGGCCATCCGGGCCGGAATGAGTACCAGCGTCTTGTCCAAGTTGGGATCTGTCATTGTTGGGCCTTCTATTCCCGCCGGAAAAGTGTCAAAAAGTCTCACGGTGGAGACCGTTTACAGAGTTGCAAGAAACAGTCAAAAGACATAGGTTTCGCGCGAATTCAAGATGGGCCGGCAGCCGCTGCCGGGGGCGAGGGGAGCATAGCAGATGAATTCATCCTACGTGAACATGGGTGTCGGGGCACTTCTGGCCACACTTTTTGTGCTGAAGTCCGTGTCGCTCGCGTCGGGATTTATTTTCCATTCAGAGACACCGGAAAAGCCGGGCTTCGCGATTATCGCCGCTGAAGAGACGTCTGGCGGAGCAGGCGGCAAGGCAGCCGCCGCCAAGCAGGAAACGCCGATCGCGCAATTGCTGCAGAAGGCCGACGTCAAGGCCGGCGAATCGATCTTCAAGAAGTGTCAGGCCTGTCATGACGGCACCAAGGGCGGGCCGAACAAGGTCGGTCCTAACCTCTGGGGTGTCGTCGATCGTCCGATCGCCTCGCATGAAGGTTTTGCCTATTCCGCCGCCATGAAGGATTTTTCCAAGGGCAGCAGCGAAAAGTGGACCTACGATCATCTCTATCATTTCCTCGAAGCGCCGAAGAAATTCATCTCCGGCACGGCAATGGGCTTTGCCGGCTTGCCGAAAGAAGAAGATCGCGCCAACGTCATCGCCTATCTGCGCACGTTGGCGGACACGCCCGAGCCGCTGCCCGACGCGAACGCTCCGGCGCCGGCAGCAACGAACTAAGCTGCTTCAAGCGAACACATGCAAAAGCCCGGTCTTCTCGGCCGGGCTTTTGCATGTCGGTCAGCCACTCAAATCGCCCTTGAAGCGCCGTGCCTATGTATGCGCGCAGGCCTGTCGTCGCTAGTGGCATGTCGCGCAAAAGTGTGCGGCGGTTTTGCGAAAACCACATGCACAAACAAGGAGCTAAAGCGTGGGAGCGAATCTGAAAGATCGCGACGAGCTTTAGCCGAGCATATAGGCCCAAAGTGACACCGAAAGTACACCGAATGCCGTTGTCAGCGTAATCGTTGAGGCAGCGAGGCTGTGACCGACGCCGAAGCGGTTGGCAATCAGCCAGGCGTTCACGCCGGTAGGAACAGCCGCAGTGAGTACGATCGCCTCACGCCATTGCGAGCTGAGGCCGAGAAGATAGCCGGCCGAAAGCACGCAGGCCGGCAACAGCAGAAGCTTGAGCGCCGAAGTAACGCTGGCAATGCCGAGATTGCCCGAAAGCCCATATTGCCGGAGCGCCATGCCCAGCGAAATCAGTGCCGCCGGGCCCGCCGTATTGGCGATGCTGTCGACGACGGTGCCGAGCGTTGCCGGCAGCGGAATGCCGATGAGGTGCACGACAAGTCCGGCAACAAGGCCGATGACCAGCGGATTGCGGACGAGATTTCTGCCGACCCGACGCAGGAGTTCGCCCGTGCTTCGCCCGGTGCCGCCATTCGCCTTGCGCTCGGCCTGTTCCATCAGCATCGTGCCGGCAATCATCATGACAGGCAGATGCACCGCAATCAGGATCGAGAGCGCCACGATGCCCTCGGGTCCGACGACGCGGCTTACCAGCGGCAGGCCGATGAAAGCATTGTTGGCGAAGGCGGACGACACGCCGGCGAGCACCCCGATCCGCGCATCCCGCCCGAACAGCCGCGTCGCCGCGAGATGGCCGGCCGTCCAGGCGACCGCGACGCCGGAAAAATAGGCGATCCACAACCGGAACGGCGAAGCCCCGTGAAAATGTGCCCCCGCAATGGTCTGGAAAAGTAGCAGCGGCACGGCGATCTTGAAGACGAACTCGCTCATCGCCTCGCCGACGCTGGCCGTCAATACGCCGGCACGCACGATCAGCCAGCCGACGAGGATCAGCAGGAAAATCGGCAGGACATCGGAAAAGATTTCGGACATGCCGGGCGAGGGAGCTGTGGCGGGATATTGCGGATTGATCCCAGAGTTGTAGCAGCTTGCCGCATCGTGAGAAGCCGAAAAGCGGTCGGCAACAAAAAAAGCGGGCCCCGCCCGCTTTTCCGAACCCGGCTACCGCCGGAGTCCTCCCGGTGCACAAGCCGCCAGTTCATCCGTGGTCGGCGCGCGTACCGGTGAGGCGGAAGGTATCATACCTTCCCGGAGCTGGCCGTGAATGCCTTGTTCCGCATCCCATGCCAGTTCACTTGATAAGCGTTTACAGATGGAAAGTGACAGGCAAATGACTGGTTGAGATTTAGTTACCTCGCCGGACATCGATTTCCCTTCCAAACTTCGGAAAAACCGCTAATACCGGATACCGGCTATCACCAATACCGGGGACCCCCTGCTTGATGACTCGTTTCGATGTACTGACCGTTGGCAATGCTATCGTCGACATTATCTCCCGCTGCGACGATCAGTTCCTGATCGACAACAAGATCACCAAAGCCGCGATGAATCTCATCGATGCTGATCGTGCCGAACTGCTCTATTCGCGCATGGGTCCGGCGCTTGAAGCCTCCGGCGGCAGCGCCGGCAATACGGCGGCAGGCGTTGCGAATTTCGGCGGCAGGGCAGCCTATTTCGGCAAGGTCGCGGAAGATCAGTTGGGCGAAATCTTTGCGCACGACATCCGCGCTCAGGGCGTGCATTACGAGACCAAGCCGAAAGGCACGTTCCCGCCGACTGCCCGTTCCATGATCTTCGTCACCGAGGACGGCGAGCGTTCGATGAACACCTATCTCGGCGCCTGCGTCGAGCTTGGCCCGGAAGATGTCGAGGAAAATGTCGTCGCAGATGCCAAGGTCACCTATTTCGAGGGTTATCTCTGGGACCCGCCACGCGCCAAGGAAGCGATTCGCGAATGCGCCCGCATCGCCCATGCCAATGGCCGCGAGATGTCGATGACGCTGTCCGACAGCTTCTGCGTCGGCCGTTATCGCGACGAATTTCTCGATCTCATGCGCTCAGGGACCGTCGATATCGTCTTCGCCAACCGCGACGAGGCCTTGTCGCTCTACGAGACCGATGATTTCGAGAAGGCACTGACGCTGATTGCCGCCGACTGCAAGATCGCAGCCGTGACCACAGGCAAGGACGGCGCCGTGATCGTGCGCGGCAACGAACGTTATGTCGTCGATGCCCATCCGATCGAAGAGCGCGTCGATACGACCGGCGCGGGCGATCTCTTCGCCGCCGGCTTCCTCTTCGGCTATACGCAGGGCCGTACGCTTGAGGATTGCGCCAAGCTCGGCAATCTCGCGGCAGCGATCGTCATCGAACAGATCGGCCCGCGGCCGATGCGCTCGCTATCGGACGCCGCGAAGGAATTCGGGCTTCTTTAAATAGCCACCCACTGGCTGATGCTGAAATCGAAAGCCGCTCGCAGCAGACCGTTGCGGGCGGCTTTTTGGTCGGAACATCAAAGCCCGCAAACGAAATCACCATAGCAACCGGACGGTTCCGGCCTCATGGAGAATGAGTATTCCAAGCGCCACAAGAACGAACGGCACTACCCGATGTCCATAGCGTCGGATCGGCGCGCCGATCGCAGGGTGATTGACCAGGAAATGTGCGGCGCCGAGCCACAACGCCGTCATGACGACAAACACAATGGCGATGGCGGCAATCTCACCGCTCGTGCGTGTGGCGAAGAGGGGAGTGTAGATGCTGATATTGTCGCCGCCGTTCGCAATCGTCACCGCCGCGACGGCCACGATATTGCCATGGCCGATTGACGCCTTGTCGTGATCTTCCGGATCGCCATCTGGGCCTTGCCGCAATGCCCATAGCTTCTTGAGACCAAGGAAGATCGGCACCAAACCGAGAAGGCCGATATAGGCGGCGGGAATAACGAGAGAGATCAGGGAGGCAAGGACGCTCGCACCGCTAAGAGCGGCAATGCCCAAATATTGGCCGATGACGATCTGACGGGCGCGGAACTTGCGGTCTGCAAAAAATCCGAGCAGGACAAAAATATCGTCCACGTTCGTCGATGCAAACAGGACGATGGCAATGCTGAGATTCCCGAACAGATAATCCACGACCACCGTTTCCCCGCTGTGGATGCCCGATGCATCACCGCATCGAATCGCGCGGTCGCGGCTGCCATGGAGCTTTGAGGGGCTTTCTTTTTACTTAAAGGCTTCGCCGGGGTAGGCGCCCCAGATTTCGGATTGCGCCACCCAGCCTTCGGTGCCGTCGGCGGTCGCCAGACACCAGTCGCCGGTGCATTCGCGGATGTTCATTATCACGCCCGGCTGGAGCTTGGCGATGACGGTGCTCGACGGTTGCGCGTCGCGTCGCATGTTGACGAAGACCGCCTTGCCTTTGCCCTTCATCCACGGCGCGGCGATGGCCGAGCGCTGGCCGGAGAGCAACGACTGATTGACCCAGCCTTCAGTGCCGTCGGCATCACGCACGCGACGCCAATTGTCGTATTCCTGAATGATCTCGACCGGCAATCCTTGCTTGAGGTACATCCATGACACCGCATAGTCCCCGCTGGGGCCGACGCGCAGGTTGACGCGCTTCGACTTCAGGGTAACGAACCTCGGCAGCGGTAATCCGCTCGGCCCCTTGGCGGCCTGGGCCGCGGCAAGATCGGCGGTAGCGCCGGCCATTATCAGGCCGATCGCGAAAATAGCGCAGGACTTCAGGATTTTGCCACGCATTGGATTTCCGTTCGCTCATCATGACCAAGACGCCGCCAGGCGACTTTTTCGTTCCGGTCATCGGCAAATCCTTGCGCCTCGTACGCGAGTTTTGTTTGTCTTCGCCTGCGGGTCTGGTAGAAATGCCCGGAACGGGAAAATTATCCTGCTTCTTGGTTAAGAACATCTGAACAAGGCATCGCCGGTCGCCATGACGACGAAGAAAAAACCGAAGGTCTATATCACGCGCAAACTGCCGGATGCGGTGGAGACGCGGATGCGCGAACTCTTCGATGCCGAGCTCAACATTGACGATACGCCGCGCACGCAGGCCGAGCTTGTCGAGGCGGTCCGGTCCGCCGATGTGCTGGTGCCGACCGTCACCGACCGCATCGACGCCGCGCTGATCGAGGAAGCCGGGCCGCAGATGAAGCTGATCGCCAGCTTTTCCAACGGCACCGACCACATCGACATCGAAGCTGCCGCCCGCCGCGGCATTACGGTCACCAATACGCCGAATGTCTTGACCGAGGATACGGCCGACATGACCATGGCGTTGATCCTTGCCGTGCCGCGGCGCCTTGCCGAAGGTGCGCGCGTGCTGACGGACAAGCCCGGCGAATGGGCCGGCTGGTCGCCTACCTGGATGCTCGGCCGCCGGATTCACGGCAAGCGCATCGGCATCGTCGGCATGGGCCGCATCGGTACCGCCGTCGCCCGCCGTGCCAAGGCCTTCGGCCTTTCCATCCACTATCACAACCGCAAGCGCGTCAGCTTGGCGACCGAAGACGAGCTGGAGGCGACCTATTGGGACAGCCTCGACCAGATGCTTGCCCGCGTCGACATCGTGTCGGTCAACTGCCCGTCAACGCCCGCGACCTTCCATCTGATTTCGGCACGCCGTCTGGCGCTGCTGCAGCCGACCAGCTACATCGTCAACACGGCGCGCGGCGATGTCATCGACGAGACAGCCCTGATCAAGATTTTACGCGAAGGCAAGATCGCCGGCGCCGGCCTCGACGTCTTCGAGAACGAACCGGCCGTCAATCCGAAGCTTGTGAAGCTCGCCAACGAGGGCAAGGTGGTGTTGCTGCCGCACATGAGCTCTGCCACCCTCGAAAGCCGCATCGACATGGGCGACAAGGTCATCATCAACATCCGTGCCTTCATCGATGGCCATCGCCCGCCGAACCGCGTCCTGCCGTTTCGGTGAGCTAAACCAAGACTTTGCGCATCTCGATCGACGTCGTGCGGTCGAAGCCCGCGTGGCGGTTCTCGGCGGTTTTCCGGAATCCCCAGTTGGCAAAGGTAATGTGATTGCCGGTCAGCTCGATCCGCGTTTCCAGCCGCAATTCTGCAAGGCCATGTTCCCACGCAGTCGTTTCCGCAAGGCTCAGCAAGCGCCTGCCGATCCCCTGGCCCTGGGCGGCCGGCAGGACAGCGAGCTTGCCGATATAGAGGCTATCCAGTTCCGGACGGCAGAATATGCAGCCGGCTAATTGATCGTTGTAGAAGGCCACGTAGGCGATTTCGTTCTTCGCCTTTTCCTTGAGCAATTGCGGGGTTAGCGTCAGCGCCGACGAGGGCGGATCGATCCGTCCGTCCATATAGGCGAAGGAGGCGAGAATGAGCGCAAGCAGCTCCTGCCAGCGCTCGAAGCTGCCGTCGAGACGCTGAAGAATGATATCGGTCATTCAGCGGCAGCCTTAGCGCGCTTGCGGCGATAGCGGACGGTCTCGAAGCGGGCGGCGAGCCCGTCATAGAGCAGCAGCCGGCCGATCAGCGGTTCGCCGATGCCGGTGATGAGCTTGATCGCCTCCATCGCCATCAGCGTGCCAATGACGCCGGTGAGTGCGCCGATGATGCCGGCCTCCGCACAGCTTGGAATTAGGCCTTGCGGCGGCGGTGCGGGAAACAGATCGCGATAACGTGGATTGGGTAGGCCGTCGGCGCCATCCTCATAAGGCTTCAGGGTGGTCACGGACCCATCGAAGCGTCCGACTGCGCCGGTCACCAGCGGCAAACGCGCTGCCTCGGCCGCATCGGCAGCGGCATAGCGCGTATCGAAATTATCGGAGCCATCGACGACGAGATCGAAACCGGCAAAATGTCGCGTCGCGGTATCAGGGTTGAACCGCTCCTCGAAACGAATGACGCGGACATGCGGGTTCAATCGCGCGATGGCATCCGCCGCGCTCTGCGTCTTCAACTCGCCGATCGTCCCCGTATCGTGAATCACCTGCCGCTGCAGGTTGGAAAGCGAAACACGATCGTCATCGGCAATACCGAGCGTGCCGACACCGGCGGCGGCGAGATATTGCAGCACCGGCGCACCAAGGCCGCCGGCGCCGATAACAAGCACGCGCGCCGCCTTCAATCTTTGCTGACCGGCGCCGCCGACCTCCGGCAGGAGGATATGGCGCTGATAGCGGGCGATTTCGTCTGAGCTCAAAGGATCCATGCGAGCGAGCCTATCACAATCGGGGCAAAGGAGGCCCTATGATTTCGTAATGCCGCCATGCGCGACGGTAAAGAATTGCGCGCGCTCGCCAAGCGCGGAAAACATCGCCTTGTCGGTGCCGGTCATGAAGGCCTGGCCGCCGAGCCCGTCGATCAGGTCGAAGAGGGCAGCGCGCCGGCCTTCATCCAGATGCGCGGCAATTTCGTCGAGCAGCAAAATTGGCGCGTGGCCGGTCAGGTTGCCGACGAGGCGAGCATGGGCGAGGATAAGGCCGACCAGCAATGCCTTCTGCTCGCCGGTCGAACAACGCTCCGCCTCCATGTGCTTCTCGAGGTGGCGCACCAGCAGATCGGCCCGATGCGGACCATCAAGCGTACGCCCGGCGGCCGCGTCGCGATAACGGCCTTCGCGCAGCATCTCGGCATAGCTGTCCTCGAGATCGACGGCGGGACGATCGAATTGCCCATCGAGGAAACCGGAGAGTTCGAGCGTCGCAGACGGAAATGGCGTCGCCTCGCCGCTTTCGCCGATCAGTCGGGTAAGAAGGCCAAGCATTTCTTGCCGGGCGAGCGCCATGGCGATGCCGAGGCTCGCCATCTGTTCCTCGATGCCGGCAAGCCAGGACGGATCGAATCGACCCTCGGCAAGCAGTTTGTTGCGGCTGCGCATGGCGCGCTCGAAATCGCTGGCGCGGCGGCCATGCGCCGGATCGAGCGACAGCACCAGCCGGTCAAGGAAACGCCGCCGCTCAGAGGAGCCGCCGGTGAACAACCCATCCATGGCCGGCGTCAGCCAGAGCACGCGGAGATGGTCGGTCAGCTCGTCCGCGGTCTTGGCTGGCGTACCGTTGATTCTAAGCTTGCGTGTCGTCGTCTCGTCGCTCGCGTCGATACCGGTGCCGATCTCGACTTCGCCGTCCATGCCATCAAGCGCGGCGAAGATCGAAAAGCCGCCCGCTGCGTCGACGCGGGTGACATCCGCATAGGCGGCGCGCCGCAGCCCGCGCCCTGGCGAAAGAAAGGAGACCGCCTCCATCAGATTGGTCTTGCCGGCGCCGTTGTCGCCGGTCAGCACCACATGCCGCTCGTCAAGCGCAAGCGAGGCTACCGCATAATTGCGGAAGTCGGTCAGCTTCAGGCGCGAGATGAAAACCTTGTGCGGCATCGGGCATCCGGATTCGTGTCGATGGCCGAGGGGTATGCCGAACCCCGCACAAGTGCAAGGATTTTGCCGATGGCTATGGAAGAGAAGGGAGTGGCTGCGGGGCCACCCTCGTCCTTCGACAGGCTCAGGATGAGGTGGAGCGGATCTGGCGCCCAGCCGCAAAAGAGCAATCCAGTGGTAGATGTCCGAAGGAGCCCTCAAACTGGAAGGAGGAGTATCGCGACTGGGTGCAAAAGATCAGCCTCATGGTGAGGTGGGAGCGAAGCGACCCTCGAACCACGAGGCGGGTGATGCCCTCGAAGCACAAGGGTGGGTGATTCGCTCGCCAAATAAAAAAACCGGCCGAATCACCGGCCGGTTTCACGTGAAGCAATAGTGATTCGCCCTTCAGTCGCTGAACGTGTCGAAGAAATCCTTCATGCGGGAAAAGAAGCCGGTTGATTCGGGATTGTTGTCCTTCGAGGAAATCTGCTCGAATTCCTGCAGCAACTCGCGTTGGCGCTTGGTCAGCTTTTGCGGCGTTTCGATCTGGATCTGGATGTAGAGATCGCCGACCTGGCTGGAGCGTAACACCGGCATGCCCTTCGCCTTCAGGCGGAATTGCTTGCCGACCTGCGTGCCCTCGGGAACGGTGACGCGCGATTTCGTGCCGTCGAGCGTTGCAACGTCGAAGGTGCCTCCAAGAGCCGCCGTGGTCATCGAGATCGGCACAGCGCAATAGAGATCGGCGCCGTCGCGCTGGAAGAACTCATGCGGTTTGACGGAGAGGAAGATGTAGAGATCGCCCGATGGCCCGCCGCGCAAGCCGGCTTCGCCTTCGCCCTGTAGCCGGATGCGTGTGCCATCCTCGATGCCGGCCGGGATATTGACCGAAAGCGAACGCTCTTCGGTCACGCGGCCCTGGCCGTGGCATTTGGTGCAGGGATCGGGAATGATCTGGCCGCGGCCATGGCAGGTCGGACAGGTGCGCTCGACCGAGAAGAAACCCTGTGCGGCGCGGACGCGGCCGGCACCTTGGCATGTGCCGCAGGTCTTCGGCTGCGTGCCCGGCTTGGCGCCGGAGCCGGAGCAGACGTCGCAGGTGATCGAGGTCGGCACACGAATCTGCGCCGTCTTGCCGGTAAAGGCTTCTTCGAGCGAGATTTCCATGTTGTAGCGAAGATCGGCGCCGCGTTCGCGGCCGCCGGAGGAACGCCCGCGCGAGCGTCCGCCACCCATCATCTCGCCGAAAATATCTTCGAAAATATCGGAGAAGCCGCCGCCGCCGAAACCACCGCCGCCAAAGCCGCCACCACCGCCCATGCCGCCATGCTCGAAGGCAGCATGGCCGTAACGATCATAGGCCGCGCGCTTCTGCGGATCCTTGAGCGTCTCATAGGCTTCGTTGATTTCTTTGAACTTTCGCTCGGCGTCTTTGTCCTCCGGATTCTTGTCCGGATGAAATTTCATCGCCAGCTTACGAAAAGCGCTTTTAAGCTCTTTTTCGTCTGCCGTCCTGGCGACACCCAACGTGTCGTAAAAGTCCGCTTTTGCCATTAAGGAATAGACCCCGGAAATGGATTTCCGGCTGCCCTAGGGCAGCCGGATCTGAGTTCCGCAAAACCAGTTAAGGCTTGCGATTATGCCGACCGCTTGCGGTCGTCCTCGTCCTTGATTTCCTCGTAGTCGGCATCGACGACATCGTCCTTGCCGCCCGCAGAGGCATCAGCGGCAGAACCTTCCGCCTGCTGGGACTCATAGATCGCCTGGCCGAGCTTCATGGACACTTCCATGAGGGTCTGGGTCTTGGCCTTGATGTCCTCGGCGTCCGGCTCGGAAGCTTCGGTTGCCGCCTTCAGCGCTGCGATCGCCTCGGAGATTGCGTTGCGGTCGGCTTCGGTGACCTTGTCGCCGTAATCCTTCAGCGACTTCTCGCTGGAGTGGATCAGGCTTTCGGCCTGGTTCTTGGCTTCCACGCCTTCGCGGCGCTTCTTGTCCTCGGCAGCATGCGCTTCGGCATCCTTGACCATCTTTTCGATGTCGGCATCAGAGAGACCGCCAGAGGCTTGGATGCGGATCTGCTGCTCCTTGCCCGTGCCCTTGTCCTTAGCCGAAACCTGGACGATGCCGTTGGCGTCGATATCGAAGGTGACTTCGATCTGCGGCACGCCGCGCGGAGCCGGCGGCAGGCCGACGAGGTCGAACTGGCCGAGCAGCTTGTTGTCGGCAGCCATTTCGCGTTCGCCCTGCGAAACGCGGATGGTCACGGCCGACTGGTTGTCGTCGGCGGTCGAGAAGGTCTGCGACTTCTTGGTCGGGATCGTGGTGTTACGCTCGATCAGACGGGTGAAGACGCCGCCCAGCGTTTCGATGCCGAGGGACAGCGGGGTCACGTCGAGCAGCAGGACGTCCTTGACGTCGCCCTGCAGAACGCCGGCCTGGATGGCAGCGCCGAGTGCGACGACTTCATCCGGGTTGACGCCCTTGTGCGGCTCCTTGCCGAACAGTTGCTTGACGACTTCCTGCACCTTCGGCATGCGGCTCATGCCGCCGACGAGAACGACTTCATCGATCTCGGCTGCCGTAACGCCGGCATCCTTAAGCGCTGCCTTGCAAGGAGCGATCGTGCGCTGAACGAGATCGTCGACCAGGCTTTCCAGCTTGGCGCGGGTCAGCTTCAGCGTCAGGTGCTTCGGACCGGTGGCATCTGCCGTGATGAAGGGCAGGTTGATTTCGGTCTGCTGCGAAGAGGACAGCTCGATCTTGGCCTTTTCAGCAGCTTCCTTGAGGCGCTGCAGAGCAAGCTTGTCGCCCTTGAGGTCGATGCCGTTGTCCTTCTTGAATTCGGCAACGAGGTATTCGACGAGACGCATGTCGAAGTCTTCACCGCCAAGGAAGGTATCGCCGTTGGTCGACTTCACTTCGAAGACGCCGTCGCCGATTTCCAGGATCGAGATATCGAAGGTGCCGCCGCCAAGGTCGTAGACAGCGATCGTTTTGCCGTCCTTCTTGTCGAGGCCGTAAGCGAGCGCTGCAGCGGTCGGCTCGTTGATGATACGCAGAACTTCAAGACCGGCAATCTTGCCAGCATCCTTGGTTGCCTGGCGCTGCGCGTCGTTGAAGTAAGCGGGAACGGTAATAACGGCCTTTTCGACCTTTTCGCCGAGATAGGATTCGGCGGTTTCCTTCATCTTCTGAAGGATCATTGCGGAAACTTGTGCGGGCGAATAGCCCTTACCCTGCGCTTCCACCCAGGCATCGCCATTGTCGCCGCGAACGATGTTGAAAGGAACGAGGTGCTTGTCCTTCTCGACGGTCGGATCTTCGTAGCGGCGGCCGATCAGGCGCTTGACAGCGAAGAGGGTATTGGTGGGGTTGGTGACCGCCTGGCGCTTGGCCGGCTGGCCGACGAGGCGTTCGCTGTCGTCCGTGAAGGCAACCATCGAGGGGGTGGTGCGGGCGCCTTCGGCATTCTCGATCACTTTCGCGTCCTTGCCGTCCATGACGGCGACGCAGGAATTCGTGGTTCCAAGGTCGATACCAATTACTTTTGCCATGTCATTCTCTCCTTGAAGCAAGCTATCGGAACCCCTGTCAGGCATTCCATTGACAGCCCCTTACGGGATGGTCTTGAGGATTGCGCAGCCATGACTGCGGTGATGCCGCGTATATAAGTAGCGGTTTTACTGACTGCAAGGCAGGAAATCACCCGGAATCCAGCAAAACGAATGGTTTGTCGTCCAAATTCCACAGTGTCCCATCGAGGCGGTGAGCCTGCGGAATTTGCGCGACCATCTATCAGATCAGCCTTGACCCGCCCATGCAAGCGGCAATGCCAAGAATCGCTTGCTATTGCCCCAGTATGATGTCGAGAAGCGATGAGCGATGGTGCCGCCGTACCGTCGCCGGCGTCGGGCCGGGATCGCCGATATCGCCAGGCGGGATATCGTCGTCGTAGTAGCGATCCGAGCTGTAGGGATTATCGTCGGCAAGGCCCACGGGCGGCAGATCCTCGGGATCGTCGTTCGCCAACGCCTGATCGACAGACTGTTGCTGCCGCTGGATGGATTGCTGCGCCGGACGTTGCCGGATCATAGGCTGGCCCTGCTGCTGCGCATCCTGCCCGTCATCGCTGCCTGAGATGATGGCGCCGATCGTCGTCTGCTGGTCGATATTCGGCCCGGCTTCTGCCATCGGCACGCCGTTGTCGACGATCTGTCCGCCGCCGAAGATCGGGGTCGGCGTCAGGCCCTTGTGGGCGGCGATCATGAATTCCTTCCAGGCCTTGGCCGGCAGCCCGCCGCCCGTCACCTTCTTCATCGATTTGCCGTCGTCATTGCCGAACCAGACGCCCGTCGTCAAATGGCTGGTGAAACCGACGAACAGCGCATCGCGGAAGGATTGCGTCGTGCCGGTCTTGCCGGCCGCCTGCCAGCCCGGAATGCGGGCGGCCTTGCCTGTGCCGAAATTGATGACGCCTGTCATCATCGCATTCATGTTGGTGACGACGTCAGGGTTCAAAACCCGCGGCGGATTGTCGAAATTTGCCTGGTAGAGCACCTTGCCGGAGGCTGTCGTCACCCTGGTGATGACATGCGGCGTCGCCTTGTAGCCGCCGTTCATGAAGGAGGCATAGGCCGAGGTCAGCTCCAAGAGCGAGACTTCCGATGTGCCGAGGGCGATCGAGGCATTGGCCTGCAGGTCTGATTCGATGCCAAGCCGATGCGCGACCTTGACCACCTGTTCCGGTCCGACTTCCGTCGCAAGCTGGGCGGCCACCGTGTTCAGCGAATGGGCGACTGCCGTGGCGAGCGTCACCGGCCCGCTATATTTCTGCTCATAATTCTCCGGCGCCCAATTGCCGATCTTCACCGGCACGTCGTTGCGGATCGAGTTCGGCGTCAAGCCCATCTCCAGTGCCGCGGTATAGACGAAAGGCTTGAAGGCCGAGCCCGGCTGACGCTTGGCGGTGACGGCGCGGTTGAACTGACTCTGCGCATAGTCCCGGCCGCCCACTAGCGCGCGGATGGCGCCCGTTGCGTCCACGGAAACGAGGGAGGCCTGCGATGCGTTGAGTTTCTTGCCGTCCTTCGAAAGCACATCGCTCAGCGCCTGCTCCGCCTTCTGTTCCAGCGAGGTGTCGATCGTGGTGTCGACCGTGAGGTCTTCTTTTACGTCGCCGCCGATGAGGCCGGGAAGCTGGTCCATGACCATATCAGCCACATAATTCTGCGCGCCGCTCCAATAGCTTTTCGCCCGCGTCGGCGGCTGCGACATCGCCGTCTTGATATCGGCTTCGCTGATAAAACCCTGGTCGCGCATTGCTTGCAGCACGAGCTGGGCGCGGGCTTCGGCTGCCGCGGGATCGCGCGCTGGCGACAGCTTCGACGGCGCCTTGACGAGGCCGGCGAGCATGGCCGCTTCGCCGAGATTGACGTCGCGGGCCGATTTGTTGAAGTAGCGCTGTGCCGCCGCCTCGACGCCATAGGCGTTCGCGCCGAAGTAGACGCGGTTGAGGTACATGGTAAGGATCTGATCCTTCGTGTACTTGTGCTCCAGCCAGACGGCGAGCAGCACTTCCTGCACCTTGCGCTCCAGCGTGCGCTCCGGCGATAAAAAGAGGTTCTTGGCGAGCTGCTGCGTCAGCGTCGAGCCGCCCTGCACGGCATGCCCGGTTAGCACGTTCGTCACCACTGCGCGGCCGAGACCGATCGGATCGAAGCCGAAATGCGAATAGAAGCGGTGGTCCTCGATGGCGATGATCGCCTCGGGAATATAGGGCGACATATCTTTCAGCGTCAGAGCTTCGCCGCCGGTCGCGCCACGATTGGCGATGACTGTGCCGTCGACATCGGCGATCTTGACGTTCGGAGGCCGGTCGGGAATGGCCCAGGTGCTGGCGTTCGGCATGCGCGATCCGTAATAGACCACGAGACCGGCGGCGCCGATGCCGGCCCAGATGCAGAGCACGAGGCCCCAATAGATCACCGAGCGGACGAAGCCGAAGAAGCCCCCGCCGCGCTCGCGCCGCGGCTGCTTGCGCCGGCTTTTGGAGCGGCGCGGTTTGTCGGGGAGCGGATCTTCGCCGCGACCGGAAGAGCGTCCGCCGCCGGCAATCCGCTCGCCTGCGCTGAAACCATCATCGCTGCGTTGGCTACCGCCTGAAAACGAGGGCTCTATCCTCTGGCCTGATCTGCTTTTGCCTGCCATTGCGGACCGGTCGTACCCCCGATAGTTCCATATTCCGATGTCTGATGCCGGGCCGCCACGCGCCCGCTCGTCCCTCGCGCTCGCATCGCCCTGGGCGGCATAGCCCCGGGTGAACTCTAAATGCGGCGATTTAAGGAGGGATTAAAAACATCCTTAACCGATCGCAGCGGCAGCATTCGTCTATCCACAACGGGTTTGTTCAAGGAACTTTTGTTCTTCTGGTGCATTGTCTCATCACAAAATAAGAGGGCGATCAAATGAGTTCACATATCAACCTCGATAAAGTCGGTGAAAATAAGCTGCGCGAAGTCTGGAGTGTCGAGGATTTCGTGCGGCGCCATCGGATTTGCAAAGAGGAGGAAGTCCGGCTGAAGAAGCTGTTTGGCGACTTCGCCACCAAGCAGGAATTGCTGTCGAACGCGCAGAGGCCGCCGCTGTTTCGCTAGAGCGGACGGAGAGGCCGGAGGCGACGTTCACCTTTAACCGCCACGACCACTTGGCCGTCGCGGGGAGGCCTCATCATGTGGAAACGGTTTGAATTATGGCTGATCGACCAGCTTGACCGGATTTTCGGCCTTGAGCGGCTCGCCCGCCGCGCCGGCTTCTCCGCCGACGACGCGAGACGTATTGCACGCGAAAAGTGAGCGTTTGCCGTTCGCGTAGAAATACCATCGATTGGCCATTGGCCTCTCTGCTACCGGCCGAGGATTTACTCCCTTAATTTGAGGTTGCTACATCTTCCCGTTTGGACGAAAACGCCTTTGCTCCAGTCACGCAGGAACTTTACGGCCATTAAAATCTTTATCATTTCGTGCAAATGTCTAATTCGCCGACTGCTTCATTCAGCTGGCGAATTTACCCTCTTCGGATCGGTTTGATTCTATGGAAGTGTTTGCAATGTTCCATATTTTCGAATGCTCTGATTGAGGTTATAGTGGAGTTGTGTGACCGTCTTGGAGGACGATCCAAAGCACTTCGTAGCGCGTGAGGAGGAGTATTCATGCGACACATCAAATGGAGCAACCCGATCGAGTTCGGTTTCGCTCACGGCAGCTTTCAGATGGTGACCGGCCCTTCCGAGGCCCTCAATTGCATGGCTAACCTCTGGCCAGATCGGCGCGGCCCGCAATATGTGGCTGCGAGAAGCGTTTGCCGAGCTGCGATCGACGGACGGAAATCGGCCGAAGAAGCCCGTGAAATGTTCATTTCGGCAATGCGCGAAGCGCATTTGACGACCCATTGAGGCAGTGCGGCGCTTTGACGCCGCCTGATCACTCAATTCTCCTGAACCGGCGAATGCCGGCGCCGCCGCGCAGCTCCGAAGGCGCGTTCCCCCATACATCGTCACTCTCGGTTTTCCGTCGCATCCCGCTGAACGGCGAGATTTTCCAAATCCCGATGAGCACATGCAAAAGGCCAGCGATGTCAGTCGCTGGCCTCATCATTTCGCTGCCATGAAGGCGGTGTTACCGGTTGAAGCCTCTTGGCGTCATACGGCAATCAGGTTGTGCTGCCGGGCAGGGATCGACATGGTCAGGGCTGTAGGGACCTGGCGAACCGGCATTCGGTCGAGGATTGTTCTGCCCCTGCTGAGGCTGCACCTGCTGTGGCTGCGCCTGTTGTTGCTGCGGCTGGGGACGGCGCTGCTGGTCGTCCTGACGGTTGTTGTCGCGCCGGCGGTCCTGACGGTTGCCCCAACCCTGATTGTCGTCCGGCTGCTGTCGACCCCAGTCCTGGTTATTGTCCTGCCCGCCCCAGTCGCGATTGCGGTTCCGTTGCCGGCGCCAGTCATCATTGTTCTGTTGATCCCAGTCACGGTTTCTGTCGGGGCGGCGATTCCAGTTGCTATCGGATCCATCATTCCAATCCGACCCGCGGTCCCAACCGCGGTCGGGACGCCGGTCGACCCAACCCGGTCCTCGCCGCCAACGATCACGATCCCGGTAAAAATCGCGGCCGCGATAATAGCGATCCCAGTAATCGTTTAAATTGAAGGTGATGGTCGGGATGCCGAGCGGCCGGTAATATCGCGGTCCGACATAGATGCGGCGCGATTGATAGGTTGCCTGGATGTATTGCCCGGCGACCCAGCCGCGGCCTCCGAAGAAGGAGACGTCGCACCATGGCGTTTCGTTGAGGCACCCGTTGATTTCGAGTGGCGTGCCGACGGGGATCATGGTCACCGCCGGATATTGCGTGCTCGGGCCGGACCTCATATTGACGTTGGCGGTGGCAAAACCCTCTGCGGCTTCCGCGATCGCCGGTATCGCAATGAATGCGGTCAGCGCAATTGCGGCAAGAAGCTTATGTCTCATCAATGCTCTCCTTTGCGCGTCGCCGGCAGGATTTACCGGCGGCAGCGCCGATTGCTCTTACCCGTTTGCCTGAAATATCCGGCAAGGGGCATACGATGTGGTTACGGACTCGGCGTGCCGATTCCAGTTTCGATAAGATGAAAGTTAGCGCGGTCGCAGGATTTGGTTAGGTCCGGCGCTATTCTCTCAATCTTTTCAGCGGTTGTAGAAGAAATTGCATGAATGCAGGTTGAATGAACGCGCGCAAACCCGCAGAATTTGTATTAATTTTTAGCCAGGTCTACTTACTATCTTGAGGGTTACCATGGCTTTAGTGAGCGAATTGCCGCTTCTTCCAGTAATAAGTGCGGAAGAATAATCTCACCGGCCTTGAAATCGCCACCTTGCCACCCGATATGAGCTGCGGTCATGCAGCGGGGAACGCTCGGCGCGCTTCAAAGCGAGCCGTATTCATTTCCTAGAGATTCCGGAAGCGGTGTTAATCTCGTGTTAACCTTTCCCGATCAATCTGGCTGCAGTTCCACCTTCCCTTTGACCACGGATGTACTGGCATTGATGTGAGGGTGGATGACGAAAGGCCGGCTTGCTCCGGCCTTTTTGTTTTTGACGTTTGGTGGCGTGCTTTGCGAAAGCGGAGCGCGCCATTTTTAATTTGGCACCTTTATTTCGGCCAAAGAAAAACCGCCGCAGTTGCCTGCGGCGGCTTGTATGAAAAGCGCCCGACGAAGCCGGGCGATCTCTTTAATTGACGGTCTTCTTGTCGGCGACCTTGATAACCTTGGCCGGCTTTACGGCAACGATTGCCTTTTCGGCGGGAACATAGCCAGCGCCGATCGCGACGTTCAAGGAGATGTAGTCGATGGCGCTTTGCTGGACGGCCTGCGCGAGGCTTTCCTGCGCATTCGAAACAGAGCGCTGTGCGTCGAGAACGTCGAGCAGCGAGGAGGCGCCGTCCTTATAGCTTGCCGTCGAGAGTTCGAGAGCTTCCTGATAGGACTTCACCTGCGCCCGCAGTGCGGCAACCGTCTGAGCATCACGGCTGACGGCTGATAGGGCATTTTCGACCTGCTCGACAGCCGACAGCACGGTCTGCTTCCAGACGATATACTGTTCGCGGCTTGTCGACTCGGCGTTCTTCACGTTGGCGCGCAACGCGCCGCCATCGAAGATCGGCAGCGACAGGCTTGGGCCGAACGACCAGGTTGTCAGGCTGCCGCTGATGGACTTCGTATGGATATAGGACGGCGAAATCGAACCGCCGAGCGTGATCGTCGGAAAGAGTTGAGCCTCCGCCACGCCGATCTGAGCGGTCGCAGCGGCAAGGTTACGTTCAGCTTGGCGGATGTCCGGCCGGTTGCGGATGAGATCCGCCGGGACGCCCGTATTGACGCGTCCGCGGAATACCGGTTGTCCACCGCCGCCCTGCAACTGGGCGATAATGGTTGCCGACGGTACGTTCAGCAGGGTTGCGATATGATGCACGGCCTGACGGTAGCTGATTTCGAGACCCGGAATTTCGGAAAGCGTCGAATTGACGAGACCTTCAGCCTGGACGACGTCGAGGCGGGAAGCGGCGCCGGCATCGAGCTGGAACTTGGTGAGTTCAAGCGTTTCGCGGCGAGACTTCAGGTTGTCCCGGGCGATCGCGACGCGAGCCTGATAGTAGCGGACATTGACATAGCTGTTTGCCAGATCCTGCAGATAGGTCAGGCGAGCGACGTCGACAGCGGAATAGGCCGCATCCAGCGATGCATTGGCGCTTTCCTTGGCGCGGCGGTATTGACCCCACAGATCGAGCAGCCACGAAGCCGTGGCATCGCCGGCGGTGGTATTCCGCGTTTCGGTTTCCGTGCGCAGGCTACCCTTCTGGCCGCTGGTCGTGTTGCTGCCTGAAACGAGAAGGCTCGGCATTCCGCCGGCCGCAGCGCTGACGACCTGCGCCTGCGCCTGATTGATGCGTTCCAGCGACTGCTGGATATTGAGGTTTTCAGCAAGACCTTGTTCAGCCAAGGCGTTTAGCTTTCTGTCGCCGAAGGCGGTCCACCATTGCGAACCTGCGACGTCGCCGTTGACCTTCGTACCGCCCTCCGAGAACTTGGCCGCGAGGGGCATTTCCGGTGGCTTATGATCGGGGCCGCTGACGCAACCTGCCAGAAGAAGCAGCAGGGCGGGGGCGGCAGTACGAATGGATACCATCACATTATCCCACAATTCATTTTACATGGTCACTATCTTACGGAGTCAACGTGACCCCATGTGTGTAGGCGCTTCTGTCTACGCAATACCAACAAACGACCCGAAGCATTCGGCGTCAATCTATCAACAAGTTTGCAATAGCACAGTGCCTTTTGCGATTTTTCGCGGCGGAACAGCTGTGGGACCATGACAAATAGGGGGGTTCAGGTAAAAAAATTATGAAGTGTTGCAAAAAACATACCCTTCGCCTTGCCACCTAAAGCAGCAGGTGGATAAGGATTCGAGATCCGGCGCAACTCTGAGGCGGTCATTCGGCGCGCTGCACGGGCTGAATGACCAATTCGGACGTTTCCTTATGGGAAATAGGGGGAGAGGCTTGCGCGAACCCGGTCGCGCGGTGTTGCACCGCGGTCGTCGGGAACGAAAGGCGTAGCCGTGATCGCTTCGTAAGCGCGGATGTACACCTTTGAAGTCTGTTCGATCAGCTCGAGCGGAATTTCGGGTATCTCGTCCTTATAGGGATCGCACCGCTCGCTCACCCAGGCACGGACGAAATCCTTGTCGAAACTTGCAGGGCGCTTACCCTTTTCGAAGCTCTCTTGGTAACCGTCGGCCAACCAGTAGCGGCTGCTGTCCGGCGTGTGAATTTCGTCGGCGAGAAGGATGTTGCCGTTTTCGTCGGTGCCGAACTCATATTTGGTGTCGACGAGGATCAGTCCGCGTTTGCGGGCCATCTCCTGACCGCGCGCGAACAGAGCCAGCGCGTAATCCGACAACGTCCGCCATTGCTCCTTCGTCAGTAATCCGCGCTCGACGATCTGCGTGGGCGTCAACGGTTCGTCGTGGCCGCCGTCGAATTCCTTGCTGGTGGGCGTAATGATCGGCTCCGGCAGGATCTGATTGTCGCGCATGCCGTCCGGCAACCTAATGCCGTACATCTCGCGCTGACCCTTTTTATAGAGCGTCAGGATCGATGTGCCGGTCGTGCCGGCAAGATAGCCGCGCACGACAACCTCCACCGGCAGGATGTTCAGCCGCTTGCCGACGACGACATTCGGATCGGGATAGGCGATGACATGGTTTGGGCAGATGTCTTTTGTTGCCTCGAACCAGTAGCGCGCCGTCTGCGTCAGCACCTGTCCTTTATATGGAATGCAGGTGAGGATGCGGTCGAAGGCGCTTAACCGGTCGGTGCTGATGATGATGCGGCTGCCATCGGGCAGGTCGTAATTTTCGCGCACCTTGCCGCGATAATAATTGGGCAGTTCCGGAAAATGGGCTTCGGAAAGAATTCGCAACATCGTCACCAGCAGGCTCGTGCATCCGCCCGGCGGATGCTTCATGGTTGGACCCTTAGCGCATAATACTAGAAATCGGAATCGCTTTTCGGGAGGGGATCATCGTCATCCAGTAAGTATGGTTGCCCCTCAAATCCAGAACCAGCCGATCAATGCGAGCACCAGCCCGTAGCTGACAATGGTCAACGGCCAGCCGGCGCGCTGGAAGTCGGTGAAACGATAGCTGCCTATGCTCATGGTCAGCGTATTGTTGTGATGCCCGAACGGCGTGATGAAATCGAGCGAAGCGCCGGCCGCGACCGCAATCAGATAGGCATTGGCCGAATGCCCCGCCTTCGCAGCCAGCTCGAAGGCGATCGGCGTCAACACGATGGCGACGGTGGCGTTGTTGACAAAAGGGGTGATCACCATCGCCAGAAACAGGATGAGTGCGACGCCGAAAACCGGCCGCTCGATCGGCAAGACGGTGCCGAGCCCGCCCGCAAGCGTCTCCGCTGTCCCCGATGTCGCGACAGCCGTGCCGAGCGGGATCATCGCCGCCAGCATGATGATGATCGGCCAGTTGAGATCGGCGATCGCGGCGCGCAGGTTGATGAAATTCAACAATGCCATCGCCAGAATAACGCCTGCAAAGGCAATCTCCGGACGCAGCAGGCCGGTGGCGGCGGCAAGCACGCCGCAGGCAAAAATCAGCAGCGGCCAGAAGGACCGCAGCGGCGGCGTATGGTCGTAGCTCGCCGCCAGCGGCAGGCATTCGCACTCCTCCAGCGCCTCGGCAATGGCATGCTTTGGCCCTTCCAGCTTGAGGATATCGCCGATCGAAAGCGTAAGATCGTCGAAACGTCCGTCGATGCGCGGCGAGCGCATGGAAAGCCCGGTGATCGCAACCCCCCGCGAGCGGAAAACCTCCAGCGATTGGATGCGTGAACCGATCAAAGTGCTTTGCGGCATGACCACCGCTTCGCTGCGAACGAAGTCGGATCCATAGGGATCGGGATGGGATTCGAGCATCAGCACGCCCTTTGCCGAGAGCCTGTCGAACAGCAAGTCCGGTCCTTCGGCAAGCAGAATGTCGCCCGCCTCGATCACGGCGCCTTCGACAGGGGAGGCGAAGCGGCTGCCGCGAATCAGCGCGTGCGGCTGGATACCGAAAGCCCGGCCGCAGTCCGCCAGCCGCTGCCCGACCAAGGGAGAACCATGCGGTATCCGGCGTTCCGCGATCATCTGCCGGTCTATGGTCTGGCCGGGGGCTGCATCCTCCTCACCCGATTTAGGAAACAGGCGCGGGACTGTTGCCGCGATCAGAATCACGCCGACCACGGCAACCGGCAAGCCGACATAGGCGAAATCGAAGAAGTGGAAGCCGCGTCCGGTCGCCCTGAGCAGGGCGTCGCTGACCAGAAGGTTGGCCGGCGTGCCGATCAGCGACACCAATCCGCCGAGCAATGCCGAAAACGAAATCGGGATCAGCAATTGTCGCCGCGGAATGGCAGTGACGTCGGCGATGCGCAGTGCCACCGGCAGCGCGATCGCATAGGCGCCGATATTGTTCATGAAGATCGAGATAAAGGCCGTCAGCCCGGAAAGCACTCCGATGATCACAAAGGAGGGCGGATCTGCGGCAAGCAGTCGGTCGGCCAGCGCGCCGAAAAGCTGCGCCCGCGAAAGAACCTGAACGATCAGCAGAATTTCGATCACGGTGATCACGACCGGACTCGCCAGGCCGGAAAACACCCCCTCCGCCGGATAGAGGCCGAGCACGTATCCGGCAAGCACTCCGGCGATCGAGATGACCTCGATCCGGAAACGGTCAAGACAAAACAGCGCCAACATCAGGCCAAGAAGGATCAGCAGGGATGCTTGTTCGAACGTCATGGGCAGGCCCCGGAGATTCGCTTGGACCCAGAATGAACCAGCCTGCCGATTCTGTACAGCCCCGGCGCGGGACTGTCGTCAGGCGGGCCTCTGCCGCCAGCCGCTTCCGCTCCGTTCGAGGATCGGCGTCGAAAACACACCGATGATCCGCTCGCTCCATGCCTTACCGGTAGCATCGATCCGCTCGCGCCAGCGTTCGGATTGCAGCATGGCGGCCCCGATCACCACAGGCTCGATGCCGCATGCGGCCAAGAGCTCCAGGCCGGAGACGATCGACGCACCGCTCGAGATCACGTCGTCGATCAGCGCAACCCGCCTGCCTCGCAGGAGCGGAAGCATGCGCGGGTCGATATAAAGCCGCTTCTCCTGGTCCGGCGTGGTGATGGAGGAAAGAGCAACCGACAGATCCTCGCGATACCAGAATTTTCGCGAGGTGCCGAGCGGAGCGTAACGCTGATGGCCGAGCGCGCGGGCAACCGCGCTTGCCAGTGTCAGCCCGAGCGTCGGCAGTCCGGTGACGACATCGACATCATGGGCGGCGAGGCCTGCGGCCAGTGCTTCGGCCAGCGCCTCCTGCACGGAAAAACTCGCCTGATTGATAATCAGCGAGGCCAGCGCGTGATTGCCATCGGCCAACACACGGATCGGCAGGCGCAATTGCCGTCCGTCGGGAAGTTCCGCCACATAGAAATCGTGGAATTCGCCGCTTGCGTCAAAGCTATGCGGCGGATGGATCTCCTGCCAGAAATCATGAGGCTGCATTGCGTCCCGCCTTCAGGCCATTTCGTCCGTTCTTTTCCATGCTCGCGCGGCGGCGAAGCCCGAGAATTTCAGCCTCCGTCAGCGCCCGGACCGCGCCTTTCGCAAGATCGCCGAGCGCGATGTCGCCGAAGGAGACGCGGACCAGCCGCAGACATTCGATGCCGAGCGCCTCCAGCATTCGCCGGATCTGCCGGTTGCGCCCCTCCTTGAGCTCGACCTCGATCCAGGCATTGCGGTCGCCGCTGCGCAGCAGGCGGGCGGCGATGGCGGTCAGAAGCTCACCGTCGTCGATAATTCCGCGTTCCATGCGGCTCAGGAGCTCCTGGTCCATGATGCGGTTGACCTGGACGTGATAGATTTTGCTCACATGAGTGACGGGATCGAGCAGCGCCTGCGCCAGCACGGTATCATTGGTGAAGAGAAGCAATCCTTCGCTTGCCTTGTCCAACCGCCCGACGGGCGCGAGATGCCGGGCGTCGATATCTTTCAGACAGTCGTAGACCGTCGGCCGGCCCTCGGGATCGTCGCGTGTCGTCACCAGCCCGCGCGGCTTGTTCAGCATGAAATAAAGCTGCTTTTCCGCTGCGATCTCGACGCCATCGACGGCAATCCGCGCCCGGTCGAGATCGATCCAGGCGGCCGGATCGGTGATTTTGCGGCCGTCGACTGTAACGCGGCCCGCAGCGATCAGCGCTTCCGCCTGGGTGCGTGAGCAATAGCCGAGCTTCGACAGCGCCCGCGGCAGGGTCACACGCTTGCCCTCTGCCTCCTGCCGGCCTTTTGAAGCTTTGCCTGATCTCTGCGGTGCATGCCTTTGGATCACCCTTAGCCTCGTTCTTGGTGTTGCCGATGGTCAGGCATCAGCCCGACAAGGGCAATCCTTCGCACCAGGCCAACCATTCGCATGAGGAACGTCGCGACGCAAATCGCAACAAGGGAAACACACAGGACAGGCAGGGCTTGCGCCCTGTCGACGCAAGCCCTGCGGCGGCTCGGAGCGGCGATGGGTCGAGTGCGGCGATGCCGGGGTAGCTGTCGCCGTCCGCTCCGAAGGGGGGCCGTCGCGGTGAACCTGCATGGCGTCTGTTGCCGGAATTTTTCAGAACAGCGGAAATTTGTTACAGTTTGTAACGCCGGCCGTTTCTTTGTTGTCAAAGCCGCCCTTCGCCTCGCATGGATGCGCCATGGTTTCTGCATCGCTTCTTCTGGTCGAGGACGACCGCGAAATTAGGGCGCTTCTGGAGGAGTTCCTGAGCCGCGAGGGTTTTGCCGTCGAAGCGGTCGAAAGTGCTGCCGCCATGGATCGCGCACTTGTCAGGGGTTTTCCCGATCTCATCATTCTCGATCTGATGCTGCCTGGCGAGGATGGCTTGTCGGCCTGCCGCCGCATACGGGCGCGCAGCCAAGTGCCGATCCTGATGCTGACGGCGAAGTCCGATGATATCGACCGCATTCTCGGCCTTGAAATGGGTGCCGACGATTATCTCGGCAAACCTTTCAACCCGCGCGAGCTCTTGGCGCGTATCCGCGCCATCCTGCGCCGCTCCGGTCCCGAACGGCCGGAGGAAGGCTGCGGCCCGCGCCGGCGCAAGAGTTTTGCGGGCCTCATCGTCGATCTCGACGGCAGGGCGATCGAGATCGAAGGCGAGGGTCCGGTGCGTCTGACGACCGCTGAGTTCGATCTGCTTGTCTGCTTCCTGGAACGACCGCGCCGGGTTCTCTCGCGCGACCAATTGCTCGATTGGACGCGCGGCCGCGGTGCCGATCCCTTCGATCGCACCATCGACGTGACCGTCTCGCGCCTGCGCACTAAGCTTGCGCATTATTTGCCCGACGGCGCGCAGGTCATCACCACTGTCCGCAATGCCGGCTATCTCCTGACCGTCGATGTGAGGGATGTCTGAACCATGCTGAAACTCGGTCTCGTTTCCCGCATCATCATGATCGTCGCCGTGGCACTGTTCGTCATCCAGCTCGCCGCCTTCGTTGCCGCCAGTTTGAAACCGGATTCGCCGCTCAGCCACCAGCTATCGCCGGCGATGCAGGTCAAGTCGGCGGTGCGCCTGCTCGATGCCATTCCGCCCGAGGCGCAGGAGCAGGCCGCGCGGGCGCTGAACGCCACGGGTCTCGATCTGCGCCTGGTCGATGCCACGGCGCCCGCGCAAAATAATGCCGCCGATCCGACGCTTGGCCGCAAACTGGCTCGCGAGCTTGCCAACATGGCGCTTGGAGATCGCTATTTCAGCCTGCGCTCGCTCCCGGAACGGCCGCAAAGCTGGTTTTCGGTCGGTGCTCCCGACCGGACCATCGAAGTGTCGATCGGCGTTGCCGGCGGCAAGGTTGCCATCTTCAGCTTGGCCGATACCCCGACAGTGCGGTTGCGCGGCGTGCCGGTGGGCTTCATGGCCGGACTTTTGGGCGTGCTGGTCGCTGTGATCGCCGTCGTCGCGGTCGCGCGCGAGACGCGGCCGCTGACGCGTCTTTCACGCACCGTCAATTCCATTGGAAAGGGCTTGCAGCCCATCGAAATTCCGGAGCGGGGCGCCTGTGAGCTGCGCCTCCTGATCCGCGCCATCAACGGCATGCAATTGCGCATCGCCGCCTTGATCAACAATCGCACCCTGATATTGGGCGCGATCTCTCATGACCTCAGAACCTATCTCACCCGTTTCCGTCTGCGCATGGAGATGATGCCGGACACGCCGCATCGCGAGCGCGCGATTGCCGATGTCGAAGCCATGCAGCGCCTCGTCGAAGAGGCGCTAGGCCTTGCCAGCAGCACCGTCGTTTCCGGAGGAAGGGATATCGCCGACCTCAATGCGGCTGTTTGCGCTGTTGTCGCCGAGCGGCAGGACAGACCGGATATTGCCTCGCTGTTACCGCTCGGAAGAGAATTGGCGGTGACGATCCCACAGACGGCGCTGGCCCGGGTGCTGGACAATCTGATCGACAATGCGCTGCGTTATGGCGGCAGGGCCGATATTGACATCGAGTGCCGCGACGATCACGCCGCCATCATTATCGGTGATCGTGGCCCGAGCATTCCGATGGAGCGGCGCAAGGATGTGCTCGAACCCTTCGTTCGTCTGGAGGAATCGCGTAATCGCGATCTCGGTGGGAGTGGTTTGGGGCTGACGATCGTCCGGCAAATCCTCGATGCGCACAACGGCGCGCTTTGCCTGGAGGATCGCGATGGCGGCGGCCTCAATGCCATCGTGCTTTTGCCGCTGGCAACGAGCAGTCGGGTTGCCGCCTGATTTAGGGCATAGCCGAGGGTTCGCGCGCAAGTGCGCGATCTGTGCCATCTGTCGCGTTACCGCTCAATGACGGGTGAGGAAGCGCTTCAGTTCCTCCCGGCTAACGACGATGCCTGCGGCGGCCTTTTGCGGATCCGGATGGGTATAAGTGAAGCTCGGCAGGTCAGGCAGATCCAATGCCTGGCGCATATTCATGATGCCGAGCGCCCTCCGTCCGGTGGCGCTGTCGACGCTGACTTCGACGATGCTCTCTGGTCTTGTTGTTTCCATGGTGTCCTCCCACCTTCTTTTATAGCAGAAATCTCATGTAAAATATTGGTTTTTATGAGACCTCGCTTAGATAAAAAGGCTTAAAGGACCGTCCCTGGCCGCAAGGGTTCATTAACCATGAATTGGCCTCGCAGCGCAGAAACGCGATTATCCCTGCCGGTCCGCAATGGCTTACCTTCGCCAAAAGCCGGAAATTTTGACCAATGGGACAAAATTTTTTGCCGAGTTTGCGGGGGACCGAAGCGCTCTTCTCAGGCGCAGCGAAAATCCCCCAGTAAAATCAGCTAGTTACAAAAATGTCAGAATTTTTACAGTGAGGGTGTTGACTATGTTCGGGTGTGGGGTCTATAAGCCCGATCACTGACGAGGGCGGCGGCGCTGCTGGCGACGAAGTCTCTCGCTCTAGAGTTTCCTGGATTGGCTGCGATGCTGATTGGTGGTTCTGAGCTTAGGTGCTTGGGCTTGAGGGAGCGGTATTCGACCGGGATGACTGGTCTGTTATTTGACAATTGAAGAATGGAAGAAAGAGAAACGTGGGCGGCGGAGCTTGCGGGATCTGAAGAGATTTGGATCCTTTGAAAGAGACTTTG
>NZ_AUFB01000023.1 GCF_000426285.1 Rhizobium leucaenae USDA 9039 | reverse complement strand
GTCGCCTCGGAAGTGCGCAAGCTTGCCGAACGTAGCCAATCGGCGGCTGCCGAGATCAGCTCGATGTCGAGCGATACCGTCAAGGCTGCCGCCGAAGCCGGCGAGATGCTGGGCCGTCTGGTGCCGGACATCCGCAAGACGGCCGAACTCGTCTCCGAGATCAGCGCTGCCTGCCGCGAGCAGGATATCGGTGCGGCCCAGATCAACGAAGCGATCCAGCAGCTCGACAAGGTGACGCAGCAGAATGCGGGCGCCTCGGAAGAAATGTCGGCCACTTCGGAAGAACTGGCCGCCCAGGCTGAAGAGCTGCAGGCCTCCATCGCCTTCTTCAAGGTCGATACTGCAGGCAGCAAAGTCAGCGCCAGGAAGTCGTCCACCAAGGCAGTTCACAAGGCTGTCGCCGCGCCGCTTGCCAACCGCCGCGCCACGCCTGCCGCTCCCGCGCAGACCGTCGCTGCCCAGCAGGCTCGTGCCAAGGGTTTTGCCCTTGATCTCTCCATGGGCGGCCCGGACGAAGGCGACCTCGAATTCAAGGAAAGTGCATGACCATGGCTACACCTGCTCTGGAAGCACAATTCGTCACCTTCAGTCTTGGCGAGGAAGTCTTCGCCGTGCCTGTCGAAGTGGTCCGCGAAATCCTCGACTATGCCGAGGCTTTCAAGATTCCGAACGGGCCGGATTACCTGCTCGGCCTGCGCGATGTGCGCGGGCAGGGCGTTCCGACCATCGATCTGCGGCTCAAGCTCGGTCTTTCCAAGACCGTGCCGACCCCGCATACCCGCGTGCTGGTGCTGGATATTCCAATGGAGGCCAAGGTGCTGACACTCGGCCTCGTCGCCGACCGCGTCTTCGAGGTCACGCCCTTCCGGCATGACCAGATCGAAGCGGCGCCGGATATCGGCGTGCGCTGGCGTTCCGACTACATCGCCGGGGTCGTGCGCCGGGAAAATGGCTTCGTCGTCATCGTCGATCTCGCCCGCTTGCTGTCGCGGGAAGACACCGTCACGCTCGATCCGCATCGCGCCGGCCATGCCGCATAGGAATTCGCAAGGGAGTGGATGGATGGGAACGGCCGTCGTTCAGGAGAGCCAAATTATCGGGGACCGCATCAGCAAGCGGAATTTCGAGAAACTGGCGCGTTTCATCTATGACTATAGCGGCATCAAGATGCCGTCGACGAAACTGACGATGCTGGAGGGGCGGCTGCGGCGGCGCCTGCGCGCGACCAGCATTACATCGTTCGACGAATATTGCGATTTCCTGTTCAATCATGGCGGCCTCGAACAGGAAACGGTCTATCTCATCGATGCGGTAACGACCAATAAGACCGATTTCTTCCGCGAAGCCAAACACTTCGAGTTCATGCAGACCATGGCCTTGCCGATGCTGATGCGCGCCGGCCATCGCCGCCTCCGCGCATGGAGCGCCGCCTGTTCGACCGGGGCGGAGCCCTATTCCATGGCGATGGTGATGGAGGAGTTTTCCGAAAGCGAAGGCGGCGTCGACTATGCGATCCTGGCGACCGATCTCAGCACCGATGTGCTGCAATCGGCCAGGAGCGGCATCTACATGGACGACATGGTGTTGCCGGTTCCGGCCGAGCTGAAGCGCAAATATGTGATGACTGCCAAAGCCCAGGACAGGCGGGAGGTGCGCATCACGCCGCGGCTGCGCTCGAAGATCGGCTTCGGCCGGATGAACCTGATGGATGAGAAATATCAGGTGGGCGATGCCATGCACATCATCTTCTGCCGCAATGTCCTTATCTATTTCGATAAGCAGACGCAGGCCGGCGTTCTCTCGCGTCTTTGCGATTGTCTGGCCTCCGGCGGCTATATGTTCATCGGCCACTCGGAATCGATCACCGGCTTTGATCTACCGCTGAAACAGGTCTCCAATACCGTCTTCCAGCGAATCTAGAGCAGGCCGTTATGCCGAAGAAAATCCGCGTCCTGATCATCGATGACTCCGCCAGCGTGCGTCAGACGTTGGCAGCGCTTTTGTCTGACGACCCCGAGCTCGAGGTCATGGGGGTGGCGAACGATCCCTTCATGGCTGCGCGCAGGATTCAGGAGGAGGTGCCCGACGTCATTACGCTGGATGTGGAGATGCCGCGCATGGACGGCATCACCTTTCTGCGCAAGCTGATGTCGCAGCGGCCGATCCCGGTCGTCATGTGCTCGTCGCTGACGGAGGCAGGCTCGGAGACGTTGCTACAGGCCTTGGAAGCCGGCGCGGTGGATATCATCCAGAAACCGCGGATCGGCGCCGCCGACTATCTCGCCGAGGAGGCGATGCGCATCCGCGAGGTGGTCAGAAGCGCATCGCATGCCAAGATGCCGAATGTCCGGCGTACCGAAGCGCGGTCGGCATCCGCTTCGGGACCGGCCAAGAAGCTGACGGCCGACGCCATGCTGCCGCCGCCGACCGGCCGCGCCATGGCGAAGACGACGGAAATGGTCGTCTGTGTCGGCGCCTCGACGGGTGGCACCGAAGCGCTGCGCGAGATGCTGGAGGCGCTGCCCGCCAATGCGCCGGGCATGGTCATCGTTCAGCACATGCCGGAAAAATTTACCGCCGCCTTTGCCAAGCGGCTGAACAGCCTCTGTGAAGTCGAGGTCAAGGAAGCGACCGATGGCGATCCCGTTCTGCGCGGCCATGTGCTGATCGCCCCCGGTGACAACCATATGCTGCTGGAGCGGCAGGGTGCGCGTTACCATGTGGCTGTGAAAAAGGGGCCGCTGGTTTCGCGCCACCGGCCCTCGGTCGATGTCCTCTTCCGCTCGGCGGCACGGGCGGCCGGATCGAATGCCATGGGCATCATCATGACTGGCATGGGCGACGACGGCGCGCGCGGCATGTTCGAGATGAAGCAGGCCGGCGCCTATACCGTTGCCCAGGACGAGGCGACCTCCGTCGTTTTCGGCATGCCGAAGGAGGCGATCGCCCGCGGCGGCGTCGACCGTGTCGTGCCGTTGGAGCAGATCGCCCGCGAGATCCTGATGGCACAGCAGAAATTCTAATGCATGTCGCGCAAAAGTGTGCTGCGGTTTTGCGAAAACGACATGCAAAAACAAGGAGCTAAAGCGTGGGAGCGAATCTGAAAGATCGCGACGAGCTTTAGGCTTGATAACTATCGCTTTGATCGGCGCGGACCGTGTCGCGAAGCCGGCCAGATGAGAAAACCAGGCCTTCCGCCTCGCTGTACTTGAAATTCCCCCGATTTTGTGGTCTTGAGGCCGCCAATCTTTATTGCGCTGCCGATCCCGCTCCGCCGGGGCCTGATTTCGGGTCCGGTCAGTGCCTTCTATATTATCCAAGGAAGCCCGATGGCCCGTTCAGCTCTTCTCAATGTCATGGTTCAGGCTGCCCTCAAGGCAGGCAAGTCGCTCAGCCGCGATTTCGGCGAAGTGCAGAACCTGCAGGTTTCGGTGAAGGGACCGGGCGATTTCGTCAGCCAGGCCGATCTCAAGGCGCAGAAGATCATCCATGACGAACTGCTGAAAGCACGGCCGACCTATGGCTTCCTCGGCGAGGAAAGCGAAGAGATCAAGGGTACCGACGGCGCGCATCGCTGGATCGTCGATCCCCTCGACGGCACGACCAATTTCCTGCACGGCATTCCGTTCTTCTCTATCTCGATCGCGCTGGAGCGTAATGGCGAGATCGTCGGCGGCGTCGTCTTCAATCCGGCGACGGACGAGCTCTACACGGCGGAGCGCGGCGGCGGCGCCTTCCTCAATGACCGTCGCCTGCGCGTCGCCTCGCGCCGCGTGCTTTCGGATTGCGTCATTGGCTGCGGCGTGCCGCATCTCGGCCGCGGCAACCACGGCAAGTTCCTGGTCGAACTGCGCCATGTCATGGGCGAAGTCGCCGGCATTCGTCGCCTTGGTTCGGCAGCGCTCGATATCGCCTATGTCGCGGCCGGCCGTTTCGACGGCTTCTGGGAAGTTGGCCTGTCACCCTGGGATATGGCGGCCGGCATCCTGCTGGTGCGCGAGGCGGGCGGTTTCGTCTCGGATTTGGACGGCGGCACCGATATGATCGGCAACGGCTCCATCATCTGCGGCAACGAGCATATTCAAAAGGCGCTGGCCGAGGTCGTCAAGCGGCCTATCCCGACGAAATAAAAGATCGCGTGCCAGCAATTGCCTGCGACAAAACAGGCTGTTGCCAACGGATTGTTTTGTGTTTTCCGTCTCTTCAATTCGGCACAATGTTGCTCTAGTCTCCGGGGCGGAGAATGCGGAGGCAAAGCGTGCGATGGAAAATGTAAATCTGGGGGATCTGGGGTCGACCGACAATGTGTCGGGCAATTATACCTACAAGCTCTCCAGCCCGATGGCCTTCTTTTGGACGATGATCCTTTTCCTGGTCATCGTCAGTTTTATAGTAGCGATCCTGTTTCGCCAGGCCCAAGTCGCCTTCCTGCATAATCCCGGCCTGAACGGTTTGATCCTCGGGGTGCTAGCCGTTGGCATTCTGTTGGTCTTCAATCACGTCCTGATGCTCAGGCCGGAAGTCCGCTGGTTCAATCATTTCCGTGCCGTCGGCAATGCTGCCGACAAGGTCGGCCGCAATCCACGGCTTCTGGCGCCGATGCGGGCGCTGATCGGCAACCGCCGCGCCATGCAACTGTCGACGGCGACGCTGCGCTCAATCCTCGATTCAATCGCCACCCGCCTCGATGAGTCGCGCGACACGTCGCGCTATCTGATCGGCCTGCTCGTCTTCCTCGGCCTGCTCGGCACCTTTTGGGGTCTGATCGGCACGATCGGCTCGATCAACGACGTCATCCAGAGCCTAGATGTCGGGTCGGGCGATACCGGCGACATTCTCGGCGCTCTCAAGACCGGCCTTTCCGGCCCGCTGGTCGGCATGGGCACGGCGTTCTCGTCCTCGCTGCTCGGCCTTTCCGGCTCACTGATCCTCGGTTTTCTCGACCTGCAGGCCGGCCGCGCGCAGAACCGGTTCTACACCGAGTTGGAAAACTGGCTTTCTTCCGTGACCGATGTCGGCTCCGACATTGCTCCCGTGATCGAAGGCGCCAGCGGCGCATCCTCCGAGGATGTGCGGGTGCTTTCGGAATATCTGCGCAAGATCGCCGAAGAGGGCGGCGGCGGCCAGCGTTCGGTGACGGCGATGGCGAACCTCGCCGAGGGCATTCAAGGACTGGTCAAGAACATGCGCAACGAACAGCAGATGCTGCGCGACTGGATCGAGGCACAGCAGGAAGAGGCGAAATCGATGCGCCGCACGCTCGATCGCCTCGCCGACCGCATCAGCCACACCGAGAAGACCGGGAGCAAGTAAAACATGGCGCTCGCTCGAAACAGTCGCCATAAGAGAACGGTCGACTACTGGCCAGGCTTCGTCGATGCGCTCTCCACGCTGCTGATGGCGATCATGTTCCTGCTGACGGTGTTCGTCGTCGGACAGTTCATCCTGAGCCGCGAAATCTCCGGTCGCGACGAGGTGCTGAACCGCCTCAACAGCCAGATTAACGAACTGACGCAGGCGTTGGCGCTCGAAAAGAGCGGCAAGCAGGATCTCGAGGATTCCGTCGCCAATCTGCAAGCATCGCTTTCTATGGCGGAGGGCGAGCGCTCACGCTTACAGGCGCTGCTCGACGCCGGTTCCGGCAACAGCCAGGCTGCGCAACAGCGCGTGGGCACGCTGACGCAGCAGCTTGACGATCAGAAGCAGGCGAGCGCCCGCGCGCTCAGCCAGGTCGATCTTCTCAACCAGCAGATTGCCGCGCTTCGCAGCCAGATCGCCGCCGTCGAGGCCGCCTTGCAGGCATCGGAGGAGAAGGATCAGACGTCGCAGGTGAAGATCGCTGATCTCGGCCGACGGCTGAATGTGGCGCTGGCGCAGCGCGTGCAGGAGCTCAATCGTTATCGGTCCGACTTCTTCGGGCGCTTGCGCGAAATCCTCTCCGATCGCGACAATATCCGCATTGTCGGCGACCGCTTTGTCTTCCAGTCGGAAGTGCTGTTTCCCTCCGGTGCGGCTGATCTCAATCCGGACGGCCAGGCGGAGATGGTCAAGCTTGCCGCTGCGCTGATCGATCTTTCCAAGGAAATTCCGCCCGAGATCAACTGGGTGCTGCGTGTCGACGGTCATACTGACAATGTGCCGCTCTCGGGCAGTGGCCGCTACCCTGACAACTGGGCACTATCGTCGGCCCGCGCCATCGCCGTCGTCAAGTTCCTGATTGCCCATGGCGTTCCTGCGGATCGGCTCGTCGCCGCCGGCTTCGGAGAGTTCCAGCCGATCGCTCCGGGCGATACGCAGGAAGCCCGCGCCACGAACCGCCGTATCGAGCTGAAGCTGACGGAGAAGTAACCGTCAGTTTCCGTCGCTCAAAATGGTATCGAGGCGCGCCTGCAGGAATTCGCGGACGGCGGAACTGTCACTAAGTCCGATCGCCGTGCGGTAGGCCGCAGCGGCGCTCTCCGTTTCTCCGGCTTCCGCAAGCAGATGGGCGCGGACGGCCCAATAGGGTTGGTAGCTGAGGATATCGCGCTCAGCCAATTGGTTCAGCTTTTGCAATCCAGCCGCAAGCCCCAGTGCCTGGCCAACAACGGCAGCCTGGCTGACTCGGGCACCAACGGTCGGTTTCATCAGCACGAGTGCTTCATAGAGCTTTGCGAGCGCCATCCAGTCCGTCACTCCGGAGCGTCGGCGTTCGCAATGGACGGATTGGATGGCCCCCTGGCATTGAAATGGGCCGAAGTGGTCGAAAGCGCCCGCCTGCCGCAGCAGGCCGTCGGCTTCGGCCATCATGATGGCGTTCCAGCGCGCGGTATCCTGTTCTGCGAGCGGCACATAGCGGCCATCCGCATCCCGGCGGGCGGCGCGGCGGGCTTCGCAGTAAAGCATCAGAGATAGTAATCCGATCGCCTCCGGCTCCTGCGGCATGGTTGCGAGCAGGGCACGGCCGAGCCAGATGGCTTCGTCTGCCAGAGAGTTGCGCTTGCCATCTTCGCCATCGAGCCCGTCCCAGCCGAGACCATAGGCAGCATAGATCGCGGAGAGAACGCCCGTCAGCCGCTCCGGCAGCAGGGAACGATCGGGAACGCTGAAAGGTATATGCGCCTCGCGGATCTTGGTCTTTGCCCGAACCAGTCGCTGGCTCATGGTCTCCGGCGAGACGATGAAAGCCTGCGCTATGGTTCTGGCATCTACGCCGAGAACCGTCTGCAGCATCAGCGGCGTATGAACGGACCGATCGATCGCCGGATGGGTGCAGGTAAACAGCAGCTTCAGCCGCTCGTCGGGGAAGGCGGGGGCATCCGCATTCATGCGCTCCTCCGCTTCCTCGAAAGCCAGAGTGATCGTCTCGCGGGCGGCGGCTTTGACGTTTGCATGCCTTGCCGCGCCATAAAGATTGCGCCGCGCAGCGACCAACAGCCAGGCCTCGGGATTGTCGGGAATGCCGCGCTCCGGCCACGCATTCAACGCGGCGGCAAGCGCGTCTGACAGCGCATCCTCCGCCGCTGGAACATCGCCCGAGCGCGCCGCAAGGAAAGCGATCAACTTGCCGTAGGATTGGCGCGCCACCCTTTCCGTGGCGCGTCCAACGTCATGGTTTGTGACCATCTCACATCTGCAGGCGCGGCCGTACTTCGACGGATCCCTGCTGGGAAATCGGTACGCGCGCCGCCCATTCCAGAGCCGCGTCGAGATTTGGCACATCGATCAGATAGAAGCCGCCGAGCTGCTCCTTGCCTTCCGGGAAAGGACCGTCCTGCACATCGTGGTCTTCCCCACGGCGGCGGACGACCGTTGCGGTTTCCGGCCCGGTCAATCCGGCGCCGCCGGTCATGATGCCGGCCTGGACGAGCGCCTGGGTATATGCGATCCAGCCGTTCTTATAGGCGGGATCTTCGCGGCGCTTAAAATCCTCGGCCGCTTCACGGATGATCAAGGCATATTGCATGGGGAAACTCCTGCTCGCTGAGTTGCGGTTAGCCGGACTGGATGCCGTATCTAAGAAGCAAATGCCAAGATGTGCAACACCGCCGACGAAACGGCTTCATGCCCGTTCCGATACTATGAGGTGCGAGGAAGGCCGATTTCGACAGGCCGGAGCCGATCTTTCAGAATTTTTTAGCCGGAATACTGAAACGGCCGGCACACCAGAAGGCGGCCGGCCGTAGAAAACTGTGCGGCAGATGCCAGACGAAAGGTCTCAGGCAGCGGCAGTCTGATCGTCGGTGGCAGCGCCGCCAACATGGGCCTTGATCGATTCAATGGCATGCAGGGCCGAAGCCTTCGCCTTATAGCCTTCGGAGACGAACATGGTTTCGCCGTTGGAGGCCTTGAACCGGAAGCGGAATTCTCCAGCCTTGTCCTTGTAGACTTCAAATTTATACATGGTCCCGTCTCCTTGAATCGCATCAGTGCGAGATAACAGCAGAAATCTAGCTCAACTTTGGAGCTATTTCCACCAGTTGTAACCGGCTGACTTATTTGACGGCAAGCATGCGATCCTCGATGCCGGCGTCGAATTGCAGCCGCGCCAGCTTGGCGTAGATGCCGCCGTGATGGATGAGGCTCTGATGCGTGCCTTCTTCGACGATGCGGCCCTGATCGAGCACGAGGATGCGGTCGGCCTTTAGAACCGTCGCCAGGCGATGGGCGATGACGAGAGTGGTGCGTGTTTCCATCAGGCCATCGAGTGCCTTCTGCACCAGCGTCTCGCTCTCGGCGTCGAGCGCCGATGTCGCTTCGTCGAGCAGCAGGATCGGCGCATTCTTCAGGATGGCGCGGGCAATGGCGATGCGCTGGCGCTGGCCGCCGGAAAGGGTAATGCCGCGCTCGCCCACCTGTGTGTCATAACCCTTGTCCAGCCGGGAGATGAATTCATCGGCCTGAGCTGCGATCGCGGCGGCACGCACCTCATCGCGGGAGGCTCCGGGGCGGCCGAAGGCGATGTTGTCGTGGATCGAGGCGGCGAAAATGGTCGTGTCCTGCGGCACGATGGCGATGCGGTCACGCAGGGCATCGGGCAAGACGCGGCTGATATCGATGCCGTCGACGGCGACACTACCCTGCTGAGGATCGTAAAAGCGCAGCAGCAGCGAGAAGACCGTGCTTTTGCCGGCACCGGACGGGCCGACGATCGCCACCGTCTCGCCCGGCTTGACGGAAAGCGACAGGCCATGCAGCGCCGATTTGCCCGGCCGCGACGGATAGGAGAAATGCACGTCGGAGAATTCCACCCGACCCTGCGGTGGCTGCGGAAGCGGTAGAGGATCGGAGGGGACGGCGATCGGCGAGACTTCAGCCAGAAGTTCGCCCAGGCGATCGGCCGCGCCGGCGGCTTGCGAAAGCTCGCCCCAAACTTCGGACAGCGAGCCGAGCGACGTGCCCGCGATGACAGAGTAAAGGAGGAACTGACCAAGCGTGCCCGCCGACATCGTTCCGGCGAGAACATTCTGCGCGCCGACCCAAAGCACGGCGACGATGCTGCCGAAGACCATGGTGATGGCAAAACCAGTCAGCAGCGAGCGGGATTTGATTGCGGCGCGCGCCGCCTGATAGGCATCCTCGACCGCAGCGCCATAACGCTGTGCCGCCGCCGCTTCGCCGTTAAAGGCTTGGATGGTACGGTTGGCAGCGATGGTTTCGTTGGCATAGGCGGACGCATGGGCGAGCGTATCCTGGGCTGCGCGTGAACGCTTGCGCACAGAGCGGCCGAAGCTGACAAGCGGCAGGACGATGATCGGGATGGCAATCAGCACGATGCTCGACAGCTTCGGGCTGGTGACGATCATCATGCCCACGGCGCCGAGACAGAGAATGAGATTGCGCAGCGCCACCGAAGCCGTTGCACCAACGGCGGACTTGATCTGCGTCGTGTCGGCCGTCAGCCGCGAGACGATCTCGCCGGATTGATTGACATCGAAGAAGGAGGGCGACAGCCGCGTCACATGATCGAAGACCTCGCGGCGCATATCCGAGACGATGCGCTCACCAATGGTGATGACAAAATAATAGCGCAGTGCGCTTGCGATCGCGAGGACGACAGCCATAGCCATCATCGCGGCGAAATAGCTGTCGATGAGACCGCGATCGGACTGATCGAAGCCATGGTCGATCATACGCCGGACGGCAAGCGGCAAGGCGAGAGAGGTGACGGCAGCAACGGTCAAGGCGATCAGCGCGCCCAACACCATGCCGCGATAACGCCTGAGATAGGGTGCCAGGCGCCGAAGCGGCCGAATGGATCTGCGTTTTCTATCGTCTGTCTGGCCCGTCTCTGACAAGTCGTCTCCAATCCCCATATCAGCAAGGGACTTCGCTCTTTCGCCCCTTGTTATCCTTGCTGCCTTCATGTATAGGCACGCCATCTTAATTGGAAGCCGTGGCCTCAATCGGACTGCGGCTTCATTTATTCAATCGGTTCGGTTGCCGCAATGGCTTGCGACAAATGGACCCTGGCATGACAGGAAGATTGTTATGAAGGCCAACATCCATCCCGAATACCACACGATCAAGGTGGTCATGACCGACGGCACCGAATACGAAACCCGCTCGACCTGGGGTTCGGAAGGCGCTGTCATGAACCTCGAAATCGACAGCAAGTCTCACCCGGCCTGGACCGGTGGCAACCAGCAGCTCATGGACCGCGGCGGCCGCGTTTCCAAGTTCAACAAGCGCTTCGGCGGCCTCGGCATCTAATCGCTTCGCGATCTGGTGTGTTGAAAAGCCCGGTTTTGCCGGGCTTTTTGCGTTGTCTTGTCAGGCCCATCGCCGCCATTCAGTCTTCTGACTGAACAAAATAAAACCGGCCGTGCAGAACACGACCGGTTTATTCGTCAGCCATAGGGCACTGAAATTCAGTGATTGCCAAAAGCCGTCTGCAGCAGGGTGAGCTGCGCTTTGACGCTGTTCTGGTTGTCCGGAACAATCGAGGCTTCCGTCGGGCGATAGATTTCTCGGTCGAGCAGGGCGACGCGGTTCTGAAGGCGCAGCGAGCGCTCGACGAGGTCGCGGAAGGCTTCCGGAAGGTCGTTCCAGCCGGGGGCGGTGCGGTCGACATTGAAGCCGTCGAGGCGGACCTTGTTCTTTTCAGCGAGCACCTGATCGCGCGACATTTCGCCGTTGTTGACGGCACGCTGCAGCAGCAGCCACGAGGCCATCTGCATGAGGCGGGTGGTCAGCCGCATGGATTCGGCGGCATAGAGCACGGAGGCCATGCGCGGCAGAACCTTGGAGGCCGCCCGACCCTGACCGTCGAGGTAAGCCGCGGTTTCTTCAACCAGCGACATGCCCTCGGAATAGAGCGTCCTGAACTGCGCCGAGGAAGCGGCGTGGCCAGCAAAGCTGATCGTGTTCAAACCAAGTTCCGACATCGAAGTAATCCCTGCTTCACGCAACACTTTTGTTCAGGAAAAGCCGCTTAAGTCCAGAAGAACTCTCGGCGTCCGCTCTTATGACTTCAAGATGGTGGTTTTAACTGAAATTCGCAAGGCGATTCTTAAGAAAGGGTTAATCTCCACAGTTTCGTCAGGCACGTTGCCGCGAGCCGAAAAAGAAGAGCCGCAAAAGCGGCTCTCAAGGTAAAACAGGGAGAAAAATCAGACCAATTCGCCAAGTGGAGGAACTGTCTGAGTCCAGAGCAAATCTGGATGGTCATAGTAATATGTCGTAAAGCTTAATATTCCGTTGAACGTGTCTCGATCTGTACTTTGATCGCACAAATTTTGCGCTGACGGCAGGCTTACGAGCGGAACAGGTTCTCGGCGGCCTTGCGGCCGGATGCCTTGGTGGTGATCTCGGCTTCAAGCCGGACGATCTCCGCCTGCATCAGTGCAACGCGCGCCTTGAGTTCGTCGACGGAGAGCAGCGACAAATCGCTGCCGATTTCGTGGGCGGACGGCTTCTTCGGGCGATCATCATCGAAAATGCTCATCGGTCTCCTCCTTCTTGCTGTCGGTTGGTCACGCCCGGCGGCTCATGTGCCGTAGTTTACCGTCATATCTTCCTTTTTCGAAGCCTCGCTGCGTGCCAACGACATGCTTTCCGGCGTGATCATCTGCACATTCGCCGAAGGCATCGTGGTATAGGCGTCGCGGTCGCTCGCTGGCTTTGCGGCGCGCATACGGCTGCGGAAGATCGCGTAGGTCGTGATCAGCACATGGGCGACAGCGGTGACGAAGAACAGCGCGTAGGGGCCGATCTCCGACATGACGGGGCCGCCGAGCGTCGGGCCGATGATGGTGCCGATACCGTAGAGCAGTAGCAGGCCGCCGGATACCTTGACGAAATCCTCTGGTGCGGCGAAGTCGTTGGCATGGGCGACAGTGATCGGATAGAGAGTATTGGCGACGGCGCCGTAGATGACCACCATGCCGATCAGGAAATAAGGACCTGCGGGTTGCAACAGGAAGAGCAGGAGCCCGTCGATGGCGGCGATGGCGGCCATGCCGGCCAGCACGTAGCGGCGGTCGATGCGGTCGGAAAGGCGGCCGGCCGGAAACTGCATCACGGCGCCGGCAAAGATGGTCGAGCTCATCATCAATGCGATATTGCCGTCCGAGAGGCCGGCATTGGCGCCGAATACGGCGCCGAGCGTGCCATAGGCGCCGTTGGCGATACCGACCAGCAGGATGCCGATGGAGGCGACCGGCGAATTGCGATAGAGCGCCTTCAGATCCAGGCTGACGGCTTTTAGCGGCTGCGGCGAAGCGGCGGTCGAGAGCGTCGTCGGCAGCATGGCGATGCAATAGCAGATGCCGCAGAACATGAAGAGGATCGGCGTGTGGATATCCTCGAAGGGGATCATCATCTGGCCGGCAACGGCGCCGATCAATGTGATGCCGATATAAAGCGAGAAGATCGCGCCACGGCTTTCATTGGTGGCACGCTCGTTGAGCCAGCTTTCGATGATCATCGAGGTACCGGCGGTGCAGAATCCGGTGACCGCGCGCAGCAGCACCCACCAGGTAGCGTCGACGATGATGCCGGTCAGCAGCGCGATGATGGCAATGACGGCGATGAAGCCGGAAAAGGCGCGGACATGACCGATGCGCCGTACCAGTTTCGGCGCCGTCAGGCAGCCGAGCACGAAGCCGGTCGCCCAGGTTGTGCCGAGCAGGCCGAGTGTCGTCGTGGCGTAGCCCTCGGCCGTGCCGCGCACCGGCAGAAGCAGGCTGTGCAGGCCATTACCGGTGAATAGAAAGAGCGTACCGAAAAGCAGGGCAAGAACGGGTAAAATATTTCTTTTCATGTTCCCACTTTCATGCGGCTCCGCTTAAAGAACCGATAAGGCAGGACCAAGCCCTGCCAGTTTTCACTATTGATTGTGCCCCGGATTGCCGTTATCGGCGTGTAGAAACAGTCTGTTGGCGCGGAAAAATGTCCGTCCTATGACGAATAGAGCATGATCGTGAAAACTGCGCAGTGGTTTTCGAAAAGGCCATGCTCACTCTTGCGCAAACGGAGAAAAATACCGTGACAAAAGTGATCGCGGTGCTGCTGTTGCTGGCCATGGCGGTGCAAATCATCAAGCCGCTGGGGTTGCCTGGCCTCAAGCGGCGTGCCGATTTCTGGAAGATCGCCGTGATTGCCTTCGCGGCCTGGACGATCGCTTTGGTCATCAACGAGACATTTTAGCGCATGAGCCCTAAGGTGAGGCTTTGGACGCAGCCTAGAACGTGACTTCGCCGCGCATGGCGCTGACGCAGTCGCCTGAGATGAAGACGTCAGTGATGGAGCCAGCGGATTTCCTGACGTCGAGGTTAATCAGGCTGCGCCGGCCCATTTCCACGCCCTGTTCGATGGTGATCTGCACTTCCGCGTCGGCTTGAGGTGGCAACGAGGTGAGATAGGCGCCGAGGGCGGCGGAGGCGCTGCCGGTTGCCGGATCTTCGAGAACACCATCCAGCGGCGCGAACATGCGGGCACGGATGTGCTCAGGTTTTGCGGCCGAGCGCGTATAGAGGAACAGCGAAAAATCGGTTTTCTCATCCCTATGGTGGGCGGCTGCTTCCGCGAAAACGGCGGCGTTCGGGCGGGCCTTGCCGAGGCTTTCGAGACCATCCACTTCGGCGAAGGCAAAGAGCAGACCGACGGAAGCGAATGTCGGCGCGTGCGTCGTATAGCAGATGGATGCGGGATCGAGCTGAACGCAGCGGGCGATGAGATCGCCGGCGATGGCGCTGCCGACTTGCAAAGCGCCCGGCGCCCGTATCTTCGCGCCGCTGACTTCATTGCCATGGCGCAGGAGTTCCACATCCACCAGCCCTGCTTTTTCTTCGAAGATCAGCCTGTCGCCCAGCGTCTTTTCGAAGATCTCCGTTTGCCGGCCGAGCACGAAAGCCGTGCCTACATTGGGATGGCCGGCAAAGGGGATTTCCTTGGTTGGCGTAAAGATGCGAACGCGCGCCGTATTGTCGGGATTGTCCGGCGGAAGAACGAAGGTCACTTCGGAGTAATTGAACTCCGTCGCGATCTTCTGCATCGCCTCGTCGCTCAAACCGCGCGCATCGGGGATGACGGCGAGCGGGTTGCCGGCAAAGCGTTCGGAGGTGAAGACGTCCACGGTGACATAGGCGACGGTGCTCATAGGTTGCTCCCGCTCGTTTGGAGAAAACAATCAGGATATAGCCGCAGGATATCGACGGCGGAACGCGGGAACTTGTGCGGGTGACAATCTTCGGTGCGGATGGGTATTCCTTCTCCCCGAGGGGAGAAGGGAGGAGGCGGCACGGGAGCCTTGAGCGGGTAAGGCTTCGAGAGGGAGCTGATCTGCTTGCCTCGGGAGGAGAGACGGAATCGCTTCAAGCAAAAAGCCCTGACCGCATCGCGGTCAGGGCTTTCATCCATTCGAAACGCGACCTTAAATCAGGCCGCTTTTTCGCTGTCCTTGGTCCAGCTACCCTTGGCGGCGAGATAGTTCATCTCGGCGCGATGGGCGAAGGCGCGCTGGCCGGCGGCGACGTTTTCCGGCTTGCCGCCCCAGGCCTTCAGCGAGGCGTCCTGCAGGGCGCGGCCGTAGGAGAAGGTGACGTGCCAAGGCAGATCATAGCCGTTGATGGCGGAGAGATGAGCGGTTGCTTCTTCTGGCGACTGTCCGCCGGAGAGGAAGGCGATGCCGGGGACGGCGGAGGGAACGGTTTCCTTCAGAACCCTGACGGTGGCCTCGGCGACCTGTTCCACCGATGCCTTACGCACTTTCTTGCCGTCGATGATCATGCTCGGCTTCAGGATCATCCCTTCGAGCTTGATGCGTGCTTCGGCGAGTTCCTGGAAGACGATCTGCAGCGTCCAGCGGGTAATTTCCTCGCTGCGGGCGAGATCATGCGTGCCAGGTTCGCCGTCCATCAGGACTTCCGGCTCGACGATCGGCACGATCTTCGCCTGCTGGCAGAGGGCAGCGTAACGGGCCAGCGCATGGGCATTGGCCCTGACCGAGCCGTAGGTCGGCAGGGCGTCGGAAACGGCGATCACGCCACGCCATTTGGCGAAGCGGGCGCCGGCATCGTAATATTTCGCCAGACGGTCAGCGAGACCGTCGAGGCCTTCGGTAATGGTTTCGCCGGGGAAGCCGGCCATCGGCTTGGCGCCGGTATCGACCTTGATGCCGGGAATACTGTCGGCGGCGCGGATGAGATCGACGAAAGGCGTGCCGTCGGCAGCCTTCTGGAAGAGGGTTTCCTCATAGAGGATGACGCCGGAGATATACTTCTTCATCGCCTCGTCGGAGCGGAAGAGCATTTCGCGATAGTCGCGCCGGCTCTCTTCGGTGGAGGCGAGAGCGATCGTGTCGAGACGTTTCTTGATCGTGGCGGTGGATTCGTCAGCCGCCAGCAGGCCTTTGCCACCGGCTACCATCTTTACGGCAATGTCTTCAAGTCGTTCGCTCATTTTCGTTCTCCAAGGCGATTTCAGTCAGCGACGGGTCATATAAGTCGGCGATAACAGAAGTGTATATAGAGGGAAATGGGCAGCTAAATTATTGAAACGATTGAAATGATTTCAACCGTTTGAAAGTTTGGACTGTCACTTTAGCATCCTGTGGAAAGCTGCGAAAGTCCGGGTCGCAGCTCTCCTTTTTCGTATGAAATACGGCTGCCTATTTTGCAGTATGGAGAACGGCGACACCCGGCAGGACCTTGCCTTCCATCCATTCGAGGAAAGCGCCGCCTGCGGTCGAGACATAGGTGAAATCATCGGCAACGCCGGCATGGTTCAGTGCGGAGACGGTATCGCCGCCGCCGGCAACCGAGGTCAGCTTGCCGGTCTCGGTGCATTCGGCGGCATATTTGGCGGCCGCCACGGTGGCGGCGTCGAAGGGCGTGATTTCGAAAGCGCCGAGCGGGCCGTTCCAAACCAGCGTCGTTGCGCGTCCGATCCAGGCCTTGATAGCTTCGACCGATTTCGGGCCGACATCGAGGACCATGGCGTCGGTCGGAATGGCGTCGATCGAAACGACCTCATTGTCGGCGCCTGCCTTGAATTCACGAGCGATAACGCCGTCTTCCGGCAGCACGATGGCGCAGCCCGACGTGGCGGCCTCGATCATGATCTGCTTGGCGGTATCGGCGAGGTCATGCTCGCACAGCGACTTGCCGACATTGGTGCCGCGGGCGGCGAGGAAGGTGTTGGCCATGCCGCCGCCGATCACCAGCGCGTCGACCTTCTTCACCAGGTTCATCAGCAGATCGATCTTGGTCGAGACCTTGGCGCCGCCAACGATGGCGACGACCGGGCGGGCCGGGTTGCCGAGGCCTCTTTCCAGCGCTTCCAACTCGGCCTGCATGGTGCGGCCGGCATAGGCTGGGAGGTGATTGGCAAGGCCCTCGGTCGAGGAATGGGCGCGGTGGGCGGCGGAAAAGGCGTCGTTGACGTAGATATCGCCGTTGGCGGCCAGTTTCTCCGTAAAGGCTGCGTCGTTTTTCTCTTCTTCCTTATGGAAGCGGGTGTTTTCGAGCAGCAGAATATCGCCGTTGTTCATCTTGGCAACGGCCTCGGCTGCCGGGGCGCCGACGCAATCGGAGGCGAAGAGAACGGCACGATCGAGCACTTTTTCGACGGCGGGAATGATCAGGGAAAGCGACAGATCCGGCGAGGGGCCATCCTTCGGGCGGCCGAAATGGGCAAGCAGGATGACCTTGGCGCCCTTGTCCGACAATTCCAAAATCGTCGGCGCCACGCGCTCGATACGGGTAGCGTCCGTAACTTTGCCGTCCTTGACCGGGACGTTGAGGTCGACGCGCACGAGCACGCGCTTGCCGGTGATATCGGTGAGATTGTCGAGGGTTTTGAAGGCTGCCATGGGGAGGATCCAATGCTGTTGGTACCGCGAAGTGCGCCGACCATACTACGGATGATGCGAGACGCAAGGCGGTCAGGCGTCGTTTTTGCCGGTATTTGAATCGGTTGAAACCACCTCTTCGGCCTGTTCACGGCGCTTGCGCAGGAAGCCGCGAATACCAGTCAAAATGTCGTGGAGATTGACGAAAATCGGCAGGATCGTCGCTGGTTCCAGCGCTTCCAGCGACATGCCGACCGACTGAATATGGTCGTTTTCGTCGAGGTCGCGGACGATGAGGATAATTTCACCCAGACGGACACGATCTGCATAATCGGCCTTGCCGCCGAGGCGCTGACGCATCAGTTCGGCGATCGTCAGGCCTTTTTCAGAATCGCTTAGAAGCCCTGGGCCATAGGCCGCGTCGAGATCGGCGGCGGGACGCAGCGGCGAAATCGAGAAGGCGCCGAAGAAATCCGTATCATCCGGATCAACCGGCGCACGGCTGGCGAATAGGCGGTCGAGAAGGCGCGAATAGCTGGGCGAAATGAAGAGATAGACGAGATCATGTTCGCGCAGGCGGCCGGCATATTGATAGCGCATCGACTTGCCGTCCCGTACGACGAGCGACGGCATGGCCCAGCGGGGAATGCGCTCGCCGCGCAAAACCGGGCTATCCTTGACGACGCGATAGGAAAGCAGCTCATGATTGACCGTGCCCGGCAGGTCCACCTCGACCTTGTCGACGGCACCCATGCGCGGGGGCACGATGAGGCCGAGCCGACGTGCCATTGGCTTGATCGTCCAGCCCTGAACGAGCAGCGACACCAACACGACGATGAAGGCGACATTGAAATAGGTGTGGCCGCCCTCGAGATTGCCGAGAATCGGCATGATGGCGAGCAGAATGGAGACGGCGCCGCGAAGGCCTACCCAGGCGACGAAACCCGTCTCCCGTTGCGTGTAGTCGAAAGGCAGCAGGCAGAGCCAGACGGCGATCGGCCGGGCGATGAAGATCAGGAACAGCGCCAGCGCCACGGCAGGGATGGCGATCGCCGGAAATTGCGATGGCGTGGCGAGCAGCCCGAGGACGAGGAACATGATGATCTGCGCGAGCCAGGTCATGCCGTCCTGAAAACGCTTGATGCTGGCCGAAGCCGGCATCTTGCGGTTGCCGGCGTAAATGCCGGCCACATAGACGGCGAGAAAGCCGCTGCCGCCGACGGCGCCGGCGAAGGAGAAGACGAGAAGGGCGAGCGCCAGCACGAAGATCGGCGTCAGGCCGCGATCGGTCTCCAGGTGGCTGACGATCAGCACGATCATCATGCCGCCCAGCAGGCCGAGGATGACGCCAAGACCCATCTGCTGGAGGAAGGTGGCGAGCATGGCGAGATTGAGGCCGTGATAGCCTTCGCCGCTTGCCAGCAGTTCGACCAGCGCCAGCGTCAGGAAGATCGCCATCGGATCATTGGTGCCGGATTCGACTTCCAGCGTCGAACGCACCTTGTCGCGAATGTTGATACCGCCGATGCGCAGCAGGAAGAAGACAGCGGCCGCATCGGTCGACGCGACGATCGAGCCGAGGAGCAGGCCTTGCAGCCAGGAAAAGCCAAGAAGCCAGCTCGCGGCGAGCCCGAACAATGCTGCGGTCACGAGAACGCCGGCGGATGCAATGGTCAGGGCCGGCGCGGCCGCCAGTTTGAAGGCCTGGATCGGTGTGCCGTAGCCGGAATCGAAGAGGATAATGGCGAGCGCGAGCGAGCCGAGAATATAGGCGAGATAGTTGTTGCTGAATTCGATGCCGAGCCCGTCCGTGCCGGCCATCAGGCCGATCATCAGAAACAGCAGCAGCAACGGTGCGCCAAAGCGGAAGGCAAGCAGGCTCGAGAACGCCGCCAACAGAATCAGGACCGTGCTCACCAGCACGACGACGTAAAATGCCTCCACTCCTTCTTCCCCTTTCCCGCGCGGACTAACCCCGGATCGTTCGCAATTCCCCCGCCACCTACTATGCAGTCGGACGCTCAAAATTAGTACATGCAAATATTATTCGGAGTAGGCGCTGGATCGATGCCCGCTCCGACGATTGCGACGTCATGATGTGATGCGTCTCACCAGAACGGCGAAACGGCCCCCGGGAATGTCTTGGAAGAAATTCCTGTGAAAAATTTATTTGTAAATCTGGACCATAGCAGGGCAGGGAGAGGGAAGATCTAAGATGTTTTTAGATGATGGAATGATTTACATCAATGTTAGCTGATGGTATGAATTCCATCATGGAAGCTAGTCCAGAAGACAAGGCGTCAACTCCGTGACGGCGCATTCATCGAAATTGTGATCTGGCAAGTGCCCATTTCTCTGCGCGGCAGCCTCCACACGATAAAATACCGTCTAGCGCTGATCGCCGAAGGCACTTGTGTGCTGCGCTACGACAACGAGGCCGGCAAAGGCGATCACAAACACTTGGGCGCCACTGAAGTGTCATACGTCTTCGAGAGTGTCGACAAACTGCTCGCCGATTTCATGCAGGACGTGAAAGGATGGTTCGATGACAACGCTTAAGGTTAAAATAGAGACGTTGGAAGAAACGTTGAGCCGTGCGGCAAAGGCGTGGAAATCCGCAGAGGCCGGACAGGAGGCTGCGGCGGACGAGAGTCTTGCCTTTGCTTCGTGGGATCTGATGCACCGCGTTCTCGCCCCCAAGCGCCTTGAAATCCTGCGGGTCATGACTGGACAAGGGGCCATCAGCATGCGCGAAGTCGCGCGTCGCGTGGACAGAGATTTCAAAGGTGTTCATGCCGACGTTGAGCTTTTGCTGCGCAACGGCGTGATCGACAGAACAGCCGATGGCATCGTCTTTCCTTATGACCGGATACATGTCGAGTTCGACATCGAGGCCGCAGCTTGATCGGCTGTATCAAACATCCACACGCTTGAAATAGATGGGATAGTCGATCACCAGGCCATCGGCATCGACGGGCAGGTCGCAGGGCGAATCTCCGCGGCCGCCGATGATGGTACCACAGGCGCGAATGGCTGCGCCGGTGGCCGTGTCGATGTGAGCGATCGTCAGATGCTCCAGCCCGTCTCCTTCCATGGGACGCCAGCGAACTGTCGTCGGAAGGAGAGGGCGGAAGGCCATGATCAGATCAGCTTGGCAAACGCGACGGCCGTGTCGGCCATGCGGTTCGAGAAGCCCCACTCGTTGTCGTACCAGGTGAGGATGCGCACGAAGGTGCCGTCCATGACCTTGGTCTGGTCGAGTGCGAAGATCGACGAATGGCTGTCATGGTTGAAGTCGCGCGAAACCAGAGGCTCGTCGGTGTAGCCGAGGACACCCTTCAGGGCGCCGTTGGAAGCCGCCTTGATGGCATCGTTGATTTCCTGGACGGTCGTGGCGCGCTTGGCGACGAACTTCAGGTCGACGACCGAAACGTTCGGGGTCGGCACGCGAACCGACGAACCATCGAGCTTGCCCTTCAGTTCCGGCAGCACGAGGCCGACGGCCTTGGCGGCGCCGGTGGAGGTCGGGATCATCGAGAGCGCGGCAGCGCGGGCGCGGTACAGATCCTTGTGCATCTGGTCGAGCGAGGGCTGGTCGTTGGTGTAGGAGTGGATCGTGGTCATGAAGCCATGATCGACGCCAATCAGGTCATGCAGAACCTTGACGACCGGAACCAGGCAGTTCGTCGTGCAGGATGCGTTGGAGATGACCTGATGTTCCTTGGTCAACTGGTCGTGGTTGACGCCGTAGACGACGGTGAGATCGGCGCCGTCGGCAGGAGCCGAGACGATGACGCGCTTGGCGCCTGCCGTCAGATGCAGGGCAGCCTTGTCGCGGGCGGTGAAGATGCCGGTGCATTCCATCGCAATGTCGACGCCGAGGTCACGGTGCGGCAGGGTTGCCGGATCCTTGATGGCGGTGACCTTGATCGGCTTGCCGTTGTTGATGATGATCGAGTCGCCTTCGACCTTCACTTCAGCCGGGAAACGGCCGTGAATCGAATCATAGCGCAGAAGATGGGCGTTGGTCTCGACCGGGCCGAGGTCGTTGATGGCAACGACTTCGATGTCGGTGCGGCCGGATTCGACGATCGCGCGCAGGACGTTACGACCGATGCGGCCGAAACCGTTAATGGCAACTTTTACAGTCATTGTGTTCACTCCCGTTCACTCAGGGTATTGTCTATTGGAATGGAGAGCGCCTTTCGGCACCCTCAGGAAAGCTTTGCCTCGGCGGCGGCGACAACCGCTTCCGGGGTGATGCCGAAATGCTTGTAGACGTCCTTGTAAGGGGCGGAAGCGCCGAAGCTCTTCATGCCGATAAAGGCGCCTTCCGGACCGATGAATGCGTCCCAGCCTTCGCGCACGGCGGCTTCGACGGCGATCTTGACGGGCGAGTTGCCGAGCACTTCCTGTCGATAGGCGTCCGGCTGCTCGAAGAAGAGCTCCGTGCAGGGAACGGAAACGACGCGGGTGGAAATCCCCTTGCCTTCCAGCGCGGTGCGGGCGGCGACGGCGATTTCGACTTCGGAACCCGAAGCGAAGATCGTCACCTTGGCATCGGCACTGCCGGCAAGCGTATAGGCGCCCTGTTCGCAGAGGTTCTTCTCGCTGTATTCGGTACGCGCGGCGAGCAGGTTCTGGCGGGTCAGCGCGAGACCGGACGGACGATTGTGCGTCTTGACCGCGATCTGCCAGCATTCCGCCGTCTCGGTGGCATCGGCCGGGCGGAACAGCAGGAAGTTCGGAATGGCGCGCAGGCCGGCGATCTGTTCGACAGGCTGGTGGGTCGGGCCGTCTTCGCCGACGCCGATGGAGTCATGCGTCAGAACGTGGATGACGCGAATGCCCATCAGCGCAGCGAGACGCAGCGGCGGACGGCAATAGTCCGTGAAGATCAGAAAGCCGCCGGAATAGGGGATCAAGCCACCGTGCAACGCAATGCCATTCATGGCCGCGGCCATGCCGTGTTCGCGAATGCCCCAGTGGACGTAACGGCCGGAGAAATCGGTCGGGGTGATCGACTTCATCTGGCTGGTCTTGGTGTTGTTCGACGGCGTCAGGTCGGCGGAGCCGCCGAGGGTTTCCGGCAGGAAGCCGTTGATGACTTCGAGCGCGTCTTCCGATGCCTTGCGGGTTGCAAGCGTCGGCTTGGTTTCGGCAAGCTTCTTCTTGTAGTCGCTGATGGCGGCATCGAAGCCTGCCGGCAGTTCGCCGGCGAAGCGGCGGTTGAACTCAGCCTTCTTACCGGCCTCGGCGCTCGCGACTCGGCCTTCCCAGGCCGTGCGGATGTCGACCGACCGCTCGCCGGTCGCACGCCATTCGGAGAGAATGTCCTCCGGAATAACGAAAGCTTCATAGGGCCAGTTCAGCGCAACGCGGGTCGCTGCGATCTCCTCGGCGCCGAGCGGCGAGCCGTGAACCTTGTGGGTGCCCTGCTTGTTCGGAGCGCCGAAGCCGATGATCGTCTTGCAGGCGATCAGCGTCGGGCGGTCGGACTGGTGAGCGGCTTCGATGGCGGCGCCGATGGCGGCCTGGTCGTGGCCGTCGACTTCGATCGTGTTCCAGTGAACGGCCTTGAAGCGGGCGACCTGGTCGGTCGAATCCGAAAGCGAGATAGCGCCGTCGATGGTGATCGAGTTGTTGTCCCAGAAGAGGATGAGCTTGTTCAGCTTCAGGTGGCCGGCGAGCGCGATCGCTTCATGGCTGATACCTTCCATCAGGCAGCCGTCGCCGCACATGACATAGGTATGGTGATCCATCAGATCCGCGCCGAATTCCTCACGCAGCTTGCGCTCGGCGATCGCCATGCCGACCGAGTTGGCAATGCCCTGGCCAAGCGGGCCGGTCGTAGTTTCGATACCGGTGGCGTGACCATATTCCGGATGGCCGGCGGTCTTGGACCCGAGCTGACGGAATTGCTTGAGGTCCTCCACGCCCATGTCGGGGTAGCCGGTCAAGTACAGCAGCGAATAGAGCAGCATGGAGCCGTGGCCGGCCGAGAGCACGAAGCGGTCACGGTTCGGCCAATGCGGATGCTTCGGATCGAAACGCAGATATTTGCTAAAGAGAACGGTGGCGACATCCGCCATCCCCATCGGCAAACCGGGGTGACCGGAATTGGCCTTCTCGACAGCATCCATGGCAAGGAAACGGATCGCATTCGCCATCCGGTCGTGTTGTTCGCGAGAGATCATGGTTTTTCCGCAGGGTTCCGGGTTCGGGGGATGGCCACACGCTTGGGAGGCAGGGCCACCGGTGAAAGGCGGCCGAAACGGAGAAGTCCTTACAAACTCCGTTTTCACTACTGCCTCAGGCGGCTGAGACATAGCAGTTAGGGCGAGCAAGTCAATAAATCCACGGGCCGATCAGGGGGTGGTGCGGCAATTTTTCGACATTTGCCTGTCGACTTGTACAAAAGACGACATGGATAAGGCAGAGCCCGCCTAAGTCATAAAGACGACCTTCATCCACAGATTAGGCCCCCTGTCGCATGATGGCCTTTATTGACGTTCAGTTGCCGAGTTGAATATTGTTGGGAAATCAGTCGAGTGGCCGGATATTTTGATTCGGGCCTTGCGCGGGGAATCGAAAGGCATGACACCCTCAGGCAAAACGGTGGATGTGGCGCTCGCTCAGTTGCGCCAGGCGCTTTCGACTTTGGAAGGCGCCGTCGACGTGCGGTTCGAACGTGAACGCGCACAAAGCGATGTCGAAGGCGAGGTTCGCCGGGTGCATGCGGATCGCTCGCGGCTCGCCCAGGAACTCGATCAGGCCGAGTTCCGAGCGAACCGGCTCGAAGAAGTCAATCGCGAAGTGTCGCGCCGGCTGGTGACGGCGATGGAAACCATAAGAGCCGTGCTCGACCGCTGATCCCTCGGGATGCAGCCGTCGCGATCAGCGGCAATGATCGGAAAGTCTGATGGCGCAGGTAACGGTAACGATCGACGGCAAGGCCTATCGCATGGCCTGCGAAGAAGGGCAGGAAGAGCATCTGACGGATCTCGCCACCCGCTTCGACCGCTACGTCATGCATCTGAAGAGCCAGTTCGGCGAGATCGGCGATCTGCGGGTGACCGTCATGGCCGGCATCATGATCATGGACGAGGTGGCGGAATTGACGCGCCGTGTCTCGGCGCTGGAAGCCGAACTCGAAAGCCTGCGCAGCAATCGTGACACCGTGCTTGCGGCCAATGCCCGCAGCGAAGAGACGCTGGCGACAGTCATCGACGAAGTAACGACGCGCATTCGCGGCATCACCGAAAAACTGACGGTTCGTCCGAGTGCGGAGCCGAACTGAGGCTTTCTTTTATTTATAGGGATTGCGTCGCGGCACCCTCTGGTACAAGGGGAGAATTCTCTTTATATAAGATGTGCGGTCTGCGCTTCCCGACAGGAACCACAATCCCTGGGGCCATACTCGATCCAAAGGGAGCTGTCCCTGACCAGGCCCGTGGGCCTGGACACACGGTGCCCACCTACGTTTGTAGGCACCCAGGATCGTAAACATCCATCGGTCGTCGTGGATCGCTCTTTCTTTCCCAACCTTGAAATGAAAGGCAGCGCCGCGGGATTCTCCTTGCCCCGCTGACGCCGCTCCTCCTCCCCTTAACGTTTCGCGCCGAGATAGGCGCCGCGCTCGAATTCAGAGCGGTTGGCTGCGCTGCGCAGGCGCAGCAAATCCTTGCGGGCGATGAGGCCGACAAGAACGCCGGTCCGCTCGTCGACGACGGGAACGCGGCCGGTATCGGCATGGATCATGATATCGGCGACGCGGCCAACCGTGTCTTCGGGATGAGCGACCGGAATGGACGTATCCGAGATCAGATCATAAAGTGTCTGACCGGCAAGATCGGATTGGCTCTGCCATCTGAGGGCATCGGCGCGCGAGATCATGCCGACCAGACGCCCGTCGGTCTCGACGACGGGATAAAAGCGATGGGCGTCCGGTTGCTCCGTTAACTGCGTCAAAGCCTCTGCCGCCGGCATCGCGGCGGGAAGCGTATTCACCTTCGCAATCATGATATCGGCAGCGCGGGTCAATTCGAACGGATCGATGCCGTATTCGCGGGTAATGTGCTGGCCGCGGCGCGCGATCTTTTCCGTCAGGATCGAGCGCTTCAACAACAACACGGTGACCGCGTAAGCTGCGACGGTGGCGGTAAGCAGCGGCACGAGCGCATGCATGTCGCCCGTCAGTTCGATGGCGAAGAAGGTACCGGTCAGCGGCGCGCGCATCGTACCGCCCATCATCGCGGCCATGCCGAGCAGCGCCCAGAAGCCGGGATCTCCGGGCAGAATGAGGCCGATAAGCCAACCGAGCGTGCCGCCGAGGATGAGCAGCGGTGCAAGCACGCCGCCCGACGTTCCCGACGACAAAGCGACCAGCCATATACCGGACTTGACCAAGAGAATGGCCAGCACCGCGATGGCAACGACGTGGTCGTTCAGCAGATCGGAGATGATGTCATAGCCGACGCCGAGTGCGCGCGGTTCGATCAACCCGCCGAGACCGACAATGAGGCCGCCGAGCGCGGGCCACCACATCCAATGAATGGGGAGTTTTTCGAAGGCGTCCTCGATGCGGTAGAGCAGCGTCGTCAAAAGGCCGGATTGCAGGCCGGCCAAGATGCCGACACCGGCGGCGAGCAGGATGCCCCACCAGCTTAGCTGCATGTCGAAATGGGCCGGGAAGAGCGGACCGCTGCCGATCAGCAGTGGCCGCCAGGCGATGGAGACGCAGGACGCGATCACGACCGGAATGAAGCTGCGCGGCTTCCATTCGAACAGCAGCAGTTCGACGGCCAGCATGACGGCGGCGATGGGTGAGCCGAAGATCGCGGTCATGCCGGCGGCGGCACCTGCGACCAGCAGCGTCTTGCGCTCGGCGGCGCTCAGGTGAAAGAACTGTGCGAAGAGCGAACCGATGGCGCCGCCGGTCATGATGATCGGCCCTTCCGCACCGAACGGACCGCCGGTGCCGATCGAGATGGCGGAAGAGAGCGGCTTCAGGACCGCCACTTTCGGCGACATGCGGCTGCCGCCGATCAGGATCGCCTCGATCGCTTCCGGAATGCCGTGGCCGCGGATCTTTTCAGAACCGTAGCGTGCCATGAGTCCGATGACGATCCCGCCGATGACGGGCGCGGCCACCATCCAGGGGGAGCGGGCGACGGTGCCGAGCGACAGCGGTTCGACGCTGATCTTGAACAGCCAGACGACGTTGGTGACGAGCGCAATGAGATTGATCAGCACCCAGGCCGACAGGGCGCCACCTGTGCCGACGACCAGCGCCATGGCCGCAAGCACCAGGACACGCTTGTCCGTGGTAAAATCTCCATTGTCTTTACGCGAAGCGCCACCCGAGAAATCATGGGCGGGCCGATGATGTACGTTGATATCCTGCATGGAATGCTTTCTGTGCTAAAGCGCGGCGGCAGATGGCCGGAACTGCCATGGCAATTATATCGTAATGCGATATAAAGCAACGGCTGAAAATAGAATGAATTTATAAGGAAGATTGGAAGTGGCGCGGGAATTGAAAGAAACGCTATCGCAGGCGGATTACGAGGCTTTGGCGATACTGCGCTATACGCTCCGGAAATTCATGGATTTCAGCACCTCGGCTGCCCATCAGGAGGGGCTGCCGCCGCAGCAACATCAGGCTTTGCTGGCAATCAAGGGCAATCCACAGGGTGAGACAATGACCATCGGCATGCTGGCGGAACGGCTGCTGATCGCGCCGCATACGGCAACTGAATTGGTTGGCAGGCTGATCGATGCCGACTATGTCACCCGCCATCCCGATCCTGCCGACAAACGCCGGCAAACGCTGCAGCTCACGAAAAAATCGGAGGACATCCTGCACCGGCTAACTGCCATCCACCTTCGCGAGATCCGCGACAGAGCTCCCGAACTGATCAATATTCTGACGCATCTGCAGGCTGACGTCGGCGGCAAATAAAGGCCATTGCCGGTGATGACCGGCAATGGCGCGCTCCGGGTTATTGGCCGAGCCGGATGCCGCCATCGCAGATCAGCGTGTGGCCGCTGGTGAAACCGTTGCCGATCAGGAAGGCGATGGCTTCGGCGATCTCTTGCGGGCGGCCGACACGTCCGACCGGCGTGCGCGCAGCGAAGCTCGCAAAGACCGGCGCCCTCTGTTCTTCGCCGAGGAAATCCCACCAGGGCGTTTCAACGACGCCCGGCGAGACGCAGTTCACCCGGATCGGCTTGAGTTCGACGGCAAGAACTGGCGCAAGGGCAGCGATTGCGGCATTGACGGCTGCGAGTCCTGCCGTTCCCGGCAAGGCCGCCTGTGCCGAGACGGCGGAAACGAAGGTGATGCTGCCTTCTTTCGAGAGATAGGGAAGACACGCCTGGGCGCAGGCAAAATGCGCCATCGTCTTCTGCTCGAACCCTTTTTTGACATCGGCAAGATCGACGGAAGCGAAGGGGCCGCCGCCATCGCCGCCGCCCAATGCCAGAACGAGGTGATCGAGCGGCCCGATCGTCTCGAAGATTTTGGCAAGACAGGTGAGGTCGGCGGCGTCCATGGCGATCATGGCGATGTCGCCGGCGAGGCTTTCCGCCGTCTCCCGAAGCTTTGCCGCATCGCGACCGGTGATCGTCACCCGATACCCTTTTTCGAGAAGATGGGCGGCGGTCGCAAGGCCGATACCGGATGAGCCGCCAATGATGACAGCGTGTTGGGATGACATGGTTTGTCTCCTTGTTGGACGAGTAATGGCAGAAATGTTTGGTCCGTTCAGGCAAGACCGGTAAGGTCGTGACTGAGGACGCGCAGCCTATGACGCGCGGCCGCGTCATAGGCTTGGGCATTGGCGCGGGAAGGGCGCTGCCCGTCGTAATAGAGGCCGGTCCGTCCTTCGAGACCGGCGCCCACGGCCAGGTTGAGAATGGCGTCGGCGCCCTGGTCGACTGTGCTCATCGGAGCAACGCCTGCCTGGCGCACCATGGTCGTGTCCATGTAGGTCGCAGGGTGCAGGCAGTTGGCGGTAACGCCCGTATCAGCCAGTTCCTCGGCGAGATCGAATGTGAAGATGATCTGCGCCAGCTTGCTTTGGCAATAGGCGCGCACGCCGCTATAGCCGCGCGTCAGCATGACATCGGAGAAATCGATCGGCTGCTGGCCGGCTGAGGAAACGTTGACGATGCGCGCGGGGCTGCTCGCCTTCAATAGCGGCAGCAGGCACCGTGTCAGCAGGAAGCCGGCAAGATAGTTCACGGCAAAGCGCAGTTCATACCCGTCGCGGCTGACCTGGCGCCCCGCGTCGCCGCTGCTGGTGCCGATGCCGGCATTGTTGATCAGAATGTCGAGGCGATCATGGTCGTGCTTGATCGCGTCGACCAAGGCACGGACCTTATCCAGCGATGAAAGATCGGCAGGGTAAAAGGCGGCTTTTCCGCCCGCACTGCGAATGCCGGAAAGCAGGCTTTCGGCGCGCGCCTTGTCGCGTCCATGCACCAGGACCATGGCGCCCGACGCAGCGAGCCTTTCGGCAACCCGGCGGCCGACACCGTCGGTCGAGCCGGTGATCAGGATCGTCTTGTCGCTCATGTCCATCGCATCACCTCTATTTTGTCTCCGCAGTGATATTTGGCAGTTTGCGAAAGCGACAAACAGTTCCGGTTTTATCCTAGTATTCATCCTGCTATGATAAGCGATGACCATCAATCAAAACCAAACCATTCTCGAAGCCAGGCGCCGTGAGTTCGGCGCTTTCCTGCGGTCCCGCCGCGAGAAACTGACGCCGGCAAGCGTCGGTCTACCGGTCGGATTTCGCCGGCGGACGCCGGGGTTGCGGCGCGAGGAGGTGGCACTTCTCGCCGGTGTCGGAGCCACCTGGTACACTTGGCTTGAGCAGGGACGGGATGTGCGTGCCTCCGCTGAAGTGCTGTCGGCGCTTGCGGATGCGTTGCGGCTGGACCCAGCGGAACGACGGCATCTCTTCACCCTGAGCGATCGGCCGCCAGCGGAAATTCCCTCGCGCGGGCCGGGGGAAGTGCCGCAATCGCTGCGACGGATGCTTGCAAGCCTGACCGCCCAACCTGCCTATGTCCTCGGCCGGCGCTGGGATGTGCTCGCCTGGAATGCCGCGGCGGTGGCGCTTTTCGGCGATTACAGCGCGTTGCAGGGCGATGCGCGCAATAGCGTCCATCGGGTGTTCACCGATCCCGCGCACCGCGAACTTTTGGTCGATTGGGAGATGGTGGCGGCGAATTCGCTCGCCATGTTCCGCGCCGACAGCGCCCGCTATGCCGGCGATCCTGACTTCGAGCGGCTGATCGGCACATTGACGCAGGCAAGCCCGGAATTTCGCGCCTGGTGGCCGAAGCAGGAGGTGCTGCGGCCGCTTACAGGCTACAAGCGCTTGCGCCATGCCCAAGGCGGGCTGATGACGTTCGAATATACGGCTCTTGCCGTCATCGATCGGCCGGATATGAAGCTGGTCGTCTATACGCCCGTGGATGAGGACGGCACCGGCGAAAAGCTCAAAACACTCCTCAGCCAGAACGCGAAAAGCTGAACGCGCGGCGTATGTCAGCGCATGCGGACGGTTATAATGCTAGCCGTCGAGATCGCTCTTCAACCGATCGAGGATCGATAAAGCGTGGCCCGCATAGGCGCTGATCCAGCGGTCGTGAATCTGCTTTATCGGCAGGCTGTTGAGATGATTCCAGCGCTCCCGGCCTTCCTTCTTGGCGATCACCAGGTCGGCCTCCTCCAGCACCTTCAGATGCTGCATCACCGTGCAGCGGTCCATATCCGCAAAGCTCTCGCAGAGCATGCCGGTCGTCCTCGGGGCCTCCTTGAGCATGTCGAGGATTTCGCGCCGACGCCGGTGCGCCAGGGCTTTGAAAATGAGATCGCTGTCCGATTCGCTTGACATGTTATGTTTTTATAACATAATGCCTCTAATCGCAATGGAAATGCAGCACAACGGAGGAAAAACCATGACGTTGAATGTTCGTATTTCGGGACGCATAGGCCGCAAGGTGGATGAGGTCTTCGATGCAGTCGTCAATCCGCAGAAGCTCTCGAGCTATTTCACCACCGTCGGCGGCGCCAGCGCGCCGCTCGTGGCTGGAACGACCGTGATCTGGTGGAAGAACGCACCGGTCGAGGTCAACGAGGTGGAAACCGATCGGCGCATCATCTTTCATTGGGATGGCGGCACCGGCGAAGACGGCGTGCGCTACAGGACGAAAGTCGAGATGACGTTCGAACCGCTGGATGACGGCGGTACCCTCGTGACGATCGAGGAATCCGGCTGGCGTGAGGATGCAGCCGGCCGGCGCGGCACCTATCTGAATTGCGAGGGTTGGACGCAGATGCTCTGCTGCATGAAAGCTTTCGTCGAATATGGCATCAATCTGCGCGAGGGATTTTTCCTGAGCGAAATGCGCGGCGAGCCAGCGGAAGCGCCGGATCGGTGAGGCAGCAGGCAGCACTGATGCGCTGCTCGCCGTCTCAATCACGCATGCTTCCCGGCGGTGCGTTGCCGCCGAGAAGATCAGTGCCAGCGCTTTCCCCAGTGCTAAGCATGCAAACTCTGCGTCAGCCTGCGTGCCATGGACAGTTGTCGGGACGACCGCGCCGGTCGCTCTTCCAGCCGAATAACATACATAACCGACCACCAAGCCGATGAATATCGCCAAAGGTCGGAGCGGGTCGACAAGCTCGAGTTGCGGTCTGGAACGCAAGGCGCGCTGGGTTTGCAAGATACGATGGTCAAAAAGATGCATCGGCAGGTGTGACTAGCGGGAATTTCCTGATAGAGAGCTGCGTTGATTGCAGGTCACACTGTTCACTTTTCTGTGTGGATAAGCTCAAAATCCGGGTGAATGACAAATTCCTTTAAATAATAACAGATTCATTGCTGGCGGAACGGGTCCTGCGCCAAAATTGCCCAAATTCAGAATGATGGGAGCGCTCGAGAACAAGAGCCCGTCGTAAGAAGTGCAGGCGGTAACACAGAGATGCAGATTACCGTTATTGCACATCCGAGCAAACGGGACCGGCGAAAGCCAATTCAAACAGGTAGAGCATGTCGACCCCAATCGATCTGGAAAAAGCCGATGAGGAACTGGAAACGCGCGGTGGCATAAGCGGATTCTTGAACCGCAATCGCACGCTGATCGTCGCTATCCTCACCGTTGCCGTCTTCGGTATCGCCGCCTATGCGATCTTCGATCTGACGAACGAAGTGCGCTATGACGATGTGGTGCATGCGCTGGCGACGACGAAAGTCTCGTCCATCCTGCTTGCCCTGTTCTTCACGGGTCTCAGCTTCTTCTCGCTGATCTTCTACGATCAGAACGCGCTGGAATATATCGGCAAGCGGCTGCCGTTCCCGCATGTGGCGCTGACCTCCTTCAGCGCCTATGCCGTCGGCAATACCGCCGGCTTCGGCGCCCTGAGTGCCGGTGCGATCCGCTATCGCGCCTATACCCGGCTCGGTCTGTCTCCGGACGACATTACCCGCGTTATCGCCTTCGTGACGCTCGCCTTTGGCCTTGGGCTTGCCGCAGTCGGCGCCATCGCGCTGCTGATTATCGCCGATGAGATCGGCCCGCTGATCAACGTCGACGGCCTGTGGCTGCGTATGATCGCCGGTGCGATTATCGCGGCCCTTGCCTTCGTTATCATCGTGGGCCGCAATGGCCGCGAGGTGCGGATCGGACCGATCGCAATCCGCCTGCCGGATTCGCTAACCTGGTCCCGGCAATTCCTGGTGACGGCGGTCGACATCGCCGCCTCGGCCTCCGTACTCTACGTCTTACTGCCGGACTCGGCCATTGGTTGGCCGGGCTTCTTCGCAATCTACGCCATCGCCGTCGGTCTCGGTGTGCTGAGCCACGTTCCGGCCGGTTTCGGCGTTTTCGAGACGATCATCATCGCGTGGCTCGGCAGCTCCGTGAACGCCGACGCTGTTCTCGGTTCGCTGGTTCTCTACCGCGTCATCTACAATGTCATCCCGCTGGCGATCGCCATCCTTGCGGTTTCGGCAGCGGAACTGCGTCGTTTCGTCGACCACCCGGCCGCCTCCAGCATGCGGCGTATCGGTGGCCGTCTGATGCCGCAGTTGCTGTCGACCTTCGCGCTCCTGCTCGGCATGATGCTGGTGTTTTCGAGCGTGACGCCGACGCCGGACAGGAACCTCGAATTTCTGTCCAGCTTTCTGCCGCTGTCGCTCGTCGAAAGCGCGCATTTTGTTTCAAGCCTTCTCGGCCTGGCGATGATCGTTGCCGCCCGCGGCCTCGGCCAACGTCTCGACGGCGCCTGGTGGGTTTCGATCATCTCCGCGGTTCTTGCGCTGCTATTCTCCCTGTTGAAGGCCATTGCGGTGGTCGAGGCCGCGCTTCTCGCCTTCCTTGTTTTCGGCCTCGTTGTCAGCCGCCGCCTGTTCACGCGCCCGGCTTCGCTGCTCAATCAAGCCCTGACAGGGGGATGGCTGACGGCAATTGCGGTTATCTGCATCGGCGCGGTCGTCATCCTGTTTTTCGTCTATCGCGACGTCGAATACAGCAACCAACTCTGGTGGCAGTTCGAATTTACCGAAGAAGCGCCGCGCGGGCTTCGCGCCGTGCTTGGCATCTCTATCGTCTCGTCGGCGATCGCGATCTTCAGCCTGCTGCGGCCGGCTGCGGCGCGCCTGGAGCCGGTTTCCGATCATGCCGTCGAACGTGCCGTTGAAATCGTGCGCAAGCAAGGCGTTGCCGACGCCAATCTCGTGCGCATGGGCGACAAGAGCATCATGTTCTCCGAAAAGGGTGACGCCTTCATCATGTATGGTAAGCAGGGTCGTTCCTGGATCGCGCTGTTCGATCCGATCGGGCCTCGGCATGCCCTGCCGGAACTCGTCTGGCGCTTCGTCGAAACCGCCCGTTCGGCTGGCTGCCGTTCGGTCTTCTATCAGATATCGCCGATGCTTTTGTCCTTTTGCGCCGATGCCGGTTTGCGTGCTTTCAAGCTTGGCGAGCTGGCCGTGGTCAATCTCCAGAATTTCGAGCTGAAGGGCGGTAAATGGGCCAATCTGCGCCAGACGGCGAGCCGCGCCGTGCGGGACGGACTAGAATTTGCCGTTATCGAGCCGCAGCATGTGCCCGATGTCATGGATCAGCTTGCTGAAGTTTCGGAATCATGGCTTGCCGATCACAACGCCAAGGAAAAGGGTTTTTCGCTCGGCGCCTTCGATCCCGACTACGTCGCGTCGCAACCGATTGGCGTGTTGAAAAAGGATGGTAAAATCGTTGCTTTCGCCAACATCCTGATGACGGAAACCAAGGAGGAGGGCTCCGTCGATCTGATGCGCTTTTCGCCCGATGCGCCGAAGGGGTCGATGGATTTTCTGTTCGTGCAGATCCTTGAATATCTGAAGGAGCAGGGCTTCCAGCGCTTCAACCTTGGCATGGCACCCCTGTCGGGAATGTCGAGACGGGAATCGGCGCCGGTCTGGGACAGGGTCGGCGGAACGGTCTTCGAGCACGGCGAGCGCTACTATAATTTCAAAGGGCTGCGTGCCTTCAAATCCAAATTTCATCCCGAATGGCAGCCACGTTACCTGGCCGTTTCGGGAGGTGTCAGTCCAATGATCGCGTTGATGGATGCCACATTCCTCATCGGGGGCGGACTTAAGGGGGTCGTGAGGAAATGATCTTGAAATACGCAATGTCATTGGCTTTCGCATTCTTGTTGACAACGGGCCTGTTGGCATCGGGCGCGGCGAGAGCGGATGAGGACGGCGCCAAATACGATCTCGGCATGATCTCTCCGCCGCATATTATGCGTCCCCAGGGCAAGGTGACGAGCGAGGTCGTTCTGATCTCTGACGCTGCCGGCTGGGGCGATAAGGAAAAGGGCGTCGCCGACAAGCTCGTCGCCAATGGTACCCTGGTCATCGGCATCGATTACCCGTCCTTTCTGGCATCGCTCAACAAGTATGACGTCAGCCAGAATGACGGTTGCATCTACATGGTCTCCGATCTGGAGTCGCTGAGCCAGCAGGTGCAGCGCTCCTTTGCCGACAGCACCTATGAATTGCCTGTCATCGCCGGTGTCGGCGCCGGCGGTGCCATGGCGATGACCATCGCCGCGCAGACCCCTGACGCCACCGTGGCCGGTACGCTCGCCGTCGATCCGACCTTCGGCATCGCGTTGAAGCAGGAACTTTGCACGCCGGCCGAAAAGAAGACCGATGGCGACATCGTGTCCTTTGGCCTGCAGGACGGTGCGCTGCCGAACCCGATCCTTGCGACCTTCACCTCGAAGGCTGCCAAGGACGGGCGCAATCATGTCGAGGAGATCCAGAAGGAGCATCCGGATGTCCAGGTCACCGATTCCGATCAGGATGATGCCTATGCGGCGCTGAGCGACGGGCTCGTGGATCTGATGAAGACCATCGACAGCGAAAAGTCGCCGCTCGGTCTGCCGGTCGATGTCATGAATACCAAGCCGACGGAAGACACGCTGGCGATCGTCTATTCCGGCGACGGCGGCTGGCGCGATATCGATAAAGAGGTCGGCAGCTATCTGCAGGACCAGGGAATCCCGGTCGTCGGTGTCGATTCGCTGCACTACTTCTGGTCGGAACGCGATCCGCAGCAGACCGCCGACGATCTTGCCCGCATGATTCAATATTACACCAAGCGCTTCAAGGTGAAGCATGTGGTGCTGATCGGCTATTCCTTCGGCGCCGACGTGCTGCCGGCGAGCTACAACCGGCTGAAGCAACCGGACAAGGACAAGATCGTGCAGATGTCGCTGCTATCGCTGTCGCGCAAGGTCGACTATGTGATCTCGGTCATGGGTTGGCTCGGCGCCGAGAGCGAAGGTAAGGGCGGCGATCCCCTCAGCGACCTGAAGTCGATCAATCCGAAGACGGTTCAATGCATCTATGGCAAGGACGACGACGAGGATGTCGCCTGCCCTTCGCTGAAGGGCACGGGCGCCGAAGTCATCGCCATGGACGGTGGCCATCATTTCGACGACGACTATGAGGCGTTGGCCAATCATATCATTGACGGCCTGAAGAGCCGGCTCGGCGAATAATATAGCGGCATGCGCGGCGGTTTGCTCCGTCGCGCATCCTACCGCGACGATGGATATGCCAGAGCTCGGTGAGCCAGCTTTTCCCCGCCTGCCATCCAGCATTCATTTGCTTCTTGCCGCCGCTATCGGTAGTCGGAGCAAAGATATCGTGAGTGAGCCCTGGCTCACCGACTGATCCCGCCAAACCGAAAGGGACTAAATCTTGTCCGCCGCACCGTCTTTCGCCTTCGACAAAAGCTATTCCGGATTTCTGTTCGACATGGATGGCACAATCATCAACTCGATCGCGGCCGCCGAGCGCGTCTGGGGCGATTGGGCGCGCAGCAAGGGGCTGGATGTCGCGGCATTCATGCCCACCATGCACGGTTCGCGTGGCGTCGATACGATCGGCCGGCTCAATCTGCCGGACGTCGATCCGGTGGCGGAGTCGCTGTTGATCACCGAAGCGGAAATCGCCGATGTGGAAGGCGTGGTGCCGCTCCCCGGTGCCATCGAATTCCTGGCCTCGCTTCCGCCGGAGCGCTGGGCAATCGTCACCTCCTCGCCTTATCGGCTGGCGCAGGCACGCCTTGCGGCCGCCGGCGTCCCGGTCCCACGCTTCATCGTCACCGCCGAAGATGTCAAGATCGGCAAGCCCGATCCGCAATGCTACATCCTCGGCGCTGAGCGCCTCGGTCTGCGGCCATCCGATTGCCTGGTTTTCGAAGACGTGATGGCGGGCATCAAAGCCGGTGAAGCCGCTGGCGCCGACGTCATGGTGATTTCGGCGACCCATTCCCATCCCCTCGATACCAATCATCGGACGCTGCTGAACTATGAGAATGTCCGCGCGCATATTGATGAAGACGGCCGGATCTCGGTGATGCGTCGGGACGGTTGACGCCTCCGGCGAGCATGCAATCACCGCATGTCGCGTTCACGCATTGCAATGGGCCGCTGGCTCATTATGTTTTCGTGATATTGTCGAAATCCGCGAAAGCCCGATGACCCCCAAAGAGCTGAAAACCCTATATCGCAACGAGCGCCTGGCAGCACGTGATGCCATTTCTCCCGACGAGCGTATCGAAAAGGGGCTGGCGATGCTTGCGCATGCCGGCGATGCGATCGAGTTTCAACCCGGAGAAATCATATCCGGCTTCCTGCCAATCCGATCGGAAGTGGACATACGGCCGCTGATGGCACGGCTGCGCGAGAGGGGTGCGCGGCTTTGCGTGCCGGTCATTCTCGACAAACGCACCATCGTTTTCCGCGAACTCGTTCCGGGTGCGGAACTGGTTTCCAGCGGCTTTGGCACGGCAGGGCCGGGGCCGGAAGCTGCGGTTTTGGACCCACAGATCATGCTGGTGCCGCTTTCGGCTTTCGACAATACCGGTCATCGCATCGGCTACGGTGCGGGCTATTACGACCGCGCCATTGATCGGCTACAGCAAAAAGGGCTGAATCCACGATTGATCGGCATTGCTTTTGATTGCCAAGAAGTGCCATCAGTACCGGCTGAGCCGCATGATGTCCGTCTTGACGCGATTTTGACCGAGAGCGGACTCAATTTCGTTTCCGTAGAGGTTGGATAGGAATGCGGCTGCTATTTTTAGGTGACATGGTCGGCAAGACTGGACGGGTTGCGGTATGGGATCGCCTGCCGGGCCTGATTTCCGATCTGAAGCTCGACTTTGTCATCGTCAATGGCGAGAACGCCGCCGGCGGCTTCGGCATCACCGAGGACATTTTCCTGGAAACGATCAATGCCGGGGCCGATGTGGTGACGACGGGCAATCATGTCTGGGATCAGAAGGAAGCGGTGGTGTTCTGCGAGCGCCACGATCAGTTTCTGCGCCCCGCCAACTATCCGGCCGGCACGCCCGGCCGCGGTTCCAGCATTTATTATGCCCGCAACGGTGCCCGGGTGCTCGTCGCCAACATCATGGGCCGCGTCTTCATGCATCCAGAGCTGGACGATCCGTTCAAGTCGGCGGAGGCGATCCTTGATGCCTGCCCGCTGAAGGAGCAGGCGGACGCCATCGTCTTCGATTTCCATGCGGAAGCGACCAGCGAGAAACAATGTTTCGGGCATTTCGTCGATGGCCGCGCCAGCTTCGTCGTCGGCACGCACACGCATGTGCCGACAGCAGACGCGCAGATCCTGAACGGTGGTACCGCTTACATGTCGGATGCAGGCATGTGCGGCGATTACGATTCCTCGCTTGGCATGGAAAAGGAAGAGCCGCTCAACCGCTTCATCTCGAAGATGCCGAAGGGCCGTTTCGAGGCAGCCTCCGGGCCGGCCACCATCTGTGGCGTCGGTGTCGAGATATCGGATGCGACGGGGCTGGCCGAAAAGATCGCGCCGCTCAGGATCGGGCCCCGCCTGGCTGAGACCATTCCGGAATTCTGGCGTTAGATATTGGCCAGCTATTGATCGCCCGGCGGCGATGACGCGATTGTGAGCAATCCGATCGGGATTGCCGCTGGACGTACCTCAGACCATGCCGCATTCTTCGCCCTCTGTGGAGCTGAAGGGATGGCATGATGCTGCGATTTCCCGTCTTCGCTGTGATCTTTCTGCTCACCGTGGCGGGTTGCAGTATCGCAGATGCCCAGGAGAGACCTTCCCGCCCACATGTCAGCCAATGTCAGGCGATCGCGCAGTCGCTGCCCCGGGCTACATTCGCCAGCTTTTCGAGTTCAGCGCCGATGCCGGCCAACGATCCCGTCGGCGGCGATGTAAAAATCACTTTTCTCGGTCATGCCACTCTCTTCATCGAGACGCCCGGCGGCGTGTCGATCGCGACGGATTTCAGCGGCGTTTTTCAGCCGCCCTATACACCTGATGTCGTGACGATGAACAAGGCGCATCCGAGCCACTACACGCTGACGCCGGACCCGGCGATCAAATATGTGCTGCACGGCTGGAGCGATACGCCGGGCGAGCCGGCGAAGATCAATTTGACCGTCGGCGATACGCTGATCCGCAATGTGGTGACCGATATCCGCTCCTATTCGGGAGGTGTCGAGGCAAATGGCAATTCGATCTTCATCTTCGAAGTGGCCGGCCTTTGCATCGGTCATCTCGGTCACCTGCATTTCGAACTCAACGACAAACAATATGCCGAGGTCGGCCGGCTCGATGTCGTCATGGTGCCGGTCGACGGCGGCCTTACCATGGGCGCTGATAGCATGAGCCGGGTGGTGAAGCGGCTGCGTTCGTCGCTCATTTTGCCCATGCATCGCTGGGGACCACCGATACAGCAATTCCTGGCGATGTTCGGTCCCGATTTCGACGTAGCCTACGCGCCGACCGCAAGCACCACGGTTTCGCTGAAAACCCTGCCGCGAAAGCCGCTGATTTACGTGCTGAAGGGGCTTTGAGCCGATCAGCACGATGCCCGGGCGGCCCTCTCCCTCCGCCCGGGCACTCCTCTGAAGGATATCGTTGCCGAGCGCTCGTCATGGGCGTCTTTACGGGCTTTTTGCTTGAATGAAAGGCGCTTCGCTCTTATAAGGCGGCCCATTCCCAACAAAAGACGTGAACAGGGGTGCCATGGCTGGCCATTCACAGTTTAAAAACATCATGCACCGCAAGGGTCGTCAGGACTCGGTGCGTTCGAAAATGTTCTCCAAGCTGGCGCGTGAAATCACCGTCGCCGCGAAGGCGGGTCTGCCTGATCCGACCATGAACGCAAGTTTGCGCCTGGCGATCCAGAACGCCAAGGCGCAGTCGATGCCGAAGGACAATATCGACCGCGCCATCAAGAAAGCCTCCGGCGCAGACACCGAGAATTACGATGCGGTCCGCTATGAGGGCTACGGCCCCGGCGGCACGGCGATCATCGTAGAGGCGCTGACCGACAACCGTAACCGCACCGCCTCGAACGTCCGTTCGATCTTCACCAAGGCCGGCGGTGCGCTCGGCGAAACTGGTTCCGTCTCCTTCTCCTTCGACCATGTCGGCGAAATCACCTACAAGCCCGAGGCTGGCGATGCCGACAAGGTGATGGAAGCCGCGATCGAAGCCGGCGCCGACGATGTCGAGAGCGACGAAGAAGGCCACACCATAATCTGCGGTTTCGAAGCGATGAACGAAGTCGCCAAGGCGCTGGAAGCGACGCTCGGCGAAGCCGAAACCGTCAAGGCGATCTGGCGCGCCCAGAACAATGTGCCGGTCGACGAAGAAAAGGCACAGTCGCTGATGAAACTCATCGACAGCCTGGAAGACGATGACGACGTGCAGAACGTCTATTCGAACTTCGAAGTCTCCGAAGAGATCCTGGCCAAGCTTTCGGCTTGATGGTCTTTACCTTCTCCCCTGCGGGGAGAAGGTGCCCCGAAGAGGCGGATGAGGGGGCATTGCACCGCAAGATGCTTGGACCCTGCTCGCAATCTAGTTATTTGCCGGTAACGCCCCTCAACCCGCGCGTGCCGCGCGACCTTCTCCCCGCTGGGGCGAAGGTATTTACGCCGCCTTTTTGAACGACGGTAATTGCGCGAATAGCTCCACAGATCTCAGCCGCGCCTCGATGTCATGAATCGGCATCGAGATGATCACTTCATCCGCTTCCGTATCCTTGATGAACTGCGAAAGCTTGGCCTCCGCAGTCTCGGGCGAGCCGACCACGGCGTAGCGGAGCGTATGCTCGACGTTCAATTTTTCCATCGGTGTCCAGAAATCGTCCATGTCCTTGCGGGGGCGTGGGAAGGGGCCGCGGACATTGCGGCGCAGGTTGACGAATTGCTGCTGTGCCGAGGTGAAGTGATATTGCGCTTCTTCATCCGTATCCGACGCCGAGCCCATGATGCCGACCATGACATAGGGCTTGTCAAGCGATGTCGATGGTGTGAAACGGTCGCGATAGATGGCGACCGCGTCGAGCAGGGCTTCGGGTGCAAAATGCGAGGCGAAGGCATAGGGCAGGCCGAGCATGGCAGCGAGATGGGCGCTGTAGAGGCTTGAACCGAGCAGCCAGATCGGCACCTTGGCGCCGTTGCCGGGCACGGCAAGGATCGATTGGTTCTCGTCGGCGGGGCTGAACAGGTGCTGCAGCTCGACAATATCATTCGGAAAGCTCTGGGCGCCGGCATCGAGGTTGCGACGCAGTGCCTGCGCCGTGCGCATATCCGTGCCCGGCGCACGGCCGAGGCCGAGATCGACGCGGCCCGGGAACAGGGCTTCGAGCGTGCCGAATTGTTCAGCGATCACCAGCGGTGAATGGTTCGGCAGCATGACGCCGCCCGAGCCGATGCGGATACGCGAGGTCGCTGCTCCGACGTGGCCGATCACGACCGCCGTCGCGGCGCTGGCAACGCCGGGCATGCCATGATGCTCCGCCAGCCAGAACCTGCTGTAGCCAAGCGCCTCGGCCTTTTGGGCCATGCGCTTCGAGCCTTCAAAAGATTGGCTGACGGTGCTGCCCTCGGCAACGGGCGAAAGATCGAGAATGGAAAAAGGGACCATGGCAAGAGACCTGCGTGGTGAAAAGGGAGGAGCAATGTTCTCCATGTAGGAGTGCGGGCACTCCATTCCAAACCCTGCGCGTCAATTTCGTCATAGCGCTAAAAGCTACTGAAAGACGATTGGCTTCGGAGTTTGTTTTTGTTTTGTTCACATTTTACTGGCACATCTGCTGCTCCAAAGATAGGTTGACGCATGCAGAACACGATTCGAATCATCGGCATCGATCCCGGCCTGCGCCGTACCGGCTGGGGCATTATCGATACATTGGGCAATTCCCTGCGTTTCGTTGCCTCGGGAACCGTGACATCGGATGGCGAGATGGATCTCGCGTCGCGTCTTTGCCAGCTTCATGACGGGCTGGCCGATATCGTCCACAGCTATAAGCCGGACGAAGCCGCGGTCGAACAGACCTTCGTCAACAAGGACGCGGTGGCGACGCTAAAGCTCGGCCAAGCGCGCGGTATCGCCATGCTCGTGCCGGCGCGTGCCGGGCTGCAGGTAGCGGAATATGCGCCGAACGCCGTCAAAAAGGCGGTGATTGGCGTGGGTCATGGCGAGAAGCAGCAGATCCACATGATGCTGAAGATCCTGATGCCGAAAGTGGAGTTCAAAGGCAACGACGCCGCCGATGCGCTCGCCATCGCCATCTGCCATGCCCACAATCGCGGTGCTAGCCGGATGCGTCAGGCGGCACTGGCGGGGTAGCTTGTTCTTGACTTGTTCCGGTTGTGCCGCTAAGTATTACTGAAGAGGTATTACCATGCGCGTCACGGAAAAAGGTCAGGTGACCATCCCCAAGGAAATTCGAGACCGGCTGGGCATCGGCCCTGGTTCGGAAGTGGATTTTGTTGCTTCGGGAAACGGGGCGTTGCTGGTCAGAGTGGACAGAGGTGCGCAAGGGCCGATCCGTGATTTCGACGATTGGGCGGAGCGCGTAAAGGGAACGCTTGATCTTGGTGGCATGACCACTGACGAATATATGGAATGGTTGAGGGGTCCACGTGACGACGTCGACCCTCGTTGATACTAATATTTTCATCGATGTCCTTGGTCCGGCAACTTTACACCGGCGGTGGTCACTTCAGTCTCTGAAACAATGCGCAGGCGAGGGGGAACTGGTTATGAACCCCGTTGTGTGGTCGGAATTGGCCGCTTCCGTGCTGACCGAGGAGGACGTGCTGGCAGCCTTGTCGTGGCTGAATCTCAAGCGGGAACATATGCCTTACGAGGCCGCTTTTCGGGCGGGCAAAGCGCACAGGCTTTATCGGCTCACGGGCGGTCAGCGGGAAAGAACATTGCCTGATTTTCTTATCGGTGCCCATGCCGAGTGGCGCCGCTACCGGTTGCTGACGCGGGATGCCGCTCGCTACCGCTCCTACTTCCCTTCACTTGATCTCATTTCCCCTGAAACCCATCCCTGACGGACATCATTCATGATCGGCAAGTTGAAAGGCACACTCGAAGAGATCGGCGAGGACTATGCGCTCGTGGATGTGCATGGTGTCTGCTACGTCGCCTATTGCTCGGCGCGCACGCTGTCGAAACTCGGTTCCGTGGGCGAAGCCTGTGTTCTCTTCATCGAGACCTATGTCCGCGAGGACCAGATACGTCTTTTCGGATTTACGACGGTATTCGAGCGGGAGTGGTTCAATCTTCTGCAGACCGTGCAGGGCGTCGGCGCAAAGGTGGCGCTGGCGCTGTTGTCGACGCTGACGCCGGCGGAGCTTGCCAATGCGATCGCGCTACAGGATCGCAGCGCCGTGTCACGGGCGCCGGGCGTCGGACCGAAGGTGGCGATGCGCATCGTCACCGAGCTGAAGAACAAGGCGCCGGCTTTTGCGGGGGAGGCGATCAATATCGGCCTCAAGCAGGAATTGGGCGAAGGTGTCGCTTCCGCTCCGGTCGCCGACGCAGTGTCCGCGCTCACCAATCTTGGCTATTCCCGCGATCAGGCCGCGAACGCAGTCGCGGCCGCGATGAAATCGGCGGGTGAGGGGGCCGACAGCGCCAAGCTGATCAGGCTGGGACTCAAGGAGCTGTCTCGGTAATCCCTTGCATTTTCCACTTCTCCTTACTATTCTTCAATTGTAAGGAGATTGAGCGATGACCGTGTTTTACGGAACAATGACATCGAAGGGGCAGACAACGGTGCCGGCGGAAGTCAGGGATATTCTAAAATTGAAGCCCGGCGACAAGATTCGCTACGTTCATCGTAACGGCGAGATCATCATGAAGGCAAAAAACAAGCGAGCCATCGATCTTGCTGGAAAATTCTATGATCCGCACCGCGCTCCGATTACGGTCGAAGAAATGGATGATGTGATCGGCGATGCTATTGTCGAGCATGTTTTGGGCAAGGAATGATCGGACTCGACACCAATATCCTGATCCGTTTCTTCCTTCAGGATGATCCTTCGCAGAATGAGAAGGTCACGAAACTATTCGCGCGCCTTCCTGAAATCGGTCCAGGCTACATCAATTGCATCACATTGATGGAGTTTGCCTGGTTTTTACGCCGAAAAACGAAACTGTCGCGATCGCAAATTATGGAAGGTATTTCGGATTTGCTTGAGGCCGAGGATATCTTGCTAGAGGACGAGCTTTTGGTTGAGGAGGTGCTGGGCATCATGGTGTCCTCGCAAGTCGAGTTCGCCGATACGTTCATCGCCTTGCGCAATCGCAAAGCCGGCTGCAATCTGACGATGACCTTCGATGAAAAAGCCGCCAAACGCATACCCGGAATGGAACTTCTGACATGAGCGAAGCCGCACGCCTGATATCGCCGGAAAAGCGGGGCGAAGACTTGGATGTGACGCTGAGGCCGCAGTCGCTGGACGAGTTCACAGGCCAGGCGGAGGCGCGCGCCAATCTAAAGGTGTTTATCGAGGCTGCGAAGGGGCGAGGAGAGGCGCTGGATCACGTGCTGTTCGTCGGTCCGCCGGGTCTCGGCAAGACGACGCTGGCGCAGATCATGGCGAAGGAGCTTGGCGTCAATTTCCGCTCGACCTCCGGTCCGGTCATTGCCAAGGCCGGCGATCTTGCAGCACTTCTGACCAATCTCGAAGAGCGCGATGTGCTCTTCATCGACGAAATCCATCGCCTCAACCCGGCCGTCGAAGAAATCCTCTACCCGGCCATGGAGGATTTCCAGCTTGACCTGATCATCGGCGAAGGCCCGGCGGCGCGTTCGGTGAAGATCGATCTCGCCAAGTTCACGCTGGTTGCGGCGACCACGCGTCTCGGCCTGTTGACGACGCCGCTGCGCGATCGTTTCGGCATTCCGGTTCGCTTGAGCTTCTATACGGTCGAGGAACTGGAGTTGATCGTGCGCCGTGGAGCGCGGCTGATGGGGCTTGGCATAACCGAAGAAGGCGCGCGTGAGATTGCCAGGCGCGCCCGCGGCACCCCGCGCATCGCCGGCCGCCTGCTGCGCCGGGTGCGTGATTTTGCCGAAGTCGCGAAGGCCGAGGCCGTAACCCGCGAGATCGCCGACGAGGCATTGACGCGGCTGCTGGTTGACAATGTCGGCTTCGACCAGCTCGACAAACGCTATCTCAACATGATCGCCGTCAATTTCGGCGGCGGCCCGGTCGGCATCGAAACCATCGCGGCGGGCCTCTCCGAACCGCGCGACGCGATCGAGGATATCATCGAGCCCTATATGATCCAGCAGGGTTTCATCCAGCGCACGCCGCGCGGCCGCGTGCTGACGGCGATTGCCTGGAGGCATCTTGGGATGCAGCCGCCGAAGGACCTGGAGGCAGCACAGTTCAGGCTGTTCCAGGAGGAAGGCGAGTGATTGGTCGACGCGGCTTCCTGAAATTCTTCGGCAGCAGTATCGTCGGGTTAATGACACTCGGCGGCTATGCCTTCGGATACGAGCCCGTCGTGCGGCTGAGCATAGCCCGATACCAGCTCACGCCGCCGGGCTGGACGCCGGGGCTGAAATTGAGGATCGTAGCGCTCGCCGATTTTCACGCTTGCACGCCGTGGATGACGGCTGATCGCATCGCATCCATCTGCGCCCGCGCCAATGATCTCGGTGGCGATATCATCGTTCTCCTGGGCGATTACACATCGGGAACGGATTTCGTAACCGGCCATGTCGATCATCGGGTGTGGGCGGCGGAACTCGCGGCCTTGAAGGCGCCGCTCGGCGTTCACGCGATCGTCGGCAATCATGATTGGTGGCACGATGCGACGGCGCAAAAGCGCGGCGCCGGCCCGACATTCAGTCATAAAGCGTTGGCGGATGTCGGTATTCCGGTTTATTCCAATCGTTCGGCTCGCCTGGAAAAGGATGGATACGGCTTTTGGCTGGCGGGTGTCGAGGATCAGCTTGCTTTGCGCCGGAGCGTGCGCTGGAAGCGCCAGTTCACGACGGGGCTCGATGATCTCTCGGGCACGCTGGCGCAGGTGAATGACGTGGCGCCGGTCATCCTGCTCGCCCATGAGCCCGATATTTTTCCGACCGTACCGTCGCGCGTGTCGCTGACCTTGTCTGGCCATACGCATGGCGGGCAGGTCAGGGTTTTCGGCTGGTCGCCTTATTTGCCGTCGCGCTATGGCGACCGGTATGTCTATGGCCATATCGTCGAGGAGAACCGGCATATTATCGTCTCCGGGGGCCTTGGCTGTTCGGTCGCGCCGGTTCGTGTTGGCGTGCCGCCGGAAATCGTTGTGATCGATCTGGGATAGCACGATGTCGAAACGCAAGATCATCAGGTTGAACGCTGGTCATGCGCGTTATCAGATGCGTGTTGCCGGCCTCGGTTTTCGTGAGGGGCATGTGCTCGTCCATCGCGCCGTGCATGAACCGTTCTGGACCTTTCCGGGTGGCCGGGCGGAAATCGGCGAGACGTCCGAGGAGACGTTGCGGCGAGAGATGATCGAAGAGCTGGGCGTCGAGGTGGCGGTTGGCCGGCTGCTCTGGATGGTGGAGAATTTCTTTCGCTACGAGCGGCGCAATTGGCACGAGCTAGGACTCTATTATCTGATGGATATCCCCCGGAGTTTTCCGTTCCATCCTGAGGAGATTGTTCATCGCCTCAAAGACGGCGACGATCATCTCGAATTCAAATGGGTGCCGGCGACGCGCGAGGCGCTGGTTGCACTGGATATTCCGCCCTATTTCATCGCCGAGGAAATCGAAAGCCTGCCACTGAGTGCGCGCCATCTGGTTTGGCGGGATGGTGATCTCGACAAAGCATAGAGAAGGGAGTGCAGCATGTCAGGTTTCGATCCGATCCGCGTATTCCGCAAGCTCGCTTATAACAATGCGTTGGCGAATACCCGATTGCATCAAGCCTGCTCAGCCCTTCAGCCCGGCGAGTTCGAGGCCAAGCGGGTGAGTTTCTTCCCGTCGATCAAGTCGACGCTCAACCATATCCTGACCGTCGACTGGTTTTACGTCGATGCGCTGGAAGGCGGCACGCTCGGTCTCAAGGCTTTCGACAACGAAGAGCCGTTTGACACGCTGGATGCATTGTCGATGGAGCAAGGCAAAGTCGACCGACGGCTTGCAAATCTATGTGAACATCTAAATCCCGAGGCGCTGGTGCGGCTGGTCGATCTGCATCGGGACAATCGCATCCAGAGGGAACGTGCGGAGGATGTGCTGAGCCATCTCTTCCAGCACCAGACCCATCACCGCGGTCAGGTGCATGCCATGCTCGCCGGCAGCAGCGTCGCCCCGCCGCAGTTGGATGAATTCATCGTTGCCGACGACGCGAGGTTTCGGGGTGAGGAATTGGCGGTGCTTAGCTGGGACGAGACGATGCTGATGCGCTGAAGGTCGCAGGGCGTGACGGCATTGCCAATCTCGCAACCGTCTCTTGCAGCAACGCCGCCCCGCCGCCGCGCCAGCCGAGTGCCTGGATTTTCGAGGTATCCATGACGCTGACGGCGCCTTGTGGTGTGGGTGCGGGCCGGGGGTGCGGAGAGCCGGTTGCCCGCTGCAGATGCGCAAGGATCTCGTGCGTGTCGATGAGAATATCCGAAAGGTTGAAAGCCTCACCGCTGATGCGGCTGGTCTCGGTCTCTAGCAGCAGGCGGACGGCGCGGCCGACGTCCCGGCCGTGGACCTCGGTTCCGGCGCGGGAAAGAACCGACTTTCCCGCTAGGTAATCCGCGAAAAGATCATCCCACTTATTCGGACGGAGCTCGCCGTAGACGCCTGTCGCCCTGAGGCTTGCCGTCGCAAAACCGGGAGCGGAAAGGGAGAAGAGGGCGTGTTCGGCATCGTGCTTCACGTCGCCATAGAGCGTGTTCGGCGTCGGGACCATGTCCTCCGTCAGCATCTCGCCGGCTAGCCGGTCACCATAGACGGCGCGTGAGGAGAGAAAGATGCAGCGGCGGATGCCTGCTCGTTTTGCTGTTTCGAACAGCTTTATGGTGCCATCCCGGTTGAGCCGGCGGAAGCCCTCAGGGTCATCGCCTTCGCCGCCGCGATATCTGCCGGGGACATGCGCGAACGCCGCATGCACGAAGAAATAGGCATCGTCGAAGACGTCGCGCTGATCATCTAAAGGATCGAGGCGAAGCGGTACGAACGTGACGGGCTGCGAGAAGAGGCCGGGTTCCGGTGCGTTGCGGCCGCCGACGGCAACTCGATATCCGGCGGCAAGCAGCTCCTCGACGATATAGCGACCGACGAGACCTGTTCCGCCCGAAACCAGAACTTTCATGCTGCTTCTTTCGGATTGGCGAAGGCGGCGATGTCGGGCACCTCGCGCCCGGCATGGAAATGGTGCCACAAATCGATCAGAGGCTTCAGTTGATCGGCCTTCGGGTGATTCTTCTCCCAAGGCTTCTCATATTGATAGTGCAGGATCGAAATGCCCTTCCAATCCCAAAGCGCGGGCATGGTGAACCATACATATTGCAGCATATTCATGAAGACAGGCAGGCCATGCCAGTCCGGAAAGTATGTCTCGAGAAAGGTCTGGTCGGTGCGCCGCCAGAAAACGTCGGGACGATCGAGCAGCTTCAGCATGTCCTTGAAGGTTGCAAGCGAAGGCTTGGCGACGAAGACGCCGGAATTCATTCGATGAAAATCCGCGAGACTTTCGTAGACATTGGGTGCGGCGGAAAATTCCGGATAGTCGAAGAGCTTGTCGACATTCTTCAGCACCAGCGCATCCGCGTCGATGAAGACGCAGGTGTCGTAGTCGATGAGCTGCCAAAGCCTCAGCTTGCAGAAATTATCGAGCGGCGAGTGGAAGGACGGCTTGCGGCCCTTGGTGAAGGGGGCGTTGGCGTGGAGATTGCCGCGTGCGTGCCGCTCGTTGAATTCATCGGAAAGCGGCAGATGCTCCACGTCCACCAGCCGGCAGCCGAGTCCCTCCAGCGGCGCTAGATCGCTTTCGTCGACGCCTGCCGTGTGCAGCACGACCATATCCGCTTTGGTGTGGGTGCATGAAATCGAGTGCATCAACGCCGTCGCGCCCATGGCGTAGTCGGCATTGGTGACGAGGGTGACAAAGGCTTGCCGCGCTCGCGGGCTGGAGCGTGGCCGCACACCCTGCAGCATTTCGCTTCCGAACATCATGAGACCGACTTCAATCGCTTGCCTTCGGGATCGTGGTTGATCGTCGCTGCCAGATCCTTGGTCCAGGCGGAAACGGCGGGAACGCGCGAGCGATCGACGCGGTAGGTATATTTTCGGGCGACATCGACGATTTCGCTCAAAAGACCCGCTTGCAGGGTGATCGGCGCCAAGCCGAGATCGAGAAACTTGTCGTTCTTGACGATCAGGTCGTTCTCCGGCGCTTCCTTGCGCGGGTTCGGCAGATAAACGATTTCCGCACCGCTCAACTTGGCGATCATTTCGGCGAGATCGCGGACCCGATGCGTCTCCGTCATCTGGTTGAAGATCTCGACGCGGGCGTTGCGCGGCGGCGGGTTCTTCAGCGCCAGCTCTATGCAGCGCACGGAATCCTGGATGTGGATGAAGGCGCGGGTCTGGCCGCCGGTGCCGTGCACGGTCAGCGGATAGCCGATCGCCGCCTGGATGAGAAAGCGGTTCAGTACGGTGCCGTAATCGCCGTCATAGTCGAAACGGTTGATGATCTGCTCATGGCGGCGGGTCTGTTCCGTATGCGTGCCCCAGACAATGCCCTGATGCAGGTCGGTGATCCTCAGGCCATCGTTCTTAGCGTAGAACTGGAAGAGAAGCTGATCCACGCACTTGGTCATATGGTAGATCGAGCCCGGATTGGCCGGATAGAGAATATCCTGGTTGACCGTTCGGCCATCGGCGGTTTCGATGCCGACGGGCAGATAGCCTTCCGGAATGGCGGCGCCAACCGTGGAATAGCCATAGACTCCCATGGTGCCGAGATGGACAAGATGGGCGTCGAGATTGAGCTCGACCAGCGCGTTCAGGAGATTATGGGTGGCGCTGACGTTGTTGTTGACCGTGTAGTTCTTGTGGCGGTCGCTCTTCATCGAATAGGGTGCGGCACGTTGTTCGGCGAAATGCACGATCGCGTCGGGGCGGTGCTCGGCGAGCCACTTCTTCAGAAGTTCATAGTCTTTGGCGAGATCGATGAGGTGGAAGTGGATGCGGCGGCCGGTTTCGGCGTGCCAGATGCGGGTGCGTTCCTGGATCGAATCCATCGGCGTCAGCGATTGCACGCCGAGTTCCGTGTCGATCCAGCGGCGGGAGAGATTGTCGAGAATATGGATCTCATGACCGGCATCGGAGAGATGCAGCGAGGTTGGCCAACCAATGAAACCGTCGCCGCCCATTACCGCTATTTTCATGAGATCATTTCCTTCTGCGTCGACCGCTATCCGGCACCATTCCGGATAGTCAGTATTTATGACAATCGTTCAAAGCTTGCTTGATGGCGGAACTTCGGCCAAAGAGGGTCCCCAGATTTTTTGGAGATGCGGCGACGATGAACAGCCCCTTTCTGATTGCCGGGGAACTGGAAGCCGGTGGCCACCGGCTGGTGCAGCGAGTCTATTATGAGGATACGGATTTTTCCGGTCTCGTCTATCATGCGCGCTACCTCCACTTCCTCGAACGCGGCCGCACGGACTATCTGCGCTGCCTCGGCGTGGAACAGCGCGAGCTTCTGAATGCCGACGAGGAAGGGCTGGTTTTCGTCGTTCACCGCATGGAGATCGACTTCAGGGGACCGGCGCGAATGGACGATCTGCTGGTGATTCGCACGACGACCGAGAAGGCCGGCGGCGCCAAGATGGTGCTTTCCCAGGAAATCCGCCGCGGCGAGACGCTGCTGATCGCGGCTAAGGTCATTATCGCGGTGATCAACGCCAAGGGAAAACCGCGGCGGTTACCCGAGAAGCTGGCCACGCAGATGCTGGTGGCGTCCGAGGCTACAGTTTAGCCTCACGACGCAGGCTGCATGCGCGGCTGGCAGGCCACCGCGCACGGCAATGTCGCGGTCCGAAAAGTCTCCTTGCTAAAACTTGACTTTTGTGTGAAGGAATTTCCGCGCGCAAGATTTGTTTTGTGCCTGCCGCCGGTTTTGCCGGGTTCGTTCTTCCAGCAGACAGAATAACCTTCGTCACCGTCCAATCTTTTATGCTCCGACGCTAACATTCTTTTAACCATAATAGTGTCTTACTGCCGATGTCGGAGTTTGTGCGGCGCACGCCTTCCTTTGACCAAATTTGACGGCAAGAAGGCAGTTGTAAGCTTGGAAGGCTTTGACCAGGGCGTTCAGCGGCGGCTGCCAAACATTTCTTGTGAGATCACTTTTAGCCGCCCGGTCTAGCGCCGGGCGTTTGGATTCGGGGATTTTGGATCAATGGAACAAGTAGCATTGGCAGCGGCCACCACACCGGACATCACCCTCTGGTCGCTTTTCATGCAGGCGGGCTTGGTGGTCAAGCTCGTGATGCTCGGACTGCTCGCGGCATCCGTATGGACGTGGGCGATCGTCATCGACAAGTATCTGAGCTACGCTCGGGCACGCCGGCAGTTCGATCATTTCGAACAGGTCTTCTGGTCGGGTCAGTCGCTCGAGGAACTCTATCGCACGCTTTCGGAGCGCACCAATACGGGACTCGGCGCCATCTTCGTTGCCGCCATGCGCGAATGGAAGAAGTCGTTCGAGCGCGGCGCGCGTTCGCCGATCGGCCTGCAGATGCGCATCGATCGCGCCATGGACGTCACGCTGGCGCGTGAATCGGAACATCTGATCGCCCGCCTCGGATCGCTTGCGACCATCGGCTCGGCAGGCCCATTCATCGGCCTGTTCGGCACCGTCGTCGGTATCATGACCTCGTTCCAGGCGATCGCCGGTTCGAAGTCGACGAACCTCGCGGTCGTTGCTCCCGGTATCGCCGAAGCCTTGCTCGCGACCGCGATCGGCCTCGTCGCGGCTATTCCCGCGGTTATCGCCTACAACAAGTTCTCGGCCGATGCCGGCAAGCTGTCGGCGCGCATGGAAGGCTTTGCGGACGAATTCTCCGCAATCCTGTCGCGCCAGATCGATGAGAAGCTGCAGCCGCGCCAGGCGGCGCAGTAAGTCGCAGACGGAACCGGAGTAAATCACATGGCAATGTCTGTTGGAGGCAAAGGTGGCGGCGGTGGCCGCCGGGGCGGACGCCGCGGCGGTGGCCGGGGTGGTCCGATCGCCGATATCAACGTGACGCCGCTCGTCGACGTCATGCTCGTGCTGCTGATCATCTTCATGGTGGCCGCGCCGATGATGACGTCGGGCGTGCCGATCGACTTGCCGCAAACGCAGGCTGGCGCGTTGAACGCCCAGACCCAGCCAATCACCATTTCCATCAAGCAGGATGGCCAGGTCTTCCTGCAGGAAACGCAGATCGAAGCGGCTGACATTGCCGCCAAGCTGAAGGCGATCGCCACCACCGGCTATAACGAACGCATTTTCGTGCGCGGCGACGGGAAAGCGCCCTATGGCGTCATCGCCGACGTCATGTCGCGCATTCAGGAGGCTGGTTACAAGAATATCGGCCTGGTTACGCAGCAGATAACGGACCACTGACGGATCGCCATGAAGCGTAGCATCGCCACATCTGCGGTCATTCACATCTTGGTGCTGATCGGCGCCATGTTGACGCTGAGTGCGCCTGCGCCTCTGGAGACGCCGGAAAGCACGGCAATGGATGTCGATATCGTCCCTGCCGATCAAATGCAGCAGGGCGAGAAAAAGGCACCTGTTACGGATCACGTCGCGCGGAAGCAGACGACTAAGCAAGATCAGGTCGCCAATGCTCAGAATGTTGGCGAGAACAACGTCGATATCAAGAACCCGGTCGTACCGACCCAACGGCCGGAGAGCGACACAGCGGCATTAGCACCGAAGAAGGTGGATACGCCTGTTCCGCAGAACGATCCGCGGCCGAACGACGTCAAGACCATCGAGCAGCAGGATACTGAGGCTGCGCCGAAAGAAGTGGCCGCCATTCCGCAGCAGAAGCCAGACGTGACTCCAACGCCGACGCCCCCGCCGCCGAAGACGGAACCGACGCCGCAGAAGGCCGAGGTCACGCCTGCTCCGACCCCAACACCTACGCCAACTCCCACTCCGCAAAAGGCTGATCCGAAGCCGGTAACCGAAAATCCGACCGAGCAGGCTGCACAGCCACCAGCGGACAAAGTTCCCGTTCCCGATGTGAAGCCGCAGCCAGTGCAGCCGCCGAAGACCGCGGAGGCAAAGCCCGACCCCAAACCGGAGCCGAAGCCCGTTGCGAAGCCTCAACAGGTAGCGGACGCGAAGCCGACGGCGAAGCCCACGGATAAGACGATCACTCAGAGTACCAGCAAGAATACCTCGACTGATGACGGCCACAAGGACAGCGACAAGAAACACGAAACTGCTAAAGGCTCCAACAAAGGGCTGGACGATGGCCTAGCTGATCAGATCGCAAACGTTCTGAACAATACATCGTCAAAGGGCGGCGCAGCGCGTTCGTCCAAACAGGCTTCCGCCGGCGCCGATACCCAGGTCGCCTCGCGCGGTGGCATGAAATCGCTCGGGGGAGGCAAGCTCAGCCAGAGCCAGCAGGATGGGCTGCGTGATTTGATCCAAAAGTACTGGAACCTCCCTCCCGGTCTCGAGGGCGCTGGCGACGTGCGGATCAAGGTGCACTTCAGGCTCGACAAGTCTGGCCAGATCATCGGCGAACCGGAGGCGACGACGAGCGGCGGCCCGGCTTCAACGCAGGCCGCAATGCAGGGCGCCTCGGTGCGTGCCGTGCTCCGGGCGCAGGCGGATTACCTGAAAATTTTGCCGCCGGATAAGTATGACGACTGGCAGGAAGTCGTCGTCAATTTCAGTGCGGCGGATATGGGGATGTGATGCGAGCAGTGCAGCTTTTGACCAACCACTGTCCCCGTTTCGGCCTGAGCTTGCTTATGGCTCTTGGGATCATGCTGGCAGGTTCAGCGTCAGCTCAGCCTGCGAATGCCGCCGGCGCGCGTCCGCTTGAGCGCGCGGCTGCGGATGGCATTCGCGAGAAAGTGGCGGAGAATTGGAATATCATGCCGGGGCTGCCCGGCATGAACAATGTCCATGTTCAAATTCGCCTCAGGCTCGATCGCACTGGGCAGATCGCGGGCGAGCCATACCTCACGACAAGGGGCGGCCCCAAAAAGACGCAGATTGCTGTTGCGGCAAGTGCTGTGCGTGCCCTCCTTAGGGCGGCACCTTTCAAGAACTTGCCGCGGACTCAATTCGACAATGAAACTAGCTCGGTCGAAGTCATCCTGAACTGCGCACCGGGCGACATGGCGCTTTAATGCTGAAAGGCTTGGCACATATGATCAGAAAAACCCTCGTTCCTCTCCTGCTGGTACTGGCAGGCCTGACGGCAGCCCTCGCCACTCCGGCTTATGCTGTGGTTGAACTCAATATCAACAAGGGCAATGTCCAGCCCATGCCGATCGCCATCACCGATCTTTTGTCGAATGATGGTCTGGGTGCACAGATTTCCGGCGTGATCGCTGCCGACCTGCAGCGGTCCGGCCTGTTCGCACCGGTCAACAAGCAGGCCTTCATCGAGAAGATCAGCAATCCGGACGCCACGCCGCGCTTCCAGGACTGGACGGCGATCAACGCTCAGGCGCTGGTGACCGGCCGGGTGACGCAGGAGGGCGGCCGTCTTCGCGCCGAGTTCCGCCTGTGGGACACCTATGGCAGTCAGCAGATGATCGGTCAGCAATTCTATGCGCAGCCGGACAACTGGCGTCGCGTCGCCCACATCATTGCTGACGCGATCTATGAAAAGATCACCGGCGAGAAGGGCTATTTCGACACCCGCGTCGTTTTCGTCGCCGAAAGCGGCCCGAAGACGGCCCGCAAGACGCAGCTCGGCATCATGGACCAGGACGGCTTCAACGCCCGCATGTTGACGGACGGCAGCGATCTCGTGCTGACACCACGCTTCTCGCCGAACCGGCAGGAAGTCACCTACATGTCCTTCGCCAATCAACAGCCGCGTGTCTATCTGCTGCAACTGCAGACGGGCCAGCGCGAGCTGGTCGGCAATTTCCCGGGCATGACTTTTTCGCCACGCTTCTCGCCGGATGGCCAGCGGGTGATCATGAGCCTACAGCAGGAAGGCAACGCCAACATCTATACGATGGACCTGCGCTCGCGCACGACGACCCGCCTGACATCGACGGCGGCCATTGACACGTCGCCATCCTATTCGCCCGACGGCACGCAGATCGCCTTCGAAAGCGACCGCGGCGGCAAGCAGCAGATCTACGTGATGAATGCGGATGGTTCCAACCAGCACCGCATTTCCTTCGGCGACGGCGCCTATTCGACGCCGGTCTGGTCGCCGCGCGGCGATCTCATTGCCTTCACCAAGCAGTCCGGCCAGTCGTTCTCTATCGGCGTCATGAAGACGGATGGTTCGGGTGAGCGTCTGCTGACCACAGGCTTCCACAATGAGGGTCCGACCTGGGCCCCGAATGGCCGCGTCATCATGTTCTTCCGCGAGCCGCAAGGCTCCAGTGGGCCGCAGCTCTATTCGATCGATCTGACGGGCTATAATGAACAGAAGATCCCGACCCCGGGCTTCGCCTCCGACCCGGCCTGGTCGCCGCTCCTCGAGTAGGGCTGGCCGAGCATGATCGTGTGGCGACGGTTCGCGCTGTGCAAAGCGCGGACCGGTTTCGGATAAGATCATGTAAAGAAAGCAGCTTGTGCGGGCGGCGGCTCGAAATGTCGCTGATCCGCTCAAGCGTCACTTTGTCGCCGCAAAGTCCTGTGAGTGGACCAATTCGGGACAAGTTTAGGACATCATTAACCATATTTGTTGGAATCGGATTAACCGAACCCGGTTACAGTCTGGCAACCCTGATAGAGACTTAAGGAGAGACCGGCCATGAGCCGCATCGCAAACCCGGCCGTTGGCCACATGCAAAACCTCGCCCGCAACCCGATCATGATCGCACTTTTCGTCGGCCTTTCGCTTGCCGGCTGCGCATCCAAAAAGGGCTTGCCGAACGATGCCAATGGCCTTGGCCTCAATGGCGCCGGCAATGCCGCTCCGGGCTCGCCGCAGGATTTCACGGTCAATGTTGGCGATCGCATCTTCTTCGATACCGACAGCTCTTCGATCCGCGCCGATGCCTCTCAGACGCTCGACCGTCAGGCCCAGTGGCTCGCTCGTTATCCCAACTACGCGATCACCGTCGAAGGCCATGCCGACGAGCGCGGCACGCGCGAATACAACCTGGCTCTCGGCGCCCGCCGTGCTGCCGCCACCAAGGATTATCTCGCGTCGCGCGGCGTTCCGGCTCAGCGCATGAAGACGATCTCCTATGGCAAGGAACGTCCGGTCGCTACCTGCGACGATATTTCCTGCTGGTCGCAGAACCGCCGCGCAGTCACCGTGCTCAACGGCGCCGGTTCCTGATAGACGGAAATTCCGGCCGAAATGCACAAAGGCGGTCCCCGTGGCCGCCTTTGCTTTTTTGACCACACTTTGGCCGAACTCCGTTGCTTTTTGAGATTAATTGTAAAAATCTCCTGTTCGCGTCCCAGGGCGCGAAGAATCAATGGACAGGATGATCCGTATGAGAAAACTTGTCGTGGCGAGCTTACTTTGTTTCGCCGCCGTCGCCGGTAGTGAGCGTAACGCCTCTGCCTTATCGCTTTTCGGGCTCCATTTAGGCGGTCGCAGTGCGCCGGAACAAGCGGTTCCGAACAATGCGGCTCCGCAAAGGCAGTTCGGGCAGGCACCCGTCATCAACGTGCAAAACAGCGATGCCGAAGTCCGCTTGCAGCAGCTTGAAGACCAGATGCGCCAGTTGAACGGCCGCGTCGAAGAGATGAGCTATCAGTTGCTGCAGATGCAGGAGCAGATCCGCAAGACGCAGGAGGACAATGAATTCCGCTTCCAGCAGCTTGAAAAGCGTAGCGGTGGAAGTACCGGCGGTGCGGCAGGCGCTGGTGCCGGCGCCGCCCCGATGAAGAAGAGCGAAGCCGATGTCCCGGCGCAGGGCGGCGGCGGTCAGCAGCAGGACGACATCGCCGGCGTCATCAGCGATTCGCAGGGCGGCGACGCCCCGAACACCGCGCAACAGGGCGGCGGTTCTGGCAAGCCGCCGAGCCAGCTCGGCTCGATCCAGTTCGATCAGAGCGGCAAGCAGGTCGGCTCGACCGCGACGCGCGCCAATAACGGTTCGGGTGCTGCGCCGGCTGCGGGCTCCGGAAGTCAGACGGCCTCGCTCGGCAGCGAAGGCGATCAGTATAAATCGGCCTATGGCCACGTCCTGTCCGGCGACTACAGCGTCGCCGAACAGGAGTTCCGCCAGTATATCGACAGCTATCCGAACAGCGCCCGCGCGGCCGATGCCAACTTCTGGCTTGGTGAAGCGCTTTATTCGCAGGGCAAATACAATGATGCGGCCAAGACCTTCCTGAACGCGCATCAGAAATACAGCACCTCGGAAAAGGCGCCGGAAATGCTCTTGAAGCTCGGCATGTCGCTTGCCGCCCTCGACAACAAGGATACGGCCTGCGCGACGCTGCGCGAAGTGACCAAGCGCTATCCGAAGGCTTCGAAGGCCGTTACCACCAAGGTGGCCAGCGAACAAAAGCGTCTTGCCTGCTGATCGAGATGTCCGGTAACGCTGTGACTGCTGCTGCCACAGCCCGAATGCCCGACGCTGCAGCGGCCGATTTTATTCATTCCCTTTTCAAGCCTGCCCATATTCTGGTCGCCATTTCCGGCGGCAGCGATTCCACCGGCCTTTTGGTTGCTCTTGCCGAACGGTTGAAAGCCTTCCCGACTTCAAACGTCGCCCTTTCCGCCGCTACGATCGATCATGGCTTGCGTGCAGAATCGGCCGATGAAGCGCGCGATGTTGCCGCTCTCTGCGCATCGCTTGGCGTGCCCCATGTCGCTCGTCGCTGGGAGGGCGAGAAGCCGAAGAACGGCATTATGGCGGCCGCACGCGGCGCACGTTACGAGCTGCTTACCGATATCGCCGACAAAATCTCTGCCAATGTCGTCGTTACCGCCCACACGCTCGATGACCAGCGCGAGACCTTGGCCATGCGCGCGGCACGTTTGAACGAAGGTGAGGGCATTGCCGGTACCGGCATTGCTGACGCCATGCTCTTCGATCGACGTGTCTGGATCGTCAGGCCGTTTCTTGCCTGCCGGCGGGCGGATATTCGCGCCTATCTCACAGAGCGGGGCATGTCCTGGCTGGACGATCCCAGCAACGAGGATGTCCGCTATGAGCGCGTGCGCACGCGCAAACGCCTGGCGCAGAATGCCGCGCCGCCTTCAGTGCTGGATGGCGGTTCGACTCGCACGGCACTTTCGATGGAAGCTACTGCTTGGCTGGATAGATATGTGACGGTGCATGCAGGCGTGCTTTGTGCTGTCAGCCGCGATGCGCTGGCCGCTGACGAGGCAGTTCTCTCCTATGCGCTCCCTTATCTTACGGCCGTATTCGGCGGTGAACCCTACGGGCCGGGCCGCGAACGGATGCGCCGCATCCTCGATTTCATGGGCGAGGGAAAGCCGGGGCGGCGCACGGCGGGCGGGGTCCTTTTCGATCTGCGCCGGGACGGGCTTTATCTCATGCGCGAAAACCGCGATATCCGGCCGCTTGAGCTTGCGTCGGGAGCGGATGGCATATGGGACGGCCGCTTCCGGATCGTCAATCGCGGCCCGACCGCCATCCGTATCGAAGCGGCAGGGGCAAAAGGTGCTGCAGAATTTCCGGAGAGTTTGCCTAAAGGTGCCGTGCAGCGTGCGCGGGCGGTGCTGCCGCTGGTGATCGCCGGCGACGGCGAAAACGCCGCGTCTGTCGCGATTGTGCCGTATCTTGCGCCTTTCGACCGCTTTTTGACACGATTCGATCTCACATTTGCGGATCGGTTGTCGGCCTGCTTTGGCCGTGCACCCTATGCGCGGCCGCCACTTTGAGAGTTATTGACGGAAAAAACATGTGGCGATGCGGTTTGCCTTGGCAATGGCTTGGCGCAACCCTATGTTAGGGATCAAGTAATGCCGCCGTTCGACGGCGGAAGTTTCAGTGCTGGGGAGTTCGATGAACCCTAATTTTCGTAATTTCGCTCTGTGGGCAATCATAGCTTTATTGCTGATTGCTCTGTTCAGCATGTTCCAGAACGCGCCGGCACAAACAGGCTCCAGGGAAATTCCATATTCGCAGTTCCTCCGGGAAGTTGATTCAGGCCGCGTCCGCGACGTTACCGTCACCGGCAATCGCGTGGTCGGCAGCTATGTCGAAAACGGAACACCTTTCCAGACCTATGCTCCGGTCGTGGACGACAGCCTGCTTGAACGCCTGCAAAGCAAGAACGTCAACATTGTCGGCCGTCCGGAATCGGATGGTTCCTCGAGTTTCCTGAGCTATCTCGGCACGTTGTTGCCGATGCTCCTGATCCTCGGCGTCTGGCTGTTCTTCATGCGGCAGATGCAGGGTGGCTCGCGTGGCGCCATGGGCTTCGGCAAGTCCAAGGCCAAACTTTTGACGGAGGCGCATGGCCGCGTCACCTTCGATGATGTCGCCGGTGTCGATGAAGCCAAGCAGGATCTGGAAGAAATCGTGGAATTCCTGCGCGACCCGCAGAAGTTCCAGCGTCTTGGCGGCCGTATTCCGCGCGGCGTTTTGCTCGTCGGCCCTCCGGGCACGGGTAAGACGCTTCTGGCGCGCGCCATTGCAGGCGAGGCCAATGTGCCGTTCTTCACCATTTCCGGTTCCGACTTCGTTGAAATGTTCGTCGGTGTCGGCGCAAGCCGCGTCCGCGACATGTTCGAACAGGCGAAGAAGAACGCGCCCTGCATCATCTTCATCGACGAAATCGACGCCGTCGGCCGCCATCGTGGCGCTGGTCTCGGTGGCGGTAACGATGAACGCGAGCAGACGCTGAACCAGTTGCTGGTCGAGATGGACGGTTTCGAAGCGAATGAGGGCATCATCCTCATTGCCGCCACCAACCGCCCCGACGTTCTCGACCCTGCGCTGCTGCGTCCCGGCCGTTTCGACCGCCAGGTCGTCGTGCCGAACCCGGACATTGTCGGCCGCGAGCGCATTCTGAAGGTGCATGCCCGCAACGTGCCGCTTGCTCCGAACGTCGATTTGAAGACGCTTGCCCGCGGTACGCCGGGCTTTTCCGGTGCGGACCTGATGAACCTCGTCAACGAAGCCGCCCTGATGGCTGCGCGCCGCAACAAGCGCCTGGTCACCATGCAGGAATTCGAAGACGCCAAGGACAAGATCATGATGGGCGCCGAGCGCCGCTCTTCGGCGATGACCGAGGCGGAAAAGAAGCTCACGGCCTATCACGAAGCCGGCCATGCGATTACAGCGCTCAATGTCGCCATCGCCGATCCGCTGCACAAGGCGACCATCATTCCGCGCGGTCGTGCGCTCGGTATGGTCATGCAGCTTCCCGAGGGCGACCGCTACTCGATGAGCTACAAGTGGATGGTGTCGCGCCTCTGCATCATGATGGGCGGCCGCGTTGCGGAAGAACTGACCTTCGGCAAGGAGAACATCACCTCCGGTGCGTCCTCGGACATCGAGCAGGCGACCAAGCTTGCCCGCGCCATGGTCACGCAGTGGGGCTTCTCCGACGAGCTCGGCCAGGTTGCCTATGGTGAAAACCAGCAGGAGGTCTTCCTCGGTCACTCCGTCTCGCAGTCGAAGAACGTCTCGGAAGCGACCGCGCAGAAGATCGACAACGAAGTGCGCCGCCTGATCGACCAGGCTTACAAACAGGCCATGGAGATTATCACCACCAAGCACGACGAGTTCGTGGCTTTGGCCGAAGGCCTGCTCGAATACGAAACGCTGACCGGCGAAGAGATCAAGGCGCTGATTCGCGGTGAAAAGCCTGCTCGCGATCTCGGTGACGACACCCCCCCGAGCCGCGGCTCGGCTGTGCCGAAGACCGGCGCTAAAAAGGATGGCCCGCTTGGCACCAAGGGTGACGAGCCCGAGGGCGGTTTCGAACCGCAGCCACGCTGACGCTCGGTGCGAGTCGAACGTAAAGACAAAGAGGCCGGTCCCTTTCAAGTGGGGTCGGCCTTTTTTTCTGCGGCAATACCAACTTCCATTGCCGTTTACGCCGATAGACTAGGAGGCCGGTTCCGTTTCAGTGGAGAACTGACCTTTTTTAGTGCTTATTAACAGTAACGCGTTGTAATACGCTTTCTTGGTAATTTAAGTGCCGAGGTTTGCAATCTATGGCATGAGCCTCAAGCATCGATGTTCGCGCCGCCCATGGAATTCCGGGGAGGAGAACGGGATGCCGCAGTCCCTCAGGGGACGCTGCAATCACGGGAGTGCATATGAAACGTCGCTATTTCGGAACGGACGGAATCCGCGGTCAATCCAATATCTATCCGATGACGCCGGATCTCGCCATGCGCGTGGGCATCGCCGCCGGAACGATCTTCCATAGGGGCAGTCATCGACATCGAGTGGTTATCGGCAAGGATACGCGTCTCTCCGGCTATATGCTGGAAAACGCCATGGTGGCCGGCTTCACCGCAGCCGGTGTCGATGCGTTCGTTCTCGGCCCTATCCCGACGCCTGCTGTCGCCATGCTGACGCGGTCGCTCCGCGCCGATATCGGCGTGATGATTTCGGCTTCGCACAATCCTTACGAAGACAACGGCATCAAGCTTTTCGGCCCCGATGGCTATAAGCTGTCAGACGATCTCGAAACGAAGATCGAAGATTTGCTGGAAAAGGACATTACGGCGCATCTCGCCAAGTCGGAAAACATTGGCCGCGCCAAGCGCGTCGACGGCGTGCATGACCGTTATATCGAGCACGCCAAGCGCACGCTGCCGCGCGATGTCACGCTGCAGGGCCTGCGCATCGCCATCGACTGCGCCAATGGCGCCGCTTACAAGGTCGCGCCTGCTGTGCTCTGGGAACTCGGCGCCGATGTCGTCACCATCGGCAACGAGCCGAACGGCACCAACATCAATCTCAATTGTGGTTCCACCAGCCCCGTCGCGCTGCAGAAGAAGGTGGACGAGGTGCGTGCCGATATCGGCATTGCGCTGGACGGCGACGCCGATCGCGTCATCATCGTCGACGAAACCGGTACGATCATAGACGGTGACCAACTGATGGCCGTCATCGCCGAGAGCTGGGCGGAGAGCCAGTTGCTGCGCGGCAATGGCATCGTCGCCACCGTCATGTCCAATCTCGGACTGGAACGCTTCCTGGAAGACAAGGGCATGGCACTTGCCCGCACCGCGGTCGGCGACCGCTATGTCGTCGAGCATATGCGCCAGCATAACTATAATGTCGGCGGCGAGCAGTCCGGCCATATCGTGCTCTCCGACTACGGCACGACAGGCGACGGCCTCGTGGCGGCGCTGCAGATCCTGGCTGCGGTCAAGCGTACCGGCAAGCCGGTCAGCGAAGTCTGCCGGCGCTTTGAGCCGGTGCCGCAGCTCCTGCGCAATGTCCGCATTTCCGGCGGCAAGCCGTTGGAAGACATGCAGGTGCGCCAGGCGATCGCCGATGCCGAAAATGAACTCGCCCGCAACGGTCGCCTGGTTATCCGCCCGTCCGGCACCGAGCCGCTGATCCGCGTCATGGCGGAGGGCGACGATCGCGGGCAGATCGAGCGCATCGTCGGCGGCCTGATCGATGTGATCTCGAACGTCCGCAACGCTGCCTGATTAAGCTGTCGGCTATTCGGATATCCGCTTGAAATTCATGGCCGCCTCACGAGGCGGCCATCAGCGTTTCTTGGTGCGGGACGAGGCAAAATCCGCTTGCTGTATTAAGGGCCGGTTTCGAGAATCGTCGGCATCGCGCGTGGCAAAAGGTTCACCGAAACATTTCGCCGGGATAGGCACCCCAGAGCATGTTCTGCCTGATATAGCCGCTTGCGGAATGTTTCTGTACGGAGACGCTGCACCAGGTGCCGGTGCAGGAGCGCAGCGACAGCAGGACGCCGGGCTGCAATTCGGCGATAAGTGTCGCCGTGGTTTCGGGGCTTCCGCGCAGCATTGCGTTTGCCTTCAGCCATGGCCCGACAACGGCCGTGCGCAGCCCGGAAAGAAGCGCGCTGTGCATCCACCCGGTAGTGCCGGCATCATCGCGCACCTGACGCCAATGGCCGTATTCGTCAATGATCTCCAGCGGCAGGCCGGGCTTCATATAAATCCACTTGGTGGGATAGATCGTTGATGGCCCGACGCGCATGCGCGCTTTATACGCCTTCAGCGATACGAAGCGAGGGATCGGCAGACCCGTCTCCCGTCCCTTGTTCCAACTTGGCGCGGTAGCGGGCTGTATCCGAATTGGTCCAGCGATGGCTGCGGTCGTCAGGAAGATTAGCGCGAGGCATAGACAGGCGCACAGATTGTGAAAGTAAGTCAACGACTTCCTCTATGTTTTGTGCCCCGGCCGCGCTCATCGTAACGGTCTGATTATTGCCAATTGGTTTAAAAGCCCCGAAACAGCTTGGCTTCGTGGGTCCGGTCGCCCCGGCGTAAAAAGCCGCATCGACGAAGATCCTTCCCGTCGGACGATCTTAATTTCATTAGTTGCTAATGTATAAAACAAAGTATATCGGGCAAATAAACAGAGTAAATATTCGTAGTTAATCGGGTTTTAACCCTTATCATTCATTATCCATATCATGTCTTTCGATTGGCAGGCGTTTGTCGTGCCAATGGCAATAAATTTGGAGCCAAAGCCATGATGAAAACTTTGATTGGGGCCGCTGCCGCTCTGCTTATCGGCACATCCGCTTTTTCAGCCGATCTCTATACGCCGGAGCCGGCGCAGCAGGCGCCGGAAGTGGCTGTCAGCCAGTCGAGCGGCTGGTATCTGCGCGGTGATGTCGGTTACGCCTTCACCAATCTGCGCGGCGCCAACTATTTCCAGGGCTCCAACTCTAGCCTTGTCGATTTCGACAGTGCAAAGCTTGGGGACAATGTGACGCTCGGCGGCGGTGTCGGTTATCAGATCAACAACTACCTGCGCACGGACGTAACGCTGGACTATCTCTTCAAGTCCAATTTCAAGGGCTCGACGAGCGGCGACTGCGGAGCCTGCGGCCCTGGTTTCACCGCCGTGCCCGCCACTTCCCGAGACGTGGCGTCGCTGACGGCCTATAGCTTGCTCGCCAACGCCTATGTCGATATCGGCACTTACGGGATCTTCACCCCCTATGTGGGCGGTGGTCTCGGCGGCACCTATGTCAAATGGAGCAACCTCAAGAATACCTCCTGCTCCGACGCCGATTCGAGCTCCTGCGACGATACCGTTACGCATAAAGGTCGCGGTAGCTGGCGCTTCACCTACGCCCTGATGGCCGGTACTTCGATCGACCTCTCGTGCAATCTCAAGGCCGACGTCGGCTATCGCTTCCGCCATGTCGAAGGCGGCGATATGTTCGGCTATGCGGAAAACGGCGGTCCCGGCTACGAAAAGGGTCTGAACCTGCATGAAGCCCGCATCGGCGCACGCTATACGTTCGGCGGCTGCCAGACTGCCAGCTACATGCCGCCGGCCGATATCCCCGTCCAGCAGCCGGTCTATAAGTAAGCCTCTCCACGTCCAAGCCTTTGAAAAGCCGTCCGGTTCGTCCGGGCGGCTTTTTCTTTTTCTCGCGCCGTTAAGGCATTTCAGCCGACTTTTAAACCTTCGTTAACCACAAATTCCCTATGGTTAATGAAATGACAATGGCTACGGCTCGGCCGGTCTCTTCTCTCGGAGAGCCAACATGGCGGGGACGATAAGGGCAAACGGGCTTTAAAGCCAGGACCGGCCCGAGGTTGGAAGGCGAGGGGTAATGATCCGTTTCGACGCTTTGGCGCTGGCCGTGATGATGGCGAGCGCGGTTGCGGGCGCCGCCGTTGCGGCTGATCTGCCGCCGGAGATCAAGATGCCCGAAGTCAGCGTCAAGGATGCACGGGGCTGGTACGTGCGGGGCGATGTCGGTTATGCCGTCAACGCCAGCCGCGACGACACGACCTTTCGCACGTATGATCCCATAAGCGGCGACTATAGCTCGAGCCGCTTTGACTCCGACCGCTTCAGCGGCGATTTTTCGGGCGGCCTCGGTGTTGGCTATCAGTTCAACGATCTGTTTCGTGCCGATGTCACCGGCGACTATTTCAGCGGCGATTTCGATGGTCGGATTTCGACCGCTTCGCCCTGCGCCGGCGGGGCTGGCGGCACGGGTTGCTCCACCAGAGCGCGCTCCTCTTTCAAGGCGGGCAGCCTGATGGTGAACGGCTATGTCGATCTCGGCACGCTCGCCGGCTTCACGCCCTATGTCGGCGCCGGCCTGGGCGCAACAAGGGTCTCCTGGAACAGCGTCAATGCGATCGGCTCCTGTGCCGATGGCGTCTCCGGTTGCGGTGGTGCTGCTTCGGTCAGCGCGCGTTATCCCGGCGAAAGCGACTGGCGCATGACCTATGCCTTGATGGCCGGCGTCGCCTACGAAGTCGCCCCGAATGTGAAGGTGGATCTCGGCTATCGTTTCTCGCATATCGCCGGGGGCGACATGTTTGGCTATTCCGCTGCAGATTCGGCGGCCGGCGCCGGCGGCGCGATGGGCCGCGACGGAGCCTTGTCGCGGCATGAGATCCGTATCGGTTTGCGAATCACCACCTGGTAGGGTCGCCGTCTACGGCGTCGTCAGCACGTAGGCGATACGGCGGAAGAAATCCAGAGTGCGGAAGAGATGTGCTGGAATGCGCCGCCATGCGGCGGATTTCGCGGCGCGGTAGTCGCGGCGCCAGCCGATCATCGTGGTCCGTTGCAGCGGGCTGAAACCGACGATGTTGGCGCGGGTGGTGAAGATGGATGTGTGCATATCCCAACCGCGTTCGACAGCGACATCCCAGGGCAGGGACATGACCGCGAGCGCCTTGACGATCTTTTCCGCACCGCTGCGCGTTACCAGGTAGCAAGCCGTCGAGCCTTGCGGGCCGAAAAGGCAGCGGCCGATCACATCTCCCGTGCGGGTGCGGATCGCGCCTCGAAAACCGCCCCAGCGATGATTGACGAGCTTGATCACGTCGGCGTTGGGAGCAGCTTCTCTTGCCGCCATGGCGCGGCCGAGAAAATCGCCGTCCAGCGCTATGTCGTCTTCGATGATGACGGCCGATTCGCTGCCGTCGGCAAGAAATCGGCGCAACGCCATCAGATGACTGCGATAGCAGCCATATTCGCCGGGCAGGATGATCCTGCCGTGCCGGCGCCGGAAACGATCGTGATCGACATCGATCCATTGGTCCTGCGGCAAAAGAGCGCCGTCGACGCCCTCGACCCGCTCGATCTTGATGCCGAATTGATCGCTCTGGCGGGTAATTTCCGCCAATCTGTCCGTCGCTCGATCAATATTGATGAGGTAAACGGGCAGGGGCTGCGCCGGCGTGCGATGGCTTTCGGACAGTGCGGCTTGATACATCAAAGACATTTGTTCTTCATCTGTCGGCGAAGATCCATTCAACGCCCCATAACATATGGTGGGGTGTCCGCAAAGAAGCCAGCTTTTGTGTGGCTAACCTAGCGTGATTATGCTGTGCGAAACTTATCCACCAGCATCATTGCTGCACGAATTCGTGAAGCAATGTCGACCGCTCATTTTAACTATTGCGCTGGCGGGCCGCTTCCAATATATCCGGCGGCGGGACACTCCTCCCCAACGAGGAGCTTTCTATCTGAGAGGATAGCATCATGACTAAGCTCGCCAAGCCGGACATCCGTCCGAACAATACCCATTTCTCTTCTGGCCCCTGCTCGAAGCGCCCCGGTTGGACGCTCCATGCTCTTTCCGACGCGGCCCTTGGCCGTTCGCATCGCGCGAAAGTCGGCAAGGCCAAGTTGAAGCAAGCCATCGATCTTACCCGTGACATTCTGGAAGTGCCCGCGGATTACCGCATCGGCATCGTTCCCGCTTCCGACACCGGTGCCGTCGAAATGGCACTTTGGTCGCTGCTCGGCGAACGCGGCGTCGACATGCTCGCCTGGGAAAGCTTCGGCGCCGGCTGGGTTACCGATGTCGTCAAGCAGCTCAAGCTCAAGGACGTCCGCAAGCTTGAAGCTGGCTACGGCGAGCTGCCCGACCTTTCCGCCGTCGATTTCGACCGCGACGTGGTCTTCACCTGGAACGGCACCACCTCTGGCGTCCGCGTTCCGAACGCCGATTTCATCCCGGCCGACCGCAAGGGCCTGACGATCTGCGACGCCACCTCGGCGGCTTTCGCTCAGAACCTCGATTTTGCCAAGCTCGATGTCGTCACCTTCTCCTGGCAGAAGGTTCTCGGGGGCGAGGGCGCTCACGGCGTCATCATCCTGTCGCCGCGCGCCGTCGAGCGCCTGACGACTTATGTGCCGGCCTGGCCGCTGCCGAAGATCTTCCGCATGACCAGCGGCGGCAAGCTGATCGAAGGCATCTTTTCCGGCGAGACCATCAATACGCCCTCGATGCTCTGCGTCGAAGACTATATCGATGCTCTCCTCTGGGCCAAGGACCTCGGTGGTCTCAAGGCGCTGATCGGCCGCGCCGATGCCAACGCCAAGGTTATCCATGACTTCGTCGCCGCCAACGACTGGATCGCCAATCTCGCCGTCAAGGCCGAGACGGAATCCAACACCTCCGTTTGCCTGAAGATCGTCGACAAGGACGTTGCCGCTCTCGATGAGGACGGTCAGGCGAATTTCGCCAAGGGTCTGGTCGCGCTGCTCGAAAAGGAAGGCGTCGCCTATGACGTCGGCCATTACCGCGATGCGCCGTCGGGCCTTCGTATCTGGGCAGGTGCGACGATCGAAGCTGCCGACATGCAGAAGCTGATGCCCTGGCTCTCCTGGGCTTTCGAAACGCAGAAGGCGACGCTCTCCCAGGCTGCAGCCTGAGGTTATAGCGTCCACAGCTCCGCCAAGGGGGCGGAGCCCAGCATTCGCAATTTTTCGTTATTTCACGCAATTCCCAACGGAAACCAGCTTCGCATTTTCCTGGAATTGCTTGTCACCGTTTGACCCATTTCCAGGAGGCCTCCATGGCACCTCGCGTTCTCGTATCCGACGAACTGTCGGAAACCGCCGTCCAGATCTTCCGCGATCGCGGTGTCGAAGTCGATTTCCAGCCGCAGCTCGGCAAGGACAAGGAAAAGCTACTCGAAATCATCGGCAATTATGATGGCCTCGCCATCCGTTCCGCCACCAAGGTGACCGAGAAGATCATCGAAGCGGCCAAGAACCTCAAGGTCGTCGGTCGCGCCGGCATCGGCGTCGACAATGTCGACATCCCTGCTGCTTCGCGCCGCGGTATCATCGTCATGAACACGCCGTTCGGCAATTCGATCACAACAGCCGAACACGCCATTGCGCTGATGTTCGCCGTTGCCCGCCAGCTTCCGTCGGCCGACGCGTCGACTCAGGCCGGCAAGTGGGAAAAGTCGAAATTCATGGGTGTCGAAATCACCGGCAAGACGCTCGGCGTCATCGGCGCCGGCAATATCGGCTCCATTGTTATTGCCCGTGCGATCGGTCTGAAGATGCATGTCGTTGCCTATGATCCGTTCCTCTCCAAGGAACGTGCCGAGGAAATGGGCGTCGTCAAGGTCGAGCTCGACGAACTCTTTGCCCGCGCCGATTTCATTACGCTGCACGTGCCGCTGACGGACAAGACGCGCAACATCATCGACGCCGACGCGCTTGCCAAGACCAAGCCGGGCGTGCGCATCATCAACTGCGCCCGTGGTGGTCTGGTGGACGAGGCAGCCCTTGCCGCCGCCATCAAGTCCGGCCATGTCGCCGGTGCTGCCTTCGACGTCTTCGAGGTCGAGCCCGCCAAGGAAAGCCCGCTGTTCGGCTTGCCGAATGTCGTCTGCACGCCGCATCTCGGCGCATCGACCACGGAAGCGCAGGAGAATGTCGCCCTGCAGGTGGCCGAGCAGATGTCGGATTACCTCGTGAAGGGCGCGGTTTCCAACGCCATTAACATGCCCTCGATCACCGCTGAAGAAGCGCCGATCCTGAAGCCGTTTATCAAGCTCTCCGATGTTCTCGGCGCCTTTGTCGGCCAGGTCACGGAAGATCCGATCAAGGAAATCGAGATCCTTTATGATGGTGTTACCGCCGGGATGAACACCAAGGCTTTGACGAGCGCGCTGCTCGCCGGCCTCATCCGCAACCAGGTTGCCGACGTCAACATGGTTTCGGCGCCGATCATGATCAAGGAAAAAGGCATCGTTCTCGCCGAAGTCAAGCGCGACAAGACCGGCGTCTATGACGGCTACATCAAGCTGACGGTCACAACCGACAGCATGACGCGCTCGGTCGCCGGCACCGTCTTCTCCGACGGCAAGCCGCGCTTCATCCAGATCAAGGGCATCAATCTCGATGCCGATGTCGGCAACCACATGGTCTATATCGCCAATACCGACGTTCCCGGCATGATCGGCTTCATTGGCACGACGCTCGGCGCGGCCAATGTCAACATCGCCAACTTCCAGCTCGGCCGCGACAAGCAGGGCGGCGATGCCATCGCGTTGCTTTATGTCGATGGCGCGATCAACGATGAGGTTCTAGCCAAGCTGACCGCCCATCAGGCGATCCGTCAGGCAAAGCCGCTGGTGTTCAACATCGACTAAGTCAAGCTCCTCCCAAGAGCGACATGAAGGCCCGGCGCGACGTCAGTTGCACCGGGCCTTTTCATGATTGCAAAGGGGTTGTGGATAAGTTCGGGCGAGAGACTATCGGCGCTCGAGGAACGCGCCTATCTCTTTGTCATGGGGGCGGTACAGCGGAATTTCGACAACGTTAGGGGTAGGGCGGCGACGGCTTGGCTTGCAAAGCCGGCTGCAGCAGCGATCGTGCTGTTTGCGCGCGCTATCACCGCCGTAAGGGCGATCTGGCCGGAAAGCGGCGTGCCTGCCGGCCGCTGCATCTATTTCGCCAATCACTCCAGCCATGGCGATTTCATCCTCATCTGGGCGGTGCTGCCGCCGCGGCTTCGGCGCCGAACCCGCCCGGTCGCCGGCGCCGACTATTGGCTGAAATCAAAGCTCAACAGCTTCATCGGCCGCGACGTCTTCAATGCCGTGCTCATCGAACGGGACCGAGAGGCGCGGACGGAAGACCCGATCGAGCAGATGGCGAACGCCATCGACGCCGGCTCCTCGCTGATCCTGTTTCCCGAGGGCACGCGGAACCTGACGGACGTGCCCCTGCAACCTTTCAAGAGCGGATTGTTTCATCTGGCGAAGATGCGCCCGGATATCGACCTCGTGCCGGTTTGGATCAACAATCTCAACCGTGTCATGCCGAAGGGCGAGTTCGTGCCCATTCCATTGATCTGCACGGTCACCTTCGGCGATGCGCTGCGTATCGGCGCGGACGAAGAGAAGGCGGATTTTCTGGCACGGGCGCAATCGGCACTGCTGGCTCTCTCTCCCAATCAAGCGGGGCCCAATCAAGCGGGGCCCAATCAAGCGGGGCCCAAACAGGCGGGGCCCAAACAGGGGGGGAATGGCGAATGAGTGGGGCAAGCGCCGATCTGATCCACCTTGTCCTCGGCATCTTCGGCGTGCTGATCCTGGCCTCCGTCATCGGCTACGTACTGCAGCGACGCCTGTCGCCGGATGGCTCCAACGCGGCGATCGAAAACCTCAATGCCCGTATCAAGGCCTGGTGGGCGATGGTGATCCTGATCGGCATCGCTTTTCTGATCGGTCGTATCGGCGTCATCCTGCTCTTCGCGTTCTGCTCCTTTGCGGCGCTGCGCGAATTCATCACGCTGACCAACACCAGGCGCGCCGATCATTGGGCACTGGCGGCAGCGTTTTTCGTCGCACTGCCCGTGCAATATTATCTGCTCTGGGCCGAACAATACGGTATCTTTTCCATCTTCATTCCGGTCTATGCCTTTCTTTTCATGCCGATCATCGCGGTCCTGCGCGGCGATACCGAGCGCTTCCTGATCCGGATTGCCGAGGTGCAATGGGCGCTGATGATCTGCGTCTTCTGCGCCTCGCATGTGCCGGCATTGCTGACCCTGCAGATATCAGGCTATGAGGGCCGCAATGTCCTTCTGATCGCCTTCCTCGTCATCGTCGTGCAGCTCAGCGATGTCCTGCAATATGTCTGGGGCAAGCTGTTCGGCCGCCATAAGATTGCGCCGAGACTATCGCCATCCAAAACGGTCGAAGGCTTTCTCGGCGGTATCGCCAGCGCGACGCTGATCGGGGCGGCGCTTTGGTGGATCACGCCGTTCACGCCGCTACAGGCAGGCCTGCTGGCCTTCGTTATCACTTTGATGGGCTTTTTCGGCGGGCTGGTAATGTCGGCGATCAAGAGGGATCGCGGCGTCAAGGACTGGGGACATCTGATCGAAGGTCATGGCGGGCTGATCGACCGGCTGGATTCCGTCGTCTTCTCCGCGCCGATCTTCTTTCATCTCGTGCGCTTTTGGTGGTCGCTGTCATGACGGCGCGGGTGAAGGCGCTTGCCGGCAGCAGCATCGTGCATGTGCTTTTCGCTTTTCTCGCCATGGGCGGATGGGCTGTCTTTGCCAACCGTCTGCATCCAATGCCGCGACCGGTCATTGCCGGGCTCGTCCAGGGCGTTCTTTCCGGCTGTCTGACGCTGTTTCTGAAATCGGTGGTGGAAACCCTATCCAAACGGTTCAGCGGCTTCACCGTGCTCTGGGCGCCGCCACTGATCGCCTGTCTCGGCTCTACCGGCATATTGCTGACGATCCATGCGCTCAGCGGCACGCCGGAAATATTGAAGACCATCGCGGTGCCGTTGCTGGTTTCGACCAGCTATGCGGCGATCTACAATTATTCGATTTCCGGCGGGAGGCGTTAGGTCCATGGGCGAGGGAACGGGCGACAGGCGGCCTTTGGCAAGCCGCAACACACGCTGGGCGCAGGCGCTGGCGCGGCGCATGACCGCGCTGTCGGTGACGCCGAACCAGATATCGCAGGCGAGCATGGTCATGGCCGCGCTGGCCGGCGCTTCGTTCTGGCTGTCGGGGCAGGGCAGCGGCGGGCTGCGCGCCACATGGCTGATCCTGGCGGCACTCTTCTGCCAGCTTCGTCTGCTCTGCAACCTACTCGACGGCATGGTCGCGGTCGAGGGCGGCAAGGGCGAGGCGGATGGGCCGTTCTGGAATGAATTTCCGGATCGCGTCGCCGATATCCTGATCTTTGCCGGCGTCGGCTATGGCATTGCCGCGCCCGGCCTCGGCTGGGCTGCCGCGGCCTTTGCCGTGCTCACCGCCTATGTCCGCGAACTCGGACGTCCCACCGGCAATCCCAGCGATTTCGGCGGGCCGATGGCCAAGCAGCATCGTATGGCGACGATCACCGCGGCGGCTCTGTTGTCGGTTGTCGAAGTGCTGTGGAGCGGCAGCGCTTGGGTGCTGACCATCGCGCTCTGGATCGTCGCCGTCGGGGCAGCCGTTACGGCGCTTCGCCGCGGTCTCCATCTTATCCGGCAGCTAAAAGCCAGAGGTTGATTGGCCATCTCATTCGATGGAGAGCGGCTGTCGCAATGCCGGTGATTCGCCGCCTCTTGCGCCGGGCAGCAATCCTTTCTATATCCCTGATCCATCGAGGCCGGGCGGCCAAGCCGCCGCGTGCCCGCAGACGATAAAAATCCGCCGCTTTTGCATGGCAACCGGTGGACAGAAGACAGCACCGAAGATCGACTGAGATTGGCGGCAAGACCGTGAACACACTGGATTTTGACAAGAGGCCGGAAGATACGCGCGTCGTCGTCGCCATGTCTGGCGGCGTCGATAGTTCCGTCGTTGCCGGCATTCTGAAGCGCCAGGGCTATGATGTGCTCGGGATCACGCTGCAGCTCTACGATCACGGCGCCGCCGTGCACCGCGCCGGCTCCTGTTGCGCCGGCCAGGATATCGACGATGCCCGCCGCGTTTGCGAGACGCTTGGCATTCCGCATTACGTGCTCGACTACGAAAAGCGTTTTCGGGAGACGGTGATCAATCCTTTCGCCGAAAGCTATGTTGCCGGCGAGACGCCGATCCCCTGCGTTGCCTGTAACCAGACCGTCAAGTTCGCCGATCTCCTGGCGACCGCCAAGGAGCTCGGCGCCGATGCGCTGGCGACCGGCCACTATATCCGCTCGCGCCCGAACCCATCCGCCGACCATCCCGGCCGCCGCGCGCTCTATCGCCCGGCCGATGCCGATCGCGACCAGAGCTATTTCCTCTTTGCCACCACGCAGGAGCAGATCGACTATCTGCGCTTTCCGCTCGGCGGCATGCCGAAGGCGGAAACGCGGGCCCTTGCCGAGGAAATGGGCCTCGTCGTCGCCAAGAAGGCCGACAGCCAGGACATATGTTTCGTGCCGCAGGGCAAGTATTCCGACCTGATCGCCAAGCTGAAGCCGAATGCGGCGCTTTCCGGCGAGATCGTCCATCTCGACGGCCGCGTGCTCGGCCAGCATGAGGGCATCCTGCACTATACGATCGGCCAGCGCCGCGGCATCGGCATCGCGACGGGCGAGCCGCTGTATGTCGTCTATCTCGACGCCCGCTCGCGCCGCGTCATCGTCGGCCCGAAAGAAGCGTTGGAGACGCACCGTGTCTATCTCCGTGACGTCAACTGGCTCGGCGACGAGCCGCTGGCGCAGGCGGCTTCCGGCGAGGGTTTTGCCTGTTACGCCAAGGTTCGCTCCACCCGCGCGCCGGCGCCGGCCGTGCTGCATGCCGATGCGACCGGGATCTATGTCGACCTGACGATCGGCGAAGCCGGCGTTGCTCCAGGCCAGGCCTGTGCCCTCTATTCCGCTCCCGGCGACGACGCCCGCGTCTATGGCGGCGGCTTCATCGAACGCTCCGAGCGCGAACCCATGGCAGAAGCCTCGCTGAAAGCATTGCTGGCGAGCCCCGTCGCCGCGTGAAGGCGGGCGGTGCGCCGGGCAGGGGAAAGCATTGATTTTTCCAAATCATCCGCTTGACACAAAGCCGAACCGCACCTTATAAGCCGCTCAACCGACGAGCCATCGCTCTTCGAGCGCCGGTTTCGTTTGGCTCTTGTGCATAATCTGAGAGATTGTGCGCGGATGTGGCGGAGTAGCTCAGTAGGTCAGAGCAGAGGAATCATAATCCTTGTGTCGGGGGTTCAAATCCCTCCTCCGCTACCACAAATTTCTTTTGTCCATACCGGAGACATAGGTAACAGATTGTACCTAAGACATGGGTGACATCTCGGTTCGCGCAAATTCAGTTCGCGGACGCCGCTTTCAAACCCCCAACATCGCATCGATCTGCGCAATCAGGGCAGCATAGGTTTCGATGTGTCGGCGGTATTCCGCCTTGATCTCCTCGGTTATCTCTGCAAGAGGCCCGTTTCCCTCCTGGCGAAAATGACGGATGTCCTTTTCTTCCATCGACTGAAGTTGTTCTTGATGCTCGGCAATCTTCTGCTCGTAGCTCTTGCGACGTTCGTGCAAATCCATGGCATCCTCCATTCGGCAAGCATCATTTGCGAAGATAGCTCTTTTGGCCGCCATCGGTAAGGCAGTAGTGGCCGCCGCGTGGTCCGACGCAATACGATCCGCCTCGGCAGGAGCAATCTGTTGATGTCGTTGGTTCCATTTCCGCAGGTGCTGAACCGAGAAGGGACACGCCGCCCATATAGGCCTCGCATGATTGCTTGCTGGCGCTTACAGATCCGTCATTGCAGATGAAGGTCGATCCCTGGCAGTGATCTATACCGCCCTTGTGGCCGCTGCACGGGGTATTTGCCGCCCCGCAATAAGCCGGCGCCAAGATCAAAGCCGCTCTGAAAATTGCGGTGCAAGTTCGCATCACGTCGCCTATGCGCGAGAACTATTTGATCCTTGGGACGCGGAAGGCGGCCGCGTGCCGGAGGCTTGCGCCCCATGAAAAGCCCAACTCCTTATGTCTGTCAAAATATTTCAGCTCGGATCAATATGGTCGATTGTCCGACCCAGCGGCTTGATTTGCGTTCAATGTACTGCGAGCGGGTGCCGTTCAGAAGATGACGATCTCGACGATACTCGGCTCAATTTATTCGCAGTCCAAGCTTTTCTGGCGGTGCGATTATGAACATCGGTTTTTTGCGAAGCGCAATGGCGGATTTGCTCCAGCCACTTAGCCATCGTTTGACACTTTCCTCAGGCGGCTCGTTGATGCCGACATCGATCGATCTTCCGAGAATGTCGATGCGCCTACCTGTGAAGCCAGCTTCGTCCGGGCTTTTCCCAAACTTGGAAGGACCAAAATCCGTTGTCCACCGGGCTCGATGCGGGAATGGGCGATCAGGCCCGTTGGCAAAGAAGGCCCATATGTCGATATCCTTCAGGCCGTTAACGCCATTTGCGAAATGTAACGCACCGCCCTGGGCTAAAACCAACAGCAGAAGTCTGTCGCGATAAAGTGAAGCGACTGCGGTTCTGTTGAATACGTCCGTCAGCTTTGCAAAAGACGCCGTCGCGAAGAGAGACAGGTCTTCATTCAGTATCGGCTCAGGCGATCTCGGTTCGGCGGATTGCATGTCCATCTTAAGGCCCTCTTCAGCGATGAGCCGGAGCCAGCATCGCACAAGTTCTGGCGGTGCAAACTAAATTTTCGATGCGGGAGATTTCGCCTGTCGTGCAGGCGGCTCTCAAGTCTCTCAGCTTAATGCAGAAGCTGCGCCACCATCAGCGCCACGGTAGTTATGCCTGCGCACACCGTCAAAGCAGTCAAAATCGAAGTCGATATCATCTCGCTCCCCAAATGTTTGCCTCAAACTGAACGTCTGAGGCTCAGTACTGCACTGAAAGCGGGATGTCGCGTGACAGATAGCGTGACGTAGCGTGAGTTCACCTCGGCGACCGGGAGTGGGACGACTTCGTGCCTTTGTTTATTCAGCCTCCGCCCGAAACCAAGTTGGCTCAAAAAAAAGCCCCCGCCTACTTGAGTTTCAGCGGGGGGAGGAAATATGGCAGAACTGTTATATTAGAATATGCAAATTCTATATCAAAGGCGAAAGCGGATTCAAAAACCTCTGTTCGGCCAGTTTGGGTAACTTTTTGTTTCTGCGGTGGCCCAAAAGACTTGTTGCGATCGCAACAGCGTAAGCGAGCCCCGCCTGCTGAGATCTTTCATGCCGACGGCAATTGGCTAACTCAGCTTTCACCGTCATCAATACGGTGTCTCAAATCCTCGGCAAAATATTTGTAGTTCTCCAGCATGTCCTCATAGTGGGTGAGGACTATTGCCGTTATGTCCTCCCAAGGGCCGTCACCAAATCTAGCTTGGTGCTGGATCTCACCGGCCTGAATGCGAGAGATACGCTGCGAGAATTCCTCGATCTGCCCGACGCAGTCTGCCAAACGTTCGACAAGCGATGTACCCATCTTCTCCTCCGTCCTGCGCGTAATGACTGTGCAGAAGTCAACAATGATAGGCGCGGAAAGACAAGCTGTCCAAGAGGGCGTACGCCCGTCAGCCCGCTTTTGGGCAAGGGCGATGCGGCGTGCGCGGCGCTATTGGCATTGGCGGCAGGCAGTGGGCCTCATGTTTGCGGGTTAATTTCATGCTGCATTGCCGGGACAGTGCCGTCCGCGAACGCAATGTCGCCTTGATGCTGTGAGAGGGCCTGCCGCGACGGTTGCCGATGCTCGGCCACATTTATCAGGACTTACGAGGTCAGCGATGCATTGGGATCTAATAACGATCGCAGCAATTTTTGCTTTGTTTGCCGCCGTGCGAGAGGGCCGGCTTATCCTTGCCAAGGCAAGAGATTCGAATTGGAATAGCTTCAGGCTCCGCTAGCCGCATAGTGCTTCACGATAACGCCATGAGTCCGGGCGACAGAAAAAGTGCACGCCCCGTTCATTCTTGCGTCTTTTTTGTGAACATTATGACTCCTTGCCGCGTTGGTGCGGAAAGGGGATGCCATTATGGATTACTACGTGACACTCGCAGTATGCGTAACCGCCGGCTCGTTCGTCTTTGCGGTTATGAATATTCGCTAAAGGCAACGCGGCTGACAGAGGGCAGCCCGTAACGCGCGAGTCGATAGGAAACGCGCGCCGCTATCGGGGCAATTGTCGGGCTTACAGTTCGGCGGATTAAAGGCGTGAAGAGCTCAGTGCTTCATAGGCATTGATCAAGCGGTCCACATCCAACCCGTGTTCTTGCGGCCCGAAGCTTAGATGGCTGACGGTAAAATCCGCGTAGATCGCGGTGGGCCGATCGAGGAAGGTCGGCAGATCGACCGTCAGGGCGTATTCATCGTCGCCTTTCGGAAGAGCCATATGCAGCAGGTCTTTTCCGAGCCAGGATATGAAGTTGATCGATTGGCGCTCCGTCCATTCGATGACCTTGTTCGGCAAAGGCAGATACTTGTCATTCTTTTCCAGGAAGAAGTCGTGAAGCTGAGTTGCGCGCTCAGCGCTTTGCCACAAACTTCCTCCGAATCCTCCCGGGGGACGTTCAAAATGGCCCAACTCGTCGGGAAGCGCTCCGCCTAATTGTTGGAAATAGGCGCACACACCATTGTTCACGACATTTGCCGAGACGACGAAGTAATTCGGGTTGGTCCTTCTAAACTCGATGAATTCGTTGAGCTTTTCCAGATCCACATAGACGATGTCGTCGTCGCACTTCAGAAATACCGCGCTGGAAAACCTCTCCAGCCGTTTCGCGTAGTAGTCATAAGCCTGCCAATAGGGCAGTTTTTCATTGGGATTTCCGACATAACGCCGCACGGGGGCGTTTACATCGCAAAGTTCCAAGTCAGCGCCCCATCCGCCGCGGACCATGACCGATGCGCCGGAACCCAAGTTCAATTCCGGCCACTTGCCGATGGTCACGCCATTGACCTGAACAGCGGGAGCACCGGCCGAGTCGATGCTGAGGACGACCTGGTTGGGCAGGCTTGGCGACAGAACGCCGGGAGTGGATTTACTCCAGATGGTCGTCGCTTCGCCCCTGCTTGCGAAATTATTCAGGTCGCTACGTTTGATGCTGCGAAGAACGGAGTGTGTGTTGACCCAGCCACCGACGACGATTTCGTAACAGGTATCATCCTCACCATTCGGGAGAACGGCGATATGAAGATCGTGGTCTATTTTCGCATTCGTTCGGAACGAGGAACGCGCCGTGACCGCTCCCTTTAGCTGATAGGGTGCTTCAGACCCCATATATCGCGCCGGGCCGAATTCGCGCGTGACCCACTCGTTATCTTCAGAGGAACGCGTGAAATCCCATATGTGCCATTCATCAATGATCCCGTCATCGATGGCCTTGCGGATGTATTTGGTCAAAATCTCCATTCGCTTCTGCCGCCCGGCGAATGTCACAAGTATAACAGGAGTCATAATACCCTCTTCGCTCGCAGCCGCTGCCGCAATTCAACTTCAAAGTGACGCCGGCTCGTTCAACAAACGGCTGTCGCGCACAAGCGGCGCGTAATCGTTCCATTGGGCCAGTTTCTGGAGATAGCGCTGCCGGTAGGCTCGATCGTCCTCGAATTCGATATTCTCCAGAACGATTTCGGCGCCGATCTCATAATAGACATCGAGATTGCCCAGGTCGGGCGTCGGCGTTTCCCCGCGCTCGATTTCGCCCTGCATCTGCCAGAAGAGCTGCTCGAGGCGCCGTGCGAGGCCTGGGATATCGCGCAACGCACTGCTCTCACGCTGGCGCTGCAAGGAGTCCCTGATGGCCGCGAGGCTTTCGCGATCATGCGCAAAGGCGATGGCCCGGCTTACATAGTCCTCCGGTCCGCCGCAGATCAGCTCCGGAACGCCAGCGGCCGCGACGATGCTGCTGCAGAAGCGCGAGGCGAAGCTTTTTCCTGGCATGGTCAGTACCGGCAGCCCGACGGTGATGGCATCGGCCGCCGTGGAATGCGCCCCATAAGGGAAGGTATCCAGGAAGAGGTCGGCCAGCGCCATTCGCGCGAGATGGTTTGGATTGGCTGCCTTGGATGCGAAGATGAGGCGCTCGGGCGCTACGCCGTTTTGCGCGGCCATCTGGCGCAGGCGCTGGTTGACGTCCTCGGCCTCGGCAAGCAGCCACAACACGCTGCCCGGTGTCGCGGAAAGGATCTGCATCCAGCGGGCAAAGCAGTTGGCGGTGATCTTCTGCATTCCGTTGAGGCAGGCGTAAACGAAGGCGTCCTCCGGCAGGCCGGCGTCCGCGCGGGTCGGCCGAGCGGCGATCTGCCGTTTGCGGTCGATGGGCTGGTTGCAGGCAATCCGCAGCACCTTTTCCGTATAATAGATTTCGTTTTCCGGCGGGATGATGTGCTCGTCCGCGATCATGTATTGATGAAACGGGCTGGCTGTCGTGCCGGGATAGCCGCAGAAATTGACGATGACCGGCGCCGGCCGATAGGCGAAAAGCTTCGCCCGCGCATGTTTGGTGTACCCGTTGACATCGACGAGAATGTCGATCTCGTCAGCGCGGATTTGCTTCGCCGCGTCGATATCGCTGAGCTTGGAGATTTCCCGCCAGCAATCCACCGCGCTCTTGATCCGCGTTTGCGTCGCGTCGTTGGATCGCGGCTCGCCGCAATAGTAAGCGAAGACCTCGACGCTGCTCTTGTCATGCAACTCCAGGACTTCCCTGAGTGCAAAACCGACCGCGTGATCGCGGAGATCCGATGAAACATAGCCGACGCGCAAACGCTCCCCGGTTCCCGATTTCTGCTTTGGCGCCAGGCGCGGGAAGTCACGGAGATCGGGCCGCCCGATCAGAGATTTGTGATAGCGATAGGCCTTGGCGAGCTGAAACAGGGGATCGTCGGTGTAGCAGCCGAGAATCAACGGCGACATCGCATCCAACAAGTTCCGGGCTGTGACGTGCTCGGAGGTGACCAAAGTTGGCCATTTGCACTGATGCTGCCGCAACGAGGTCCAATGCTGTCCCGCCTCGGTTTTGCTTGGCTGCAGCTCAATCGCTTGCCACAAAGCTGCTTCCGCCTCTTCCAGCGAGCCGACGGCTTCGAGAACGCGACCAATGTGCTGGAGGGCCATAAGGCGATAGCCAATCTTTTCGGCCGTGATTTCGGAGGTCACTTTGGCGAAATCTCGCCATTGTTCGACGGCGCGGCTGTGAAGGCCGCTATCTTCCAGCATGCGACCGAGATTGATGTGCGCCGGCCCGAACTGCGGAGACAGCTTTAAACAGGCTCGCAGCGCGTGGATCGCACCCGCAGCATCGCCAGATTGGTTGGCGGCGACCGCATAGTTGAAATAAGCGAGATGCAACAAAGGATTAGTGTCGTTGAACGCGATCCAGATCTTGTAAAGTTCAATCGCTTGCGGCTGCTTTCCTATGCCATTCAAAACTTCAGCGATCTGAAACAACTCGCCAAGCGGCAGTTGCTGGTTCCGGGCCCTTTCCGATGCGCTGACGAGCGGCGAGACTGGGGTCGAGACAGATGCAATATTGACGGTCATGGGCATCCTGCGACAAGACGGCCTTAGGGCCGAGGGTGTGAACTGACGAGCGAAAGCGTCACACCTTCTAGCGCAGCTACCTTGCGTCGGACTGGTTGTTTTTCAGCGGCAGGCGTCCGGGTGGGGGCGTGGCATCTTTCGACCATGAGACGCCCCGGCCTCTCAAAAAAGAGGGTGGTGGACCCTCTGCCGCCTATCCAGAGTTCATGGCGGTCGAATCGCAAGCGATTCCAAATTGCGTTTCACAAAGAAAGCGTCGCGCAATGTCTCGCGCGACGCCGAAGTCCTTTGCGGCGCGGATGAAACCGCGCCGCAATCCGTCAGATTTTAGTTGTAGGCCGCGTAGGCGGAGACGACCGCCGCGACTTGGCCTTCATCCAGTGCCTGCACCTGTGTGGTGGTGAAAGCGTAGAGTTGGGCGCTGGAGAGCGACGCGATGTCATCCGTGGACAATCCACCCAGACCCGCCGTGCTGATTGCGGCGATCTCGTCGGTCGAGAAGGTCGCGATGTCAGCGGTGGAGAGAGCGCCGACTTCAGTTGCCGTCAGGGCACCGATCTGCGAGCTCGTGAGAGCCGCCACCTGATCAGTGGAGAGGGCTGTGACCTGCGCGGAGCTCAGTGCGGCAACCTGGCCGGTCTTCAGCACACCGCTCTGATCGGTGGAGAGAGCGGCGACGTCGTCAGTGGAAAGAGCGCCGATCTGCGAGCTTGTCAGAGCGCTGACCTGATCGGTGGTCAGGACCTTGGCCTGATCGGTCGACAGAGCGCCGATCTGAGCGGTGCTGAGCTTGGCGATCTGAGCAGTCTTCAGGGCAGCAACCTGGTCTGTGGAGAGGGCTGCGACCTTATCGGAAGACAGACCGGACAGCGCCGAGGTGGAAAGAGCGGCAATCTCGTCGGTGGAGAAGGTCGCGATGTCAGCCGTGGAGAGGGCGCCGACTTCGGTCGCCGTCAGAGCACCGATCTGCGTCGAAGTCAGAGCGGCAGCCTGATCGGTGGAGAGGGCTGCGATCTGAGTCGACTTCAGCGCTGCGACCTGTGCGGTCTT
>NZ_AUFB01000022.1 GCF_000426285.1 Rhizobium leucaenae USDA 9039 | reverse complement strand
CAATCGGGCGGCGTCGGCGGCACCGTGCCGGGCCAGGTCTTCCTGTTCGAGACGCGGGCCGCCTTCCTTGACGTCTCGACCTTCTACGGCTCGGGTTATTTTATCGACCGGATCGGCTACACGCCGGAGACCAAGGTTCCCTTCCTCGGCGATGCCTATTTCGACAATCAGCTCGTCGACGAACAGATGCGGCAACTGGTCGGCGATGGTCTCGGCGCCGGCTCCTTCATCCCCGGCAACAACGCCACCGATCAGATGAAGACGCTGCTCGACAATGGCGTGGCCTATGCCGAGGCGAACGGCCTTTCCCTCGGCCAGGCGCTGACGCCACAGCAGGCGGCGTCGCTCACCCAATCAATCGTGATCTATCAGGCCGAGGTCATCGAAGGCGCGCAGGTACTGGTGCCGGTGGTCTATCTCTCGGCCGCCGACCGCGCCAAGGTCAACAGTTCTGCTGCCGTCATCGCCGGCAACACGGTCAGCATCGATGCCGGCTCCGTCGACAATTCCGGCGCGATTGCCGCCGCCGACGGCATGACCATCAACGCCACGGACATCAAGGCGAATGGCGGCGTCTTCCTCGCCGGCGGCAACATGAACCTCAATGCCACCAACGGCATCACGCTTGCCGCCCAGACGATGAACATCGGCGGGCAGAATGTCGTCAACACCAATGCCGGTATATCGGCCGGCGGCAACCTGCAAATCGCTGCGGGCGGCACGCTGAGTTCGCAGGGCGCCAAGATCGCCGCCGGCGGCACAGCCCAGCTTTCCGGCAACAATGTCACGCTCGGCGCAGTCAAGGTTGACAATGGCGGCCAGCAGAATGCGACCGGCACCCGCATCACTACCGGCGGCAATCTCACTATTGCCGCCAACGACAACGTCGATATCAGCGCTTCCATGGCCAAGGCCGGCGGTAATCTGACTGTCACGGCGAAGCAGGGATCGGTCAACATCATCTCCACCGATGTCGCCCGTCTGACCAATGATGGCTACACCGAGACCGCGGGCACGGATCAACAGGCCTCACAGCTCATCGCAACAGGCAATCTGGTGGTCAACGGCAATGCGGGCCTTCTGATCTCGGGCGCGCAACTGTCGGCCGACCGCAATCTCAGCCTGACCTCGAAGGGCGATATCAATGTCTCGACGTCGCAGAGCCAGTCTTCATCGACCTTCGGCGGCAACTCGTCCTCATCGACGACACATACGGGCTCGGAGATTACCGCAGGCGCCGACATCGTCGCCAAATCGGGTGGCGACCTCAATGTCATTGGCTCGAAGATCTCCGCCGGCGGCTCTGTCGGCCTGCAGGCCAATGGCGATGTAACCGTCGCCGAGGCGACGGATTCCTCGATCCTGGACGTTCACTCCTCCTCGAAGAAGTCCGGCTTCCTCGGCACCTCGATCAAGGAGAAGGCCAACGGCCATTTGGAAGATACGACCGCGGTCGGTTCGGCGATCTCCGGCAAGGAGGGCGCGACCATCATCTCCGGTGGCGATACCACCGTCTCGGCCTCAACCGTTACCGCCGGCGATGCTGATCACGTTGCCGATCTCAATATCCAGTCCGACGGCAATCTGGTCGTCACCGCGGGCAAGGACACAGAGACCGAAAACGACAGCGCCAAGCGAAAGGGTTTCCTGCGCAACGGCAGCTCGAGCTACGACGCCTACAACGAGACGACGGTCGGTTCGCAGCTTTCGGCATCCGGCGACGTCAATCTCGATGCCGGCAAGGCTGCCATCATTGCCGGCTCGAAGGTCGATGCGGACGGCTCCATCAACGTCTCCGGCGACACCGTCGCTGTTATCGGCGCGCAGGAGAACCATCAGGTCGACAGCCAGCGCAAGGATTCCGGCCTCTTCGTCGGCTCCGGCGGCGGCTTCATCTCGCTCTACGGCAAGAACGAGAAAGACGGAAAGCAGTCCTCTACGAACAATGTCGGCTCCGAACTCAGCGCCGGCGAGGACGTCAATCTGACGGCCCGCAAGACCAACCTGAATATCATGGGGTCGTCGGTCAGCGCCGATCAGGACATCAATCTGTCGGCTGCGCAAGACGTCAATGTCACACCGGGTGCGGAAAGCTCGTCGGAATCGCAGACGCAAAAGAAGTCCGGCTTCGGCCTGTCCTTCTCGGCCGACAATGGCGGCTTCTCCATTGGCATCGGCGCTCAAAAGACCAAGGACGAGACCGCGCAGCAGTCCGACACCAACGCCATCTCGACGCTGACTGCCGGTCGTGATCTCAACATCTCTGCCGGTAACAACGTCAACCTGCAGGCAACCAGCGCGTCCGCGGAGCGCGACGTCAATCTCTTTGCCGGTAACGACATCAATCTGCTCTCGGCCAATGATGTCACCAACTATCAGGAGGCCCACGAGAAGACGTTTGCCGGCGTGACGCTTACGGTTTCGAGTCAGGTGGGGAAAGCGGCCCAGAGTATCTATAACTCGGCCGAACGCCTTAGCGACAGCGGTGGTGTCAATGCCATCACCAACACTGCCATTGCTGCGCTCGGCTTCTATCAGGGCTTCAAGGACCTGCAGAGCGTCTCTGACGATCTCGCCAAGGGCAAGGGCCTCTCCTTCAACATCGGTATCAATGCGGGCGTCAACCATCAGCAGAGCGAATCCTCCTCGACGACATCGACACCGGTGGTCACCGATATTCGGGCCGGCCGCTCAATCACCATGGAAGCTGAGAACGGTTCGATCACCAGCGATGGTGCGCAGATCTTGGCTGGCTACGGCAAGGACGGCTTGCCCACTATCCCCGGTGATCCGCTGACGGGCGACATCTTCTTGTCTGCCGAAAACGGCGACATCAATCTTAATGCAGCCACGGGTACGTCGGATTCATCGAGCTCGAACAGCTCCTGGAGTGTCGGTGTCGGCGTCAATCTCGGCTGCTCCACGGCGACGAGCAAATGCAGTGCCAATGTCGGCGTCAACGGCTCCTATGGCGAGGGCGGTTCGGATACCGCGTCCGTCAGCCATACCAACACTCATGTCAACGGCACCGGCGACGTCACGATCGTCACAAACGATCTTGCGCTTAGGGGCGCAACTGTTGCCGGCAACTCGGTGACGGCCGATGTCCGCAATCTGACAATTGAGAGCCTGGTGGATACCGCAAAGGCGAAGGCCGATCAGACGAGTGCCTCGGCCTATATCGGCACTGACGGCGTCAGCCTTTCCGGCACGTTGCAAAAGGCGGACGGCAAAGCGGCAGTCGTATCCGAACAGTCCGGCATCCACGCCGGCAGCGGCGGCCTAGATCTCAATGTTGAACAGCAGACGTCGCTGATCGGCGGCTTGATCACCAGTCAAGCTCCTGCGGCCCTCAACAACATATCCACCGGCACGTTGGTCACGCAGGACATCGACACCTATTCCAAGTGGAACGCCAGCACTTATGGGGGCTCGATCGGCACTAGTGGACTGACGATCGCCCCGCCTGTCAAGGACGGCGACAGCAACTCGGGGAAGGCTTACTCGGCGATCGGCGGCAATATCGGCATCACCATCACCGATCCGGCCCACCAGACGCAGGATATCGGCGCGATCCGCCGGGATACCGAGAACACCAACACCTCACTGCCCGGTCTGCCGGACCTGCAGAACATCTTACGCGAGCAGTACAAAACGCAGGCCGATCTGCAGGCAGCTCAGGTCACTATGGCAGGGCTTGTTGGGGATATTGCCAGCGAGTTCTACAAGCAAGCCGCTCTGAGCGGAGACCAGGCGGGAATGGACTACTGGAAGGAGGGCGGATCGGGCCGCGTGCTTCTGCACACTATCGGCGCGGGCGTCCTCGGCGGGGTCAACGGCTGGGAAGGCGCGATCAAAGGTGCGGCTGGCGCCGCTACCTCGGCGTTACTGACGCCTGCCATTGCGGACCTTGTCAAGGGCATGCTGAAGGACAGCAGTTTGTCGGCCGCTGATCGCGAGCAACTTGCCGCACTGCTTGGCGAGAGCCTGAGCGCCATTGTGGGCGGAGCTGTCGGTGGCGCCGAAGGCGCTGCATATGCTGCCACGCAATATCAATATAATTATCTGACGCATGAGCAGCTTGACGAAGCCAACAAGGAACGTGGTGAACTCCTCAAGAAGATTGCCGATTGCAAGGCCGGCCTTAATAATGGCTGCTCCGGCCAGACCCTAGCCCGGCTCGAGGGTAATTTGGAAGTCAGCACGGCCTACTACCGTCAGTTGTCAGATGCGAACAATGCGGCCTTGGTAAGCGCCTGTGCGGCCTCCTTCACGAGTGCGGCCTGCCTCTCAGGTCGTCAGGAACTTCAGAACGCCGTTGATGAAGAAAGCGGGCTTGAAGCTCACGTGCTCGGTACAAGCGCGATCAACACGCCGGATGCATTGCTGCTTGGCGTACTTAGCGATGTGACGGCCGGCCATCTCGCCCCTGATCAGATCGCCGCCCAATATCAAAAAGCGTTGGTTACAAACCAGGTCGTAATAAATGGTGTGGCTGCTCTGTCCGTACTAGTTGCGGCCGGCGTAACCATCGGTCCGGAGGTTTACGGGTATTGCGCAGCTAACAGCGCGGCCTGCGCCAATGCCGTTACCGAACTACTGGATTGCACCGTTACCGTGGCCTGCACGAGCACGGCCGGAGGCGTTCTTTCGGTGGGCGCTGCAACCAAAGTTGCTGGCGAATTGGAGCAATCCGCTAGCGCGGCGGCAGGAGCAGCGGGAACACGCACGATTTTCGCATCCGATGGGACCAGCGTCATTGTACCAGCTGGATACAGGCCGATCTTAACGAGCAGTGCGAGTGATGTTAGTGGCTTACCAAATGGCTTCGTCAGGGTCATTGATGACGCCGGTAATGTTGTAATTGCTGGACCTAATGGTGCAATTTACGCTGACGTTGCTGCTGCTCAGAACGCGGCAACTATCAGCACTAATGCTCCAACGAACACAGCGCAGGTGATAATAAATCGGCAAAACGGGGCTGAGTTTGAGCAGCAGGTTTTGGACGCCTTTGGGCACGTTGGCGGCGCCAAGAATACTACTCCTATAACTGTCACATTACATGACGGCACGCAGGTGACGACGATTCCCGATCTTTGGGGAGCAAACGTCGGCGGCATTCTCGAAGCTAAGAATGTTCAGAATCTCTCGATGTCCAATCAGTTGCGCGCTCAAATTCAAGTTGCTATTGAGACTGAGCAGCCGCTGAACTTGGTGGTAAGCTCTAGGACTCAAAGTGTTTCTGGCCCTCTTATCAATGGCGTACGTAGTACCGGCGGTAACGTATATGTGTATAATCCCGCGAGTGACCGCCTTACATTGTGGTTGAAAAAATGAAGTCTGACTTTTTAATCACAGTACAGACAAGAAACGACCTTATTCCCTGGGTGATGGGTGAGAAAATCCTATCGGTGCTATTTTCAGAAAGAAAATTAATACCTGAAAGGATAGCGACGTTCGGTGAGGTTACAAAGAGCCATGGGGTGAATATTGTCGGCATTGAAGATTGTAGAGAACTTTGGGCCTCGAAGGCTATAATGCGTGCTGGCGGCTCCCAGTATGAAGTTATAGAAGATTTTCATTGGAAAAGGGATAAGATTGCCAAGTCTCAAGGCGCCGTGACCTTTGCTAGCACAAGCGCCAAGGGCGTGAAGCGCCCGGGGAGTATCTTTTTTCAATCACAATATCGGCGAGAGATTGACTGGATTCAGCTGTTTCGTGCTTGGTGTGAAGCGGCATCTCCGTTTGCCGCTGTGCTACATCCATTTATTGCAGAGGATGGTCCGCGAAAAGGTAACACAGACATTAGGGAATACAACCATAAGGAAGAAATTTCCCAACAGGCGTGGTCCCGATTCTTGAGCGGGGAATTTCATTGCGAATTTCGAGCAGGAGAGACGAACAGTCTGGTATCTGGTCTAACTAACCTCGGATGGGCATCTTGGTTTGGAGAGGAATATGCCAAGGAAGTTAACCAGCAAGCTATATCTTCTGCGGGCTTTCCAGTCCTTAAGATTGGATGTGGTTATTTGGTCCAATTAACAAGTCATCCAAACGATGTGATTGGCGACTATCCAGCTTTCTCGAGACTTCGGGCTCATCTGAAATCTCTTTTCAGACCTGGCTTGTTCTTGATTGATGATGAACCCTAGTCTCACGCATCTTTCCCGCTTTTTTCGGGCAGCATAGCGGGCGTTCTAAAGTTAATCGCTATCCGTTGGCACTCAGTGATGTGATGGCCGCCAGCTTGCTCCTGATCAGATGAGAATTTAACACTTACAAACCTGGGCGGAAATCAATCCGCAATCGTTGGGCTGCGCGCGGAGTGGGCTTGCGCCCGAGGGCATGATCCCGCCAAGGCAGCAGCCGAGCATAGTTCGGCCATCGCCCTCCTTCGAGCCCATCGCACTCGGTCGATACAATTAACTATGCGAAAGACCAGCACAGCGTGAGCCAGCGTGGCGGGGTCATCTGGTTTGAGGCCGGCGGTAACGATGACTTTCTATTTAATTATGTCAGCCCGAGAGCACAATTAGGATTGGATCGGAGCAGATTTTTGATGCCAGCTACATTCCCGCGATGGAACGCCGCAGCAATCCGACCGTCCTGGCGTCTGAGGCCTCCGGCACAGAACGTGAGCCATGAAGGAAGTTCTTGCTGAGATTTACATCTCCATACGGTTCACGAAATTTGGCTCGTCGTGGCGTTGTTAGTCAGGCCGTGGTTCTGCATCGACTTGAAGCCCATGCTTGGGCCTCGCGATCATTTCAGAAAAGTGACGCTCGCTCCAAACCGTTACCACTCCACCCTTACTATCCCCACCCCGACCACAAACACCTTCACACTTCAGCTCCCATCCGCCACCGCATTCCCGCCAAACGCGCTCGCCAGCTTTGCGGTCAACCGCCGCGCGGGCGACGCCGATGGCCTCGATGCCGCGCTGGCGACGGAAACATTTGCGGGTCGGGTGGGAGCGAACGTCGTTTGCGCGCTTATTCTGAACTGCGACAGCAGTTGGAAGAGAGCCTCGGCCTCGGATGCCAGGTTGTGAGCCGCGGCGGTGGCCTGTTCGACCATGGCGGCGTTCTGTTGTGTGCCCTGATCCATCGTGTTCACGGAGGTGTTGATTTCCTTGAGGCCGGTTGCCTGCTCCTTCGAAGCTTCGACGATCGCTCCGACATTACCATCGACCTGCTGGACCTGTGTGACGATTTCTTCCAGTGCCTTGCCGGTTTCGCCGACCAGGGATACGCCGCTTCTGACATGGTTGTTGGAAGTGTTGATCAGATCCTTGATTTCTTTCGCGGCCTTGGCGGACCGCTGAGCCAGTTCGCGGACTTCCTGGGCGACGACGGCGAAGCCTTTTCCGGCCTCGCCGGCGCGTGCGGCCTCGACGCCCGCGTTCAATGCGAGGAGATTGGTCTGGAAGGCGATTTCGTCGATGACGCCGATGATATTGCCGATTTCGGTCGCGGAAGCCTCGATTTTGTCCATGGCTTCCACGGCACTGCGCACGACGCGTCCGGAGTGTTCGGCGCTTTCCTTCGTCTTGCGCACGAGGTGACCGGCTTCCTGGGCGCGGTTGCTGGAGCCAGACACCGTTATGGTGATCTCTTCCAGCGCTGCGGCGGTTTCTTCCACTGAGGCAGCCTGCTGTTCGGTCCTTTTCGCAAGGTCGTCGGAAGCAGAACGAATTTCCTGTGCGCCCGATGCAATGGCACTCGCATTCTCGGCGACCTTTTGCATCGCCAGCCGCAGCTTCTCGACGGCTTGGTTGAAATCGACGCGCAATTGGTCGAGCGAGGGAATGAACGGGCCGGTGATCTGGCGCGTGAGGTCGCCATTCGCCAAGGCCTGAAGGGCGTCTGCAAGCTGGTTCACCGCCGCATTGGTCTGTTCGGCAAGAGCCTCGCGCTCCGCCGCTTCGCTCTGCAGCCGGTTGCGTTCTTCAGTGGCTCGCCTTGCATCCGAATCCGCGTCGCGCTCAGCCTTTGCCGAGATCGCGTCACGGAGTGCTGCGACTGCGCGAGCCAGCATGCCGATCTCATCGCCGCGTTTTTCCAGCTTGCGATCGCCTTCCATATTGCCTTGCGCCATCGATACGAGCGAGGTCTGGAGTTTTGCCAGCGGTCCGACGATGGAGCGGGCGGTTAATGCAGCCGCCACGCTTGCGAGGAAAATCGCAATGGCAAGTGCCGTCAGAGCCAGCGAATTGAAGCCGCCCGCGGCGCTTCGTACATCGTTTCCGATCGATTTGTTGAGGGCTTCCTGATAGTCGATGAACTTGTTGATCGCCTTCAGCCAGGCGACGAACTGAGGCCTTGCCTGTTCCAGAAGGATCTTGCGCGCCCCTTCGCCATCGCCTTTTTCCTGTCGTGCTATGATTTCGGCGACGAGCGGATTGGTCTTGGCCTGAATGCCGGCAATTTCATCGAGGATGGCCTTCTCTTCAGCCGTTGCGCCGGCTGGCGAAGCGATCATGTCCGCCATCTTCTTTTCATTATCTGCATAGGTAGAGGCCAGCGTCTCGATAAGCTTCTCCACGGCTTGGCGTTCTTCCGCAGATGTGACGAGGGTCACGTCGCGGATTGCGATCGCCCTATCGTGAACACTGCCTCGATAGTTGATTGCATAGCGCTGTTTCACGCTGTTGACGTCGTTGATGACACCAAGGTTGCGGTCGATCGTCTCGACCTGCCGGATCGAATAGAGCGTCAAACCGATCATCAGAATGAGCAGAAAGCCAAATCCTGCTGCCAGGCGAGCGACGATGCCGAATGTTTTCCAATTTGCCATATGCAGGTCCCCACCCCTGGTTTTGGAATCCTGCTGCCATCAGGGCTAACAGGAGCAAGGGAAGGTTGCGTCGGCAAGGGTCCGTGTCATCGACCCTGCATCCCGAAAGTTTTCTGAGCGACGAATCATTCGCCCGCACCACGGTTCCCATCTAGTGTTACTTTTATGGGTAACATAGTTTACATTGTGTAAACCAGTTCAATAAAGCCCCTAAAAATATGACTACAACTATCGGGGTGAAATGTTCGACGTACATTTCTTAGGAATTTACTTCTGTAGATTGCGCTATACAGCACTTCGCCATGCCTTATACCGACAATTGATCTCGCTTCGGAGGAGATGCCTTACGGCGATGTAATCTGGGCTACTCAAGCCTCCGCCGAAACAGCCATGATGCGGCGCTGAGAGTGATCGCCGCGATCACCAGGAGCGGCCAGGTCTGATTGAGCACCTCGGCAGGCGGAATATCCTTGAGAAAGACGCCTTTGACGATCACCAGAAAATAGCGCAGCGGATTGATGACGGTGAGCGGCTGCAGCCAGTCGGGCATATTCTCGATTGGCGTGGCGAAGCCGGAAAGCAGCATGGCGGGCACCAGAAAAAGGAAAGCGCCGAGAATTGCCTGCTGCTGCGTTGTCGAAAGGGCCGAAATGAAGAGGCCGAGACCGGCGACGGACGCGAGATAAAAGAGCGAACTGCCATAGAGCAGAAGCAGCGAGCCTCGCAGCGGCACGCCGAAGATAAAGATTGCGGCAAGGATATAGATCGTCATGTGAAACAGGCCGATCATCATCGGCGGGATGAACTTGCCGATCAGGATCTCGTGGGTGCGCAAGGGCGACACCATTAGCTGGTCAAAGGTGCCAAGCTCCCGCTCGCGTGCAATGGAGAGAGCGGTGACGATGAGGCCGATGAGCAACGCAATGCTGGCGATCAGGTTCGGCACCATGAACCATTGAAAGATCAGGTTGGGATTGAACCAGTTGCGCGGCACGACGGCTACGGATCGTGCCGCCGCGTGTTCTCCTGCCGGCGTTTCGGCGGCAAGGGTCGCCACGATCTGGTTGAGATAGCCGGCGACGATCTGCGATGCGTTCGAGCGGCGGCCATCGAGAATGATCTGCAGGTCGGCTGGCCTGCCCGCCTCGATATTGCGCGAGAAATCCGGACCGACGACTAGGGCGGCGGTGACACGCTGGCGATCGACCGCTTCCTGCAGTTCGGTCAGGTTTTGCAGCGACGAGATGCTGCGGAAAGTCGGTGAGCCGTCGATGCGCTGGACGAGTTCCTGTGCCCAATGGCCGCTGTCGCGGTTCAGCAGCGCAATATCGACGTTGCGCACCTCCAGGGTTGCCGCATAGGAGAAGACAAGAAGCTGCACGATCGGCGGCCCGATCAGGATCAAACGGCTCTTCGGATCGCGCATCACAGCCAGCAGCTCTTTTATGATGAGGGCCTTCAGCCTCGACCACCACATGTTACGCGATCCTCTTTTTTGTGCTGCGCGCGGCAAGCAGGAAGAAGATGCAGCCGATGGCGAACATGACGGCGATGGCCTGCAGGAACATCGGCCAAATATCTCCGGCGAGAAAGACTGTCTGCAGGCTCGGAATAAGATAGCGGGCGGGGACGATGAAAGTGATCCACTGAATGATGGTGGGCATCGAATTGATTTCGAAGAGGAAGCCCGAAAGCAGAAAAGCCGGCAGGAAGGCAGAGATCAGCGCAAGCTGCGAGGCGAGAAACTGGTTCTTGGTCACAGCCGAGATCAGCAGGCCCTGGCCAAGCGCGGGCATCAGGAAAACCGCCGATAAGGCGTAGAGCGCCAGCACCGAGCCGCGGAACGGCACGCCAAAGAGAAAGACCGCGAGCAGGACGCAGACTGTCATCGAGGTCAAGCCGAGCAGAAAATAGGGAAGCAGCTTGCCGGCAAGCAACTCGGCCGCCGTCACCGGTGTGGCCATCATCGCTTCCATCGTGCCGCGTTCCCATTCGCGTGCGACGACCAGCGATGTCAGCAATGTTCCGACTAGGGTCATGACGATTGCGATGGAGCCGGGCACGAGGAAGGAGCGGCTGGTAAGCTCCGGGTTGAACCAGAAGCGTTGTTCGACGGTGATGGCCGGGTTCCCCCCTTTCATTTCCGCCTGCCGCTGTAGCTGCCAGTTAGCGACGGCGCCCTGGGCATAATTCTGGACGAAACTGGCAGTGTTGGGATCGGAACCGTCGACGATCACCTGAATCTCCGGGCGACTGCCCGCCATATAAGTCGCGGTGAAGTCCGCTGGTATGACGATGATACCGCGGACGCGTGAGAGCACCAGGTCTTCCTCGAATTGCCGGCGGTCGCGGCCGCTGACGACCGAAAAATAGCGGGATGCCCGGAAGCTCGCGGCAAGATCGGCGGTGAGCGGCGTCGTCTCTTCCATGACTAGGCCGACACGCGTCAATTTGGTATCGAGTGAAACGCCGTAGCCGAACAGGAAAAGCAGAATGATCGGAAGCACGAAGGCAATCAGGATGCTGCTCGGATCGCGCATCACCTGGAAGCTTTCTTTGCGTACCAAGGCGGCGAAGCGGCGGAAGCGCTGGCGCTCCGAGGAAGCAGTCGTGGCGGGAGGAGGGGATATCATGCCGCCATCCTTTGCTCCGATGCCTGGACGAGGGCGATGAAGGCGTCTTCCATTGTCGGATCGGTATTTTCCGCAGTGGCAACCCCAGCCTTCAACTCGTCAGGCGAGCCCAGCGCGATCGAGCGTCCGCGGTAGATCAGCGAAATGCGGTCGCAATATTCGGCCTCGTCCATGAAATGCGTGGTGACGAGGACTGTGACGCCCTTTTCAACGAGCGCATTGATATGGGTCCAGAATTCTCGCCGCGTGATCGGATCCACGCCGGACGTCGGCTCGTCGAGGAAGAGCACCTCGGGCTCGTGCATCACGGCGCAGGCAAGTGCCAGCCTCTGTTTCAGGCCTAGCGGCAGGTCCTTCGCCGACATGGACAGGCGGGAGTGAAAATCGAAGATCGATGTCATGAGGTCGACGCGCTCGCGCTTGTGCGCGCCGCGCAGGCCGTAGACGCCGGCGAAGAATTGCAGGTTTTGGGAGACGCTAAGATCGCCGTAGAGCGAAAATTTCTGCGCCATGTAGCCGAGACGATTGCGTGCCTCCGCTGTGTCGCGACGCAGATCGAAACCGGCAATCCGGCCTTCGCCGCTCGTCGGCTTCAATAGGCCACAAAGCATCTTGAAGGTCGTGGACTTGCCGGCGCCGTTCGGGCCGAGCAGCCCGAAGATTTGGCCGCGCGGAATGTCGAAGGTGATATTGTCGGCCGCCGTGAAATCGCCGAAACGCTTGGTCAATGCGTGCGCTTCGATCACCGGTTTGTCGCCTTCGACGGCAAAGCTCCGTTGTGTCTCGGCCAGTTGCGAGCGACCGCCCGGTCCGCCGCCAAGCATGTCGATGAATGCGTCTTCGAAGCGCGGCTCCGCACCCGTGACCTCAGCGTTGCCGGCAGCCGCAAACCGGCTTTCTCTGTCTTTGACCGTAACGAGCCTTATCGCTTCTCCTTGAATGACGCCGTCGACGACGCCGTCTTCGTCAAGGAGTTTCGTCAGCATCTGACGGCGCCTGCCGGCAATGCCGCTGACCCGGAAAACGCGGCCGGCGACGCGTGCGGTCAGTTCCTTCGGCTCGCCGGCAAAAAGCAGCTTGCCTTCGCTGAGCAGGAACACGCGGTTGCAGGCTTCGGCTTCGTCGAGATAGGCAGTCGACCAGACGACGCCGACACCCTCTTCGGTTAGGTTTTCAACCATCTTCCAGAGATCGCGCCGCGAAATGGGATCGACGCCGACGCCGGGCTCGTCGAGCAGCAGCAGCTTCGGTTTCTTAAGAAGCGCGCAGGCAAGGCCGAGCTTCTGCTTCATGCCGCCGGAAAGTTTGCCCGCGAGACGGCCGGTGAAGCGTTTCAGATCGGTAAAGGTGAGCAGCTCGTTGAAGGTTGCAGTTCGTTCCTGCTTGGGAAGCCCGCGCAGATCAGCATAAAGATCGAGATTTTCCTGAACCGAGAGGTCCTCATAAAGGCCGAAGCGCTGCGGCATATAACCGATCCCCGCCTGGATCGCAGCGGAATCCTTGCGCGTGTCGAAGCCGAGAACCTGCACGCTGCCGCTTTCCGGCAGCATCAGCCCCGTCATGAGGCGGATGAGCGTCGTCTTGCCGGCTCCGTCCGGCCCGACGAGGCCGGTTATCTCGCCGCCACGGATCGAGCCGGTAATGGCGTCCAGCGCTGGCTTTTCCGCGTCAAACTGTTTGGTGACCCTCTCGAGCCGAACTAGATCGCCGCTACCGGTTCTGTCGACCGCGCCGCTCATTTTTCCGCCGCCTGTAATGTCGGGAAGTGAAGCGTTACCGGCATGCCCTGCCGCAGATCGGGTCCGGGCCTATCGATGGTGACCCGCAGCCGATAGACAAGGTCCGTGCGCAATTCGGGCGTCTCCACGGATTTCGGCGTGAATTCGGCAACAGGCGAAATGAAACCGATAGTGCCGTCATAAGCTTCGTCCGGCTTGGTGTCCGACGTCACCTTAACCTTCATGCCCGGATGAATCCGGCCGAGATCCGGCTCGGCGACATAGGCGCGGATCCAGACAGGCTCCGTCAGCGAAAGCACGAAGACCGGATCGGTCGGCGCCACGATTGCGCCTGGCTCCCGCACACGGGAGAGGATCACGCCGTCGTTCGGCGCGTGCAACTCGGTATCGCCAAGCGAGGTGCGTGCCGTCGCCAGCGTAGCCTCAGCAGCTTTTAGCTGCGCTTCCGCGGCCGCGATATCTTCCGCGCGGCTGCCTTCTTCCAGCAGCTTCAATGCCTGATTGGCTGAATCCGCGCGCGCGGCAGCCATCGCCCGCGCCGCAGTTGCCTGATCCAGATTGGCTTCGGATATGTTTCCCGACGGCCGCAACTGCCTGGCGCGGTCATAGGCCAGATTGGCGTTTTGCAGATCGGCAAGCTGCTCTTGATAAGAAGCGCGCGCCTGCGCGATTTCCGTCGGGCGCGCGCCGGCCTTGAGCTTGTCGAGCGTGGCGCGCAATGCCGCGGCGCTGGCCTCGGCCGAGCGGACGGCATACTCGTATGGCTCCGCGTCGAGCCGGGCAAGCAGCGTGCCGCGTTTCACGACATCGCCCTCGTCGACAAGAGCCTCGCTGAGCTTGCCGTTGACGCGAAATGCGAGCGAGACCTGGCGGATGTCGACATTGCCGTAGAGCACGAACTCCTTTTGCTGTTCCCATTTCCAGCCGAGCTTTGCCGGCGCATCGGACCACCAGGCGGCTGCGCCCGCAGCAATGATGACAACGGCGGCAATCGGAATGATCCTGTTCACGATATTTCTCCTTTCGCCGGCCCAAGAGCGGCGACAAGCCTGTGCGCATGCTGCTGCAAAATGGCGATCTCCTTCTCGCCGATCGCATGCCATTCCATCTGAGCAAGCACGGCCGCGTTGGCCATCCTGAAAACCATGAGACTGCCAACGAAAGACAGGCAGCGCAGGCGCACATTTTCCGATGCCGGATCGTCGGCGATGATCGCTCCGATCAGACGCCGCCCAATGGCGATCATTGGCCCCATGATGCCGGAATAGACCCGTTCGAAGGCCGCTGTCGGCTCCATCTGCTCACGGATGATGAAGCGCGCCCAGGCTTCGGATCTCTTGCTGACGAAAAGAACAACCATCGTCTCGACGATTTCATTCAGAAAGAGCCGCGCCTGCGCTTCGCCGAGCTTCGTACCGGTGGCATCGAGCGCTGCGATTTCCTTCGCAATGCGTTGCCGCATGCCGCCGACATGCTGACCGATCATGTCGGCGAGATATTCGGCTGTCGCGATGTAAAGCCCTTCCTTGTTGCCGAAATAGTAGGTGATCGCCTGAAGGTTCACGCCGGCCGCGTTTGTGATCTTGCGCGTCGAGGCGCCGTCGAAGCCGTATCGACCGAAGACGTCGAGAGCATTTTCGAGCAGTTTCTCACGCGTTATGTCGCTGCGCGCAGCCTCGGATTTTGTATCGTTTCGCTGTCTCATGCTCCCATAATGAACCAATTTTGAAATAAGTCAATCGATTGACTGAATATTGATTTGAGCGTCTGCCGCGGAGTCTCTGTTAACTGGGCGGCAAGCTTCCGCAATTCGGAGGCAACACAGAAATTTAGATCAGCAATTGCAGAAATGGACGCTGCGGCAATTTTCGGGATGCATGGCTAACGACATGGCCCGCTTAATCTTTTAGAAAATAAGCATAATAGCAGTGCAGGAAAAAACAGAAGTTCAGGACGAACTTGCAACCAGTCAACCTTTAGGGGGACGTATCAATGGAACCTACCCGACCGACAATACAAATCAGCGCCCCTCAACACGCTGCGAACAATCCATATCGCGTCGTCGAGCGCGAGGAAGTACTCGCCGAGGCATTTCGAGAGTTCGTGCTGACGGCTGTGGCTGCGGGTTGGAAAGAATCGGAGGTCGCTTTGACCTTGGCCGATATCGCAGATGACTACGTGATGGCTCTCGCTCGAAGAGTTGCGGCAAATTAGTATCGAGTTCCATCGGCGTTCGTGCGGAGCGGGCAAAGATGGCTGCCAAAACTCTTCATCAAGCCGCCGGCAAGCCGCTTCCAACCAGGCGGCTTGCCGGTGGCATAACGGGCATAATGGGGCGGGGCCGGTCGCCCCACGCGTCATCCGTCGATTTTGCACGAGAGGCCTGAGGCGCAGCAGGAGCCGATATTCTGGACCCAAGCGACGGACGGCATGTGGATGAAACCACTGCGTGAACTTCAATTCGACCAAATTGTAGGCCGCCTTCCGGCAGGTTTCGATGTTCTGCGCAGCGAGGCCGCGTCCGAAGGCAGGCGGTTTATTGAACGGCTGCATGACGAATGGCAGAGCGGCGAGCAGCGCTTCAATCGGGCACATGAAGTCCTGCTGGCCGCCAGGTTCAACCATGAGCTGGCAGGAATTGGAGGCATGACGGTCGATCCTGATCTGCCGTCCGCTATGCGCATGCGACGCTTCTTCATACGTTTCGCCTATCGCCGCCGTGGGCTCGGACGCCAGTTGGCCGCGGCGATCTTGAACCGGACAATCCCGAAGGGGACAATTGTAACTGTGAATGCGGACAATGCCGACGCGGCCGCGTTTTGGGAGGCTCTGGGCTTTCAACGCGGCTCGAAGCTTGGCCACTCCCATTGGCTCGCCTGGGAGCCCTCGCGAGATCGGCCCGGTGTCTAACCGACCGCATCGCGCGGCCAAGTCACGCTTAATATGGCTGCCTTCAAGTCAGGTCAGCAAGGCCTGCAATATGATGGCTGCAAAGAACGCGATGATAACGGCTGCAGCCATCAGGGTGACCTGCCGATTGGCACGTTGAAGGACGCGGGCCTGCCGCCCATGTTTCGCGCGAAGGCGATACCCTCGCACTGGGGTAGCATTCGAACGGACTTGCTCTTTTTTCCCGGACATACCTGCCTCCCTGCAGATGCGAGCCGTTGACTATAACAACCGATGTTCGGAGGGGTAAAGTCTCGCGCACTCACCGAACGATCGGTGCCGGCGCAGCGTCGACATATCCGGGAAATATCCGCGGTTGGTTAGAGTGCAGGTTTGGGCAGCTTGCCCTTCGCGATGAAGGGAGTTTAGCGACCTACTTGTGTTTGCCGCCACCGTGTCCTCTTCCAGAGGAGCCGTTAGATCGAGTGCCTGTGATGGTTGCGTCCGCCGGTGCAGAGTTGTCCTCTATAAATGCGTTGGCTTGATACCCCTGTACATCTGCGTTCTTTAGGCCAGGATTACCTTCGCCAGTGGCGCAGCTATAGGAGGTGGAAACGCCGTGCCGAATGAGAGTGTCGCTGCCGGGACCATTGTGAACGAAAACCATGTCGTGTCCGACCAGTCGTGCCGTCTTCTTGGAGATTTTCTCCTTCTTCATTTGAAAGAAAGTGCCGTCGAGTTCAATGATTTGCTTCTGCCACATCACGCGAAGATGCGGGTTTCCATTGCACTCCTGAAAGGCGTGTGCGGTATTGCATGCCAAGCCGGTAGTCAAAAACAAAGTCGCTATGAGGCGCATTTTCGACCCCTCCGCACCTTTTGCTTTCAAGGCGATAAATTATGCTAGGGGTTTATTAAATTATGAAGCCAACGCGCGGTAAAGTAGCCTACGGTGATTAGTCCAAAGAGACCCATAGGACTGCGGAAAAAGGGCTAAGGTGTTGTGTTTCAAACGCTCCGCTTGCGCGAAATTGGTCCTGCGCAGCGGCCCTTATTCGGGTCGGCCCAGCGGCCCTTATTCGGGTCGGCGCAGCCTGTTCTCATCATCGATCAGGGTTAGCCGCGCCGAAGCACGCTCACTCCAAGTCCAAAGGACGAGGTTCAGATCGTCTCCGGTTGCACCGGGGGCGAAGCTCCGGACGAGCAGACCTTGATAGCCGGCAGCGATAAGCCGCCGGGCAAAGCTCTGCGTCTTCGCTTCACCGCGCGCCTTCACCTGGTCGCGCCACGTCGGGTCGGCAATTGCGACGGCGTCCATTCCTTCGGCCCGGAGGGCATCTCCGTCGCGACTGTCGAAGACCCGCTCGAACGCAGCGTCATAGGAGACGAGTGTCGTCGGTTGCAAATTGCCGACCTGGTTGGCTTCGCGTAGCGCCGCCAGGACTGATAGCGACGTGTAAAGGGCGGGCACTCCCTTCGGATTGAATCGGCCGCCATAAAGTTCGGCTCCCCGGCCCGAGAGCGGCTGACGGGCATAGATCGGGTTCAACGCCCGATAAAGCTTTCCTTCGTATCGCATCGACGGGGCTATGCGTGAACGCCGGCGTCGACCGCGTCGATATAGTCGAGCACCTCATCCGTGCGGCCGTCGCGCACCAACTGCATGGCCGTCTGGCCCGAGAATCCGGACAGGGGTTCGGAACGATACCAGGCGTAAGCCATCAGCGCCGAGCCGAAACGCGGTTCGACCTTGTTGACGACCTCGATCATTTCGCGCAAGCGCCGCTGCGTCTTGTCCGAGCGGATCCGGTCCTTGCGTTGAATTGCATCCTTGCCCAGGCCGGCCGTCCGAGCGATCTCTTCACTGGTCGTGCGGAAGGCATCCGCGATTTTCCGCGGCGCGAATAGCCCATCATCCGCATATTGGGCGAGACCCATTTCTCTCACCTCCATTTTTAATGCCAATTATTATGACGGTATATAGCGTCAAAGAACGCGGCATTCAAGCCGATGGAGTGAGAAAGAGCAAAAGGAGGAAGGGGTGATCGGCGCCCGCCCAAACGGCGCGTCGGACGCGGACAGGACTTTTCTGCTAAAGAATAGATGTGGCCAAGGTGGCAGCGCGAGATGAACCTTCGGTCGCCTTCAGGATTGATGCGAGTATGTCTGAGGTCTTGGAGGCATCGAGGATTCAAAGTCGAACGGAGGAGTATGGCCCGCCAAGCTGAAGCCAGCTTTGGTGTCATGTTTCACCGCATACATGAGCTGATCGGCATGGCGCATCAACTCATGCAGCGAAGCGCTACCACCGGGAAGGGCGACCACCGCGCCCATGCTGCATGTAACCATGTGGCCGGTCCTCTCCAATGCAGCGGTGAATCCCGCATGCAAATGCTCCGTCACCGCTAGAGCTCGCTCTGTCTTGGACAGCTCCATCAACACTGCAAACTCGTCGCCGCCCATCCGCCCGAAGCAATCCTCCAAGCCAATGAGTGACTTCCCCTCTTCTGCAAGGCTTTGCAGGAGCCGGTCTCCGGCTTGGTGTCCGAACTGATCATTAACGGCCTTGAAGCCATCGAGATCGAAATAGGCAAGTAGCAAAGATTGATTGCGGGCCGCTGCCGAGACTAGCATTACCTCAGCCTGCCGTTGGAATTCCTGTCTGTTTAAAATTCCCGTCATCCAATCTCGTCGCGCGAGAAGGCGCTCCCGGTCGAAGCTTTGCCGGAAGCGCGCCACGACACCGGCCGCACATCCGTACTTGATGAGTTGCATTACCAACTCGATCATCGCGCTCGCGTCCAGATGACCTGAAACTCTTAGTGAGCCTACAAGCGACAATATGATTTCCGCGACCGCGATGCCCATCCCGGTTTTGAAACCGAAACGCCAGCACGCGATACAAATTGGCACCATATAGAGCGGACCGACATTGTGGATGCCGTTGGCTTGAAAAAGCCAATTCAAACTTGCGATGCAGATCAAGCCGAGGATCAGCAGTCGCCAAACAGCGACAGTCGTCAGGGAGTCGAGCCACTGTTCAGGGCAAAACAAAGGGGTCTCGAAATGGCCACTCCGCTGGCTTCGATAGTCTTCCCGCAATGCTGTCAGCCCTCCGTACGCAGCGTCCCTCCGCCTGTGTGCCGGTCGAGACCCGGACTAGTCGCATCAGGGGATCAAAGATGCGTAAGAGTGCAGAAGCCGGCGTTGGAAACCCGAGGTTAGTCTGGCACAGACGCCGTTAGCTCAAATCTGAACATGCGCGCCCGTCATCGGGGTCGCCGCGGCATCACGCTTATTCCTAACCAGGAGGTTTCACACCCCGGCCTGCGTCTCCACAAGCTGTCGGAGGAAATACCTGAAAATCCTTAATATTTAGAGCGCGCAACTTGTCTTCGCGGGGCGGCTATTGCCGTTCGCCCGTCGCAGACTCAGCCACTTCATACACAGGCGAAAGCTGCCGCTGAGCACTGATGCATATTCGGACGATTGCCCGACAAAAGACTCAGGCGCGGCTGGAGTTCAGCCGCGCCCGAGTGTCTCTCTATCCGGATCAGGCGATATCGAAACGATCCGCGTTCATGACCTTCGTCCAGGCGGCCACGAAGTCGCGCACGAACTTCTCTTGCGTGTCGCTCTGGCCATAGACTTCGGCAAGTGCCCGGAGCTGAGAGTTCGAGCCGAAGACGAGGTCGACACGGGTGCCGGTCCACTTGATTTCGTCCGTACCGCGGTCGCGTCCCTCGAAGACATACTTCGAGTCCGCCGATGCCTTCCACACCGTGCCCATGTCGAGCAGGTTGACAAAGAAATCATTGGTCAGCGTTTCCTGACGCGTGGTGAAGACACCGTGCTGGGACTGTCCAGCATTGGCGTTCAGCACGCGCAAGCCACCGACCAGGACGGTCATTTCCGGCGCGGTCAGCGTCAGAAGCTGCGCCTTGTCGATCAGCAACTCTTCAGGCGAAATGGAATATTCGCCCTTCTGATAGTTGCGGAATCCATCGGCGATCGGTTCCAGAACGGCAAAGGAGCTCACATCCGTCTGCTCCTGCGTTGCATCGGTGCGGCCGGGCGTGAAGGGAACTTCGATGTCGTGGCCAGCATTCTTGGCGGCCTTTTCGACCGCGGCTGCACCGCCAAGGACGATCAGGTCCGCGAGCGACACCTTTTTGCCATCCGACTGGGCATCGTTAAACACCTTCTGGATGCCTTCGAGCGTCTCAAGTACGCTTGCGAGCTGGGCCGGCTGGTTGACCTCCCAATCCTTTTGCGGCGAAAGACGGATGCGCGCGCCGTTCGCTCCGCCGCGCTTGTCGGAGCCGCGGAAGGTTGCGGCCGAAGCCCAGGCGGTCGAGACCAGTTGCGAGATCGACAGCCCCGATGCGAGGATCTTATCCTTGAGACCGGCAATGTCCTTTGCGTCGATCAAGGGATGGTCGACGGCAGGAATGGGATCTTGCCAGATCAGTTCCTCGGCCGGAACTTCCGGACCGAGATAGCGAACGCGGGGGCCCATGTCGCGATGGGTCAGCTTGAACCAAGCGCGGGCAAAGGCATCCGCGAACTGATCCGGATTTTCGAAGAAGCGCCGCGAAATCTTTTCGTAGTCGGGGTCGAAGCGCAGGGCGAGGTCGGTGGTCAGCATAGCGGGTGCATGACGCTTGGACTTGTCGTGCGCGTCCGGGATGGTGCCGGCACCGGCGCCGTGCTTCGGGGTCCACTGATGCGCACCAGCCGGGCTCTTCGTCAGTTCCCATTCATAGCCGAACAGGTTCCAGAAGAAGTTGTTGCTCCATTTCGTCGGCGTCGTGGTCCAGGTGACTTCCAGACCGCTGCTGATCGTATGGCCGCCCTTGCCTGTTTCGAAGCTGCTTTTCCAGCCGAAGCCTTGCTCCTCGATGCCGGCGCCTTCAGGCTCGGCGCCGACATGGGCCGCATCGCCCGCGCCGTGAGTCTTGCCGAAGGTGTGTCCGCCAGCAATGAGGGCGACGGTCTCTTCGTCGTTCATGGCCATGCGCGCGAAAGTCTCACGGATGTCCTTTGCTGCGGCAAGCGGGTCGGGATTACCGTTCGGTCCTTCCGGGTTGACGTAGATCAGCCCCATCTGCACGGCGGCTAGCGGGGTTTCGAGATCACGTTCACCGGAGTAGCGCTTATCGGCAAGCCAGGTTTCCTCGGCGCCCCAGTAGACGTCTTCCTCGGGCTCCCAGACATCCGGGCGGCCCCCGGCGTATCCGAAGGTTTTGAAGCCCATCGATTCCAGGGCAACGTTGCCGGTTAGAATCAATAAATCGGCCCAGGAGATGCTATTGCCATATTTTTGCTTGATCGGCCAAAGCAGCCGGCGCGCCTTGTCGAGATTGACGTTGTCAGGCCAACTGTTGAGCGGCGCAAAACGCTGCTGACCAGCTCCTGCGCCGCCGCGGCCGTCGCCGGTGCGGTAGGTGCCTGCGCTGTGCCAGGCCATGCGGATGAAAAGCGGGCCGTAATGGCCAAAGTCGGCAGGCCACCAATCCTGCGAATCCGTCATCAACGCATGGAGGTCCTGTTTGAGGGCGTTGAGGTCGAGCTTCTTGAATTCTTCGGCATAATTGAATGCCTCGCCCATCGGGCTCGACAGCGCAGAATTCTGGTGAAGAATTCTGAGGTTCAACTGATTCGGCCACCAGTCCCGGTTCGACCTGCCGCCATGGGCCGTGTGTGTGTGCACCACCGGACATTTGCCCGCTGTATCGGCTTTCGTATCCATATTTCTCTCCCTCGCGTACTTGAATTGAGCTTCCAGAGGAGGATCGTCTCTGATCCTCCTTCCCTGCAAGCAGACCGTCCCGAAGCGAAGAGCTTGGGAGGCACACCGGTGTTCCGGACGGTCTGGACGTCAATGAACTGCGCATCGTTCCTGGCCATTTTATGGACCAGTCGTGACAATGGCTACACCTCATCGGCGCTTTACGGACTATAGCCAAGAGGTTCCATTAATTTAAGTTGGATTTACTGATTGCGACGATAAGGTAGGGTTATGACGAATTTGACACTCAAGCAGCTTCGCTATTTCGAGGCATTGGCCCGACAAGGTCACTTCGGACGGGCGGCGGATGTCTGCGCGATCTCCCAGCCTGCCTTGTCGATGCAGATCAAGGAACTGGAGGAATCGCTGGGCACCGAGCTTTTTGAAAGAGGCGCCCGCCAGGTCCGGCTGACCAGTTTCGGGGAAGCGTTTGTGCTGCGCGTCCGCGATATCCTTCGCTCGGTCGATGAGCTCGCAGATATGGCGCGCGCCTCTCAGGATAGGCTCGTGGGCCGGCTCCGCCTGGGTGTCATTCCGACGATCGCGCCCTATCTGCTGCCCGCGATCATCGGCAATTTGACGCGCATGCACGATGGGCTCGACATTCACGTCCGCGAAACGCTGACCTCGAAACTGGTACAGGAGCTGGCGGAAGGCCGGCTCGACGCGGCAATCGTCGCGTTGCCCGTATCCGAACCGTCATTGACCGAGGTGACGCTGTTTTCGGAAAATTTCGTACTGGTCCGGCCAAGCGAGGATGAAGGCAAGCCGGTGCCCAACCCCGAAGCGCTGCGGGAGATGAGACTGCTTCTGCTGGAAGAGGGACATTGTTTTCGCGATCAGGCCCTATCGTTCTGCAACCTTTCTTCTGCCCTGCCGCGGGAGCTGATGGATGGCAGCTCTCTATCCACGCTCGTCCAGATGGTCAGCGCAGGCATTGGTGTCACCTTGATTCCGGAAATGGCAGTAGCGGTGGAGACGCGATCGGCGTCGGTATCCATCGCCCGCTTTCATAACGTTGAACCATCACGAACGATCGGCATGATCTGGCGTAAGACAAGCCCGCTGGCCAAACAGTTCCTTGAGATCTCCGAAGTCGTTCGCAAGTCAGCCGATGCGATGCGCGAGCGGCACAATTCGCTATTGCTGCCGCACGATCGAGAACTGAGCCCTCCGAATGCCGTCATTCGGCATCCGAACAACCATGGTTTGTCGCCGCTTGATTCATCCCGATGACGGCAAAACGCATGTGACTGCAGCCTGGGTCATATGAAGCTGGGCTTGCTCCGTTCGGGGATCTACACAAGACATCGACGTTACGAAAGCGCGATGGAGAGCGACATAATACGAATGAGCTAAGTAGCTTTACGCTGCAGTGATGCCGGTGGAAGAAATGAGGCAGATAAAAGCATTCAAAAACAACGTTGCTTACCATTCTCGACTGCTTGCAACAGTCGCGTGCTTAAATTGTATTAGTGTTTCCAAATATTTGATGGTTGAAGACCATCCTAAATCAATGTAGAATTTCAGTATCTTAAAAAGATAGAGAGCGGTCCTATGAGCGACCGATTTGTCAGATTCGCGGAAATCGCCGTGATTTCTGCAGGCTTAAGTATCGCATTTTCCGATTCTGCCGCGGCTGGCTGTTGGTCAGCTTTGAAAAGTCCGGAATGGCAACAGATCAGCTCGATAATTGCGACTGCGAAGCTATGCGAACAGATGCCTTCGGGACCCAATCGCACTAGGAGACTTGAGGTAACGGGCGTCGATTTCTGCACAGCCCCAAGTGGTGTCTCCGTGACCGCAAACGTGTCCCTTACTTGCGGTTCTAGTTCCGAATCCTTTCTCCAGTTATCACCCATGGACGGCAAGGTGGTAGCGACGGTGACAATGGATATCGGCGCGTGTCGGATAACGGATTCGGACATAAATGTGAGCGGACAAGCTGGCGAACTCCTATCCAAACTGCCTCAAACGCAGGAATTCCTGCGCACGTGGGCGCAAATACACCTCTCGAATTTGTGTGGATTGCAATGAGCCGCGGTCGTGGCGAGCGCAGTCGTCGACTACGGCGTCATTGGATGCGCGCGCGCGGCGTACATGCCGCTCGATCTATTTTATGAGATCCGCGCCTTGGTGAGCGCTAGCCGCCGGCTCGGCCATGATTGTGCTCAATCGGGTTGGGGCGCCGAGGTCGTTTCGCCCTCCGAAATCTCGCAAGCAAGCAGGATTGGGTCGTCGAGACCTGGCAGGGGTTGCTTGTTTAGCAGGATTGCCACGGCTGCCGCTGCAATCCTTTGGATCGGCTGCTTCACGGTCGTCAGGCGCGGCGTCGTCATGCTAGAGAGGGGGATGCCGTCGAAGCCCACGACCGAAAGGGCTGCGGGTATCGGAATACCAAGGTCGTGCGCCGCCCGCATGCAGCCGATCGCCTGCTGATCCGAGCTTGCGAAGATCGCGGTTGGGCGCTCATGGCGCGCGCGTGCAAGAAGATAGTTTCCTGCAAGGCGGCCGCTTTCATAGTCAAATGCCGCTTCGGCGATCAGGGATGGACTGGCCAGTTGCCCGTCACCTTGAATTTGCTCCATTGCGTCCAGATAGCCCCGAAGGCGGTCTTTGGCAGGGACAGAGTGTTTAGGCCCTGAAATGAAGCCGATGCGGCGATGGCCGAGCTTCAAAAGATGCTCGACACCAAGGCGGACGCCATTGCGATGGTCTGCGGCAATGCCGAAATATCCCGGCATCAGACGGTCGACGACGATGATCGGCAATCCCTTCGGCAGCTTGATCGTATGGAAATCGTTGCAGGGAACAAGGATGATGCCGTCCACTTTGCGGCTGGTCAGTTGTCCGATGCGATCGGCCTCCTTGGCTGCATGATCAAAGGACGTCATGACGATGATGTTGTAGCCATGGTTTGCGGCCGCTTGTTCGGCGGACTGGACGAGCTCCGAGAAGAAGGGATTGGTCAGATCCGGAATGACGATCCCGATGAGACGGCTGACCTTGCCGCGCATGCTTCGCGCGGACGGATCGGGCAGGTAGCCCAGTTCTTCGATGATGCCTCTGACACGTGCTCTTAATTCGTCGGTAACAGAGGGATGATCATTCAAAACTCTTGAGACAGTCCCGGTAGAAACCCCTGCAAGCCTGGCAACATCTCGAATTCCGACCTTTGGCATAGCAGAAATATATGTCCCTTCATCTTCGCCCTTCGGGGCATCCAAAGACGTCTGATTTGTGCTTTCAGCTAACGGTCTCTATCGCCTTAGTCAAAGGTCTGCTCGTTATTTCCGAGCATAGACAGCCATAGCACGGCCATTGCGGATATTCAATGGAAACGGTTCATCGAGCCGACTTCGCTGTTGGCTAGTTCTTGGGGTCGCGTTTCCCTTTTTGCTTCGTTTGGGCGAGTTGACAATCCTCCGGGGCACTGTTACGCATTAATGGCTGGAAACGGTTCATTGTTAGTCTCAGCTCAGGTGGAGTTGAGCCCAGGACCGTTCGGGAGGAGAGAAATGTCCAATTCTAAAAAGCGTGATTCCGTCTTGATCAATGCGCCGCGCCGTGCGGCGTTGAAGCTTGGACTTGCCGGCACGTTGATGCTCGCACTGTCCTGCGGCGTGTCGCCTGCCTTTGCGGCGGCGAGCAAGCCTAAGGTCGGCTTGATCATGAAATCCTTGTCCAATGAGTTCTTCAAGCAGATGAAGGCCGGCGCCGATAAATATGCGGCTGAAAACAAGGACAAGTTTGAATTCAAAGCCGTCGGCATGAAGGACGAGCGTGATTTCGCCGCTCAAGTCGATGCCGTCGAAAACTTCGTGACGCAGAAATACGACATCATCGTCGTTGCGCCGGCCGATTCAAAGGCTATGGCCACCCCTCTTGCAAAGGCAGTGAAGGCCGGCGTCAAGGTCATCAACATCGACGTGCCGCTCGATGCCGACGCAAAGAAGGCTGCCGGTATCGATCTCGCATTCTTCGGGCCCGACAACCGTGAAGGAGCGAAGCTTGCTGGCGATGCGCTTGCCAAGGACCTTGGTCCCGGCGGGAAGGTTGTCATCCTGGAGGGTAACCCTGAGGCCGACAATGCCAAGGAGCGCAAGGAAGGCTTCATGGATTCCATCAACGCCGGCAAGCTGCAGCTTCTCGACAGCAAGACGGCTCATTGGGAGACGGAAGAAGCCAATACCGTCATGACGAATTTCCTGACCAAATATAAGGATATTCAGGGCGTTATGGCAGCCAACGACTCCATGGCTCTCGGCGTCGTCAAGGCTCTCGATGCTGCCGGCCAAAGCGGCAAGATCAAGGTTGTCGGCTTTGACAACATTCCGCCGGTGCAGCCGCTGATCAAGGACGGCAAGATGCTTGCCACGGTCGAGCAATACGGCGCCGAGATGGCCGTCATGGGCATCAAATACGGTCTGCGCGAACTTGCCGGTGAAAAATTCACTGGCTGGGTCAAGACGGATGTCAAGCTCGTCACCGCCAAGGACCTCAAATAGTCGAATTGCCGGCTGTGAGGCAAAGAAGCGCCGGCTGATGGCCGGCGCTCACCACCACGAACCGTTTTCGGCGTCGATGACGCCGCTGAGGTCGTTTCGAACCTCGGAATACGGACTGCGTGGAGGCGGGGCATCTCCCATTGAAATAGACCACGCATGAGGTGGACGTGTCAGACCCATCAGATGACTTCATCTTGACGCTGGAAGGAATCGGCAAACGCTTCCCGGGTGTGGTGGCACTCCGGGACGTCTCAATGCAGATTGGCCGGGGCGAAGGCCATATTCTTCTTGGCGAGAATGGTGCCGGCAAATCGACGCTGATCAATCTCCTCGGCGGCGTATTCAAGCCGGACGATGGCCACATCGTGTTTGACGGGGAAAACTACAGTCCAAACTCGCCGCTGGAGGCATTCAAAGCGGGCATCCGAGTCATCCACCAGGAACTGCACCCTCTTTCCAATCTCACCGTCGCCGAAAATCTGCTTTTTGAGCACCTTCCGCGTCGGTACGGCCTGGTGAACTACAGGGAAATGAATAAAAGAGCGGCCGAGCTGCTGGCGGAAGTCGGCCTTGATGTCGCCCCGACCACGCCGGCCAATCGCCTCAGCGTCGCGCAGCTCCAATTGCTCGAGATCGCCAAGGCGCTTTGTTATGAAAGCAAGCTGCTTGTTCTCGATGAACCGACGGCAACCTTGACCTCCAGGGAGGTCGACCGCCTGTTCGAAATTCTGAAACGGCTGAAAGCGCGCGGCGTCACGACGCTTTACATATCCCACAGATTGGAAGAGATTTTTGAAGTCGGCGACAATGTCACGGTGTTGCGCGACGGTCAGCACGTGATCACGCGTCCGCTGCCGGGATTGGCTATTCCCGACATTGTCGAACTCATGGTCGGACGAACCCTTTCGGATCATGGCGTTTTTCGCAGTGACAGTGCCGTGTTCGGAGAGGCGCTTGGCGTCTCCGGCCTCAGGGTAACACGAAACAGCCCCGAATTGTCGTTTTCCGTCGGCAAGGGAGAGATTGTCGGCATTGCCGGCCTCGTCGGCAGCGGGCGAACGGAGGCGGTACGTGCTATATTCGGCGCCGACGACAAGGCTGCGGGTGAAATTCGCATCGACGGAAAAGAGGTCGAGATCAACTCGCCCAAGGATGCAGTTGCGGCGGGGCTTTGTCTGGCGACAGAAGACCGCAAGCTGCAGGGCCTGATGCTGGACATGAGCTGCGCCGAAAACACGACCATAACCGACCTCGGCAAGATCTCCCGCAACGGACTGATCCGTCAGAGGGTGGAAGAGGATCGCTCGCAGCGCCTCGTGCATGAGCTGCACATAAAGACGCCGTCTATCCATCAGGCGGTCCGGACGTTTTCCGGTGGCAATCAACAGAAGGTGGTCATCGCCAAATGGCTGTTCCGCGGTCCCAAGGTGCTGATCTTCGATGAGCCGACGCGCGGCATCGATGTGGGTGCCAAGGCGGAGATCTACGAACTTCTCTGGAAGTTTGCCGCCGAAGGAAAAGGCGTCTTGGTCGTGTCGTCCGACCTGCCCGAGCTCATGGGCATTTGCCATCGCATGATCGTTTTCTCGGACGGCAAGATTGCCGGAGAGATATCTCGGGACCAATTTGACGAGAGCAGGATTCTCTCACTCGCTTACAAGGAGTACAGTCGTGTCCGGCAACATTGAAATGACGACTGAGGTCAAAAAGGCCGGCGTCTGGGACAAGCTTATCCGCATTTCGATGAAGGAAGCCGGAGTAGCCATTGCCCTCGTGCTGATCCTGATCTTCTTCTCGGCGACGGCTCCATACTTCGCGACGCCGGAAAACTTTCTGAAGATTTTCGTCCAGATTGCCATAAACACCGTCCTGGCGTCCGGCATGACCTTCGTCATCCTTACCGGCGGCATCGATCTTTCGGTCGGTTCGCTGCTCGCCCTTTGCACGGTCATCGGCGCAACGATCATGATCGACCCGCGGTTTTCTCCATGGCAGGCGATCGTTCTGGCTTCGCTGGCGTCGATGGGTACCGGCGCTATCCTGGGCGCCATCAACGGATGGGTCTGCGAGAAGTGGAAGCTTCCATCCTTCATCGTGACGCTCGGCATGCTGAATGTTGCAAGCGGCTTGGCGCGCGTCGTCAGCGATAACTCGACGATCACCGGTCTGCCGCAACCCTTCGTGGATTTCGGGAACCTGATCTTCTTCGGCGTATTCCCTTCGATCTTTCTGATCGCGATCGTGGTGGTTCTCATCGGCTGGTTCGTGCTGCGCTACACGGTATTCGGGCGCTTCGTCTTTGCGATCGGCACCAACGAGGAGGCGGTCCGCTTGTCGGGCCACGAGCCCAAAAGATACAAGGTCGCCGTGTTCACGATTTCCGGATTGACTGCGGGCATTGCGGCCATGGTCTATCTGCTCCGCCTTAATGTCGGCAGTCCGGTTGCAGGCATTGGCTATGAACTGAATGCCATCGCCGCAGTCATCATCGGTGGGACCAGCCTCTCGGGCGGAAAGGGCTCGATCATCGGCACGCTTGTCGGTGCCTGTATTCTGCAGGTTCTATCGACCGGGTTGCAGCTTTTGGGCGCCGACGACAACATCAAGCCGATCGTCATCGGTGCTGTCATCGTGTTGGCGGTTATCCTGGATAGCTATCGCGGCCGGTTGATGCGGATACTGGAAACGCGGTGATTTTCGCGACGCTCCACATCTAGGTGCAGCTTGTAGCGGGGTGCCGCCAGCCATGCGGCGCTTCTCGCTAACCGATTGCCCGATCATAAGCGGGCGATCTTTCCGAGTGTTGGAAAACCTATTGAAATTCCTTGAGTGCGCAGTCAGGGGCTGAAGGCCGTGGTTCCAGGGTTGACACGGGCAGAGGCCCGGACATAGTCTTTGCGACATTCACCAGGGGAGTCCCGGCAAGGGGCTGAGATACTGCTAGGCAATACGGCTTTGCCGATTGTGGGCGCAGTGACCCGTTGAACCTGATCCAGTTCATACTGGCGTAGGGACGGTGCAAGCGCTCGAAGGCTTCGGATTCCGCGTGATTCTATGCCGGCGTCTTTCCATCATTCCGGCTGATTGACTGGGTCTCCAACTGCAACTTGGAGCCTCACACCATGAACATTGCCGCAAAAAACCTCACCCCGACTGTCACGACAGGCCCGCTGCCGGCGTCGCGGAAGATCTATATCCCCGGAGACATTCACACCGACATCCGCGTACCGATGCGCGAGATCAGCGTCCAGCCGACATCGGGCGAGCCGCCCGTCGTCGTCTATGATTCCTCCGGACCTTATACCGTCGAAGGTGCCGATATCCGTATCGAGCAGGGTCTGTCGCAGCTTCGTCGCGACTGGGTGCTCGCCCGCGGCGACGCCGAGGCCTATGAAGGTCGCCATGTGCGTCCCGAAGATAATGGCTTTGTCACTGGCGAGAGGCTGACGCCGGAATTTCCGGCCAAGCGCCAGCCGCTGCGCGCGAAGGATGGAAAGGCCGTGACCCAGCTCGCCTATGCACGCGCCGGCATCATCACGCCGGAAATGGAATTCATCGCCATCCGCGAAAATCTCGGCCGCAAGGCCAAAGCCGAAGCCCTGGTTCGCGACGGCGAGAGCTTCGGCGCCCACATTCCGGATCATGTAACCCCGGAATTCGTCCGCCAGGAGGTCGCAGCCGGCCGGGCGATCATTCCGGCCAACATCAATCACCCGGAAAGCGAGCCGATGATCATCGGCCGGAATTTTTTGGTGAAGATCAACGCCAATATCGGCAATTCCGCCGTCACCTCCTCCATGGCCGAGGAAGTCGAGAAAATGGTCTGGGCGGCTCGCTGGGGCGCCGACACCGTTATGGACCTCTCGACCGGTCGCAATATCCACAACATCCGCGAATGGATCATCCGCAACTCGCCGCTGCCGATCGGCACGGTGCCGCTCTACCAGGCGCTGGAGAAGGTCGGGGGCATTGCCGAGGAGCTGACCTGGGAGGTCTATCGCGACACTTTGATCGAGCAGGCGGAACAGGGCGTCGACTATTTCACCATCCATGCCGGCGTGCGGCTGCATTACATCCCGCTGACCGTCAATCGCGTCACCGGTATCGTTTCGCGCGGCGGTTCGATCATGGCCAAATGGTGTCTCCATCACCACAAGGAGAGCTTCCTTTACGAGCATTTCGAGGAAATCTGCGACATTTGCCGGGCTTATGACGTTTCCTTCTCGCTCGGCGACGGCCTGCGCCCGGGCTCAATTGCCGATGCCAACGATGCCGCGCAATTTGCCGAACTCGAGACGCTCGGCGAACTGACGAAGATCGCCTGGGCAAAAGACTGCCAGGTGATGATCGAAGGGCCCGGTCACGTTCCGATGCACAAGATCAAGGAGAACATGGACAAGCAGCTTGCCGTCTGCGGCGAAGCGCCCTTCTACACGCTCGGGCCGCTGACGACCGATATCGCACCAGGTTACGATCACATCACCTCGGGCATCGGCGCGGCGATGATCGGCTGGTTCGGCACGGCCATGCTCTGCTACGTCACCCCGAAGGAACATCTGGGCCTGCCCGACCGCAACGACGTCAAGACCGGCGTCATCACCTACAAGATCGCTGCCCATGCGGCCGACCTTGCCAAGGGTCATCCGGCTGCGCAGGTGCGCGACGACGCATTGTCGCGCGCCCGCTTCGAATTCCGCTGGGAAGATCAGTTCAACCTGTCGCTCGATCCCGATACCGCCCGCAGCTTCCATGACGAAACCCTGCCGAAGGAGGCCCACAAGGTTGCGCATTTCTGCTCGATGTGCGGCCCGAAATTCTGCTCCATGCGGATTTCGCACGACATCCGCGCCGAGGCGCAGAAGGAAGGGCTGGAAGCGATGGCGGCGAAATATCGGGAGGGCGGAGACCTCTATATGCCGATCGACGGCGCCGCACATCCGGCCGAGTGACATGCGCGTTCTCGTCAAAGGGGCCGGCGTTGCCGGCCTCACGGTCGCCCATGAACTGCTTCGGCGCGGTGCTGAGGTTATGATCGTCGATCCCAGCCGGAATTTCCGCCAAGCCGCCTCATGGCTCGCCGGCGGCATGCTGGCGCCCTGGTGCGAACGGGAAAGCGCCGATGCGGCCGTTCTCGAGCGCGGCCGCGATTCCGCCGATCGATGGGAAGGGATCCTACCCGGCAAGGTCGTTCGCAATGGAACGCTGGTCGTCGCGCCGAACCGCGATCAAAGCGAACTGAAGCGATTTGCCAGCCGTACGACTGGCTATCGGTGGGTTGACGAGCGGGAAATCGCCATCCTCGAACCTTCCCTCGACGGTCGTTTCAGGCATGGCCTGTTTTTTCCTCAGGAAGCGCACCTCAGTCCTCGCGAGACATTGCAATCGTTGAAGAATGATCTGTCGGCAAAGGGCGTGACCTTCGTCGATGAGATTGCGGATGACAGCGAATTCGCCGAAATTGTCGATTGCACGGGGGCGGCCCGCCTTGGCCAAAGCCCGGAGTTGCGGGGTGTTCGCGGCGAAATGCTCTATCTGCAGACGCAAGAGGTCACGCTTACGCGTCCCGTCCGCCTGCTGCATCCGCGTTTTCCCGTCTACATCGTGCCGCGCGGCGAGGGCCTGTTCATGGTCGGGGCGACAATGATCGAAACGGACTTCGAAGGACCGATCACCGCCCGCTCGCTGATGGAATTGCTAAACGCCGCCTATGCGCTGCATCCCGCTTTTGCCGACGCCGCCATCGTCGAAATCGGCGCCGGCATACGCCCTGCCTTTCCAGACAATCTTCCGCGTGTGACGCGGGAGGACAATGTCATCATCCTCAACGGCCTTTATCGCCACGGTTTTTTGCTGGCGCCAGCGATGGCGGCCGAAGCCGCGGATATGGTCTTTTCCGGAGAGACGAAGCGAAGGAGTTCCCGATGCGCCTGATCATAAACGGCGAACCCGAGACAACAGCCGCAACCACGCTTTCGCAGCTTCTCGCCGCGCTCGAATATGAGGGTGAGTGGCTGGCAACCGCGGTCAACGGCGAACTCATACATCGCGAGGATCGCGACGATCATCTTTTGAACGACAATGACAGGATCGAGATCCTGACCCCAATGCAGGGAGGCTGACCCATGCTTGATCTCTACGGAAGCCAGATTGAATCGCGCCTTCTGCTCGGCACGGCGCGTTATCCTTCGCCAGCCATTTTGGCCGAGGCTGTCAAGCGATCCAGGACGGAGATCGTCACCGTGTCGTTGCGGCGGGAAACGGCCGGCGGGCGCAACGGCGGCGCATTCTTCGATATGATCCGGGCGCTCGGCGTCCGCGTTCTTCCGAATACGGCCGGCTGCCACGGTGTATCCGAGGCCGTGCTGACGGCCAAAATGGCGCGCGAGGTGTTTCACACCAACTGGATCAAGCTGGAGGTGATCGGTAATCACGATACGCTGCAGCCGGATGTCTTCGCGCTTGTGGAGGCAGCCCGCATTCTCGCCAGTGAAGGCTTTGAGGTCTTTCCCTATACGACCGACGACCTAGTGGTGGCGGAGCGCCTGCTGGAAGCAGGATGCAAGGTGCTGATGCCCTGGTGCGCACCGATCGGCACGGCGGCGGGGCCGCTCAATCTTTCGGCCCTTCGGTCCATGCGGGCGCATTTTCCGGACGTGCCGCTGATCGTCGACGCAGGCATCGGCCGGCCGTCGCATGCAGCGACCGTGACGGAACTGGGTTTCGATGCGGTTCTTCTCAACACGGCGGTTGCCGGCGCCGGTGATCCCGCCGCAATGGCGGAAGCCTTCGCCAAGGCGATCGAGGCAGGCCGACAGGCATTCAGCGCCGGCATGCTGGAGCCGCGCGACATGGCGGTTCCGTCGACACCCGTGATTGGAAAGGCGGTATTCGCGTGAAGCTCGATCCCTTCTATTTGATCGTCGATAGCGCCGCCTGGATCGAAAGGCTGGTTCCGCTTGGTGTCAAACTCGTGCAATTGCGCATCAAGGAGCGCGCCTTATCGGATATACGCGCAGACATCCGGCGCGCAAAGGCAGTCTGCGCGGCGCATGAGTGCCAGTTGATCGTCAATGACTATTGGCAGCTTGCCATCGAGGAAGGCTGTGATTTCATCCATCTCGGCCAGGAGGATCTGGCGACGGCCGATCTTGCCGCCATCCGTGAGGCCGGCCTAAAGCTGGGGCTTTCCACACATGACGAGGCGGAGCTGGCAACCGCGCTTGCGGCGCGCCCGGATTATATCGCGCTCGGTCCGATCTACCCCACGATTCTCAAGGTGATGTCCTGGGCGCCGCAAGGGCTGGATCGCCTGCGCGACTGGAAGAGCCGCGTCGACCCGCTGCCGCTTGTCGCCATTGGCGGACTGACGGTGGAGCGCATTGCCGGCGTGTTCGAAAACGGCGCGGATAGTGCCGCCGTCGTGACCGACATCACGCGCAATCCCGATCCCGAACAACGGACGCTGGCCTGGATTGCGGCAACCCGGTCATTTCGTGGAGAAGGTTGAAACTACGAACGGCTTCCCGGCTTCTGGCCCATCCATTGCACATGGCGTGAAAGGACTGCTGTGGCGACGTCCACATTCCCGGCGCGCAACGCGTTGAGAATGGCACGATGATCGCGGTCCGTCGGCGCCTCCCACTCGGCCCGCCAGCCGGAAAACAGGAAGCGTGCGCTGACAGCATGCAGGTCTTCGATTGTCTTCAGCAGGCGCGGCATGTTGCAGGGAGACAGAATGAGACGGTGGAACGCCCCGTTCGCCTCTTCCCATGCCTGCACGTCAGTCGCGCGATCGCCGGCGTGGATCGCCTCTTCGGCCTGGTCCAGGATAGCTTTGGTCATATGAGGTGCGGCATTGCGCAGCGCCAATACTTCAAGGGCGGCGCGCATCTCCGCCACTTCGCGCACCTCTTCGACGCTAAAGCCGACCACACGCACGCCTTTGCGCGGCTGGCTGACCACCAACCCCTGGGATTCCAGGCGGCGAAAGGCCTCGCGCACGGGCACATGGCTGGCGCCAAATTCCTCGGCAATGTGATCCTGCCTGAGCTTGGCGCCGGCTTCGATCACGCCTGAAATAATGCGATCCGCGAGTGTCCGGCTTATCCGCACGGCGATAGGATCATCTTTTGCAACGCTCATTGAATTATCATCGGTTTTAGAAGGGGCGCATCGACTCAATGTCCTATGCTTACCTGCCCCTTTGTTGATTCTCCATATTCTTCATAGACCTGTCGCTGTTCCACCGCGCCATTTTAGATCGTGAGGATGACAGCCCCGCCCGCTAGCCCGGCACCGGCGGCAGCCATGAGAAGGCACTCTCCGGATTTAAATGGTTCGCGGCGATTTTCGACGGAAAGGGACAGCGGAATGGTGGCAGCCGAAGAGTTGCCGAATTCCGCAATCGTGCTGACAAGCTTGCTTTCCTCCAGTTCGAGATTGTGCCGAACCGCATCGCAAAGACGGAGGTTCGCCTGATGCGGAATGAAGCGGTCGATGGTGGAGACCGCTATGGCTGCCTCGTCCATCGCCTGGCGTGAGGTGCGTGTCATCAGATCGACGGCGCGGGAGAAGACTTCACGCCCATCGCGCATCGTCATCAGCACTTGGTCTGCTGCAGTCTCCGGAGAAAAAGGCTTGTTGCTGCCGCCGGATGGGATGGTAATCAGATCGTAGCCACTTCCATCCGAAGCCATCACGGCTGCTTTGACGCCGCTTTGACCATCGCGGCAAGGGGCAAGTACGACCGCACCTGCGCCATCCGCAAACAAAACTGCGCTGGCGCGCTCCGCCGGGTTGATGCGGCGGCTGAGAATATTGGCGGCGACGACGAGCACCGCCCGGCCATGCGCCCGCACGAAGCCATCCGCCAATGTCAGCGCGTAGAGGAAGCCTGAACAAGCTCCGGCAAGATCGATGGCTCCGGAATTTTGCAGGCCGAGCTTGTGCGCCAGAAGCGGCGCCGAGGGCGGCAAGAGATGATCCGGCGTCGACGTGGCAAGCAGGGTCATGGCGATCTCGCCCGGCGCAAGCCCGGCGTCCTCAAGGGCCATTTTTCCGGCCTCGGCTGCAAGGCCGCTCAATGTGTCCCCCTCGGTTGCCCAATGGCGTGATCGGATGCCGGTGCGCCTTTCGATCCAGCCTGCCTCAAGGCTAAGCCGGCCCTCGATTTCCGCATTGTGGACGATGCGGAATGGAACGGCATGACCGAAACCGACGAGGCGGGAAGAGAGGGGTGTCAAGATGCAGTCTCCTTGAGGACGATCGACGCGACATCGTCGATCGCATCATAGGCGGCCGCGATATCCGCGGCGCTCGTGCAATAGGGCGGCATCAGATAGATGACGTTTCCCAGTGGACGCAGAAGCAGCCCGCGTTGGCGAAACAGCCTGCGCATGCGCGGCCCCGCTTCAGCAAGGTAGCCGCCGGTGGGCACTGCAAGATCGAGGGCGGCGATGGTGCCGCATTGCCTGGCGTTTACAAATCTGGCGTCGCTTTCGAAGCGCTGCAGATGATGGGCGTGCTGCGCTGCAAGCTCGGCGATCCGGGCTTCCACCGGTTCGGCTTGCCAGACCCGCAGATTGGCGACAGCCGCTGCACAGGCGATTGCGTTGGCGGTGTAGGAACTCGAATGGAAGAAGGTCTTGCGCCGGTCGGAAGATAGATGGGCCTCGAAAATCTCTGCCGTGCAAAGGGTGGCCGCCAATGGCACGGCGCCTCCGGTCAGGCCCTTCGAGGTGCAGAGGATATCCGGAGTTACCCCCGCCTGTTCGCAGGCAAAGCGCGTTCCGGTACGACCCCAACCGGTCATCACTTCGTCGGCGATGAACAGGCAGCCATATCGGCCGGCGATCTCCTTGAGAGCGGAGAGCACAGCGCTGCCGTAGAATTTCATGCCGCCAGCGCCAAGTACCAGCGGTTCAACCAGAATGGCGGCGACCTTTCCCGAACGGCAGATGGCTTCGAACGCATCGAGTGTCTCTTGTTCGCAGCCAGCTTCTGGAAAGGGAAGACGGTCGACGCCGAAGAGCAGCGGCTCGAAGGGCGCATTGAATACGCCACGCTCTCCCGCGGACATGGCACCGATCGTGTCGCCATGATAGCCGTGTTCCATCACCACGATACGATCACGCGCGATGCCGCGATTGTGGAACGTGCCGAGCGCCATCTTGATCGCCACCTCGACGGCCGTCGATCCGCTATCCGAGTAGAAGACGTGTTTCAGTGCGGAGGGCGCGAAGGCGAGCAGACGTTCGGCGAGGACTTCTGCCGGTTCATGGGTAAATTCGGCGAAGATGATCTGATCGTACGCCTCCGTCGCCTCGCGGATTGCGGCCATGATGCCGGGATGGCGATGGCCATGAGTGATCACCCACCATGACGAGATTGCGTCGAGGATGCGATTGCCGTCCTCGTCGAACAGATAGGCGCCTTCGGTCGCGACGATGCGCTTCATCGGCGGTTCGAGGGCGTGTTGTGTGAAGGGGTGCCAGACGGGCGAGGGGGTCACGCGCGCATCTCCATCAGCGAGCCAAACTCGAAATTCTCTCGAAAGGCGCGACTTATGTTTTCCCTCGTCAGGTTTTCCAGCAAAGGCAGCCGCCCCAACACCTTCACTTGCCCAATCGCAGCAATGGTCGCCTGAGTGTCGGCATTTTCAGCGCCGATGAAGGCAACGCCGCAGAGCGGAATATCGCGGCGGCGCAGCGCCTCGATGGACAGCAGCGTGTGATTGATGGTGCCAAGTGACGTTCGGGCGCAGAGGATGACGGGAATGCGCCAGCGGGCGAAGACGTCGGCAAAGACCAGGTTGTTCGTGAGCGGGACCATCAGCCCGCCTGCCCCCTCGATGACCAACGGACCAGCGCCGGCCGGCGGCTCAAGCCGGGCCGGATCGATTTCCATGCCGTCGAGACGTGCTGAAAGATGCGGTGAGACCGGCGTGGCAAGGCGATAGGCTTCCCGCAGAATATGGTCGGCGGGCAGCCCGCTCAGTCGGGCGACGGCTTCGCTGTCTGTCTCATCTTCCAGCCCGGATTGCACGGGTTTCCAGTATCGGGCGTCGAGCGCGCCTGCCAATGCCGCTGCAAATACGGTCTTGCCGATGCCGGTATCCGTGCCGGTTACCACGAAACGGGCGATCATCTCCTGTGTTCCTCCATGGCGGCGGCAAGGCAATCCAGCATGTGCTCGACCTGCTCCGAATCGACGTTGAGCGTGATCGACAGCCGCAGGCGCGCGGTACCCTCCGGCACGGTCGGCGGACGGATCGCGCGGATGTCGAAACCTTGCGCCTGAAGAGTGTCGGCAATTCGGACCGCCCGCGCGTTGTCGCCGATGACAACCGGCTGGATCTGCGACCCGCTCGGCTCTATGCCGAATCGGCTTTTCAATCGGTCACCGACAAAGGCGACCAGACGCTCCAGCGCTTCGCGGCGCTGAGGCTCGTCATTCACGATGCGCAAGGCTTCGCGCACACCCGCCGCCATGAGAGGGGAGGGCGCGGTGGAATAGATGAAGGCGCGGGCGCGATTGACGAGATAGTCGGCGAGCACGCGCGGTACCGCGAGCAAGGCTCCGGAAACGCCCAGCGCCTTGCCGCAGGTGTGAAGGGCAAGCACATTGTCCCGGCCCTCCAACCCTGCCGCCAGTCCTCTGCCGCCCGTGCCGAAAACGCCGGTGGCATGGGCTTCGTCGATCACCAGAAAACCCTCGTGACGATCGGCAATATCGGCGAGCGCGGCGAGCGGCGCTTTGTCTCCGTCCATGGAGTAGAGGCTCTCGACCGCAATCCACGGCCTGCCTCTGCCGCCATTTCTGCGCCAGTTTCGGATCGCCTCATCGAAGGCGTTCGCATCGTTGTGCTCGATGCTGACGGCCGCCCCCTTGCTGGCTGCAATGCCCTCATGCGCGCTGGCATGGATGAGTGCGTCGTGCACAATCACATCTTCCCGCCGTGGCAAAGTCGAGAAAAGGGCGGAATTGGCGGCATAGCCGCTGCCGAAATAGAGTACGCGTTCCGCGCCGAAAAATTCGGCGGCTTCCGTCTCCAGCGCCTCGTGTTCCGGATGGTTGCCGCGCAGCAAGCGCGAGCCGCCCGCGCCCGCCGGAACGCCGCTTTCCATCGCTGCCATGATCGCCGTCTTGAGGCGCGGCGCGCCCGCAAGAGCGAGAAAATCGTTGGAGGTGAAGTCCACGCCGCGCTGCGGCGCAAGGCTGCGCAGCCGCGCCTTGCGCCGCAAGCCCTCAAGCGTGGCGGCATAATCCGAAAACATTGTCGTCGTCACACCGCCGGCTCCAACGGCATGGGAGAAAGCCCGAGGCGGCGGAAGAGCGCCGTGTCGTGATCCTCGCCGGGATTGTCTGCCGTCAAAAGCGTGTCGCCGACGAAGATGGAATTGGCGCCCGCGAAGAAACAGAGCGCCTGCATCTCGTCGCTCATCTCGGTGCGTCCGGCCGAAAGACGCAGATGCGAGGTCGGCATCAGGATGCGTGCCAGTGCGATCGTGCGGACGAAATCGATCGCGTCGACAGGTGCCGCGTCCGCCAGTTTCGAACCGGGAATGGGGATGAGCTGGTTGATCGGCACGCTTTCCGGGGGCACGGGCAGGTTCGCCAGCGTCAGCAGCATCGAGATGCGGTCGTCGACCGTCTCACCCATGCCGAGGATTCCGCCGGCACAAACCTTGATGCCGGCCATGCGCACGGTTTCCAGCGTATCGAGCCGGTCCGCGAAGCTTCGGGTAGTGATGATTTCGGAATAGAAGCGCTCGGACGTGTCTATGTTGTGGTTGTAATAGTCGAGGCCAGCTTCCGCGAGTTCGCCTGCCTGAGACTCCGTCAGCATGCCAAGCGTCATGCAGGTCTCCATGCCGAGAGCCTTCACGCCTTCGACCATGGCGACCAGCGTGTCCATATCGCGGTCCTTCGGACTGCGCCATGCCGCCCCCATGCAGTAGCGGGTCGCACCCGCATCCTTGGCTTTGCGCGCTTCAGTGAGAACGCGTTCGACTTCCATCAGCTTCGAGGCCTTAAGGCCGGTCGGATAGTGGGCGGACTGGCTGCAGTACCCGCAATCCTCGGCGCATCCGCCTGTCTTGATCGACAGAAGTCGGCTCATCTGCACGGCGTTAGGATCGAAATGTGCGCGGTGGACCGTCTGTGCCCGGAAGAGCAAATCGTTGAACGGAAAATTATAGATAGTTTTGGCTTCATCGAACGTGACGTCGCATGCTCGTGATGCAGAAGTCGTCGAATATCCCAAAACCGAGGTGTTTACTTCCACTTCGCTCGTCCTCCAGATTCAAATTATGGATAGAAAATATTTTTATCGATAATTTGGCAAGAGGTGATGCAAAGAGAATTGAGTGAAATCATCCGACGGTCCAAACATCAGGGATCGGAAGCGGCGAATTCGGTGAAGCGTTTTCATCAGGTGGGCCGGCCGAAAGGGCACGCGTCTTCATTCCGGGGCCGGATTGTATAATTCCGGGACGTACACCGGAAAGGTTTAGGCCATAGGCGAAAACTATTTACCGAGACGCAGCACATTCCTCGAAGCGCACAAGCGACGGGTGTATATATTTCGAAATACATCCTTTCCTTCGATGATCGAAGGATTTCGCTCAATCGCTGGTATTCAGGCGAATCTTGCGTCTTAGGGTCGCTCCCATCGATGGGAACGGCGATCAAATGGGAGAGTTGCCATGATGAACGCTTCAGACTTCAAGTTTGCGCCAAACATCCTGGTTCTCATTGCCACTGACGGCAATTCCGAGACATTGTCCATGGCAGCCAGCATAAGGAAAGCCGGATTGTCATGCGTGTGCTTTTCGAACTTTCATACGATGGCGGAGCATTGGCGAGCACTGAACCCGGCCATCGCCATTGTGGACGCGCCAATAGCCGACGAATTTTTCCGCTGTCGCAAGGAGGACGAATCTTTTTGCGATCTGCCCGTCATCGAATTTGTCCAGCCGGATGCCGAAAGCCGCACCAAAGCCTTTGCGGCCGGTGCAATGGATTGCATCGTTAAACCGGTCATAAGCGAGGAATTGCTGGGCTGCTTGAGAACGCATCTCGCCTCTCGGAGCGCATTGTCGCACGCTTGAGGGCGGGGTTCTAACCTTGACAGAATCGAAGGATCGGCTGGGTGCGAGTCTAGCTGACATCCGGCTTTCCGGCAGTTCGACGTTGCGACGGGTCCGCTGGATAATGGGACGCCGCTTTCAATGCCGACGGAATTCGTTATGCAACGGATAACTCCCGACAGTCATAAAGTCGCCGCCCTGTCGTCAGCAGATCGCCGCGCTATTGCCCCATAGAAAACGTTTCGCGACCACATTGCCGCCGGATCGTTCTTCAACCCTAACCGACGGCTGAATCAATGCGATATGCCGCCTTTCGCCCTACGCCATCAAAGAGGTGTTCTCCCCGCATTCCTAAAGAGGATTTAAGATGATCACGCGTTATCTCTCTGCCACATCGTTGACCGCCGCGGTCTTAAGCTTGATGTTTCTTGGCAATCCAGCGTCCGCACAGCAAGCAACGCAAGAAAAGCCTACCCAAGGACAATCAGATAACAATGGTGCGGCTGCGGCAGTCAGCGATCAAAAAATCGAGGCTTTTGCGGTCGCGTATCTGCAGGTGGACAAGATCAGGCAGGAATACGCGGCCAAGATCGGAGCAACGTCGGATCCGACGGCCAAGCAACAGCTACAGACCGAGGCGAGCAAACAGATGGTACAGGCTGTTCAGACCTCTCCAGACATGTCGGTAGACGAATACAAGGCAATTCTTTCGGCTGCCCAGAAGGATCCGGTGCTCATTAAGAAAGTTCAGGATAAACTTCAGAAATCCGCGCCTGCACAGCAGTAAGCGACGCCACGATCATCAAGCAAATTGATCGCCTGTCGCTGCCGCGCCGAGTGTCTCAATCTTGGCGCGGCAGCGATGAGGTAGGAGCGCGTCAAGCTCTTCGAGACGACGATGCGCATACGGGGGAAGGGCGGGGCTTTGGCCTCGGCGTCCGCACAGAATGCTCATTTCCCACCGGCGTCAGTAAAGCAACCGAGTTCGTATCGTTCCCGGTATCTGGCGAAGCGCATCAAGTATCTCATCCGCTGTCTGGCCAACGCCCTCGGCTTCAATGACGACGTAACCTGTTTCGCCGTGCGTCTGCAGGAACTCGCCGACGATATTCAGTCCGCGGGAAGAAAAGATCGTGTTTAGACTGTTTAGGATGCCAGGGCGGTTTTCGTGAACATGGATGAAACGCGTGCCGTTTGCACGTGGCGGCAGTTGTACCTGCGGAAAGTTGACTGCGCCCAGTGTCGAGCCGACGTCGGAATATTCGACAAGCTTTCGCGAGACTTCCCTTCCAATGCGCTCCTGGGCTTCTTCGGTCGATCCGCCAATATGCGGCGTGAGAATGACATTATCCAAGCCCTGCAGCGGCGTTTCGAAGCGCTCTTTGTTTGATGCAGGCTCTTTCGGGAAGACGTCGACGGCCGCGCCTGCGAGATGTCCGTCTTTCAAAACCTTCGAAAGCGCTTCCAGATCCACTACGGTTCCACGGGCATTGTTGATGAAAACAGCTCCCTTTTTCATCCTGCGCAGTTCGACCTCGGTGATCATGTTTCGCGTCGCACTGGTCTCCGGAACATGCATCGTCACGTAATCCGAGATTTCGAGAAGCTCGCCGAGCGAAGCCATCGATTCTGAATTGCCATGGCGAAGCTTGTCTGACGGATCGAAATAGCGAACGTTCATACCCATGCTTTCGGCAAGAACGCTGAGCTGCGAACCAATGTTGCCGTAGCCCACGATGCCGAGCGTTTTCCCGCGCACCTCACGGCTGCCTGTGGCGGATTTGTCCCATCCACCTTCATGAGCAGACACCGAACGCGGGAAAATCCGCCTGGTCAGCATTATGATTTCACCGATGACAAGCTCTGCGACCGAGCGCGTATTCGAATAAGGAGCGTTGAACACGGGGATCCCCCGTCGGCGGGCCGCATCCAGGTCAACCTGATTTGTTCCGACAGAAAAACAGCCGACGGCCATCAGCTTTTTGGCGGAACTCAAAATCTCCTCCGTCAGATGCGTGCGTGAACGAATTCCGACGATATGCGCCTCGGCTATATGGCTTTTGAGATCTTTGTCATCCAGAGCCTTTGGCAGATGTGTCAGATTGACGTAGCCGGAGGACGAAAAATAATCCACGGCGCTTTGACTGATGCCTTCCAACAAGAGCACGGAAATCCGATCGCGGGGAAGAGAAAGTTGTCGGGTCATTGAATTACCTTCGATGCTCAAATTCGATCAGGCCGAGGTCGCTTTTCGGCTACGAAGCTCACGGCAACATGACTTAGCGACCAACCAACGGACCGCGCAAGAACAAATTCAGCTCCTCGGCGGACAGAAGGATCTGCTTACTGCTTTGAACATCGCCATTGCCAGGGGCTTTTGCAGTGTTTCGCTGCGCTCGATTGCTTGATCGAAAATGGGCCGACACAATGCAGCGAATTCAAAAGATTCTATCGAGATTCTTCGACTTCTTGGAAACTCTGGGCACCTTTATGCTCGACGTTCGACGATGTTACGAGCCTGCGAAACGCAATCACCGGATCGTGGCGCCCCGACGCGCTAAGCTGCAATCAGAGCACAACGACCTTTGTTCCCACCCCGACGCGGCCATAGAGATCCATGACATCCGGATTTGCCATACGGATGCAGCCAGAGGATACCGCCTTGCCGATCGAATTGGGCTCATTGGTGCCATGGATGCGGTAAAGCGTAGAACCGAGATAGAGCGCTCTTGCGCCCAGGGGATTATTGAGACCGCCATCCATGTGATCAGGTAATTCCGGCCGGCGAGCAATCATTTCCTTGGGCGGCGTCCAATCCGGCCACTCGGCTTTGCGGCTGATCGCCTGCGTTCCCTTCCAGGCAAAGCCCTGCTTGCCGACACCGATGCCGTATTTGAGTGCAGTTCCGTCGTTGAGCACAAAATAGAGGCGCTTTTCCTTTGTGGAGATCACGATGGTGCCAGGTTCGTAGCCAGAAAAGGGCACAACCGTGCGCGGGATCGGTGACTTCGCCAAGCCCGCCCGCCTGTCGTCCTTGGCGCCTGGAGCGAGTTGCGGAGCAATCGCCTCGCGGTCGATGGAAGCCCGCCGTTGCGGACGACGGCGCGCCGGGAAATCTCCGTCTTCGTCGTCATAATAACCATAGCGATCATTCCGATAGTTATAGCCATCGTCGGAACGCCGATAATCGCGATAGTCCGGTGGCGCCTGCCGCCAATAGCGCGGAGCAGCATAGCCGCCGTCCGGGTCGTCGCCATAATCTGGATAGTATCTCCATTCCTGGGCATGCGCGGCGACGCTTGCCATCAGGACAGCGAGAACGAGTAAAAGGGCTGATCTTATGGTCTTCATGTTCACAAAATATACTTCCCGAAGAAGGCACCGGATTGCGCCGGCACGGGGCATACGCGCCGGCGACAATTCCGTTAAACCGCAGGCATAATTGTGGCAGCGGCGGTTGAAAAACTCTTTTTGGCGGCAGTTATGTTACCGACCTCGCCGTCGCCCATTCTTCCGCTCGGCGCCAGGCTACGCTACAGCGCTGACTTAACTCAAAAGGGATGATAAAATAACGCAGGCAACGATGCACCGGCATGTCGAACACTGAACAACGCCGTCGAGCTGGTCATGGCAAGCTGAAACAGTCGATCCGTGCGCTGCCACAACGGTCGGGCGGCAATCTTCAACCTGACCGGGCGGGATGAAGTCCGTATTTCGAATGGGCATTCGGACCAAGCGCTCTTGCCATGCTGCGAATTTGTTTGGCCGACGTCTTAACCGCGAGGCTGCCTGACCCCAACCAAAATGAGCAAAGATGAAATTGCGCAGCCAAGCAGAATTTTTTCAAAGAGCCTTTCAAAGAGGATTATAGTCGTATGCAACCCAAACGTATCGTAATAACCTCTGACCTGCTGCGCGCTACAGCCGAAAAAACGTCACGGAAGGGATTTGCGACAAACACAAATCTCTTCGCTGCAATGCTGACGCCACAGATTTCGGCGGCAACCCGCCTACCGGTTACCATACTAGAATGGGACGATGCATCACCATTCGACGGCAAAGCCGTTTATGACGCCTTTGGTCTGGCGGCGAACGCCGCAAGCTGGGCAAGGATCTTCGCGGCCGATGCGACAGATATTGTTTGTGCGTTGTTCCTGCCCCATGTCGAAAATTCATTGGTACTAGGTTTCGAGATCTCACCGCTACTGCAGAAAGTTCTCAACCGCCTGGATATACCCTTTGTCGACATGCGATGGCATCCATTGCGGTTTCTCGACGATATATTCTTCGGATTTTCGTCGAACCGTGGCGAACTATCGGCTGCAATCGCGCCATATGCCCTATCCGGTCAGGAAGTCGATTTCCATGTCGGCCTTCACAAGGCGACGGCAATTCGGCGTAGTGCTTTCAAAACAAAAGGGCGATCCTTCGAGACGCTGATCGTCGGTCAGACCCCATTCGACGCGTCATTGATCGATGACGGGCGGATCGCCACCTTGCTTGATCATAAAGACAGAATAGCGGAACTCGCCAAGAGCGGATCCGTCGCCTTTCGCCCTCACCCCTTCTCGCCTCATCCGAGCCCGGAATTGGCCGCGTTCCTCGAGCATCATGGCATCCCGCACGTCAACAGCGATATCGATATGTACGAGCTTCTATGCGACGAGTCCCTTCAGCGCGTCGTCGGTCTGAGTTCGGGAACCCTTGATGAAGCAGCGTTCTTCGGGCTGCCTGTGACCAGATTCATACCGCAACGATTCCGCTACCTTCCACACGCCGCGGACGCTTTTCAGACGGACAATGAGGCATTGGTCTATACGGGGATTTATCACGCCTTTCTCAGCGTCGATTTTTGGGCTGACATCTTCCGATCGACGCTGGAGCGTACCTGGCCAAACGGCAATCCAATCCCCTTCAAACCCGATCGTTTGCGGCATGTGAACGGAGCTTACTGGGGCCTTCTCAATACTGGCGGAACCAACCTCGTTATGTCCTACAATACGCCAGAATGAGTATGGGGCGGCTGGATTCGTGGTGATCTCGGCGATGGGATGTGGATCGGCCTCTTCGCAACGCAAGGATCAGGTCAATGCCGACCTGCCAGTCTTGATAAGGCACTGGCTCGCGCCGAGTCCTCCAAGCCAGAGCCCGATCGCCGATCGATCCCGTCTACCGGCGGATGCTCCAGCCTCACCGGAGAGCGGCTTTTCGCAACCCATCGGCAAATCTATGCCCCAGGTATAGGATACCCCGTGCCTACGGCTCAATGGACCACGATCGGTCTCGGAGGTACGATTTGCGGAACTCGGCGGTAAGCCATCCTGCAGGCCTTCTGAGTGATCGAGCGGAAGGGGAAGCTTAGTGCAGACGTACCCTTGTCTGACCAGCCAATTCACCAGGCGCGGCTTCTGCCTAGGCACACTGGTGCTTGCGGTCGGTTTCCAAGGTTCGTCGGCGATCGCCCACGCGCAAGAGGTCCTCCGCATACCTTATGTAGCCGATATTGGCACATTCGACCCGGACAACGGGTTTGAGACCGGTGCGATGAGCGCAATCGACAACGTCTACGAGGGTCTCGTCGAATACGAGCCGGGCTCGACCAAGATCGTTGGACTGCTCGCCAAGAGCTGGGAGATCTCGGACGACGGGCTGACCTACACCTTCCACCTAGTCGACGGTGTCAAGTTCCATGATGGCGCGCCATTCAATGCGGCGGCGGTCAAAAAGTCGTTCGAACGCCGCCGCGATCGTGAGCTGATCCTGAGCTACTTCCTGGCCAACGTGAAGGATATGAGGACGCCCGATGATTCGACGGTTGTGCTCACGCTGGACCATCCTCAGCCTTCGTTCCTCGATGCCCTTTCCAGTCCGTGGGGCCCCAAGATCATCAGTCCGGCAGCGCTCGCCACGCATGACAACGGCGACTTCGCGACGACCTGGCTAAATGAGCATGCGGTCGGCACGGGTCCATTCAAACTCGCTGAATTCAAACGCGGCCAGCGCTATGTACTCGAACGCAACGACGACTATTGGGGCGACAAACCGTTCTTCCGGCAGATCCAGATTTCGGTCGTGCCCGATATCAGCCAGCAGATACTTCAATTGCAGGCCGGGGCGATCGATGCCGTGCCGATCAACTATCCGTTCGCGCAACTCACCAGCCTGCCCGCGGGTCTGGAGATCACCACCGCCCCGAGCATGATACCATACGATCTCTTCGTTAAGCCGAACTCGCCGCTCGACGACCCGGAGGTCCGCAAGGCCGTTTTGACAGCGATCAACCCGGCGCTGTGGGTCAAAGACGCCTTTGGAGAGTTCGCAAGCCTGTCGAGGTCGGTTTATCCGAACGTGATGCTCGACCCCGTGAATCCGATCCGGTTCCCGACCGACTTCGAGGCAGCGAAAGCAGCAATCGCCAAACATGGCGCGGTAAATTTGGTCATTGGCCTCCATAGCGCGGCCCCGAGCTACGGTCGCATCGCCGACCTGATGATAGCGCAACTGGCGTCGATCGGCGTAACTGCAAAGGCTTACGTGCTGCCCTCTGGCGCTGCTTACAACTTGAAGAACGACCCAAACCCTCCCGATTTGCTGCTCACGATCGCAGGCCCGGACGCCGCTCATCCGGAGAGCCAGGCCAAGGTGTTCTTCACAAAAAACGGTCCTCTCAATTTTTTTGGCCGGGTGCTGCCGGAAGCCGATGCCATCGTAGAGCAGGCCGGGCGGTTGACCGACGCCAAAAAACGCGACGCTCTCTACGAAAGAGCAGGGCAGATGTATTTCGATGCCGGCATCGTCATCCCACTCGTCGACGTCAACGATGTGGTTGTCCACGCCAAGGGCCTGAAGGACCTTGGACTGCGTCCCGTGTACCCACCCGGCAACATCGACTTCGCCACCGTTCGCTGGGGATCCTGAACTCCGGCCCACCGGTTCATTCCAGCAGCAGGCCAGGCTCGTATCACAAATGGTCAACCTTTCGCACCGAACGTCCGAACCCGTGACCGAGTCCGTCCTCGCTGTTAAGGACCTCTCAGTCATCCTCAGCCGCGAAGGCCGCCCTTCCCGCGTCCTCGATGACATCAGTTTCGAGATGTTTCCGGGCGAGATCATCGCGTTGGTCGGTGAAAGCGGTTCCGGCAAGACAAGCATCGGGCTGACGCTTCAGGGGCTCCTGCCGCGGGAACACCTGCCGCAGATTGCGGGCTCGATCCGGCTAGTGGGGATCGAGCTGGTCGGCGCGCGAAGGCGCACCTGGCAGTCGGCTCGCCGCCACCTCGTGCGCGCCATATCGCAAGATCCGATGGGCGCGCTCAACCCCACGATGACGATCCGCCACCAGATGCGAGAATCCAACGGAGGATGCGAGGGATCGATCGAAGACTGGCTCAGCCGAACCGGCCTGCCTGACCCGGACCGCATTGCCGATGCGCTTCCGCATCGCCTGTCGGGGGGGCAGCGCCAGCGGGTGCTTATAGCCATGGCGATGATGGCAAGACCGAAGCTGCTCATCGCCGATGAACCGACCACCGCGCTCGATGTCACCATGCAGGAGCAGATCCTCGACCTGCTGCGCAATTTCGCCCGAGATCAGCAGGCGGCAATTCTGTTCGTTACGCACGATCTCAGTGTTGCCGCCTCACTGGCCGACCGCGTTCTGGTTCTCTACGCCGGACGCATCGTTGAAATGGGCCGCATGCAGGAAGTGGCCCGAAATGCCACGCACCCCTATTCTGCCGGCCTGCTCGCCGCTCGATTCGATCTGGACTCTGATCGACGGCGCCCGCTGCCCACGCTCCCATCCGAGCGCACGCGCTTCATAAATGTTGAGAACGCCTGCGCCTACGCGACACGTTGCCCGATCGCGCAGCCAGATTGCACGGCAATCCGCCCACCGCTGGAGCCCGCTTTGGTCCACGGTGGCGCAGTTGCTTGCCTTCACCACGAACAAACTCCATTTCTCTCAGTGCGGCGCGCTGATGCGAAGCCATGGCCGGCCCAGGCCATTCAGGAAACCGCCGCCTTGAAGCTTTCCAACGTCGGAAAAACATATCGGACAGGCATCCGATCGTTTTGGGGACGGCGTCAACCCCAGCCCGTTCTCAGATCGGTTAACCTCTCGATCAAGCTTGGCGAGTGCGTCGCCCTGGTGGGTGAGAGTGGCGCCGGCAAGTCTACCCTCCTGAGGATTGCTGCCGGACTAGTGGTACCCGAGAGCGGCACTGTTACACGCTTCGACAAGCTTCCCCCGCAAGTCGTGTTTCAAGACCCCGTGGCGGCGCTGACGCCGTGGCTCACGATCGGCGAGCAGATCGGCGAGCGCCTGCGGGCCGTTTCGCTGGACAGTGACTACGGCCGTCGTCGCGTGGGAGAGGCAATAAAGCTGGTCGGCCTCGATCCGGTTCTGATGGACGCACTGCCGGCCGAGATTTCGGTCGGGCAGTGCCAGCGCGCGGTTTTGGCTCGCGCGGTCATTGTCCCCCCAAGGCTTCTGCTCTGCGATGAGCCGATTAGCGCCATGGACGTGTCGCTGGCGGCCACCACCTTGAACCTTCTTAGCGACCTTCGGCGGCAGCTCGACATGGCGATGCTATTCGTGACCCACGATCTTGCGGCCGCCAGGATCATCGCCGACCGTGTCGCGGTGCTGAAGGACGGCGAGTTGGTTGAGATTGCCGATCCAGATGCCATCATCGCGGCACCACAGTCCGCCTACACTCGATCTCTCATTGCAGCGATGCCGAATCTGCGGACGGGAGGCGGGCGATGACCGACAGGCCAATACCGGACACGCTGCCCGCACGGCCTCGGTTCAACTGGCGCGATTTCTTCCGGCGTGCGGGTTGGCTTGAAAGCGTCGGCATTGTCGGCATGCCTGTCGTCACCGTCGTTGCCGTGGTGGCGCCCTGGATCACGCCGTTCGACCCACAACTGCGCGTCGCCAGGGCTTACCTGCCGCCTTCGGCCGAACATTGGTTCGGCACCGACGAGATCGGCCGCGACCTGTTCTCGCGCGTGATCCTCGGCGTTCACTATACGTGGCTGCCAGGATTGGCCGTTATCGGTTTCAGTCTCACTGTCGGCTCGCTGGTCGGACTGATTTCGGGCCTGATGGGCGACAAGGTCGATCTGGTCATCGACCGGATCATCGACTTGTTCATAGTCCTTCCAGGGACAATCATTGCGCTCGCTGTCGTGGCTTCGCTTGGCCCCGGGCTCGTCAACACGATGATCGCGCTAGCCATTACCTGGTGGCCCTGGTACGCGCGTATCGCGCGCGACGAAATTCGTCGTCTCATTGTGCGTCCTCACGTCGAGGCGGCGCGTATCGCCGGCGTCCACGGTTCGCGCCTGCTGTTGCGCTACTTGTTGCCGGGAGTGGTCCCGGCCTTGCTCATCGGGGCGTCACTCGATGTCGCCAACGTCATCATGACGATGTCGCTGATGTCGTTTCTTGGCCTTGGATTGCCTGCACCCGCGCCTGAACTTGGAGCGATGACATCGCGCACCCTCGACAGTCTCACCGTCCATTGGTGGCTCCCGATCCTGCCGGCCGCAATCATTTTTCTCCTCTGCCTCCTCGCCAACCTTGCAGGCGACGGCATTCGCGCCGCGCTGAGGGGGGCGTAGATGCTGGCATATCTCATCAAAAGTATCGTGGGCGCCGTCGTGGTTGTCCTGGTCATGAGCTTCATCGTTTTCGGCCTCCAAAGCATTATCCCCGCCGATCCAGCGCGGGCCATTGCCGGACCGAACGCTCCTCCGGAAACGGTCGAAGCGAGGCGCGAGCAGCTCGGACTGGACGATCCGGTTGTCGTTCAGTACGGGCGCTTTCTCTTCCGCCTCGTACATGCGGATCTAGGGACGTCGGTAAGGACCCGGCGGCCGGTGGCTGACGACATAAGGCAATATCTTCCTGCCACGCTTGAACTCGGCCTGGCGTCGATCATTTTGGGAGTGGCGCTCGCCGGCGTCATGGCTGCGCTTCAGTTCCTGATTCCTGGATCAGGCGGCATAAGGCTCGCAATGGTGGGGGTAGGTTCCACGCCGATCTTTCTCTCGGCCTTGCTTCTGGCCTATTTTTTCTGGTTCCGACTCCATTGGCTTCCCGGAGCAGGTCGGCTTGCCTACCGCGATTTCGCAGGCCCTACGGGACTCAACGTCATCGATGGACTACTCGTCGGCAGGCCCGAAGTCAGCGCCGATGCGCTGCTGCACATGATCTTGCCGGCGCTTGCACTGGCGTTGCCGATCGGAGTCGCGGTTGGGCGAAGCCTGAACGGTGCACTTCACGACGTTATGAGTCAGGCATATGTTCGGACCGCACGCGGCAAAGGCCTCAGCGAGACAAAGGTGCTGTTGCGCCACGGTTTGCGCAATGCCGCCACGGCCCCACTGTCCATGCTAAGCCTGCAGGTCCGCCTTCTCTTCGGCAATTTGCTTGTTGTCGAGCGCGTTTTCGGATGGCCCGGTCTGGGTCTTTACGCGGTCCAGGCCTTTGCCAGCGCCGATCTGCCGGCAGTCCTGGGCGTCGCCATCATCTTCGGAATCTTGTACATCCTGGTCAACACGCTCATCGAGATCGCGCAGTCGATGGCCGATCCCCGGATCAACCTCTGAAGGCGCCCGCTGAGGCGCTTACTGTCGCGGCGGTGTTGGTGAAGGAAGACAGGGATCGAGGTTGAGATCCAGCTTTACGCTGCTCGATGCGAGTCTGTCACCCAGGTCGCGGATCACCGCGTTCAGATCGATCGCGTGAGCGGCGCCAGCAGTTGAGGCGCCGAGGCGCAGGAGCAAGTCGATAGCTTCCTGTTCTTGAACTGCGCCGCGACGCCCTCCGGCAATCGATGCTAATTGGTGTTCGAAGGCGCTCGTGCCCTGCGACTTGCCGCAAGCTGTAAGGCAGCGAACGTCGCTACGCAAATCCCGATCAAGACATGCGTCCACATCGGACCCTGTGCCGATCCGAAGCCGAGCAGAAATGGGGCTACCAACGCCCAGCATCCTAAGGTGAGGTTGGACCATTCCGCCCAATCCCCGTAGCGATAGAGGGCCACGGCAGAGCTGCACACAATCAGTGCGCCCACGATCCCGGCGCTCCAAGCCGCGGTAGGCAGCCCGACGAACATGATTGCACCGCAGGCCAAGCCTGCGCCGAGGATAAGGTTGGTCCATTCCAACCCTTTGCTTGGCACATCACTTCTCATCTTCATCTCCTTCTTCAGCCGTACCACGGAAGTGGCCGGTACGCGGAGAATGGGGCAATCCGGTGCGCCAGCCTATTCTACGCAGGTACCTGTCTGTCGATGCTAAAGTTTAGGGCGCCTGCTAGCGTGAGGCGTCCGTTGCTATAGCGCCATCACTCATCGTGCTGGGCTGTCTGTCGGTGCTGCACGCCGTGTTCCACATTTGCCCGATCGACCCTGCTCGAAGTGGCATCTTCCGACGTTTGCGGGAGATCACCCGTGCTTGCAACCGGTCTGCCATGCACCTTCGCATTGCCTGGCCGATACTTCCGTTTGATGGTCGCGCCGGCCGCCGCAGCGCAATCTCCTCAGATGCCGGATGGCCGTCATTGGAGGCACGTGCCAATCCCCTTGGCCTGCGGGGGAGGCGGCCGATATGGCCGTGGTAAAGGCGATCGACAGGAGAAGCTCGCCGTAAAGCTCCGTCACCGGCCGGCCCCACCATCCGCCAACCTGGCGCGCTTAGGACAAACCCATCAACAGCAAGATGACGAAAGGAACACTGACAATGAATGTGATCACGAAAATGGAAGGCATTCGGAAGGGACCCGACGAGCTCGTTCCGTCGCGCTATGCCGTGCGGGTCGGCGACATCGACGTGTTGGTGATTAGCGATGGCGTGGTAACGCCGCCAGCCGAGTCAATGGCCACCAACGCCGACCCGGCCGTCCGGGGGGCTTGGCTGGACGACATGTTCCTGTCGCGGGACGCGTTCGATTGGGCACTGAACGCGGTCGTGGTGCGCAGCGGCGGCCAAACCATCCTCATCGACAGCGGGATAGGAGGGGAGGTCCCGGACTTCCCGCGGGCCGGGCAGTTTGGACATCGACTGGCGGCCGCCGGCGTCGATCTCGCGTCCGTCACCGACGTGGTGTTGACCCACATGCACTTTGATCACGTCGGCGGGCTGCTCGTCGACGGAGTGAAGGAACGGATGCTCCCGGACCTGCGGATTCATGTGGCAGCCGCCGAGGCCAAGTTCTGGGAGTCGCCCGATTTCTCGCGCACTGCCATGGGCCCGGTGCTCTCGGACGTGGCTCGCCGGGCTGCCAAGCACTTCCTAAACGAGTACCACGGCCAGCTGCGGCCCTTCGAGACTGAGTACGAGGTGGCGCCGGGCGTGGTCGTCCAACGCACCGGAGGCCACACCCCCGGGCACAGCGTGGTCCGCATGATGTCCGGCGGTGACCGGCTGATGTTCGCCGGCGACGCGATTTTCCCGGTCTCGTTCGACCACCCCGAATGGCACAACGGTTTCGAACACGATCCCGAGGAGGCGACCCGCGTTCGGCTCCGTCTGATGCGGGAGCTGGCGGAGACCGGCGCGTGGCTAGTGTCCACGCACATGCCATTCCCGTCGGTCGGCCGCGTGGCAGCAGTCGGCAACCTCTTCCGTTGGGTACCGGCCTGGTGGGACTACTGACAGCTCGTTGGGTTAGGGCCGTACGAGCCGCGATACGATCGCCGTGGAGAACCATCGCGCCATGATCATCTGTTCATGCAATGTGTTAAGCGATGAGGATGTCCGCTCCGTCATCGAGGCGGAGCGGACGCGCTCGATTAGTCAGGTCTATGGCCGTCTCGGCTGCAGCCCCAAGTGCGGCCGTTGCATACGCACGATCCGCCGCCTCATGGACGAGGCGCTCGATGGAGCGTGTGCGACATCCTGCAACGGCTGTGTGCAGTCAATCCAATCATAGGCTCGCGCCGTCTCCCCAAGCGAGAGCCTGATCGCCGACCGCTCCTCCCATCGGCCGGCGATCCCCCCTCATCACAAACAGGAGCCAGAACAATGATCAGCCCTTCGGTCAAACAGCCCACCTCGCTGCCGGATCGCGAGGAGGTTGCTCCCAGTGGTATCGGTGCGTCGGTATCCAGGCGGCGCGGTATCAAGCGTATGGTACTCGCGCTGGCGCTTCTTGCCGGCACCGCTGCGGGCGGTTATTGGGGTTACGGGTACTGGACCACGGGCCAGTACCTGGAGTCGACTGACGACGCCTATTTGAAGGCCGACTACACGACTGTGGCCCCAAAGATTTCGGGTTACATCGCCGCCGTGCTGGTGCATGACAACCAAACGGTCGAGGCAGGGCAGGTTCTCGCCCGCATCGACGACCGCGACTTCCGCGCCGCACTTGTCCAGGTAGATGCCGAGGTCAAGGCCGCGGAGGCGGCCGTCCGTAATCTCGACGCACAGATTGCGCTCCAGCATTCGCTAATCGAGCAGGCAAAGGCGACGGTCGCCGCAACGCAGGCCTCGCTGACGTTCGCCAGCGCCGACGCCGATCGATATGCGGCGCTGGCAAAGAGCGGCACCGGCACTGCCCAGGAAGCCCAAGCGAGCCGCGCCAAAGCCGACCAGCTCGTCGCCGGCCTGCAGCGCGACGAAGCTTCCGTGGCTGCCGCGCAGGCCAAGATCAACGTGCTCGCCACCGAGCGCGACAATGCCGTGGCCCAGAAGGACCGTGCCGAGGCGGCTGCGGAGCAGGCCCGGCTGAACCTTTCCTACGCTACGATCACGGCCCCTGTCGACGGCAAGGTCGGCGCGCGGACGCTTAGGATCGGGGAGTATGTGGGATCAGGCACGCAACTGATGGCTGTGGTGCCGATGGATGCCATCTACGTCGTCGCCAACTTCAAAGAGACGCAGCTCGCTCATGTGCGCGACGGTCAGCCGGTGCGCGTCACCGTCGACGGCCTCCCGGGCGTCCAACTGAAGGGGCACGTCGACAGCCTGTCACCGGCGAGCGGCCTTGAGTTTGCGCTGCTGCCGCCCGACAATGCAACAGGCAATTTCACCAAGATCGTGCAACGTATCCCAGTGAGGATCGCCATCGACAATCACGAGTCCGGCGGACTGCTCAGGGCCGGCATGTCCGTCGAGCCGACCATCGACACGAAGGCGACCGTGCTGGCTGAAGCAGGCACGTTCGCCCAAGCCGACACATTCGCCTCGAATACGGAGGCTGCCGCGGACGGCACCCGGTAGAAAAGCGCCGAGCTTCAGGTCAATCCGAGCTTATCAGAAACGCCAATCCGACGGTGCAGGCTGACAATTTTTCCACCGTTCGCGCGATGATCGACACGGGCTGTCAGGCCCATTTTTCCCACGCGCTTGAGGAGTTGCAACCATGATCACCGTCGTCTCGCCGCCCCCAACTTCCGCCCGCGCCCAGAGCGCCGCCGCGACAGCTGGTGCCGCCAATTCGGCGCGAGTCTGGGTGGCGGTGGTCGGCTCTGCCCTCGGCGCATTCATGGCCGTGCTCAACATCCAGATCGTCAATGCTTCGCTTGCAGACATCCAGGGGGCGATCGGGGCCGGCATCGACGACGGCGGCTGGATCTCGACGTCCTACCTCATTGCCGAGATTGTGGTGATCCCGTTAACCGGCTGGCTGTCCCAAGTCTTCTCGCTACGCAACTATCTGATCACCAATGCGGTGCTGTTCCTCGCGTTCTCGGTCGCCTGCGCCTTCGCCGCCAACCTGGGGCAGATGATCGTTCTAAGAGCGATCCAGGGTTTCACCGGCGGCGTACTCATCCCGCTCGCCTTCACCATCGTCATCACACTGTTGCCGAAAGCCAAGCAGCCGATCGGCCTGGCGCTCTTCGCGCTGTCGGCTACGTTCGCGCCGGCGATTGGCCCGACCATCGGCGGCTATCTCACCGAGAATTGGGGCTGGCAGTACATCTTCTACGTCAACCTGGTGCCCGGAGCGCTGATGGTCGGGATGCTGTGGTTCTCGCTCGATCGCCAGCCGATGCGGCTTGGCCTACTCGGCAAGGGCGACTGGTCGGGCATCGCTACAATGGCCATCGGACTCGCCGCGCTGCAAACCGTGCTGGAGGAAGGCAACAAGGACGACTGGTTCGGTTCGCCCTTTATCGCGCGGCTGGCGATCGTCGCGGCCGTGTCGCTGACGCTATTCGTCTGGATCGAGCTCACCTCGAGCCATCCATTGCTGAATCTCAGGCTGCTGGTCCGCCGCAACTTCGGCATCGGTCTCCTCGCTAATTTCCTGCTTGGCGTCGCACTCTACGGATCGGTCTTCATCGTGCCCGTCTATCTCGCCCGCATTCAGGGCTACAATTCCGAGCAGATCGGCATGGTGCTTGCTTGGACCGGCCTACCTCAGCTCGTGTTGATCCCGCTGGTGCCTGGCCTCATGCAGCGCTTCGACATCCGTCTCGTCATCGCGATCGGCTTTGCCCTGTTCGCCGCATCCAACTTCATGAACATCCATATGAGCGGAGCATATGCTAGCGACCAGCTTTTCTGGCCGAACATCGTGCGCGCCATCGGCCAGGCCCTTATTTTGGCACCGCTTTCGGCGATCGCCACATCTGGGATCGAGAATGAGAATGCCGGCTCGGCCTCGGCCTTATTCAACATGACGCGCAATCTCGGCGGCGCCGTCGGCATCGCGCTGCTGCAAACCTTCCTCACCAAACGCGAGCAGTATCATTCGAACGTGCTGGTACAATCTGTGTCCCTGTTTCAGGACGCAACCCACGTCCTCATCGCGCGGCTCACCGCCTACTTCCTCTCGCATGGTATCAGCGACCAGGCACTCGCCGCACAAAAAGCGATTCTTGCGATCGCACTAAGGGTCCGCCAGCAGGCCTACATCATGGCCTTCAACGACACTTTCTTCGTGCTTGGCGTTAGCTTGACGGTCGCGTTGGCGGCGGTCCTGTTCCTGAAGAAGCCCGGCCACACTACGGCCGGCGGCGCCCACTGAGAAGCAACTGGTTCGGCGATCCGCTCCGCCACTGCCTCGACACTGGCCAAAGCTTCGCAATGCGATATCGCCTGCGTCGCGCCGACGGCGTCTGCGGGCGATGAAGGCCGGCCCCATCGACTTTCTCCCCAAGCCGGTACGACTCTGGCGCAGCGCGAGCGCGAGGTTTTGCGTGAAGTCGCGCGCGGGGGCACACGTCGGTTCACGACCTTGGCCAGGTCCGCAAATTTCTGAAAGCAGCATAGTGCGACAACATGTGAGCCGAGGATGACGCGGCTATCGGGGTCGGTCCGCAAGAACGGTAGATTGTCCGATACCGAGCGCTACAGGCATAGTCTACCTCACCGCGAAGGACTCCAGACATCTCGGCATGCCGGTCCTGCACCTTGGCATTGCGGCAGAGATACTTCCGTAGAATAGGTTCGCGGCCCGGATTGGCGCATCATCCTCGTAAGCCATCACGACCGTCGAGTTCGATCGCTCCTTAGCCGCTCCCGCATGCGAAAGCACAGGTCGAATCGACGATCGTGATGGTGAGCCGGATGTTCAAAGGCCACATCATGGATGGATGGATACGATGAATAAGGATGGACTCTTCTCCGTTGGGGCTTCCCCCCGCGATGTAGTGCTGTTTAGTTGCGGCGAGGACGACCGGACCGTGCTCGTCAAGGACTCGCGAGTAAAGTTTGCGAGCCCGATCAAGGACGCAGAGAAATATCTAATGCGCCGGGGCGCCGCATCCCATCACAACCACGCACCAAGATTATGTGAACGCCCACCTGCCCACCTTCATCTCACATCAGAATCGCGCGTCGTCAGCAGTTTCTGGGAACTCGCAATGACCATGCTTGGCGACCTTTCGCGCATATTGAATCGCATGTCAGGTGGCCCGCGAGGCCAAACGTTGTGCGCTCGCATTGCTGAACGACAGCCCGATTGCTGGTTCTGTCGGCTTATGTCTCGGATTGTAGAACCGAACCACTGCGCCATCGAACTGGCGAGCTGGGTCAGGCACGGGAGACCCACTGAAGCGGAAGTGCGGATCAACGATCAAATGGAGCCGCGACCGCTAAGGCACGAAGTATCTGCCGAATAGGTACTGTGCATCGGCGCGGGCCCGTCCGTGGCCGGATCCCCGGATCAACCTCTGAAAGCGCCCACTGAGGCGCTTACGGTCGCGGCGGTGGGTTCTTGGTCGGGTCGGCAGCGCGGATAGGGAGGCTGAAGGTTATGGATGCCCCCCCTGTCTCGACATTTTCCGCCCAAAGCCGTCCATAGTGTGCCTCGACAATCGAGCGGCAGATTGCCAGGCCCATTCCCATTCCATCCGGCTTAGTTGTGTAGAACGCCTCGAAAATCCGCTCTGGATCGGCAAGCCCGCGGCCGCGATCTCGCACTTCGACCTCGACTGTTCCGTCATTCTGACGTCGCGACGCGATCCGCAGGTCTCGCACGCTGATGCTGACGTCCTCCATCGCCTCGATGCCGTTGCGGACGAGGTTTAGGACGACCTGCTCCATCTGAACGTGATCGGCAGTCGTGGAAGGAAGACAGGGATCGAGGTGGAGGTCCAGCTTGACGCTGCTCGACGCGAGTCTGTCACCCAGAAGATCACACACGTCGCGGATCACCGCGTTCAGATCGATCGCGTGCAGTTCGCCTTCGGTCTTGCCGAACAGCGCCCGAATGCGGCTGATCACCTGCGCCGCCGCGTCGGCGTTTTTGAAGATTTTTTGGGCGACCCGGCTTGCGTGATTGAAGTTTGGTGGATCGGCGTTCAGCCATCTCTGGAACGCCCCGGCGTTGGCCACGACTGCCTGTAATGGCTGATTAAGTTCGTGCGCAATAGACACCGACAGTTCGGCCAAGCTGGCCGCGCGCAGGGCGCGCGCGAGCCGTTGGTCTGCCAGACGCAGGGATTCCTGAGCGCGGACCTCGTCGTCGATGTCGAAGTTTACGCCGTACCAGCGAAGGATGGTGCCGTCTTCGTCGCGTAGCGGTTCGAAACGCGAATCGATCCAGCGATATTCACCATCCTTCCGGCACAGCCGACCTTTGTGCTGCAGTGGCTCTCCACGGGCAAAGGACTTCTGGAACACGGCCTTGACGGCCGCCCGGTCATCGGGATGGAACAACTCCACATGCGAAGCAAATTGCCGCGTGCCTCGCGGCTCCTCTTTGGCCGAGTCGATGCCCGCCCAGTCGACGAACCGCTTGTTGAAATAGTACGGTAATCCCGCCGGCGTCATCAGCCAGATCATGGTGGGAACCGTATCGACCAGCAACCTGAGCTCTCTCTCACTCTGGCGCAGCGCGGCTTCTGCTTTGCGCTGGTCGTCGATGTCCTCGGTATGGCCATACCAGCCGACAATTTGCCCCCGCTCATCGCGCGAGGCAACACCCGTATCGCGAAACCATCGATAGGTGCCATCGAACCGGCGCAAACGCTTTTCTTCGATCATCGGCTCGCCCGTTTCCAGGCTGTGCTGCCATCGCGCCAAGCTTGCCTCGACGTCGTCGGGATGGACAAATCTCAGCCAGGAAAAGTCGTCGGCATCCGTGATCTCGCGCATTTCTTTGGCCGTGACACCGACGTATTCGAGGGCTGCGGCATTGAGAAACCTGAGGCGCCCGTCCGGATAGGCGGACCAGCCGAGTCCCGGAGTATCGGAGTTGCTGGGCCCGGCGCCCCGGTAGGCCCGGTCATAAAAGCCGATGGTCCTGAAGATCTTTACCACCAGCCATAGGCCGAACGCCCCGCAAACAAACGCGGCGAACCGAGCAAGACCGTTTTCCGTTCCGTATTCCGGCGACAGCAGGATAGCCGCTGATATCGAGCTGGCGGCTACTACGGCCGCCAATCCCGCCTTCCAGCCGATGCAGATACCCACAGTTGCGACAGCGACTAATAGGCCAGATGGCTCGTGGGTCAACAGCGCAAGCAAGGCGCTCGCAACGCTGACTACCGCAGCCACGGCGCGGCGCTGCTGCGATGAGGTTAGTTCCATCTGGGACCCTCTGGGTACCGCTTCTGCGGTCGATCTGTCGTCGTGGCTCCGTTTACTCAGTTAAGCAAAATGTGCTCTTGCCGCCGATTCTGCGACTGCTTTCCCCGCGGCGGAAGCCGTCTTCAACTGACACTGGATATCGGCTGGAAGCGACTGGCAGACGTTGAATAGATGAGAGACGGATCGCGCGTTCATCTTCTTCATCATGTTGCTCCGATGGAGCTTCACCGTGATTTCGCTGATACCAAGATGGAACGCGATCTGCTTGTTCATCGCACCAGAGACCACAAATCTCAGAACCTCCCGCTCGCGGGGCGTAAGTGTCTCAAACAAGGACGAGTTCTTTCGGGCTACGGCTGAGGCCGCTCTTCGAGCGATATCCGCCGCGATGGCAGTCGACACGGCATCTAGAAACGTTTGGTCACGCACCGGCTTGGTCAGGAAATCATGTGCGCCCGCCTTCATTGCTTCAACGCTCATGGCAATGTCACCGTGACCCGTCAAGAATACGATCGGCGTCAGTATGCCTTTGATTGCAAGGACCTGCTGGAGATCCATGCCGCTCAGACCCGGCATACGCACATCTAGAACGATACAACCAGGACGGTCGGGAAGCTTCGTGTTGAGCACTTCCTGGGCTGAGGAAAACGATATCGAGTCGATTCCAACTGAACTTAGCAACTCCTCCAGCGAGTCGCGGACCTCAGCATTATCATCGACTAGAATTGCTATGGGGTCATTTGCGGTTTCCGAATTTGCCGCGCCCATGATCCTCTCCTCCGGGTCATCTGCGGGATACGAATTGACGGAGTTCACGCTGCTACTATCAACCGCGCGTTGGTCACACGTCAACTAAGCTGCAATTGCATCCGCCGCCGGAAAAATGACGCGTCGAGCGACCGATAGCCAAGGATGGCTCGTTAATCCAGTAGCCTGCCTCTTACGGTGTAGTCCTAATGGAATCAAGGCGGCAGCACAATCCGACAAAGGGCGATGGGAGCCTAGAGATGCGATTGGATAACCTAGACCTCAGGATAGGCTAGCTGCCGGTTCAGGCCTGCCCTCACATGGGCGCGCTAAGCTCGGGGCAGCCAGCCGCCTTGGGCTCCTGTTGGGAGCATTTCAAAGTGCCGCTCTAGCGGAACCCGACCTGGCGGCTCCCGGGTGCACGGTAAGGGATGAATATAGCAATCCCCTGAAAAGAGCTGCCATCAAACGATAGGCCCTACCTCGTGAGGGGAGGCAGGGCCGCGGAACCGGGGGTCGGTTCTTTCTGCGCGAACGATTTGACGAGGGGACGTCTTGTTCGCGCGATCATGCTACCGCCACAAGATGAAATCAGATTGAATACCCGCCGTGGAAACAGCATTTCCTTTGCGGGCGTATTGCAAAGGTGTCCGAAACGCGCGATTCCGTACAGGCGCAGAACAGCCTGTCCACAAAGAACACTATTATAAATTTCAGAGGTGATCTCACTCCGACATTTCGTGAGTGCGATCCGCAACTGCAAAAGCCGTCTCGCGATTTCGTCAGGGCGTATCCTGAACGCGGGCCAAATTAAGCGAAAAGACCGCTCTCCTGTGCCTGCACACCCGCGGTCGTGGTAAGATGCTCAGCTCCCTGTATCGAAAAGGTGGGCACAGAAATGGAGAGGCGTCTCGCCGCGATACTTTCCGCCGATGTGGTAGGCTATAGCCGTCTCATGGGAGTGGATGAGGGCGGCACGCTTGAGCGGTTGAAGGCCTGCCGTCGGGAGCTGGTCGATTCCACCATTGAAGAGCACCATGGCCGGATCATCAAGCTCATGGGCGACGGCGCACTGGTCGAGTTTGCCAGCATTGTGGACGCGGTTCACTGCGCGGCCGTAATCCAGCGGAGTATGCCCAGCAGAGATCAGGGAGTTTCCGAGGAACAGCGCATTCGGTCTCGCATCGGGATCAATCTCGGCGACATTATTGTTGAAGGCGATGACATTTATGGCGACGGCGTCAACATAGCCGCCCGTCTGCAGGGAATTGCCGAATCTGGCGGAATTTTCATATCCGGCACCGCATTCGACCATGTCGCGCACAAGGTTGATGTCGGTTTCTCGGCGCTCGGCGAGCATCGGTTGAAAAACATAGCGGACCCGGTCCGCGTCTATCGTGTTCTGCTTGACCCTTCCCACACCGGCAAGGTCGTCTTTGCTCCTCGGGCAAGGTCGCGAGGGATAGCGCTGTTACCGCTCGTAGGGCTATTGATCGCTACCATTGCGGCTGTCGTCGCGTGGCAATGGCCTCATAAACAACGCGCATCGATCGCAGTGCTACCCTTCGCCAACTTGAGTGACCAAACGCAGGACTATTTCGCCGATGGCATTACCGACAACCTGATTGCCGATCTCACCAGGCTGTCGAAACTTGATGTGATTTCCCAGAATTCCGTCTTTGCCTACAAGGACAAGCCCCACGTGCTGGCAGACATACGCCGTGATCTCGGCGTGCGCTTTGTCGTGGAGGGCAGTGTGCAGCGAATAGGCGACCTGATGCGCGTCAACGCGCAACTGATCGATACTGAGAGCGGCGACCATCTGTGGGCCAATCGGTTTGACCGCAGCGAGGCAGACGTGTTTGCCGTCCAAGATTCTATGAGCCGCCAGATCGCCAATGCGCTCGGTCTGAAACTGACCCCGTCCGAGGCAGAGCGAATTGCCCGTCCGCCGACCGCCAATCTCGAGGCATATGATTATTATCTGCGTGCCGAGCAGGCGGCCCGTACCGGACGTCGTTCTCTGATGCTGGAGGCACTGGCGCTGTTTGACAAGGCCGAGGCACTGGACAACGGCTTTGCCGAAGCCTTCGCATCCGATGCGCACGCGACGGCCTATGTCTGGCGAAGCGCATATGACGACGTCCTCAAGAGCGCCCTGGCGCGAAAAAGACCTACGACAAGGCAAGTCGCGCGCTTGCCCTCGATCCCGAACTACCATCGCCTTATGCGGTCCTCGCCGTCATGCAGGTCGTGGACCGACGTTACGAGCAGGCGATCGCCTCGGCGCAGAAGGCCGTGTCGCTCGGCCCAGCCGATCCCGAAGCCCACATGGCGGTGGCATATGTTCAAATGATCTCGGGCAATCACGCCGACGCCGCTGCGGCTATCGAGAAGGCGCTCAGGTTCGATCCCAACCTCTCCGCCATCGATCGATACACGGCTGGCATGATATTTTATCTGCAGCGCGACTACGAGAGGGCGATAGACAGTTTCAAGCGCGCGGGCTACGGCTCTCAAGGCAACGGCGAGTTCGTTACCCCGCTCGCCATGGCCTATGTCCGTGCAGGTCGCATCGATGAGGCTCGAGCGACTGTCGCCGAGGCCCAACGTCTTCTCGGGGGGCGCGACTGCCTCGCGGCCGAAAGCCTGGCGCTAATGCAAGTCCAACCGGACGGCAAGGCCGCATTCCGTTCCGCTTCCCAGATGATGACCGAGAAGGTTTCTGTCAAAGGCAACCTGCTTTGCGAGCAAAGTGAAAACGCATTTGACCGACCCGATTGCGGCCCGGTCTACAGACACGCAAACCCGGCCGACGAAACCACCTATGCTTACATGAATTCGACCAAGGTGTTCTATTTTTCGCCTGCCCAATAGAGCCCTTTTGGTGGTCAGTGATACTGATCCAGTTCGAGATCGGCCGCGACCTTCGGCCATTTGGCATCGGCCTTGGTCACAGTGTCCGCCGGATGGGCGGCAAATCCCTCCGCATATGCCTGGTCATACATCAGGTAAAGCTTGCCTTCGATAATCTTGAAGGCTTCTGGATCGATGTTGACCGTGACAGACCCGCTGCTTACCTCGCCCGCGCAATAGCCGCCGTACTGAGGCGCGTATTTAAGCGGTTCGCTGATAAACATTTCGCGATGTTTGGCATTGGCGAAATGCCACGGCGTTCCCATCCATTCGTAAGAGATTTTTTCCGAACCTTTCGTCGCCTTCCCTTCGGTAAAGTAGGCAACCGTGTCGTATCCCATGATAGCGACACCGCCGAAGTATCCCGTGTTTACCGAATCGTCGGCCATGGCCGGTGATCCACTGACAGTGCCTGCGACAGCCAGACCGATCATTGCCAAAGGGCGACCAATGCATTGTGCCCCGTTTCCAAAGTGCATCTGCGCCTCCTATTTAATCATGGATTGTCATGCACTTAGTGTAATCCTCCTCGCCGAGAACGCGGACCGGAGGACACGCCACGCCATGTCGCTTGAACAGACGGACGATATCGAAATTGCCTTTCCACATGGCCCTCGTGATCGGCGCGTAGCCGTGAACCTCGGCGTGGGTGGCGTCGGCCCCCTTAGCAAGCAAAAACTCCGCGAGGAGGACGTGGTTCTCTTCGCCCGCAACCATCAGCGGCGTAACACCCGCTTTGTTGGATGCATCGTCGAGAATTGCTCCATGGTCTAGGAGCAGCTTGCTGATGGATATGCTGCCCGAAAATGCCGCAGCATGAAGGGGTGTAAAGCCGCCTGAATTCCTTGCCATGACATCGGCATTTCTGCGGATCAACAACTCGGCTACGGCAAGCTGATTCTCGAGCGCGGCGTTGATGAGTGGTGTTGCCTGGTCGCGAGTGCGGCTGTTGACATCGGCACCCGAAGCCAGAAACTGCTCCACGGCACCTGTATTTCCTGCTGAAACGGCATCGAACAAGGTATCACCCGCAGCCGTTACGGTCGCTGACAAAAAACAACGCTACCGATGCAAGAAACCGGCGCATAGCTTCACCTTAATATTTTCCGAGAGAATAGCACGTCGTCGGCACTTCAGCTACCTAGCACCTAAATCGGCGGCCGTCCTGATGACGTCTCTTATGAGGCCCGCAGAAGAAGGAAATTTCCGCCTCTTTCAAGGCCAGCAGAAACATAACGAACGCGCCTTCTTGGACAACATTTCCCGCACCATAGCCGGCGCGTCCGTTGAAGAGCGAGAGTTCGGAAAAAATCCGAAACCTCGGCAACACCATTTAAGTGTTTAGTTGCGCACTGGCCGGCGTATGCAATGAAGCGCCTGCCTTTTCGGCCGCCGCCTGCAGGCGCTTGTCCCTGGTCCATAATGCCGCTCGCGGATCAAGCAATATCGAGGCGAGCAAGTGGGCATCGGTATAGCCAATGCCCATACTGAAAATGCCGTGGCGATCAATCATTGTCATCACTTCGTCGTGCGTTGCGACGAACGTTTGGCGCTGGGCCGCCAGAAACATTATCACGCGCCCGCGATCTCGAAGGTTGCCAAGCGCCAGTTCGCCAATCACAGCCGGATGGCAGAGTAGACGATCGTCCTCAATGATCGTGCGCAGCTCTGCATCAACATGGCGGAAATGATCGATCCATATAGAAGTGTCTGCCAATATCACTTGGCCCGTGCGCTCCGGCCACGTGGAGCTGCCTCTGCATCGGGCATAGTTCCGCCGAGCGCGATGAGGCGTTTTCCCGATTCTACTCGGACAAGCGTCTCCAACGCTTGGCGAACTAGAGCAGCGGTTTCTTTTGTGCCGGTCAGGGACTTAGCCCTTTCCAGGAGAGCGTCGTCGAGATTGATAGTCGACCGCATCGTTTCGTATCCTTATCTGGCGCTCTAGATAGCACCATTTGGTGCTAAAATCTACGCTTGGCTCCCACGTCGATACGTCCGGTGTCGTGATACAAATCAAGCGGCGACCTGTTGATCGAGATCAGCTGACCTGACCAGCACGCTCAACTTCCTGAAAGCAGGCCTTGCTGGCGATCACGCTGGAAGTCGTGGTTGCGCTGGCACTGGCTGGCTATTGCTCATCCTCTCTGCAAATGACGGCAACAGGTTCAAGATCAGACATTAATCACCCGTCATTGTACGACACCGGCCCTGCGTAGCCCCTCCATAACAAGCTCGAAATCGGCGGGGTTCTTGAAAGGCAAGACTTTGCGACGGTATTCCAAGGAGTAGCCGGGATTGACGCGCAGTACCTCTTGCCACGTTGCGCGAGCCTCTTCGAAACGGCCGAGGTGCCCGTAACAGGCGGCAAGAAGGGCGCGCGAGACATCGGTGACGGGGTTGCGGCTCACGCGCTGCAGCAACAGTTCGACGGCCTCTTCGTACCTTCCCAGTTGAAACAACGCCAAGGCCTGAAAGTGGAGAACGATATCCGGAAAGTAGGGGTTCAGGACCGTCGCTCGATCGAAATAGGCGAGTGCCTCTTGGGATCTGCCTGAGTAGATAAGTGCCTCGCCGAGGCTGACCTGCCCTTCGGCGAAGTTCGGATTGAGGGCTATCGCACGCTCGGCCTCGCTGATGGCTCCATCGTGCTGTCGCGAGTAAAGGTTGACCAGACCCAGCGCCCAGTGCGCCAGGGGATCGCTATCACCCCGCGCTACAGCCAGCGTCGCAGCGTCATGGGCTTGCTCGATCGAGCGCTGCGGCGACGCGCTCCACTGGTTCAGGTAGTCGAGCCCATGGGTAAGGGCGAGGAAGGCGTGCGCCGAGGCGAAGTTCGGGTCCAGTTCGACGGCACGTTGCAAAAGGTCGCGGGCGTCGCTGTTCGTTTGCTTCGTCAGCCGGTGCCAGAGCTCCCGGCCGCGCAAGAAGCAGTCATACGCCTCGGGGTGCCGGGTCTGCCCCGGCGCCAATCTTTGCCGATCGCCCGCTGTCAGGTTAACCGCCAGCGCGCCGACGATCTGCTGCGTGACATCGTCCTGAACCGCGAATATGTCGGTCAGGTCACGATCGAACCGCTCCGCCCATAGATGCCCGCCTGTGGTCGCGTCGATGAGCTGCGCGGTGATGCGTACCCTGTTTCCCGATTTGCGTACGCTGCCCTCAAGTACATGCCGCACGCCGAGCTTCGCGCCAACCTCCTGCACATGGACGTTCTTGCCCTTGAAAGTGAACGACGAATTGCGGGCGATGACGAAGAGCTGCGACAGCTTCGATAGCGCCGTGATGATGTCTTCCGAGATGCCGTCGGCAAAGTAGTCCTGTTCGGCGTCACCGCTCATATTGACGAAGGGCAGGACAGCGATCGACAGCTTCGGCGACGCTGCCGCCGCCGATTGGCTCGTCGCGGTTTCAGAGGTCCCGGCTATCTTGGTCCCGGCGCTGCCGACTTGCAGCGAATAGACCCGGATCGGCTCGGCGATGTTCTTGAGCTGCGTGCTGCCGAGATCGCAGACCGAGAGGTCGATCCTCGCCTTGACTTGGCGATAGGCATCCTCGGACAGGCAGATCGCGCCCGCCGCGGCGACGCCCTCCAATCGCGAGGCGATGTTGACGCCGTCGCCCATCAGATCGCCGTCGCTTTCCTCGACCACGTCGCCCAAATGGATACCGATCCGGAACTCGATGCGGCGGTCCTGCGGCACGCCGTCATTGCGCTCCACCATACCGTTCTGCACCTCAATGGCGCAGCGCACGGCGTCCACCACGCTACGGAACTCGACCAGCGCACCATCGCCGGTGCGCTTCACCACCCGGCCATGGTGCACGGCGATCGTGGGATCGATGAGATCGCTGCGCAGTGCCCGCAACCTCGCCAGCGTGCGGTCCTCGTCGGCGCCGGCAAGCCGACTGTACCCAACCACGTCCGCGGCTAGGATTGCAGCCAGCTTTCGGTTCTCGCTCATGGCGCGGTCTCCTCACTTCCACGATACCAGGGAGACAAAGGGCAAGAAAGAACTTTTAACCGCTGCTCAGAGCGATCTTCGTTGAGATCGAGTTAGCCATGACTCATGTGGAGCAGCCGACATCGTAGGCTAGCGCGTTGACTGCACTGTCAAGCTCCCGGCCGTTGGACGCGATCGTTCCGAAAGCCCACTCGGCGTCAGGTCAGGACGACGGCCGTGCCCACAGGGATGTCCGCTCGTTGAAGATCCGCAGCTTGAAGTTGCCTGTCTGCTCCGGCCCCCACTTACGAACGCGCGCTCGGTGCACCGAACCACTTAGTGAGCCTCAACTCGGCTTCCTTCAGGTCGGCTCCCGTCTCGCAGGCCAAGGCGCCACCCCACCAGGTCGTACCAGTGCTGCCGTCGTGCCCAAGCATTCCGATCCGCTTCCTGTGATATAGGCGATCCGATTGCTCCAACGGCCTGCAAGCTCGCGCAAAGAAGCATTGCCTTCAAAGTCAAGCAGCAGGCCTCGCCCGTCTTTGGGAACGACAGAACGTCCTTCTCATCGCTCAGAGCCGCTTTTGGCTTCCAGCTCGACGCGGCTGACCAAGACCGACACCTTGGCCTTGCTGATACTTGTGGTGATGGTCGTGTCTTTTGTCGTCGCTTTCCTGATCGGCGGCGTAGATTTGGCAATGGTCCGTCGCAACTTGAACCGCAAGCGGCCTGCCGAGTCCCCCGCCGCAGCGATCAACGGCGAACCCGGACGGAAGAAGTGCCGGCCGCGCGAGCAGTAGTTCCAGAAGCGCTTCGAACCGAGATCGACGTGAATGATGCCGTTGCAGTATGTGCCGACGCCGCCGATGCCGGGCGCGCTGACCGCGGCTGCGATTACGGCGCGATAGGACGCGCCGGGCACGCGGATATCCGCTGCCAGGCAGCGCCGGTGCAGCGAGCCTCTTCGGCCATGCGCCCTGAGGCCTGACGTGACGATCGGCTCTCGATGAGTTTCTGCTCCGATATGGGAGAGGATTTTGCGCAGCTTTTCCGGAAAGCAGCTAGCCTGGACGCCGACCGTCTGCAGCATGTAGGATCGGCCTACATTCTGGTGCGATCCGCTTACCTCTTGATGAGATCCGCTCAGCTCTTGCCGACGGCCCATGGTGTATCGGCGGACGGGTTCTGCCGCACCTGTTGCTTCGGAAAATAGAAGAACCAGAATCGCGAACGCGACCGAATAGGTTCGTTTCATTGACCTACCTCCGAGACGAGCCTCCCGCGCTCTATGACCCCGAAGGAAATGGTTTTCCGGCTAAAAATTCCATAGGCAAAAACATACTAAAATAGTAGTAAAATTATTCGCTAATTATCATTAAAGGACGATAAAATTGGAAAGATGACACATAGTCACATAACTTCTTGAGGTGCAGGGAGATGTTTATTTCCTTGCTGGAGGTGATTAACGCAGCGCGGGTGACGATGAGCTTCCAGAGACTGGCGAAGGTTGATTTCGCCCTCTTGTTCTCACCTCATCTTGCTAGGTTTTGCTGATACTCTGCCATCCAGGTCGTGAAAGTGCATGGGCGTCAGACGCCAAGGCGGCGAATCGCCCAACAACATCCAAAAACCGCAGATCGTTATGCTCCAATCGTTGTGGCTTATGACGCCATCGTTCAGGCAATGTCATTTGCTCTGATAAGATCAAAGTCACAGCGATATTGATGCGTTCAATCTGTCAATGATTTGTCGACGACTGAACTGGTTACCGGCAATGGAAATACGGGCCAGAATGTCGTGAAACTCGATATTTCAGGGTCTCTAACGCTTCAAGGAGGCAATTGCCAGCAGGATGTTGGTGCGCCCGGTATCATCGTTCGACGTTAGGTCGAGTGCTTTCTGAAAGTCGGCCAAAGCCGCCCTAAAATCTGCTTTGTTGCGGTAAACTTCACCTCGCACGAAGTAAGCCGAACCGGATTGATTGTTCAGTTCGATTGCCTTGTTGAGGTCGAGGAGAGCTTGGTCGTTGTTGCCGGTCTTAAAATAGGAAAGGCCGCGATTGCTATAGGCGTAGGGATAGGATGGATCGCTGTCGATGGCTTTGGTGAAATCCGCAATGGCGCGGTCGAAATCGCTAGTCATGTTGTAGACATCGCCCCGATCGTTGAGCGCTCTTGCGCTGAGCGGGTTAGTTGCAAAGCCAGCGTATAATCGTCGATCGCCGCACCATAGTTCCCCTGTTTTTCCCTCAGGCCGCCCCGTTCGTTATAAACAAGCTCGAAATTCTGCTGGAGCGGACCTGACAATTCGGGCTTGAGGGCAACCGCCTTGTTGAAGTCGGCCAAAGCCAAATCGTATTTGTTCTGCGCAAGATAACCGTTGCCGCGTCCTGCATAGGCTTCCGCATATTCTGGCGCGAGTGCGATCGCCTTGTTCATATAGCCAATTCTGGCTTCGCGGTCGCCCTTGCGGTCGGCGAGTGTTCCAAGAATGAGATAGGAATCAGGATGGTCGTCAGGCTTCAATTCCACCGCTTTTTCGGCATCTGCAACGGCTTGCTCGTAGGCGCCTTTCGCAAATTCGGCATCACTTCGCCCGGCATAGGCGATGTCAGAATTCGCATCGAGCGCCAGCGCTCGACTGAAGTAATCCGCGGCAAGATCAAGTTCCTGGTTCTCAATCTTAATGTAGCCGGCGCTACATTCGCGCCGGCTCCGCGCTGAAATACACCGGTACTGATCATCATCGAGAGCATGGCAATCGTCCTACGAGTTGGAGCTTGCCGTTCGGCGTACCCGGCAATTGAAAATAGCCGATCGAAGGTTAAGGCCCGGAATTGGCTTTTAGAACGGATGTCGAGCCACGGCGGGTCAGTGGTTCGGTTGCCTTCAACTGCAAAGATCGGTGATTGCGCGGCGCGAAATGTCTGCCGACTAGCAGCAGCGAGACCGGCGGTGCCGCCGATCTGGGTTATCGGGCGACATCGGACTCGCGTGGTCTGCGTGCGGCTGGTTCGAAGACGGACTGGCTATAGCAGAGCGAGAAGAACATCACCTTCAGTCGGTTCTGTGGATCGAAACAGCACTTCGCCTTCCTTGCTGACCAGTATGACGCAAAAATCCACCACCGAATTGGCGTCAAGTTGCGCGCGAACCACTTTTGGACGCAGCCCATTCGCGGCGCCATACAGGGGCGTTACTTGACCGTCATACACGCGCACCACCGCCAAGTCGGCATCTTGGAGCCGCTGGCAGTCCTTAAGAATTAGCCGCTCCTGTTCGGGTCCAGCTTCTCGCGCGAGATCGCTGAAGATTACGGCAACCGCCTTCCTATCCCGAAAAATTTCGAGCCCTTCCGCAGTTTTGCGGGGCTGCCGCTCTAGCTCACGACATTGATCGATAATGGTCATAAGTCATACCTCATTCTCGGTTCGTGACATGCTGCCCATTTGAAGTTCAACCAAATCCAGCCCGCCTTGTTCCCATTTATCGGAACGACGGGCGCAATGTGAGCGATGCCATCACTGCGATCCGTAGAAAAACGATTGCGCAAACGTTTCGATGGCGCTAGCTTGACCGTATTGGCGGATCCTGGGAGAGCCTCGTTGAGGTTGGAATTCCGCTTCGGAGGATACTTTGAAAAGCCTGTTTGTTGCGCTGCTGGCGAGAGCCGGAGTGCGCCCATGACGACTATTTCCGAAGTGGCAAGGGCGGCCGGGGTTTCGGTCTCTACGGTTTCGCACGTTCTCAATAAGACGCGCTATGTGTCGCCCGAGAAGGTCAAGCTCGTCATGGATAGCGTGGAGGCGATCGGATACATCCCCAATGTACTTGCTCGCTCGCTCAAACTTTCATCGACGGGTACCGTCGGTCTCGCGATATCAGCGATTTCGAACCCCTACTTCAGTGACATCATCTGCGCGATCGAAGCCGAATGTTCCAAGCGCGGCTTGATCGTGTTCCTGTGTGACACGCAGGATGACCCCGATCGAGAGCTGGAGTTGATCCAACATCTGCATCAACGCCGCGTCGACGGGATTATTCTTGCTGCCTCGGGCGATGCTAAAAGGTCGTTAGACTACCTCGTCGACTCCGATCTCCCCTGCGTGTTGGTTGACAGGTTGTCGGATGATCGTTTCGACCAGGTCGGAACCGATAACGTCGCTGCAATACGCACGCTCGTCGATCATCTCGTGAGGCTGCATCATCGAAGGATTGGGATCATCCTCGGTCAGCCGGGCTTTGCGACGACTGTGGAGCGAATGAATGCTTTTCGCGCCGCGATGGCGGAAAAGGGAATAGAGGTATCGGAGGAGTTGATTAGCGACAGCAATCACAACACCGCTGACGCCACTGTTTCGACGCATCGTCTGCTCGAATTGAAGGAACCGCCGACAGCCATTGTTGCATCGAACAATTTGACGATGATCGGGACTATGAGGGCTATCCGGGAACGGAAACTTCGCGTTCCCGCGGACATTTCTGTACTCGGGATCGATGATTTCGAATGGGCAGATTATTTTGAACCGCGCCTGACGCTGATGGCCCAGCCTTGCGACGAGATCGGCCGGAAGGCGGCGGACTTGCTGATCGAGCGGATAGGCAACAAACGTCGCCCGCGCGAGACCATTCGATTGTCACCGGTTTTGCGGGTGCGTGAATCGTGTGGAGAACCAGCATGAGCCAGATTGTTCTTTCAGCGAAAGGTGTCGTGAAGCGCTTCGGCGGGGTTCAAGCGCTGCGCGGGGTGGATTTCGAACTTGAGGTTGGGGAAATCCATGCGCTGCTGGGTGAAAATGGTGCAGGAAAATCCACGCTGATGAACCTGTTGTCCGGTGTGCATACGCCGGACGAGGGAGAGATCTTCATCGACGGGAAACCGGCGCGATTTCACAGCCCTCGCGATGCACAAGCAGCGGGCATTGCAACGATCTTCCAGGAGCTAGACCTCGTTCCGAGCCTGAGCGTGGCTGCCAATCTTTTTCTCGGGCACGAGCTTGTCCATCCGCATGGCATGCTCGACGGCAAGACAATGCTGCACGAGGCGCGCAAAAGACTGGAAGCGATCGATCAATCTATCGATCCGAGCCAGCTCGTGAGTGAGCTTTCCATCGGTCAGCGCCAGGTCGTCGCCATTGTCAAGGCGCTTTCCTACGCATCGAAAGCCCTCATTATGGATGAGCCGACGGCTGCTTTGACCGTTGGCGAAGTGGATCGGCTGTTCGACATCATGCGTGGCCTGGCTTCATCCGGCGTTGGCATTGTGTTTATCTCGCATCGTCTTGAGGAAGTTCCCCAGATCGCTCATCGTGTAACGGTCATGCGCGATGGCAAGGTGGCTGGTGTCACCGAACCAGATGCGCCGCAGGCCGAGCTGGTGCAGCTTCTCGTCGGACGTCCTTTGAATGAGCTTTATCCCCGGCGCGCAGAAAGTGTCGGTGACGTGCTGCTGCGGCTGCGGCAGGCTTCCTTCCATCCGTATCGCGCGTCGCCCGGGTGGCAAGCGCCGGTCAAAGTCGATCTGGATGTTCGGCGCGGCGAAATCGTCGGTCTCGCTGGAGTTATGGGGGCGGGCCGGACCGAGCTTTTGAGTGCTCTTTACGGAGCAGGCGTGCCTGGCCACTGGCAGGGCGAGATTGCGGTTGGCGGCAAGTCGACCAGGCTGAAATCGATTGCGGCTGCTCGCCGGGCAGGGCTGGCGTTCGTAACCGACGATCGCCGCGGGGCCGGCCTCATGCTGCGTATGTCGGTGGGCCTCAATCTGGTGATGTCGATTATTCGCCGGATATCACCAAACGGCTTGCTGTCGGCGCGACGCCAAGAGGATGCTATCAAGAGGTCTTTCGGCCAATTCGACATCCGTCCAAGGAATCCCGGTATCGCGGTTGGGGCTCTCTCGGGGGGGAATCAGCAGAAGGTCGTCCTCGCAAAGGAAGTGCTGGGCAATCCGCGCCTATTGCTTCTCGACGAGCCGACACGCGGCGTCGACGTCGGCGCAAAGGGAGAAATCTACGCCCGCTTGCGCAAGCTTGCTTCCGAAGGATTGGGCATTCTTGTCGCCTCGAGCGAAATGCCAGAGCTGATCGGCCTGTGCGATCGAATAGTGGTTTTGCGCAACGGCTGCAGCGTTGCTGAGTTTTCTGGCGGCGTAGGGGAACACGAAGTCCTGGCGGCCGCCAACGGGAGGGAGGCCTGATGTCCGAACAGCAAATCACGTCCATTCCAGCGGTTCAGCCCGCCAAGCGCATTGATCCACTCGCGGTGCTGGTGCGCTTCCAAAGTTTGATCGGCCTTATACTCGTCTTCGCCGGCGGCGTTATTTTTTCGCCGCGTCGACATGGTGTCATCCTGTTTCTTCAACCCGACAACATCGCCAACATCGTCCGCGCGGTCTCTGAAACTGGCATCATCGCGATCGGAATGACATTCGTGATCATCACTGCCGGGATTGATCTTTCCGTCGGGGCGACACTTGGCCTTGCGAGCGTCGTGACTGCAACATTGATGGTCTCGGGCGGTTTCGGGCTGATTACAACAGTGTTGGCCGTGCTACTGATGGGCACGTGTTTCGGGTTGGTCCAAGGAGCGATCTCAAGCAAGTTTCGGCTTGAGGCATTTATCGTGACCCTTGCCGGCTTGCAGGCTGCTCGCGGGCTTGCGCTCGTTGTCTCGGGCAATCAGTACATCAACATCTCCTATGGCGACGGACCTGGTCTCGCTCCACCAATTTTTGCCATTCTGGGCGGCCGATTATTCGGCAATGTCGTTCCCGTGGCCACGATCGTCTTTCTGATCTTTGCCTGCGTCGCCACGGTCGTGCTGAACACGACCAGGTTCGGCCGTTACGTCTATGCCGTCGGCGGCAATGAGCGTGCGGCTCGCATCTCAGGTGTTCCGGTCTCGGCAATCAAGATCACCGTTTACGCCATTACCGGCTTTGCATCCGCGCTAGCTGGCATCGTTCATGCCGGGCAGTTCAATTTCGGAAGTGCCAATGATGGGACCGGATACGAACTGACGGCCATCGCGGCTGTGGTCATTGGAGGAACCAGCCTATTCGGCGGCTCGGGTTCCATGGTCGGAACGATTGCCGGCACGATCATGCTGGGCGCCTTGGCCAATATTCTTCAGCTCAACAACATTACGCCCGCCATGCAGTTGCTTGCCACTGCGGCAATTATCGTTCTGGCGGCGGTCCTTCAATCCCTTGTTCGTCGTCGCGAAGGATTGGGAAGGTAGTGTGGCGGCATCTCCCGGAGGGTGGATCCGGGATCAACGTGGAGGAGAAAGTAATGACACAGACTGGACTTCGATCATCGAATGCCTGGCGCATGGCACTCCTGGCCGGCTCTTGCCTTGGTATGGCCAGCGTAGCCCAAGCTGCTGATCCGCTTGTGAAGGCTTGCGCGAAGAATGGCGAATTCGTCATCGGTTTCTCGCAGGCAAACAATGCGGAGCCGTACCGTCAGCACGTCAATGATGAATTGCAGGCAGCCGCCAAGGCAGTCCCGCAGTTCACGCTGCAGATTGCCGACGGGGCGGGCAACGTCAATACTCAGACGTCGCAGGTCGACAATTTCATCACCCAAAAGGTTGACCTTCTGTTGATCTCGCCCTTCGAAGCGGCGCCGCTCACACCCGCCGTCAAGCGAGCAATGGATGCGGGTATCCCGGTAATCGAACTTGATCGCAAGACGAACGGCGAAGCTGGCAAGGACTACACCGCGTTCATCGGAGGAGATAACTACAAGATCGCCTTGGCGGCAGGCGAATATACCAGCAAGACGCTTCTGCCGGATGGCGGCGAGGCTGCCGTGCTGGAAGGGTTGCCGAGTTCGACACCGGCTGTCGAACGGCTCAATGGCTTCAAAGATGGCGTGAAGGCCAACTCCAAGATCCAGATCGTGGCGGAACAAGCGGCTGACTGGCTGCCGGATAAAGCCCAAACGGCATTCGCCGCCATGCTGCAGGCCCATCCCGACATCAAGATGGTCTATGCCAGCAACGACATGATGGCGGCGGGTGCACTGCTTGCCGCAAAGGGGGCCGGAAAGAGCGTGAAGATCATCGGCACCGACGGCTTGCCGGGTCCTGCAGGCGGAATCGAGGCGGTCGCGAAGGGAGACTGGTCGGCGACCTTCACCTATCCCACAGGCGCGAAAGAGGCGATCGACATGGCAAAGTCGATATTGCTGGACTGCGCGTCGTCGGTACCGGCAACGGTAACGGTCGATACCACCGCCATTACACCCGACAATGCAAAGCAGATGATGGGTAAGTAAGCTTTGGGCTCAACTCGGCCGGACACATCCATCTAGCCGGGTTGAGCCAAAGTCTGCGCGCGCGATTGCGCCAGGAGACCTCGGCATTAAGCGAAGCTACCATCGGCGGCCGGCACGAGCCTAAAGACGCAATCGTCGATCGGCATTCTATCTTAGCGGCCGCGTCATCTACGAGAGCTCATCAGTCGTCAACGCTGTCGCGCTGCATTTTAGAACTCCGGTTCCATTCAGCTTCATTCCGCCGAGAGCAGGATATCGGTTCTGTTGCTTTGCGTTCGGCAGGCGTTGCATTGGATGCAACGTGAGTTGCGTCCGTGGCCGCTTATATACAAAGCCCAGCGGTCCGGTGGATCCGCGTAGCCGGCTTGTTGAGAGCGTCGTCGCTGTCCACCTCTGAGTTATTTTGTCGACAGCATCAAATGACACGCGAGCCAAATTCAACGATTTCAACATCGAGCGCTGGGCCTTCATGCGACAAGTGGTATAGTTAAATTTTGGTCATCCACCTAAACGATACGACAAGGGGATCATTCCATGGGAGACCAGAAGCGCCCGCTGCAACCAGGAGAATCCGCTCCCGCGTTCGCTCTGGCTGCGGCCAACTTCGACGGAACGGTCTCTTTTGCCGAATTGAGCGGTCGCCCGTTCGTGATCGGGTTCTTTCGCGGGCTGCACTGCCCGTTCTGCCGACGTCAGTTAGAACAGCTTGCCGGCATACAGCCGACTCTGTGCGCCGCTGGGGTGGAGACGGTCGCAGTTATCAACACGCCGGTGGAACGTGCCCGCCTGTATTTCCGCCACCGGCCAACGCCGGTAACGCTTCTATGTGACCCGGACTGCCGCACGCATCGGGCCTACGGTGTGCCGCATACCGAGTTCCTGCCCGATGGAAGCTGCGAGCAGCCCGAGTGGCCTTATCTCGCAACGACCGCGCAGTTCGAGGCGACACGCATCAACCCCACGGGCGAGCTTCCAAAACCGCTGCACCCGATGGAAGCCAACACGGTGCTCAACGCCAAGGACCATTTCGAGCTTGATGAAGCCGATAATGCGATCTGGGCGAACCATGCTACCCAGCTCGTGGGGCACTTCCTCGTCAATGCGAACGGCACTATCGGTTGGGCACAAATCGAGGCGCTCGACGGACCGAACAGCCTCTCCATCTTCCCAACCGCAGCGGAGATCGTCGCGGCTGCCGGCAGCCTTGGACGCTGACCTGCAGCGAACCGTCCGTCAGCGTTGTTGCGCTATGTCGAATGAGAGAGACGACACGCGTTAGATCGGACGCAGGCCGGTCATGGCGCAATCCGACGATCGCAGAATGTTTTTCACTATGCCTAGCTTGGAAGCCGGCCCTATCGGAAGTTTCGGACTTTAGGGAACTGGCTCGGCATAATCGCGGGCTCGGGATCAAATCCCGATCTGTACATCGACACGCTGAGCTGAAGAGTCGGAGTACTTACTGAATTGCACGCTTGCTAACTGTCGCTACAGGCGGGGTAATGGGTGTGCTCGCTCTCCTGATATTTGAGGCATGAATCCGCGGCGGCACAAACAGCGGTATTGGAAGTTACGCGACTGGCTCTAGATGACCGACGGTGAGAACGCGCGAAATTCGCTTCAGCATAGGAGAACCGCTTATGCAGTTTATCATCAACGGAGAAACCGTCGAAGTCGCCGCAGACATCCGGACATCGCTGCTGGATCTTCTCCGCAATTATCTGGGTTTTACCGGAACTAAGAAGGGATGCGATCAAGGCGCTTGCGGTGCATGCACAGTCTTGGTGGATGGCGAACGGATCAATTCCTGCCTGGCGCTGGCTGTCCAATATCAGCACCGCAACATCACAACGGTCGAGGGGCTTGCAAGGAATGGCAGTCTGCATCCATTGCAGCAGGCGTTCATCGACCATGACGGCTTCCAATGCGGGTATTGCACGCCGGGTCAACTCTGTTCGGCCATCGGCATGGCAAGCGAGATCGAACGCAACATCCCGAGCGTGGTCACGAAGGACCTCTCGGCGACATCCGTTATGCTGGACGAAACCGAGTTTCGCGAGCGCATGAGCGGTAATCTCTGTCGATGCGGTGCCTATAACGGCATCGTCGAAGCCATCTCCGAGGCAACGGTTCCCGCAGCGGCGGCAAAGACGGCGGGGAGGGCAAGCCCATGAACATCTTCTCTTACGAACGGGCTTCAGAATCCAGCACCGCCATAAATTTGGCAAAGAGCAACGTTGCAGCGAAATATCTGGCCGGTGGCACCAATCTCGTCGACCTGATGCGGGAAACGATCGAACAACCGGAGATGCTGATCGATGTCACCCATCTGCCGGGCGATATCGAACGGCGTAGCGACGGTAGCCTGCTGATCGGGGCGGCCGCGACGAACACCGCGCTTGCCGCCGATCCGCATGTCCGCTCCGCCTATCCGCTTCTAACGCGCTCGATCCTTGCGGGCGCCAGTGCCCAGATCCGGAATGTTGCGACGGTTGGCGGCAACATTCTGCAGCGCACCCGCTGTCGTTATTTCTATGACAATGCAGCCCGTTGCAACAAGCGGCGGCCGGAAAGCGGCTGTGATGCGCGGGAAGGTTTCAACCGCTATCACGCCATTTTGGGCGCTTCCGAGGCTTGCGTTGCGACCCATCCGTCCGACATGTGCGTCGCGCTCGCGGCGTTGGATGCCGTGGTCCATCTCGAAGGTCCCGACGGTTCACGCGGCATTCGGCTCCTGGACCTGCATCGCCTCCCGGGAGATCGTCCCGATATCGAGACGGAGTTGCAGCCGAACGAGCTGATCACCGCGGTAGAAATTCCGCCACTTCCTTTCGCTCGCCGCTCCACCTATCGAAAAGTGCGTGACAGGGCGAGCTATGCCTTCGCGCTTGTTTCCGTCGCCGCTGCCGTCGACATCGATGACAAGGGGATCATACGTGACGTGCGACTGGCGCTCGGCGGCGTGGCTCATAAGCCCTGGCGAGCATTGAAGGCGGAAGCGGTCCTGAAAGGCCAGGCCGCCGACCTGGATAGTTTCCGTGCCGCTGTGGAGGAAGAACTCGCGGGTGCGACTGGCCTTCGTGACAATGAATTCAAGATCGAATTGGCGAAACGAACAATCGTCGCGGTTCTCAATGAGCTGAAGGGAGAGGGCGCATGAGTGTGCAATCCGATTTCAAAAACTCGAAGCCCGGACGCTGGCAACCGGCGGTCACCTCCGATCCACTGCTGCGCAAGCATGGTGCGCTCGGGCAGCCGATCTCGCGTATCGACGGGCCGCTCAAAGTGCAGGGAAAGGCGCTCTTCGCTGCCGAATTTGCTTACGGCAACCTCTGCCATGCAGCGCTTGCATATAGCAGCATTGCCAGAGGACGCATTACCAGCCTTGACACAGACGCCGCTGAAAAAGCACCCGGCGTGGTGCTTGTCATGACGTATAAGAATGCCCCACGCATGAAAGCGCCGTCCCTCATGATGTCGTCGCCGACGGCAGCCGGTGCAAGCGACCTTCCCGTCATGCAGAACGACGAAATTCATTGGAATGGCCAGCCGGTCGCGCTCGTGCTTGGCGAAACACAGGAGCAAGCCGATTACGCCGCGTCTCTGATCGAGGTCGACTATGCGTCGCTGCCAGCGGTCACCTCCTTCGCGGACGCGAAGAAAAAGCCGCGACAACTGGAAACGGTGCTCGGCGAGCCGCCGGTTCTTGAAATCGGGGATGCCGAGGCAGCTCTTTTGAGCTCGCAGGTAAAAGTCGACGGCATCTATCGCACCCCGCGGCAAAACCACAATGCGATCGAATTGCACGCGGCGACCGTTGCCTGGAATGGCGACGAACTGAGGGTGCACGACGCCAGCCAATTGCTGGATCTCACCGCCGGTCAGTTGGCGGACATCTTCGGTATCGACAAAAGCAAGGTTCGCGTCTCATCGCCCTTTGTCGGTGGCGGCTTTGGCGGCAAATGTCTGTGGGATCATCAGATTCTTGCCTGCGCTGCAGCAAAGCTAGCCAAGCGGCCGGTCCGCATCATCTTGTCGCGCGAGGGCGTCTTCCGTCTGGTCGGTGGCCGCACAGTGACCGAGCAACGCGTGGCACTTGGCGCCAATTCCGATGGCAAGCTCGACGCGCTGATCCATACAGGCATTGTGGCGATGACTTTGCACAATTCCTGTCCCGAGCAGTTCACTTTCCCGGCCCGCCATCTCTATGCCGCCAAGACATTCCGGATCGCGCAGGAGGTTGCCGACATGGATATGCTGGCGAACACCTTCATGCGTGCGCCGGGCGAATCCGTCGGTACCTTTGCGCTTGAATCCGCGATAGACGAGCTGTCGGATAAGCTTGGGCTTGATCCGATCGAGCTTCGCAGGCGTATCGAGCCGGAGAAGGATCCGACAAGCGGCAAGCCGTTCTCGTCTCGCCACCTGATCGAGGCGTATGAGAAGGGTGCAGAGAAGTTCGGTTGGCATCGCCGCACTCAAAAGCCGCGCCAGAGGCGCGAAGGCGAATGGCTGATCGGCATGGGCTGCGCGACGGCAACATACCCCTACTATCGCTTTCCCGGCGTTTCCGCGCGGATCAGGCTCGCGGCCGATGGCAATGTCACGGTCTCGACTGCCGCGCATGATATGGGCATGGGCACTGCCACAGCGCAGGCCCAGCATGTCGCCGTTCGCCTCGGCGTTCCGCTGGAGCGCGTGAGCTTCGAATATGGCGACAGCAGCCTGCCGCGCGGGGTGATCGCCGGCGGATCGACGCAGACGGCTTCGATCGGCGGCGCCATCATTGCCGCGACCGAGGTGTTCATCGAGGAGCTGATCAAGCTTGCTGGCAATGACTCGCCACTCGCCGGTCTTTCGCTGGACGAGGTCGAGCTGAGGGATGGCGGCATCGGCCACCGCAGCGATGTCGCGCGTTTCGAGACCTATCACTCGATCCTCAGCCGTTCGCGACGCGAGGAACTCGTATGCCAAGGCGAAGCGGCAGCGCCAGCGGAGATGGAAGCTTTTTCAATGCATTCCTATGGCGCGCAGTTCTGCGAGGTGAGGGTGAGCGAGATCACCGGTGAAACCCGCGTCTCACGCTTCGTCGGCTCCTTTGACGCTGGCCATATTCTCAATGCCAAGACAGCCACGAGCCAATTCAAGGGCGGTATCGTCATGGGAATTGGGCTGGCGCTCACCGAGGAGACCAATTTCGACGAGCGAACCGGCCGCATCGTTAACGCCTCTCTCGCCGAATATCATGTTCCGGTGCAGATGGATGTTCCGCAGATCGATATCCTCTTTAGCGACGAGGCCGACCCGCAGGCGCCGATGGGCGCGCGTGGTATCGGTGAAATCGGTATCACCGGCGTTGGTGCCGCCGTCGCAAATGCCGTCTACAATGCCACTGGTAAGCGTATCCGTGACCTTCCGATCACATTGGACAAGCTGATATAACGACGCGCACTTAGCTTTTCGGCTCATGCCGAAACTCGGCGGGCGCAGCAGCAGCATAACTTGCCTGCCCACCGGGCTTGCACTGAACATCCATATGCGCACGCCGGGGAGAAACGAATGAGTGAACGGATTCCAGTAGACGAACGTGTTGCGGTCGACAGCGCGACGGTCGCAGCCCTCATTGCCGAACAGTTTCCTCGGTTCTCTCATCTGCCGGTGAAACCGGTCCTGCGCAGCGGCTGGGACAACCATACCCTCCATCTCGGTGATTTCTACAAGGTGCGTCTTCCCGCTTCGAGCGTCTATCTGTCCCAGACGGAGAAAGAGACAACCTGGCTGCCACGGCTTGCACCGCATCTGCCCTTTGCCATTCCAGTGCCGGTCGCGGTAGGTAAGCCGGCCCATGGCTATCCGTTCCCTTGGTCGATCTGGCAATGGATCGATGGCGAGCCGGCCAGCCCGGAGGTCATCGGCGACTTGGGACAGTTCGCCGAGGATGTGGCGCATTTCCTCAAGGCTCTGGCTCAATGCGACACGGAAGGAGCACCGCCGGCGAGTGCAGCAAATTTCTTCAGGGCCGGGAACTTGGCGGTCTATGACGCGCAGACCCGATCATGCCTCGCAAAACTCTCCGGCGTCGTCGACACCGATAGGCTGGGCCACATCTGGAAAGCGGCGCTGCGGAGTCGCTGGACCCGTCCTGCCGTATGGGTTCACGGGGACATCGCCTCAGGCAATCTGCTGGTCCGAGACGGTCGGCTGCATGCGGTGATCGATTTTGGCAGTTCCGCCGTTGGCGATCCCGCCTGCGATCTCGTCATCAACTGGACAATGTTCGACGTGCCCGCTCGAAGGCGATTTCGCACGCATTATCCCGCAGACGCCGACACCTGGGCGCGAGCACGTGGCTGGTGCATCTGGAAAGCGATGTTGGTCCTTTCCGAGAACCTGGAAGACCTCGACATTGCTCGACGGGAAAAGGCCGTCTTAGATGCTGTGCTGAGCGATTGTGAGGCTTGATTGCTATAGAGCGTTTGCTGCCGACGACGAGTGCTGGCATCTTGAGGTCTTCACGGATGGGTCCCGTCGCCTTTATGCAAAATGGCTTGAGTCAGAGCACCCTTGTTGTGCGCAGCGCGGCCGCAGGAAGCATCCCAATGGCCGGCAATTGTGGAGGAGGCGAGCAGCTCGTCAGGACGAGAATCGACTCCCGTTGAGATCCATTATGGCGTCGGCGGGAACCGACTGTTGTCCTGCGGGTTACCTCGGCAACGTAAGGAGTGATCATGCCATTTCCATCACCACGATCCCAGGATTTGCAGCAGCGCTTCGAGGAGTTGAAGGCGGTGGCCAGAGACGCCCTCGAAGAAGTCATCGCCTCCGCCAACGAAGCGGGGTGGGGCACGCGGGAGATACTCGTCGCGCTGGTCGCGGCGGCCCACTCTCTGGAAGACGCCAACAGTGCCGACCCGGATCCGGCTGATGATCCGACAGGCGGTGATGCAGTTCGCGAACAGATCGGACACGGTGAACAATTCGATTGAGGAGCAGCGCCGGCAGCCATTGTTCTTTCAGGCGAACGCCAAACCTTATGGAGAAGACGATGAGCACCAACGATACGAATGTGACGCCTGAGCAGCGACGCCCCAAGGACGTGAATCCCGTACCGGAAAAGCCCGAAAAGGCGGACAAGGAATCGCTCGCGCCCTCAACCGTGCAGCCCGCTGGTAGCAAGGACGAGAGCGAGCGGCCGATCGTCAATCCGATTACCGGCGTGGCCCTTTGAGGTTCGGAGAGATCGAGGAATACGAACGTCTGGTTTGGGCCTGCGCGGGGCATTCTCCTTCGCTGTCTGTGGAGCACTACGCCGATGACACGAAGTTTGTCGAGCGCTGGGCGCTAACTACAGGAGTTTAGCGTTCAGAGGAGATAAAGACTAGGTGATCCTGAAGCTGCCCCGAGGTTTACTGCCGCCAGAACCGCCGCTCCGCTTGGCAGGCCAGAACAATGGAGCTGCAAATCCAAACAACTGGATACAGCGGCAGCAACAGCAGATAATATCCGCTCTCGAACGCCGCTCCGAAGAAGGTCTCCTTCGCCAGCCACCAAGCCGGCACACTGGTGGTGGCTAATGTTGCTGCACACAGCAAAACTATCTTCAGATCGCGTCCGTACATCCCGATGCCCCCCGGCAAGATCGTGCGAAGCTTGTATTAGTAAATCAAAAATGTCGAGAGTTGGGGACCGAAAGCTGAGTTGAGCCGTCTTAAATTCTCAGTTTTGAATACGTCCTATGACATCAACTCGCTGGCAAGCGCCAGTAGCGGGAGCGACATTGAGCTTCTGTCCGACCGCGAAGTCCTTCGGTGATGGTCTTGCGTCCGATCTGCAGATGACGGAAACGGGTCTCGCCCGAGCGCGTTCACCTTTTGTGAAGGTCCGGCCGCAATGCTGCGCCATCGCGAGGTGATTCGACTTACAAGGACAAAGAAAGCATGACGGTTATACAGTTCCCTGTTCATCGGCGCACGGCCGAAGTCGAACGATGCGCAGAAGCTCTCCAGCGCCTTCATGGCGAGGAAGCGAACCGTTTCTGGCGGTCGGAGATGGCTGCGTTTGCCGCTGCGCTCGAACGGCAAGGTATGGCCGACGAGGACATATCGCTGCAAGCGAGCCGCTTCATGCATGCGGTCCAGACGGAGCTGCAACTCGCCTTTGCGATGAATGAGGCGAGGAGCTAAAGCGTGTCGCGATCTTTCAGATTCGCTCTTTGCGCTTTAGGCTTTGATTTTGCGCATGTCGTTATCGCAAAACCGCTTCACACTTTTGCGCGACATGCTTTAGATCCCCGAAGGCTGAGCAAGTGCTTGCGAGCAACCCCGCCGCGTTAACCCACTTCTGCGCGCCGGTTGACAGAGCTGCCATGGGCTTTCCGGCAAACGGAAAAATTTGTCCGCCCGGAGATTCATATTGGCGGCGACTAAAATACTATGCTGGCCATGTCCGTTGAAGGGTGACAGGAGAGAGCGAATCTGTTTCTTCCCAATTAGCGCATTTTGGAAGGTGCTAATATGGATGGAGCAGACAACGACCTGCGTTTGATCGCCGTTATGCGGCGCTACTTCGCTGTCAAGGAAGAGCTTGCGGGCTTGAAATCGTCGCTCGAAGAAAGGCGCAAGGCGGCGGGAATTGCGGTCGGTGAATTTTATCACGTGCGCACCGAAAACGAGCATGCGGACGATGTCAGTCGAACCGTCACGCTCAGAAGAGAGATGGAGATCCTGATGAGCCTCGCAGAAGGCTGGTCGAGGGGAGATATCATTCAGCTCGGTCCTTCAGCCAATTGATGCGGCGATGAGCGTGGATCGAGGACGCTGAACCTGTTCAGTAGTCAATCCACTGCCTTGCGAAAACTGGGCGACGTCACCGCTGATTGATTGGAACTGCCAAGCGGAAACGAAAGAGCCTCGCCCGACCGAGCAAGGCTCTCCAGGCATCACTTGTTGAGCGCATCTTTCAGGGCTTTGGCCGGCTGGAAGGTGAGCTTCCTTGCAGCGGCGACTTTGATCGTCGCCCCGGTTCCCGGGTTGCGCGCTTCACGCTCCGGCGTGTCCTTGACCTTAAACTTTCCGAAGCCCGGGATCGACGTCTCGACGCCGGAGGTCGCTGCCGCGGTAATGGATGCGAACACAGCCTCGACGACCGCTTTGCTCTGAGCCTTAGTGAGATTGTGTTCAGTTGCAATCTTGTCCGCAATTTCGTTGGTGGTGGTCATGATGGTTCCCCTTTTTTGACAAGGGAAATAGTTTTCATTCAAGGTGCCTGTTGTCACCTGTTGCTGTCGTTCGAAAGGCGCTCAATAGCGCTATTTTCCACAGGTTCCGATGGATCGATATCGTTTCGCATCCCTTCTGCGCGCAAGTATCAGAAGGCGAATTGCCGCCTCGTGCGCTGTCCCGATCATTTCGGCCATTTCGCCAGGTGTATTCGCTTAAGGCTTTTTGAAATCGATTGCCGTGTTCGGTGCACGACGGGTATGGATTCAATTCGCTTGCCACCGCTCCATCTGCAACATACTGGCCATGAAATTGGTGAACGTATAAAAAGCCGGTCGAGACAGATGCGGGATGATCCATGAAAAACACGATCGAGGTAGACAATCGCGGCGAATTCGGCCTTTGGGCTATCGAAGTGGCGAAGCAGATTGTCAGTGAGCAAGGGTTCGATCTTGCCAGGGCTGCTCGAGACGGCGCTGACGAGGAAATTCGTGTGGCTGGTAACGCACTCGGCCAGGCAATCACCAACGCACTTCTGGAAGTTTTTGACGGGCTGTTGGAAGGCGTGCCAGCAGAATAGAGATAGCAACCAGCATCGACAGCATCGCTCCGCTATTTAATTTCCGCGCATACCTGAAATCAAAGTTTCGGTCGCGGTGACGACGCCTTTCCGCAATCGTGCTATTCATTGCTCCGGGCTGCGGCCGCGCTGCGCAACAAGACATTCAGGAGCTTTTTATTGATCGATTGTAATCGTCAAAAAATGGTCGCCCGCAATCGTCGGGCGACGTCGTCGTCGCAATGCACCTGGCAAAGAAGGACCTGTCATGGCCGATACCCAGAAGATGTTGTTGGAAATTAAGCAAGGGCTCGCGCAGCTTGTCGACAAGTTCACGGCTGACGGCGCCGACCGGGGATACGTTCTTGACGCTCTCGCCAACGAAGTCGAGGTCCTTCGGGGAGCTGCTCACCGGGAACCTCTGCGAGCATCAGGCAAAGGGGTGGAGGAGGAGCCATCCAACGACTGGCCTGCAGCAGACACGAAATGAAAAAGTCGGCCATTCTACTTGGAAGTCACCAATCCCCTGGTCTCGAACCGGCCCTGATGCACATGGGTGCCTGTTCTTCCACCATTCTCAATCTCGCGCCACGCCGGGAAGCGCCGCCGTTTCGCCGAACCAGTCAACCGCGGAATTGCACCAGATCTGCCTCTTAGGTTTTAGCGCTGCACGTTGGTTGATGCTGCCCCAGCGGATGCCCCAATTGACGGCATCCTCTTCGGTACCGGCAGTGAAGAGCGGGGAGCCGCATTCCGGACAGAAGTATTGCAAACGCTTGCGGCCGTTGTCGGCGATTTTTGTATAGAGCTTGGGCAGATTGCCCGTCAGGCGCAGGGCCTCGCGCGGCACGCTTGCAGTGACGCGATAAGGCGAGCCGGTCAGCCGCTGGCAATCCGTGCAATGGCAGATGGAGACCGCGTCAGGTTCGATGTCGGCCTCGTAGGTGACGAAGCCGCAATGACATTGCCCGTCGATATTCATGAAGGTTGTTCCTTCCGTCCTACGAGGATCGCGGAAGATAGGGCCTCGTGGTCTGACGTCAATACGCTGGTTTGACGATGACATTTAGATAACACAACTCCGTATGAAGACCCCGTGTCGGCTCTACACACGGCAAAGCGCGCGGGGCGGCTTCTTCGACGCTCAGGCAGTCACCGTTTTGTCACACGGATGGGACTTTGCGCCGCGCATTTGTCTCGCTCGTTGCTCCGAATCACATTTTTGTCTGTGATGCCTTGAGGCAAACGAGGGCGACGGTATTGTTCAGGGTAATTGAAGGCGGACAGGGCCTGTCGGGCAAGCAAGAGCTGTGCGATGAACCAAACAGGGTTCTGGAAGAAGGCCGCAGACGACTTCGCGACGCTGGCGTGGACAGATATGAAATTCGGGAACGGGTCACAGGCATCCCGATGCCATCGGCCCTGCGGAATTTTAAGCTCCAAGTTGAATTCGCAGCTTCCGCTTTGGCGCAGCTCAGTCCTCTTCCGCCGGACTACCGGCAGGACGGATATTGGCCCTGTCACATCGACCGGGCCGCATTGACCTAAGCTGGCCTCGTGAATGGTGAGGCGGCCTAGCTCTTGCTGTTGCTGGGATTTGAACTAGTTCGTCAGATTGGCCGGTCGGGCGCAGGCACTCATATCTGCGGATTCCGACGTGAAGCCGGCCGCCAATCCGATCAAAGACCGGCCACCATTCCGATTTGAAGCCGGCCACCGTTCCGATCAAAGACCGGCCAGTTTTCGACACTGAACATCACTCCCTGGGTCAGCAACTTTGGCATCAAATACCTCGCGGTGAACGAGGGGATTTTGATGCCGGCAAAGAGAAGGCTGACCATGAGACATTTGCGACAAATGCTGCGGCTTGCAGCAAGCGGAACCAGCTCGCGTGAGATTGCCGTCGTGTTGGGAATTGCGCGTAGCACGGTGCAGGATAATCTGCAGCGCGCAGCGGCG
>NZ_AUFB01000021.1 GCF_000426285.1 Rhizobium leucaenae USDA 9039 | reverse complement strand
TCCTTGAGGCCGTGCAGGCTGATCTGCGGGCTCTGAGCAATCCGCTCGGCTATGAAAGCGCGATGCGGTTCCAAAAGACGCTTGCGATGCCCGCCCATCTGACTGGGCGCGACGGAGCCGCTGCGGCGATAGCGCTGCGACCACTTCACGACAGATGAGACCGAGACACCGAACCGCGCCGCCACCGAGCGGCAGCTCTCTCCCGCCGCAGCAGCGCCCACGACACGTTCACGCAGATCATTCGAAAGAGGTGCGACCATCGATGCTGACCTCCTCTCAGCCAGCATCTTGAATCACATTCGACAACAAAAGGGAATCCGCGATTCAAATAAAATCAGAAACGCTCTAGCGGCTCGCCTTCGCCCGCTGCCGCTCGAAATAGATGAGATAGGCGGCAAGGCCTGATGTCATCACGGCAAGCCCGTACCAGGTGATAGCGTAGACCAGATGATTGTTGGGAAAGACGATCTGCGTCAGGCCGCCGACCGGCAGACCGCCGGGGTTCTTCTTGTCGTCGGCATCGATAAAATAGGGTGCGACGTTCTGCAGGCCCCGTGCCGCGGCGATCGCCGTAACGTCGCGGGAATACCAGCGCTCTTCCGAGGGCACGTTGGAGCGCAGCAGCGTGCCCTTCGGCTCGTTCATCCGCAGCAGGCCGGTGACGGTCGTCTCGCCGGAAAGCTCGCCGGCGGCTCGGGTATCCGGATTGCGCTTGTCGGCCGGCACAAAACCGCGATTGACGATGATGATCGTACCATCGGCCAGTTTCATCGGCGTCAGCACCCAGTAGCCGGGGCCGAGCACGGTCGAGGCATAGACCTGCGCTTCCTTGTCGTTGAGGAAGGTGCCGGTTGCCTGAACATGTTTGTATTCGTAGCCGGCGGCGTCGATCGCAGGCCATTCCGCCGGGCCGGGGGCGGCCGCGGGCGGCGCGTGCACGCGGGCATCGACGCGGGCGATCAGATCGAGCTTCCAATGCAGCCGCTTCACCTGCCATGTGCCGAGGCCGATGAGGAGTGCGGTCAAGAGCAGGAGCAGCAGCACCCAGATGGCAAGAGCAAGCATGGAACGCGGCTTGCCGTGAGAGGTGTTCGAGGAAATGTCGGTCATGGCGCTGGTCTCCGGGGACGCGCTGTCGCATGATTTCGGGAGGTCTTAATTTCTTCGCTGAAAATCACGCGTCCGGCGGAAGCAAGCGCCGGTGGAAGAGGGGCGGGCCTTCGGCAGAAGGCCCGCCGCTCGATCTTACGGCATGTTGCGCATCATGTCGGGCGACATGGGCATCATGTTGGAATTGAGGTGGTGCATGACCCAGAGCGAGCCGGAGAGCGCGATGATCACCAGCACGATGGTGAAGATCAGAGCCATCATGTTCCAACCGCCTTCCGACTTGGTGTTCATGTGCAGGAAATAGATCATGTGCACGATGATCTGGATGGCGCCGAAGATCATGATCAACGCCGCGGTGACGGTCGGATCGGAGAAGACCTTCGCCATGACCAGCCAGAAGGGGATGGCAGTGAGGATGACGGAGAGGATAAACCCCGTCATGTAGCTCTTGAACGTGCCGTGACCGGCCTCGTGGCCGCCATGGTGGTGGCCATGGGCGTCGGCGGAATGATGCGAAGGATTGGCGTTCGAGCTCATCCGAGAACTCCCATGAGATAGACGAAGGAAAATACGCCGATCCAGACGACGTCGAGGAAGTGCCAGAACATCGACAGGCACATCAGACGGCGCTTGTTTTCGGGAATGAGCCCGTGCCGGCTTGTCTGCACCATCAGTGTGACCAGCCAGACGAGGCCGCTGGTGACGTGCAGGCCGTGCGTGCCGACCAGCGTGAAGAAGGCCGACAGGAAGGCGCTGCGCTGCGGGCCGGCGCCCTCCAGGATCAGGTGATAGAATTCATTGAGTTCGAAATAAATGAAGGCGGCACCGAAGAGACCGGTGATCGCCAGCCACAACAGCGTTCCCGACTTGTTGTTCTTTTCCATCATCAGCATGGCGAAGCCATAGGTGATGGAGGAGAGCAGCAGCATCGTCGTGTTGAGGGCGACGACCGGCAGCTCGAACAGGTCGGCCGGCGAAGGACCGGCTGCATAGTTGTGGCGGAGCACGGCATAGGTCGCAAAGAGCACCGCGAAGATCAGGCAGTCGCTCATGATGTAGATCCAGAAGCCCAGCATCGTGCTGCCTTCGGGATGATGCTCTTCCTTCAGGTAGAAGGCGGGCGTTTCGCCATCTTTCAGAGCTGGCATGGTTTGAGTCGTCATGGGTCTTATACCTGTCCTGCGAGCTGCTTCGTACGCTCGTTCTCGGTCTTCACGACCTCGTCGGCGGGGATATGGAAGTCGCGCTTATAGTTGAAGGTATGGCCGATCGTAATGATGATCATCGCGGCGAAGGTAATGGCGGCGAGCCACCAGATGTACCAGATCATGCCGAATGCGAAGGCGATGGAGAGAACGCCGAGGATGATGCCCGTGCCGGTATTCTTCGGCATGTGGATCGGGATGAAGCCTTCGGTCGGCCTGACATAGCCGCGGCTCTTCATGTCCCACCAGGCGTCGTGATCGTAGACAATCGGCGTGAAGGCGAAGTTGTAGGCCGGCGGCGGCGACGAGGTCGACCATTCCAGCGTACGGCCGTTCCAGGGATCGCCGGTCACGTCGCGAAGCTCTTCGCGCTTCAGGAAGCTGACGACGAGCTGGATGAGGAAGCAGGCGATGCCGATAGCGATCAGCCCGGCGCCGAAGGCTGCGATGATGAACCAGATCTGCAGCGACGGATCGTCGAACTGGCTCACGCGGCGGGTAACGCCCATCAGGCCGAGGATATAGAGCGGCATGAAGGCGAACCAGAAGCCGATCTGCCAGAACCAGAAGCTCATCTTGCCCCAGAAAGGATCGAGCTTGAAGCCGAAGGCCTTCGGGAACCAGTAGTTGACGCCCGCAAACATGCCGAAGAGCACGCCGCCGATGATCACGTTATGGAAGTGGGCGATCAGGAACAGCGAGTTGTGCAGCACGAAATCGGCCGGCGGAACCGCAAGCATGACGCCGGTCATGCCGCCGATGGTGAAGGTCACCATGAAGCCGACGGTCCACAGCATCGGCACTTCGTAGCGGATGCGTCCATGGTACATCGTGAACAGCCAGTTGAAGAGCTTCGCACCCGTCGGGATCGAGATGATCATCGTCGTGATGCCGAAGAAGGAATTGACGCTGGCGCCCGAGCCCATCGTGAAGAAGTGGTGCAGCCAGACGAGGTAGGAGAGGATCATGATCACGCAGGTGGCGTAGACCATCGAGGCGTAGCCAAAGAGGCGCTTGCCACAGAAGGTGGCAACGACTTCCGAGAAGACGCCGAAGGCCGGCAGGACCAGGATGTAGACTTCCGGGTGGCCCCAGATCCAGATGAGGTTGACATACATCATCGGATTGCCGCCGAGGTCGTTCGTGAAGAAGTTCGTACCAGCGTAACGATCAAGGGTGAGCAGCGCGAGCGTGGCGGTCAAAATTGGGAAGCTCGCAACGATCAGGATGTTGGTGCAGAGCGACGTCCAGGTAAAGACCGGCATTTTCATAAAGGTCATGCCTGGTGCGCGCATCTTGACGATGGTGGCGACGAGGTTGATGCCTGAGAGCGTCGTTCCGATACCCGCGACCTGCAGGCCCCAGATGTAATAATCGACGCCGACGTCGGGGCTGTAGGCGATGCCGGAAAGCGGCGGATAGGCCAGCCAGCCGGTCTTCGCGAATTCGCCGATGAAGAGGGAGATCATGATGACGATCGCGCCTGCCGTCGTCATCCAGAACGAGAAGTTATTGAGGAACGGGAAGGAGACATCGCGCGCGCCGATCTGCAGGGGCACGACGAGATTCATCAGGCCGGTGACGAAGGGCATCGCCACGAAGAAGATCATGATGACGCCGTGGGCGGTGAAGATCTGGTCGTAGTGATGCGGCGGCAGATAACCCTCGGATCCGTTGAAGGCGATCGCCTGCTGCAGACGCATCAGCAGCGCATCGGAGAAGCCGCGCAGCAGCATGATCAGCGCCAGCACGACGTACATGATGCCGATCTTCTTGTGATCGATGCTGGTGAACCATTCCTTCCAGAGATAGCCCCAGAGGCGGAAATAGGTCAGCAGGCCGAGAAGCGCTATGCCGCCGATCGCGACGCCGATGAAGGTCACGACGAGGATAGGCTCGTGATAGGGAATCGAATCGAGCGTCAGCCGACCGAAGATGAATTTGTAGAGGTCCGGGTTGGAAGACATGGATTTCCTCTGTCCCTTATGAATGTCTTGTTATTGAGCGCACCGGATCAGTGACCCTGATGCTGCGCCGAACCGGTCGACGAATCGGAAGAAGAGCCGTTGCCCATATCCATGCCCTGCATGGAGCCCATGCCCTGCATCGAGTCATCTCCATGCTGCATGGCTTGCCCGGCGCCGCCGTCAGCCTTGACGGGCGTGACTTCGACCGCATCGGCATCGCGGTTGTCGTAGATCAGGCGCTCGCGGTTTTCCTGGCTGTCCTTGCCGGCACCGCCCTTGGCATCGATATGCATCATCTCGCCCATGCACATCTTGCTGGGATCGGCGCACATATTGAGGATTGCGTCATAGAGGCCTTCATCGACCGCATTGAAGTAACGCACCGGCTCTTTTTCACTCGGCTTGGCGAGCGCCAGATATTCCGGACGTCCGAGGGCCGTGCCCTGGCTCTTGACCTTCTGGACCCATTGGTCGAAGTCGGCTTTGCTCAGACCATGGAACTTGAACCGCATATGCGAGAAACCGGCGCCGCTGTAGTTGGCGGACAGGCCCTGATACTCGCCGGGCTTGTTGATGACAGCGTGCAGCTTCGTCTCCATGCCCGGCATGGCGTAGATCTGGCCCGCAAGTGCCGGAACGAAGAAGGAATTCATCACTGAGGAGGCGGTGATCTTGAAGTTGATTGGCGCATCCACCGGCGCTGCCAGTTCGTTGACTGTTGCGATGCCGAGATCTGGGTAGAAGAACAGCCACTTCCAATCGAGTGCCACGACTTCGACATTCAGCGCCCTCGTCGTGGTCGTTACCGGCTTGCCGGCGTCGACGCGATCGAGCGGCCGATAGGGGTCGAGCTGGTGGGTGCTGATCCAGGTCACCGCGCCGAGCGCAATGATGATAGCGAGCGGGGCCGACCAGATCACCAATTCGAGGCGAGTCGAATGATGCCAGTCCGGATCATAGGCTGCCGCCGTGTTCGACTGGCGGTATTTCCAGGCAAACAACAGCGTAAGGAAAATCACCGGTACGATGATCAACAGCATCAGGACGGTCGAGACGACGATAAGGTCGCGTTGCTGCACGGCGATGTCGCCGGAGGGAGCCATGACCACCATATTGCAGCCCGAAAGCAGCAAGATGAGCGGCAGGACGGATAAGCGGCTGAAAATCTTCGATAGTCTTGGCACGTCTCAAAGCTCTTTTTGTTATTGACCATACCGCGACTAAAGGACGGCGGTCATGAACGGTATGAGGTGTTTCGTCGCACCGCAGCAAGCCTGGGTGCATTGCGGTATCGAGCGCAACCTCCCCTATCGGGAAAATCCTGAGAAATCCAGCAGGTTTTCCCATGGCCAGGTGCCTTTGCCGCGGCTAATATAAAGACATCGGCGGATATGGCTACTGGCCGGCAACACGCCGAGCCGGCATTGTGTCGGCAAAAGGCGGAATTAGCCCGGATCCATCAGCTAATTTGCGAATTATTCCATGCACGGAGACTTGATAAGTTCGTAAGTTTGATAAACATCTTATTCCTACGCGAGTTCGCGTCTGGAGAGGGAGGCTCCCGTATATGGTCAGCGCCACGCATGAATCATTAAATCCAACGTCCGCAGGTTTGGAACGCGATGCGCGCGAGATGCATGCTCGCGGTACTGTCGATCCCGGTAATATTGCCATCGGCGTGATCATCGGTCGCACGTCCGAGTTCTTCGACTTCTTCGTTTACGCCATCGCATCCGTCCTGGTTTTCCCGAAGCTGATCTTCCCCTTCGCGGATCCCCTGCGGGGCACGTTGCTTTCCTTCCTGGTTTTTTCGCTTGCCTTCATCGCTCGCCCGATCGGCTCGTTCATCTTCATGGCGATCGACCGCACCTATGGCCGCGGCGTTAAGCTTACGATCGCGCTGTTCCTGCTCGGCGGGTCCACGGCCTCGATGAGCTTCCTGCCCGGCTACAGCGAAGTCGGCGTCTACGCGATCGTTCTGCTCGCCTTCTTGCGCATCGGCCAGGGCCTTGCGCTCGGCGGCGCCTGGGATGGTCTTGCCTCGCTGCTGGCGCTCAATGCGCCGACCGATCGCCGCGGCTGGTATGCGATGATCCCGCAGCTCGGCGCGCCGACCGGCTTCATGCTGGCAAGCGCTCTGTTCGCCTATTTCGCCATGAGCCTCTCCACGGTCGATTTCTTGGAGTACGGCTGGCGCTATCCGTTCTTCTGCGCCTTCATGGTCAATGTCGTCGCGCTGTTTGCCCGACTGCGCCTCGTCGCCACGCCGGAATTCGGTGCGCTGCTGGAGCGCCATGAGCTGGAGCCGGTCAAGATGACGGAGCTTCTGCGCGTTCATGGCCGCGACGTGCTCATCGGCGCTTTCGTGCCGCTGGCAAGCTTTGCGACCTTCCATCTGGTCACGGTGTTCCCCCTCGGCTGGGTAACGCTTTATAGCGCACAGTCTCCCGGTTCGTTCCTGTTGGTGGAATTCCTCGGTGCGATCTGCGGTATCGTCGCGATCGTCTGTTCCGGCCTGCTTGCTGACCGTATCGGCCGCCGCAACCAGCTTGCCGTGGGCGCCGTGTTGATTGCGATCTTTGCTTTCGTCGCACCCTGGCTGCTCGATGGCGGTGTCACCGGCCGCCATATCTATGTGGTCCTCGGCTTCACGCTGCTCGGCCTCTCCTTCGGCCAGGCTGCCGGCGCCAGTGCTTCGCGCTTCAGCCGGAACTATCGCTATAGCGGCTCGGCATTGACCTCGGATCTCTCCTGGCTGATTGGCGCCGGCTTCGCGCCCTTCGTGGCGCTTGCCCTCTCCAGCCAGTTCGGTCTGGTCTATACCAGCCTCTATCTGCTCTCCGGTGTGGTCTGCACGCTCGTTGCGATCTTCTTCAGCAAAACGCTGGAAACGCGCGACAACTGATCGGATCTTTTCGAACACCTAGAAGCCGCGGCGTGAGAGCGCCGCGGCTTTTTCGTGCTTGGCGGAGCCTCGCCGGCGAACGAACCTAAATCTTGACTCACTTTTCAAACTTTTGTGATAAAAAAGGGCGCACTGAAACTTGAAAAAGATAGTCAAGAAAAATATAGGCTACCGCACCACCGTCACGGACGGGTTTCAGCGAGAGGACGCCTATGACTTTTTCCTTTACCCATCTCACCAGCGCCTTGGTGCTTGCCGCAGGTCTTACGGTTGCGCCGCTGATGGCCAATGCCGCCGAATCCGAAGGCATCGTCGTGTATAATGCGCAGCATGAGGCGTTGACGCAGGCCTGGGCAGATGGATTCACCAAGGAAACCGGCATCAAGGTGACGATCCGCAACGGCAGCGACATGCAGTTCGCCAATCAGATCGTCGAGGAAGGTGCTGCATCTCCCGCCGACGTGTTCCTGACCGAAAATTCCCCCGGCATGGCACTTGTCGACGCCAGGAAGCTCTTTGCACCCGTGGATGCCGATACGCTGGCGCAGGTGCCGGAAACCTTCAAGGCGGCTGATGGCGATTGGGTCGGCGTTGCCGCCCGTTCCACGGTTTTCGCCTATGACAAGACCAAGCTGAAGGAAAGCGATCTGCCGAAGTCGCTGCTCGACCTCGCCGATCCCGCCTGGAAAGGCCGCTGGGGCGCATCGCCCGCCGGCGCCGACTTCCAGGCGATCGTCAGCGCGCTTCTTGAACTGAAGGGCGAGGACGTCACGAAGTCCTGGCTGAAGGCACTTAAGCAAAACGCGACTCCTTATAAGGGCAACAGCGTTGCCATGAAGGCGGTCAATGCCGGCGAAATCCAGGGCGCCGTCATCTATCACTATTATTGGTTCGGCGATCAGGCGAAGACGGGCGAAAACAGCAAGAACGTCGCGCTACACTACTTCAAGAACCAGGATCCGGGCGCCTTCGTCAGCATTTCCGGCGGCGGCGTCCTCGCCTCCAGCCAACACAAGAAGGAAGCGCAGGCGTTTTTGAAGTGGATCACCGGCAAGGGCGGACAGGCCGTTCTGCGCGACGGCGATTCCTATGAATATGCCGTCGGCAACGGCGCTCAGTCGAACCCGAAGCTGGTGCCGCTTGCCGAGCTGCAGGCGCCGAAGGTCGAGCCTTCCAAGCTGAACAGCAAGAAGGTGACCGAACTCATGACCGAAGCGGGTTTGATCTAAGTCCTTGCATCCGGTCCGCATGCCCTGCTAGGGGCATGCGGATGGCCATTCGGCCATTTCGATCCCGGCAATCGCCTCCCGGTGGCGGTTGTCTTCCTATTTCAGGGCGTGAAAGGCAGCTAAGACTTGCTGCAGAAGAACACATATGCCGCGCCGGCCGGTCAGGCCGCTGCACTGCGATTGCCTCCGTTGACCGCTGCGTCCGGTGGCCGTGTTCCGCACGCTTCCGTCATCGCCCTTGCATCCGTCGTCGCGCTTCTGAGCCTAGTGCCGCTCGGCTTCATCGTCTGGATCACGGCCGACACCGGCTGGAGGCAAGTCATCGCGCTCATTTTCCGCCCGCGCGTCGGCGAATTGCTGACCAATACGGTCCTTCTCGAAGTCTGTACCATACCGCTCTGCATCGTGCTTGCCGTTACGCTCGCCTGGCTGACCGAGCGTACGGATATCCCGGGTGCCCGCATCTGGTCGTGGCTGGCGGTCGCGCCGCTTGCCGTGCCCGCCTTCGTGCACAGCTATGCCTGGGTCAGTCTGCTGCCGGGCATGCGTGGGCTCTGGAGCGGCGTGCTGGTATCCGTGCTTGCCTATTATCCCTTCCTCTATCTGCCGGTGGCCGCACAGTTGCGCCGCCTCGATCCGGCGATCGAGGATGCCGCCGCCTCGCTCGGCCTTGGCCCGTGGCGGGTTTTCTTCCGCGCTGTCCTGCCGCAGCTTCGCCTTGCCATCTGCGGCGGCTCGCTGCTGATCGGCCTGCACCTGCTTGCGGAATATGGTCTCTATGTGATGATCCGCTTCGATACTTTTTCGACGGCAATCGTCGATCAGTTCCAATCCGCCTATAACAGCCCGGCCGCCAACATGCTCGGCGGCGTTCTCGTTTTCTGTTGCCTGCTGCTGCTCGGCATCGAGGTTTTGGTGCGCGGCAATGAGCGTTACGCCCGTGTGGGCTCCGGCGCAGCCCGCCCGGCGGACCGCCGCCGTCTCGGCTGGTTCGTCGTTCCGGCCGTTGCGCTGCCGCTAGCAGCGGCCGTGCTGACCCTCGGCGTGCCCTTCGTGACGCTGGGGCGCTGGCTCTATCTCGGCGGCGCCGGCATCTGGCGGATGGATACGGTCGGCTCGGCTTTGCTGCAGACGATCGTGCTTGCCGTTGCCGGCGGTTTGCTCGCGACCCTCGCCGCCGCGCCCATGGCCTGGCTCTCGGTGCGCGCGCCGGGCCGGCTGCAGCGCATCCTAGAAGCATGCCACTATTATGTCGGCTCGCTGCCGGGCGTCGTGGTGGCGCTGGCGCTAGTGTCGATTACCGTGCGGCTCGTGCTGCCGCTTTACCAGACCTTCGCGACACTGCTGCTCGCCTATGTCCTGCTGTTCCTGCCGCGCGCATTGGTCGGCTTGCGCTCCAGCATCGCCCAGGCCCCGGTCGAGCTCGAACGTGCCGCCATGGCGTTGGGACGCACGCCAAGCCAGGCCGTGCGGCAGATCACCATGCGCCTTGCCGCTCCCGGTTTTGCGGCGAGCGTCGCCCTTGTCGCTCTCGGCATCACCAACGAATTGACGGCGACGCTGATGCTGTCGCCCAACGGCACGGAGACGCTGGCGACGAAATTCTGGTCGCTCACCAGCGAGATCGACTACGTCTCCGCCGCGCCCTACGCCTTCATGATGGTGGTGCTGTCGCTGCCGCTCACTCTTCTTCTCTATGCACAATCCAAGCGGACGGCCGGACAATGACCTTTCTGGCGATTAAAAACATCGGCAAGCATTATGGCCCGGTGCACGCGCTTGATAACATCGATCTCACGGTCGCCGCCGGCAGCCGCACAGCGGTCGTCGGCCCGTCGGGCTCCGGCAAGACGACGCTGCTACGCATCATTGCCGGTTTCGAGACTCCGGATGTCGGCCAGGTGGCTTTGGAAGGTCAGGTCTTGGCGGATGGGCCGGCTGTCGTACCCGCCCATCGCCGCGGTATCGGCATCGTTTCGCAGGATGGCGCATTGTTTCCGCATTTGAGCGTGGCGGAGAATATCGGCTTCGGCATGGAGCGGGGCCAAGCGGACCGCGCGGAACAGATCAACGCGCTGATCGACATGGTGGAACTCGATCGCGGCATGCTCGATCGCCGCCCGCACCAGCTCTCCGGCGGCCAGCAGCAGCGTGTCGCGCTTGCCCGCGCGCTCGGTCGCAAGCCGAGGCTGATGTTGCTGGACGAACCCTTTTCCGCGCTCGACACGGGCCTGCGCGAAAACATGCGCAAGGCCGTCGCACGCGTCTTGCAGAATGCCGGCATCACCACGATCCTGGTAACGCACGACCAGGCGGAAGCGCTTTCCTTCGCGGATCAGGTGGCGGTGCTGCGCGAGGGGAAGTTGGTGCAGGCCGGAACGCCGCAAACGCTCTATCTCAACCCCCGCGACCGCGAGACTGCCACCTTCCTCGGCGACGCCATTTTGCTGCCGGCCGAGCTGGGCGATGGCTTCGCCGATTGTGTGCTTGGCCGCATCCCAACGGATGCCAACGGTCGCCGGGGCCGGGCGGAAATCATGCTGCGGCCCGAGCAGTTACGGTTCAGCATGATCGACGGCACTGCCTCCGATACCCAATGTGCCGGTAATGTCATCGATGTCGAATTCGGCGGTGCCGTCTGCACAGTGACGCTTGCCCTTGCCAATGCCACAGGCGCCGCACCCCTCACCATCAAAAGTTCCAGCGTCGGCCTGCCGGAGATCGGCAGCACCGTGCACGTCAGCGTGCTCGGCAAGGCGCATGTCTTCGATGTGGTAGGCTGATAGGCTCTTTCCTGTCGAAGCCCGATCTCAATGAAAACACCTTCGCCCCAGCGGGGAGAAGGTCGAGCGAAGCTCGGGTTGAGGGGGCGTTGCACCGTAAGGATTGCTCTTCACGTGCGCGCCCAGAACTACCGCTCCTCGCTCTCTTGAGCTTGTCGAAGGGCGGGCACCTTCTACTCAAGTGGAAGAAGGCAATACCGCCGTCTCCAACACCCGCCCCGTCACCACGTCAGCAATCCCCCGATCCGTCTGGTGCGGCCCGATGTTGCAAGCGAGCGTCGCACCGAAGCAGGCTTTGAAGACGAGGTAAGGCGGTCGCCAGGTGACGATTTTTTCCATCGCCTTGCGGATGGCGCGGAAGGCGAGGGCGGTTTCGTCGAGGGACGCAGTGGTCACCAACCCGGAGAGGGGCAGGGGCAGCAGCATGTCGACTTGACCATTCGAAGCAACAGCCATGCCTCCGCCAGCGGCGATGACGGCGTTGGCGGCAACCGTCATATCGCCAATATTGCCGCCGAAAACCGTCAGATTATGGCTGTCATGCGAGACCGTCGTGCAGAAGGCACCGCGCCATTCGCCCCAGCCGGTGAGAAAGCCGACGCGCGGTCGTCCGTCCGCCTTGCCGTGACGATGGGCGGCGGCGATCATCGTGGTCCCGGCGGGCGGCACGACGAATCCGTCCGCGACATCGGCCTCCGCCTCGCCCCATTGCGTGAAGCGCGGCTGGTCGATCGTCGCAAGGCGCACACGATTGCCGGCGGCCGGCACACGAAAATCGTCTTCGCCGAGAGGCGCGAGCTTGACCGAATTCTGTAGCGCTGTGGTATCGAGATGAGCGATCATGCCGATGACCTTGCCGGCCTCGGCAATGATCCTGCCATTGGCGATCACCTGTTTCGCTTTGAAATCCTGTAGGTCTTCAAAAAGAGCGATATCGGCGCGGCGTCCGGCGGCGATCAGGCCGAGATCGTTGCGACCGAGCCGCGTGGCGGCGTTCAGCGTCGCTGCCCTCAATGCCCATTCGGGCTTCAGCCCGTCGCGCACCAGGCGACGGACGACGTCGTCCAGGCCGCCGTCGAAATGCAGCTCGTCGGGAAAAACGTCGTCGGTGCAGAGCGTTACCGTCTGCGGCATGAAGCCGAGATTGTTGATGACCTCGACGAATTGCCTGAGCAGGTGGTCGTGCGAGCCGCGCAGCTCGATGGTCATGCCGGCGGAAAGCTTGGAGAGCAGATCAGCGCCGGAGGTCAGCTCATGGTCGGAGGTGATGCCGGCTGCCATGAAAGCATTGAGATCGGCGCCTTCCAGCCCGCGGGCATGGCCGCAGACGAGCTTGCCGGATTGCAGCCCGGCATTGACGATCGCGCTCGTGCGCGGATCGCCGTCGATGACGCCGCGCATGGTCATGACCTCGGCAAGGCCGGCGATCTCGGGCCATGCCAGCATGCCGGCCATGGCGGAAGCATCGATATCGGCACCCGCCAGCTCCAGCCCAGGTGCGGAGGGCACACAGGAAGGGGCAAGCGGGATCACGCGGAGTGGCAACGATCGTGTCGCCTCGATCGCCCAGCGCACGCCGTCGAGACCATGCACATTGCCGAACTCATGCGGGTCCCAGACGACGGTCGTCACCCCATTCGGCAACACGGCTTCGGCATAGGCCGCCGGCGTCACCATCGAGCTTTCGATGTGCATGTGCGTATCGATCAGACCGGGAGAGAGAAAGGCGCCGCCGGCGTCGATCGTGCTGGTGGCGTCCGTTCGGCCGCCCGGCGCATGGACGCTCGCGATCAGCGCACCGACGATGCCGATATCGGCGGCCCGGATCTGACCGGTCACCATGTCGACCAGACGGCCACCCGCGATCAGCAGGTCGAAAGGCGCATCGCCGCGGGCAGCAGCGACCGCACGCGCGCGCAGGTCGGGCAAATGGAGATCGGCGGGCTCGCTTGGGGAATGTCGGATCATCGGCGTGCCTCGTTGATCAACGCACCGAAAATGATGACGCGCGCCATGTCGGCATCGATCTCGGCGGCAAAATGAGCGTTAAACTCCGCATGTGACGCGCGTGTTTCGACGACGGTGCGCCCGCGGGTGTGCCGCCCCTGCAGCTCGACATCGATCCGGGCATGCTGAAGCGTGGCGATCTCGGGCGCGATGAAGACGGCGGCAGCGGTCGGATCATAGATCGCCATGGCAGGACGGCCGCGGCTGATGCCAATGTTGACATAGCCGCCGAGAAGATCGCCAAGCAGTTCGGCGTTTTTGCCGGCGGCCTGGCGCACAAGATCGACATCATCCGCCCGCGCCAGGACCTTTCGGCAGATATCGAGATCGATTATTCGCAGCGGCAGGTGATGGGCGAGCACGATGGCAAGCGCCTCCGGATCGGCATAGGCGTTGAATTCGGCGGAAGCCGTATGGTTGCCGGAGGTCACGCCGCCGCCCATCCAGGTGAGTTCGTCGATGCGGGCGGCGAGGTCGGGCCGGGCCAGCGCGAGTGCAGCGATATTGGTGAGCGGCCCGAGCGCGATGATGCGCCTCGGCTCCGTGCCTTGCTGCAGCCAGTCACAGAGGGCGGTGAAGGCATCGCTTAATGGCAATTCATTTGCCGGCGGCAGGCTCTTGCCCATGGTTGGCATGCCGCTTTGTCCGAGAACACGTTGCGCCGTTTCCAGCTTGCAAAGCACCGGCAATTTACGACCCGTGTAGATGGGAAATTGCCAGCCGAAAGCGGCAGCGGCGCTGGCGGCGTTGTGGCGCACCTGCGCCAGCGGCGCATTGCCGCTCACCAGCGAAACGCCGTCGATCTCGAGGCTCGAATGCGCCACCACCAGAATGGCGGCGATATCGTCGAAGCCCATATCGGTATCGATCCAGATCCCCATGGCCCTATCCGTGTTTTGCAAGCGAAGCTGCGGCTGAGACCGGCAGGTCGAAGGCGAGCTCGCTGCCCATGGCGTGAACGGCCGCGGCCGCGTCCACTTCGGCTTTGATCGGCCCGAGCGGCGTGTCGAGCAGATATTCGCGGCTGTCGCCGGCAAAAGACGTGCCGCGCACGGTACCCCGGAAAGGACCTGAACCGAGGACCACCGCCCGCGGCCGCCAGGCCAGGCCCGCCGCAGACGAGGGCGCAGGGGACGAAAGCGTAATGGCGCCGTTCGCCGTTTTCACCCTGCCGTTCTCCAGCGCAAAGACATTCTCGAAGCCGACGAAATTAGCAACGAAGGCCGAAACCGGCCTGTTGTAAATATCCTCCGGCGTGCCGATCTGCTTGATGCCGCCGTTCACCATGACAATGATGCGGTCGGCAAGCGCCAGCGCCTCCACCTGGTCATGCGTGACGAAGATCATCGTCACGCCGGTTTCCTTCTGCACCCGTTGCAGCTCGGTGCGCATTTCCAGGCGCAGGCGGGCGTCCAGGTTCGACAGTGGTTCGTCCAGCAGCAAGACTTTCGGCTCCATCACCATCGACCGCGCCAGTGCCACGCGCTGCTGCTGGCCGCCGGACAGTTCGCCGGGCTTTCGGCTGGAGAAGCTGGCTAGACCGACGGATTTCAAGCCCGCGCCGACCCGGTCAACGAGATCATTGCCGCGCATACCCTTGAGACGTAGGCCGAAGGCAACGTTTTCATAGACGGTCAGGTGCGGAAACAGCGCATAGGATTGGAAGACCAGGCCGACGGCGCGCTTGTTGGCGGAAACGCGGGTAATGTCGGCGCCGTCGAGGCTGATTTTGCCGGAAGCAGGCGTCAGCAGCCCGGCAATCGCCCGCATCGTCGTCGTCTTGCCGCAGCCGGAGGGACCGAGCAGGGCCACAAGTTCGCCTTTGCCGATCGACAGGTCGAGGTCCTTGACCGCGACCGTGTCGCCATAGGCGAGCGTCAGCCTGTCCAGCGTGAGGTAGGAGGGGTCAGACATAGCGGGAAAATCCTAGGAAACGTTCGGCAAGGAAAACGATGCCGATGGAAAGGAAGGCGAGCAGCGCCGACAATGCAGCGACGGAAGGATCGTAGGTCGTTTCCATATAGCCGAGCATGTCGATCGGCAGCGTCTGTACGCCCGGCCTGGCGAGAAACAGCGATACCGGCACCTGATTGAAGCTGGTCACGAAGCCGAGGACGAAGGCGGCGAGCACGCCGCTGCGAATATTCGGCAACACCACGCGGGAAAAGGCGCCGAGTCGCGACGAACCAAGCAGCACCGCCGCCTCTTCCATATCGGAGCGCAGATTGTTGAGGCTGGCCGAGACTACACGCACGGCATAGGGAAGCACCAAAGCCGTATGCGCGAAGAATAGCGCCAGCGTGATGTCGAAGGAGAAGGGTACGACGAGATAGCGCAGGATTGCCAGGCCAACGATGATGCCTGGCACGATGATCGGTTGGGAGACCATCGTGCGGACCGTTTCGCCGCCGGGCAGTCTGTATCGCGACAGCGCGTAAGCCGCGGGAACACCGAGGATCAGTGCCAAAAGCGTGCCGCCGATCGCCAGAAACATCGACATGGCGAAGCTTTCCCGGAAGCTGTCGACGGTAAAGACTTTTGCCACCCAGCGCAGCGAAAGGCCCTGCGGCGGAAAGGCCAGCGTCTCGCCGCCGGACAGAGACGCGGCGACGATGATGACGAAAGGTCCGATCAGGAAGGCCAGCAGCAGGAGAAGGACGAGCGGAGAGAACAGGCGGCGCATCATGCCCGGTTCCTCGCAGTGGCGAGCCGCTTCAGCACCAGATTGGCGCCGAAACTCATGACGATGAGGATGAAGGCGATGACGCTCGCGGAAACATAGTCGTTGGAGACTGAAATGCGTTGATAGAGCAGCGTCTCCAGCATCAGTACTTTCGAACCGCCGAGAATGGCCGGCGTGATATAGGCCGTCAGCGAGCCGGTGAAGACCAGCGTGCCGCCGATCACCAATCCCTCGCGCGTCAACGGCAGCACCACTTTCCAGAACACCTGGAACCAGTTGGCGCCAAGGACGCGCGCGGCAGGAATGGCGTCCTTCGGCATGTTTTCCAGCGCGCTGATCAGCGACAGGATCATCAACGGCAGGAAGAGCTGCAGAAGGCCGATGAAGACGGCGGTCTCGCTGAACAGCAGGCGCAGCGGCTCGTTGCTCAAACCGAGACCCTGGACAGCCCGGTTGACGATGCCGGTGCGCCCGAGAATGACGATCCAGGCATAGGTGCGCGCCACCGGCGAGATCATCAGCGGCAGGATGACTAGGCCGACCAGGCGGCCCTTGCCCTTCGGCGGCAGGTTGACGATGGCGAAGGCGCTGGCATAACCAATGACGGCGGAAACGACGGTAACTTCGACGCCGAGCCGCAAGGTGCGAAGGAAGACTGTCCGATTCAGAGCCTCGGAGAAGAAGCCGGTATAGGCCGAAAGAGTCCAGCCGTTGGAGGCGATGTGAAAGCCCTCCGAGAGCAGGACGAGCACCGGCGCGAGGAAGACCACCGCGACGAAGACCGCCGCGGGCAGGGCAAGCGCCAGAGCTTCGGCCCTATTCTGGAACATCGAGGCTAACCTTTGAAAAAGCGGGAGGGATATCCCGATGCTGCGCTCCGGGATATCGTTCGATATGGCTTCATTGGCCGACCTTGTCATTCCATTCCTTGACCCAGCCATTGCGCTGGTCTAGGGCGACAGCGGATGGAATCAGCTTCAGGCTTTTTGCCGTGTCTTCGCCGTAAGTCAGGTTTTTGGCGACTTCGCCGGGCAGTTTGACTTCCTTGTTCGCCGGGCTGTCGACGAATTTCGCGGCAAGCGCCGTCTGCACCTCGGTCGAGAGCCAGAAATCCATAAACTGTAGGGCTAGATCCTGGTTCTTCGAGCCTTTGGTGATGACCAGCACGTTCATGCCGCCGGTCTGGCCTTCCTTCGGCGTTGCCCAGGCGACGGGCACGTCGAGTTTGGTGAAGCCCGTCCACGAGAAGCGGCCGATCGGCGCGGCCCAGATTTCCTCCTGCTGCATCAGTTGCACGAGCTGCGAGGATTTTTCATAGAAGGTGACGATATCGCCCTTGTGCTCGCCGATGGCGGCGATCGGGGCAGAGAGGTCGGGCGTATTCCTGCCGAGCGCGAAGCCCAGCATATAGAGAGCCGGCGGACCTTGATTGGTAGTGATGTTCGGCCATGCGACATGGCCCACATATTCCGGCTTGAGAAGATCGGCCCAGGAATCGATCTTCATCTTGTCCGAGCGATAGGCGATCGAGGTAGCATAGAAGGTATAGCCGACGCTCATGCCATCGCCGTTCGGGTCTTTGGCGACGTCGTAGAGCTTGTTGAAATTGCTGAGCTTCGACGTGTCGATCTTGTCGATCAGGCCGGCGCGAGAAGCCTGTAGCGCATCCGCCATGGAGACGGCTGCCAAGTCGACAACCGGATTGGCCTTGTTTTCCTGCATTTTTGCAAGACGCTCCACGCTGTTTCCGGTTTCGACCACCAGCTTGCAGTCGCATTTGGCCTCGAAAGGATCGTAGACGAGCTTCTTGTAATCGTCCTGGGCGAAGGCATAGACAGAGATGGTGAGCGTCCGTTCCTCTGCCTGTAGGCCGAGCGATGAGAAAGCGAGCAGAGTGGCGGAAGCTAGAAGCAATCGTTTCATGTCAGGAGTTCTCCGCTGAAAGTTTCGTTTTTGCCAGTCTGAGCGGGCCGGAGGATTGACGGACGACAAGCTGCATCGGGACGCGGGATTTCTCTGCGATGACAAGCCGGTTGCCGGGCAGCGGCTCGTCCGCAGACGCGTCGCCTGGCCTCATCGTTTTGATTGGTTTGCCATTGTTGATGGCGCTGACCAGCGCGGTGATGGCGATCTCGGCAATCGCCGTTATATCCATGCGTATTGTGGTAAGCGCGGGGGTTACGACCGGCGACCAGATGAGGTCGTCGAAGCCGGTGACACTTACGCTGTCCGGCACCGCGATGCCGGCGCGCTGCAATTCGGTGAGCGCGCGCAGGGCATGCAGGTCGGAAACGGCGGCAAAGGCCGTAAATCCCTGCTGCACCTTGTCCGCCAATCCCAGCAGACAGCCGGGACCGTCCCGTTCCTCCAGCTTTTCGATCCAGAGAACCTCGGTCTTTATGGTCGTTGCATCGAGGGCGGATTTGAAGCCGCCGATGCGGTCGTTCTGCACGCTGGAGGCGCTGCTTGCACCGATCAACAGGATCTTGCGATGCCCGAGATTGCGCAGATGCCTGGCGATTTCGCGCCCGCCCTGCCAGTGGTCGGCGGAAACCGTATTGCCGGGTGTCGAGGGTGTATCGATGACGGCCACGGGACAGCCGGCATCGGCAATGCGCGTGCCGCGCCGCGGCACGATTACCATTCCGTCGACACCGCGTTCCACCAGCCGTTGAATCGCTTCGGACTGCATGCCGATATCACCGCGCGAATCGGCGATCAGCACACCATAGCCGGCGACGGCGGCGGAATGTTCGATCGCCTGGGCGATCTGCGGGAAAAGCGGATTGGAGATATCGGGCAGAACCAGGCCAAGAACGCCGCTGCGCCCGGTCCGCAGCGCGCGGCCTGCCTGGCTCGGCACATAACCGAGCGCCGCCGCCGTTGCGCGGATACGCTCCGCCAGTTCGACCGAGACTCGTCCCTTGCCGGAAAGCGCGTTGGACACCGTGGCAACGGAGATGCCGAGCGAGGCGGCGATCCTGGTGAGATTGGGGCCGAGGCGCGCGGATCCCATCTGGTGTTTGCCCGTGAATAAGTGAAATGATTAATCGTTTAATCAGGCCTACAAGAAATGGCGGCCTTTGTCGAATGCAAATTGAGGCGGGTGGTACAATCTTGATGCCGGCCACGTCGGCAATACGTGGCGGAAAATGGCGGAGGACGCGCGATCTCGTTCGCGCGTCCTCGTTTGAAAGATTTAAGCGGCAAGCGCGTCGAGAATGCGAATCCAGGAGCGGATGCCCTTGTGATAGGACCTCAGCTCGTATTTCTCATTCGGCGAATGGATGCGATCGTCCGCAAGGCCGAAACCGACCAACAGGGATTCCATGCCGAGCATCTTTTGGAAGTCTCCGACGATCGGGATCGATCCGCCCATGCCGATAACGATAGCCGGCTTCGGCCATTCGTTTGACAGAGCATTCTTCGCCTTGGTCAGCACTGGCGAATCATAGGCCAGTTGGATTGCCGGTGAGGCGCCATGGGCATGGAATTCCACCGAGCAATCGGCCGGAACCCTTGAGCGCACATAAGCGCGGAAACTGTCGCGGATTGCGTCTGGGTTCTGCTGCCCGACCAGGCGGAACGATACCTTCGCCGACGCCTTGGCGGCGATAACGGTCTTGAAGCCGGCGCCGGTATAGCCGCCCGAGATGCCGTTGACCTCAGCCGTCGGCCGCGCCCAGGTGAGCTCCATCACCGAACGGCCCTTTTCGCCCGAGGGAATGGAGAGGCCGACGCCGCCGAGGAATTTTTCCGTCGTCATGCCGAGCGTTTCCCAGGAAGCCTTAATGTTGGCCGGCGTCTCTTCGACGCCGTCATAGAAGCCGTCGAGCATGACGCGGCCGGTCTCATCATGCAGGCCGGCGAGAATGTCGGTAAGGATATGGATCGGGTTGGCGGCCGCGCCGCCGAACATGCCGGAATGCAGGTCGCGGTCGGCGGCATTGATGATGATTTCTTCGCCGACGAGGCCGCGCAGGCCCGCCGAGATCGCCGGCGTATCGCCATCCCACATGCCGGTGTCGCAGACCAGCGCATAGTCCGCCTTCAGCTCGGCGGCGTTCTCTTCGAGGAAAGGCTTCAGCGACGGGGAGCCGGATTCCTCTTCGCCTTCGAACAGGATAGTGATGCGGACCGGAAGAGCACCCTTGGTTTCCTTGTAGGCGCGGACGGCTTCGACAAAGGTCATCAATTGGCCCTTGTCATCGGACGTGCCGCGGCCGGTCAGGATCTTGCGGCCATTGCCCAGGTCCTTGACCGCAGGCGCAAAGGGATCGCTCTCCCAAAGCTCGATCGGATCGACCGGCTGCACGTCGTAGTGGCCGTAGAACAGCACATGCGGTGCATCGGCACTCGCCGCATCGTGATGGGCAACGACCATCGGATGGCCGGGCGTGTCGCGCACGGAAGCGGTGAAGCCGAGCGAGGTCAGGTAAGTGACCAGCCATTCCGCCGCCTTGCGGCATTCGGCCTTGAAGGCCGGATCGGTCGAGATGGATTTGATGCGCAGCAGTTCGAACAGATTATCGAGACTGGACGGAAGGTTCTGATCCGCACGGTCGAGAACGGGCGATACATCGGTCATATCCGACTCCTTACGTGAAAATTGGCCGGACGATAGACCAAAGCCAGTCCGGTTTCGAGGCGGGAAAACCGAAAATTTCCGAATGCACCGTCACTTGGACGAGCCGCGCGGAGCTAGAGATGCTTGGCGTTTTCCAGGATGCGCCTGATATATTCGAGCAGCAGCTCGCGCTCGAAGGTGCGGAAACCTCGAAACAGCTCCTTGTCCGCGGCCATCGCCGCTTCGACGGCTTCGGTCTGCATGGCACTGGCCTTGCCTGTCAGGAACACCAGTTGCGCGCGTTTGTCGGATGGATGTGGCCGCCGTTCGACAAGCCCGTCGCGTTCCATGCGCGACAGCGTATTAGCCATCGTCGCCTGCTCGATATCGACGCGCTCCAGCAATTGCTTCTGCGTCAGGCCGTCTTCGGACCACAACTCGATCAGGATCGGAAATTGGCCGGGGGAAAAACCAAGCCCCGCCGCCCGTTGTTGCAACGAGCGGGCAAATCCCTTCGCCATCTGACTGGCAAGGTAAGCCGCAGAGTCCAAACGATTAAATCCCATGATTGCAAGTATGCCCGTATTTCGGAGTAAAACAATCATCAAATCTTGGGTGGATTGCGTCGGATGCGGGTTAAATTCTGGTAATATTCTGTGGTTTGTTTTTCTGTCTATGTAAATGAATTCTAATAGAAAAGCCGCCATGGCTGGAGGGGGGGCCATGGCGGCTTCAAAGGGGGGACAAAGGCCCGGAGAGGGGGATAGGCCTTTGTCCAAGTCTGACATGGCGGGGGACAGGCCGGTTGCCAGACCCTCGGCGTAATCAATCGCCGGTGAGTATCAGATGTGGCTCAAAATATGGTTTTTCAAGGGAATCCGCAGATTAGATTGATTAAAAATTGGTAACGTTTGAGTGAGAAATTTGGCCCGTCCGCACAGCGCCTGATGGAACTTTATATGGACGTTGGAGACGTGCCACGCTATCCATGTTGCCATGAAAAAAGGTGATCATCTCTTCCTCGTCGACGGCTCCGGTTTCATTTTCCGTGCCTTTCATGCCCTGCCGCCGCTGACGCGCAAATCCGATGGATTGCCGGTCGGCGCTGTCTCCGGTTTCTGCAATATGCTGTGGAAGCTGCTGACCTCGGCGCGCGATACTTCGGTCGGCGTCACGCCGACCCATTTTGCCGTCATCTTCGACTATTCCTCGAGGACGTTCCGCAAGGATGTCTACGACGCCTACAAGGCAAACCGCTCGGCACCGCCGGAGGAGCTGATCCCGCAATTCGGGCTCATCCGCGAGGCGACGCGTGCCTTCAACCTGCCTTGCATCGAAACCGACGGCTTCGAGGCGGACGATATCATCGCCACCTATGCCCGGCAGGCCGAGGCGATCGGTGCCGACGTCACCATCATCTCCTCCGATAAGGATCTGATGCAGCTCGTCACCCCGATGGTCCACATGTATGACAGCATGAAGGACAAGCAGATCGGCATCCCCGATGTCATCGAGAAGTGGGGCGTGCCGCCGGAAAAGATGATCGACCTGCAGGCCATGACCGGCGATTCCATCGACAACGTACCCGGCATTCCCGGCATCGGTCCGAAGACGGCGGCGCAGCTTCTGGAGGAGTTCGGCGATCTCGACACGCTGCTCGCCCGTGCCGGCGAGATCAAGCAGCAGAAGCGCCGGGAAAACATCATCGCCAATGCCGAGCTGGCCCGCATTTCCCGGCAGTTGGTGACGCTGAGGACCGATGTGCCGCTGGAACTGCCGCTCGAGGCATTGGTGCTCGAATCGCAGAACGGCCCGAAACTGATCGGTTTCCTGAAGGCGATGGAATTCACCTCGCTCACGCGCCGCGTCGCCGACGCCTGCGATTGCGATGCGGCTGCGATCGAACCATCCGAGGTCAAGGTCGAGTGGGGCGACACAGCGCATGGTCCCGACCTCGACGTCGCTAAAAATGTCGATCTCGTTGGCGGCAGCGAGGTAAGGGTCGAGGGTGCCTCCGTGCCCGCACCGGTGGTCAAGGCGCGGATGGCATCGGAAAGCGCCGCCGAGCCAGTCGAACTCGCCAGGGCGCGGGCGGCAAGCTTCGCCACCGCGCCGATCGATCATTCGACATATGTCACCATCCGCGATGTGGCTGCCCTCGATCAGTGGATCGCGGACGCGCGCGAAACCGGCATCGTCGCCTTCGATACCGAGACGACCTCGCTTGACGCGATGCAGGCCGAAATCGTCGGCTTTTCAATGGCGATCGCCGATAACCGGAACGATCCCTCCGGTGCGATCATCCGCGCCGCTTACGTGCCGCTCGGGCACAAGAACGGCGTTGGCGATCTGCTCGGCGGCGGGCTGGTGGACAATCAGATTCCGCTCCGCGACGCCCTGCCGCGGCTGAAGGATCTGCTCGAAGACGCCTCCGTCCTCAAGATCGCGCAGAACCTGAAATACGATTATCTGCTGATGAAGCGCTATGGCATCGAGCTCAAGGCCTTCGATGACACCATGCTGCTGTCCTACGTGCTCGATGGCGGCGCCAATGCAGTACACGGCATGGACAGCCTGTCGGAGCGCTGGCTCGGCCACAAGCCGATCGCCTACAAGGATGTCGCCGGCAGCGGCAGATCCAATGTCACCTTCGATCTTGTCGATATAGACCGCGCCACCGCCTATGCCGCCGAAGATGCCGATGTGACGCTGCGGCTCTGGCTGATGCTGAAGCCGCGGCTGGCGGCGGAAAAGCTCACCACCGTCTATGAGCGTCTGGAACGGCCGCTAGTGCCGGTTCTTGCCCATATGGAAGAGCGCGGCATCACCATTGACCGGCAGATCCTGTCGCGCCTCTCCGGCGAGCTGGCGCAGGGTGCCGCCGCCCTCGAGGATGAGATCTACACGCTCGCCGGCGAGCGCTTCAACATCGGCTCGCCGAAACAGCTCGGCGATATTCTCTTCGGCAAGATGGGCCTTGCCGGCGGCAGCAAAACCAAGACCGGGCAATGGTCGACCTCGGCGCAAGTGCTGGAAGATCTGGCAGCCGCCGGCTTCGAGTTGCCGCGCAAGATCGTCGACTGGCGCCAGCTCACCAAGTTGAAATCCACCTATACCGACGCGCTGCCGGGCTATGTCCATCCCGAGACCAAACGCGTCCACACCTCCTATTCGCTGGCCTCGACCACGACCGGGCGCTTGTCCTCCTCCGAACCGAACCTGCAGAACATTCCAGTTCGTACCGCCGAAGGTCGCAAGATTCGCACGGCTTTCATCTCGACGCCGGGTCACAAGCTGATCTCGGCCGACTACAGCCAGATCGAACTGCGTGTGCTGGCGCATGTCGCCAACATCCCGCAGCTCGAACAGGCTTTCGCCGATGGCGTCGATATTCACGCCATGACGGCCTCGGAAATGTTCAGCGTGCCGATCGAAGGGATGCCGAGCGAAGTGCGCCGCCGCGCCAAGGCGATCAACTTCGGTATCATCTACGGCATTTCCGCCTTTGGTCTTGCCAACCAGCTTTCAATCGAGCGTTCGGAAGCCGGCGATTACATCAAACGGTATTTCGAGCGCTTCCCCGGTATCCGCGATTATATGGAAAGCACTAAAGCAGCAGCGCGCGACAAGGGCTATGTCGAAACCATCTTCGGCCGCCGCGTGCATTTTCCGGAAATCCGCTCCTCCAATCCGTCCGTGCGCGCCTTCAATGAACGCGCCTCGATCAATGCGCCGATCCAGGGGTCGGCGGCCGACGTCATCCGCCGCGCCATGATCAAGATGGAGCCGGCGCTTGCGGCCGCGGGCCTCGCCGATCGCGTGCGCATGTTGCTGCAGGTGCATGACGAACTGATCTTCGAAGTCGAGGATGCCGATGTCGAGCGCACGACGCCGATCATCGTCTCGGTGATGGAAAATGCCGCCATGCCGGCAGTTGATATGTCTGTGCCATTGAAGGTGGACGCGCGCGCGGCTCACAATTGGGACGAGGCGCATTGAGGTAATCCGGGCACAGCGAGGAGGCCAGCCATCGTAGCTAGGCGGCCCCTCATCCGACCCTTCGGGCCACCTTCTCCCCGGGGGAGAAGGAGAAACGGAACGTGCGGCAAGTCCCTACCTTCTCTCCATCGGAGAGAAGGACGCGCGAAGCGCAGGTTGAGGGGGCGTTGCACCGTGAGATTCCTTCTGCAGGCGCGGCACAAACGGTCTCTATCTTGATCAGCGCTTCCGGTTCGACGATGCTCACTCTACCTGCCTTGGACCCGGCCCTCTCATTCGACTCCTGAATTTGTCGAAGGGCGGGCACCGTCCTTCGGACCCGAGGAGAGAAGGAGAAACGGAACGTGCGGCAAGTCCCTACTTCTCTCCAGCGGAGAGAAGGACGCGCGAAGCGCAGGTTGAGGGGGCGATGCACCGTGAGGTTTGCTTCTGCAGGTGCGGCACAAACCGTCTTTATTTTGAAATCAGCGCTTCCAGCACCGAAATGATGGCGCGTTCAGCCTCTTCAAGCGTGCCGCTATTGTCGATATCGGCGACATCGTAGCTGCCCTGAACGGTCAGCGAGCTTCTTTCCAGCCGCTTCAGCACATCCTCACGGCTTTCGCGACCGCGTGCCATCAGCCGCTCGGCCAAGACCTCGCGCCGCGCCGTGACGTTGATGACCTTCAGCCGCGGAAATGCGCTCTGGAAGCGATGTAACGCCGAGCGCGAGCCGTTGGCGATGACGAGATGGCCGCCGGCTAGCTCATCGCGGACCGCTACCGGAATACCATATTTCAGGCCATGCGCTTCCCAGGAAACGGCGAAGGCGCCGGCGCGCTGCAGTGCGTCGAAATCGGCATCCGAGACGCTTTTGTGATCCTCGTTGCCGGCATCGCCTTCCCGCGTGATGACGCGGCGGACGAAGCGGACATCCGGCCGACCGGCAAAATGCCGGGCAGCGAGATTCATCAGCGTATCCTTGCCGGCACCGCTCGGCCCGACCACCACGGCCATGATGCCTGCTGTGTCGGACATCAAGTTGTTAGCCGGCTTTGTGTTGGCCTCGACCGTCATGCGACACGTCGTCCTTCTCGCCAGACCGAGCGCGTCACCGGCACGCCATGATCGCGGCGAACGCGCACGAGATCGGCGCGCAGGCCTTCGGCGATGCGGCCACGGTCGTTCAGGCTGACGGTCTTCGCCGGGGTCGCGGTCACCATGGCGATCGCCTGTGGCAGGGAAATGCTCTCGACCTCGTCGGCGAGGATGAAGGGAGCATGCAGCAGGCTGAGCGGCACATAATCCGACGACAGCACGTCGAGCACGCCGAGTTCGGCGAGATCGCGGGCGGCGATATTGCCGGAATGCGACTTGCCGCGGACGATGTTCGGCGCGCCCATCAGCACGCTCATGCCCGCGCCATGCGACGCCTTGGCGGCATCGATGCTGGTCGGGAATTCCGCAAGGCGAACGCCGTAATTGATGGCTTCGTCGACATGGGCAAGGGTCGCGTCGTCATGGCTGGCGATGGTGATGCCGCGTTCGGCGCAAACCTTGGAGATGGCGTCGCGATGCGGCGTTGCGTATTTGGCCGATTCTTCCTGGCGCTTGGCAACGAAACGGGCGAAGGCTTCGTCGCTCAGGCCGCGCTTCTTCTGATAGTAGAAGATATATTGATCCATGGTCTGGAACTGGCGCTGGCCCGGCGCGTGGTCCATCAGCGAAACCAGCCGGACATAAGGGTCCTTCTCAAAATCCTGGAAATGATCGAGGACGTTGTCCGCGGAGACTTCGCAACGCAGGTGGATCAGGTGTTCGGCGCGCAGCCGGTCCTCGCGCTCCGCCGCCTGGATGGCATCGGCCATGTCGCGCATCTCGCCGCGTTCGAAACCGCCATCTTCATCCGAGCCCATGCGCAGGCAGTCGAACACAGTGGTGATGCCGGAGGTGACGATCTGGGCGTCATGCGCCTGGATGGCCGCCGTCTTGTTCCAGCGAACGCCGGGGCGCGGCGAATAGTGAGCTTCCAGATGGTCCGTGTGCAGCTCGACCAGGCCCGGGATCAGATAGTCCCCCTCGAAATCCTCTCCGATCGCCGAATTGCTCTCGGATATGCCGGCGATGCGACCGTCACGGATCAGCACGGAACCTTCGACGATCTTGTCTTCGAGGACGATGCGGGCGTTGGAGAGGACGGTTTCTTTGGTCATGTCAGGTCTTTCGCTATTAGGCGCCGGAAAGCGGCAGCCAGGAACGGACGGTAAAGGGAGCGCCACGCTTCTCTTCAATAAAGACCGCGAGGCCGGAAACATCGAGTGCCTTGCCGATATGGTCGGCGAAGCGCGCGCGCAGAACGTCGTGCATGTCGGCCTGACGTTCGATTGGAACGCGCCCGGTCAACGTCATATGGAAACGGAACTCGTCGTTGACGTACGGATAGCCCCAGCGCAGCAGATTGGCGCGCTGCGGTTCGCTCAACCCTTCCGGATTGCGCCGGGTGATATCATGATCCGAAAGCGGCGCGCGAAAGGGTTCGAAGGTCTTGACCACACGCGAGGCAAAATCCTGTAGCGGCTGGTAAAGCGAGCCTGGCACGAGCGCGAAGAAATGCCCGAGCTGGCCGAGCACCAGTTCCGGAATCGTAAAAGCCTTGGTGCGGGCGGCGAACTCGGCGGCGACATCGAGAAGATCGCGCTCAGTCACCGAGCCGGCAAGCTCGAACGGCGCCTTCAGCGTGGCGTGAAAGCCATATCGGCGCGGATCGGCGGTCAGTTCGGCATGGCCTTCCGGCAGGGGACCCATGGCCCTGTCGGAAAAGATCTCATCGGAAAATGCATCGCGGCCGAGCCAGCGGGCGGCAAGCGCGGTCAGCGGATCGTCTTTGGGCGGCGTGAAATAGAGAGCATAGCGCAAGGCTGCATTCCTTGGAAAATCGGCGGCGCGAGACACTGTTGGGTGATTTGCGACAAACCGCAAGAGCAGCAAGGCAGCAGCGGTTCGAATCCGGCTAAAGCGAACTCGAGCAATGTTGTCTTGCCGACCTGCGCTACCGGATTCCCGTGACAAAATGATGATGCGCCGCGATTTTTTCCGAAGGCTTCCTACCTGTTTTGCGTGCCCATCAGGCGCGAGCGCAGTGCATTGGAAGCGGCGTCGAACAGGAAGACGACGATCAGGATCAAGAGCACCATATAGGCGACGTTTTCCCAATTGGCATTGGTGCGCATCGCCTCCCAAAGCTTCAGGCCGATACCGCCGGCGCCGACAGCGCCGATGATGGTGGCGCCGCGCACATTCGATTCCCACTGGTAGAGGGTCTGGCTGACGATGACGGGAACGATCTGTGGCAGGATGCCGTAGCGATGTACGAGAACCGTCGACGAACCCGTCGATTTGACGCCTTCGCGCGGCTTGTTGTCGATGTTCTCCAGGCCTTCGGAATAGAGTTTGCCGAGTGTGCCGGTTTCCGTCAGGAAGATTGCGCCGCTGCCGGCGAGCGGGCCGGGGCCGAAGGCGCGGGTCAGGAATAGAGCCCAGATCAGCATATCGACCGAACGCAGGAAATCGAAGAAGCGCTTCAATATCTGATTGACCAGCCGGTTCGGCGTGATGTTGCGCGCCGCCATGAAGGCCAGCGGGAAAGCGGCGAGCGAACCGAGCAGTGTGCCGAGGAAGGCCATGACGATGGTCTGGAACAGCTTGGTCCAGACATCGCCATGCTGCCATGCACCGTTGTTCCAGATATTGTCGAAGGCCAGCGAGAGATTGGACTGGTCCGGCTCCAGCCGCGGCCCGGACACGATCAGGCTGATGACTTCGCTCGCCGGCTTGTCGAAGAAGGGCGAGTGCGTATCGAAGACGAAATTAGCCCAGCCGATGAAGCGCTTGCGGATCTTCACGCGGTCGGTGGAGATGCTGACGTCGCCGGCAAAGCCCATATTGGCGAGGATGTTGTCGTCGTAGACCGTGATCCATGACGGCGGCGGCTCCGAGCCGAGGACCTTCGGCGAATTACCGGTGAAGTCGATCGGAACGGTGACGCCATGCGCGGTCAGGATCGCTTGCGTCTTGGTAACTTTCACGCTGCGGCTGGTGCCGCTGACGGAGACCGTCAGGCTGCCGTCGGGATTGTTCGTCACCCAGTCCGGATGCGGATTGTCGCCGAGCGGCGAAAAACGCGGATATTTGACGCTGATCTTGTCGCCGGAAACGCGGAATTCCGGCTGAACGTCGTAGCTGATCCATTCGCTCAGATAGATGCCGACGCGTTCCCAATGCGCTTCCGCGATGATCTTCGGCAGGTCGAAAAACCAGACGGCGTAGATGCCGTAAAGGATCACGCCAAGAAAGATCATCAGCGCGCCGAAACGCTGGCGGAACGATCGGTGCAGGATTTCCGGGTAGCGGGCTTTGATTTCCTGCATGCGACCGGCGTCGATGACGGACATGGGCAACCTCAGTGTTGCAGAAGGAAGGCATGTTCGCCGACGAGACGGCGACGGAGCCATGCGGAAAATTGGTCGACGGCGATGATGGTGACGAAAAGCAAGAGCACGAGCGCTACCGTCTTGGCGCCGAAACCGCGCGAGATCGAAAGCTTCAGCTCCTCGCCGATACCTCCCCCGCCGACGGCGCCGATGATCGTCGAAGCGCGGACATTGATCTCCAGACGCAGCAACACATAGGACATGAAATTCGGCAGAACCTGCGGCAGGGCGGCGAAGCGAACACGCTCCGTCCAACCCGCGCCGACCGCCTTCATGCCCTCGTCCGGCTTCATGTCGATATTCTCGATCACTTCGTAGAAGAGCTTGCCGAGGGCGCCGATCGTATGCAGGCCGACGGCGATGATGGCGGCAATCGGGCCGATCGACAGGATCGCCGAAAACAGCCCCGCGATGACGATCTCGGGAAAGGCGCGCAGCAATTCCATGAAGCGTTTGGTCACCAGACGAACCGGATGCGACGGCGACATGTTGCGGGCGGCAAAAAAGCTGAGGGGCAGGGCGACGGTGAAGCCGATGAGGGTGGAGACCAGCGCCACGTTGATCGTAATGATCATCAGCTCGAAATATTCAGGGATGTAGAAATCGCCCCAGACATAGACGCGGCCGAGCGGGAAATTGAATTCCTCGCCGCCGGCGCCATTTGCCCCGTTGGGGCTCGGCAGGTCGAAGAGCGCGCGGTAGACGTCGGACCAATCCTTGGGGATGAGCCAGCTCAGGAAATCGAAAAGATGCGGCAGGCGGTCGAAGAAATGGCCGGCATTGCTCTCGTCGGCAAAGCGGACGGAGCTGACGAAAGCGATAATCAGGATCAGCAGGCCGATACCGGTATAGAGGCGGCGACGGGCCACCATCCTGCTCCAGGCGTCGCCGATGTCCTTGGCGCTCTGAGGCGCACCTTGCGTCTGTAGCTGAGTATCGGCAATCGTCATGAGATCATCGTCTTTGAAAAAGAAATCCACCTTCTCCCCATCGGGAGAAGGATGCCCGCAGGGCAGGTTGAGGGGGCATTGCACCGTAAGGCGACTTTGGAATATGCCGCGTCCCCGGTCCCGTGTTTCGGTTCCGGCGTTCGTTGCGGCAATCGATCCACTGGATCGATTGCTCCAGCTTCGCCAGAGCGCACCGCGCCCCCTCATCCGTCACTCACGATTTCGCTGCGCTCTATCGCTCGCGCCACCTTCTCCCCACCGGGGGAGAAGGGGTTGATCAGCAAGCCGATCAGCCGCCGATGGCAGCCTTACGAACTTCGACAACGGCCTTGTAGAAGTCCGGGTTGACCTTGACGTAACCCTTGAAGTCGCCGCCTTCGATTGCCGAGAAGCACTTGGCGTCGGTGGTCGGGAGCTTCAGGAAGAAGTCGGTCAGCTTGGCCTGCCATTCGGTGCCGAGAGCGTTGCGAACGACGAGCGGGCCGTTCGGGATCAGCGGCGAGCGCCAGACTTCGACGAGTTTGTTCGGATCGACGGCGCCCTTGTCGACTTCCTTGCGGAAGGTACCAGAGGTGTAGCCATCCTTGAAATCGCCGAGGCCCGAAGAGTCGTCAACGGCAACGTCGACCTTGCCGTCATAGGCGGCGAGCAGGTTGTTCTCGTGACCGCCGTTGAACTGGGTCGAAGCGAAGAACTTGTCGTTCGGCATGCCGGTGGTCTTCGGAATCTGCGTCAGCGGAACGAGGTAGCCCGAGGTGGAGTCCGGATCGGCGTAGCCGAGCTTCTTGCCCTTGGCGTCGGCGATCGTCTTGATGCCGGAGGACTTCAGGGCGAGACCGATCGAGTAGTAGCCGGTCGAACCGTCCGTCTGCTGCGTGGTCAGGATCGGGGTAACGGCCTTCGGGTCCTTGATGTAGGTGGCTGCATAGCCGGAAGCGCCGAGTTCGGCGAAGTCGAGCGTGCCGCCGAGCAGGCCCTGGATGACGCCGTCATAGTCGGCGGCCGGGAACAGCGATACCTTCTCGAAGCCGAACTCCTTCTTCAGGTGGTCGGAGAGGCAGGCATAGTTGCGCAGGCGGTCGGCTTCGTTTTCGCCACCGAGAATACCAACGCGGAATTCCTTGATGTCCTGAGCGGCAGCGCCGCCAGCGAGCGCGAGAAGCGCCGTGGCTGCGAGAAGGGTCTTCTTCAACATGGGTTCGTCTCCTGATTAACCGGTGTCCCCGGATGTCTTCGGTCTAGAAGAAATGCGCCCTTGACGTGGGCCTTCGATCGCGGCCGGCTCCCTCAGAGACCGGCCAGTGCCAGCGGTTGCGGGCCGGCGGATGCGTTTGCCGCGGCTTGCGCGGGCTGATCGGAAAGATTGATGGCGGTCGACGTCATCGTCTCGTCGACACCGGCGCCATCCTTGTCGGTGCCGTAGATTTCTTTGACGGCCGCGGCCGTCAGCTCCACCGGCTTGCCGTCGAAGACGACGCGGCCGGCGGCCATGCCGACGATGCGTTCGCAGTAGTTGCGCGCGGTATCCAACGTGTGCAGGTTGGTGATGACGGTGATGCCCTCGCGCTCGTTGATATCGCGCAGCGCATCCATGACGATCTTGGCGTTCAGCGGATCGAGCGAGGCGATCGGCTCGTCGGCGAGCATCATCTTCGGCTGCTGCATCAGGGCGCGGGCAATGGCGACACGCTGCTGCTGGCCGCCCGAAAGCGTGCCGGCCATCTGCAATGCCGTCTGCTCGATGCCGAGGCGTTCAAGCGCGGCGATGGCCTCGATGCGCTCTTCGCGGCTGAAGATGGAAAGCAGACTGAGCGCGGTCGGACGCTGGTTCAGGCGGCCAAGCATGACGTTGGTCAGCACGTCGAGGCGGGGAACCAGGTTGAACTGCTGGAAGATCATGGCGCAATCGCGCTGCCAGTTGCGCAATGCCCGGCCGCGCAGCTTGGAAACTTCGGTGCCGGCGAAATGGATGGAGCCGGAGCTTGGATCGGCGAGGCGGTTGATCATGCGCAGCAGCGTGGACTTGCCGGCGCCCGAGCGGCCGATGATGCCGACCATCTGTCCCTGCGGAATGTCCAGCGTCACGGAATCGACGGCGAGCTTGTTTCCGAACCGGCGCGAGACATTCTTCAGCTCGAACATGAGGCTTTCCCTTTCGCGGCTGCCCGGCTCCGCAACAAACGTTGACGTTGGCGCCGCGGAAGCCTGTTAGACGAGCGCACGACCCCTTGTTTCGAAGAAGCCTTCGAGGCCGCCATGCGCTGAGCATGAGCAACGCATTATTCCCGGTTCATGAAGCTCCAATGTCAGATTTGTGTAACTGCTGTTACAATGCCCGCCGTTTTGCTGCCTTTCGCAACGACATGCAAAAGCCCGGAAACCGAGGGGTTTCCGGGCTTCGAAATGAATTCTAGTCAGGATTGTGCAGGTCGTGCTGGCGTCAAGCGCCGTAGCGGATGAGGAACTCCTCGGCCGAAAGGGCACGAAAGTCGTCGAGCGCGGTACGCAAGGTGGCGTGATCCCAATCCCACCAGGCAAGCTTGTCCATGCGCTCGCCGACAACTTCGGCGAAGCGCTGGCGGATGAGCTTGGCCGGCACGCCGCCGACGATCGTATAGGGGGCGACATCCTTGGAGACGACCGCGCCGGCGCCGATGACCGCACCGTTGCCGACTGTGACGCCCGGCAGGATGATGGCGCCGTGACCGATCCATACGTCATGGCCGATCACGACCCGATTGTCGCGCCGCCAGGTGAAAAAATCCGTCTCCATATCGGCATCCGGCCAATAGTCGGCGGCGCGATAGGTGAAGTGATGCAGCGTCGCTCGCCAGGTCGGATGGTTGGTGGCGTTGATGCGCACGGCGGCAGCAACGTTGACGAACTTGCCGATCGTCGCGCACCAGACTACACCATCCTGCATGATGTAGGAATAATCGCCGATCTCGGTTTCGTCGATGCGGCAGCGATCGGAGACTTCGGTATAGCGGCCGAGCGTCGAATTGCTGACGCTGGCCGAGGGGCTGATGAAGGGCGTTTCGCCCAATTGGCGGCTCATGCGGCGGACTTCCTGGGTGAAAATTGCGAGACATCGAGAATGCGGCTGCCGACGGCCTCGCGCACTTCCTTGTCATGGAAGATGCCAAGGAGGGCGACGCCGGCCTTTTTCTTCTTTTCGATCATGTCGACCACGACGGCACGGTTCCTGGCGTCGAGAGAGGCGGTCGGCTCGTCGAGCAGCAAAATGGCGTGATCGGTAATGAAGCCGCGGGCGATATTGACACGCTGCTGTTCGCCGCCGGAGAAGGTGGCGGGCGGCAATTGCCAAAGCTCTTCCGGCAGGTTGAGTTGCGCCAGCAGGCTGCCTGCCCTTTCGCGGGCAGTCTCGGCACTCGCGCCACGTGCCAATAGCGGCTCGGCAACCACGTCGATGGCAGCAACGCGCGGCACAGTGCGCAGGAACTGGCTGACATAGCCCATGGTATGGCGGCGAACTTCCAGCACGGTGCGCGGATCGGCGGCGGCTAGATCGACGATCCTTTCCTTATGCATCACCAGGATTTGGCCGTTATCGACGGCGTAGTTGCCGTAGATCATCTTCAGGAGCGAGCTCTTGCCGATGCCGGAAGGGCCGCCGAGCACCACGCATTCGCCCGATGCGACCGAAAAGGAGACGTCGGCGACGACCGGCAGCCGGATGCCGTCGCGCAGGTGCATGGTGAAGCTCTTGAAGACTTCGGAGACGACGAGGGGAGTGGCCATGGCTTTAAACCTGCAGGATCGAGGAGACGAGCAGTTGCGTATAGGGCTCGCGCGGATCGTCGAGCACGCGGTCGGTGAGACCATGCTCGATTGCCACCCCGTCCTTCATCACCATCATGCGGTGCGAGAGCAGGCGGGCGACGGCGAGGTCATGCGTGACGATGATGGCCGACAGGCCGAGATCGTTGACGAGGCCGCGTACGAGATCGAGCAGGCGGGCCTGCACGGAAACGTCGAGGCCGCCGGTCGGCTCGTCCATGAACACCAGCCGCGGGCCGGTCACCAGGTTGCGAGCGATCTGCAGGCGCTGACGCATGCCGCCCGAGAAGGCGCGCGGCTGATCGTCGATACGGTCGGCGTCGATTTCCACGCGTTCCAGCCAGTCGATGGCCGTATTGCGGATATTGCCGTAATGCCGGTTGCCGACGGCCATCAGCCGCTCGCCGACATTGGCGCCGGCCGAAACGGTCATGCGCAGGCCGTCGGCCGGGTTCTGATGCACGAAGCCCCAGTCGGTGCGCATCAGGAAGCGGCGCTCGGCCTCGTTCATACGGAAGAGCTCGCGATAGGTCTCGTCGCGCATATGGTACTCGACGCTGCCAGTGGTCGGCAGCAGCCGGGTCGAAATGCAGTTGAGCAGCGTCGTCTTGCCGGAGCCGGATTCGCCGACGATCGCCAGCACTTCACCGGGCCAGAGATCGAAGGACACGTTGCGGCAACCGATGCGGCTGCCATAGAATTTCGAGATATCCTTGACCTTGAGGAGTGGCGTGTCGCTCATTCGGCGGCCTCCTGGTTGGGTGCCAGCCCATTCGTCGCCAGCATGGTGCCGATATGGCCATGGGCGCGGCGGTCTTCGCAAAAATCTGTGTCCGAGCAGACGAACATCCGCCCGCCCTTGTCGTCGAGGATCACTTCGTCGAGATAGACCTGCTCGGCGCCGCAGAGAGCACAGGGCTTGTCGAAACGCTGCACCTCGAAAGGATGATCCTCGAAATCGAGGCTGACGACTTCGGTATAAGGCGGCACGGCATAGATACGCTTCTCGCGGCCGGCGCCGAAGAGCTGCAGCGCATCCGACATGTGCATTTTCGGATTGTCGAATTTCGGCGTTGGAGACGGGTCCATCACGTAACGACCGGCCACTTTCACCGGGTAGGCATAGGTGGTGGCGATGCGGCCGTTGCGGGCGATGTCTTCATAAAGCTTCACATGCATGAGGCCGTATTCCTCGAGCGCATGCATCTTGCGGGTCTCGGTCTCGCGCGGTTCGAGGAAACGCAGCGGTTCGGGGATCGGCACCTGGTAGACCAGCACTTGCTTGGGTCCGAGCTTGCCTTCCGGGATGCGGTGGCGCGTCTGGATAATGGTTGCCTCATCCGTGCGGGTGGTGACGGCGACGTCAGCCACCTTCTGGAAGAAGGCGCGGATAGAGACGGCGTTGGTCGTGTCGTCGGCGCCCTGGTCGATGACCTTGAGCACATCGTCCGGCCCGATGATCGCGGCAGTCAATTGCACGCCGCCCGTGCCCCAGCCATAGGGCATCGGCATTTCGCGCGAGGCGAACGGCACCTGATAGCCGGGAATGGCGATTGCCTTCAGGATGGCGCGGCGGATCATCCGCTTGGTCTGTTCGTCGAGATAGGCGAAGTTATAGGTGGCAAGTTCGGTCATTCGGCAGCCTCCGTCAGGGGATCCTTGCCTGCGTTCTGTGCATTTTCGAAATCGCGGCGCATGCGGCGCACCAGATCGAGTTCGGCCTGGAAGTCGACATAGTGCGGCAGCTTCAGATGTTCGACGAAGCCGGTCGCCTGCACGTTGTCGGAATGGGAGATGACGAATTCCTCGTCCTGGGCGGGTGCGACGATATCCTCGCCGAGTTCGTCGGCGCGGAGCGCCCGGTCGACCAGGGACATCGCCATGGCCTTGCGTTCGCTCTGGCCGAAAACGAGGCCATAGCCGCGGGTAAACTGCGGCGGCGCCTTGGCCGAGCCCTTGAACTGGTTGACCATCTGGCATTCGGTCACCTGAATGCTGCCCAGCGAAACGGCGAAACCGAGTTCCGGCACGTCCAGTTCAACCTCCACTTCGCCGATGCGGATTTCGCCGGTGAAGGGGTGGGTGCGGCCATAGCCGCGCTGGGTCGAATAGCCGAGCGCGAGCAGGAAACCTTCGTCGCCGCGGGCGAGCGCCTGCAAGCGCAGATCGCGGGTCATCGGGAACTCCATCGGCTCGCGCGTCAGGTCGCCGGTCTCATGGTCGATCGGCATCTCGCCATCGCCTTCGATCAGCCCTTCCTGGCTCAGAATTTCGGAGACGCGCATCACGCGGCCTTCTTCCGCCGGCCGCTGCATCGGCTCATCCACCGGCGTATCGGTGAGAAGGCTTGGGTCGAGCAGGCGGTGCGTGTAGTCGAAAGTGGGGCCGAGGAGCTGGCCGCCCGGCAGATCCTTATAGGTCGCCGAGATGCGGCGTTCGATCTTCATCGCCGAGGTATCCAGCGGCTGGGAATAGCCAAAGCGCGGCAGCGTGGTGCGATAGGCGCGCAAGAGGAAGATCGCTTCGATCATATCGCCGCGGGCCTGGCGAACGGCAAGCGCGGCCAGCGTGCGGTCGTAAAGCGAGGCTTCGGCCATGACGCGGTCAACGGCGAGCGCCAGTTGCGCGACGATCTGGTCGATGCCGATGGCCGGCAGCGAACGATCGCCGCGGCGGCGATCGGCGAGCAGCCGGTGGGCATTGGCGATGGCGGCTTCGCCGCCTTTAACGGCAACATACATGCGTCACATCTCCGTCGCGATGATCGTGGCGGTGCGCGGCAGGCAAAGGAATTGCCGTTCCGCCGTCAGAACGAGATCGACGCCGCGCGGGAAAAGCGCGCGATTGTCGTTCCAGAGGCGCAGGAACGTATCGGGCACGCCGATCGGCGCGATCGTGCGAATACCGGCAATACCGGGACCGGAGAGCGCCAGTTCCTTGCCGCCCTCGAGGGCTGCGATTTCCAGCACCAGCGTCGTCGAGCGGTCGGGATATTCCTGGGTGCCGACGGCGAACTGGTTGAGGGAGGCGAGCGCCGTGCCGGCCTCGATAAAAGCAAAACGGGCTTCGATCCTTTCCGGTGTCACCGATGTGCCGGTGTGAAAGCTCAGCCACGCCGGCATGGCCGATTTGGCGAGACCGGTCGACAGCCAGACCGGCGTATCATGATCGCAAAGCGTAAGGCCGATCGCGCCGGCTGCAATCCCGAGCGGGGCGGGCGGAACGATATCGGAGGTGACCGTCTGGACGGTGCCTGGCCGTGCCATGCCGTCCATCATCATCTTGAAGACGTTCTGAGCGTCGAACACCGGATGGGCGAAACCGCCGGTCAGCGCCTCGTTGCGAGTCGTCGTGGAAGTGGTGGAAAGGCTCATTTGTCTTCTCCGCGGACCATAGTGAAGAAATCGACGCGGGTGGCAGCCGTTTGCTCGGCGCGTTTGCGGTCGTATTCGGCAATCCGATCGGTAACCGGAAGCAGGATCGCCTTCTCCACGAATTCCTTGGTGGCCGGCTGATGCCAGAGTGCATCGAAGATTGCCGCGAGCCGCACCTTGTCGCGATCGGTGCCGAGTGCATGCGCATGACCGATGGCACCGGAGGCAAGCTTGACGGTGGCGCGCGTCACGGTAACCTCGCCGAGATTGAAGGGTGAGCCGCCGCCGCCTATGCGCCCGCGTACCATGACGAGCCCGGTTTCCGGTCCTCGTACGGGCTGGATCACGGGCTTGTCGAGTAATGCTTCCCAGGCCGCGTCAAGCTCGTCGCGTTCGGCCCGCGCCAAAAGATCGGCGGCGCGCTTGCGCTCGCGGCGCTCCTGCGCAGCCGCCTCTTGCCTCTGTGCTGAATTCATCGCCTCATCCTCAAAATGTCTATTGATATAGACAACCATACAAGGTAGCTTTATATTTATTGGCGAGTCGTGACAAGCGTGTGACATTAGCAGCAGGCGATATGGCGGGGCAGAAGGTACAGAGACAGACGGGCGTGGCGCTATGGCGGCAGATTGCTGACCGGATTCGTACGTCGATCAATCACGGCGATTTCGACGAAACGGGCATGGTGCCGCCGGAAACGGCGCTGGCGCTGCAGTTCGGCGTCAACCGCCACACGATACGAAGCGCGCTTGCGGCATTGGCGCAGGAAGGGATCGTCAGAGCCGTGCAGGGGCGCGGCACACTGATCGAGCGCAAGGAGCGCTTGAGCTTCCCGATTTCCAGGCGGACGCGATTTTCACAAGGGATTGGCGATCAGGTACGCGAGACCCGCAGCGTCCTTCTTGCGGCCAGCGAAGAGGCCGCGAGTCCGGACTTGGCCCGGCAGCTCAAGATCAGCACCGGCACCCGACTGGTGCGTCTGGAAACGCTCGGCCAGGCGGATCATCGCCCGGTATCGCGCGCCACAAGCTGGTTTCCGGCGGATCGCTTCGGCGCCATTGCCGAAATTTATCGAACGACCGGATCGATCACCAAGGCATTTCGCGAGCTTGGCGTGCCGGACTATGTGCGTGTCGTTACCGAGATCACCGCGACGCATGCCGACGAAGGCGATCTGGCCGACCTGCAACTATCCCCCGGTGCCATCGTGCTGGTCGCACAGGCGCTCAACGCGGATCTCGACAATATCCCGGTGCAATATTCGATCTCCCGCTTCGCCGCCGACAGGGTGCGGTTCACCGTCGAGAATTGAGATCACGTCATTTGGGTGGACGCGAGGAAACTGGCCGAATCCCGCTCGGAGGCCATTGCTGCGCGGCATGAAGCACGCGAAGTATTCGCACTGTTTCGTCTGCGAGATCGTAAATCAGCAAATAATTCTATGGACGACCAGCTCTCGTGTTCCCGGCACGCGGCCGGGCCGGCCTACCATCGGATGTGTAACGAGCTGCGCCGATCTTCTGGCGAAAAGTTCGTCAAGCGCGAGCGCAGCGGAGGCATTATCCGCCTCGATATAAGTGTAGATTGCGCGTCGATCTGTTTTTGCCTCAGGAGTCCAAACAAGATTCACGAGGATTTTCCGCTTAGCTTGCGGCGTGTTTCTTCCCGCAAGGCAGCGAACTCGGCTTCTACCTCATCGGCGGGGATGAGATTGCCGGCATTGGCGGAATCAAGCCCCGCCTGAACTTGTTGACGGAACCAGATGTCATATTCAGCTTCATCTTGCTGGCGCTTTACATAGTCGCGCATGAAAGCTCGAAGCAGTTGCGCCCCGGTTTGATCATGCGCCCGCGCGGCCTCGCTGAAGGCAAATTTCAAGTTTTCTTCAACTCGAAAAGTGAATGTTGCGTCTGTCATGTCCAATCCATGTGTTACATCGCTCGTGCAATGTAACACCGGACGTTACATTTTCCACCCCTCAATGTCGAAACCGCACGAGGGGTGGGTTTGCAGTCCTAGCAGCTCAGTGCGCGCCGGACATGTCGCCGAGCACTTCCTTGGAAGCGACGGTGGAGTCGGCGTTGAGCTTATAGACCATCGGCACGCCGGTCGCGAGGTTGAGCGACAGGATCTGTTCCTTGGTCAGCCGGTCGAGGACCATCACCAGCGAACGCAGCGAGTTGCCGTGGGCGGCGACCAATACCTTCTGACCGGCGAGCACGCGCGGCAGGATTTCCGTGAGGTAATAGGGCCAGACCCGGGCGCCGGTGTCGCGCAGGCTTTCGCCGCCGGGCGGCGGGACGTCGTAGGAGCGGCGCCAGACATGCACCTGCTCTTCGCCCCACTTGGCGCGGGCATCGTCCTTGTTCAGGCCCGAAAGATCGCCGTAGTCGCGCTCGTTCAGCGCCTGATCCCTGATGGTTTCGAGACCGGGCTGGCCCACTTCATCGAGAATGATCTTCAGCGTGTGCTGGGCGCGCGTCAGCGCCGAGGTGAAGGCGACGTCGTACTTGATGCCGTAATCGGCAAGCGCCTTGCCACCGGTCCTGGCTTCTTCGATGCCGAGTTCGGTGAGGTCGGGGTCCTTCCAGCCGGTAAAGAGATTCTTCAAATTCCAGTCGCTCTGCCCGTGGCGAACGAGGACGAGAGTACCGCTCATGAAATATTCCTCCTTGATAGAGCAATCCCGGGAAAAGTGCGAGGCGGTTTTCCGTGCGGAATTGCGTAAGAACAAAAGGCTGGAGCGGTTCGCCACTCCAGGATGGGATCAACGTGTGGAAAGCCCGAGGACGTCGAGCATGGAATAAAAGCCGGGTTTCTTGTCGCGCGCCCAGAGCGCGGCCTGAAGCGCGCCGCGGGCAAACAACGAACGGTCACCGGCGCTGTGCGACAGTGTCAACCGTTCGCCTTCGCCGGCGAAGATGACGGAGTGGTCGCCGATGACGGCGCCGCCGCGCAGCGTGGCGAAGCCGATGGTGCCTGCCGGCCGCGGACCGGTATGGCCGTCACGGACGCGCACGGAATTCTCAGCGAGATCGATGCCGCGGCCCTTTGCCGCCGCCTGGCCAAGCAGGAGCGCGGTGCCGGAGGGGGCGTCGACCTTGTGCTTGTGATGCATCTCCAGCACTTCGACGTCCCAATCGGCCGGCGGAAGCGCTCGCGCCGCCTGCTCGACAAGAACGCTCAAGAGGTTGATGCCAAGACCCATATTGCCCGATTTGACGATGCGGGCGTGGCGGGAGGCTGCCTTGAACTTGGCTTCGTCTTCCGCCGAGCAGCCGGTCGTCCCGATGATGTGAACGATGCGCGCCTGCGCGGCGAGACCGGCGAAGGTGACGCTGGTTGCCGGCGTCGTGAAGTCGATCACGCCTTCGGCATGCAGGAAGGCCGAAAGCGGATCGTCGGTGACGGGAATGCCGATCGGCCCGAGACCGGCAATTTCGCCGGCATCCTTGCCGATGAAAGCGGAGCCTGGACGTGCGACGGCGGCGTGCAGGGTAACACCTTCCGTGGCGTGGATGAGGCGGATCAGGGCTTGGCCCATGCGGCCTGCTGCGCCCACCACCACCAGCTTCATCGCATCATCACTCATGTCTTCTCAATCGTCTTATTTGCGGGAAGTGCCGGAAACGGCCGGCCGCTGGAGGTTGTTGAGGCGAGCGTAAAGGCCATTGTCGGCCGTCGCAAGCGTCTCGTGGTTGCCCTCTTCGACGACGCGCCCATTCTGCATGACAATGATCTTTTCCGCCCGCACGACCGTCGAGAGGCGATGGGCGATGACGACGACGGTGCGGCCGCTCATGGCTTCGTCCAGCGCCTTCTGCACGGCTGCTTCCGACTCGGTATCCAGCGCCGATGTCGCTTCGTCCAAAAGCAGGATCGGCGCGTTGCGCACCAGCGCGCGGGCGATCGACAGGCGCTGGCGCTGACCGCCGGACAGCGTTACGCCGTTTTCGCCGACCGGCGTATCGTAGCCCTGCGGTTGCGCCTGGATGAAATCATGGGCATAGGCGAGCCTTGCGCCCTCTTCGATTTCGGCATCCGTAGCTTCCGGGCGGCCGTAACGGATATTGTCGCGGATCGTGCCTTCAAAGAGGTAAGGCTGCTGTGAGACATAGGCGAGCTGTTCGCGCAGCGATTGCTTCGTGACATGCGCGATGTCCTGCCCGTCGATGAATATGCTGCCGGCCTTGGGGTCGTAGAAGCGCGGAATGAGATTGATGACGGTGGACTTGCCGGCGCCGGAAGGCCCGACCAATGCCGTCGTTTCGCCGCCCTCGGCAACGAAACTTACGCCGGATAGAACGGCTTCGTCGCCATAGGCGAAGTGAACGTCGCGAAACTCGATGCGAGCCTCGGTGACGGCGAGCGGCTTGGCGTCGGCCAGGTCGCGCTGACGCGGCTCCATGTCGAGCAATTCGTAGATCATGCGTGCGTTGACGACGGCGCGCTCCAACTGAACCTGTAGCTTCGCCAGGCGGCGGGCCGGATCGTAAGCGAGGAGAAGGGAGGTCGCGAAGGAGAAGAAAGCGCCCGGCTGCACATTGTAGTAGATCGAACGATAGGCGGCGTAGGCAAAAACGCTCGCGATCGCAAAGCCCGCAAAGCTTTCCGTCAGCGGCCCATTGCGCTCGGAAAGGCGGGCGATGCGGTTCTGCCGGTGTTCGGCTGCCGTGATCAGCTTGTTGATCTTGCGCTCCAGCTCGTTTTCCATCGTGAAAGCTTTGACGATGGAAATGCCCTGGATGGTCTCCTGCATTGCGCCGAGGACGTGGCTGTTCAGATTGACGGCTTCACGCGTTGCGGCACGCAAACGCTTGGAGACATAGCGCAGCGCCAGGAACAGCGGCGGCGCCACGGCGAAGACGGCCAGGCTCAGCAGCGGGTCCTGAATGATCATGACGCCGAGCAAGAAAATAAAGGTCAGAAGGTCTCGCGCCGTAGACGTGATGGTCAGGTTCATCACGTCGCGGATGCCGGAAACATTCTGGCTCACCCGTGCGGCGATCTGGGCGGAACGGGCTTCGCTGAAAAAGCCGACCGACAATGTCATCAGATGCGAATAGAGCCGGCGCTGGTAGCGGGCGATGATATTATTGCCGATCTTGGACAGAATGACCGATTGGAAATAGCCGGCGAAACCACGCACCACGAAAGCGACGAAAATGCTTGAGCAGATCACCCAGACGACTTCGGCGCGACGCTCGACGAAAGCCTCGTTGATGACCAACTTCATGATGTAGGCGATATAGGCCGTCGATGCCGCCACAAGGATCAGGCAGATGATGGCGATGGCATAGCCCCAAATGTGATCACGGCCGTTCTCGGCGATGATGCGCTTCAGCATGCCGCTGATGGCTTCGCTGTCGACGCTATTGTTTTTGGTGTCGGGCGATTTCAAAAATCGGCTTCCTGTCTCAAACCAAGCGAGCCGCATATGGCACGTGCTTTCGCGGGTCTATAAAGAGTTGGGACGGTTTTGGCTAGATATGGCCTGTTGCACTGGTTAAAGCGGCCAGAAAGCCAAGCTCATTATAAGCGAAGGCAGCTCCTCCAAAAGGCGTCGCGTAGTCGTCAGCGATCCCGTCGACGACCGCGCCTGACCACTCGCTGCAGCGCACTTACTCAACGCCGCCAGCGGCGGCCGTCCGTCGCCAGGCCGAAATTGGCCGGCATACGGGCGTAGGCCGAGAGGCCGGCGAGTGCGGCGAGCGGATGGGTGACTACATGCGTCGGGATCGATTTCAGCAATGCGGAATGCGGCGCCTTGTCCTCGAAAGCGGCGCGGAATTCCGGCTTCTGCAGCGCCGGCAGGATCTTTTGCGAGATCCCGCCGGAAAGGTAGACGCCGCCGCGCGCCATGAAAATCAAGGCGATATCGCCTGCGACGCGACCGAGATAGGTGACGAACAGCGTCACGGTCTCTTCGGCCTGAGCATTGGTGCCGGCAAGCGCATGGGTGGTGATATCAGCCGGCTGCGTCAGCACGGGCTCGATACCGTCTGCCTTGCAGATCGCGTGATAAAGGTACTGCAGGCCGCGGCCGCAAAGGACCTGCTCGGCGGAGATGCGGCCTTCGATGGGCTCCAGATGCGGCCAGATCTGCAGATCGCGTGCACTGCGCGGCCCGAGGTCGATATGTCCGCCCTCGCCGGGCACCGGAATCCAGGCATGCTGGGCATGAACGAGGCCGGCGACACCGAGGCCGGTGCCCGGCCCGAGCACGGCGCGCGATGCGATCCCGCCATCAGAGGCCTCGCCGATGGTCTCGCGATGCTCCTCGGAGACACCGGCGATCGCCAGTGCCTGTGCCTCGAAATCATTGATGATCAGCACATCATCAAGGCCCAGATTGGTGATCATCGTCTTCGGCCGGATTACCCAGTCGCAATTGGTTAGCGGGATCTCGTCGCCACGAACCGGCGCTGCAATGGCAAGGATCGCCGCACGCGGCTGTACCGCCGTCTTGTCGAGAACGCCCTGTTGGATCGCCTCGTCGATCGTTTTGAAATCGGCGGTATGGACATTCGGGAAATGCTTCGGCTCGGCATAGGCATCGACGAGGATCGAAAAGCGTGCGTTGGTTCCCCCGATATCGCCGATCAAGATGGGAAAGGGCAGGGGGGCTTCGCTATTAGTAAGCTTGGGCATGGCCAGGTCCGTGGTCTGCCGCCGAGGCGGATTAATGGTTCAGTGTTTTAATGAGTCGTTCTGCGGTGGCTTCGTTGAGAGCCATGGGAATGTCGTAGAGAACGGCAAGCCGCGTCAATGCTTTCACGTCGACATCATGCGGCATCGGGGTCATCGGGTCGATGAAGAAGACGAGCACATCGATCTCGCTGGTAGCGATCATGGCGCCGATCTGCTGATCGCCGCCGAGCGGACCGCTCTTCAGGCGGGTGACCTTCAGGTCGGGGCAGGCATCGAGCACCCGGCCGCCGGTCGTGCCCGTGGCGACGATATGCCAATCGGTAAGCGCATCCTGGTTGCGGCGGGCAAACTCCGCCATCGCATCCTTTTTCTGATCATGCGCGATCAGCGCGATGCATTTGCCGGCCATGAAACTCCCGCTCTGCCCAAGACTTGGTGCCCCAAGACGTGATGCCCAAGACATTTAATCGATTTATCTGCCTTCTATACTAAGAGACAAGCCTTTGAAAGACGGGTCGAGCCGGTAGAAACCCCTGTCGCTCTACTGCTGCGGGACGGTGCCGGGCGGGGTGCTGCCCGTATCTGCGCTGGAAACCGGCATCGCACCGGTCGGGGTGCCGGCCGCGGCAGCCTTGGCGCCGAAAGTGGCGGCGCGGGCGGAGGCGACGGAAGGCGCGTTCAGCACGGCCTGGCAGGCCTTGGGCAGATCGGAAACCATCACTTCGCGCGGCTTTGCCGGCGGCTTCTCGCTGGGCTTCGGCTTGGCCCAGGGCGCCGGTGTGAACCACCAGGCGAGCGACTTGTCGCAGCCGTCGCCAGCGGCCACTGGTGCCTGCGGCTTGCAGTTGGCCGAGCCTGCGGGGCAGCGGATGCGGATATGGAAATGCGAGTCGTGGCCATATTCAGGGCGCAGCTTGCCGAGATTGGCGCGGTCGCCGGTCCACGTGTCGCACATCTTCTTCTTGATCGCCGGATTGACGAAGATACGTTCGACTTCCGGATAGCTGGCGGCGCGCATCAGGAGGCGGGCATGCTCCGGTGTCCAGACCTTGTCGTTGATCGTCAGAAACTTGTCCTTCGCCAGCATGCTGGTGAAAGGCAGGGTCTCGCGCTCGGCCGCTGTCAGCGTGCGTGACGGCATCGGCGTCAGCCAGACGTCGGCATCGAGGCCGATCTGATGCGAGGCATGACCGTTGAACATCGGGCCGCCGCGTGGCTGCGAGATGTCACCCACTAGGATGCCGGGCCAGCCGTCATATTTGGCGGCGTCGCGCGACAGGCGCTCGAGGAGCGCAATCATTTCAGGGCGGCCCCAGCGGCGGTTGCGTGACAGGCGCATCGCCTCCCAGGTCGGTCCGTCGGTCGGCAGCGCCACGGCGCCGGAAAGGCAGCCCTTGGCATAAAAACCAAAGGATTGCGGCAGTCCCTGTGTCGGCAGGGTCACGGCTCCGAAAATCGCCTTGGCGCTGCCGGGCATCGGGGTTGCCTGCTGCGCCAGCGCATCGCCGCTGATGAGACCCGCGCCGATCGTGGCGGCGAGAGAAAGTTTGCTGACCAGATTAAAGGTCCGAACCAGGGCAGAAATCATGTGGTTCCCTAAGAAGCTGCCGGCGATGGCCGAGGTGATTTGCGCGCGAATCTACCTTGAAAAGCGATTTTGGTGAATCCGTGTTTTATCGCTCGAGCCTAATGAACGACCGCAAATTGCCTGTCCGAACCGCTAAGTACATGATCAAGCGGCCAGAATTTCCGCCGTCTTGCGGATGCGCGACAGCCGTGGCAACACCTTGGTGCAGGAAAAATCCTGCATTTCCTGCGAAAAGGTCGTCACCGCGTCCTCGGCGACGATGATGGAATAATTGGCAGCATAGCCGTCGCGAACGGTCGATTCGACGCCGAAATTGGTGGCGACACCGGTAAGGATCAGTGTTTTGATGCCCCGGCGGCGCAGTTGCAGATCGAGTTCGGTGCCGTAAAAGGCGCTCCAGTGGCGCTTGACGATCGCGATGTCTGATGTCAGCGCAGCGATTTCGGCGGGTGCAGCGAGAGCTGCCGGCGGCAAACCTCCCTCTGGAAAGCTGAAGCTTTCATCGACGGGCTGGTTGACAGCGTCGGCATAGTCCGTGGAAAATCCAACGGTCACAAAGACTGTCGTTCCGCCGTCTGCTTTCAATTTTTTGGCGATGGCGGCGGTATTCTCGACGATCTGTTGCGCAGAGTGGGGTGCGAGCGGGCGGCTGAGAAGCAGGCCCTGCAGATCGATGGAGATAAGTGCGGTGGTTTGGGGATCGTAAAGAGGCATCAGGGGCTCCGGGGGAAATATGAGGGTGTCCTCACAATGACAAATATGAGGGAATCCTCGCAAAAATCAAGCGCGGAGCCGCAAACGCGTATTCCGAAGCGCCGCCGCGGCCATGATCGCGTTGCCGTGCTCTTGGAAGCGGCCGCAAAAATCTTCGTTCAGAAGGGTTATGACGCTGCCACGATGACCGAGATCGCCGCCGAGGCGCATTCGTCGATCGGCTCGCTCTATCAATTTTTCCCAACCAAGCCGCTGCTTGCCGAAGCGCTGCATATCGATCGGCTGGAGCGGCTGAAAGCCGTGCTTCAGGACATCGCGGAAAAGAGCGGCGGCCTTTCGGCTGCCGATAGCGGCGAGGCCATCTTCGACCGGCTCGGCGCCTTCATCGAGAAGTTTCCGGAATTTCCGGTGCTTGCCGCCCGCCGCGACGTCCCGAAGGATCGCAAGATCCGTTCGCGGGCGGAGCTCAAGGAGCTGATTTCCGCCATCCTGCGGCGCGCCGAGCCGCCGGTCACGGACGATGTCGCCTTGATGGCGGCGATCGTTCTCGAACTGCTGCGTATCGCCGTCGTCGCCGCCAACGAGCCGGAAGCGGCCGGCGACCGGCGTCTTGTGCGCGAATTGCGCCTGATGCTGCGCAAACGCCTTGAAGAAGCTGCGGCAAAAGCCTGATTTCATAGAGCAGCAATCGGCGGGTTTGCGAAAAGATGAGCAATTCCGTCCTGCTTTTTGCCCTCATTTGGCCTATGCTTGATTCCCATCAAATCATCAGAGGATCATGAATGGCATTGTCGCGGTTGAAAGCAGGCTTGGTTGCTTCTCTTTTCTGCCTGCTGATCTTGCCGGCGCCATCTAACGCCGACGAGCTACAGTTCCGTATTGGCACCGCCATTCTCGGTGATCTGAAATACCAGCCCGGCTTCAAGCATTTTGACTACGTCAATCCGAACGCACCGAAGGGCGGCGAATTGAAGCTGTCCGCCGAGGGCACGTTCGACACGCTCAACACTGTGCTGTTCAAGGGAAATCCCGCCGACGGGACGGAGCTGATCTACGATACGCTGCTGAAGAAGGCCGATGACGAGGCCAATTCCTCCTACGGCCTGCTTGCCGAGGGCGTTTCCTATCCCGACGACGTCTCGAGCGCCACTTTCCGGCTGCGCGCCGAGGCGAAATGGGCAGACGGTACTCCGGTGACGCCGGAGGACGTCATCTTCAGCTTCGAGAAAGCCAAAGAACTCAATCCGATGGCGACGAGCTACTACGGGCATGTCGCGGGCGCCGAAAAGACCGGCGAGCGCGACGTCACCTTCCGTTTCGACGAGAAGGGCAATCGCGAGTTGCCTTCGATCCTGGGCCAGTTGACCATTGTGCCGAAACATTGGTGGGAAGGCACCGGACCGGACGGCAAGCCGCGCGATATTTCCCGCACGACCCTGGAGCCGGTCATGGGGTCCGGCCCCTACAGGATCGCATCCGTCCAGCCGGGAGCCTCGATCCGCTATGAGCTGCGCGACGATTATTGGGGCAAGACCCTGCCGGTGAATGTCGGCGAGAACAATTTCCGCGCGATAAACTATCTCTATTTTTCCGATTACGACGTCGCCTTCGAGGCGTTTCGCGGCGGTACGATCGATTACTGGCAGGACAATTCCACTAGTCATTGGGTGACCGGCTACGATTTTCCCGCCGCCAAGGACGGCCGCATCAAGCGCGAGGAATTGCCCAACACGCTGCGCTCGGTCGGCATCATGCAAGCGCTCGTTCCCAATATGCGGCGCGAGCAATTCAAGGACCAGCGTGTCCGCGAGGCGTTGAACTACGCCTACGATTTCGAGGAGCTGAACCGCACCCTGTCCTTCGGCAAGCTGACGCGCGTCAATACTTTCTTCTTCGGCACCACATACTCCTCTTCCGGCCTGCCGCAAGGCGCGGAATTCGATGTCTTGAACAGTGTCAGGGACAAGGTGCCTGCAGAGGTCTTCACCACCCCCTACGCCAATCCCGTCGGCGGCGATTCGCAGAAGGCGCGCGATAATCTTCGCAAAGCGGTGGCCTTGTTCAAGGAAGCGGGCTGGGTCCTCAAGAGCAACCGGATGGTGAACGAGCAGACCGGAAAGCCGTTTTCGCTGGAGCTTCTGCTGAACAATCCCTCGCTGGAGCGGTCGGTGCTGCCCTATGTGCAGAATCTGCGCAAGATCGGTATCGATGCCAGCGTCAGGACCGTCGATCCCTCGCAATATATCAACCGCGTCCGCAGCTTCGACTATGACATGATCTGGGTCGTCTGGGCCGAGACGTTGAACCCCGGCAATGAGCAGGCCGATTTCTGGGGCTCCGCTTCCGCCAGCCGCCAGGGCTCGCGCAACTATGCGGGCATTGCCGACCCGGGCATCGATGCTCTTATCCAGAAGGTGATCTTCGCAAAGGACGTGTCGGAAAAGGAAGCGACGACCAGGGCGCTCGACCGCGTGCTGCTCGCCCATCACTACGTCGTGCCGACCTTCTACGGCACGACGACCAGGATAGCTTATTGGGACAAATTCGCCCATTTGCCGGAGCTGCCCTATTACTCCATCGGCTTTCCCGAGGTCTGGTGGTCGAAAGACGCCGCGAAGTGAGCGGCTCTTGCAATGACGGCGGCGCTGGCTCCAAATGGCCGGTGCCGATTCGGCAATCCTGATGCGGCGGAAGGGAAGAAACGATTTGAACGACGGACGGATGCGCCCCGCATGTGGCGGTTTCCCTGGAACGGGAGTGACGAGCTGATGGGCGCCTATATCCTCAGACGTCTGCTGCTGATGATCCCGACCATCATCGGCATCATGGCGATCTCCTTTACCATCGTGCAGTTCGCGCCCGGCGGTCCCGTCGAGCAGGTGATCGCGCAATTGACCGGCCAGGCCGACAACGCCAATGGTCGTCTTTCCGGCGGCACCGATGTGCTCGGCCAGCAGAGCGTCGATGACAGCAATTCGAAATACCGCGGCGCCCAGGGTCTTGATCCGGAGCTGATCGCCAAGCTCGACAAGCAGTTCGGCTTCGACAAGCCGCCGCTTGAGCGCTTCGGCCAGATGATGTGGAACTATATCCGCTTCAATTTCGGCGAAAGCTTTTTCCGCAATACCACGGTGATCGACCTCATCGGGCAGAAACTGCCCGTGTCGATCTCGCTCGGCATCTGGATCCTGATCTTCTCCTACGCCATCTCCATCCCGCTCGGCATCCGCAAGGCGATCCAGGATGGATCGACCTTCGATGTCTGGACATCCGGGGTCATCATCATCGGCTATGCCGTTCCGAGCTTCCTCTTCGGCATCATGCTCATCGTGTTATTTGCCGGCGGTTCCTTCTTCGATTGGTTTCCGTTGCGCGGCCTCGTCTCCGACAATTTCGCCGATCTTACATGGTGGCAGAAGATCATCGATTATCTCTGGCATCTCGTGCTGCCGCTGATCTCGCTGTCGCTCGCCGCCTTCGCCACGACGACGCTTCTGACCAAGAATTCCTTCATCGAAGAGATCAAGAAGCAATATGTCATCACGGCCCGCGCCAAGGGCCTTAGCGAACGGCGCGTGCTTTATGGCCACGTCTTCCGCAATGCCATGCTCATCGTCATCGCCGGTTTCCCCGGTGCCTTCATCTCCGCCTTCTTCACCGGTTCGCTGCTGATCGAGAACATCTTCTCGCTCGACGGCCTCGGCCGCCTCAGCTATCTCTCCGTCGTCCAGCGTGATTATCCGATCGTGTTCGCAACGCTCTACATCTTCTCGCTGCTTGGCTTGTTCGTCGGCCTGATCTCGGACCTGATTTATACCTGGATCGACCCGCGCATCGATTTCGAGCGGAGGGACGTCTGATGGACGCTACGACCAAATCGGCAGCCCCGGCAGCGGTAAAGCCGCCGCGCAAGGGCCTCTTTTCGCCGACCAACATTCGCCGCTGGCAGAATTTCAAGGCGAACCGCCGCGGCTACTGGTCTCTCTGGCTATTCCTGATCCTGTTCGTTCTCAGTCTCGGAGCGGAGTTCATCGCCAACGACCGGCCGATCCTCATCTCCTATAAGGGCGAGATCCTGACGCCGGTCTTCGTCGATTACCCCGAGGACAAGTTCGGCGGCTTCCTGGCACAGACCGATTATCGCGCAGAGGATATCAGGCAGGAGATCAACGCCAATGGCTGGATGATCTGGCCGCCGATCCACTATTCCTACCAAACGGCGAACTCCAACCTTCCGAAGGGAATGTCGGCGCCGACCCCGCCCTTCTGGCTGATGAGCAGGGAACAGCGATGCTCCGGCTATGAAAAGGGTGTTGACGATCCGAATTGCACTTTGAGCAATCTCAACTGGCTCGGCACGGACGACCAGGCGCGCGATGTGCTGGCACGCATGATCTACGGCTTCCGCATCTCGGTGCTGTTCGGCCTGGCGCTCACCATCTGCTCGGCGGTCGTCGGCGTTGCCGCCGGTGCCATCCAAGGCTATTTCGGCGGCTGGACCGACCTTCTGCTGCAGCGCTTCATCGAAATATGGTCCTCGATGCCGGTGCTCTACATTCTGCTGATCATCGCCTCGGTCCTGCCGCCCGGCTTCTTCATCCTTCTCGGCATCCTGCTGCTATTTTCCTGGGTGGGCCTCGTCGGCGTCGTGCGCGCCGAATTCCTGCGGGCGCGCAATTTCGAATATGTGCGCGCCGCGCGAGCGCTCGGCGTCAACAACGTCACCATCATGTACCGCCACCTGCTGCCGAACGCCATGGTCGCGACCCTGACCTTCGTGCCCTTCATTCTCTCGGGCTCGATCACGACGCTGACCTCGCTGGATTTCTTAGGCTTCGGCATGCCCCCCGGCTCGCCTTCGCTCGGCGAGATGATCGCTCAGGGCAAATCCAACCTGCAAGCCCCCTGGCTTGGCCTTTCCGCCTTCTTCACCATGTCGATCATGCTGTCGCTTCTGATCTTCATCGGCGAGGCCGTGCGCGATGCATTCGATCCGAGGAAGACGTTTCGATGAGCGGAAACTCAACCCCATTGCTCTCCGTCCGCAATCTATCCGTCGCCTTTCACCAGGGCGGGCGAACCTCGACTGCGGTCGATGGTATCTCCTTCGATATCGCCAAGGGCGAAGTCTTGGCGCTGGTCGGCGAATCCGGGTCCGGCAAATCGGTGTCGGCCAACTCGATCCTGAAGCTGCTACCTTATCCGTCTGCCAGCCATCCCTCGGGTGAAATCCTGTTCAAGGGCAAGGACCTGCTGAAAGCGTCCGATAATGAGCTGCGTGCCGTCCGCGGCAACGACATCACCATGATCTTCCAGGAGCCGATGACCTCGCTCAATCCGCTCCATACGATCGAAAAGCAGATCGGCGAAATCCTCGCGCTGCACCAGGGCATGGTCGGCCAGCCGGCCCGCGCCCGCACACTGGATCTCCTCAACCAGGTCGGCATCCGCGAGCCGGAAAAACGCCTCAAGGCCTATCCGCATGAGCTGTCCGGAGGCCAGCGCCAGCGCGTGATGATTGCCATGGCGCTCGCCAACCGGCCGGAGCTTCTGATCGCCGACGAGCCGACGACGGCGCTTGACGTCACCGTGCAGGCGCAGATCCTCCAATTGCTGCGGGACCTCAAGGGCGCGCATGGCATGTCGATGCTGTTCATCACCCACGATCTCGGCATCGTCCGCAAATTTGCCGATCGCGTCTGCGTCATGACCAAGGGCCATATCGTCGAGACCGGCACGGTGGAGGAGGTCTTCACCCATCCGCAGCATGACTATACCCGGCACCTGCTGGCTGCCGAACCGCGCGGCGAGCCGCCGGTGGGCGACACCAGCAAGCCCGTCGTCATGGAAGGCTCCGACATCAAGGTCTGGTTCCCGATCAAGGCAGGGCTGATGCGCAAGGTGGTCGACCATGTGAAGGCGGTCGACGGCATCGATCTGAGGCTGAGGGCCGGCCAGACGCTCGGCGTCGTCGGCGAATCCGGCTCCGGCAAGACGACGCTCGGCTTGGCGCTTGCCCGGCTGATCTCCTCCAGAGGCCGCATCAGCTTTGTCGGCAAGGACATTGCGGACTATTCCTTCAGAGAGATGCGGCCGCTGCGCAACCAGCTTCAGGTCGTTTTTCAGGATCCCTATGGATCGCTGAGCCCGCGTATGTCGGTCGGCGAAATCATTGCCGAGGGGCTGAAGGTGCATGAGCAATCTCTATCGGCGGAAGAGCGCGATCAGCGCGTCTGCTGGGCGCTGGAGGAGGTGGGTCTCGATCCCTCGACCCGCTGGCGCTTCCCGCATGAATTCTCGGGCGGCCAGCGCCAGCGTATCGCCATTGCCCGCGCCATGGTGCTGAAGCCGCGTTTCGTCATGCTGGACGAGCCGACCTCGGCGCTCGACATGAGCGTGCAGGCGCAGGTGGTCGATCTGCTGCGCGATCTGCAGCGGCGCCATGACCTTGCCTATCTCTTCATCAGTCATGATCTGAAGGTGGTGAAGGCACTTGCGAACGACCTGATCGTCATGCGCTTCGGCAAGGTCGTGGAGCAGGGCTCGTCGGCGGAGATTTTCCGTGCGCCGAAAGAGGATTACACCAAGGCGCTTCTCGCCGCCGCCTTCAACATCGAGGCGGTCCCCACTGCCGCCGTTCAGCAATAAAGACAATCGCCATGCCCGTCAAAAGCCCCGTTCTCGTCGATCTCAAATTCACGCCTGAAGCCATCGCCGCGGCCCTAAAAACCGCTTTTGCCGATCGCGGCAGTATCAATCTCGCCGATCCCGCCAACAAAGGCGCGGATCTGAGCCAGGTCGACTATGCCCTTCTGTGGAAGCCGGAGGCCGATCTCTTTCAGCGCGCGCCCAACCTCAAGGTCATCTTTTCCGGCGGCGCCGGCGTCGATTCGATGTTGAATATCCCCGGTCTTCCCGACATTCCCATCGTCCGCTTCGTCGACCGCAGCTTGACGGTGCGCATGACGGAATGGGTTGTGCTGCAATGCCTCATGCATCTGCGCGACGTCTTCGGTCACTTCAGGCACCAGCGCAAGCGCGTCTGGGGTCATCTTCCGGCGCCCGAGGCACGCGAAGTCACGGTCGGGGTCATGGGACTCGGCATTCTCGGCCTCGATGCCGCCGCCAAACTCAAGGTCATGGGCTTCAATGTCATTGGCTGGTCGCGGCAGAAGAAGCACATCGACGGCATGGAAACTTTCGACGCCAGCGAGCTTGATGCCTTTCTCGCGCGGACCGATATTCTCGTCGGCCTGCTGCCGCTGACGCCGGAAACGACGGGGCTTTACAACGGCTCGCTCTTTTCCAGGCTTCGTCGCGGCGGCGCCCTGGGCAAGCCGGTGTTCATCAACGCCGGACGCGGCAAGAGCCAGGTTCAGGCCGATATCGTCTCGGCGATCGAAACCGGCGTCCTTGGTGGCGCATCGCTCGATGTCTTCGATGTCGAGCCGCTGCCGATGGACGACCCGCTCTGGGGTCTGGAGAATGTCGTCATCACTCCGCATGATGCGGCGGTCTCCGAGGAGCATTCGCTGATGCGCCATATCGAAGAGCAGATCGCCCGCTTCGAACGCGGCGAGCCTCTGCAATATCTGGTGGATCGCAGCCGGGGCTACTGAGCGCCTTCGGAACCTTCCAGAGCCGCCTCCGTTTTCCAAAGAACGCCACCGCAAGGCGAATTTGGAAGGAGGCTGTCATGCCACGGAAGCTGGAAACCCATACGCATTGGGAGAATTCTGATCAGCGCCTGCATGAGGAAAAGGAATTGCCGGCGACCGAGGCCAAACAGGGGCATATGGGGCGCCGGGTATTGGCGGTGCTTCTTGTTGCGCTTGCTCTGACAGCGGTCGTCTGGGCTCTGGTGGAGCTATGGGGTAGCTACGAAGCCTCGCACACAGCACCCGTGACGGCGACCGAGAACCAGACCACGGCGCCGAAACCGCCGGTTCAAGGCAATTCCCAGCCGTAGTGAATTCGGCCATCGATCACGAGCTAGGCCCACGCTGCGGACCTCGGCAGCAGCGAGTTTAATTCAGTATCAATTTCCTTTCAGTGACTGGACTTTCGCTCAACATTTTTTGATAACAGGAGCATTATACCCGCCGCCAGCGCGCTGGCGGCGCGAAGCATGACGTCTGGGGCACAGGGAGACGGGCAGGAACGAGATGACGAAGACGGATATCGCCACCCGTGTCTATAACCATACCTGGAAGCTCGATCCGATCATCCGCAGCCTGATCGATACGGATTTCTACAAGCTTCTGATGCTGCAGATGATCTGGAAGCTTTATCCGGATGTCGACGCCACCTTCTCCTTGATCAATCGCACGAAGAGTGTCCGGCTCGCCGAAGTGATCGACGAGAAGGAACTGCGCGAGCAGCTCGATCATGCGCGCACCATCAGGCTTTCCAAGAAGGAGATGATTTGGCTGGCGGGTAACAGCTTCTACGGTCGCGCCCAGATCTTCGAGCCGGAATTCCTGGCCTGGCTGTCGAATTTCCAGCTTCCGGAATATGAGCTGTCCAAGCGTGACGGGCAGTATATTCTCGACTTCCACGGCTCGTGGAAGGAAACGACCATGTGGGAGATTCCGGCACTCGCCATCATCAACGAGCTCCGCTCGCGTGCCGCGCTGAAGGCGCTGGGTCCTTTCACGCTCGATGTCCTCTATGCACGCGCCAAGGCGAAGATGTGGGAAAAGGTCGAGCGGCTGAGGGAGCTTCCTAACCTGCGCATTTCCGATTTCGGTACCCGGCGACGCCACAGTTTCCTCTGGCAGCGTTGGTGCGTTGAAGCGCTGAAGGAGGGTGTCAGCCATGCCTTCACCGGCACCAGCAATGTTCTTCTCGCCATGGATTCAGATCTTGAGGCGGTCGGCACCAACGCGCACGAGCTGCCGATGGTGGCGGCGGCACTGGCCAAGACCGATGAGGAGCTTGGCAAAGCGCCCTACAAGGTGTTGCGCGACTGGAACCGCCTCTATGGCGGCAACCTTTTGGTGGTTCTCCCCGACGCCTTCGGCACGGCCTCTTTTCTGCGCAATGCGCCGGAATGGGTGGCCGACTGGACTGGTTTTCGCCCGGACAGCGCGCCCCCGATCGAAGGCGGCGAAAAGATCATCGAATGGTGGAAGAAGATGGGTCGCGATCCCCGCCAGAAACTTCTAATCTTTTCCGACGGTCTGGATGTCGATGCGATCATTGCGACCTATAAGCATTTCGAGGGCCGCGTGCGCATGGGCTTCGGCTGGGGCACCAACCTCACCAATGATTTCGCCGGCTGTGCGCCCACCGAAATCCATGGCCTCAACCCGATCTCGATCGTCTGCAAGGTGATCGAAGCCAATGGCCGACCGGCCGTCAAGCTTTCGGACAATCCGCAGAAGGCCACGGGCGAACCCGCCGAGGTGGAGCGCTATCTGAAATTCTTCGGCGCCGAGGATCGGGTCGATCAAGAGGTGCTGGTGTAAACATTCCCTTTGACGGGAACCAGCCGATGGTTCTTTACGCAAGGGGCTGGTACTATATTGTTGGTATCGGCGACCTCCGGAGAATTCGATGTCACCCGCTTTGAAGGCTAGTGTAGAAATTGATCCTGACGTGAACGAACGGCTTGAAAAGCTGGCTGCCAGCCGCCATCGTCAGCCGGATCGGCTGCTGAACGAAGCCGTCAGGCAGTATGTGGAGCGTGAGGAAAAGCGCGACTCTCTGTTGCAGGATGTGCGTCGTTCATTGGATGACTATCAGGCGACGGGCCTGCATGTGACGGGTGATGAAGTCATTGCATGGTTGGAGACTTGGGGCGATGAAGATGAGAAGGCCCCGCCTGAATGCCATCGGTAAGGCTGACGCAGCACGCTCTTCGTGACCTTGAGCGAATGCGGGCATTTCTGCGGTCCAAAAATGCCGCTGCTGCGAAGAAGGCATCGACAAAGATTGTTCAAACAATCCAGATGTTATCGAGCCAGCCCGATATGGGGCGGCCTATAGAAGATTCGCAGCGAGGATTACGGGAGCTTATCGTCAGATTTGGCCATGACGGCTATGTTGTTCTCTACCAATACATTGGCGAAGAAGTCCTCATAGCCGCCATCCGCCACGGCCGAGAAGACGGTTACAAATAACAAGGCCTCACTGCACGCTCCGCCCCACGGGGCGGTTCGATCTGCATGTCCGGCCGTTGGCTCCGCCGAAGAGCTTTTTCAAGAAGTTGAACACGCGATACATCCCCAAACGATATTGGCGCAAAGCGTAACGTGCCTCCGGTTCGCGTGCAATGCGGACGTCTAATTGATTGTATGACTTGCCTAAGTGCCTGCTTGTCCGCACTAAAAAGGCGTATAGTCTGCAAAAACAGGCTGATCGGGCCGATTGCGAGAAGGGCGGCGCAAATGAGTATTCTCGGGGATGGCAGGCGGTCGATTGCAGCACTACTTCTATGCCTTATTGCTTTTTCCGTGCCGGCCTTGGTCCGGGCGCAAAGTGCAGGCGCCCCATCGACGGCTGCGCCGCCGCCGGAGAAGGTCCGCGAACTCATTCAGTTGATGAATGAGCCCGACGTGAGGCAGTGGCTTGCGTCGCAGGTGAATACCAAGCCCCCTGCGGCAGACAATCCCGGGTCCGGCGGTGGCCAGATGTCGGAATTGTCCGACACGCTCGGCCATACGCGACGGCACTTGGAGATAGTGTCTGGTGCCGCAATGACATTGCCTTCCGAGGTGATGACAGCGTCCATGAGGCTTGAGAACGAAGGCGAGGCCGCCGGCCGGCTGCGCATCGGCATTCAGGCACTGGTGCTGTTTTTCTTTGGTCTCGTGGCTGAACTGGTGGTTGCGCGCCTGATCAATGCCAAACATATGCAGCATACCGAGAGGGCGGCGGGGATCGAGACCGAATTGCAGGCCGCGCGCTTCCAGTTCATGGGCGGCGTGGTGCCGGCCATCGTCCATGGCGTGGCGATACTGTTTCCGCTTCTCATCTTCGACTGGCCGCCGATCATCGAAAGTTTCGCGATCGCCTGCGTCATCGCGATCGTCTCCACCCGACTGGCGGTCTCGCTTGGCAGACTGCTGATGGAACTGATCGCGATGCGTCGGGCGAGCGATGTTCTCGATGAGGATGGCGGCGCCGGGCGGATCGCCGAGCGGCGCCGGATTGCGAAATACTGGTATAAACGAGGGACGCTGTTCGTCATCTATTTTGCCTGCGGCTGGGCGGTGATCCAGGCCATGGAACCGCTCGGCTTCTCCAACGGCGCCCGCGATCTTGTCGGTTATACGCTTGGCATCGGCCTGTTCCTGATCGCCGTCGAAGCTGTCTGGGCGCGCCCTGTACATGCTGGAGCAAATGGCAGAAAAGTCATCTCATGGCTGTTGACGATCTATTTCGCCGCGCTTTGGTGCCTGTGGGTGACCGGCTTGAATGGCCTGCTCTGGCTCGGCATCTATGCCATCCTGCTGCCGCGCGCGCTCTCGGTGTCGTCGCGGGCGGTGGAGGCGCTGCATGATGCGGCCGGCGGTGTTCTCGGCGCCGGCAAGCTTGCGTCGGTGATGCTGGACCGCGGCGTACGCGCCGTCATCATCGCACTTGCTGCCCTCTGGCTCGGCCACATGCTCGGTGTCGAGGCAGCCATGATGATGAGGCAGCCTGAATCCATGATCGACCGCGTGGCGCGCGGCATCATCGGCGGCATCGTTATCCTGCTCGCTGCCGATTTGCTGTGGCATCTGTCGAAGACCTACATCAATGCCAAACTGTCGGCGTCCGTGCCGCTCGTCAGCGACAGCGAGGAAATGAAGGCCCGGCGCGCCCGGTTGCATACGCTGCTGCCGATTTTCCGCAATATCCTTGCCGTGGTCATCGGCATCATCGCCATTATGATGGTGCTGTCCGGTCTTGGCATCGAAATCGGGCCACTGATCGCCGGCGCCGGCGTGGTCGGTGTCGCTGTCGGTTTCGGCGCGCAGACCATCGTCAAGGATGTCATCAGCGGCATCTTCTATCTCTGGGACGATGCCTTCCGCATCGGCGAATATATCGAAAGCGGCAACCACAAGGGCGTGGTGGAATCCTTCAGCCTTCGCTCCGTGAAACTTCGCCATCAGCGCGGTCCGCTGGCGACGGTTCCCTTTGGTTCGCTCGGGGCGGTCAACAACATGAACCGCGACTGGGCGATCGACAAGATCATCCTGAAAGTCACCTACGACACCGACCTGATAAAGATGAAGCGGATCATCAAGGAGATCGGCCAGCAATTGCTCGACGATCCGGAACTGGCGCCTGACATCATCCAGACGCTGAAGATGAAGGGCGTCGAGCAGTTCGGCGATTTCGCGATCGAGATTAGGCTGGCGATCACCACCAAGCCCGGCGAACTTTCCGTCATTCGCCGTACCGCCCTGGCGATGATCAAGCAGGCCTTCGATGAAAACGACATCCATTTTGCCTTCCCGACGGTGCAGGTTGCAAGCGAGAAGGATGCCGCCGCCGCGGCCGCTCGCCAGGTGATCGAGATGCGCACCGCAGGCATCGAAGGAGAGCAACAGGCGGGTTGACAGGGACGACCGGCCTCAGAAAGTTTCCTTATAGGGACGCAGGTCGATCTCCTGGGTCCAGGCGGAGGGATGCTGGCGGTGGATATGCCAGTAGGTCTCGGCGATGGCATCGATGTTGAGCAGTGCGTCGGCCTGCAACTCCGGCCGCCTTGACCGCAATCTTTCGCCGTCGATGCCGCCATCAATGATGGTGTGGGCGACATGCAGGCCGAGCGGCCCGAATTCCCGTGCCATGCTTTGGCTGATCATCCTCAAGCCCGCCTTGGCGGCAGCGAATTGCGCAAATCCGGCCTTGCCGCGCAGGCTTGCCGAAGCGCCGGTAAAGATCACCGTGCCGCGTCCGAGGGGCACGAGATGCCGTGCCGCTTCCCGCCCGACGAGGAAGCCGCCGAAACAGCCGATACGCCAGAACTCTTCGAATTCGGCAGCGGTGACATCGCGAAAGCCGATGTGACGGTTGATGCCGGCGTTGAAGACGATGAAGTCGGGCGGGTCTATATCATCCTGCGGCGCAAAGGCATGCTCGAACAGCCGCTTCACCGCTGCCTCGTCGGTCGCATCGGTTTCTATGGCTTCGGCGCTGCCGCCGGAGGCGTTGATGGCGTCGGCGACCTTGGCGATCTTTTCCAATGTCCGGCTGGCGATGAAGACGTGATAGCCCTTGTCGGCGAGCAGGCGGCAGAGGGCTGCGCCAAGACCCTGTTCTGCTCCCACTCCAACGATGATGGCGCTTGGCATACTCATTCCGCAGCCTCCCTGGCATCCAATGTCGGATAATCCGTATAGCCCTCTGTGCCGCCGCCGTAAAAGGTCGTGCGATGATAGGGATTGAGGCTCGCGCCGCGGCGAATGCGTTCCGGCAGATCGGGATTGGCGATGAACAGGCGGCCGAAGGCGATGGCGTCGGCATGACCTGCGGCAAGGGCAACCTCGGCGGTTTCGGGCTTGAAATTACCGGCGGCGATCAAGGTTCCGGACCAGGCCGGGCGGAAGAGTTCGGCCGCCGACGGCACGTTCTTGTGGTCGACTTCGGCCTGGCCCGCACCGCTGGCGCGCGGTTCGATCAGATGCAGATAGGCAAGATGCAGCCGGTCCAGCTCGCGGATGATATGGCCGTAAAGCCGCAGCGGATCATCCTCACCGCTGTCATTGGCAATGCCGAAGGGAGAGAGGCGGACACCGACGCGATCCGAACCCCAGACCCCTGACACTTCCTCGATCACTTCGAGCAACAGGCGTGTCCGGTTCTCGATCGATCCGCCATATTGGTCGGTGCGTTGGTTCGTACGGGCCTGCAGGAATTGTTCGATCAGGTAGCCGTTCGCGCCATGAATTTCGACGCCGTCGAAACCGGCCGCCTTCGCATTGGCCGCAGCCTGGCCATAGACTTCGATCAGCAGCGGCATCAGATCGGTATCGATCGCCTGAGGCGTCTCGAAGGGCACGCGCTCGAACGCTGCCGTGAAAGCATGTCCGGACGCGGCGATCGCTGACGGCGCGAATGGCAGGCCGCCGCCCGGCTGATGCGAGGAATGGGAAATGCGGCCGACATGCCAGAGCTGCAGAAAGATCCGGCCGCGCTTGGCGTGAACCGCTTCGGTGACGGCTTTCCAGCCGGCGATCTGCTCCGGCGTATGGATGCCCGGCGTTGCCGGCATGCCCTGTCCGGCCGGCGAAATCTGCGAACCCTCGGAAATGATCAACCCGCCCATCGATGCGCGTTGCGCATAATATTCGGCATTCATCGCGGAAGGCACGTTGCCCGGCTGGCTTGCCCGCATGCGCGTCAACGGCGCCATGACGACGCGATGCGCCAGCTCGTAAGGACCGACGGCAAGCGGCGAAAATAAGGTAGCTGTCATGAAATTTCCTGCCTGGAGCGGATTTGGCTCCCTGGGCGGAAGGGCCGGTCAGCGGCGGTTCGGTCTGGGGAGTATTTGAAATATGATGATCATCATTTATCTGAACAATCAGAAGCGCGCAACCAAATCCCGCACAAGCAAGATCTGGATAGATTCCGGGGTTATGCCCCGATCTTCCGAAGGAAAGTCAGCACCGCATCGTTGAACTGGGCCGGCCGCTGCAGCGGCGCGAAATGGCTGACGCCGGAAAGCACGATAAGGTCGGCGCCGGGGATGCTGCGGGCGAGATGGTCGGCGTGGTCGCGCTTGATGAATTCATCGTGCTCGCTATGGACGATTGCGACGGGTATGTGGATCGCAGCGAGATCGGCGGCGGAGTAGTTCGGCTCCGTGCGCTGCATCAGGCCGACCGCCTGGACGAAGGCATCGAATTGATCCGGCGTGGCCGACAGGGCGGCGTAGTCCTTCACATGCCGGGAAAAGCAGCGGTCGATGATTGGCGTAGGCACGAATTCTTTCGTGCCGCTGGGGTCCATGTTGCAGGCGAAATAGAAGACGCCCGCGATGCGCGCCATATTTGTCCTGCCGAGGATCAAACCGGTGCACGCCCCGTCGCTCCACCCGACGACCGCTGCTTTTTCGATGCTGAGCCTGTCCATCACCGCCAAGACGTCCGATGCCATCAGCTCATAACTATACGGCCGCAAATCGCGCGTGCTGCGCCCATGGCCACGGCTATCAATGACGATGGCCCGGTAGCCGGCATCGATCAAGGCCGGAACCTGATACCCCCAATTGCCGCTGTTCCCAAGGCCGCCATGCAGGAGGATGACCGGCATGCCGGAGCCATAGGCCGCGAACCAGATGCGGGCGCCGTCATGTTCGACAAAACCCTGGACATCCGTGGCCGGCAGCGCCGCCGCGCCTTCTGCCGCAAACTTTTCGAGATCGTCGTCCTGAAATTCCATGCTGATCCGCCTCCCTGAGGCCGCCCTTATATCGCATGACGCTGCGAACTCGAAGCCGGAAGAGGGGCTTTGCCGGCCGATGTCGCGCTAGAAGAACGGTCGAAGGGCCAGCTCCGCACCAAGTAGGATGAGGGCTATCAGAAACCATCGGCGAAATGTTGCGGGACTGACTCTTCGCCGCACCGCCTGGCCCAGCCACATTCCGAGCAGCGCCGGCGCGACCGCGAGAGAGGACATCGCCAGATTGTCGAGCTGAAAAGCACCGCGCGAGGCCAATCCGATCGCAAGCGCGATGGTCGAGATCGTGAAGGAAAGCCCGAGAGCCTGGATCAGATCGTCCTTGTTCAAACCAAGAGCCTGAAGATAGGGAACGGCGGGAATGACGAGGACGCCGGTGCCTCCAGTGACAGTGCCGGTCATCAGACCGACCACGGCCGACAGCCAGGGCTCCGCTCTCTTCGGCACGGCCACTTGCCGGGCAAACAGGGTGTAGCCGGCATAGATCATCAAGGCGATCCCGAGCGCCATCGTGGTCCATTGGGTGTTGCCGCTTGCCAGCATAGAGGAGGTGGCGACCGTACTGGCCAAGATGCCGAGCAGCATCGGCCATAGCCTTTCGGCGAGTGCGGCGAAACGCGGTCCGGCGAATAATTGCCAGACATTGGAGACGAAGGACGGCACGATCAGCAAGGCCGCCGCCGCAACCGGAGGCATGATCGCGCCCAGCAGCCCCATCGCGACCGTGGGCAAGCCCATGCCGGTGACACCCTTGACGATGCCGGCGAGGAGGAACGTCGAAACGGTGGCGAGGATCAGCCAGGAAGAATGATCGAACATGCCGTCATTTGTGGCAATTCCGCAGGCCGCCCGCAATGCGGATGATCCTAACTGAGCCTTAGGCTGTTCCGAAGGCTGGGGACATGATAGCCTTCCGGTCCATGCGTTTCGATCTCACCGACCTTCGCCTGTTCCTGCTCGTCGTCGAGGCGGGCAGCATCACCCATGGAGCAGCGCGCGCGAATCTTGCGCTTCCTTCGGCCAGCGAACGGCTGCGCGGAATGGAAGAGCTGTGCGGCCTGCGCCTGCTCGAACGAGGGCGCAGGGGAATCGCGCCGACGGCAGCCGGCGAGGCTCTTGCCCATCATGCCCGCATCATCCTTCGGCAGATCGACCATATGCAGGGCGAGTTGGGCGTCTATGCCAAGGGGCTGAAGGGCAATATCCGGCTGCTGGCGAACACGGCCGCCATTACGGAGTTTCTCCCCGAGGCGCTGGCGCCCTATCTCTCAACCCGTCCCCATATCGACATCGATCTGAATGAACGGCTGAGCAGCGAGATCGTGAAGGCGGTGGCGGGTGGTCTGGCGGAAATCGGGATTATTTCGGATGCGGTCGACGCCGGCAATTTGCAGCTTCTGCCCTTCGCCATCGATCGCCTCGTGCTCGTCGTGCCTGCCGATCATCCCCTTGCGTCGGCAAAAGCGCTTGCATTTGCGGAAATCGTCAAACAGGAATTCGTCGGTTTAACGATCGGGAGCCCCCTGCAGGAGCATATCGACGAGCACGCGGCCCGTGCGGGCCATCCCCTGAAGTTCCGCGTCCGGATGAGAACATTCGAGGGCATCTGCCGATTGGCGGCCAACGGCGTTGGCATCGGGATCGTGCCGGAAACCGCCGCAAAAAGATGGTGCCGATCGATGCCGATCCGATCCATCCGCCTGGTCGACGACTGGGCAACCCGCCGTCTCTTGCTCTGCATGCGCGCGATCGAGGAACTCTCTCCATTCGCCCGCGATTTGGTCGAGCATTTGAAGACGGTAGCCGAGGGCAAACCGGGTTCGCAGCCTGAGTTGTCGGCCTTTCCGGCCACTGCGGCAGCTCGCAAGCCATTGACGGCCCCGCAAGGGGAATAGCTCATAAAGTCGGTTATTCCCCGCTGAATTGCGACGGGCTCTGGTCCCGATGGTCGAGCCCGCCGTTTCCATATCCAGCCGTTCCACCGGGGATCAGGTTGGCCTTCATTGAACTCGTAGCAAGGAAGATCAGCACTATCGGTTTCGACGAGAACGACGCTATAGGCCCGAAAGCCTCGCGAATGGGAGTTCGCCACAACTCCGAAATCTTGTGAGTGGATTCAGCACATCTCTAACTGCCGGATGACCCGACATACCACATGCGTCTGAGCCCGCCATCGCGGCGAATGATTTGGTGGTACAGGGCCGCACCGGCATGGAACACCAGCAGTCCCACAAGCAAAAAGGCACCCAAACCATGAGGTGCCCGCGGCGGATAATTGGCGAAGTTGGGCAGCATCGCTCCAGGCGTTCCGAACACAGCAGATGCCGCGCCGCTCAAGATCATCATTCCGATGCCGCTGGCAGCCATGCCAAGAATGACGATGTAGAAGGTGATGTGAACCCCGGCTGCGACGCGCTCCTGCCAGAGAGGCGATCCCTTCGCGGGTATCGGCTTCCGATCAAGACGCCACCACCAGACAATGCGAAGTACGGTCAATCGGTAGTATCTGCCGTAGCCATCGGGCAGAATATCAAGTCATAAAGGAAAATTGATAGAATGGCGGACAGGGAGGGATTCGAACCCTCGGTACGCTTTCACGTACACACGCGTTCCAGGCGTGCGCCTTAAACCACTCGGCCACCTGTCCTTTGGCGTTTCGCAACCGGTCAGGAGGCAAATCGTCGGAACGGCCGCGATATATACCGATGAATTTCCTAGGATCAACCCGAATCTAACAGATTTTTGACTTCCCGACAGAAAACTCCAGACCTTTGGTCCATTGCGCTTGTCAGGCTCTCAACTTATCTAAGTAGAAGGATGGCGCAGAATGCGATCGGCTGCTCGTTTATGGCCGGTGGGTAATGAGTATGCGGAGGATTCGATGCGTTTCTTGTTGCGTTTTGCCAGCCTTGTTGCGCTGGTCGTCGCGGTGATCGCCGGCACCATCGATTCCATCCAGTCGGTTGCCGCCTCTGCCATCGTGGTGACGCCGATGGAGGATGCCTGGAATGATGTCAGCCCATCGTCGCTTGCGACCGTCCAGTCGCTGATTTCCTATTATATCCATCCGCGCCTTTATGATCTGGTCATACAGTGGCTATTGTTCCAGCCGGCTTTCGCGGTGTTCCTGGCGATCTCGCTGCTTCTGTGGATGATCGCCTATAAGAAGCCGCCTGTTGCAGGCCGCTTCAGCGTCTGACGCCGCCCGAATATAAAAATTAGTCACCGGAGACGGGAGAAGGACTTGCTTGATCACGACCTCGGCCCCTTCGGCATAAAGGCAGAGCGCTGGAATATCGCCGCCGGCCTTACCTACATACCGGCAACACCATTTCACCGTCTTGGAATTCATATCGGAGCGCCGGTCAACGCCTCCTGCCGATGCGACGGCCGGCAGCATCGTCGCCTTCAGGCTCATGGCGATATCGATATTGTTCCGTCGGGCCTGGACGGCGAATGGGAAGACGACGCCGACTGCACAATTCTGCGCCTCTGGATAAGCCCGGCCATCGTGCGCAGCGCGGCGAAGGATCTGGAGATCGATCCTGACAGCATTGCCGTCAGTCCGAGGTTTCAGCATCGCGATCCCGGTATCGAGCACATCGCCTTGGCGCTGGAGACACAAATGAGGACGGAGGAACCGGCTGATCGCCTGTTCGTCGAAAGCCTTGGGAAGGCGCTGGCGGTCCGGCTCATCGGTGGCCCACTCCGTCCGACCATCGCCGCCCGGCAAAAGCTTTCGTCAAGTCAGAGACGCAGGCTGATCGAGTTCATCGACTCCAATCTCGATCGGGATTTATCGCTGGCGCAATTGGCTGAGGTGGCGGCAATCAGCGTCTCGCATCTTAAGGTGCTGTTTCGCCGCTCCTTCGGGATGCCGGTTCATCAATATGTGATCCGCCGCAGGGTGGAGCACGCCAGAAGCCTGCTTGCGATCGGAGAGCTGTCGATCAGCCAGGTCGCCTTGGCCGCCGGTTTCGCCCATCAGAGCCATATGGCTCAGGCAATGAAGCGCATTCTCGGCGTGACCCCGGCTGGCATTTCGCGGTTGAGGCAATAGTCCGCGAAGGCCGACCGCTCCTTCGTCGGCACGGAAGCGATGATTTTGCTGTCCGTTTCTGCTCTTCATCGTCCGATCCTGTGCGACAGGACGTGTAAAAACAGCATGCTCTGCATCCGCAATGAAATCTTGGAGGATGAAGAGATGTTCGTAATTTTGGGTGCGACCGGAAAGATAGGGCGTGCGACGATCGCCGAGCTTCGTCGCCACGGCGCACCGGTCAGAGCCATCGTTCGGCGTCAAAACGGCGCTGATGATCTCGAGGCTATGGGCTGCGAGATTGCCGTCGCGGACATTCGGGATAATGCGGCTCTCTCTGAAAGCATGAGCGGCGCGGCCGCCGTACAGATCATCTGCCCCACAAGCATTCGAGCCGACGATGCGGCCGCAGAGATGAAGGACAGCATAAGATCAATCGTCTATGCACTCGACCGGAATAGGCCTAGCTCTGTTCTGGCAATCTCCGATTATGGCGCGCATCTCACATCCGACACCGGCATCACGCTGATTTTCCATCATCTCGAGTCGGAACTGAAAAAGCTCTCCGCCGCTTTGACCTTCCTGCGCTCCGCCGAGCATATGGAGAATTGGAGCCGCCAGATCGGATACGCGGTCGAGACCGGCGTGCTCCCAATCTTGCATCATCCGGTGTCGAAACTATTCCCCACGGTGTCGGCTCCCGATGTCGGCTTCATTGCGGGCGAATTGCTCTTATCCAACGCTCAAGCGTCTCTCCGCATCATCCATGCGGAAGGGCCAGAGCGTTATAGCGCGGAGGACGTCGCGCGGATTGCTGGAGAGCTCGCCGGCCGGAAAATTGTTGCTAGCGAGATGCCGCGTCCGGACTGGATGCCTTCGCTCGTTCGCGGAGGGCTGGGTGCAAGTTATGCCGAACTGGTTGCCGAGATGTATGACGCCCACAATGCCGGGCGGATCGATGTCGAGCGAGGGGCTGGAGAGGTTAGACGGGGCCGAACCAGTCTGCGTGAGGTTCTGGCTTCGATGACGACAAATATCTGATGTGGGAACTTCGGGCTGCGTTTCGGGCAATCGCGCTGATATAGATCACGAGGGTATCAAGACAACGGATCGCAAGCGTGGTAGGGCTCGACGCCGTTCCTGCGACCCCGATCGTCGGCCGTTGCTTGGCTAATAAAATTGCAGTTTGAGGGCGAAAATGTTCGAAAATCAGCTCCTTTGAGCGGGTTTTTGGCAATTCCCACAAATCTTTACCAACTGAAAAATTTCTCGTGAATTTTTCCTGCAGCCATGCAAGGATGCGCGCCAGCTTGACCTCGGGGGAGGTCGGCGGTTCCGCAGACATGTCCGGTCAACGGACTTGCGGGAGGACCCAACAAGATAGCAACAATAGGGCTGCAACTCATGAAAAAATCCCTTTTGACCCTTTTCGCCTTGGCTGCCATGTCGGCAACGGCGCTTGCGGCCGACATCAAGCCGGCGATCGTTTATGGCACCGGCGGCAAGTTCGACAAGTCCTTCAACGAAGCGGCCTACAACGGCGCCGAAAGGTTCAAGAAGGAAACCGGCATCGCCTATCGCGACTTCGAGCCGACCGGCGACACTCAGGGCGAACAGGCGCTGCGCAACTTCGCCAGCAAGGGCTTCAATCCGGTCATCGCCGTCTCCTTCGCCTGGACGTCCGCTCTGCAGAAGGTTGCCGCCGAATATCCGAAGACCGAATTCGTTCTGATCGACGACAGCCTCGATCTGCCGAACGTTCGCTCCGTCAAGTTCAAGGAAAATGAAGGTTCCTACCTCGCCGGCGTCATGGCTGCCATGGCTTCGAAGACCGGCAAGATCGGCTTCGTCGGCGGCATGGACATTCCGCTGATCCGCAAGTTCGAATGTGGCTATGAGCAGGGCGCCCACGCCGCCAATCCGAAGATCGAAGTCTTCCAGAACATGACCGGCACGACCGGTGCTGCCTGGAATGACCCGGTTCGCGGCGGCGAGCTCACCAAGAACCAGATCGACCAGGGTGCCGACGTGGTCTACGCGGCTGCCGGCGCCACCGGTCTCGGCGTGCTGCAGACGGCTGCCGACAATAAGAAGCTTTCCGTCGGCGTCGATAGCAACCAGAACTACCTGCATCCGGGTTCGGTCCTGACCTCCGTCGTCAAGCGCGTCGACCTCGCCGTCTATAACGCTTTCACCGACGCGAAGAACGGCAAGTTCACCGCCGGCACGCAGGAACTCGGCCTCAAGGAAGAGGGCGTCGGCGCTGCCATGGACGACAACAACAAGCCGCTCGTCACACCGGAAATGAAGGCCGCCGTCGACAAGGCGACCGCCGACATCATTGCCGGCAAGGTCAAGGTACACGACTACACGACCGACAACGCCTGCCCGAAGAGCTGATATGAAATAAGGGCGTATGACGCATTCAAAACGTCATACGCCCTTTTCTTATCCGGAAGTCTGATTTCTGGAGCTGCGTAGTGAGCCAAACGCCTGCCATCGAACTCGTGGGCATCGACAAGAAGTTCGGTGCTGTCCATGCCAACAAAGACATCAACCTGACCGTTGCCAAGGGTTCGATTCACGGGATCATCGGTGAGAACGGTGCCGGGAAATCGACTCTGATGTCGATCATCTACGGCTTCTATCATGCCGATAGCGGCGAGATCCGCATCAACGGCAACCCTATCGCCATCCGCGACAGCCAGACGGCGATTGCCGCCGGCATCGGCATGGTGCACCAGCATTTCATGCTGGTCGACAATTTCACCGTGCTCGAGAACGTCATGCTCGGCGCCGAAGGCGGTGCCCTGCTGGCCAAGGGCGTCACCGCTGCCCGCGCCGAACTCAAGCGGCTGGAGACCGATTACGGCCTCGACGTCGATCCGGACGCCTTGATCGAGGAGCTTCCCGTCGGCCAGCAGCAGCGCGTCGAGATCCTGAAGGCCATGTATCGCGGCGCCGAGATCCTCATTCTGGACGAGCCGACCGGCGTTTTGACGCCAGCCGAAGCCGACAATCTGTTCCGGATTCTCCGCGTATTGCGCGACCAGGGAAAGACCATCATTCTCATTACCCATAAGCTGCGCGAAATCATGGCCATTACCGATACGGTGTCGGTCATGCGCCGCGGCGAAATGGTTGCCACCCGCAAGACGGCGGAAACCACCGTCGAAGAGCTCGCCGAGCTGATGGTCGGCCGCCGCGTATTGCTCCGCGTCGAAAAAGGGTCTGCCCATCCGGGCGAGGTTGTACTTTCAGTCCGCAACCTGACCGTCAAGGACGGCCGTGGCGTGACCATGGTCGACAATGTTTCCTTCGAGGTCCGTGCCGGCGAGATCGTCGGCATCGCCGGTGTCGCCGGCAATGGTCAGTCGGAACTGTTGGAGGCGATCGCCGGCATCCGCAAGCCGGCCTCGGGCGAAATCTATCTGCATGGCGAGCCGATCGGCACCGCCGACCCGGCCGTTTTGCGTGAACTCGGCCTCGCCCATATCCCGGAAGACCGCCATCACATGGGTCTCGTCCTCAAGTTTGAGGAATATGAGAATTCCATGCTCGGCTATCACCGCGACACCAAATATGGGCGCGGCGGCATGCTCGATCTCGACGCCATGCGCAGGGATGCGCTGGAGAAGATCGAGAAATACGACATCCGCCCACCGAACGCGCGGCTGAAAACAGCCAATTTTTCCGGCGGCAACCAGCAGAAGATCGTCGTCGCCCGCGAGATCGAGCGCGATCCGAGGGCGCTGCTGATCGGCCAGCCGACACGCGGCGTCGATATCGGTGCCATCGAATTCATCCATCGCCGCATTATCGAGATGCGCGACGCCGGCAAGGCGATCCTGCTGGTGTCGGTGGAGCTGGATGAAATCCGCGCGCTTTCGGATCGGATCCTCGTCATGTTCGCCGGCCACATCGTCGGCGAGAAAACGGCTGACGCCGGTGAACAGACACTCGGCCTTATGATGGCCGGCATTGCCGCATGAGGCCTTGATGAGCACTGCTTCCGTTTCGCTTCCCAATTGGATCAATTACGGCCTGATCCCGGTCATCAACCTCATTATTGCCTTCCTGATTTCCGGCCTCGTCGTCTGGTTCATCGGCGAAAGCCCGCTGGATGCGCTGAACCTGCTCCTGCAGGGCGCGCTGGGCAGCGGTGAGGGCATCGGCTTCACGCTGTTCTATGCCACGAGTTTCATTTTCACCGGCCTGTCGGTGGCCGTCGCCATCCATGCCGGCCTGTTCAACATCGGCTCGGAAGGTCAGGCCTATGTCGGCGGTCTCGGCTGCGCGCTTGTGGCGCTGACGCTCGACAAATATGTGCCCTGGTACGTGACGATGCCTTTCGCGGTCATCGGTGCGGCCATTTTCGGTGCGCTCTGGGCTCTTATCCCCGCCTGGCTGCAAGCCAAACGCGGCAGCCATGTGGTCATCACCACCATCATGTTCAACTTCATCGCCTCTGCGATGATGAATTTCATCCTGGTGCATGTGCTGATCGTGCCTGGCAAGATGGCGCCGGAAACCCGCACCTTCCTCGCCGGCGGCCAGCTTCCGAAGCTGGACTGGCTGATGGGCATCTTCGGTTCGACGATCGGCGCGGCGCCCCTCAACGTCTCCTTCCTGATCGCGCTGGTCATGTGCTTCCTCGTCTGGGTGCTCGTCTGGCGCACCAAGCTCGGCTATGAAATGCGCACGCTCGGCCTCAGTCCGACGGCTGCCGTCTATGCCGGTATTCCCTACGCCCGCACGGTCATTATCGCCATGCTGCTCTCGGGCGGTCTGGCCGGCATGATGGCGCTCAATCCGGTGATGGGCGCTTCGGCCCGCCTGCAGGTCGAGTTCGTGCTCGGCGCCGGCTTCGTCGGCATCGCTGTATCGCTGATGGGCCGTAACCACCCGGTCGGCATCATCCTGGCGGCGATCCTGTTCGGCATTCTCTACCAGGGCGGTGATGCGCTTTCCTTCGACATGCCCAACATCACGCGCGACATGATCGTGGTCATCCAGGGTCTGGTCATCCTGTTTGCCGGCGCCCTCGAATATATGTTCCGGCCCGTGCTGGTGCGTACTTATCAAAAATTCGCCAGGACGTGAGGATCGGACGATGGAATATTATGAGCTCCTCATCAGCATACTTGGCTCGACCATCCGCCTGTCGATTCCGCTGATCTTCACAGCCCTTGCCGGCCTGTTTTCCGAGCGCGCCGGCATTTTCGACATCGGGCTCGAAGGCAAGATGCTGGCCTCCGCCTTCGCCGCCGCCTGCGTCGCCTCCGTCTCCGGTTCGGCCTGGGCCGGGCTCGGCGCCGGCATCGTCATATCGGTGGCCTTCGGCCTGCTGCACGGCTTCGCCTCGATCACCAATCGCGGCAACCAGATCGTCTCCGGGGTCGCGATCAACTTTTTGACCGCCGGCTTGACCATCGTGCTCGGCCAGGCCTGGTTCGGCCAGGGCGGGCGCACGCCGACGCTGCCGGCCGAGGCGCGTTTCGCCTCGATCACGCTGCCGGGCGCCAATGCCATTCATGACGTGCCCTTCATCGGGCCGCTCTATGCCAATGTCATCTCCGGCAACAATATCCTGACCTATCTCGCCTTCCTCGCCGTGCCGATTTCGTGGTGGATCCTCTATCGCACCCGTTTCGGCCTTCGCCTGCGCGCCGTCGGCGAAAATCCGGGCGCTGTCGATACGGCCGGCATCTCCGTCGAGTGGCTGCGCTATCGGTCGTTGATCGTCGCCGGCATTCTCTGCGGCTTCTCCGGCACCTATCTTGCCATCGCCCAATCGGCTGCCTTCATCAACAACATGTCCGCGGGCAAGGGCTATATCGCGCTCGCCGCGCTGATCTTCGCCAAATGGAAGCCGGTGCCGGTCATGTTCACCTGCCTGCTCTTCGGCTTCCTCGATGCTTTCGCCAATTTCATGCAGGGCAAAGCGGTGCCTGGCATCGGTGAAGTGCCGGTGCAGATTTTCCAGGCGCTGCCCTATATCCTGACCTGCATCCTGCTCGCAGGCTTCATCGGCGTCGCCAAACCGCCAAAGGCGGGCGGCGTGCCCTACACCAAGGAGCGCTGATCCATGTCGCATGATCTGTTCGAGGCCGCCCGCGGAGCGATGGCCTTTGCCCATGCCCCCTATTCGAAATTTCCTGTCGGCGCGGCAATCCGCGCCGAGGACGGCAAGATCTACGCCGGTGCCAATATCGAGAACCTGTCCTTCCCGCAGGGCTGGTGCGCCGAGCCGACCGCGATCAGCCATATGATCATGGGCGGCGCCAAGAAGATCGTCGAAATGGCCGTCATCGCCGAAAAGCTGCCGCTCTGCCCGCCCTGCGGCGGGTGCCGGCAGAAGATCGCCGAGTTCGCCAGCAAGGAAACGCGCATCTATCTCTGCGACGAAACAGGGGTGAAGAAGACCATGACGATGGACGAGATGCTGCCCTTCAGCTTCGAAACCGAGATACTCGGATGACCGCCGCCGCCGACCTCTTGGCCGCAAAGCTCGGTGATCTTCAGCCGCGCTACGCCATCATCCTCGGCTCCGGCCTTGGCTCGCTCGTCGATCAGGTGAGGGACGCCGTGCGCATGCCCTATGCCGATCTTCCCGATTTTCCCGTCAGTGCCGTCTCCGGCCATGCCGGCACTCTGGTCGCCGGTCACCTCGGCAACGTGCCGGTCATCATGCTGTCCGGCCGGGTGCATTATTATGAAAAGGGCGACGCCAACTCCATGCGCGTGCCAATCGAGACGCTGAAGGCTCTCGGCGTGGAGACGCTGATCCTCACCAATTCGGCCGGGTCGCTGCGCGAGGAAATGCCGCCGGGATCGGTGATGCAGATCACCGATCACATAAATTATTCCGGCATGAACCCGCTGATCGGCGAGGAAAGCGACAGGCGTTTCGTCGGCCTGACCAGTGCCTATGACACCGATCTGATCATGCGCATGCGCAAGGCGGCGGAAAAGGCCGAGATCAAGCTGTCGCACGGCGTCTATATGTGGTTCTCCGGCCCGAGCTTCGAAACTCCGGCGGAAATCCGCATGGCGCGCATTCTGGGCGCCGATGCCGTCGGCATGTCGACGGTGCCGGAAGTTATTCTTGCGCGTCTTTTCGACCTGAGGGTTGCAGCGGCCTCCGTCATTACTAATTATGGGGCTGGCATGACCGGCGCCGAGCTCTCGCATGAAGAGACGAAGGACATGGCCCCGGTCGGCGGCGCTCGCCTTGCCGCCATTCTGAAAGAAATGATTGCGGACGGAGGAAACGAACAATGACGAGCCATTCCCTCAGAGAAACGGCGGCCGTTGCGCTTTCCCTTCTCGATCTCACCAATCTTAAGGATGACTGCACACCGGCCCAGATCGAGACGCTCTGCGCGCGCGCCCAATCGCCCTATGGCAACACCGCCGCCATCTGCATCTGGCCGCGTTTCGTCGCCCAAGCCCGCGGCATTCTCGGAACCGACCATGCGGTAAGGATCGCGACCGTCGTGAACTTCCCGGCCGGCGACATGGAAGTGGCCGACGTCGCCGCCGAAGCGCGCGAGGCGATCGCCGACGGCGCCGATGAGATCGATCTCGTTATTCCCTATCGCGCACTGCTGGCCGGCAACGAGCAGGCCGTCACCGACATGGTCGCCGCCGTCAGGGCCGAATGCACCGGGCCGGTGTTGCTGAAGACCATTCTCGAAACCGGTGAACTCAAGGACGTGGCGCTGATCCGGCGTGCTTCGGAACTGGCAATAGAGGCCGGCTCCGATTTCATCAAGACCTCCACCGGCAAGGTCGCCGTCAACGCGACGCTGGAAGCGGCCGACATCATGTTGCGGGCGATCCGCCAGAGCGGCCGCAAGGTTGGTTTCAAGCCGGCCGGCGGCATCAGCTCCGTTGCCGATGCGGCTCTTTATCTGAGCCTTGCCGAAACCATCATGGCGCCGGATTGGGCGATGCCCTCGACGTTCCGTTTCGGCGCATCGAGCTTGCTGGACGATATCCTCAACGTGCTCGGCGGCGGGCAATCCACCGCGGCGGCCTCCGGCTACTGAGCGATGATTCCGCAAGAGATCATCCGGCGAAAGCGGGACGGCGGCACGCTTCACGTCACCGATATCGACGCCTTCATCGCCGCCCTTGCTCGCGATGAGCTGGCCGAAAGCCAGATCGGCGCCTTCGCCATGGCCGTCTGGTACAGCGGCATGACGCGTGAGGAAACCGTAGCGCTGACGCTGGCCATGGCCCGCTCCGGCGAGATGCTCTCCTGGTCGGGCATCGATAGACCGATCGCCGATAAGCACTCGACCGGCGGCATCGGTGATAACGTCTCGCTGATGTTGGCGCCAATCGCCGCTGCCTGCGGTCTTTCCGTGCCGATGATTTCCGGCCGCGGCCTCGGCCACACCGGCGGCACGCTGGATAAGCTGGAATCAATCCCTGGCTATGGCATCACCCCGCATGCGAGCCATTTCCGCAAGGTCGTGGACGAGGTGGGCTGCGCCATTATCGGCCAGACCGGGACCTTAGCGCCCGCCGACGGCAAGCTTTATGCCGTGCGCGACGTCACATCCACGGTCGATTCCGTGCCGCTGATCACTGCTTCGATCCTATCGAAAAAGCTGGCCGCTGGCCTTGAGACGCTGGTGCTGGACGTCAAGATCGGCAACGGCGCCTTCATGACCTCTCTGGAGGAGGCCGAGACGCTGGCTCGGTCGCTGGTCGAAGTGGCGAATGGCGCTGGCGTCAAGACCTCGGCTTTGATCACCGACATGAATCAGCCGCTGGCCGACGCCGCCGGCAATGTCGTCGAACTCCGCAATTGCCTGGATTTCCTGAGGGGTGGCAAGGTGAACACGCGGCTGGAAACGGTCGTGCTGGCCTTCGCCGCCGAGATGCTGACGCAGGCCGGTATCGCAAAGACATTGCTCGAGGCGGAGGCAAAAGCGCACGCAGCGCTCTCCTCCGGCAAGGCGGCCGAGCTTTTCGCCCGCATGGTCCAAGCCCTCGGCGGCCCTGCCGATCTGCTGGATCACCCGGGCAAATATCTGACCGCCGCTCCGGTGCAGAAGCCTGTTCTTGCGTCTTCGGATGGTTGGCTTGCGGCCTGCGATGCCCGTGCCATCGGCATGAGCGTCATCGATCTCGGCGGCGGTCGCCGTCATCCGCAGGACAAGATCGACCACCGCGTCGGCTTCAGCGATATTCTGCCGCTCGGAACAGAGGTCAACAAAGGCGATCGCATCGCAACCGTTCATGCCGCCGAAGAGGCAAGCGCTGAAAAGGCCGCGGCCGATCTCAGCGCAAAGTACGAGATCGGCGACGCTGCACCTGTTCTGCCGCCGGTGATCGTTGCGCGGATTTAACCGACAATTATTGCGTCAAACGCAGTGAGCCGTTTTCGGCACTGTAGGAATTGAGCTTTTTCAGGAAGCTCATGCCGATCAACGTCGTGCTCAATGCGCCGTCTTTTGCAACCACGGCGTCGACATCGCGGACCTTGATCGTGCCGATCTCAAGACGATCGAGCTTGACGAGAGCCACTTTGGATGGGCCGTTGGCTGTCTGCGTGGTGTAGCGATAATCGAGATCGTTGCCGCTGATGCCGAGACGGCGCGCTGTACTCTCATTGATCGCTACATAGGTCGCGCCCGTATCGATCATGCCATGAACCGGCCGGCCATTGACCTTGAAGTCGCCCTCGTAGTGACCGCCCGCGCCCGCTGGTAACAACACGCTTCCATATGCAGTCACCGGCGCCGCGGCTGGCTGCGGCGGCACCGCAACCTTGACTACGGGCGTCGAGCTTTCGCTGCTTGCCGTTTGCGTGCCCAGCAACGCCGGGACCTGTGTAGCCGCGGCGGCGATAATACCGGCAAAAACAAGAACGCGAACGAGCATCGGCGAGATCCCTCTTATGAGCTTCGTACGTCGAGCCCATTGATCCCTACTATTTAAAGCAGCTTCGCTGACAGGGCGCTAAACAGATCAATAAAAAGCCCAGCAGTTTGGGGGCTGCCAGGCAAAAAAAGCAATTATATCGGCAGGATTTATTTCGTGCCGTACATCCGGTCGCCGGCGTCGCCGAGCCCGGGGACGATATAGCCCTTTTCGTTCAAGTGACTGTCGATCGCCGCCGTGAAGACCGGGACATCCGGATGCGCCTTGCAGAAATTGGCGATGCCTTCCGGGGCCGCGAGCAGGCAGAGAAAACGGATATTATGGGCGCCGCGCTCCTTCAGCTTGTCGATCGCGGCGATCGAGGAATTGCCGGTTGCCAGCATCGGGTCGACGACGATGATCAGGCGCTCGGATATGTCGTCCGGTGCCTTGAAGTAATATTCGACCGGCTGCAACGTTTCATGATCTCGGTAGACACCGATATGCGAGACGCGGGCCGAGGGCACGAGGTCGAGCATGCCTTCCAGCAGGCCGTTGCCGGCGCGCAGGATCGAGGCGAAAACCAGCTTCTTGCCTTCCAGGATCGGCGCGTCCATCGGCTGCAACGGCGTCTCGATGGTCTCGATCGTCAGTTCGAGGTCGCGGGTCACTTCATAGCAGAGCAGTGTCGAAATCTCGCGCAGAAGCCGGCGAAAGCTTCCCGTCGACGTCTCCTTCTTGCGCATGATGGTCAATTTATGCTGCACGAGCGGGTGATCGATGACAGTGACGCCGTCCATGATTTCAGCCTTCCAATAATTCCGTGATATCTGATGTTTCTTCCACGGAAATCGCCTCTTGTGCAAGAAAATAGGCCGCATTTTGGAACGTCATCCCCAATCGACGACCTAAAATAATGCGGTCATAATCTGGCGAGCAGAGACGCCCGTGTCACCTCGTCCACAAACGCTGCCTCGACCGCAGTGCGGGTCATGGCATTGATCTCGTCGTCGCTGAAGCCAAAGGACGTGGATGCCAGCTCGTATTCGCGCTTCAACGAGGTGTGGAAAAAGGGCGGATCGTCGGAATTAATGGTGACGCGCACACCCGCATCGCGAAGCTGGCGCAGCGGATGCGCTGCGAAATCAGGAAAGACATTCAGAGCGACATTCGAGCCGGGGCAGACTTCCAGCACCGTGCCGAGATCGGCGAGACGTCTGACGAGGTCGGCATCCTCGATGGCGCGCACACCATGACCGATGCGCGATGGGCGGACCAACTCGACCGCATCGGCGACGCTGAAGGCGCCGCAGACTTCGCCGGCGTGGATGGTGAGGCCGAGGCCGGCTTCGCGGGCAATGTCGAAGGCACGCGCGTAATCGGCAACGCGCCCCATGCGTTCCTCACCCGCCATATTGAAGCCCGTGATCAGGGGATTGTCGCTTCTGGCGGCATATTCGGCGGCCTTGATGACGCGCTCCGGCCCGAAATGACGTTCTCCGGTAACGAGCAGCCGGGCGACGATGCCGCTCTTTTCCTGCGCCGCGCGAATGCCGGCAGAGACACCGGCCATATACGCATCCGCGCCAAGGCCGATACGGTCGCCATGATCGGGTGAGACGATCAGCTCGCTGTAGATCGAGCCGATCTCCGCAAGCTCTTCGAGATAGGTCTCGGTCAGCAGCGCGTAGTCTTCCTCGGTGCGATAGACCTCGGAAACCTTGTCGTAGCAGACGAGGAATTCGGTGAAATCCTTCCAGAGATAGATACCGTCACGCATGAAGGCGCTTGTGTCGACGTTGTATTTCCGTGCCTGTGCGAGCGTCAGCGCCGGCGGAGCAGCACCTTCCAGATGGCAGTGCAGCTCGACCTTCTTCAAATGCGATGTCACAGAAAACTCCTTCCATGCGGTCCTGCCGCAATTCCCAAATGGCGCGCGACGGTCTCGCCGATATCGGCATAGCTCTGGCGGACGCCGATCGAGCGCGAGCGGATGCCAGGCCCGTAAGCGATCACAGGCACGCGCTCCCGTGTGTGGTCCGTGCCGCGCCAGGTCGGGTCACAGCCGTGATCGGCGGTCAGGATAACGAGATCGCCGGGCTTCAGCTTCTCATGCACCTCCGGCAGCCTTGCATCGAAGGCTTCGAGCGCGGCCGCATAGCCGGCCACATCGCGGCGATGACCATAGACCATGTCGAAATCGACGAAATTCGTAAAGACGAGATCGCCATCGGCTGCCTCGTCCATAGTCCGGAGCGTCGCGTCCATCAGCTTCATGTTGCCGTTGGCCTTGATGACCTTGGAGATGCCCTGATGGGCAAAGATATCGCCGATTTTGCCAACCGCATGCACGGTACGCTCGGCTTTGACCAACCGGTCCAGCAGGGTCGGTTCTGGCGGCAACACGGAGAAGTCGCGGCGGTTGCCCGTACGCTCGAATGTGGCCTGCGTTTCGCCGATGAAAGGGCGGGCAATCACGCGGCCGATATTATAGGAATCAAGCAGGGTGCGGACGATCTGGCAGAGCGCAATCAGCCGTTCCAGGCCGAAATAATGTTCATGCGCGGCAATCTGGAAGACGGAGTCGGATGAGGTGTAACAGATCGGCTTACCGCTGCTTATATGCTCCTCGCCATATTTGGCAATGATCTCGGTGCCGGATGCGTGGCAGTTGCCGAGAATGCCGGGAAGGTCGGCCGCCTCGCAGATGGCTTCGACCAGTTCCGGCGGAAATGCATCGCCTTCGGTGGAAAAATAACCCCAATCGAACATGACGGGTGTGCCGGCAATTTCCCAGTGGCCGGATGGCGTGTCCTTGCCGCGCGACACTTCATTGGCGCAGCCATAAAGACCATAAAGCTTTTCCGGCTTCGGCATGCCGTCCGGATAACGGCCAGTAGCCGCCTTGGCGATCTCCAGCAAGCCGAGACCCGACATGTTCGGCAGCGACAACGGGCCGGAACGAAGGCCCTCGCGGTCGGCGGCGCCAGCCGCGCAGAATTCGGCGATATGGCCGAGCGTATCGGCCCCCTCATCACCATATGCGGCCGCATCCGGACCGCCGCCGACACCGAAGGAATCAAGAACGAAGAGAAAGGCGCGCGCCATGGTCCACCCGATAGGATTGCTCAACGCGCGACGCCCAGCGTCGAGCGCATTGAACGTCACCCATATAACGGCGACGTCAACTTGGCAATTTTCTGTTCAGCCTGGCAATATAGCAGGAATTCACAGGGATTCTGTTCAACAATCGCTGCAGGTAATCGCAGTTTCGGTGCGTGGGCGATAGAAATATTCGCGGCCGATGGTGATCTGGCTGCTGCCGGCCGGCAGGAAATCCGAGCCGAAACTAATGAGCTGATATGGAATGGCGAGCTCGGTGCGCACCAGAAACGTGCTTGGCTGATCAATGTCGCTGGGAACGGTGACGGCGCTGCCGGTCGAATACGGCTTGCTGCCATCCTGTGCCCAGGACCAGGCAACGGTGGCGTTGCTGCTTGCATCGAGCTGAATGCCGGTGATTTTTAGCGTCAGGCCGGTCGTGTCGTAGGGCGCGAAAATGGCGCCGGCAACCGAAGGCATGGTGGCGAGCACCGTCTTGCTGACGCTCGATTGGTGCGTCAGGATATCAGCAATGGATCCGGCCGACCGGCTGGCTCGTTTTTCGACGCTGAGCGCTACGGTAAGCTCGAAAGCGCCGAGATAGAGCATCAGCAGCACCGGGAACAGAATGGCGAATTCGATCGCGCCGATGCCCCGCTCGTCTCGGGCAAGGCGCCGCAGGGGAGCGCAAAACCTAGCCATCAGCTTCTTCCGACCCATCGCGACCCTTCTCACGGATAATTCTCGTTTTGGAAGGCCGATGTCGCGACGATGAGATAGGTCGTCGGCATCGAACCGTCAGATGGACGTATGGTGGTGAGATAAGGCCGCAGCAGATCGGTCATCACTTGCCAGCGATAGTAGGCACGCACCATGTTCTTCGACTCGGCACCGCCGGGCGCAAAAGTGAAGCCCGTCGTGTTCAGATCGGAATAAGGATCTGACGAGGTGCGCGGCACGGTTGTCGGCATAGCGGCGAAGGTCGCGTAGCTTTCGACATCGAGATAGAGATTGGTGGGCGTCGCCAGCTCAGCCGCCGAGCAGACGATGATCACCGAGATCTCGTTGCAGAAGGCCTGGCGAAACTGCGCCGCGGTCATGTCGGTCGTCGCGTTGTGATTATAGGTGATCTGCCCGGTTCTGATCTCGCGCGACACTGTATCGACCGCATTGGAAACCACTTGCTCGGCCGTGAAGGCAACGAAGGTTTCCAAAATTGCGAAGATGATCAGGAAATAGGGGATCGCCAGCAGAGCGAATTCGATGGCCGCAGTCCCGTCGCGAGAACGCACGAATTCGCGCAAGCGTCCGCAAGCACGTCGCTGTGCAAAAATCCTGCCCCCAAGAAGATCGTCATCTGGTGTCATACCGGAATCCGCGGCGATTTAAGTGGGGTAAGGCTAGAACTGCTTTCTTGATAATCCGTTTCGCATCTCTCTTCATATTGAAGGGATGCTTGGAATTATTTAAAAAAAAGAAACCTTATAAAGTATAGCTGAATATAGGGCGGGACCGAGGGCGCCACCGCTATGGAGTGGCGGATGCGGCGGCCGCGGTGTTGTTCTGTTGGGCGTGCTGCTCGCAGTTGGGCGTGCAGGACAGCACCGAACGGCTGGTCTGACGGTAGACGCGGACGGTATTGCCCTCATCGATCGAAACCAGGACACGTTCGTCGACGATCGCATTGCCGTCGGAATCGAGCAGGACGATGTTCGTGGTGCCGAAACTGCGGCCGGTCAGCACGATGGTCTTCGGATCGGCGACCGTTGCGTCGGCAACCTGCGAGTTGCCGACGATGACCTTGCTGACTGGACGATCAAGCTTCAATACGCGCGCATGATCCATATAGACACGCAGCATGCCGTCGTCGGCGGCGTGCGAAAACTGCGGCACTAAGCCCACTGTTGCGGCGACGCAGGCAAAGAATGCGATTCTGCCGCGGGTCGGCATGGTTTGGCCTCGTTAAGCTGATGGCAAAAATGATTGCCAGATAGAATGAGAAAGAATGGTGAATGAATAATTAAGAGAAGGGCTATTCGTTCAATTCCGGTGCAGCGCCGCCTCTTCCTCTTCCATTTTGGGATTTCCCTACGGGAGTTGCAATATACTGGGACAATTCCCGTTCATTGCTAATACATAAACCCCTAAACATTGCGAAGAGGCTGAAGATTTTCTTTAAAAATGCTCAGAAAGACATGAATTGACGTTAACTAGTCTATTTCCGCTTCGGAGTTTTCGATCTGTTAACCCACTTCCTTAAAGCGATGGAAACGGCCAGCAGCTACCGTGCAACTCATCCGATCAACGGCGAACAGTTGGCGGACGTGCTGTCAACAAAGTGAGTGGAGTTAACTTATGACCAAGCTTTTTTCGCGTTTCCTGAAAGATGAATCCGGTGCGACCGCAATTGAATATGGCCTGATCGCAGCGCTGATCTCCGTCGCCATCATTGCCGGCGCCACGACCCTGGGCAACTCGCTCAGCACCGTTTTCAATCGTATTTCGAGCAATATGACCACCGCTTCCACCGCACATTAATTAATTGCGGGTGCTGCGAAGACATGTCTTAGGCGAAAACCGCTCAGTATCATGAGCGGTTTTTGATTTTTATAGTTGAGTTGGGGATGTTTGATGCTTGAAGCCGCGACATTGCTGATCTTCCCACTGTGTCTGGCGGTCGCAGCCCTCACTGACCTGCTTACGATGACGATCCCGAATCGGGTATCGCTCATATTGGCCTGCTCCTTCATCGTGCTTGCGCCGCTCGTCGGCCTGACATGGCCTGACATCGGCATGCACTTCGCCGGCGCGGCCATTGTTTTCGGCACCTGCTTTGCGCTCTTCGCGTTGAACGTCATGGGCGGCGGCGATGCCAAGCTGCTGGCAGCTTCCGCACTCTGGTTCGGCTTCGATCCGTCGCTTCTCGCCTTTCTCATTTATGTCGCCTTCCTCGGCGGCGTGGTGACGATCGTCATCCTGATGATACGCTCCCAGTCGAATGCCATCATGGCGATGGGCCTGCCGCTGCCGAACTCGCTGATGATCGCCAAAAAGATCCCTTATGGCATTGCCATCGCTATCGGCGGCTTCCTGGCTTTTCCCTCGTCGCCCATGGTCGCCGCAGCGTCATCGCATATTATCTAAATTAGATATTTCTAAGTATTAACGGTATATTGCTCGTTTTATATTTTGTGTGACTTTGATCGCCATGATTAAGTAACTGTAAATGTAATATACCATTAACCATAATTACACCAATTGCAGGGCATTCTGCGGGGCGAAGAGTCGTATTCCCCAAGGAATGATCATGAAACCCGCTCGCTTAATGATACTCGCGGTGGCAGTCGTCGCGGCAGGACTTGCCGGACTGCTGGCGATGCGTTTGGCCGGCTCACGCAATGTCGTGCCGCATATCGAAGCAGTGGTAGAGAAAGAGGCGACGATCAATGTACTCGTCGCAGGCGCCAATCTTCCTGTCGGCTCGCGCCTGAATGACAAGTCGATCCACTGGATCGCCTGGCCGCAAAGCGGTGTCGTCAAGGGTTTCATCACCCAAACCGATCGCCCCGATGCGCTGAAAGACTTGAGCGGCGCAGTCGTGCGTCTGCCGATCTTTGAAGGCGAACCTATCCGCGAAGAGAAGGTCGCCGATTCCAACAGCCACATTCTTTCCTCGCTGCTGCCCTCCGGCAAACGCGCAGTCTCCACCGAAATCTCCGTTGCGACGGGTGCCGGCGGCTTCATTCTTCCCAATGATCGGGTCGATGTGATCATGGTGCGCAAAGGCGATACTCAGAAATTCGTGACCGAGACGGTGCTCAGCAATGTCCGCGTGCTCGCCATAGATCAGCAGGTCGAGGAAAAGCAGGATGGTACCAAGTCCGTCGTCGGCACGACCGCGACGCTTGAGCTGACGCCGGATCAGACAAAGGTGCTTGCGGTCGCCCAGCAGTTGGCGGACCGGCTGACGCTGGCGCTTCGCTCCGTCGCCGACGCCCAGCAGCCGGACACGACCGCCGCCGATTACCTGCTGGCCGGGGACAACGGCGGCGCCGTCGTCCAGGTCATCAAATCGGGCGCGATCGTCACCAATGGCGCAACCGCAGCCAAGACGCCATGAGAAGGGGCGGGACCATGTTCAAGACCAGCACACCGATCGGCCTCCTCTCGCTTGCGGCTCTCTCCTTTTCGGCCGCTTTCATCGGTCTGCCTTTCGCTGAGGCTCCCGCCTTCCTGCGGATGGCGACGGCCAAGGCCGACGGTGCCGACAGCATCGTTACGATTGCCGGCCTCGGCACCAAGCGCACGCTGAAGCTCGGCCTCAACAAGGCGCTGGTGGTCGACTTGCCGGCGGATGCCCATGATATTCTCGTCTCCGATCCCAAGATGGCCGATGCCGTGACGCGTACCTCGCGTCGCATCTATCTCTTCGGCAAGACGGTCGGCCAGACCAATATCTTCGTCTTCGGCGCCGACGGGAAGGAGATCGTCAGCCTCGACCTCCAGATCGAGCGCGACATTTCCACTCTTCAGGCCAATATCAAGCGCTTCATCCCGGACTCCGACATCAATGTCGAGATCGTCTCCGACAACATTGTCATGACCGGCACGGTGCGAACGCCGCAGGATTCGTCGCGCGCCGAACAGCTTGCCGAGGCCTTCCTCAAGGGCGGTGAGGCGACGACCCGCACCGAAACTGCAAGCGCCAGCGGCGGCGACAATTCCGTCGCCCTCTTCGCGGAATCACGCCAGACTTCGCAGATCGTCAATCTGCTGCAGATCGAAGGCGAGGATCAAGTGACGCTCAAGGTCACCGTCGCCGAGATCAAGCGCAGCGTGCTGAAGCAGATCGGCTTCGACAATCTTGTCAGCAATTCCTCCGGTGGGCAGTTGGTTGCCCAGCTCGGCAGTCCTGGCGCGGATGGGATTGCGGCAGCCGGCGGCGGCGGTCTGGCCAGCTTGTTCAAAACCGCCATCGGCAAGTACAATATCAGTACTTATCTCAATGCTCTTGAGCAGGCTGGCGCCGTCCGTACGCTGGCTGAGCCGACGTTGACGGCGATCTCCGGCCAGGCCGCTACCTTCAATTCGGGCGGTCAGACGCTATACGCCGTCACGAACAAGGACGGGACCGTCACGGTCACACCCTTCACCTATGGCATCAGTTTGGCCTTCACGCCTGTCGTGCTGTCTGCCGGACGAATCGCCTTGCATGTGCAGACTCAGGTTTCCAATCCTGTTGGCACGGCTAACGCCGGCACGGCAACCTACAACCAGCGCGCCGCCGACACTTCGGTGGAGTTGCCATCCGGCGGCTCGATCGCTTTGGCCGGTCTCCTGAGCGATTCCATCCAGCAGACCACCAATGGTACGCCGGGCGCCTCGAAGATTCCGATCCTTGGTGCTCTATTCCGTCAAAAGAGCTTTCAGCGCGACGAAACCGAGCTGGTCATCATCGCGACACCTTATCTGGTGCGGCCGGTGGCCCGTAGCCAGCTTGCTCGCCCGGACGACAATTTCTCCCCGAGCAACGATATCAGCGGCTTCTTCATGAACCGTGTCAACAAGATCTACGGGCACAAGGACGGGCCGCCGGTCGCCGATGCCGATTTCCACGGCACTGTCGGCTTTATCTACAAGTGAGGGGAGACGGACCATGACGCATCCCTTTTTAACCGGAACAACGAGAGACCAAAAAATGGCCAGCCTCGATCGCAATGCGCCCCGTATCACTAGGCCGCGATTTGCCGCCCTGGCCTTGATCATGATGGCTTCCGCCGTTACCGGATGTGCGGGTTCGCCGGATGGCATGACAACCAGCGCCGTTTCCGACGACTATCGTCAGCGCCACCCCATCGTGCTGACTGAGAAGGAACATCATGTCGACATTCCCGTCATTGCGGGCGACCGCCGTATAACGACCGGCGCTCGCGACACGGTTCGCGGCTTCGTGCAGGATTATAAGGCGCATGCTTCCGGCACTGTCGAGATCCTGGCGCCCGGCGGTTCGGCCAACTCGCCTGGGATTTCCGCAGTGCGCCGGCAGATCCGGCAGGAGCTTGTAGCAAGCGGTATCCCATCAGCGCGTATTGTCGAGAACTATTATCAAACCAGCGGTCCCGGCGATGCCGCGCCGATCCGTTTGCGCTTCATGGCGACGACGGCGACCACCAATGCCTGCGGCCAGTGGCCGGAAGATCTGTCGGCCAACGCCTTCGACAATCAGAATTACTACAATTTCGGCTGCGCCACCCAGAACAACCTCGCAGCGCAGGTCGCCAATCCAACCGACCTCATCGCGCCGCGCGCTGCGACGCCGATCGATGCCGACCAGCGCAGCAAGGTGATCGACAATTACCGCAGCGGCTCCGTCCCGACCAGCACGGCGACGATCGGCGGCTTTAGCAGCGGTTCCTGAGCATGAGGATAACCGGCCGGCGGAACAGGATAGAATCATGAGCGCTATCAACTACGATATCAGAAAGCCCGAGGTGGAGGCCGAGGACGCGCCCCGCACGGGCGATCTCGAGAACATGCGGCCATTGCCGCGCATCTCCGTGCATGCCTTTTGCGAAAGCGAGCAGTTGCAGCAGGTGATGGACCGATGCGCCAATGATCGGCGCATGTCCAAGGTCAGCCTGAGAATCACCAGCGGCAGCACGGCGGCGGCGGCAAACATGTTCGCCTCGACGCCGACGCCCAATCTGATCATTCTGGAAACCCGGGCCAATCCCGGCAATCTGCTGGCAGAACTTGCGCCGCTCGCCGCCGTCTGCGATCCCAGCACCAAGGTGGTGATCGTCGGCCATCACAATGATATCGGCCTCTATCGCGAACTGATCCGCAACGGTATTTCCGAATATATGGTCCAGCCGGTCGCCATGACCGATGTCATGGCGGCGATGACGGCGATCTTCGTCGATCCCGATGCCGAGCCGCTCGGCCGCAGCGTCGCCTTCATCGGCGCCAAAGGCGGGGTAGGGGCGTCAACCATCGCCCATAATTGCGCCTTCGGCATCTCGAACCTGTTTTCCACCGAGACGATTCTCGCCGATCTCGACCTGCCGTATGGCACCGCCAATATCGATTTCGATCAGGACCCGGCGCAAGGCATTGCGGAGGCGGTCTATGCGCCGGAGCGTCTCGACGAGGTTTTCCTCGACCGCCTGCTGACCAAATGTTCGCAACACCTGTCGCTGCTCGCCGCCCCCTCCATGCTCGATCGCGCTTATGATTTCGACGGTCAGGCCTTTCAGCCCGTGCTCGACGTTCTGCAGCGCAGCGCGCCGGTGAGCGTGCTCGACGTGCCGCATCTCTGGACGGAATGGACGCGCTCCGTGCTTTCGGCCGTCGACGAAGTCGTGATTTGCGCGGCACCCGACCTTGCCAATCTGCGCAACGCCAAAAACATGCTGGATGCGCTGCGCAAACTCCGCCCCAACGACAAGACCCCGCATCTCATCCTCAATCAGGTCGGTATGCCGAAGCGCCCGGAAATCGGTCCCTCGGAGTTCTGCGAGCCGCTGGAGATCGACCCGATCGCCATCATTCCCTTCGATATCAACCTGTTCGGCAATGCCGCCAACAGCGGCCGCATGATTTCGGAGACCGATCCGAAATCACCGGTCGCCGAGACCTTCTCGCAGATATCGCACATCGTTACCGGGCGCATTGCGCTGAAGAAGGCGAAGAAGGGCGGCCTGCTGGGTCTCCTCAAGCGGAAGTAATTGTTTGATGTCGCGTGATCTCGTTCGAAGGCCGGTTCGTGTTTTTGAGATCATGCTCTAGCGTAGAATTGGATCGACGGCATGTTTGGCAGACGCGGAAATGAAGGTCCTGCAAAGAGCGGCGGCGTGACGCCTCCGCCGTCGTCGCCGCGCGCACCGTCTGCTCCTGCGCCTGCGGCATCGACCGTGCTGGTGGAGCCGGCGCGCGAGGGATCGCAACAACGCCAGCAGGTGGCGCCGCCTTCGATGCAGACGCCGACACGCCGCCGGCCGGCGCGCACCGAAGAATATTACGACACCAAGTCGCAGGTGTTTTCCGCTCTGATCGATACGATCGACCTGTCGCAGCTCGCCAAGCTCGATGCCGAGGCGGCGCGCGAGGAAATCCGCGACATCGTCAATGACATCATCACCATCAAGAATTTCGCGATGTCGATCTCCGAGCAGGAAGAGCTGCTCGAGGATATCTGCAACGACGTGCTCGGTTACGGTCCGCTCGAGCCGCTGCTTGCCCGCGACGATATCGCCGACATCATGGTCAACGGCGCCGGCCAGACGTTCATCGAAGTGGGCGGCAAGACGGTGGAATCGGAAATCCGCTTCCGCGACAATGCCCAGCTCCTTTCGATCTGCCAGCGTATCGTCAGCCAGGTCGGCCGCCGCGTCGACGAATCCAGTCCGATCTGCGATGCCCGCCTGCCGGACGGATCGCGCGTCAACGTCATCGCACCGCCGCTGTCGATCGATGGCCCGGCGCTCACCATCCGCAAATTCAAGAAGGACAAGCTGACGCTCGACCAGCTCGTCCGCTTCGGCGCCATCACGCCGGAGGGCGCCACGCTGTTGCAGATCATCGGCCGCGTTCGCTGCAATGTCGTCATTTCCGGCGGTACCGGCTCGGGCAAGACAACGCTTTTGAACTGCCTGACCAATTACATCGACCGCGACGAGCGCGTCATCACCTGCGAAGACACAGCCGAACTGCAATTGCAGCAGCCGCATGTCGTCCGCCTGGAAACCCGCCCTCCGAACATCGAAGGCGAGGGTGAGATCACCATGCGCGATCTCGTCAAGAACTGCCTGCGTATGCGTCCTGAACGCATCATCGTCGGCGAAGTGCGCGGACCGGAAGTCTTCGATCTGTTGCAGGCGATGAATACCGGCCATGACGGCTCGATGGGCACGATCCACGCCAATACGCCGCGCGAGTGCCTGAGCCGTATGGAATCGATGATCGCCATGGGCGGCTTCAGCCTGCCGGCAAAGACGGTGCGCGAGATCATCTCCACCTCTGTCGACGTGGTCATCCAGGCCGCCCGCTTGCGCGACGGTTCGCGCCGCATCACACAGATCACCGAGGTGATGGGCATGGAAGGCGATGTGATCATCACGCAGGACCTGATGCGCTACGAGATCGAAGGCGAAGATGCTGGCGGCAAGATCATCGGACGGCATATGTCGACCGGTATCGGCAAGCCGAACTTCTGGGACCGCGCCCGCTATTATAACGAGGAAAAGCGTCTGGCGGCCGCCCTCGACGAAATGGAAAACAAGTCGAAATAGGACTTTCCCGATGTTCGGTGTCGATCCGGTGGTGCTTCTGATTGTCGTGCTCGCAGCCGTCTCCGCGGCCGCTGTCTGTTACGGTATTCTCTATTCCCGGATCGAAGCGCAAAAAAAGGCCGACAGTCGCGTCAACCGGATCAAATCGGCCGAGACCGACCGCGTGAAGGTCAAGGCGGCGCGCGACCGCGTGCAGGAAATGTCGAAACGGCGCAAATCGGTGCAGGATTCGCTGAAGGATCTGGAAAAGCGCCAATTGGAGAACACCAAGCAGAAGCAGTCGCTAAAGATGCGCCTCGGGCAGGCCGGCCTACCGGTGACACCAGCGCGCTTCTATCTCTTCAGCGTGCTGTTCGGCTTTTTCGTCATGTTTGTCGTCTTCCTGGTTGGCGCGCCGCTTGCCGTCGTCGCCGGCCTTCCTTTCGCCGCGGCCTTTGGCCTGCCGCGCTGGGTCATCGGTTTCCTCATCAAGCGCCGGCAGAACAAGTTCCTGGATGAATTCCCCAATGCGCTCGATCTCATCACCCGCTCGATCCGCTCGGGCCTGCCGCTCAATGACGCCGTGCGGCTCGTGGCGAGCGAGGCGCGCGAACCGGTAAAATCCGAGTTCCGCCGCGTCGTCGAAGCCCAACAGGTCGGTCTCAGCATGCCCGATGCCTGCGCGCGCATGAGGAACCATATGCCGTTGCAGGAGGTGAACTTCTTCTCGATCGTCATCGCCATCCAGGCGCAGGCCGGCGGCAACCTGTCCGAAGCGCTGGGCAACCTCGCGCGCGTGCTGCGCGAGCGCAAGAAGATGAAAGCCAAGGTCACCGCCCTGTCGATGGAAGCAAAGGCTTCGGCCGTCATCATCGGCTCGCTGCCCTTCATCGTCGCGACGCTCGTCTATCTGACCTCGCCGCAATACATGATGATCCTCTTCACCGATCCGCGCGGCCATTTGATCCTGGGGGCCGCCGGCATCTGGATGTCCTTCGGCATCTACATCATGCGCAACATGGTCAATTTCGAGATTTGACCGAAGGAGACGCCGAGCCATGTCCTCCGATTTCGCCAGTAGATTGACCGATCCCGGGACGATTCTCGCCGTCTTCGTCGCGATTGCCGTCTTCGCCACCTTCTACACGATTGCCGTGCCCTTCCTGGAGCGCGGCGATCTCAACAAGCGCATGAAGGCTGTGTCCACCGAGCGCGAACAAATCCGCGCCCGGGAACGCGCCCGCTTGAGCGCCGACAGCGGCAAGGCCTCGCTGCGCAGCCAGAACAACCGCAATGTCCGTCAGATCGTCGAGCGCTTCAATCTGCGCAATGCTCTCGTCGATGCCAATACGGTCAACCGACTGCGAGCCGCCGGGCTGCGCTCGGAAAATGCACTGAACATGTTCCTGGTGGCGCGTTTTCTGTTGCCGTTCCTGTTTTTGATGGTTGCCGTCATTTTCGTTTTCGTCCTCGGCTACTTCGCCGCCAAGCCGTTCGCGATCCGCCTTCTCGGCGTTATCGGCACTGCCTATCTCGGTTTTTATGCACCGAATATCTATATTTCCAATCGCGTGACCAAACGGCAGAAATCCATCAAACGTGCCTGGCCGGATGCGCTCGACCTGATGCTGATCTGTGTGGAATCGGGCATTTCCATCGAAGCCGGCATGCGCCGCGTCTCCGAGGAAATGGCGGAACAATCGGCGCCCCTTGCCGAAGAAATGGTGCTGACCACCGCGGAGCTCTCCTTCCTGCAGGATCGCCGCATGGCTTTCGACAATCTCGCCAGCCGCACGCAGATCGAAATCGTCAAATCGGTGACGCAGGCTCTGATCCAGGCCGAGCGCTACGGCACACCTATCTCGCAGGCGCTACGCGTGCTGGCACAGGAAGGCCGCGACGAACGCATGAACGAGGCGGAAAAGAAGGCGGCCGCCCTGCCGCCGAAGCTGACCGTGCCGATGATCGTCTTCTTCCTGCCTGTCCTCATGGCCGTTATCCTTGGCCCGGCGGCTATTCAGGTGATGGATAAATTCTGAGATAGAAAACTTGCCGCCGGCGTAGGAGGTGGCTAGTTTCCAATCCTGCGTCACGGGCGACGAGGTGCATGGTATCGGCGCGGGAGGAAAGCGCCGCTCGCCTCGGCGCTAGGTCGGGAGGATCTGCATGTCGTCCATAGCCATCTTTTTCAGCATCGTTGCTGCCGTTTTCATCGGGGCGGTCAGTCCCGGTCCGAGTTTCGTTCTTGTGTCCCGCATCGCCGTTTCCCGCTCGCGCAAGGCCGGCCTTGCCGCCGCTCTCGGTATGGGCGTGGGCAGCGTCACCTTTGCGACTTTGACCCTTTTCGGTTTGAACGCGCTGCTGATGCAGGTCGAATGGCTGTATCTTACCCTGAAGGTCGCCGGCGGCCTGTATCTGATCTATATCGGCATCCGCATTTGGCGGAGCGCCGCCCATGATCTCGCTCTCCACGCCCCGGCCACGCCGACCGGCAGCAGCATTGGGCGCAATTTTTTGTTCGCGCTGGGAACGCAACTCAGTAATCCAAAAACGGCCATTTTCTACGGCAGCATTTTTGCAGCGCTTCTCCCGGCCGAACCCGCTCCCGGGCTGATGCTCGCGGTGCCGCTGGCGGTCTTCGCCGTCGAGGTGAGCTGGTACACGGTGGTGACGATCGCCTTTTCGTCGAACCGTCCGCGCGCGCTCTATCTCGGCGCCAAGCGCTGGATCGACAGGATTGCCGGCGCGGTCATAGGCGCGCTCGGGGCTAGGCTCGTAGCGGAGGGCCTGCCGCGGCATATCTGGCGGTGAAGACTTAGTTGACGGCTTTCTTGGCGTCGCGGGCGGCGAGTTTCTGCCAGGAATTCTGCTGTGCCAGCATGGCGCGCAGATAGGCGACATTGGCGTTCGCCTGCTGCGGTGTCAACTCCTGGCGGGCGATCTGCTCGGCTTCGGGAAAGCGGCCCTGCAGCCCCACCACGAGAGCCAGGTTCTGGCGGACGCGGCTGTCGGCTGCCGGCTGGCTGACGGCGGAGCGAAGATAGGTCTCGGCCGACTTCAGATCGCCGGTCAGCACATAGGACATGCCGAGATTGGAAAGGATCGACGGCTCGTTCGGCTGCAACACCAGGGCGTCGCGATATTTGCCGCGCGCCTCTGTCGAGCGCCCGAGCTGATCGAGAATCGCGCCTTCGGCCGAAACCAGCCGCCAATCCGGCCGATCCGGCGTCTGTGCGCGGTCGATGGTCGAAAGCGCGTCCTGAAGCTGCCCCGCGGCGGCCTGCGCCTTGCCATAGGCAGCCAGCACGCCACGGTCATCGGGATGCGCGATCGCCACCTGCTGCATGACCGCAAGTGCCTGATCGTTGCGGCCGCTCATGCGCAGCGCATTGGCGTAATTGATGCCGGTGTCCCGGTCTTTCGGATTGGCGTCATAGGCCTTACCAAGGGTAAGGGTCGCCTGCGCGAGATCCGCACCGTTCATCGTGTCGACCGGCTTCGACATCGTCGGAATCGAGCCGGTTGTCGTCTTGTCTTTTCCGGTCGTCGAGCAGCCAGCGAGTGCGAGCGCAATGAGCGCCGCCGAAGCACCGCGGAGCAGGAAAGTCTTGAATGTCGACGTGGTTGACGAAGTGGCCATGGCGCCTATCCCGGAATGCCTGAGTCCTGCGCCTGGCCTCAAATCGGAACAGGGAAAGGTTTGACGCAATGTTCGCTCCAGCAATAATCTGTTAACCCTAACAGAGAGTTAATCCGCGATTCCCGGAAATCATTGCCAAAGGATAGTTATGGCCCCCTATCAGTACATCGAGCGTGCAAGCCCCTTCAATTCGAAGGGTGGCGCGACGCTGCCGATCTTTGCCGTCACTCCGGCACATATCGAGACCGGCACCATCGATCCCATCGCGCTCGATTGGGCGCGCAAGGCCGGCTATAAGGCCGACAGCGGCTCGTTGCTATTGATTCCGACCGAAGAGGGCCATCTCGGCGGCGCATTGTTCGGCCTCGGCTCCAACCCTTCGGAACAGCCTTTCCTCACCGGCAGACTGGCGCGCAACCTGCCGGCTGGCGATTGGCATATTGAGACGGCGCCGCTCACGGCAAACCGGCTTTCGCTCGGCTTCGGCCTCGGCAGCTACCGGTTCGAGCGCTACAAATCGGAAAAGGCAAACCCGCCGACGCTGATGATCCCACGCGATGCGGACGCGGCCGACATCAAGCGCCAGCTCGCCGGCGTCTTCCTCGCCCGTGACCTCATCAACACGCCGACGAACGACATGGGACCGGAACAGCTCGAAGCAGCCTTCCGGGCGCTCGCCGCGCACTACAAGGCGGATGTGTCCGTCATCGTTGGCGACGACCTCCTGAAGGAGAATTTCCCGCTAGTTCACACCGTCGGCCGCGCCAGCGCCGATGCGCCGCGCCTCTTGGAACTGCGCTGGGGCAAGAAGGGTCATCGCCGCATTACATTGGTCGGCAAAGGCGTCTGCTTCGACACCGGCGGCCTCGACATCAAACCGGCATCCTCCATGCTGCTGATGAAAAAGGATATGGGCGGCGGCGCCAATGTCATGGGCCTGGCTTTGATGATCATGGATGCCAAGCTGAAGGTCGATCTGCGCGTCATCATTCCGGTCGTCGAAAACTCTATTTCTTCCAATGCTTTCCGTCCGGGCGACATCTACAAGAGCCGCAAGGGCCTGACCGTGCAGATCGACAATACCGACGCCGAGGGACGGCTGATCCTCGCCGATGCACTGTCCTATGCAGACGAAGAGGCACCCGATCTGATGATCGACATGGCGACACTGACGGGCGCCGCCCGTGTCGCACTCGGCCCGGACCTGCCGCCCTTCTTTACCGACGACAACGATCTCGCCCGCGATCTCACTGAGGCCAGCCTGGAGACCGACGACCCCTTGTGGCGCATGCCGCTCTATATGGGCTATGACAAGGATATCCGTGCCAAATTCGCAGATATCACCAACGCCCCCGCCGGCGGCATGGCGGGCTCGATCACCGCTGCTTTGTTCCTCAAGCGCTTTGTGACGAAGACGCCGAGCTGGGCGCATTTCGACATCTTCGGCTGGGCACAGAGCGAACGCCCGCATTCGCCGGGCGGCGGCGAGGCGCAGGCGATCCGGGCGCTGTATCATTATATCCGGCAGAGCGTGCGGTAAAACTTACCCTCGCCCCAGCGGGGCGGGTGGCGCTCCTGAGTTTATCGAAGGGGCGCCGGGTGAGGGGGCGTCGCACCGTAATTTCTAATGATCAGCGTCTCTTTTCCCGGTAGCGCCCCCTCAACCCGCGCTCACGCGCATCCTTCTCCCCGCTGGGGAGAAGGTGATCCAAATACCCTTGAAACCGCCATGATCTTGGTCGAGACTGAAACGGTAGCGTAACGATCTCCGAGGTTGCCTTTGCCGCTTGAACTCTCTGCCTCGCAGGCTCTCGGCCTCTGGCAAGGCGTGGCGCTCGAGCAGGTGCGTCGCGAGGATCATGACCTGACGCTTCGGCAGATGGCGATCCTCCTGCAGATCTATCTCGTGCCGCCGCCGCATACGGTGCGGGGGCTTGCCGCAACGCTTGGCGTGACCAAGCCGGTCATCACCCGTGCCCTGGATACGATGGGCGATATGGGGCTGGTCGACCGCGTCCGTGACGAGCGTGATCGCCGCAACGTCATCATCAAGCGCACCGTCGCAGGCGCGCTCTATCTGGAAAAGCTTGGTGATCTCGTCATCGAGCAAGGCCGCAAACTACCAGTCTAGAGCAGTTCAGCGCTTCACGGAATCGCTGAACTGCTCTATCTCTTTGTTTTCACGCAATTCCGGGGGGAAAACTGCTACGCACTTTTCCTGGAATTGCTCTAGAGGACCATGCTCATGATGCTCGACCGCCGCCTCAATGCCTTTCGGCCCGATCTTGCCGAGGCCTCCCTTCGGGGCAAGGTCGAGGCCGGCCATTTTGTCGAGGGCACTAGGGCGCAGGTCGTCGCTCCCGTCGCCGCGCTTCGCCCGCAGCCGGATCTGGCGCGCGGCATCGATACCGAGCTTCTGTTCGGCGAAGAGGTCGACGTCTTCGAGCGCAGGGATGGCTGGTGCTGGGTGAAGGCAAAGTCGGACGGTTACGTCGGCTATCTTCCCGAAAATGCGATTCGAAGCGAACAGGCAGCACCCACGCATATCGTCGTGACACAGCGGACGTTTCTCTATCCGGAGCCAGAGCTCCGCAAGCCCCATACCGATGTACTCTCCATGGGTAGCCGCGTGCGCGTCACCGGCACCGCTGAGGCGCGGGGGAACCATTATGTCGTCCTCGAAGGTGGCGCGGCCATCTTCGCCAAGCATGTACAGCCGATCGGCTACAATGATGGCGGCGATTATGTTGAGGTCGCCTTGCGGTTTTTGGAAACGCCGTATCTCTGGGGCGGCCGGTCCGGCCTCGGTATCGATTGCTCCGCATTGGTGCAGCTCGCCTTGCTCATGACAGGCCGCGCCGCGCCACGCGACACGGACATGCAAGCGGCTGAGCTCGGCGAACCGATCAGCCGCGAGGAATTGCGCCGCGGCGATTTCGTCTTCTGGAAGGGCCATGTCGCCATCATGGAAGACGAGAAGACCATCGTGCATGCCAACGGCCATACCATGACCACGGCGCGTGAAGATTTCGCCGCCGCCGTCGAGCGTATCGGCTGGCTCTACGAGCAACCGACAGGCTATCGCCGCCTGCCGGATTGAGAGCCGCCCGGAACAGGCCTGAATCTAAACCGTTGTTTCCTTGATTGAACACCTTCTTGTTCGAGAGGAGAAGCATCATGCCGATCACGGCGATGGAACAGGTGATCAGGGATATTCTACGCGACACCCGTCTGAGGCGCGGTCGCAAGATCGATCGGCTGCTTGAGCTGCAGAGCGAGGCCCGCGGCATCCAGCGTGCCGGCAGCGAAAGCATGAGAACCATAGACGAGGGCTTGCAGGACGACCTGCGTGTCATCGAAAAGGCGTTGCGCGATCTCAATGCCGATATACACGAAAAGAATGCCACCACGCCGTAGGCGATGGCACTCCGAGCCCGCTTCGGTGGGCATGCCGAGAGCACTTCCAGGAAAAGTGCGAAGAGGTTTTCCGGCCGGGATTGGGTAAAAACAAAGAATTAGAGCGGGAAAGCGGTTCCGTGAAACGCAGAACCGCTCTAGGGTGTGCGTGGCCGTGCAATCCAGATCCCGCCGACAATGACCATACCGCCGAGGGCCTGTATCAGCGTGACGTTTTCGCTGAACAGGAACCAGGCGAAAAGCGCGGCGGCGATCGATTCCAGGAAAATGACGAGCGAGGAAAAGACGGTCGGCAGCCTTCCCAGTGCCACCGAAAGCAGCCCCTGTCCGCCTGCATGGCTGACAAGGCCGAGTGCCAGAAGTACGCACCATCCCGAGATCGACTGCGGCAATATCCGCGGTTCGAAGAAAAAGGCGACGAAGAACAGAATCGCGGCAGTGATGATACTGAGCTCGAGGGTGACGCGCGCGGCATTCGTCTTCGGACGCGCCGCGCCGACCGCTAGAAAATAGAGGCCGAAGAAGGCGCCAGTAATGATGGCCAGCGCATCCCCGACGGCGCGACTTGGATTGAATGCAAGGCTTTGCGCCACAAGTGCCGCGCCGCCTGCGAGGCAGACCAGAAGGCCAACAAGCGTGGCACGATCAACCCTCTGCCGCAGAAGAAGCCAGCCGAAGATGACGACCCAGAGCGGCGCCATGGTCGCAAAGAACGTCGCATTGGCGATGGTCGTCTGCATGATGGCGAGATGCCAGAAGAGCAGGTCACCCGTAAAGGCCATGGCGGCGAGAATAGTCGGTATCGTAAAGCTGGCGCGAGGTGCCTTGACATCCGCAATCTCCGCATATCGCATCCAGATCCAAAGAATCGGCAAAGCCAGGAAGACACGCCAGAATGCGCTGGCGAAAGGTCCGACATCGGCCAGACGCACGAGGCTTGGGGAGATGCTCATGGCCAGCGCCGCAAGGAGCATTGCCACGACCCCGAAAAGGAACTCTTTGGAGTCGTCGGAACCTACCTTGCCGGCAGCAGGGCGGCTTGCATTCGTCCTCGCGCCAAGATCTGCAGCGCGCATATCGTATTCGGTGTCCGGTTGTGACATTCTGGTGCCTTTGCAAGTCAGGTGATTTGTGGCGCAAAGCTAGTACAGGCGGACAGAGCATTTGGCTCCATTTTGACGGTTTTCATGCAATTTTGTTTCTTCGTTGCGGTAAGGATCTTTTGAAATGCGCAAACCCGCCGATCTCGATGAATTCGACCTGTCGATTCTCGAAATCCTCCAAAAGGACAACGCTGTTCCGCAGCGCAAGATTGGTGAACTGGTCAATCTGTCGGCGCCTGCCGTGCAGCGGCGCATCAAGCGCATGCAGGCCAGTGGCGTCATTCAGGCTGACATCGTCGTTGTCGATCCGGCAGCCGTGGGCTTGCCTATCACCATCATCGTCGAGGTGCATATTGCAAACGAGCGTTATGACCTTATCAATGCGATAAAGCGCAGCTTCCTGGAGGCGCCGGAAGTTCAGCAATGCTATCAGGTCACCGGCGAAGCGGATTTCGTGCTTGTCGTCGTTGTTGCCAGCATGTCCGATTACGAGGCGCTGACGCGGCGTCTGTTCTACGACAATCCGAATGTCACGAAGTTCAAATCCCTCGTCACCATGGACCGGGTGAAGATCGGTCTTTCCTTACCATTGGCACGGGATTAGCCGGCCATCTGTGCCTGCTTGTCATCACGTCCGCTTCGGCCAGTTCGTGACCCCTCCGGTCCAAGTCTCGAAGGTCTTCGAGAGTTTCAGCACCAGCATGTCGCCGAAACGCGGACCGACGATTTGCAGCCCGATCGGCATGCCGGAGCGGGAGAAGCCGCAATTGATCGACGAGGCCGGCTGCTCCGACATGTTCCAGGGAACGGTGAAGCAAATATGTTCGAAGGGCAGGGCCGGGTCGTTGGTGGGGGAAGCCCATTCGGCCGGATAGGAGACGATCGGGTTGGTTGGCGATAGCACCGCATCGATCTCGGTAAACAGCCTTCCGCAACTCCTGCGCATCTCGATCGTCTGGTTGAAGCCGCGCACTGCATCGACACCGCTGACATCGGCGCCGCCTTTCGCCCACGTGTAGATGTAGGGCAGGATCATCTCGCGGCGTTCCTCGCTAAGACCCACGATATCGCCCCAGAGACGCGCTCGCCAAAAAACATCCAGCCCGTCCAGCATTTCACGTGTCAATACCGGCGCGACGTCGATGACCACGGCACCTGCTTCTTCGAAGCGCTTGGCGGCGGCAACGACCGCATCGCGCACCTCGGCGTCGATGGGCAGGCCGCAGCCGGCATCCAGCATCAGGCCGATCTTCATGCCGCTGATCTCGATGTCGAGATCCATCCAGTCGATCGCATTCGGCGGCAGGCTGGTGCCGTCGCGCCAGTCGGGTCGCGACAGTGTTGCCATGGAAAAGGCGGCGTCCTCGACGCGGCGGGTCATCGGCCCGGCGCAGCGGCCGACATAATAAGGGTCGACGGGAATGCGGCCATGGCTCGGCTTGAAGCCGAAAATGCCGGTCCAACCTGCCGGTAGGCGCACCGAGCCGCCGATATCCGTGCCGATATGCAGCGGACCGTAGCCGGCCGCGGCGGCCGCCGATGCGCCGGCGCTGGAGCCGCCTGGGTTTTGCGTCGGGTCCCATGGGTTGCGGCTGAGCTTGTGGAAGCTGGACAGGCCGGAGGAAAGCATGCCGTAGTCCGGGCAGGTGGTCTTGGCGAAGATCACCGCGCCATCCTCACGCAAGCGGGCCGCGACCGGCGCATCCTCGGTGGCGGAAACGAGTTCGACGGCGGCCGTGCCGAGCGGCACCGGCTGGCCTTTGGTGGCGATCAGCTCCTTCAGCGTCACCGGAATGCCATCCAGCAGCCCGAGCGGCGCGCCCTTTGCCCAGCGCTCCGTGGACGCGGTCGCCTGCCTGCGGGCCTCCTCGGGGTCATAGGCATAAAGCGCTGATATCGTCGGCTCCCATGCCTCGATATGCGCTTCCACCGCCAGCCAGTATTCGCTGGGAGACAGGCTCTTATCGGCAAATTTGCACCTGAGTTCACGGATGGAAAAATCAGTCGCTTCGGTCATGATCCATACTCTTCATGTCATTACCAACGCCGCCCCTCACGGGGGTCGAGGAGATCGCGCAGCCCGTCGCCGAGCAGGTTGAAGCCGAGGACGGAGAGCGCGATGGCAAGGCCCGGCAGAAGAGCCAGCCACGGTGCGACCTGGAAATAGGTCTGCGCATCCGCAAGCATCCGTCCCCAGGTCGGCGCCGGCGGCGGTACGCTCAAACCCAGGAAGGCAAGTCCGGCCTCTGTCAGGATCGCCAGGCCAAGCTGGATCGTCGCCTGCACGATGATGCCACTGATGATGTTCGGCAGCACGTGTCGCAAGGTGATCGACAGGCGCGTATTGCCGAGGGCGCGCGCCGCCATGACATAATCCCTGCTCCAGGCCTGCAGCGCCGATCCCAAAGCCACGCGGGCAAAGACAGGAATCATGAAGACGGCAATGGCGATGATGGCGGTAAAGCGCCCGGTTCCGAGAAAAGCGCCGAGGATCATGGCCGAGAGGATCGGCGGCAATGCAAAGATAACGTCGCAGGCGCGCATCACAAGCGATTCGAACAATCCGCGCTGCGCAGCAGCGGCGATGCCGGTCACCGTGCCGATCGTGCCGCCGATTGCGACCGCCGACACGGAGATCGACAGCGAATTCCAGCAGCCGGCCATCAGCATCGACAGCACGTCATGGCCGAGCTGATCGGTGCCGAGAAGGCCGAAGCCGAAAGGCGGCTGCAGCTTATGGATGATCTGCATTTTCGCAGGCGGCACCGGAGTCCAGAAGAGCGACAGGATCGCGACACCGACAAGCGAGAGAATGATGATGGCGCCGACGATCAGATTGCCACGGCGCAAGGCTCGCAAACGGGAGCGACTGGGTGGGACGGGGGCGGCGGTTTCGACCGTAATCATCGCGCGCCCTCACTGCGCAATCGGGGATCGATGACGAGATACGAGAGATCCACCAGGAAGTTCACGACGATGACGAGGCCGGCAAAGAACAGCACGACATCCTGAAGCACGATGACATCGCGCTGGCTGAGCGCCTGATAGGCGAGGCGGCCAAGGCCGGGCAGAGTGAAGACGTTTTCGATCAGCACGGCGCCGGCAACCAGAAAGGTGAATTGCAGTCCGAGGATGGTCAGCACCGGCACAAGTGCATTCGGCACCACATGCCTCCAGAGCACGCGGCTGCGCGACAGGCCCTTGGCGACCGCCGTTCGGGCAAAATCCTCGTGCAGCGTTTCGAGCACGGCCGAGCGGGTGACCCGGGTCAATACTGCCGCCTGCGGCAGCGCAAGCGCGACGGCGGGCAGCACCAGGGATTTCAGGGCCGGCCACAATCCATCACCCCAGCCGGGAAAGCCGCCGGCCGGCATCCAGCCGAACGAAGTGGCAAACAGCAGGATCAGCAGCAGGCCCACCCAGAAGCCGGGCACGGCAATGCTCATCTGCGAGAACAGCGTAGCGACGATATCGAAGAAGCCGCCGCGCCGGGCCGCTGCCGCGACGCCAAGCGGCACGGCGATGAGCACGGAAAGGATGATGGCGAGGACAGCAAGCGGCAATGTGACAGCCAGCCGCTCAACGATGAGACCGGCGACTGGCACGCCATAGGTATAGGATTTGCCGAGATCGCCTGTCAGCACGCCGGCTAGCCATTGTCCGTAGCGGATGATCAGCGGCTGATCGAGGCCCATGCCGTGCCGCAATGCGGCAAGCGTCTCCGGCGTCGCCGAGGTGCCGAGCGTGATGGCGGCGGGATCGCCCGGCAGCAGGGCCATCACCGCAAAGAGCAGCAGCGAAACGGCGATCAGCGTCAGGAGAAGACTTATGATCCGACGGGTAAGAAGTATGACCATTGCATGTCCACCGCCGGCTCAAGTCCGGTATCGAAGCATTCCACGGCGGGCGAAGTGATCCGCCCTGCTGCATGTGCGGAACCGAGGAAGATCAGTCTTCCCAGGAGACGTTGGCTAGGACATTCGAGGGGATCGGCTCATTCTCCCAGAGCCCCTTCAGCTTCTTGTCCCAGACCCCGAGTTTCGGCATGACGAAGAGGAAGAGCGCCGGGACATCCTCAGCCAGGATCGCCTGCGCCTCGCCATAGAGCTTGTTCTGTGCCGTCGGATCGGCGGTTAGCTGGATCTTCTTCATCAGCTCGTTGAAGACCGGGTTCTTATAATTGAAATAATAGGGTTCACGCGAATAGATGTCGATGTCCAGCGGCTCGGCATGCGCGACGATGGTCATGTCGTAATCGCGGCCGGTGAAGACATCCTGCACCCATTTTGCCGGGAATTCCGTCGGCTCGATGTTCATGGTAACGCCGATATCGGCAAACATCGCCTGCATCACCTGGGCGCTTCTGGGAGCATATGCCATCTGCGGCGTCTTGATGGTGAAGGTGAAGCCGCTGGGATAGCCGGCTTCTGCAAGCAGCGCCTTGGCCTTGACCGGATCATAAGGCAGCGTGCCGGTCAGGTCCTGATATCCCGGGTCGTTCGGCGTGTAGTGGCTGCCGATCGCCGTACCGAAGCCCGACCAGGCGCCTTCGATTATGGTCTTGCGATCGAGCGCCATCATCAGCGCCTGTCGCACCCGCTTGTCGTCGAAGGGCTTGCGCGTATTGTTCATGCCCGCGACGACCTTGAGCTCGGTATTGCCGATCTTGGTCATCAGGCGCGCGTCGCCGCCGAAAGAACTCATCAGCTCGGGTGCTGCGAATTCCGGAAAGGCATCGAGGTCGCCGGCCTTCAGGGCCGCCGCTTCCGCCTGCGGATCGGAAATGAAGCGGAAGGTCACCTTGTCGAGCTTCACGTCGACGGATTTGTTCCAGTAGTCCGGGTTCTTCACGAGTTCGACATGGTCTCCCTTGGCCCAGGCCGAGAATTTGAATGGACCGGTGCCGACAGGCGTCGTCTTGTCGTCGTCGGCAGACTTCGAACCGACCATGACCGAGGACGGCCAGCCGAGCCAATAGAGCAGGCTGCCGGTCGGAGACGAAAGATGTAGCACCAGCGTTTCGGGATCGGGCGTATCGATCGAGGCGATGGTGGCGAAGAACCGTTTCTGCGGATTGACGGATTTGCCGTCGCGGGCGCGATCGAGTGCGAATTTCGCCGCCGTCGAATCGAAGCCCTCGCCGTCGTGGAATTTGACGCCGGTCTGCAGCTTGAATGTATAGATCAGCCCATCGGGCGAGATGTCCCAGCTCTTGGCGAGCTGCGGCACGATCTTGCCGCTCTCATCGATGGCAACCAGCCCTTCATAGATATTTTGCCAAGTTACCTGACCGATGGCAACGGGCGCGGCGATCGTCGGATCAAGGCCGGTAGGCTCGACGCTCATGCCGATATTCAGAGTCGTCTTGGCCGCTTGCGCCGGCGTCATGCCCAGCATCAGCAGCCCGGCCGACATCGCGGCGCCATAGGCCAGACGGCGAGCCAAATCCCTGAGGCCCGGACGTAAAATGTTGATCATCTCATTTCCCTTGCTGCAGCTCGCAATCCCGGTTTTCCTCCGGCATAGGGCCAATTTTTCAAAATAGTGTCATCCAAGGTCAAAATAGATCAGTGCGCGGCTTTGCATGGGCAAATCCCAGCTACACCATTTGGTCCGCAAAGCGGTCCCGCCAGGCCGGCAGCGCGCCCTGGACCGGCAGCGCCGTCGCCTCGTAGACGCCGCGGGCAATGGCGCGCGCCATGACGATGGTGGCGAGATGGCAGAGTTCCATGAGGCTTTGCAGGTCGTCTCTCTGGTGTTTGCCGGTCGAAGCGGCAAAAATCGTGTCGCCGTCGAGCGGCAGATGAGTGGGCAAGAGCGCACGGGCAAAGCCGTCATGGCCACAGATCGACAGCCGGTGGGCCTCCGCCTTGGTCAGCGCGGCGTCGGTGACGATGGCACCGATCGTTGTTGCCGTAACATTCGCGCCCTTCAGCCTGAGGCGGGTGTCGATGGTTTCAGGCATGCCGAGGCCGCCGAATTCTCCGCCGATCTCAAAGGGTGCGGCCCAGAAATGCGGCCCTTCGCCGATGGTGGCCGAACCCAAAGCATTGACGGCGACGATGGCCGCGATCCTATGTCCCTGGCTGCTGACGGCGCTGGCCGAGCCGAGGCCGCCCTTTACGGTTGCGGTCGTTGCACCCGTGCCGGCGCCGACCGTGCCGAGCGGGAAGGCGCCCTTGCCTGCGGCCTTAAAGGCAGCGTAACCCATGTCACGATAGGGCGAATGCAGGCCCCAATCCTTGTTGCCGCCGTTGATGAGATCGAAGAGGATCGCCTGCGGCACCAGCGGCACGCGGGCGGTGCCGACCTGCAGACCGCGGCCGATGTCGCGCAAGCCCGCCTGCACGCCACCTGCCGCATCGAGCCCGAAGGCCGAGCCGCCCGACAGCACCAGACCGTCGACCACGCTGACCGTCATCGCCGGATCGAGCAATGCCGTGTCGCGTCCGCCTGGCGCGCCGCCGAGCACGGAGCAGGAGGCCACCGCCGGCTCATCGAAGATGATGGCCGTGACGCCGGAGCCCAGCGCAGGATCGGTGCAATGACCGACGGAGACGCCGTCGATATCGGTCAGGAGATTGAGGAGATCAGCCAATGAAAAATCCTTCGCCTTTCGAAGCGCGAGGTCGTCATGGCGATAGGATCGCAAAGAAGGGGAAAAGACAAGATGGGTTTGTTGAAGGGCAATGCTGTTGGGGCCGACCCTCTCGGTTCGAGGCTTCGGCATTCCGCCTACGCACCTCACCATGAGGGCGGAGAGACCCTGACGATCGGACGAAGAGGCGTGCTGCTGCTTAGTGCGAGAGACCAGCCCTCATGGTGAGGAGGCCTATAAGGCCGTCTCGAACCAGGAGGGCGGGTGATGTCGGAAAACAGCCAAACGGATCCATCAAACGTGGATCGGCTTGGCCTGTTGGCGGGTGAGGAGATCGCGGATGGCGAGCTTGACCTCGTCCGCGCTTCTGAAACGCTGCTCGTCCAGATCGTGGACGTGGTACTTCACTGCGATGAACTTCAGCCGGTCTTCATCCGGGATGACGATGCCGACGGGAACGCCAGCATATTCGATGACTTGTTTCTTCATAAAAAATACTCCCTCCGCGCCCAAGCGGCGCAGACATGGCGAATTGACTGTTTGAATCCGATAAGGGGACGAACGTCACATTCGACAGCGCGGGCGGGAGAGTACGCCCGAGCGGTCATGGCCAAGCACGGACCGCCCAAGGATCGAAGCGATGACGACAGAGTTCAGCATGTCACTTCCTTAGTTGGCGTTGCACTTGTGTGGGCTCCGACTGCGGAACCCGCGATCTGGTATGTCATTATCTACAAACTTAGTAGAGAATAACAATTTCATCCTCAGAAACATATTCCGAAAGATGTCAAAATGTCGGCGACCAGGAAAATAAAATTCCGAATCAGGCTAAGTTGCGAGAAAGACTCTATCAACTTCTCGCGACCTCCCTTCCCGGTGCGGCATTGCCAATCACCGTCAGACAGATAGGAATTGCGATGAGATTCGACAATGCCCCCGGAGGATTAAAATCGCTCCGTCACTAAATCACCCCAATGGTTAACGGCAGGGATGACGAGCCTAAAAGCCGTCATTCAGCGCCTTTTCCAGGGCTTTGACGAAGAAATCGGCGCTCTCAGCCGAGAGGCAAAGCGGCGGCTTTATCTTCAACACATTCAGGTGATCGCCGGTCGGCTGCATGATGACGCCAAGCTCGAGCAGCCGTTCGCAAATTGCCGCCGTCTCCTCCGTAGCGGGCGCCAGCGTCTCGTGATCCCTGACGAATTCGACACCGAGATAGAGGCCCATGCCGTGTACGGCACCAATCAGCGGAAAATGGTCCATCAATCCGATAAGCCCAACCTTGAGGTGGTCGCCAATGATGCGCGCATTCTCCTGGAGGCCCTCGTCCTCCATGATGTCCAGCACGGTGAGGCCGACGACCGAGCTCACCGGACTGCCGCCGGCCGACGAGAAGAAATAGCCCTCTTTCTCCAGTGATTCGGCAATCTCCCGCCTCGTGATGACGGCGCCGAGCGGATGGCCGTTGCCTATGCCTTTGGCGACGGTGATGATATCGGGCACGACATCCTGGCTCTCGAAGCCCCAGAAATGATGGCCGAGCCGCCCGTAACCCACCTGCACCTCGTCGGCGATGCAGAGGCCGCCCCGTTGCCGGACAGCGGCGTAGACATCGGCAAGATAGCCGCGCGGCAAGGCGATGCCGCCGGCGTTGCCGTAGACCGGCTCCGCAATGAAGCCGGCAAGACCCTCACCCTTCTCGTCGATGGTCTCCAGCAGGGTGGTAACGCCGGCCACGTAATCCGCAGCCGAATCCGGACCGCGGAACGGGCCGCGATAGGTGTTGGGCGACACGAGCGGATGCACCCAGTCCGGTCGCGTCGTCAACGCCTGAGGATTGTCGGCAATGGAGGTGGAGACGGCATCGCTCGCCAGCGTCCAGCCATGATAGGCCTCCAGCAGACACAGCATGTTTTTCTTGGCCGTATGTGCCCAGGCAAGCCGGATGGCGAGATCGTTGGCCTCGGAACCGCTGTTGACGAGGAAGACGCTGTCGAGACCATCGGGCGCCAAGTCTGCCAGACGCTCCGAAAATTTGGCGACGGCGGCATAATGGAAGCGGGAATTGGTGTTGAGCTGCGACCATTGCCGCTCGATAGCGGCTGTCAGCCGTGGATGGGCATGGCCGAGCATGGTCACGTTGTTGACCATGTCGAGATAGGCGCGGCCTTCCGTGTCGAACACGAATTCGTGCCAGCCGCGCTCGATCTGCGGCGGGGCGTCGTAATAATGCTTCTGCGGCTTGGCAAAATGCGCTTGGCGGCGCGTGAGAAGTGCGGCGCTGTCCAGCCGCGGCGCTTCGCAGGCCTGATTGAGAAGGGCGGCCGGCGAGGGGCAGATGGACGACCAGCCATCAGCCTGATGGGCCGTGGCAAAGAGCGGCGGCACCATTCCCTGAATGCGGCAGAGCTGCACGCGCAGCCCGCCGACGGCCGAGCCTTCGCTACCGATCGCGCCGATGATCGCTCCTTGCTCTACCCCGGCACCCTCTTCCAACGCGCACTCGACGCCATCGAGATGCAGGCTGACGGCTTCGCCGACCAGAACGAGATGCTGGCCATGCCATTGGATGCGCCCGGCAAATGGCGCTGTGACCGTCGTGCCGGCCGGCAGGCAGATATCGCTGTGCAGTGCGAAGTTATTCGGCGGCGTCATGCTGAGAAGATCGGCATGCGACAGACGGAATTCGCCGTAGCGGGTAGCAGCCGAACCGGAGGCGATCGCCGCCTTGGCAAGCAGCCGCCAGTCCATGTCGGGCTTCAGCCAGTTGCCGTCGACGAAATGTGGGCTGGTTGCGGAAAGATCGACGGCGGCAATATGATCCGAAGCGATGTCCGGCAGCAAGGCGGACCAGCCTTCGGTGGCGAGCGGAGCGATATCGAGGCCCGCAGCCCGCAGGATCGCCGCTTCCATCACGTCCGGTTGCGCGCCAGTGGCGACGTCGAAAATCTTGCGCTCGAATTCGAGATTGCCGCGCACATAATCATTGTCGGGATCGATGGAGAGCTGTTGCTCGCCACTCGCAGCGAGAATCACCGCACGGGCGACGATCAGCGGCCAGAGCGCCTTCAATTCGGCTTCCCTGAGCGGATAGATCGCCTGATAGGCCTTGATGGCAGGAATGATGTAGAAGGGATCGCCTTCGGCATGGTGGAGCAGTGAGGCGCAGGTGACGGCGAGGTCGCCCACAAGCCACCCCTGGATGATGTCGCCGAAATCGATCACCCCGTCCGGGATCGGCTGCCCATGTGCGTCCGGGTGGCTGACCACATTGTCGTCGGTGACGTCGTGATGGACGGGCTGCACGCGAAGCCCGCTCGCAAGCGGCTGGATACGCTTCACGGCCGCAACCATCGCCTTGGCGATGCGGTCGCGGGCCTCATGATCCGATATTGCCGACAGAAGCTGCACGGCAACCGGTCCGGCGCGGCGCAGGTCCCATTGCAGGCTGCGATGAAGGCCAGGGTGGTCGAAATCGGCGAGGTCGCGGGCGAGCCGGCCCGAAAGGGCGCCCAGCGCCGAGACGGCGGCGGCGGGCAGATGCTTGCGCCGCATCAGCGATTGACCGGGAAGATAGCTGAGCAGCCGAACGAGATAATCCTGCTCACGAATGGTAACGACAAGGATGTCCCGGCCGTTCAGCGAGGGCACGATATTGGGCACGCGCGGCGCGTCCGATTTGGTATGCAGATGGCGGATAGCGGCGTTCTGCGCCTCCAGCTCGACCGCAGCGTATTCTGTCCGGCAGATCTTCAGGACATAGCTGTTGTCGCCCGCGTCGATGCGGTAGTTGCGGTCCTGCTGGCTGCCGAGTTCGGTGATCGTTCCGGTCAGGCCATAATGCGTCTGCAAGATCTCCGCCGCCGCCTCCGGCGTCGTATCCGGTCTTGGCAGTTGCATACGATTGACGAGCGCGGCGTCGGTCATGGCACCCCCGGATGGTTCATCTGCGTCGACACTAAACCATTCCGTCTAAAAGAAAATCACCGAAAACGAATAGGGTGACCTAACGATAAGACGGAACATAGGCTCCTGATCCTGATTACGCCTGCCTAGAGTGCCACATAGGCGGCTCTAGCTTTTTTGAATTTTGATGCTGACCTCACTCAACCTCGATCGAATAGCTGCAGCCGGCGAGCGTCTTGCCGGGATGATAGATATCGGTCGAGACGTCGAGGGCGATGCGCGAGTGCAGGACCGTGTCGGAATTCTCCAATTGCTCCTTCTTGGAGAATATCTCCTTCTCGGCGAGGAACTTGTCGAATCTGTCGACCGCGGCGGTGACACCGAGCTCCTTGGCAATAGGATGCGGATCGGCCTCGTCGAGAAGGGCAAGCGGCCCGGAGGAAGCGAAAGCGATCCTGTCGGTCTGTCGCCCGAAGACGGTAATCGGCTTTGCCAGCTTGAATTCCCGCAGCAGAAGGCTGTTCGACGGCTGCTCGGTAATTCCGAACCTTTTCATCGCCTCACTGGTTTCCGGTCCGGTCAGCCACATGGCAAAGCTGTTATAGCTTGGCACGTCGTATGTCGTGCATTCGATCAGCTTGGCGAGATCGATCTTCGAGGGATCTTCTTGCGAGATCATCGCGGCAGTCGACACCTGCGTGCCCAGCAGCATGGCAAGGGCCGAGAGCGGCAGGATTTTATCCAGATATGATCGCATTTTCCTCCCCCGCAACCTCCAAGCGACTCGATATCGGCCGCATTAAATCGCAATTTCGCGGGAAAAGGAAATGGGGTCGTTCAGACCCCAGCCCCTAACCGAAATGTGGAATATTTTCTCTCGAAAATATCTCTGGCAAAACTTCGACTTTGCGGGTGGGTTTTGCGGTAGGATCCGCCTAGCGGGAAGCAAAGCGCTTCTTTGCTTCTTCTGTGGCCGGCATATAAAGCGAAACGGCGTTGCCATCCGGATCGCGAAACTGGAACGTCGTATTGCCCCAAGGCATCGTTTTGAGTTCATGCACAAGGGGTACTCTGTCTTTGAGCCGAGTATATTCCGCCTCGATATCGTCGACCTGAAACTCCAGAACAAGGCTGCGATTGGCACCGGGTTCGGCGCTGCCTTCCTTCCACAGCATAACCGTTTCCGAAGCGCCGATCGCCAACACTGCGCCGGGCATGACGATTTCGGCAAAGACGGGCGCCAGCCATTGCGCTTTAACGCTTGCGATCATCTCATAGAAGGCGACCAGTTGCTTTATGTCCGCTGTGATGATGCGGGTCGATGCGAATTTCATTGAGGGCTCCTTTGTGGCTGTTGCGGTATTGGAGCTTGTCGCACAGTCCTGCTGCCACCATTATGGCAGCAGGAGTCAACATAAATGCGTCGAGCCGACCGACTGTTTCAGATCATTCAAATCCTGCGCCGGAGCACCCGACCGGTGACGGCTGCCGCCATTGCCAAGGAACTTGAGGTCTCGAAACGCACCGTCTACCGCGACATTGGCGATCTGATCGGCCAAAGGGTTCCGATCTCGGGCGAAGCAGGCTTTGGCTACCTGCTCGATCCAGCCTATGACATGCCGCCTCTTATGCTGACCCCGGATGAAATTGAAGCGGTTGTGCTGGGCGCGCAATGGGTTGCCAGCCATGGCGATGCGCTCATCGCCAACGCCGCCCTTGATGTCATTGCCAAAATTGAAGCGGCAGTTCCTGAAAATTTGCGCCCGTTCATCGCCGAGCCAAGCGTGGGTGTGAAGCCCGGATTGCGTCCGCCAGCGGAAATCATTGACGTTGCCAACATCCGGGAAGCGATCCGCCAGAGGCGCAAACTTGCGCTGACTTATCAGGCGGAGAAAGGTGAGATCACGAACCGCATCGTGTGGCCGGTCATACTCGGCTATGCGGAGAGTCACCAGTTGCTCGTGGCTTGGTGCGAACTAAGGCAGGATTTCCGGCACTTCCGCTGCGACAGGATCACCGCTGCAAAACTGTGCGACGAAGCCATCGGCTTGCGTGCCGGTGAGCTTCGTCGGAAGTGGCAGCAATGGCGTGCGGAACAGTTCAAACTATTCCAGGGGCCGGGCCGCTGATTGCGCATGCGGCGATCCCGGCCCTTCAAAAGGGCTCATGGCCTCGATGCTCGAAACGGCCCGCTGGGTCGTTTCATCGGCTACGCCGACCGCATCTCACCCCATCCTCTCGGATGCATAGCTTCCGGGGCTTGCCGGGAAGACGATGGTGCGGTTGCCGTTGAGGAAGGTGCGGTAGTGGATATGGGCATGGATGGCGCGCGCCAGCACCTGGCTTTCGACATCGCGGCCGATCGACACATAGTCTTCCGCCGACTGCGCATGCGTGATGCGGGCCGTGTCCTGCTCGATGATCGGACCTTCGTCGAGATCACCGGTGACGTAATGCGCCGTCGCGCCGATCAGCTTGACGCCGCGCTCATAAGCCTGCTTGTAGGGATTGGCGCCCTTGAAGCTCGGCAGGAAGGAATGGTGGATGTTGATGATCTTGCCCGACATCTTCTTGCACAGCGCATCCGACAGCACCTGCATGTAGCGGGCAAGCACGATGAGTTCCGTGCCGGTCTGCTCGACGAGATCCAGAAGCTGGGCTTC
>NZ_AUFB01000020.1 GCF_000426285.1 Rhizobium leucaenae USDA 9039 | reverse complement strand
CGACCGCGATAACGACCGCGCCCCGGACTTCCGCGTCACTGCAGGCGGTGTCGAGTTCGGAGCAGGCTGGACCCGCACCGCCCGCGAAACAGGCGCCGAATACCTCTCGCTCAAGCTCGACGATCCGTCCTTCACGGCCCCGGTCTACGCCTCCCTGGTCCAGGGCGACAAGGGCGAGCACAAGCTCATCTGGTCGCGCTGACCAGCACATCGGCGCTCCGCTTCACGGCGGGGCGCCTCTTCCACACCAGTGGAATTATGCGGAGCAGAAGCCGCCGCTATCGTCGAGAAATCCAGCCTTCAGCGATCAGCACTCCGCATAATCACACTCTCAGCATAATCGACATTGCCGGCGTAGATGCGGTAGTGCGGTCCCTTGTCGGAGGGATTCTCGACGCGGGCGATGCGGGCCTTGACGTTGAGAGCGAGAGTGCGGATCGAGCCGTTGAAGCCGGTTTCGGTGGTGGTGAAGTTGCCGATGGTTGCCATTGTCATGTTCCTTTCGTTGGTTTCGGGCCGCGCCCTTCGCGGCCTCGATGGCTGTCGCAAGGATCGGGGACGATCGGACCGCACCCATAGGGCCGGAACAGCGTGGAGGGCGGCAAGTCGCAATTTTGTTAGTTGGCGAGGAATGGCGGCAACCTGGGGTCCCCACTCGACCTGGCGAGTGGGGTAGGTTCCGACAGGGGTCAGAAAATTACGACAGGCCGTTGCGGGAGGACGATCGAGGCGAAGCCGCTCTCCGATCAGACATGCCTCATCGAGCCCACGGAGGACGCGCCGGCAACAGCGGTAGAGGAATATGATGATGGCGGCCTCGTTACCACGCTCACGCACCGGAACTTCTGACATGACGAGCCGTTGCACTGCCTCAAGTCGCAGCATCAATGCGGGCATGACGACCAGCCGACCGGGCAGTTGCGTCCTATCGCCAACGGGATATCGTGAGCGCGCGATTCGTCGCCTGGAGGATTCATGCGTCAACAGACAAAGCCGTTTATCGTCGAAATCAAGCAGTCTCGAAAAGCGAAAAACCACCGACCGGAAGACCTCGATCTGGGGCAAGCTGGACCTGGCGCCTGATCAGAACCTGCCCGCAGAACGACAGCCGAAAGAGTATTCGGTCGTGCGCGACGACAACAACCGGCTCTGATTTCGCTAGGCCGCCGCTTTCTCCTCGGCTTCATTAGGCTGCAAACCGTGCAAATAGGCGACGGCGCGCTGCGCATGCGCAGCCGCCTGGAAGATCGCCCGTTTGTCGCCGGAGAGAACGGTCAGCCACGATTGAAGGTAGGAGGCGTGATCGGGGCGCGGCTCCAGCTCAGGCGCGATGCCGAGATCGGCGCAGAGAAAACAGCTCCCGAGTTCGGCGATGAGCTCCTCTCTCGCGCGTTCGGTCTTGTCCTTGGCGTAGCGAGAAAGATCGCGGCCGACGCGGCCCGCCGGTGACGTCCAATGCGTTGCCTCATGGCTGAGCGTAGCCACGTATCCAGCCGCATCCTGGAACGTCTCGAAGGGCGGCATCTGGATGTGGTCGGTCACCGGCGAATAATAGGCCTGGTTACCGCCGTGACGGATCAGTGCGCCGGTGTTGCGGAAGAATTGGTCGGCATGCTCGATGCGTTCGACCAGATCGAGAACGGGGGCTCGGCGGTGGCGACAATGGTCCGGCAATCCGTCGATCTGCTCAACGTTGAAGACCGTATATGCCTTCAGAAACGGGATTTCCCGTTCGATCTCGTTGCCGTGATCGTCCGCCTCGGACTTGGTGAAGCGGCTGGCAAATACGACGGTCGTGCCTGTTTCGCCCTTGCGGACGGCCGCCCCCACTTCGAGCGCCTGCTTAAATGTCATCCAGATGGGTGAGGAATATCCCCGCGCGATCCCTTCCGACCAGAGAAGCAGCACGTTCATGCCGCTATAGGGCTGGCCATTGTGGCGGAGCGGCCGGGTAATCCGGCCATTTGCGTTAGTCGCCTTCCAAGGCTGCATCCACGGGCGGACGCCCTTCGCCAGGCCCTCGATGATCTTGTCGGTGATCCTCGCGTAGATGTCGGCGCGTTCATTTGGCGGTTTACTGTTCATTTTCATATCCTCTGTTCAGGAGGCCGCGCCCATCGCGGCCCCGTCGCGGAGGGACGATGGCAGGAGCGGTGAGGCGGGAAGCTGCACCAGAAGGGCCGCAACGAAGTGGAGGACGGCGAAGCCGTTGCGGCTTGACGGCGGCTCCTGCAGGACCGACGAATGGGACGGGGACGCCGGGCGAGGTGGTCTGCTTCCCCTTTTGTTTGGTTTTTCAGGGGCCTTGGTGGCGACACCAAAATGGCCGGTCCCGTGAGAGGCCGGCCTATCCGGATCATCGTGTGGTAGCGGGGCCGGAACCCCGCCGGGGGGCGGCTTATTCGAACGCCGCCAGTTGCGCCGCAGCCGCCTTCCGGTCGAGCGATGTGCCGGGCTGGTCGATAGGGCGGTCGAAGGGTTTCCAAGTTTCGCGGACGACCTGTTCGTAGGCGGCCACGGCGCCTTCGGCGGCCATCCGGAGGGCGTGAGCCTGGACACCCATGTCGGCGGCAAACTCGCGCTTGCGCTGGGCGGCGCTGTCGTAGCCCACGGGGCCGTCGAGATCCTCGTCGCGGGCATCGTTTGCGGCCTTGGCCGTGGCGTCCCGCGCCTCGGTGACGGCGCGGGAATAAAACTGGCCGGCGCCGTGCGCCGATCCGACGAAGGCGCCGACGATGCGCTGGAGATGGATCTGCATCGCCCTCTCACCGAGACCTTCGCTAAGCGTATCGGCGGTTTCGATGATCAGGCGCTCATGCTGGTCGCGGATGCCGTCGCTGTCGACGACTGCGGTGCCGAAACGTTCGGCGATCTTGATCGCCTGGGCGGCATCGGGGCAGGTGAGCCGGACCATTTCGATGGTGGCGCCCTTGCGGAGCTGGACGACGCGGGCGGATTGGCGATTGATTGCGGGCTTAGCCATGTGAGTTCCTTTCCGGTTTCGCCGAAGGCTCGCGTTGGCCCCTGCCGGAACGCCCTTCGGTGCGGTCGAAAAAAGCCGGCGAAAGACGGGCGCTTTCAGAGGTCCGGAGCCCCTGAGTGAGCGGGACGGGTTTGCTGACAAGCGGGGTAAAACCCTGCGCGGGCCGCGAAGCCGTCTTGCGAGGGAGGGGGAGGAGGCCGCGATCCGCGGCGCGCAAGCGGCCTTGAAACGACCGGCCGCCGGCTTACGACCGTGACAAACCGAAGGGGGATCCGGCTTGGTCCGGCATGCCAAACTGCAGACCGGCTGTCAGGAGACGAGGCTATGCCCGCAACCAATCGCCAATCCCACTCTCTGCCGGTAGGAGTCCGTTGGCAGGGCAGAGTGTTCGTCCGGCTCAGCTACGCCGCCACCCGGCCAACATTCTCGCCGAGCTTTTCACGGAACGCAGCCAGCGCCTGATCCTGCCGCGCCAGCTTGCGCGACAGTGCTTCGATTTCACGACGGCGCTCGAAGGTCAGGCGGTCGAGGTGTTCGCGAAAGAGTTCTTCGTCGGAAGGAGTCCAGTTGGATCGGCCACGACGATGCGACCGCGATTTCGCTTTCTGGGTGACCGTCAGGCGTTCGGCCCGCCCGGCGATCTGCCGATGCACGAGTTCGAGATGTTGATGGATCTGACGGCGTGCCGCCTCCATGGTCGCAAGCAATGGCCGCGGATTGGACGATCTCATGCGGCAGTCCTCCCCTCCACCTGATCGGCGGCCACCTCGTTGGGCGATACCTCCTCGAGCACCGCGTGAGGATAGCCATGGCTTAAAAGCCAAGCCTGAGCAGCCTCGCGGCTTTCGGCGAGATGAACGAGTTCGCCAGCCTCGCCGGCGCGATTGAAGATGCGTACCGACCCGGCCGGCGGACGTTCGAGCACTTTGAACGCGAGATTGGAATCGGTGCCGAACGTGCGATGAATGCGTAGCAAGATGACGTTCTTTCCGCCGAAGTCCGCCTCATGCAGAGTGAAGTTCGGTGGGGATGTGTAATTGCCCGATGTACGCGGGCCTTCCTTGCGGATAAGCCGGCCCTTGCTGTTGTGGGTCTGCCAGGCGGCGAGCTTTTTCTTGAAACGCTCGGGCGGACGCGGGGTGCCGTCCGACCAGGCAACAATAGAGCCGACGGGAGCGAGATCGTAGATCAGTGACGCAGACATAGGGTTCCTCCGTTGGGTTCTGCGATGGCTGAAAACAGAACCGCCGCCGGTGGTGGACGGCGGCGGATTGTCGATCGTGAGATGAGAAGCCTTGCTATTCCGCCGCGATGCCGTAGGCGGTCGCTTCGTCGCCCGAAGCTTCGTCTTCCACCGTGTTGGGCATCTGGTCGTCACGAAGGCGAGTATCCGCGTCCGCCGTGAGATCGTTGGCGGATGCATCCGGAGGTTCATGTGAAGCTCGGTCATCGTCGTCTGCGACCTCGCCGTGCTTGATCAGCTCCGCAAGTTCTTTCGGGTCGGGCGCAAAGAGCGCCGCCGGGTGCACGAAGTATCCTTCCTTAAAATGGTCGACCAAAGCGGCCCGCGTCTCGCGCACCCGGGCACGGGGATGCACGGAGGTGTCACCGCACGAGGCTTCGAGCGACTGACGGGAGAGGCATGCAAGGAAATCCTCCGTTCCCATATTAGGCAGGAACGCATCGGCGCCGATCGCCTCGCCGGCAACCCGAGAGATCACGCCGCTATTGGACGCGTTTCGCCGGCACGATAATACGTCGATCAGCACCGCACGAGCGGTGACGCGCAAGGTGTCGATGTCGAAGGCCAGCTTGCCGTCCTGGTCGAGGAGACTCGCGGCGTGTCGCTTGAATCGGGCGTCGGCGTAGAATGTTCCGCCAGCACCGGAGTCGACACGGACGTTCAAGCCGGCGAAGGCGAGCACGAGCAAGGCCATCAGCATATCGTCCTCGACCGGCGCGCGACCGAGAGCTTCGTGAAGCGCGTCGGTGCGATAGTCGCCGATCATGTCGAGCCCATTCTGCGTGACATCAGGACGGGGCTTCGAGCCCACAATCGGTTCTTCATCCGCCTCATTGCCAGCAGCGGCTGGCGCCGCGTCATTGCCCTTCGGCTTCTTGGCCTCCGGCAATCGATAATGGACTGTCTTCACCTTACCGTCACGATCGAGATACATGGCGGCGTGATCGGATTTCTGGGGCTTGCCATAGACCTGCTCCGCCTTCTTCGGCAGTGTCGGCTGGCCATAATTGTTGACCTCGACGATCGATCCCTTCTTCGGGAGATTGTTCGTCATCCATTCATGCTGGGCGCCGAGGAAAGCCTCGACATTGGTGGTGTAGCGGCTGTCCTGATCGGCTGGTGCGAACAGATCCTCGACCCATTCGATGCCATAGGCAGCCGCCAGGTCATCGCCGAAACTCGCGTCCTTGGCGTACATCCGCTTCTTGGTCAGCGCGTTGGCGATCGACCACCACTGCGCGGTGTCACCCTTCTTCGGCTTGTTGGCCTTCCACACCTCGCCTTGCTCCTCAATGCCTGCGGCAGCAATCGTTCGAAGCTGCTGTTCATTCGGCATGTCGCCCAGCGAGATCTGATCGAGCATTGCCGGCAGGAGCTTCGCCAGAAGCCGCAGCTTTTTGATCTGGCGGACGGGCAGGGCGAGCGCGATGGCAATCGTGTCTTCGGTCCATTCAAGATCGATGAGGCGCTCGATCCCACGCCACTGGTCGACCGGGTTCAGCGGTTCACGCGCGATGTTTTCGACCATCGAGCGCATGGCGCCGTTATCGTTCGACGCCTCCTCCACCAGCACATCGATTTCCTCGATCCCGGCGGCGATCGCCAGCCTCACACGCCGGTGCCCGGCGTCGATGATATATCCGTTGCCGCCATTCTTCTCCGACTCGACGACCGGGGGTTGGACGAGCCCGACGACCTGGATGGTGGCGAGCATCAGCGCATCGGCTTGCGGCGAGGATGGTGATTGACGAGTCCTGTCGGGGTTCTCCTTCAAGAGGCGGGGATCGATCTTCACGAGCTGCATGGCCTTTTCCTTCCAATGGATGCGGATCCGGCCCTCTGCCGGTCCTTCTCATGTCTTCTTTTTCCCGAAGACACCTTCCGGACGGCAGGGCGGCCCGACGGGCGCAACTGCGGGCGAGCGTCCCTGCTGCGCGGGACGAGCAGGGTGCGCAGCGCCTTGCGAAGGACGAGCGGCCGGGATGGTGAGGCGGCGGTTGAGCGTAAGCGGCGGCGGGAGGACCGGTCTGCGACCCGGTTATTTCCTCCTTTCGCTTCTCAATCTTTTCGACCGGGAAACGGCATGAGGCTGCCTGGCCCACCCCCGCGGGGGAGGGACGCACGTCGGGCAAAAAAAAATGGGCCTGCGAAAATCGCGGCCCATGAAGTGTGAAGGTAATTTGTACCTCCAGAGGGGAACAGCTGCTGCGGCGGCACTGGGAGGAAAACCGCCATGTGCATCAGCTACGTGCAAGATGCCCGAATATTGACCAGACGGAAAACATTTATTGTGCCTATGCATTGGCGCACCGGCACCCAGATGCACGCCGCTGATGGTCACGATGCCTCACGCCGCCTCCGCATCTAGCTCGGTGTTATTGCGCGCCTCGGCGGAGAGTAGGGCATCCACCTCCCGAAGCTGCCGGCGCTTCTCGGCAAGTTCCGCCGCAAACGCGAACACGCCTCCCTCACGGGAGCGATAGGAAGCGAGCCGTCGCTCGGCCTCCTGCAGACGCTGGCGATACCTGTCCTGCTCCTCCTCGAACCCGTCCAGTGCATGTTCGAGACGGGAGACGGCCCCGAGCGGCGTTGCCGTGATGGAGAGATCGATCTCGTAGTCGGCGCCGGTGCGTTGAAGCATAGTCGTGTAACGATAGCCGTCACCCTTGCCGAAGCTTTCGCCCTCGAACACGAGATCGAAGCCTCCGATGGCCGCGAGCACGACCTCGCCCTCTTGCTGCAACTGGACGAGGGTGAGAATTTCCCTCATCAGCGCGCGCCCGGCTTCCTTCCGTTCATCGAAAGGCTTGCCGTTGACGGTGATAGTGAACCCGTCGCCCTCCGTGGTCGGGACAAGGCGCTCGATGTCCTGGCCGATCTCGGCGATGCGCCGGGTCGAGACCTCGATATCGCGTTCTGCATCACGAATCTGGCGGCGGACGGCATATTGATCGTCATCATGGGCGGCGCGAAGCCGCTCGAGGCGGGCTACCTCGGCTTCGAGGCCGGCCTTCAGCATCAAACGCTCGTCGCCGCTCGCAATGGCCTTGGCCATCGCAAACTGATTGGCAGCTCCTTCGCCGATATCGTCAAGGCGGCGAATGGAGGTGTCGCCGGAGAGCGCCGCCGCTATGAAGCGCGCCTTGCGCTCGTTGTTTTGCCACATCGAGGCGTCGAGCGAGCCTTCGGTGGCATAGGCGAAGATATCGACGACGTCATGCTGGTTGCCCTGGCGCACGATACGGCCCTCGCGCTGCTCGATATGCGATGGCAGCCACGGCACATCGAGGTGATGGAGCGCCTTGAGCCTGAGTTGGGCGTTGACGCCGGTGCCCATGGTTTCCGACGATCCAATCAGAAACCGAATCCGGCCGGCGCGGACATCGGCGAAGAGGCGCTGCTTCGCCTCCGTTTTCTTATAGTCCTGCATGAAGGCGATTTCGCTCGCCGGCACGCCGAGACGGACCAACTCGTCGCGGATCCATCGATAGGCGGAGAAGCCGCGGGTCTTCTCGACATTGATCGTCCCGAGATCGGAGAAGACCATCTGCGCGGCGCCGGGCAGTTCGAATGGCTTTCCGTCCGGCCGGACATAGGAATTTAGGGCGGTCTCCTGCCAGATGCGGAATGCATTTTTTATCAGGAGATTGAGCTTGTTCTCTTCCTCGTTGTCGTTGGCAGAGCTGACAAGCCTGAGATCGATCGCCGCGTGACGACCGTCGGTGATGACCGAGAGCAGAATGTCGTCGCCGGGCTCAGCCGGTCCCTCCCGCATCTCGATCGCCTTGATCCGGGCGTCGAGGATTTGCTGATAGGCTTTGAAGGCTGGCGTCGGCTTGGCCGTGAGTATCTGCCGCCGGCCGGTCGAGATATCAGGAACCCGGACATATTCCTTTAGATCGTTGGGCAAGACGACGTCCGCAAAGCTGCGGAACATGGCGATCAGTTCCGGCACATTGACGAAGGACGCGAACCGGCTGACCGGCTTGTATTTGCCCGACGGCTGGATCTCGAGTTCGGTGACCGTGTCACCGAAGCAGGATGCCCAGGCGTCGAATTCGTGCAGTCCCCGTTCATGGAGGGCTTCGCGGCCGAGCAGCCGCTGGATCGAGAACATTTCTCCAAGCGTGTTGGTGATCGGCGTGCCGGAGGCCAGCACCAGTGCGCGCCCGGGATTCTTGCTCTCGATGAAACGCGACTTCACATAGAGGTCCCAAGCACGCTGCGACCCGTTCGGGTCGATGCCCTTGAGTGTCGACATGTTGGTGGCGAAGGAGAGCTTGCGGAATTCCTGCGCCTCGTCGACGACGATCTGGTCGATGCCGATTTCGGAGATCGTCAGAAGATCGTCCTTGCGGGTTGTCAACGCCTCCAGCCGCTCCTTGAGCCCCTCCTTCAAGCGCTCCAGCCGCTTGCGCGACACCCGATCGTCGCTGTCGACCTTCGTGAGCAAGTCTTCGTAGAGCTGCAACTCGTCCTGGATCATCTGCTGTTCGAACGCCGATGGCACGGCGATGAATTTGAAAGCGGAATGCGTGATGATGATCGCATCCCAGGTCGCGGTTGCGGCACGGGAGAGGAAGCGAGCCCGCTTGTCCTTGCTGAAATTGGTTTCGTCGGCAACGAGAATGTTTGCGGCTGGATAGAGCGCAAGGAATTCGCGCGCAGCCTGCGCCAGGCAATGCCCCGGCACGACCAGCATCGCCTTGGCAATCAGGCCGAGGCGCCGCTGCTCCATGATCGCGGCTGCCATGGTCATCGTCTTGCCGGCGCCGACGGCATGGGCGAGATAGGTCGATCCTGACGAGATGATCCGCCAGATCCCGCGTTTCTGGTGCCCGTAAAGAACAAAGGCGCCAGATGCGCCGGGAAGCTTGAGATGGGAACCGTCAAACGTTCGCGGTGCGATGTTGTTGAAGCGGTCGTTATAGACGCGCGTCAGCCGATCGGTCCGATCGGGATCACTCCAAACCCAGTTCTGGAATGCCTCTTTGATCTTCTGCAGCTTGTCCCGCGCGGCTTCGGTATCGACGACATTGAGCACGCGGCGTTCGCCATCGACATCCTTGAAGACGTCGAAGATCTGCGGCACGCGACTGTTGAGGGCATCGGCGAGCAGTTCGCCGGCGTGGCGACGGCTTGTGCCCCATTCCGACGTGCCGGCGGCGCTATAGGCGAGTTGCCGAGCCTCGACGGTCCAGGAGCCAAGCTCCGGCATGTGGTGGATCCTGATCTCGGCCCCCATGGCTTCCTTCACGAAGGCGACCACATCATCGGCGGGGATCCAGGGTGCGCCGAGGCGGGCTGTAATGTCGGATGGACTGAGGTCGGCCGGCTGCACCGCCCGCAGCGCGCGAACGTTGCGTTCGAACGCGGGGTCGAGTGCGGCAGCCGCTTCAGCAGCCGCAAGCTTCGTGCGAACTGCGCCTGAAAGATAAGCGTCGGACGTCTGCCAGGACCCATTGGCCGGATCGCGGAAGATAGCATCGCCGAGTTCGTCGAGCATAGCGTCGGCATCCGCGTGGAGGAGTTCCGCGATATGCTCGATGTCGACACGGCCGCGTTCGTTGAGCACGACCGCCAGAGCGTCCGCCGCGGATGTGATGACGGGTGGGGCAGGGGGCGAGATCACCCGTTCCGAAAAGATCGGGCCGGGCTTGGCCGTATCTGTCTCGAGGTCATAGTCCTCGATCGAGGCCACAAGCCAGCAATCGGGGTCATCGCGGAAGGGCTGAAGGTTCGGCTGGCGATGTATTTCGCGCACATCGCCGGTTTCAGGATCCTCGGTGATCGAAATGGTCGTGTGGTTGATCGGCCCGAAATCCCGGACGAAGGTCGACCAGGCGATCCGCAAACGAACTTGGAGGTCGCGCCACGGGCGGTCCAGCTCCTGGGCCTTCAAGACTTCACGAAGGGCGTCGCGGATGGGGATCAGCTTCTTGATGATGTGGACGTGCCTTTCCGATATCCCGCCGCCGCTGCGGGCCCTGCGCACCCTGATCGGCACGGCCTCGCCGTCGATTACCTGCATGAGGCCATGCCTGACATCGATGAAATAGCTGCCCTCGCGGACCTTGGCTTCGGCGGGGTGTAGATCGACGATCTCGCCGAGCTCGTGCTCGAGATCGACATCGATCGCGGTCGGTTCGCCATCATAGAGGTCCTCCGGCAACAGAGCGATGACTGCTTTGAGCGCTGTGTCAAGATCCTGGCCGGCACGGGGCTGGCATGTATAGGTCTCGCCGAATGGGCCCGACGTCAGGGCGTGATCGCCGAGCACGAACTCTGGATGGCGCGCGAACCAGCGGTTCACGCGGATCGCGCCCTCGTCTTCACTCGCGGGCCGAACCTCCTGCACTTCGAGCCATGTGAGATCGCCTTCTGCCTCGCCGGGCTTACGTTTTCGGAAGAAGAGGAGGTCGACCACGACGTCGGTGCCGGCGTCACGGCGGAAGCTGCCCTCCGGCAGCCGGATGGCGCCGATCAGGTTGGCCGACTTGGCGATGTGCTCACGAGCGGTCCCGTCGGCCTTGTTCATCGTGCCGGCGCTGGTCACGAAGGCTGCAAGTGCGCCTGGTTTCAGGAGATCGATTGATCGGGCGATGAAATAGTCGTGCAGCCGCAAACCGAGCGAACGGTATTGCCTGTCTGAGCGAACCGTCCGATCGGAGAAGGGCGGGTTGCCGATCGCAAGATCGTAGATCGGCGCCAGATCCGTGCGTATGAAATCGCCGTTGATGATGCGCGCCTTCGGCTGAAGCAGCCGGACAATGCGGGCGGTGACCGGATCGAGTTCGATCCCGGTGACGTAGCTCTTGTCACGGAAGGCTTCGGGCATCAGCGCCGGAAACAGGCCTGTGCCGATGCCTGGTTCAAGCACGCGGCCGCCGCGCCAGCCGAGGCGTTGCAAGCCCGTCCAGATTGCCCTGATGACGAACTCCGGCGTGAAATGGGCATACTGCGTGCAGCGGGCAAGCGACGCATAGTCTCCCTCGCTGACGGCCGACTGCAGCGAGCCCCCAAGGTCGTCCCAACCTGCGCGGAAGTCGACGTCGCCCGGTCGCCGAAACATTCCGTTCGCCAGTTCGCCGGCGCCGAAACCGGTGAAGCGGATGAGCCTCGCCTGCACGGCTGGAGTCGCCGGCAGATCGTGCTTGACGAGCTCATTGGCGGTGAGGATTGCGGCAACGTTGATGCGCGCCCGTTCCTTCCAGGACCCGGCGAGCTCGCGGTCGCCCTGATCAAGGTAGAAGTTGGCGCGCTGCCCTTGCTTACGTGGCGCCGGCGGCTTGGCAATCGGCTGGGGCTGACTGAGAACGGGAGCGGGCGGGGTTGGATCCGGCTCGTCATCATTGGCGGCAAAACCTCCGAAGGCCGTGACACCTAATCCGAGGCCGGACGAAACTGCGCTGCTGCCGAACATATCGAGCGTGAAAGGATCGTTGCTCATCGAAGAACTCCTGTTGAGAAGGCAAGCGCCATCGTCTTGCCGATCGAGGGCAGTTGATGGGCGCGAATGATGGGAATGCCTGTGCTGCAGGCGGGTGGATTAGAGGGCGATCGGCCGCTGCATCGCGACCGGCGCCAGACTTAGGCGGCAGCCTGGGAAGGGAGATTGCGCAAATGCACCGGCAGTTTGGCGGCTATCTCTTGATCAGTGAGGTCCTCAAGGATCCTCAGCCTGTTGCCGGCCCGGCCGCCGTAGAATGCGATCGTGCGCTTGCCGCGAGAAGCTTCGGGCGAGCTGAGATCGGCATATCCACGGTATTGGTCGGCGGTGCTGCTCCAAATATGCTCGAGGCGCTCCTCACGCGTCATCATGCGCACCGGGCGGCTTTCGCGCTCGATGATGGCGACGCGCATTGCTTCGACGGACTCCTTGTCCGAAAGATCGCAGTAGCCATGAAAATATCGGATCGTCTGATCGATCCTGAGCGCAAAGAACACGCTCGTCACCCGGCCTGTCAGGAATTCGCGCATGGCGAACATCGAGCCACGGATCCAGAGGGGCGGCAGGATTTCGAACATGTAGTCGTGTCCGGCCTCGTCGATCTCGAACCATTCGCCAGCATAGAGCGCCTCGGCATCATCGCTGTCCCATCGGTTTGGGCGCTGCGCATGCCGGTCGAACATCCGAAACATCTGGTGGCGGCATGCGACGCCCTGGTAAACTTTGCGGATTACGGGAGAGGAATTCATCTGCGGCTCCTTCGGAGATTTCCGGACCGAAGCGCGACCGTGTCCTCTCGACCCTGCCATCCTCTTCAGTCCTTCATGACATCTTCCGGGCCGCCGGCATCGCGATCGCCGGTGTCAAGGGCCGGCTCCGCCGGGCGAAGCCTCCCTTGATGCGGGCGGCGCGCATGCGGCACGCCTTTCTCCCGTCTTTCCCTCCTTCGCTTTTCTCTTTGCTTCAGGGTTTCGTTCCAATCCTCCATAGGCGGGCGCAACCGCATCCAGTCGCAGCCGACAGTCTCGGCAAGCGCCCTCAACCGTTCCGCATACAGGTCGCCTTGGGCGTTGGCGTCGGTCGCCGCGACGAGTTGGACCCCAGGCCGGGCCGCCGCCTCCCGCAACGCTTCCTCGGTGGAGGGCGACCATCCGCCTCCCGTGCTGAGATAGAGGGTGCCTTCACGCGAACCTTCAATCGCCGCGAGGCTCATCGCGTCGATCGCAGCCTCCGTGACGGCGAGGCGCGACGAAACCTCCGGTCCGAGACGAAAGAGAACTTTGGCTCCGCCCGACGCGAAGCCGCGATACTGCGGACCGCGCGCCTCCCACCCCGTCACAGTACCGCCATTATCGGTGTGAGCCGCCCACATGCTGCCCAGCGGTCCTTCCCGTAAGATGTCGCCCTTGATCGCCACCTGGAGCAGCCGCGCCGGCAGGCAACGCTCGTCGTGGAGGTAATTCCATGTCGCCGAGCCCAGGCAGGGGCGACGCCGTTCCCGCCAACGATCTCCAAGGGAACCTTCAGATTTCCTATGATGCTTTTGGCCTGGCCATTCCGGTTCCATGGTTTTGAAGCCTACGAGCTCGGCAATCCTCGCGATACATTCGACAAAACCGACGTGATCGAGGTGCTCGACCAGCGTGAACACGTCTCCTTTCGCGTCCGTCAGCGGATCGAACCAGCCGCATCCCTCGTGGGTGACGATGATGATCTCGCCGTTGCGTCGAAACTTCACGGCACGACGCGTGCTCCCCTTTAGGTCAACCGCAAATCCCGCCTGCTCCAGCACGGCGGCGCACCTTACCTGGCTGCGCAGATCCTCGATCTCTCGTCTGTTCATTCTCGTTTCTCCTGCCTTTGCTTTGCCCGTCGCCTCGGGGGCACCGTTCAGATCCCCGCGAAGAGCAATGGCCGCAAGGGCGCGGCCGGCAACTGACGAATCTGGCAGTGATCGGGACGATCGCCGCGGCGAAGCCTCCCTTGCGGCCAGTCGCTCGCAAGCGGCAGCCGGGCGAAAGGCGGCTCAGTGAGCCGCCCAAGGGAAGAATTCGTTCACGATTGCCAGGTCGTCGCCGGGGTCGATCTCGTCAGAGGGCAGGACGCCGTATTCGCCGTCGACTTCGAAGACTGTGACTGGGACCATCAGGTCGCGGGAGAGCTGGAAGGCGTGGGACTGTGCGAGGGAAAGATCGTGCGACATCTGAGGGGCTCCATGCTGGAGCGGGCCAATTCCCGCTCGATGGCTCCTCAAAAGGCCCGGCTTCAGGCGCGATCACCGCGAAGGCGCGAGACGAAGCGGCCGCAGCTTGCTAGCGGACCCCTCGCGGGTTGATCGTGGAAGATGCGGAGACGGGCCAGGACGCCATCAAAAGAGAGCGGGATTGGACCCGTTCATGGGCGAAGCCGGTCGGTGCGCGCCATCCGCTTACGTGCCACATTGCCGCCTGATGTGGCGGTGCCGGCCCGGACAGGTCAATCGGCGCCTGGCGATTAGATGATATTGGTGGACTTCGCCTTTTCGACCGCCTCGATGATCGATGTAACGCCGAGGCGTCGGCAAACCGCATCCAGCTTCTGCCGGATTTCCTCGGCGGGTTGCTGCTCGATGCTCGCGATCTCAGCGAGGCTCCTGCCTTGAGATATCCACCGGAGGTATATTGCTTCAACGGACGTCAGCTTCATCGGCCTCGCTCGGAGACAAAAGGGCTGCCGCCAGGACCTGTCCAGCGGCAGCCAAGGCGCCTCGGGAGGAGGCTTGGGAAAAGAATTCTCCCATTCGCATTCCCTGTGTTATGTTATAACATATCGCATAATACTTTTTATGGAACTCGGCAGCGCGTGCCAGTGAGTTTCGCACCGTCGAAGTGTTGATTTCCGCGCCCGGACTTCATCTTACACAGTCAAAACGACTTCCAGCGGCGGATGCGGAATGTCGTCCGACGCGAGCAAGGACTTTGCAAATGCCAATGATGTTGTCCGCCGTGTCGTGCCCGTGCCGTGGATGAAACTGCCGAAGACCTGGAGATTGACGCCTTCATGTTGAAGTGCTGGACGCCCTCATAGACAATTCTGTATGCTCATCGAGGATGACTGTCGGAGAATTTTGGTAGCCGGGAGTACCGGTATTTTTGATCAGGAGAGTGCAATATCATCCCGGCAGACATCGATGCCGCGGCAAAATCTCCGCTGTGATCCTGACATGGTTTCTCTATCTAAGAACGGCGCGGAATTGGGCTCACCCCTAGTAACCAAGGAAAATCGTGGGCTCGGGGCCAGCTTATGCTTTTGATCCACGCTCTGAGGCCCTCCTTGCAACGAACCATCTTCGCTTTTTGCTGCCATTTCAAACGCATTATTTCGTGAAATGGATGAGGTTTTTTCATCTGAATCGCTTTTATCGTACACGTTCATGCAAGTCTGCGCGTCAGTCGCGGTGTCAAAAGGATGCACAGCCGGACCGCTGAGGTCCTGCAACCATCTGCTCGTATTCTTCGCGAAGTAGGTTTCGTACCGCCGTAAATCGGCGCAAAGAAATATTAGGAACGCCTTGCGGTCGCCGTTGCGGGAGCCGCGCGGTGTTCCGCTAGAGGCGCGCCTTTCCGCAGGGTCGTCCGCCTTCATACATCCGAAATCGGCGCCTTAAGGTGATCGAGAAATGTCCGGAGAGCCGACGGCACTTGTCGGTGTGAAACGTAATAGGCGTGGAAACCTGGCCCTTGCGACGTCCAGTCTGGCAATACTACCTCGAGCACGCCAGCGGCGAGTTTGTCCTCGACCCGTGCCCGCAAACAATAGAAGAGGCCGCACCCCTCCTCCGCCATGCGGATCGACAGTTCCGAATCTCCGAGCATGAGCAATCCCGGAACGTCGAGAGTCACCATGCGATCGCCGTTGCCGAGTTCCCATTTGTAGACGTGATCTGTACCGGTTCTGATCCGGATGCACTCGTGTTTTAAGAGGTCCGTCGGCCGTTCGGGTCGCCCGCGCTCGTTGAGATAGGCTGGAGAACCGACGACGACCCATTCGAGTTCGGGCGTCAGGCGCGAAGCGATCATTCCCTCGGGGACGGTTCCCCCGTAGCGGATTCCGGCGTCGAAGCCTTCCGCGACCATGTCGATAAAGCGATCGTCAACGCTGATTTCGATTTCGACATCTGGGTAGCTGCGCCGAAAACTTGGCATTCGGGGAGCAATCAGCAGCTGGGCCGCGTCACGGAGAGTGTTCACTCTCACTCTGCCGCTAGGCCCGCTTCTGAAGCTGTCAAGAAGATCGATCGCGGCCTGTATGCCGAGGAAACGTGGTTCAAGCTCGGCAAGGAGCACTTCGCCGGCAGCGGTGAGGCTGATGCTCCTACTTGTCCGATGAAACAGACGAACGCCGAGGCGGTTCTCCAGACCCCTGATCGAGTGGCTGAGAGCGGAGCCCGAGACGCCGCGAATTGCGGCGGCCTTTCGGAACCCTCCCGCCCGCGCGATCGCGACGAAAGCTTCAAGGTCGGCTAGATCCGCTCGCGTCGATGCCATGGGTGAACAATACTCACGCCTGCGCTGAATTAAAATTGCCTTTACACAAATCGAGACGGAGTTGCAAACGGCTCCGTCATTCCTAATCCGATTGGTCTTGTCTTCCCCGGGTATTTGATGCGGGAAAAGGAAGTTAAACATATGCCTAAACAGTTTGGTCCTGTTGCAGGCAGGATGGGTCAATCTCGAGATGCCCGATTTGGGCACGTTGAACGATCGGACCCCAGCGTGTACGACATTAGCGTCTCGTCGGTGGTCTTCGGTTGACGAGATGGCGAGGGTCGCCGCACATAATGATGAGCTCCAAGCTGCCCGCGGTTACGCAATAAGGCCTTCGTGATCCTCAGGCCACCAGAGATGGCCCAATTGACAGGTGAGATTGCGTAGACGCCGAACAGGATCCAGCCTTGAATGAACTTACTGCCCGCCGGCAGTCTTGGAGGCTCGAAATCAACGGCGCTGAAAAACCGACCAGCATCCAGCGCCGACGATCTACCAGTCCTGCCGAGTTGGGTGCACGACGATATCATTGATCGTGATCTCCGGAGGCTGGTCTAGGGCATAGATCACGGCGTCCGCGACCGACAACGGTGGAATACCTTGCTTGTTAAGCTCGCCAGCGATCTTCCTACCCGTTTCGTCTTGGACCTTTTCGGCCCAGCCGGTGTCGATTACGCCAGGACTGACCATCGAGATCTGAATTCCATTTCCGACCCCGACCTCCTTTCTGAGGCTTTCGGTGATTCCGCGGATGAAAAACTTTGTCGCGCCGTAAACGCCTGCCGCCTCGCCGACATGGACGCCAGCGATAGAGCTCATGTTCAAGATTCGGCCCGACCGTCGCTCCAACATCGAAGGCAACACCGCAGCGATTGCATGCAAGTAGCCACGCAGGTTGGTGTCGATCATCTTGTTCCAGTCGTCGATCGCGACATCCTTCCAATATGAGAACAGCATGAGCCCCGCATTGTTGACCAGAATATCGACCGGGCCGTATGTCCTCCTGGCGAAAGCGACGAGTGTTTTGGTGCTTTCGAAATCGGTCGCATCGGCAACGTGGTGGCTGGCGATGCCGCCCGATGTGGTGATTTCCTCGACGATCTTCGCGAGGCGTCCCTCGTTCCGGCCGGCAAGGACTACGCGTGCACCCTTCTCCGCAAGGCGTCTAGCTGTCGCCGCTCCAATTCCCGACGAAGCTCCTGTGACAATGGTGACCTTCTCTTTAAGATTCGACATAACGGGCTCCTTCACTGTGGTCGAGTGAGCTCAGCTTGGCGGGCGGCTTTGACGGGCTCGGGGATCGTCCGGTTTTCTATCGCCTGCAGCTTGGTCTCCTGATCTCCGCCAACGACATGGTCCACATCCTTCATGAGGCCCTCGAACCCTTGCTTGGCGACGAGCGTCTTGTCGTTCTTCTGTTGGCCGCCCAGCTTTGTGCCTCCCATTCCGGCGTTTGTGTGGAAGTCGCTGTTGGTGGCGCCTGGAAGCAGCGCCGTCACGGTGACCCCGGTCGAACGCAACTCCTCCCGCAGGGACTCCGCGAACATGTAACCGAACGCTTTTGAAGGACCGTAGACGGTTTCGTACGGAGTCGGCTGTGTCGCTGAAACGGAGGAGGTGATGAGAATCCTGCCGCGGCCGTTCTTAACCATGTGCTGGACGACACGTTTAGCCATATGGACGGTACCCGTGACGTTGATTGCGAGCAGGCGAAGCTCATCATCGAGGTTGTTGTCCACGAAGGCACCACCAATACCGACGCCAACGTTTAGAGCAGCGGCTTCCACTGGGCGGCCTAGTCCTTGGGTGAAGGTCCAGAAGCTCTCAACGCCCTCATACGTCGAGGCGTCCGCCTTGAATGGATAGGCCTCGGCGCCTAAGCGTCGGAGGACGTCGGCCGCTTCGCTTACCTTGTCGCTGGAGCCCGAGATGGCGACATCGAAACCATTCTGAGCGAACTGCTTCGCAAGCTCGAGGCCGATCCCCGACGAACCGCCAGTCACCAATGCGAGGGGTTTATTGTCTGTCATGATTTAACTCCATTGCTTTTCCGCCGACGCCCGGGGTCGTCCCAGGGCGTCGCCTAAGAAAGTCAGGGAGAGCCGCTTTTGTTACATGAGCAAAATCGACCGGGGCCGTGAGCGAAATTCATCGAGATGACCCCGGAGAAAACCAAAAGCCGACCATCTGCATTGGCCACCTATTATGACGCGCACAGAGACCCTCGATGACCGCCGAACTTCAGCACGGCGTCTCAAGCTCGTTCGCGATGCGTGAGCAGTAATCATCAGCGTGTGCAATCAGCCTCACTTTAAGCGTTCGGCCGAGTAAACTATCTCTTTCCAACGATGAAACGGCGGCGTGCTACCGCAAGGCAAATGACCCGATCTGGCTGAAGTTGGCCTGAAGGCGATGGAAAGTTTGTACCGCGGTCGTCAGCCGAATCGAAAATGGAAAACCGCATGCACTGGCGGGACCTGCTCGACGGCGCGACTTCCACTGGTGAGGGCCACGGGTCGAAAATAAGAAGGAAAAACATGAGCGAGAGAATGGAAGGGATCGTTGCTCCCGGTCGCGTTGCAGTCGTCACGGGCGCTGCGAGCGGCATCGGGTTGACAATTGCGAGGACTTTTGCCGCCCGCGGCATGCGGCTTGCGCTATTCGACCTAGACGCGGACGCGCTCCAGAATGTTGCCTCAACACTTGGCGCCGAAGCCCTCTGGGTGAGCGGCGACGTGTCAGATCTCTCAGCGCTGGCGAGGTTGCGCGACGAAACGCTCTCCCGGTTTGGCGAGGTGGCCGTGCTTGTAAATAACGCAGGCATTACGCAAGGAGCGGGCCCCTGGGATGATCCCGCAAAGTGGCGACGTCAGATCGAAGTAAATTTTGGAGGTGTCCTTGCCGCGCAGCATCTTTTCGTGCCGTACCTGATCGAGTCGAGCCGCACTTCGGCGGTCATCAACCTTGGTTCCAAGGAAGGTATCACGACTCCTCCGGGCAACGCTGCGTATTCGGTGGCGAAGGCAGCGGTTAAGGTACTGACCGAACAGCTGGCGCACGAGCTACTGAAGGTGACGGCAGGCCGCGTATCGGCACATCTTCTCGTCCCAGGCTACACATGGACACCGATGAACATGGCTCTTAAGCCACAGGGCGTAACGAAGCCAGATGAGGCATGGACCGCCGAGCAGGTGGTGGAATACTTCCTGGCTCGTCTTCTAAACGAGGACTTCTATATAATTTGCCCGGATAACGCGGTCACGTCGCAGACTGATGCCAGGCGGATCCGCTGGGCAGCCGATGATATGATCCTGAACCGGCCGGCGCTTTCACGTTGGCATCCCGACTGGAAAGAAAAGTTCGCGGCATGGTTAAACGCCGGACGCTGACGGCGAATGTTTAGCGGGGGAAAATAGTCCAATGACAAGACCATATGTGATTTGTCACATGATGTCGCCGCTGGATGGCCGACTGATCGTCAATGACTGGGCCGAGGCAACCGGCCATTCGATTGATGAACTCGTGAACGTCTACGACTACTTGCATGAGAAAATCGGCGCCGACGCGTGGCTTTCCGGAAGAGCGACGGGAGAGGAATTTGCCGACGCGGTCGACCAACCTTATGAAACAACCGGCATAGCCGAGCGACCGGTCCATATCGCCGATCCAGATGCCAACGAGTTCGCCGTGATCGTCGATAAAGACGGTCGGCTGCGCTGGGACAAGGGCGACATCGAGGGCGCTCACGTTGTCGTCCTGACCGCACGAGACGTAGACGACGTATACCTGGCAGGCCTGATGCAGGCCGGCGTTTCCTATATTGTGTCCCAGGCCGTTGCCGTCGATCTAAAAAATGCGCTAGACGTTCTCGGCGAACAATTCGGCGTGAAGCGTCTGATGCTGGAAGGCGGAGCACAAACGAATGGGCATTTCCTGAACGCGGGTCTTGTTGACGAGATCAGTGTGGTCGTCTTTCCGGCGATCGGAGGCAAGTCGAATTCTCCGGCTATATTCGAGGGTGGTGACGATGGGCTCGCGGACAAGGTGAGGCTCACGCTTCTCAGCGTCGAGCCAGCCCGCCTTGGCTCCGTACATCTCAGATATCGCGTCGACCGCCCATGAGAGAATATCTCGGAGCGCGCATTCGCGCTTCCTTACGCCTCTAACTCATTCTGCGGTAATTTGTTAGAGGCAGATCATGCTGTTAGCCTTGAGACCCTGCTTTGCAGGATCGACGTTGACGATGCTTGGACCACAGAGAACGATGGCTGTTCAGCGCAGCTACTGTTTGCTCTCCCGTCGTCTATCTGGAACCTGGATAACATCTCGAAAAGCGAAGCTGCCTCTTTCGCGAGATTGTTGACGGCAGCGGTCGACTCTTCCACCATCGCTGCGTTTTGTTGCGTCGCTGATTCAATTTTTCCTACTGAGAAATTGATGTCCTTGAGCCCGTCAGCTTGCACGCGAGAGACTTGAGCAATGACGTCGACGTTTTGATTCACACTCTGCACCTGAACAACGATTTGGCTTAAGGCATTGCCGGCTTGGTGCACGCGCTGAACCCCATCATTTATGTGTATGTTAGAAACCTCAACCAGGGACTTGATTTCCTTTGCCGCCGCCGCAGACCTTTGCGCCAAATCTCTGACCTCCTGCGCTACCACCGCAAAACCACGACCGGTTTCACCGGCGCGAGCCGCCTCGATGCCTGCGTTTAAGGCCAAAAGGTTTGTCTGAGAGGCGATTTCATCGATAACGCCGATGATGTTGCCTATTTCGACCGATGAGACTCGTATCTTCGACATAGCCTCAACAGCCTCGCGCATTATAGTGCCTGACCTCTCTACATTCTCTTTGGTTTCGCTTACCAGTACCCCTGCTTCATGTGCTCTATGGCTCGCGTCCACCACCTGCCTTGTCATATCTGCCAGGACCGACGCCGTCTGCTCCACAACTACAGCCTGCTGCTCCGTCCGCGTCGCGAGATCGATGGACGATGTACGGATTTCTTCAGCGCCGGCAGCAATTGCCTGTGCATTATAGTTGACTTCAGACATCGCGTCGCAAAGTTGGCGGACAGCCAAATTGAAGTCCAGTCTGAGCGGCTCAAGAGCCCCCGCAAAAGGCCAATTGAGCTGAATGTGCAGGTTGCCCTGCGACAATTGCTTCAAAGCATCAGCAACTTGCTCAACGGCAGAACTCGTCTCTTCGGCAGTCCGCTGGCGCTCCTCAGCTTCCTTCTCTAACCGCTGCCGCTCAGCGTCCTGTCGATGATGTTCCGCCGTGGCATCGCGTTCAGCTTTTTCTGAAATATGCGTCTTGAGGCTGGATATCTGCCTGGCGAGCCGACCGATTTCATCCCTCCGTCGCTCAAGTACCCGGTCAATCTGCATATCGCCGGCTATCATTTGTCGGACTGACTGCTGAAGCTTCGCCAGAGGCGCTATGATTGAACGGGTGGTGAGCCCTGCCGCGACTATTCCAAATAAAGCAGCCACACTTAGGGCCGTAAGTGTCAGTGATTTGAACTCGTCAGAAGCCGCTTTGACTTTGCCGCCCACGCCCTGATTCAATGCTTGCTCGTAATCGATCAATTTGCTCAAACCACCAATCCATGCCGTCAACTTGGGTCGAAGTTCATTCAAGAGGAGTGGCTTGGCCTGTTCTCTGTTTCCATCAAGTGTCAGCTTGATAACGTCCGCAATTAGTGGCTCCGCTTCACTCTGAAATGCCTTCAGACTGTCAACCAGACGGTGCTCAGCGGCAGTGCTGGAATCGTCAGAACTTACGGCCTTCTGCAATTCCACCGCATTGGAGGCATAGGACGTCTGCAGCTTTCTCATCATCACGATCGTGGTCGCTTGATCCGTATCTGAGTCGGTCAAAACAATATCGCGTAAAGCGACCGCTCGATCACGGACCGCTCCGAGCATATCAACGCCATTCCTGTATTTTTGGCTGTTAGTGCCATTAATGAGGCTGAGCTTGGCGTTTATCTCATTCACCTGATTGATTGATGAAAAAGAAAGAATTCCCATCGCGGTTAGCAGCAACCCGAAAGCGATCGACAAACGGAGCGCCACGCCAAATTTCCGAATATCTCGCATTATCCCCTCCGCGACTGACGAATCTTTTTAAACTAACGTAAGGTATAACCTTATACCTAATACCTTTAATTCGTGGTTAAATCGGTTTGCCCGGCGATGTATGTGGCCCAGCGAACATGCAGACGAGGACGCCCGCTTCCCCTCGGAATGCAATGAAGGACTAAAGCCAATGGCTCAAGCTCGGGTCCGGTGAGCCGGATCACCAAGTGCGGTTACCCAATTGCGGAGTTTCGCAACGGCTCAGTGTGTGCCAGCATTCGCCGTGACAAAGGTCGGGGCCATCGACGGGGCTGACTAGATTTCAGCGGCTTCATTGCCCGCCTTATTCGAAAGGTCGTTCGCCGAATATTTACTCGCTCTCGAGTGATGCCACGCGAAGTGGCACGTTGGCTCGCTCTAACGCCACGCGGGCGCCGTCCGGCGGTTCTTGGTCAGTGATGATGACTTCGAATTCGTCGACAGTGGCCAGGACATGAAGAGCAGTGTGATTGAAACGCTTGTGGTTCACCAGTAGGCACCGACGCGCAGCGCTTGCGATCATTGCTCGTTTCGAGCGGATCACGTTGTCATCCATGTGATAAACACGCGCACCTGAAACGGCTGGCGTAGATATGAAGGCGATGTCGGCGCTAAGGCGCGACAGGGTTTCTTCGGCGACAACGCCGAAAAAACCGTTGAACTTCATCGAATAGCTTCCGCCGACTGCGATCAGGTTGACGCCCGATTCCGTCTTGAGCCGGTCGATCACCGCGGCATTATTGGTGATCACCGTCAGCGGCCTTTTCTGCGGTAGCATTTCGCCGAGCACCGACGCCATTGACCCATCGTTGATCATGACCGTCATTCCGGGGTCGATGAGTTCGAGAGCCGCTTCGGCCATGCGGCGTTTGGCATCGCCCTCCTGCTGCTGCCGGAACCGAAAATCGCTTTCGAATTGGCCTCCTGCCTCAATCGTCGCCCCGCCACGAATTTTTCGGAGCATGCCCGCCTGCTCAAGATCGTCCAGATCTCGGTGAATAGTCATCTTGGATACTGCAAATCGATCGGATAGGTCGTCCAGGTCCACCATTCTCTGTTCGACCAACAGATCCATGATGGCCTGCCTCCGATCATCTCTCTTCATTTTCAGTCCTCCGACGCGATGAACCCGAACCTTTAACATCAAGATCGCCACAATACAAAATAACATAATCACGTACTTTTGTGTGATTTTGTTTGATTTTCTTGTGAAGCCCCCCGCTTAATGTTATTGAGGTGCCGGCTGCGAGCGAGGATTGGCCGCCATCATCCGACCCAGCCGCGCAGAAGATTGTCGCTTGGAAGCGCTGAGGCACTGTTTGGAACAGGAGGGATTTTGAATGAAGATAGGAGCACTGCGTGAGCGGTTGGACGGTGAGGCGCGCGTCGCATTGACGCCGGACTCCGCACGGCAACTTCAAAAACTTGGACACGAGCCGATTGTCGAGACGGGCGCCGGGATTAGGGCTGGCATCTCAGACGACGCGTACCGTGCGGCAGGCGTCGCGATCGTCGAGAGCGCGCAGGCGCTTGTTGCGGCCGCCGACGTGATCATCAAGGTCCGCCCGCCGTCCGATGATGAAGTTGCTTTGCTTTCGCCTGGGCAGACCCTGATCTCGTTCTTTTGTCCCGCGGCAAACCAAAAGTTGCTCGAACGCGCAAGAGCTTCCGGCGCGAACGTCATTGCCATGGACATGGTGCCGCGCATCAGCCGCGCACAGAAGATGGATGCTCTGTCCTCCATGGCGAATATCGCTGGCTACCGGGCTGTCATCGAAGCCGGTACGAATTTCGGCCGCTTCTTCACCGGGCAGATCACCGCGGCTGGCAAAGTACCGCCGGCAAAGGTGCTGATCATCGGCGCCGGCGTGGCGGGGTTGGCGGCGACCGGCATCAGCGTCAGCCTCGGCGCGATCACCTACGCCTTCGATGTCCGGCCTGAGGTGGCCGAACAGATCGAATCGATGGGAGCTCAGTTCGTCTATCTTGACTTTGACGCACAGACCGACGGCGCAGCGACGGGCGGATATGCGGCACCCTCGTCGCCGGAGTTCCGCGAGAAGCAGCTCTCCAAGTTCCGCGAGCTTGCTCCGGAGATCGACATCGTCATCACGACCGCTTTGATACCGGGCCGCGATGCTCCGAGACTTTGGTTGGCAGACATGGTCGCGGCGATGAAACAAGGATCCGTCATTGTCGATCTCGCTGCGGAACGCGGTGGAAACTGCGAGCTCACGGTCGCCAATCAGAAGGTGGTGTCGGACAACGGTGTGACAATTGTCGGCTATACGGACTATCCGAGCAGGATGGCAGCCCAGTCATCGTTGCTTTATTCCACCAACATCCGGCACATGATCGCCGACCTTACTCCGCGCAAGGATGGAGTGATCGTTCACAGCATGGACGACGATGTTATCCGCGGCGCAACTGTGACGTTTCGGGGTGACATCACCTTCCCTCCACCGCCGCCCAAGGTGCAGGCGATTGCCGCGCAGAAGCCCAAGGAGAAGACACGGGAACTCACGCTCGAGGAAAAACGCGCTGCTGAAAGCGCGTCCTTTCGCTCTGCTACACGCACGCAGGTCGGCCTGCTCTTAGCGGGAGGGTTCCTTATGGCACTGGTCGGCGCCTACGCGCCGCCTGCTTTCATGGCGCATTTTATCGTGTTCGTCCTTGCGTGCTTCGTCGGCTTCCAGGTGATCTGGGGAGTGAGCCATTCCCTCCACACGCCATTGATGGCAATCACCAACGCGATCTCCGGGATCGTCGTGCTCGGTGCTCTTTTGCAGATAGGTTCCCCCGGCTGGCTGGTGCCGTTGCTCGGGAGCCTGTCGGTCTTGATCGCGACCATCAACATCGTCGGCGGGTTCATGGTGACCCGACGCATGCTGATGATGTTTCAAAAATCCTGAGCGGGAGGCTCCTATGACCAACGGAATTCAAACCGCCGCCTACATCGCGGCATCAGTCCTCTTCATTCTCGCGCTCGGCGGACTCTCCGGTCAGGAGAGCGCCAAGCGTGCCGTCTGGTACGGCATCACGGGCATGGGCATCGCGATCGTAGCCACCGTTTTCGCCCCCGGTGTCGGGCTGTCCGGGACACTCGGATTTGCTCTGGTCGTCGGTGCGATCCTTGGTACAGTCTTGGCAAAGCGCGTCGAGATGACGGGGATGCCGCAGTTGGTGGCGGCGCTGCACAGTTTTGTGGGCCTCGCCGCGGTGCTGATAGGCATCAATTCCGATCTCACCGCGCACACGTTCGCAACTGCGGGCGAGCAAGTCATTCATGAAGCCGAGATTTATATCGGGGTCTTCATAGGAGCGGTCACGTTCACAGGATCGATTGTTGCCTATGGAAAGCTTTCTGGACGGGTCGGCGGCAAGGCGCTGATCCTGCCCGGCCGCCACCTGTGCAACGCGGCCATGATTGTCATCTCGCTCTCGTTGATGATCCTCTACATGATCGACGCGGGATCATGGACGCTATATCTGATGGCTTTGATCGCGTTTCTTCTCGGAGCACATCTGGTCATGGCGATCGGCGGTGCCGACATGCCCGTCGTAGTGTCGATGCTGAACTCCTATTCCGGCTGGGCAGCGGCGGCCACGGGCTTCCTGCTCGGCAACGATTTGCTCATTGTGACCGGAGCCCTCGTCGGATCGTCGGGCGCGATCCTGTCCTACATCATGTGCAAGGCCATGAACCGCAGCTTCCTCTCGGTCATACTTGGTGGTTTCGGCAACTCCGCTGGACCGCAGATGGAAATCACAGGCGAGCAGATCGCAATCGACGGCGACGGGGTGGCCGCCGCGCTCAACGACGCGCAGAGCGTGGTGATTGTACCCGGTTACGGAATGGCTGTGGCTCAGGCGCAAGCTGCGGTATCGGAACTGACGCGCAAGCTGCGCGCCGCCGGCAAGACCGTGCGCTTCGCGATTCATCCTGTGGCGGGTCGATTGCCTGGCCATATGAATGTGCTCCTTGCCGAGGCAAAGGTGCCTTACGACATCGTCATCGAAATGGACGAAATAAACGACGACTTCCCGGAGACGGACGTCGTCATTGTCATCGGCTCGAATGACATCGTGAACCCGGCGGCGCAGGATGACCCGAACTCGCCGATCGCCGGCATGCCTGTTCTCGAGGTATGGAAAGCGAGGCAGGTGTTCGTATCGAAGCGTGGACAGGGTACCGGATATTCGGGGATCGAGAATCCTCTGTTCTTCAGGGAGAACACCCGAATGTTCTATGGCGACGCGAAGAACTCCGTCAGCCAGCTAATCCCTTTGCTCAGGTAGATGTGAAGAAGTGAAATTGGAAAAAGGCCGGGGTCATCGACACCCGGCCTTTCCCTCTGCGCATCGTCTGGGAGGACGATTGTGAACTGAGTGGCTTCGCGTTAGCGGACCTGATCGGTCACACTCTGGACCGCTCTCCGTCGGCCAAACATATCTCGACGAGCGTGAGCTCGCGATCGGTCACGCGTGATGGATAGATTTCTGACAACTTTTCCTCGTGCATGGGAACGATGCGGCGTTCGTCCATGCCGACGATTTTGAGCATCTCATCGGCGGACTCGATCAGGCGTGTCTGGCTGCCATTGGCGAGGCCGGGAGGTACGAAGCAGGGGTCATTTGCGTCCCCGCCCGTAAGATTGCTGTAGGTATAGACGACATCGCCAGACAAGACATACTTGTCGGCTCCATCACCGGTCTCGACCACCACATATTGCGACCCTGCCGTATGAGTGTCGAAGGCGGGATAGACATGAATGCCGGGCACCAAATTCTCACGTTCCCCCTCCACCAACTCCAGCCGGCCTTCGATATTCGCCTTGGTTAAATAGAGGATGTCCGCCGGGTTCAATCCCGCCTGCAATGAACGGAAGCGGCGACCGTTTGCCAAAATCCACATCCAGGATTCCAATTCCTTTTTCTGAATGAAAATTTTCGCATTTGGAAAGAACTTGAGGCCGCCGATGTGATCGAAGTGCGCGTGCGTGAGGATGACATGCGTGACGTCTGCGGGTCTTATCCCGCATTCCCCGAGAACGATGTCCGGAGGTGTCCATCCGGTGACGCCGATTGAGTGGGCGATTTGGCCTCCGAAATCCGCGGCGTCATGCCCGACGTCGACCAATACCACGGCGTCTCCTGTCTTAATGAGAATGTAGGCGAACGGCAGGTTCATCGTGCCTTGATTGTGGGCGCCATAAAACACTCCGCTGACCGGGTGCACCGGGCTGCGTGAGTATTCAAGCACCCAGATCGAATGTGCTCCCATGGTTTTCCTCCCCGTGTCTAAATAGTGACCCTCCACAGCATGCGCTCGTATCGAAGGTCGTCGTGCCCAGGATAGCGGCCGAACGATCCAGTTCGGCCGTCGCATTTGAAAGCAAACCCACCAGCGTCGCGGGTGAACCGAACACGCCGCGTTGAAGCTGCCCATCCACCTCGACAAGTAGGCGGTCGGTATTTTCGAGATGAACCAGCGCGTGGGTATCGCGCGTAAAACCGAGTGCGACGGACCACACGTGACGAATCGACCGCTTTATCTCGGCGGCGCGATCGGCGAGTTCGCCAGCCAGGAGGCGCATAGTCTTCTCCCTCGACGCGAAATGCATGAACGAGTACACCGCGATGAGCTCGCCATATGTCCGTACCAGCGCTTCGAAGCCTGCGCGCGCCTCGCTCAACGCGACAGGATCGACGATCGCATCACATTTGAAGTTGCGGCGGACCGTACCGCTGGTCATTATCGGCCAGTCGTCGGCAACGGAGCGTTCGGCGGGAGAAGGTTTGCCTCTTTCAAATCATTCCAGAACGCTGGGGGAATCGCCTCGTTGATAGCGTTGACGTTCTGGGCAACTTCGAATTGGTTCTTCGCGCCCATGACGAGAGTGGCTACGGCGGGATGCGCGTAGACGAACTGCATCGCAGCTGCAGGCAGGCTCACCGAATATCTTGAGCAGATGTTTTCGATGGCCTTCACCTTTTCGACGACGGCGGTCGGAACCTTGCCGTAATCGTACGTGGCGGTGGCGCCGCCAACTCCAGTCGCCAGGATCCCTGAGTTGAAGATACCTCCCGCGATCACGGATACGTTCCGCTGGAGCAACTCGTCGAACGCAGCCTCAAGAGGAGCATGGTTCAAGAGCGTGTATCGGCCGGCGATCAGCGAGCAGTCGATCGGAAATTCACGCGCGACACCGACGACGGATTCCGTTTCGTTGACCCCGAGACCGATGGCTGAGACGGCGCCGCAGGATCGAAGCTCGTCGAGTGCCTTATAACCGGAGGCACGGAGTTGATCCCAGTAGAACTCGCTTTCGTCCCCGTGCCAGGCACGTCCAACGTCGTGAACCAGAAGAACGTCGATATAGTCAAGCCCCAGACGCTGTTGGCTGTCTTCGAATGCACGCATCACGCCGTCATAGGTGTAGTCGTAGGTGTCGAGAAACGGAAGCGGGTCGATCCAATCGATGCCATAGACGGTCTCGAGCTTCTTCGTCCTGCTTGCGGGCTTCAACACGCGCCCGACCTTGGTACTCACCACCACGTTTTCGCGGAGCTTGTTCGCCCGGAGGACGTGACCGAGATAATGCTCGGATTTGCCAAAGCCGTACATCGGTGCGCAATCGAAGTAGCGTATTCCCGCCGCGTAGCCAGCGAGGATGGTAGCTTCGAATTCATCGTAGGAGACATCGGCGTTGAAGCCAGAGAGCGGCACGGTGCCCAGCCCCAGCGAAGTCACCTGTACTTTGCTTTTACCGAGAGGCCGAATTCCAAGTTCAGTCATGTGTTCATCCTTGATGTCGATATGAAGTGTCGGGACGACGTGATTTCAGCCTCGCCGTCCTAATTTCGGGAAAGACCCTCATTGAAATACGCCATGAGAGGACGCGCCTTGCGGTGCCAATGTCCGCCCCACTCACCAGAAAAAGCATGATGAACACATCCTCCTCTGACTCCTCTATCAGTGAGGTGTAAGGTATAAGGTCATACCTTTAGATGCAAGCTTTTTTTGCGCAGGCATGTGCGCTGCCCAATGCATAATTGGTTGCGATCGGCTAGGTTGAACGCGGCGCGGCAGCACGTTTCAATCGGTCATTGATCGCCTTGCCAAGACCGACAAGCGGCACCGAGGCAAATGCGATCACGTCACCTGGCCTTGCGAGAGCGTCGGCTTCGCTCATGACGGCGTAGAGGTTGCGGGCAGCTTCCTGGAGGTCACCAGAAGAGGACAGCGTTAAATCGCAGCCCTTGCTTGCCGGTCCAAAACCGATCCAAACCATATTGCCAACGGGGTTGTTGACATTCATCTCCACTGTTGCTTCCGGAGCGTAATGGCTCTTGAACTGGCCCGGGGCCGCGACCTTCTGGGGCATGCTGTCTTCGCCCATCGGACCGAGGAGAGCTTCCAGTGCTTCCTGAGGAACGGACCCGTGGCGTAGAATGATCGGGGCCCCGACTAGCGACAGAATGGTGGATTCGAGGCCGTGATCGCATGTGTCTTCTTCGACGAGTCCCGATATCCGCCCGTTCAACTGACGAGAGACCTCTGCGAACCGTGTCGAGGTGATTTTACCCGAGCGATTGGCCGATGGGGCTGCCACCGGAAATCCAACGGCTCGGATCAGCCGTTGCGCGACACTGGATGAGGGAAAACGGATCGCGACATTGTTCATGCCTGCAGTGACCGCGGAGGCAAGCCCCGCGTCGGCCCTCTTCGGAAGAAGCAATGTCAGGGGTCCGGGCCAGAAGCTCGCAGCAACCACCTCTGCCTCCGGGTGGAAATGCGCCATTCGGCGCGCCATTTCCAGATCGGAGACGTGGATGATCAGCGGGTTATGTCGGGGGCGCCCCTTGGCTTCGTAGATCCGCTCAATCCCTGCTGGGTTGCTGGCATCCGCTCCGAGCCCGTAAACCGTCTCGGTCGGAAACGCCACAACTTCACCATTTCGCATTAGATGTGCGGCAGCTTCGATCGCGCTGTCGCTAACGTCAAACCGGCGGGTCACGGGCATCTTTTCCTCGCGATGATACTGGAGTCGTCACTTGCTTGGTCCACTCGTCTAACGAGACGCCTTCGTGGGCCGGCGTCCCTTGTCTCGAAGGCTAGATCGAAACGACCTGTCCACGTGTGCGGAAGCCAAGGTCCGATTGCCCCGGACTTTTCAAATGCGCCCCCCGAGATAACTCAGTTCAAGCCCACCACCCTGTGCGGCACATATGGCTCTTCGAGTTCGCGGATCTCGCCGTCGTTCAACTTGACGTCCAAAGAAGCGACGGCGTCCTTCAGGTGCTGAAGCTTTGTTGCGCCGATGATAGGAGCCGTCACGCCCCTCTTGCTGTTAAGCCAAGCCATCGCGACGAGCGATCGTGAAACGTTCTTGGCGTCCGCGATCTTTGCGACGACGTCCACCACCTGCCGGTCCGCGTCGTCAGCGTGGCCGTAGAACCGGGCCGTCACGTTGTCGGTTTGTGACCTCAAGCTGCTCTCCTCCCAGGGCCGGCTGAGGCGGCCGCGAGCAAGCGGGCTGAACGCGATGATCCCCACACCTTCCGCTTGGCAGAGAGGCAGCATCTCCCGCTCCTCTTCGCGGTAGAGGAGGTTCATCTGGGCCTGCATCGATACGAAACGCGACCATCCAGCAGCGTCGGACTTGTAGAGCGCGCCTGCGAATTGCCACGCGTAGCAATTGCTTGCCCCGATGTAGCGGACCTTTCCGCTCCGAACCAGATCGGTCAACGCCTCCAACGTCTCTTCGATGGGCGTAGAGTTGTCCCAGAAATGAATCTGGTAGAGATCAATGTAGTCGGTCCCCAGGCGCTTCAGGCTCGCCTCGGCCTCTGCGATTATTGCTTTGCGAGAGAGTCCGATCGCATTCGCTCCATTGCGCATCTTTGCGTAAACTTTGGTGGCAATGACGACTTCGTCACGAGGCACCATCTCTCTCAGCAGCCTGCCCACGATCTCCTCGCTGGTGCCGTCCGAGTAGGCGTTGGCCGTGTCGAAACAATTGATGCCCAGCTCGAGCGCCTCTTTGATGAAGGGCCTGCTGTCGTCTTCGGACAGGGTCCACGCATGGTTGCCGCGATCCGCGACGCCGAAACTCATGCAGCCGAGAACCAGTTGCGAGATTTTCAGACCTGACCGGCCAAGTTGACGGTATTCCATCTTCTATTTTCCTTCTGATACGGTTTTCGAGCCGAACTTGGCGAGCGCCTGCGCCAACTCCGGGTGAGATTTGGCATATTCATGGAGATCAATTCCGCCGACTGCAGCGTCCCAGGCTGCGCGGACAGCTCTCACGCCAGCCGACGGCCCGCCGGGATGGCTGACCACCCCACCACCGCAGAGATAAAGATGGTCTATCGTCTGCCCCGTCCTCCGATACGTCTCCGGTGCCTGACCGCCCCACTGGCCCGAGCAAACGACAGGTAGAGGGCGATCGCCGTCACCGAAGATCGGCTTTTGGAGATCATGAAACGACTGCACGAAAGAGTCGTCCGGTTCCCAGTATTTGGCAGAGATCCCGTTGATCTGGAATTGGTCGACGCCGAGCAGGCGCCAAAGCTGCTGGTAAACCGAGAAGTCGAACCCCAGGCCTGGGTGCCGAGTGAGAAGATCCCAACCGTTTCGATGGGCATGCAAAACCAGAGATGAACGTCGACGCAGAAACAGGAAGGCGCCCATGCCGATCGAATTAATGTTGATCACCGCGGCGTTGCCGCCCTCGCGCACCACCATGTCGTGCTTGCGGACCATCTCGTCGGGATCGACATCGGAAATACCGAAGGCATACATCACCTTTTTTCCCGTGCGCTGCTCTTCGTCACGGATGATCGGCATGATAGCTTTCACCCGCGCCTCCAACGAGGAGTACGGCGGCGACATCAGCTTCTCGTCATCCTTGATGAAGTCGACGCCGGACGCGACTAAATCGGCGACCACATCCGCTGTCTCATGCGGGGTTAGGCCAAGCGCGGGCTTGATAATGGTGCCGATGATTGGCCGGTTATAGACACCCGTAAGTCGCCGGGAACCGTCAATGCCGAATTGGGGACCGGGATAGACGCCGTCGAACTCCGACGGCAACTCAAGCCCGACAATCCGCAGCCCGGAAAACCCCTTGATCGACCAAACGCCGCCGAGGGCAATCGTCGTCAGGGCCGATAGGTCAGTGCCTACCGCTTCAAGCGGATAGGCGATCGTGGCCTGGGCGCGATTGAACGCTCTCCCCTCAGAGGGAAGAGACGGCGCGTCGATTACATCCAGCTTCTCGAACGCCACGATCCTGGCGGCCGCCCGAGCTTTGAGCTCCGGCGTCTCACCCGGCAACTCAACGAACGTTCCGGTGGATTGGTCGCTCGCGATCTTTGCGGCCAATGCCTCAGGGCTCCCCGCCGTTTCGATCCGGTAAGTGACCAGGATGTCAGAGGGCCTCGGTTGAGCCAATTCTATCCTCATGGGAGTCACGTCGTCGGTACTGGCGCGGCCGCGGGGATGAGGCCCGAGGACTTCAAATCGTCCCAGAATGCCACCGGGATCGGCGTCGAGATCGCGGCAACATTCCCCACGACGTGCTCGCGCGTCAGCGCTCCTTGGACGACGGCGGTCACCGCTGGATGCGCGTAGACGAACTGGGTGGCGGCGGTTGGAAGCGATACGCCGTGGCGTTCACAGACAGCTTCGAGCGCTTCGACCTTACGGACAATCGCTTCAGGCGCGGGCTGGCAATCATAGGTCCGCGTCGTCGTCATCGACTTGCTGCCCTCGGCGAGAATGCCCGAGTTGTAGATGCCGGCGGCGATGATGCCGATGCCGCGACGCTGCATTTCGGGGTAGAAATGTTCAAGCGCGCCATGGTTCAGAAGGGTGTAGCGTCCGGCCACCATGGAGCAGTCGAGGTCGAACTCCTCCGCCACCTGCAGGACCGAAGCGGTCTCGTTCACACCGAGGCCGATCGCCTTGACGGAGCCCGTCCGGCGCAACTCGTCGCAAGCCCTGTAGCCGCTGGCCCTAAGCGCCGACAGATGCGTGTCGTACGCCTCACGATGCCATTCGCCGCTCACGTCGTGGAGATAGAGGATATCGATATGGTCCATCCCCATACGCTGCTGGCTGTCCTCGAACGCACGCATGATGCCATCATAAGAATAGTCGTACTCGTCGACGAACGGCAGCGCCTTAACCCAGTCGATGCCATACAGGCTTTCGGCACGCTTGGCGCGGCTTTCCGGCTTAAGGATGCGCCCCGCCTTGGTGCTGACGACGACCTTGCCCACGAGATCGTTGTTCCGCAGGACATGGCCGAGGGAGTGTTCCGACTTTCCCAGCCCGTACAAAGGTGCCGTATCGAAGTAACGTACACCCAGCTCGTAGGCCTTGAGAACCACCGCCTCGAATGTCGGGAAGCCGACGTCGATGTTGCAGCCTCCGAGCGGCGACGTTCCCAGCCCGAGCGAGGTGAGCGTCACATCCGTCTTTCCAAGTTTTCTTTCCAACATGGTGGTCGATCCTATTTCCCAGTCTTGTAAGGCGGACGGCCGGCGCGGGCCGTCCGCCGTTGTCCAATTACATGTACTTTTCTACGTTGGTGGAATCGAGGATCAGCCACGGCACGGTGTAGTCCTTCTGGGTGCCGTCTTTCCATTCCATCAGCGAGCCCCAGACTTCGGACTGCGGCTTGTAGCTTTCGCCCTTGATCGCGCGAAGAGCGAGATCGACCGCGCCCTGGCCTTCGGCACGGGCGTACTTGTAAAGGCTGACCGCCATCTCGCCCTTCTTCACGGCGCGCTTGGCGTCCGGAATACCGTCGATCGCCAGGACGGGAACCGTCTTGAGGTCGATGCCGGAGCTCTTCATCGCTTCGATAGCACCCAGCGCCATTTCGTCGTTCTCGGCGAGGACGCCGTTGATCTGGCCCGGATGGGCGAGCAGCCAGTTCTCCATCAGAGCCTGACCTTCGGCGCGGCTCCAGTTGCCGGTCTTGTTCTCAATGAGCTTGAGGTTCGGGAACTTGGCCAGGCCAGCGTCGATGCCGGCGCGGCGCTCGATCTGGGCGGACTGGCCGATCGGTCCTTCCATGAGCACGACGTTGCCCCCGTTCGGAAGACGCTTGCCGAGCTCTTCAGCAATGATGCGGCCGCCTTCGGTGTCGTTGACGATGATTGACGCGGTGTAGTTCGCCGACTTCGTCTTGAGCGCCGACACGATCAGCGGGATTTTCGCTTCGGCGGCCTTGTCGATCGGCGGTGCCGAGGCCTCAAGGTCGAACGGAGCCATGATGATCGCATTGAACTGCTGGGTGATCGCAGTGTCGATCTGGTTGGCCTGGGTCAGCGGGTCGTATTTGCCGTCGAAGACGGTGATCTCGACCTCGCCGGACTTCACGGCGGGGTGGTTCTTGATTTCCGTCGACCAGGCCTTCATGTATTCGCCTGACTCACCAAACGACAGGGCTGCGATGCGGATCTTGTCTTCCGCGACCGCCAATTTCGGTCCGCCAAGTGTTACCGCGGCAAGTGCCAGTCCCGCACCTGCCTTGAGCAGGCTCCTCCTAAACGTCTGCATTTTATTGATCTCCTCTGGTTTAAAAACTGCCCGAACACGCCTCGCATGACCGGGCATTGTCGCCGACCACGTCGGCGGCAATTCCGAAATTCGTTATTTGCGGATTTGGTCGGCGATGACCGCGACCACGATGATGGTGCCCTTGAGCACCTGCTGGTAGTAGGACGACACCCCCATCAGATCCATGCCGTTATTGATGGTGCCAATGATCAGCGCGCCGATCAGAGTGCCAAGCAATGACCCACGGCCGCCTGCGAGGCTGGTGCCGCCGATGACGACGGCGGCGATGGCGTCGAGCTCGTAGCCGATACCCGCCTGCGGCAGCGCCGCGGTTGTCCGCGCGGTCAACACAAGCCCAGCCAGGCCTGCCAAGAGGCCGGAGATGACGTAGGTCGCGCCGACGATGATTTTCGTCGAAATGCCGCTCGTACGCGCTGCTTTCTCATTGCCGCCGACAGCGTAGACGTAGCGACCGAAGGTCGTGTAATTCAGAACGACCCATCCGATGATGAATACGAGAAACAGGATGATGATCGGAACCGGGATGTACATGACCTGGCCCGAGCCGATCCACTTGTAGGCGTCGGAAAGATTGGGGATCGGGCTTCCTTGGGAGAAGATCAAGGTCAGACCGCGGGCCACGCTCAGCATTCCAAGCGTCACCACGAACGGCGGGACCTTGATCGCGGCAACGAGAACGCCATTCACGAGCCCTAGTCCGGCGCCGACGGCAAGTCCCGCCAAGATGCCGATGAGGACGATGTGTTCGTTCGTTTCGGTGACCAGGCTCGCAGCAATCATGCCGGCGATGGCCATGACCGATCCAACGGACAGGTCAATGCCCTTGGTCAGGATCACAAAGGTGACACCGATCGCCAGAATGCCGTTAATCGACGACTGGCGAACCAGATTGAGCCAGTTCGGCCAACTCATGAAATACGGGCTGGCGAACGAAAAGAATGCGACGATCAGGAAGAAAACCACCACAATACTGAATTGCCTTATGATCTCTCCGGCACGGAAACTTCCTGATTTTCCGATAGCGATTGTGTTCATTACTCGAATCCTCCCATTGACAGATTGGCGCTATCGATCAGCTCGCCAAATCCATGAGCGTCTGTTGTGATGCCTCGGCACCGTCGATTATGTTGACGAGCTGCCCCTGCTTGAAAATCGCGATCCGGTCGCTCAGCTGCATGATCTCCGGTGCCTCGGAAGAAACCACGAGTACGCCGTTACCCTTTGCCGCGAAGTCGCGCAGGAACGCGTAGATCTCCTGTTTCGAACCTTCGTCGATGCCGCGCGTCGGCTCGTCGCAAATCAGGAGCTTCGGATTCGTCAGGAGGCATCTCGCCAGCACGACTTTCTGTTGGTTGCCACCCGACAAGGTTTCCACGGCGACGTCCGGCGAAGACGATTTGATCCGCTGGGAGGCGATCATGTCTTTGACCGCGCTCCGCTCTTTGTCGCCTCGGATAAAACCGCTGACAGCCATCAAGGCGAGCGAGGACAGCGTAATGTTATGAGCAATCGACGCCGACAGCACGAGCCCGCTATCCTTGCGATCCTCGGTCACCATCGCCATTCCACGTTGGATCGCTTCCTTGGGGCTGCCCGGTCTCACCCTGCCGCCGTTGAAAACAACCTCACCTCCAGTCGGCGAATGCAGTCCAAATATCGTTTCGAGGAATTCGGTTCGTCCGGACCCGAGCAGGCCGTAGATGCCGACCACCTCGCCCGATGCCACGTCCAACGAGATGTCCCGAAAGTGGGTGCCTCTGGCCAGATTCGAGACGGAAAGGAGGATTGGCGCATCTTCGAGAGGCTTGCCCTTTTCGACCAGCTTGACTTCTCGGCCTACGATCTGTGTCACGAGATGACGACGGTCGATGTCCTTAATATTTCCGGTCTCGATAAAACGGCCGTCACGAAATACCGTGTATTCATCCGCGATCTCGAAGATTTCGGTGAGTTTGTGCGACACGTAGATAATCGCGGAGCCACGCGCGGTGATTTTACGGAGCGCGTTGAACAAGACGTGGACTTCGTGTTCGCCGATCGCCGAAGTCGGCTCGTCCATAATGACGATATGTGCGCGGTAGCTGAGCGCCTTGGCGATTTCGACGAGCTGAACCTGGGCGAGGCTAAGTTCCCCCATCTTCTTACGGGCGTCGACCCCGAAACCCAGTTCGTCGAGGAAAGCTTGAGCGTCCTTTCGCATCTGAGCGAAATCTACAAAAACGCTCAGCCTCTTCGGTTCACGGCCAAGGTAAAGATTCTCGGCGACAGTCATCTCGGGAACGGGAGAAAGCTCCTGGGTGATAATGGCGATCCCGTGGCGCAGAGCGTCCGCCGCGCTTTTGAAGTCGACTTGTTCACCATCGATCTCAACCGTTCCTCCATCGCGGCGGAGCAATCCCATCGTGATATTGAGAAAGGTCGACTTGCCCGCTCCGTTACCACCGCACAAAGCATGGACCGTGCCGGCCTTTAGGCTCAGTCGTCCGTCGACCAGCGCCGGAACACCATTGAACGACTTTTGCACGCCCTCAGCCCGGAGAAGCATGCGTTCCGGCGAAGCAAGCGCGGTTGACAGGGCTTCAATCTTCTCAGTTGCGTTGACCATGATATGACGTCATACCTCATGAAATCGAAAACTACGCCGCTGTAAGCGCGCGGCATTTTGCGCTGGCTCTAGGCGCTCTCTAATTTCAGGATCGCGCGCGCCTCGTCCGGTGTGGCAGGCTCGCGTCCAACTTTTTGGGCGACGTCCACAGCACGGGATATTATATCGGCGTTCGTGGGTGTACCGAGCTCACGATAGGGGTAATCGCCGATGCCAATCGCCATATGGCCGCCCAGTCGGCAAATCGCAGGAGCGATGTTCAGTAGATTGCCCCCCAGGCAATTCACCGTCCATTCGATCGGTCTGTCGTCCGGGAGGAATGCAAGGTGCGCCATCAGACCAGCCTCGGTTGGCGGATGCCCGGTGATGTATCGCCCTCCCGTGAGGTGGAGGAGAAAGTAAGCAGGACCCGTCACGAGACCTGCATCCATCAGGGCGACGGCGCGACGTGTAAATCCAACGGACCACGAGACCAGTTTCGGCTTCACGCGTATTTCGGCCAAGGTGCGCGCATAATGCGCGAGGCTTTCGGTCGTGTTCAGATAAAGCCTCTCGGGGTTTTCGAATGTGCGTTTTTCGGTGTCCCAACTTTCGAGATTGGCCGATCCGGTATCAATAGGAGCGATGTCAGGCCGCGTGGCCGGATCCAATGCCAGGGTGGCCACCGTGTCGATGCGTTTCTTGGCGTCGGAGTCGTTCGAGATGAAGCCAAGAGTGGGCAGGATGAGCAGGTCGGTGGCGCCCCTGACCTTGCGGATGATTTCGGCATTCGCTTCGACGGTATTGGTCGCGCCTCCATCAGGAGTTCTCGCGTGGTAATGGAGGATCGCCGCTCCGGCCTTCCGAGCGGCAACAGCAGCCTCAACGATCTCGTCGGCGGTGTATGGAATATTTGGGTTGGAGGTACGCGGAGCGTACTCGTTGACCCTGGCTTCGAGGATGATCTTCTTTTGCATCGCCCGATCCTTATGCCGCCACTGAACCCACAGTGCCCGCCTTGGCGCGCAGAAAGAAGTCATCGCCACCAACCTGCCCACCCTTCAGCATGACTTCGAGGCCATCGACCTCGGCATCTCCTGGCGCTTCCAGACGGCAGACATGGCAATTCTGAACTTCATCGAAAACTGCGATCTCGAGCGCTTCCGCTCCGACTGTCCGCACCGCGTAGCTCGAACTGTCCCCGCCGGAAAAAACGATGCGGCGCAAGGAAATGACGCGGCGCACGGCCCGAACAACGTCGCAGTAGATGGCTCCCAAACGTTCCGCCGGCACATCGCCACCGGTCACGCGGCCCGACTCTCCGCGGGCCGTGTAGATGATTGTGGGGCGGCCACGATCAAGGCCTTCGATCGCCTTTAGAGCGGCCTCTCGAGCAACAGCCGTAGCCTGGTCGTCTGACTCTATCTTGGAAACATCCAAGTGGACCATCTTCCAGCCCGCAGCTTCCGCCGCCGCGATCTGGCGTCCAGTCTGGAGGGCGCAGCTGCCGGATAACACCAAGAGATTTTCGACTGCGGCGATTTCGGTCTTCACCGGCATGGACGAAGATAGCAACCCCGAACGGGCCCAAAGCGCTCCAAGTTGTTGCGCAAGGCCTTGAGCCGCAAGCGCAAACATAGGCAGCTTGGGACACCGCGCCCAAAGCAAATCGGCGACAGCAGCGAGATCAGTGTTTTCGAGGCCATCGAAAATGACCCCTGCCCCCTCTTGGAAAGCCTTAAACACGCGGTCTTCCATGGCTGAACGGTTCCGGATGATGGGCAGCGTGACATTGATGAATTCCCTGTCCGTCTGCCCGGCCAGATGTTTGCGCAAATCGGCCTCGTGCATCGGCGTCCTGGGATGGCACGACATGCTTGGGTGACGGTCAAGCCGCTCAATCCGGTCGGCGAAGCGCGCGAAATGGTTTCCGAAACATGTGTAGCGCCCGAAGTCCGGAGTGGCGGCCAGGACCGAAACGTCCCTTTTCCCGAAGTGGGCTGCGGCGCGCTCCAGGACGGCACCGTAGCTTCCAACGGTCGGGGACGAGTCGAACGTCGAGCAGATCTTGTATTGAATGAACGGACTATCGAGGGTGCGCATGATCGAAAAGGCGCTGTCGAGTTCCTCATCGAGGTCGACTCCCGACAATGCCCGCGCGGTGCCGGCGAAACCAAGAACGTCATAGGATCGAGAATCCGCGGCCGCTTTCTCTACGGAAGGACGCGCCAGATACAACTTGCCCTTCACACCGCTCCGATGGAACTGCGCCAGATTTTCGGACGAGCCCGTGAAGTCGTCGCCGTAAAACACGGCCTTGAGCCTACCAGCTGATGGCATCGAATTCTCCCAATCTCCCGGCCGAGGATATCTGCCTCCATACTTCAGCCGTGCTCCACTCTTGACAATACTAATAGAAGCGGCTCATAACTCTGTCAAGGTCATACCTTATACCTTATACCTCGTATCTCAAGAATTGGAGGACAAAATGAGACTGTCTGGACGTACTGCGGTGGTGACCGGCGCCGGCCGAGGCATTGGACTTGCAATCGCTGAAGCGTACGTTCGCGAAGGCGCGAACGTCGTCATCGTCGACCGCGATCGGGAGGTTGCTAACGAGGCCGCGGTCCGGCTTGGCGACCGGGCGCTGGCCGTCCGCGCCGATATTTCGGTCGATGAAGACGTCGAGGCTATCGTTAAGGAAGCAGTCGGCCGGTTCGGTACAGTCGAGATACTCGTTAATAACGCAGGCGTGGGCGCGACCACCTTGTTCCTTGAAAGCTCGAGGGAGGAATTCGAGCGTGTTGTCCGGATCAATCTGACGGGGACATTTCTCGTAGCGCAGGCTTTCGCGCGGATCATGGCGGCCAAGGGCTACGGGAGAATCATCAACATCGCTTCCTTGTCCGGTCAAAAGGGCGGGGTCGGCCGTTCCGCTTATGGCGCCTCCAAGGCAGGCGTCGAGCTCCTCACGAAGGTGATGGCGGTCGAACTCGCCGAATCGGGTATCAACGTCAACAACATCGCCCCCGGCCCGATATTAACCGAGGTGTCGAAGGTCATGCATACGGTCGAGACTCGTGAAGCCTATCATCGACTTGTTCCGCAACGCCGTTACGGCGAGCCGTCGGAAATCGCCGACGCCGCGGTGTTCCTGGCGAGCGACGAGGCTGCCTATATTACGGGACACACGCTGAACGTCGACGGCGGCTTCTTGGCCGCTGGCCTCATGTTCCCATTCGATCCAAAGGCCTCGAAGCGACTGGGACAGATCAGCGAATAACTTCGATAAGTGGCCAGTTCCACCGTTCGGCATTTGTCGCAAAACGCAAAACGCGGTATGACCTCGTACCTTCCTCAATTTTCTGATTGGAGCGTGACTAGGAATGCTGTCTGTTGACCCCAAAAAAATCCCAAGCAGGTTGGACATTGCGCTCGACTATATCACGGGCGAAATTGCCAAAGGAAACCTTGGGCCCGGCGACAAACTTCCCAATGAAAAGGAGCTGGCTCAGTTGCTCGGCATCAGCCGTACTCCGATTAGGGAGGCGATCAAAACACTTGCCGTGTCGGGTCTCGTCGAGACCCGACACGGCTTTGGCAACTATATCCGGAAAGACGAAGGCCTTCCGGCAATGCCGCTTGCGATGTTCCAGCTCTATCTTCAGAGTTCGACGCCCGAAATGCTGATGGAACTGCGGTTCGTGTTCGACCGCAACTGTTCGGAACTCGCCTCGTTGCGGCGCACAGACGAAGATCTTGCCATCATGAGGGAGTGCATCGACCGGCTGAAGAGACTGTCGGATGATCCGAACTCCCCGATCGAAGAACTGCTCAAGGCCGACCTCGACTTTCATCGAGCCATATACAAGGCTGCGGGAAACCCGTTGATCGCCGTGGTTGCGGATTTCGTGCTGAACATGGTCGCACCATGGGTCCAAAAATCGCTTGAGGTCAGTGGCAAGTGGCGGGCTGTCGGGCTTCATGAACACATGTTCGAAATGATCCGCGACAGGAAGACCGGCGACCTTAGCCGCGAGAGCGTCGAGGAGAACATGGAGCACTTCCGCACGTCGTTGCTGAAATGACGGGGGTTCCTGGTCTTCCTTGTGTGATTAGGGATGCCTTGTTTTTGGTCCTGGGCGTAATATCACAGTGGACTGTTTAACCGAGGCGGCCGCTGAGCCTCGATGCGGAGGCGCACGGCCCGCCCCATTCCCAGGCGGGCCAGGACGATCAGCGGTCAAGGCGTGCCAGCCGGGTCGATCTGCGCCTATCCGACTAGCGGCTTAGGTCGGTGCGCCGGGATGATACTTGCTGTCCAGATCGTTGATCGCCCTGACGTTGCCCGCTGATTGGCCACGTTCGTCGAACGTTTTGCCCAGGAACATCTCGGCGATCGCCTTGGCATGCTCCGATCCTATCACACGGGCGCCCATCGTGATGATCTGCGCGTTATTTGAAAGGGCAGCGCGCTCGGCGGAGTAGGTGTCGTGCGTCAGAGCGGCCCGGATGCCCGGGACCTTGTTTGCTGCGATGCAGACGCCGATTCCGGTTCCGCAAACGAGAATCGCCTTGTCATACGTGCCATCGAGAACGCCCGAGGCCACGCGTTCGGACAGATTGGCATAAAAAGCATCTGGGCCTGCATCGGTCCGGGACACTTCATACACGTCGAAGCGGCCTTTCAGGTGTTCGGCCAAAACCTTGGCAAGACCTTCGCCAGCGCTGTCTCCTGCAACGGCTACCTTCATGTTTTTTCTCCTTAGAGTTTGGCGGCGCATTTCTGAAGAATGTCGAGGTATCCTTCGACGCTCCACGCCGAACGGCCGATGAAAAGTCCGTCTATGTGCGGACTCGAGATCAGTTCTTCGCAATTCTCGGGATTGACCGAACCGCCATAGAGACACGGGATTTTTCGGCCAATCACCTCCGCGGCGACGGCGACAATTTCGCCCTGACGCGCGTCAGCGTAATCAGCGGTTGCCGGAACGCCTTTCTCGCCGATGGCCCAGACGGGCTCATACGCAAGGAGGATCTCGGCATCCTTCTGCGGAGCGGTCAGCTTCGAAAGCGCTCCACGCACCTGCGTCGCCAAAATCTCGGCCGCGTTTCCGCTGTCGCGGTCTTTTAGCGTCTCACCTATGCAGATGAGCGGAATGAGACCGTGCCGGACGGCGGCTTCTGTCTTCAGAGCCACTGCTTCATCAGTCTCGCCGAAATGTTCACGCCGCTCAGAGTGGCCGAGTTCGACCAGATCGAGCTTGCAGTCCTTCAGCATCAGCGGCGAGACTTCGCCCGTCCAGGCGCCCCGTTCGGCCCAATGCATATTCTGCGCGCCAACCTTCACGGAGGTTCCCGCGAGCATCGCCTTAACCTCGCGAAGAACTGTATAAGCCGGAATGACGAAGCGCTGGATGCGTGGATGATCCGTCGAGCTTGCCTTGAGATCGCGCACAAAATGCTCGGCATCGGCCAGTGTCTTGTTCATCTTCCAGCTGGTGCCAATCCAGATGCGTTTCTTCTCGGTCATGTCCCGCTTCACCGCGTTTCCATTTCAGTTGACGCTGCCCGACCTAAAGTGATCCGGCCCGATACCGCTTCGCCATCTCTGAAAGCGGGATGACGTCGATAGAGCTTGCGCGTCCGGCCGTTCCGAAGGCTTCGAATCTTTCGCGACAAAGCTTTGAAAGAGCCGTCATCGCGGGCTTCAAGTACTTGCGGGGATCGAATTCAGTCGGATCGTCGGCCAGCACTCTGCGCACCTGCCCGGTCATGGCAATGCGGCAATCCGTGTCGATGTTGACCTTTCGCACGCCGTGCCGGATGCCCCGCAGAATTTCCTCGAGCGGTACGCCCCAGGTCGGCTTCATCTGGCCGCCGAACCGATTGAAAATTTCCTGCAACTCCTCCGGCACGCTCGAAGAACCATGCATGACGAGATGCGTGTTCGGCAGCTTCCGGTGGATCGCCTCGATAACATCCGTTGCGAGAACATCTCCGTCTGGGCGACGTGAGAATTTGTACGCGCCATGGCTCGTCCCCATTGCGACGGCAAGCGCGTCCACCTTCGTCTCCTTGACGAATTTCGCGGCGTCGTCCGGATCGGTCAGAAGCTGATGCGGATCGAGCTTGCCTTCAAAGCCGTGACCGTCTTCGGCTTCGCCCATACCGGTCTCCAGCGAGCCTAGAACACCAAGCTCCCCTTCCACCGAGACGCCTGCCCAATGAGCGATCTCGCTGACGTCTTTCGTGACCTTAACGTTATACTCCCAGTCCGCCGGCGTCTTCCCGTCCGCGCGGATCGACCCGTCCATCATCACTGACGTAAAGCCATGTTGGATTGCAGTGACGCAGGTGCTGGGTTCATTCCCGTGGTCGAGATGGACGCACACCGGAATATGCGGGTAGATCTCCGTCACCGCATCCATCATGTGTTTGAGCATGATGTCGTTGACATAGGCCCGCGCCCCACGGCTCGCCTGCAGAATGACAGGCGAATCCGTGTCATCTGCCGCTTCCATAATGGCGAGCGCCTGCTCCATATTGTTGATGTTGAACGCCGGGACGCCGTAGCCTTGTTCTGCAGCGTCGTCTAACAGTTGGCGAAGAGTAATCCTGGCCATGAAATCTCACTCGCTGGTTGGATTGGAATCGAGATAGCTTGCGATCAATTCGACCTCGGTAGCCGAACCGAAGACCAGCGGCGTGCGGCAATGGTGGGAGGCCGGAACCTTATCGAGGATCGCCGAAATGCCATCCGTCGCCAGCCCTCCGGCCTGCTCCATCAGGAACGCGATGGGGTTTGCCTCGTAAACCAGGCGAAGCCGCCCACTTTGGTACCCCGGTCGTTTGTCGGCGGCGTAGAAAAATACACCGCCCCTGAGCAGGATCCGGTGGAGCTCGCCGACGGCTGACCCGAGCCAGCGCATGTTGAAATCGCGGCCACGCGCTCCGTCCTTGCCAGCCAAACAATCCTGAAGATACAAGCTCAGACCAGGTTGAAGGTGACGGTGGTTGGAGGCGTTATATGCAAGCTCCGATGTGTCACGAGGTATTTGGACCTGCCTTCTCACGATCAAGAATTCGCCCGTCTGCGGATGCATCGTCGCCAGCAGCACACCCTCCCCTACCGAGAAGCCCAGATCCACCGTATTGCCGAAGGAAACATAACCCGCGGCGACCTGTCGCTTTCCGGGGAGCAGAAAAGGGTCTTCCGCTTCGCTAAGTGGGAGGATCGAGAAGATCGTCCCGACGGGTGTACCCAATCCGACGTTTCCCGAACCGTCGATCGGATCGATCGCCACGGCGAAACTCTGGCCCTTAAACAGAAGCGGCGCGTCCGCCTCCTCCGACAGGACCTGCGCGGCCCCTGCTCGTTCCAGAATCTCGATAAACAATTCGTGCGACGAGACATCGATGGCCTTTTGCGCATCACCGTCGGAATTGGATCCCACCAGGCGCGCAGGATCGCCCTCGAGGGAGCCCGCGGCAATGCGCTCGGACAAAAGACAGGCAGCATCCAAGACACCATTGATCAACGCCGCCACGCCCTGGCGGGCCGTGTCCTCACCGACCCAGGTCGAGAGGTACGCATCAACCGACCCGTACAAGACTTGGGCTTGGTCGTTCGCGAGAGTCACCAGCGCGCTCATTCGTCACCCCTCACCCTTGCGACGGCGCGAGCGACGATCGCGTCACGAGTGATCCCGAACTTTTCGTACAACGTCTCCGCCGGCGCGGAAGCGCCGAAGCCGGACATCCCGATCACGTCGTCTTCACTGTCGACGTACCTCGTCCAGCCGAACTTCGAGAGCGCCTCTACGGCGATGCGTGGTGCTTCCCCCAGGACCGCGTTCCGGTAGTCCTTGGCCTGGCGTTCGAAGAGGTCCCAGCTCGGCATCGACACAACTGCGGCCGGAATGTTTCTCGTCTCCAGCTCTTCGGCAGCCTCGATCGCAAGCGCCACCTCCGTTCCGGTGGCGATGAGTGTGACCGCACGCTCGCGACTTGCTTCCCGGAGCACATAGGCTCCCCGTGCGCAGCGATTGGTGCCGTCACGCTCCGAGCGCAGCTGGGGAACGTTCTGGCGCGAGAGTGCCAGAACGGATGGGGTATTCTTGCTGGTGATCGCAAGATCCCAGCATTCCAGCGTCTCGATCGTGTCGGCCGGCCGGAACACGTGCAGGTTCGGCATCGCCCTGAGGCTTGCGAGATGCTCGACGGGCTGGTGCGTCGGGCCATCTTCGCCGAGACCGATGGAGTCATGCGTCATCACGAAGATGGAACGGACGCCCATCAGGGCCGCCACGCGAATGGCGTTGCGGCAGTAGTCCGAGAATACGAGAAAAGTGCCGCCATATGGTATGAAGCCGCCGTGAACCGCCATGCCGTTCATCGCGGCCGCCATGGCGAACTCCCTCACGCCATAGCTAACATAACGCCCGGTTGCAGCAGCGGTGAAATCACTGTCCACGGCAGGAACACGGGTCAAATTCGAATGGGTGAGGTCCGCCGAGCCGCCTATCATTTCAGGCAGCAACTCCGTCAGCGCCTCCAGCGCAATCTGGCTCGCCTTACGCGTGGCGACCGACTGAGGTTTGTCGAGCAGCTTTGCCTTGGCGGCGCTCACCGCTTCCGTGTATTGCGGCGGCAACGATCCATCGGTGCGACGCTGAAATTCGCTTTTGACGTCCGCTTCCGTGGTTGCGAGCCGCGCTTGCCACTCCCTGCGTGCCGTAGCGCCCTTTGCACCAATCTCGCGCCATGTTTCCAGGATTTGGGCGGGAATCTCGAAAGCATCTGCCGTCCAGCCGTAAACTGCCTTTGCCGCGGCAGCTTCGCTCGCGCCCAGCGGTGCGCCGTGCACTGAGCTTGTTCCTGCCTTCGAGGGAGAACCGTAACCGATGATGGTTTTCAGAGCGATCAGGGACGGCCTTGACGCTTCCGCCTTCGCGTTCGAGATCGCCGCATCGACCGCTTCAGCATCATGGCCATCTACGCGTTGCGTGTGCCATCCGTAAGCATCAAATCTCCCAAGCACGTCTTCCGAAAACGCTATCGCGGTCGAACCGTCGATGGTGATGGAATTGTCGTCATAGAGGACGATCAACTTGCCGAGTTGAAGGTGGCCCGCCAGTGAGGCAGCTTCCTGACCGACACCTTCCATGAGGCACCCGTCTCCGCAGAAGACGTAGGTATGGTGGTCGACAAGTGCAGCGCCGAATTCAGTTGCCAGGCGTCGTTCCGCTATCGCCATTCCGACTGCGGAGGCGATTCCCTGCCCCAATGGGCCCGTCGTCGTCTCGACGCCGGCTGTGTGGCCGTATTCCGGGTGGCCCGGTGTTTTAGAGCCCCATTGGCGGAAATTGCGGATCTCCTCAATGGTCAGGTCTTTGTAACCGGTGAGGTGCAGAAGGCTGTAAAGCAACATTGAGCCATGACCATTCGACAAAACGAACCGATCCCGGTCTGGCCACCCGGGTTCGCTTGCGTCGAATTTAAGGTGCCTGCCGAAAAGGACGGCCGCCGCATCCGCCATACCCATCGGCATACCGGGGTGACCGGATTTTGCCGCCTCAACCCCGTCGATCGACAGGACACGGATGGCGTTCGCGAGATCACGGATTGAAACTGCTGCTGACAAGTCTTCCTCCCTTTTAACCGATCCTATTGTGACGCACTTCGCGCAAAATCACAACAGAGAATCACAAAAGAACATTTACTTTTGTTATCTTGTGAGAATCCGTAACGCATTATCTTTTGAAACGCACAGGCTTTTTCGCTCGCAATCAGCTGGCGGTAACGGTCAGCCAGCGTGGTTCGTGCCTTTTGGTCAGAAAATCGGAGATGCACGTGACCTTAAATCGAGCAGAAGAAGCATTTCCGCCGACGATGTCTGCACCCAAACGAGGTGCCGGTAGCCCAATGGTACAGGATCACTTTTCAGGGCATCCAAGGCTCGAAGGAGCACGCTGGCAACCCATTCTGCAGGCTGGCTCCTGCAAGCTCTTTGGCTGAGGTGGCCAGTTCTGCGAAACCAACCGATCGCTCATCTGGACGGCTACAGCCAAGGTCTCTTTGTCAAATGGAGGCAGGTCTTCAATCATCGCTTCGAACATCTTGAAGGGTTCCCAACTCATTCACGCCATACGACGGCGGCCATCGTTCGACGATTTGCTTTGAATGATCTCGACTACCTGTCTCTCATCAGTCCAGACCGTCTCTAGCCAGGCCTTGAACGCGCTGATCTTCGGCGAACGGAGCCGAGACCTAACGTAGGTGAGGCTGTGGCAGCCCATATTGGGTCCCGTCATGCCGAATGGCAGAACAAGATTGCCTTTCTCGACGTCGCGCTCAAGTAGGCGGTAGCTCTCGAGGCAGACCCCTCTGCCCTCCACAGCCGCCGCGATCGACATGAACGCGTCACGGAACCGCGGGCCGCGTGTAAGGTCAATTTCGAGATTGTGGTCCTTGGCCCACTGGTGCCAGCTGTATAGTGTCTGCTCCGATCGGATCAAAGCTTGGCCCAGAAGATCGGACGGCTTTCGAATGGCCTTCTCTCCCGATGCGATTTCCGGCGAACACGCGACTACGATCGTCTCTAGGGGAAACTCTTCCGCAGCGATCGAGCCGAGCTTGGGAACGCTGCCGAAGCAAATGTCGACGTCGACCGAACCATCGTTCAGCTTGGCCGGATCCGACGATGAGAGCAATCTTGTCTCGATGTTCGGGTAGAGTTCCTCAAACATCGGCAGGCGCGGCATCAACCAGAGCGATGCGAGGCTCGGAACGCATCCCACACTGAGAACGTCGACGCTATTGCGTCTCGACACTTCGTTGGTCGCGTGCTCAATAATCGAGAGCGCTTCCGCAAGGTCGCGATAGTATCGCTCGCCGATATCCGTGAGCGACACGTTGCGTCCGATACGATGGAACAGCTTCTCTCCGAGGTCCTCCTCCATAAGGCGAATCTGGTGACTGATCGCCGAGGGGGTGAGTTGGAGCTGCGCCGCCGCCTCTAGGAACGAACCCAAGCGGCTGGCTGCTACGAACGACTGGATCGCGCGTATCGAGGGAAGCGCCGTCATGAGGTCTTCCAGTCCCGGACGCGCGCCCCGCCCGACTGCGCGAATGCGTTCGTCATAATGAGGCTACCTTCCGCTGCGCGCGCTGTCCGAAGTCGGAACGCACCTCCTCGCCTGCCGCAATGCGTTTAATATCGCCGAGGACCTCGGAGAAGTTGCTTCGGCCAGAGGTGCCGAATCCCATGTAGACCTGCTTGTAGAGCTGGTAGAGCATCTCATAGCGCTCGCGGGTCGCCGGATCCGGGTCGAACCTCTTGAAGCCGACGCACATGGCCGCTTGAGCCGTCTCGATGCTTCCGTGGTCCTTCGATGCAAGGCTTGCGAAGATACCTGATCCCAGTCCGGTTGGCAGGCCGTCGGGCACGAGGATAGGCTTGCCGAGCACGTTGGCGTAGATCTGATTGAGCAAGGCGTTCTTCTGCGGCACACCGCCGGCGTTGATGACCCGGTTGACGGGAACGCCGTGCTGTTCCATCCGCTCGAGAATGATACGCGTGTGGAACGCCGTTCCTTCGATCGCAGCATAGAGCTCATCCTGTGCAGTATGCCCCAGGTGCCAGCCGATCGTCATGCCCCCAAGATCAGACCTGACCAGAACGGTGCGATCACCATTATCCCAGGAAAACCGCATGAGGCCCGTCTTCCCGCCCTCAATCCTCCCAAGGCCCTCGGACAGTTTCGAGACCGTCGTTGATGCGCGGCGAGCAATAGCGTCAAAAATGTCTCCCGTCGCGGATAGGCCAGCCTCGACGCCGACTAGGTCCGGATGGGCACTTCCCGGCACTACGCCGCAAACTCCCGGAATCAGCTTGACGCGTTCGCTCACCGCGATGATGCAGGTCGAGGTCCCGATCACGTTCACGACATCGCCCAAACGGCAGCCTGCTCCAATTGCGTCCCAGTGCGCATCGAAGGCTCCGACCGGGACTGGAATTCCCGCGGTCAATCCGAGCTTCTCCGCCCATTCGAGGCTCAGGCGGCCGGCAACCTTGGCAGAAGTCTGGTAGGTCCCACCGATTTTCTCCCGAACTCCATCGAAAAGCGGATCGACGCGTGAAAGGAACGCCTGGGACGGCAGCCCGCCCCACTTCGGGTTCCACATCCACTTATGGCCCATCGCGCACACGCTTCGAACCACCGCGGAGCTGTCCGTGACACCTGTCAAGACGGCAGCAGCCATGTCGCAATGTTCCAGCGCGGTGCCGAAACGGTCGCGGAGTCCGGGATTGTGCCGGAGCCAATGGAGAAGCTTGGCGAATCCCCACTCATGCGAGTAAGTGCCCCCGCACCATTCGATGGCTTCGAGATGGGTCTCGTGCGCGGTCGCCGTGATTTCCTCGGCCTCGGCCTTGGCTCGGTGGTCGCACCAAAGATAGTAGTCGCTGAGCGGATTTAGATTCCGATCGACAGGGATCACCGATGACCCTGTCGTGTCGACAGCAATCGAGCGCACCGTCGTCGAATCAATCCCGCACTCGACAGACACGCGCCGCATGGCCTGGACCAGACCGTCCATATGGTCGGCATGCGATTGCGTCGCTAGGTCGGGCTCGGAGCGGGATCTGCCGAGCGGATATTCTGCGATGGCGGTGCCTAGAGGGCCTCGCTCCGTATCGGCGAGCGTCACGCGGACGCTCAGCGTGCCAAAATCAACACCAGCTACAATCGACATCGTCATACCTGCTTTGATCGCGCGGGCTGGCCGTAGGTGGCCGACTTTCCGTGCTTTCGTTGGAAATGCCGATCGAGGAGTGCCGCCGAAATTTCGAGACTCTCCTGGCTGATCTGGCGTGAATGAAACGCGATCCTGGCGACCGCCTCCAGCATCTCGGCGTTGTGAACCGCGTCGGCTGCGTCGACACCCCAGCAAAAAGGGCCATGATCGTTGACCAGCGCCGCGGGAATCGCGAGCGGATCATTGTTGCCGAGTGCTTCGGCGATCACCCTCCCGGTGTTCCGGACGTAGTCGTCGCGGATCTCGGCGTCCGTCAGTTGCCGGGTCACCGGAATGGTGCCGTTGAAGTAGTCGGCATGGGTGGTACCCATCGCCGGGATCGCACGGCCGGACTGGGCCCAGGCCGTGGCGTAGAAGGAATGAGTGTGAACGACCGCGCCAATCGCCTTGAAGCTCTTGTAGAGCTCGATGTGGGTGTCGAGGTCGCTCGACGGGCGCATGTCGCCGTCGATGATAGTGCCATCCAGGTCGGTGACGACGATATCGCTCGTGTTCATCGCCTTATAGGAGACGCCGCTCGGCTTGATGGCGACGATGCCGTTCTGGCGATCGATGGCGCTGACATTTCCGAACGTGGAAATGACGAGCCCGCTTTCGTAGAGTTCGAAGTTGGCATCAAGGACGGCCTTGCGCAGTGCGGAATACTTCACGTTCGCCACCTCTTAAACCTTCCGGCTGCGGTTGAAGCGGTCGGCTGCGACGGCTACGAGAATGATGGTGCCGATCACGATCTGGTGCCAGAAGGTGTTGACGTTCAGCAAGTTGAGGGCGTTGCGAACGACCGCCATTAGAACGGCGCCGACGACTGTGCCGAAGAGCGTCGCGCGACCGCCGGACAGTCCGGTGCCACCGATGACGACCGCGGCGATAACGTCCAGCTCGTAGCCTTGTCCTGCCTCCGGCATCGCCGATTCCAGACGGGAGGTCAGCATAATCCCGGCGAAGGCGGAGAGCGCCCCGGCCAGCACGTAGACCGCGATTTTGATCTTGTCCGTGGGGATACCGACGAGCCGCGCCGCATCGGGATTACTGCCGATCGACAGAACGAAGCGGCCGAAGCGGGTGTAGTAGAGAAGATAGTAGGCCGCAGCGAACACGATGGCGGTCAGGATCACAGGGACTGGGATGCCCGCGAGATAGCTCTGGCCGATGGCGCGAAAGGCCGGATCCGAGGCGCCCGTGATCGGGATGCCCTGTGTGTAAACCATGACGACGCCGCGGCTGACGACCATGATCGCCATCGTCGCTATGAAGTCGGTAATCCCTACCTTGGTGATTAGGAAGCCGTTGACGAGGCCGATGAACGCACCGAGCGCGAGGCCTGCCAAGCAGGCGACGGGAACGGGGTATCCGAGAACGAGAACATTGGCGGTGACAAGCCCGGTCAGCGCGAGCGTCGAGCCGACGGAGAGGTCAATACCCCGCATGCCGATGACGAAAGTCGCACCGAAAGCAATGACGGCGATGGGCACTGCCTGCCGCAGGACGTCAGTCATGTTGCCGAAGGTGAAGAAACGGGGAGCCGCGAAACCCAGCCCGATTAGAAGAATGACGAATGCGACGTAGACACCAGCGTTGCCGCTGGCGCGGCCGACCTTGAAGCCTAGCCTTGGACGAGTGACTGCAACTTCAGCCATTGATGCCTCCCATGGTGTTCAGGGTTTCCGGCGGCCTGACCGAATGCAGGGCCAACGTCTCTTCCTTGGACGTGGCGGCATCGACCACCGTGGTGATTTTGCCTTCGAACATGACCGCCACGCGGTGGCAAAGTCCGAGGAGTTCGGCGTTGTCCGCCGAGACGACGATTACGGAGCAACCGTCTTTGGCAGCGGCCTGAACCAGTGCGTAGACCTCGGATTTTGCTCGGACGTCGACACCTCTGGTCGGCTCTTCGAGGAGCAGGACCTTCGGCTGGGTGAGGAGCCATCGGGCGAGCATGACCTTCTGCTGGTTGCCGCCGCTGAGCGACGCGATCTCCGCCTGCGGGCCATCGCATTTGACGCCCAGCTTGGAGATGTAGTCTCCGGCAATCTCTCTCTCGCGGGCCGGCTTCAGTGTAACTTTGCCGAGAACACCGAGGTTTGCGATAGACAGATTCCAGCCCACGGAATGCTCGGGGAAGATCCCTTCCACCTTGCGCTCGGCGGGCAAGAAAGCAAACCGTTCCCTGATCGCGTCGGTGACGTCGACGATGCGAGCATCCTTGCCGCCGATCACAACGGTCCCGCTGTCGTAGGGCCGCTGGCCGAAAAGGGATCGTAGCAGAGCGCTCTTGCCTGAGCCCTCCAGCCCGGCGATGCCGAAGATCTCGCCCTTCGAGAGCGAGAAGGAGATATCCTCGAAGGCTCCGGCCTTCGAGAGGCCCCGCAACTCCAGAGAGGGTTCGGACCTCGCAGGGACACGGGGAGGAAACTGTTTGGACAGCGATCCGCCAATCATGGCGCTGACGACTTTGTCGACATCGAGATCTGCGACCGGGAGGTCGGCGACAGTGCGCCCATCCCGCAGAACCATCACCCGGCTGCAGATGCCGAGCAGTTCCTTGATGCGGTGCGAAACATAGATAATCGCCTTACCAGCAGCCTGAAGGCGCTTGATGATGGCGAAGAGTTGCTTGCGCTCGACTTCCTCGAGAGCCTCCGTTGGCTCGTCCATGATGATGATGTCGGCGTTGGTGCTGAGTGCCTTGGCGATTTCCACCATCTGGCGGTCTGACAGGCTGAGTTCTCTCACCGGGCGGTCGACGGGTACGTCGACACCGAGTTCGTCGAACAGGATGCGGCGTGCTTCCTTGCGCATGCGGGCGTGCGCCAACGGAGCAAGCACGAAATCACTGGTGCGCAGTTCCCGGCCCGCGAAAATGTTCTGGGCGGCATCGAAATCGGGGAACAGACTGAGTTCCTGGTAGATGATGGCAATGCCAGCGTCTGCTCCGGCCTTCGGGTCTGCGAGCTCGACAGCCTTGCCACGCACCGAGATCGTACCGCCATCGCGACAATATGCTCCGGCAAGGATTTTCATGAGCGTGCTCTTCCCCGCTCCATTTTCACCGACCAGGCCGAGCACTTCACCCGCGCTTATGGCGAGGTCGATATCGCGCAGCGCGACCGTGTTGCCGAAGCGCTTGCCGATACCCTTCATTTCTAGCAGCGGATTGTGGGTCATCTCTAAGATCCTCGGATTGAGTGCGGCCCCCGGCGTGGGGGCCGCGTCGTGATCACATCTTCTGCTGGGGGACGTAGACGTAGTCACTCTGGTCGAACGTCTTGATGTTCTTGGCATCGTAGGTCTTGGGCGTGACGAAGATCTTCTTCGGCAGCGGATGACCCTTCATCAGAAATTCGTCGACGGCACGGATGATGTTCCTGCCTTCTTCCTTGGCGCCCGTATCGACCGTCGCCGCGAAGTCGCCCGTCAGGATCGCGTCGTTGGCCTCCTTCATGTTCTCGTAGCCCACGATCGCGACCTTGCCGTTCAGGCCCTTGGCCTTGAGTGCCTGCAGTCCGCCGAGTGCCATCTCGTCATAGAGAGCGACAAGCACTTGGATGTCCGGATTGGCCGTGAACATGTTTTCGGTCACCGAAAGGCCCTGGGCGCGCACCCAGCCCGCTGGCTGCTGAGCCACGATTTTGAAGTTCGGATGCTTCGAGATGATCTCGTTGAAGCCCTTCATGCGCTGGCTCGTGTGGGGACCGGGTAGGCCTTCGAGGATGCCTACCTTCACTTCCTTGTCGCCATAGGTGTCGACGAGCCACTGGGCCTGCGCGCGGCCGCCGTCCGACTGGTCGTAGCCGATGTCGCTGACATAATACGGGTTGTCGGCGACCGGGGAGTTGAACAAGAAAATCGGGATGCCCGCTTCCGTCGCGCGACGGATGGACGGCAGGAGAGCGCCTTCGTTGTATAGCGCGACCGCTATGGCATCGACACCATCGTTGATCCAAGCCTCCATGGTTCTAATCTGGTCATCCGTGGCCGACTGACTGCTCGGAGCCTGAACGAGCAGATCGATCGTGTCCGCGCCGCCGCGCTTGTCGATCTCTTCCTTCACGCCTGCAAGAACACGCTGATAGTAGGTGTCCATAGCGGTCGGAAGGAAGCCAACCTTCAGAGGGCGGTTGTCCTTCTTGACCGGCTTCATTTCCTGACCTGTCGGCTTGATATCCTTGTTCATCAAGATCCCGGGAAACACTGCATTGTAGTCGGGATCCTGCGCGAACGCGGGGCTGAAGCTGACGGTCGCCATCAGGCTGAGAGCGGCGGCAAGCACGGTACGTCGTTTGAAAATTGTCACGAGGTTCCTCCCTTGTTGTGACAAGACACACTCCTCCCGTCCGCGGGACGATCCCGCGGAGGAATTCATTGAAGCGATGAAATCAAAGGCTCAGAGGCCAGGCGCGATGGTGAAAACCATCCGGATGGGATTGGAGCCGTAATTCAGGCACTGATAGCTGACGCCCCCTGGCAGGAAGAACGCCTCCCCGTCGCGGACGTGGAATGTCTCGTCGCCATCGGCGACGTAAAAAGTGGCCGGTCCTTTAAGGATGTAGAAGATCGCGTCGCCCTCGTGGCTGTTCGGTTCGCTCGCTCTGGGACCAACGCCGCCGACCGGGATCACGATCTCTCCGACGTGCATGTAATCGTTGGTCACGCACAGCTCCATCAGGACAGGATGATCCTGCCCGAAGATGAGATTCACCCGATCCTCGCGGGCAACCTTCACGAGGTCACCCTTGGTCCTTGCCTCGGCGCCATCGACCGGATAGTTCGCAAGCTTTTTCAGGCTCATTCGGCAGCCCTCCGTTCGGACTTGAAGAGACGCGTTGCACCGAAGTAGCCAGTAGGCGGACCCTTCTCGTCCCAAATCCGGGGCGCTATGCAGAAGAGGATGACCGCTGCCTTGTCAGTGAAGTTGTAGCCGCGATGCGGCACGCCCATCGGTATGAGGATCGAGTCCCCCGGCCCCATCCGCTCGGTCTGTCCGGTTTCCGGGTTAAGCAGGTGCACCTCGCCCTCGAGGACGTAGTAGACCTCGTCCCCCGCATGGATGTCAGCGGGGTCGAAGTTGCTGCCCGGTGCCAGCTGATAGATGCCCGTGGTCATCTTGTCGGTGCTGGCAAGCAGGTAGTTCAAGTCGCTCGAATAGGGCTTGTTGCCCGTATAGATGAACATCTTGAAGCGGTCCGCCGTCAGATGATGGGGTCTCTTCTCGTCCGGCGGGAACGGAAAGTTTCCAAAGTATGCGGGAATGGTCATTGCGGCAGCCTCAGGTTCTCAGTTCGGAGAGCAGCGCCTTAAGGAGACGCCACGTGGCTTCGACGGTGGTGTGGTTGAGGCGTTCGCGCGTCGTGTGGACGTCAAACGCCTCCGGTCCAATCGAGAGCATGTCGATGTCCGGCACCTTCTTGCGGAAGAGACCGAGTTCAAGGCTCGAATGCGAGACTTCGACGTGCGGCTGCTCACCGAATTCCCGCTCGTATGCCGCACGTCCGGCCGCCAGCATGCGGGACTGCGGGTTGTACGGCCACTCCGGGCAATCCGCGAATGTCTCGACCGATGCGCCCAGCCCGATCACTTCCGAAAGCTGCCGGATGCGATCGACGATGTTGTAGCGGCGCGAGCTGACCGCACTCGGGATCGTCGAGGTGATCTCGATGCGCTCCTGGTCGTTGGAGATCAGTGCGACGGTGTTGGAGCTCTCGACGAGGTTGTCGACAATAAGGCTGCGGCTCTGGACGCCATTCGGCAGCAGGCACATTGCGTTGACCGCGCCCGTTGCGACCTTCTCCGAGAAGACGGAAAAGAACAGGCCCGGGTCTTCCTCAAATGTGATCTTCAGGTTCGGATCGCTTGTCGAGTATTCGGCCGCGATGGCTGCAGCCTCCGCTTCGATCTTGCTGCGCAAAGCCCCCGATACGGAGCGGTCAAAACTGATAAGCGCTTCGGCTTCACCAGGAATGACATAGCGGTTCACGCCGCCCTCAAGTTTGGCGATGCTTATGTCACCTTCCTTGATCGCGAGGCGGAGCAAGCGACCGAGCAGTACGATCGCGTTCGCCCGCTCGAGATGAATATCGAACTCCGAATGGCCGCTGCTAAGGCCCGATACACGCAGCCGCGCAGCTTCTTGTCCGTTAGGACGCTCGGACCATTGCAGCGGGATTCTGAAGTGCGCGGAGATGTCGCCGGCGCAGCCTGCGAACAGCGACTTCGGGTCATGCCAGTTCATGTCGAGCAGGCGCTTGCCTGTCAGTTTCGTGCCGTCGAAATGCTGAGCGCCGCCTTTGCCGACTTCCTCCTGGACGGTCAATACCACTTCCAGCGGCGGATGCGGGATGTCGTCGGAAGCGAGAAGCGACATGGCGAACGCAACGCCGACCGTGTTGTCGGCGCCGAGCGTGGTCCCGGTTCCATGGATGAAGTCGCCGTCGAGGCGGAGCTTGATGCCTTCGTTCTCGAAATCATGCTCGACCCCTTCATCGCTTTCGCAGACGATGTCCGTATGGCCATGCAGGATAAGCGTCGGGGCATTCTCGTAACCGGGCGTTCCAGCCTTCTTGATGAGAAGGTTCCAGATTTCGTCTTGATAGACCTCAAGACCGCGGGCACGGGCAAAGTTAGCAATATGGTCGCTAACCTGCTTCTCGTTGTAGGATCCGCGCGGGATTGCGCTTAGCTCCTCGAAGAAGCCAAAGAATACCGCTGGCTCCAGACCAGCCAGGACAGAATTGGTTTGAGGGTGCACGACTTTGTTGGCAGATACGCTCATCTGCTTATCCTCCCTTTGTGAACATTGGGCAGTACTTTCCCGTCTTCGGAATCGCGTTCCAAAGGATAATCGTATGATTGTACTGCGCTTCGCTTGGACCTACCCGGGTGAGTTCCTTCCAGTCACCCCTGGAGCCGAACCTTGTTATTTTCGGAATTCAAATTCAAACGCATATTTTGGCGAAATAGATGAGCAATTTTCATCTGAACTTCGCAATGCATGCGCTAACGAATACATTAATGGGGATCGACATGGCGTGCGCAAGTGGCGGTGCGCGAATTCTGCTCAATGCAACGCTGAACTTTACTTATCGGCGAGCAGTCTGCTTACTCCAAATGAGCGTGGATCGGCTCGTATCTCGGAACGACGCCTGCCATCAAGCCATGAACCTTTTCCGCTCGGCCACATCTCGCGCTCGTTTGGTGATCTTAATGGTCTCAAGCCCGACCAGCATGTTGACTCCGTTCCAAATTGGATTAATGTATACGTTACCGGATGCGACGACGTACGCATTCGCGGTTTACTCGTTGGGAGGAGTCCAATGAACGTAGAAATTCGCAAGCCAGTTCGTAGCCTGATGGTAGTCGCCGCCCTCGCTCTCAGCGCATCATATGCGCCCAGCGCGTTCGCGATCGACATCTATCAGCAGATCAAGGATATCGAGAGCCATCCGGCCAAGGGACCGAACGGCGAAGAGGCTACGCTCGCCAGCGATCTCAAGCTGTCGCCAGACGAGATCGAGAAGATCAAGGCCAAGCACGCCAAGGCTGCCATCGTGATGCACTATACGGCGTCCGACTGGGCGAAGGCCCAGATGGCAGGACAAAAGAAGGCTCTTGAAGAGCTTGGCATCGAAATCGTAGCCACGACGGACGCAGGCTACCGCGCCGAACAGCAGGTTTCCGACATTGAGAGCGTCATGGCCCTCAAGCCGGACGTTATGATCACCGTCCCGGCCGAGCAGTCTGCCACGGCAGCAGCCTACAAGAAGGCTGCGGCTGCAGGGATTAAGATCATATTCCTCGACCAGACGGGCGCCGGAATGGTTGCCGGGAAGGACTACGTCAGCCTGGTTTCCTCGGACAACCGCGGCATGGGCAAGGTCGCCGCGCTACTCATGGCCAAGGCTCTCAATGGCAAGGGGGATATCGGCCTGATTCCGCACGCTTCTGACCTCTTCGCCACGAAGGAGCGCCTCGTGGGCTTCAAGGAAGCAATCAAGGATTACCCAGATATCAAGGTCGTGCAGGAAACGGGCGTCGGCGGTCCGGACTTCTCCAGTGAATCCGAGCGCGTAGCCTCCGCGATGCTGACCGCGCATCCGAACCTCAACGGCATCTGGGCGGTATGGGACGTTCCGACCGAAGGCGTGCTCTCGGCAGCGCGTGCGGCAGGCGCCTCCAAGGATCTCGTGATCACGACGTGCGATCTGGGCGTGAATATCTCGCTCGACATGGCCAAGAAGGGCTATGTGAAGGGTACGGGCTCCCAGCGTCCGTATGGCGCAGGTTATGCCGAGGGCATCCTTGCGGGATACGCTCTCCTTGGAAAGGACGCACCTCCTTACGTCGTGCTCCCTGCGCTTGCGGTTACTCGCGACAACCTGATCGAGGCATGGCCGCAGTCGAACGGCGACCAAGCTCCGAAGATCCTCACCGACGCAATGAACTAAAGGTGCGCGGGAGCGACTCAGGTCGCTCCCCGTCCCCAGGCGGCGGACAACGACCATGAAACCTCAATCAATCACCGAAAGCGTCGCGGCCGTAAGGATGAGCGACGTCCGGAAATCGTTTGGCGGCGTGCACGCATTGCGCGGTGTCAGCCTGACGATCCAGCCTGGAACCATCCATGCGCTGGTCGGGGAAAACGGCGCCGGCAAGTCTACCCTGCTTAAGATCCTTCAGGGTGTCGTCACACCGACAGAGGGATCCATTGAGGTCTTCGGCGAGCACATGTCGTCGAACACTCCAGAGAACTCCCGCAGGCTCGGCATTGAGATGATCTTCCAAGACCTTAGCCTGATCCCCACGCTGTCGGTTGCCCAGAACATCTTCCTGAACCGCGAGCCCCGCCGCCTGTCGATCTTGGTCGACGAGCGCCGGGAAATCGCACAGGCAGCAGAAATCATCAGACAGCTCAATCTCAGGGTTGATCCCCGGACACCTGTTTCCGAACTCAGCCCTGGCCAGGCCCAGCTCACCGAGATCGCGAAGGCCATCCACCAGAAGGCCAGGATCTTGATCCTCGACGAACCGACCTCGTCGCTGAGCGCACAGGAAGCCGACACTTTGTTCGGCATGTTGAGGAAGCTCACCGCCGCGGGAACAGCCGTAATCTACGTATCGCACCGCATGACCGAGATCATGACCATCGCGGACGAGATCACGATACTACGTGACGGTCAGAACGTGACTTCCGGAAGGACTTCAGAGTTCACGCTTGACTCGATCGTGCAGCACATGGTCGGCAAGCGTGTTACGGGCTTCCAGTACCAGGCGCGCCCCATTAACCGCAGCGACAATCCAGCGCTGACCGTGCGTGGCCTTTCCGGGCCCTCAGGAAAGCCCAGCGATGTCAGCTTCGACGTTCACAAGGGCGAGATCGTAGGGATCGCGGGCCTCCTGGGCGCAGGCCGGAGCGAACTCGCCCGCCTCCTCTTCGGCGTCGACAAGAAGACTGCGGGAACCGTGGAGCTCAGTGGGAGGGCCGTGGAATTCAAGTCGCCTTCGGACGCGATCAAGGCTGGCATCGTGCTCGTTCCCGAGAGCCGGCACGACGAAGGCCTCGTCGTCGAGCATAGCGTCGGCGAAAATCTCGGCCTGCCGCAGATAGACCAGCTCGTCCGCGGCCCCTTCATCGACCGTCGGCGGGAAGGTTCGTTGACGTCCGATCTCATCAAGCAACTTAGGATCAAGACGCCCTCTGCGGAAAACAAGGTGAGGAACCTTTCCGGCGGAAACCAACAGAAGATCGTCATTGCGAAGTGGCTGGCTACCAACCCTTCGGTCGTCATCCTCGACGAACCGACGGCGGGCGTCGACATCGGCTCCAAGTCCGAAATCGTCGAACTGATCCGCAGCGTCGCCTCGTCCGGCAAGTCTGTCATCGTCATCTCGTCCGAGCCAGCCGAGTTGCTGGCAACTAGTGACCGAATCCTCGTCATGAACAACGGACGGCTCGCGCGCGAGATCGAACGCGACGAAATCGAGAGCTGGGCCACCAGTGCTGGCGATGAAACGCAATCTCCGCTGATCCGCACCGAACTCGGTCTGCAGGTCGCGATTCAGAAGGCAACCCAAAATGTCCACTGAGGTCAAAGTTTTGAAGCCAGCGGCTGACTCACAATCTCTCCGCAGACCCTGGCACAGCAACTGGCGCGATTACGTCGTCTATATCGGCTTCGTCGTCATCTTCATCGTGTTTGCGATCCTGCTGCAGGACCGCGGTTTCCTTTCTTCGAATAACCTGCTGAACATCCTTCGGCAGACGGCGATCGTCGCGATCGTATCCATGGCGATGTCCTTCGTCCTCTCCGCAGGCGAAATAGATCTCTCCGTCGGCGCGATCGCTGGACTGTCATCCGTGATCGCTGGCCTGGTGCTGACGCATTATGGCCTTGTCCCTGGCATTCTGGCGGGTTTGGCGCTCGGTTTGCTGGTCGGCGCGATCAACGGCGGCCTCACAGCTTACCTCAACATTCCGTCGTTCCTAGTGACGCTCGGCATGATGGGGATCGCGCGCGGCGTCGGAATGTGGGTGAGCGGCACCTCCCCTGTTCCGATCATCGATGACACGTTCATCTTCATCTTCGGCTCCGGCAACATCGGCCCCGTTCCCGTGCTCGTCCTATGGGTCGCCGTTCTCGGCACGATCGCCCACATCGCGCTGCGCAAGACTCCATTCGGCCGCAAGGTGATGTCCGCAGGCGGCAACGCGATCGCAGCCCGCTACAGTGGCGTTGATGTCCGAAAGATCAAGTTCCAGGTGCTGCTGCTTACCGGAACAGCCGCGGCGATCGCGGGCATGCTCTATGCCGGACGCCTGCAGTCGGGACGCTTCCAGCTTGGCGAGGGCGACGAGCTGTCCGTCATTGCAGCCGTGGTGCTTGGTGGGACGAGCCTCTTCGGAGGACGCGGAACCGTGATCGGCTCCATCGTCGGCGCCCTGCTCATCGGTGTCATCAACAACGGGCTTATCCTTGGCGGTCTCGACTACAGCCAGCAGCTTATCGCACGCGGGATGCTCATCATCCTCGCAGTCGCGGTCGGCCGCAGCCGCTAACCATAACAGATATTCAGGAGGAATATTTCAATGCGAGTAATAGTGACAGGCGGAAGCGGCAAACTTGGCCGGGCCACGATCAAGGATCTTCTCGAGAACGGTCACGACGTCGTCAACGCTGATACAGTCGAGCCGCAATCGAACACGTGCCCGTTCATCAAGGTCGACTTCGAGGACATGCGGGCGACCATGGAGGCCATCGCTGGCTACGATTGGAATCACGACCGGGAGACCGATGCCGTAGTGCATCTGGCCGCCGTCCCGATGCCGGGCCGTGTTCCCCCGGCCGAGGTCTTCCGGGTGAATACGATCTCGACCTTCAACGTGTTCGAATCCTGCAGGCTGCTCGGCATCAAAAACATTGTCTGGGCATCAAGCGAGACGCTGCTCGGCATCCCTTACGCGATCAAGCCGGACTACTTCCCCGCCGACGAGGAGTATGAATCCCGCCCCGAAACGTCCTACTCGCTCTCCAAGCACCTCGGCGAGGAGATGGCCAAGCAGTATTGCCGCTGGGACAAGGATCTCAAGATCGTCTGCCTCCGCTTCTCTAACGTCATGGACGAGAGCGAATATGAGGGCTTCCCGGACTTCGAGAAGGACCCAGGCAGCCGTCGCTTCAACCTGTGGACCTACATCGACGCGCGCGACGGCGCGCAGGCCATCAGACTCTCGCTTGAATGGCAGGGTACGGGTGCTGAAGTCTTCATCATCGCTAACGACGATAGCGTGATGAGCACGTCAAACGAAGAACTCGTGGCCAAATGGTATCCGGGCGTTCCGTTCAAGCGTCCGGCCCACGGGACCGAAACCTTGCTTTCGATCGAGAAGGCTACGTCCGTTCTCGGATATAAGCCTGAGCACAGTTGGCGCAGATATGCCGAAGGCTAAGCAAACCAGCCAGACCAGGGGGAATCACATGGCGTCGACCAGTCAATCCGAAACGGCCGAGATCAGGGAGGAATCCTTTGCGAAAACTATGACCGCGACGGCTCACCTTAAGCTTCGGCAGCTTATCTTGAACAACAAATGGCCGCCGGGCTTCCAGGCAACCGAGCAGGAGGTCGCTTCTCAGCTCGGCATGAGTCGCACCCCTGTCCGCGAGGCGCTCATGCGCCTGCAGCAGGACGGTCTCGTTTCTGTGATCCCCCGCCACGGCATGCGTGTTCTTCCCGTGTCGACGGCGGATATGAAGGAGATCTACGAGATCCTCACGTCCCTCGAAAGCACCGCGGCCGAACTCGCCGCCGGGCGCGGCCTTTCCGACGAGCAGCTTCATGGTCTGGAAAAGGCGACCGCCGACATGGATCACGCATTGTCGGAAGACGATCTGGAAGGCTGGGCGCAGGCCGATGCGCGGTTCCACGAACAGCTCTTAGAGCTGGGCGGAAACCAGATGCTGAAGTCGGTGGTGCTCAACTTCATCGACCGGGCACATCGCGTTCGGATGCTGACTTTGAAGATGCGTCCGAAGCCCGTGAATTCCACGCGCGAACACGCCGCTCTGGTGGAGGCAATTCGCGCAGGAGACCGCGAGAAGGCCAGAAACATTCATAGGGCGCACCGCGAGCGTGCGGGCACGGAACTGCTCGCGCTCCTCGAACGCCTCGGGCTCAATCATCTTTAGAATAGGCTGAATAATGTCATCCCTGAAAAACTCGTTCAAGATCGCAGTCCTTCCTGGAGACGGTATCGGCCGCGAGGTCATGCCCGCTTGCCTCGAAGTCATCGACGCTGCCGTCAAGGCGGCTGGCGCACCACCCATGTCCTTCGAAACCCATCAGGCAGGCGCACAATTCTACGCCGAGTCCGGGGAAGCCCTGCCCGCGAGCGCTCTTGAAGCATGCCGCAAAGCCGATGCAATCCTTTTCGGCGCCATGGGCTGGCCAGACATCCGCTTCCCTGATGGCACGGAGATCATTCCCCAGCTCGACCTGCGCATGGAGTTCGGCCTATTCGCAGGGGTACGCCCCATCCGCTGGTTTCCGGGACTTCCGAAGGTGTTGTCAGATCCGCGTGCAGAAGGGATCGATTTCGTCCTTGTCCGCGAACAGACCGAAGGACTGTTCTACGCCCGAGGCCGCGGTGAGATCCGGGACGACCAGGAAGCTTACGACACGATGCAGATCACCCGCGCGGGTACCGAGCGGGTCACCGAATTCGCCTTCCAGCTCGCCGCGCAGCGCAAGCGCCGTGGGAGGCCCGGTGTTGTTACCTGCGTGGACAAGGCCAACGTCTTCAGCTCGATGGCCTTCTTCAGGAAGATTTTCGACGAAGTGGCAGAGAAGCATCCGGACGTCCAGAAGGACTACGCCTACGTCGATGCGCTTGCGCTCAACATGGTGAAGAAGCCCTGGGCCCTCGACGTTCTTGTGACTGAGAACATGTTCGGTGACATTCTGTCCGACCTCGCAGCCGGACTGATCGGCGGCATGGGAATGGCCGCCTCCGCCGACATCGGCGAGCACTACGGACTGTTCCAGCCCGCTCACGGAACGGCGCCCGACATCGCCGGGAAAGGCGTCGCCAACCCCAGCGCCATGATCCTGTCGGGAGCAATGATGCTCGACTGGCTGGCGGTGAAGCATTGCGAGCCGAAACTTGCTGATGCCGCGCGTCTTATCGAGGCTGCGGTCGAGCATACCCTCTTCACGAAGGCCGCGGTTCCCATGGAGTATGGCGGCACCGCCAACTGCGCGGACATGACCCGTAGCGTCATCGGCGCTCTCGGTGCGGTCCGAAAGGAGGTCGCATGAGCGCGCCTGCTTCCACCGGATTCGTCGTTATCGTCGAATTCATCGTCAGCGGCGAGTTCGTGGCGAACTTTCACACGGCGATGATCGAGAACGCGGCAGCATCGCTCCGAGACGAGCCGAACTGCGAAGTGTTCGACGTCTGCCGCGACCCCAAGCGGCCGGAGCGCATCTACCTCTATGAAGTCTACGGCTCGAAGGCCGATTTCGATTTCCACCTGAAGACGCCGCACTTCCTCGACTTCGACCAGACCGTTCGCGACTGGGTCACAGAGAAGAAGGTCGAGACCTTCGAACGCGTCTCGTCAGCAAAGAAGGAGCAATTCTGATGTCCGGTATCAAGGCGATTGTCTTCGATACATTCGGCACGGTCGTGGACTGGCGCGGCTCGATCATTCGTGATCTCACCGCATGGGGAAATACACAGAATATTAGGGTCGACTGGGCCAATCTCGTTGACCGCTGGCGTGAGCGCTACAATCCGCAGAAGGCGCGCGTGCGTGGCGGTGAGCTCCCCTGGACCAACCTCGACGAGCTTCATTTCGACGCCCTTAAGGCGGTCTTTGGCGAAATGGGACTTGCCGAGCTTGATCAAGACCGGATGATGCACATCAACAAGGTCTGGCACCGCCTCGAGGGCTGGCCCGATGCCTCACGCGGTCTCCACAGGCTGAAGACAAAGTTCATCATCGGGCCTCTGTCGAACGCCAACGTCGCCATCCTGGTCAACATGGCAAAGCACGCAGACCTCCCGTGGGACAATGTGTTCTCCTGCGAGCTGTTCCAGCACTATAAGCCCGACCCCGAGACCTATCTCGGCGTCTGCAAGCTCCTTTATCTGGAGCCGGACGCCGTAATGATGTGCGCAGCGCACAACTACGACCTGGCCGCCGCGCGCAACCTTGGTCTTAGGACCGCATTCATCGCAAGGCCCACCGAATACGGCGAGGGTCAGACAACCGACCTGACGGCCGAGCAGAACTGGGACTACGTCGCCGACGATATCGAAAACCTCGCTCGGCAGCTCGGATGCTAGAAGAGAGAAAGACAATGCAGACTTACAAGATGTTCATCGACGGCCGGTGGGAAGACGCTGCCAGCGGAGAGACGTTCGAAACGAAGAACCCTTTCAATGGCAAGGTCTGGGCAGCGATCCCGAAGGGCGGCAAGGAAGATGCCGAGCGTGCGGTCGAGGCAGCACACCGGGCCTTCACCAGCGGTCTGTGGCCGAAGTACACCGCCAGTGCGCGCGGCCATCTGCTGCGCCGTCTCGGCGATCTCATCGCTGAGAGTGCTGAGCACCTGGCGAATATCGAGGTGATCGACAACGGCAAGCTCATCAACGAGATGCTGTTCCAACTCAAATATATTCCTCAATGGTACTACTACTTCGGCGGCCTTGCAGATAAAATCGAAGGCGCGGTCGTTCCAATCGACAAGCCGGACACGTTCAACTTCACCCGAAACGAGCCGCTCGGGGTCTGCGTCGGCATCACGCCGTGGAACTCCCCGCTTCTGCTGCTTGCGTACAAGCTCGCGCCCGCGCTCGCGGCTGGCAACACGTTCGTGGCCAAGCCATCGGAGTTCACCTCAGCATCGACGCTCGAATTCGCGAAGCTTGTCGAGAGGGCAGGATTCCCGGCAGGCGTCTTCAACGTCGTTACAGGGTTCGGCGTGGATGTCGGCGAGACGCTGACCACGCACAAGCACGTCGCCAAGATCGCCTTCACAGGCAGCGAAGGAACCGGGCGCAAGATCGGTGAGCTCGCTGCACGCAACTTCAAGAAGGTTACGCTCGAGCTTGGCGGCAAGAGCCCGCACATCGTGTTCGACGACGCCGAGATCGACAACGCGGTGAACGGGGTCATCTCAGGCATTTTCGCGGCAACCGGCCAGACCTGCATCGCGGGTTCGCGCCTTCTCGTCCAGCGCAGCATCCACGACCAGTTCCTCGAGAAGATCGTCAATCTCGCCAAGACGGCGCGCATGGGCGACCCGCTGTCGACGAACACGCAGGTCGGGCCGGTAACAACACCGCCTCAGCTCGAAAAGATCCTAGACTACATCGAAATAGCGAAGAACGAAGGTGCTGAGTGTGTCCTTGGCGGCGGTCGCCCCAGCAATCCGGAGCTGTCCAACGGATGGTTCGTCGAGCCTACGATCTTCTCCGGCGTCCGCAACGACATGCGGATCGCGCAAGAGGAAGTCTTCGGTCCCGTGCTTTCGGTAATCCCGTTCGACACCGATGAGGAAGCCGTGCACATTGCCAACGACACGAACTACGGCCTTGCCGCCGGGTTCTGGACGCAGGACATGCGCCGCATTCTGAAGGTCTCGGCAGCCATCCAGGCGGGCACCGTCTGGGTGAACACCTACCGCGTCATCAGCTACATGTCGCCGCTCGGCGGTTACAAGCACTCCGGCATCGGCCGCGAGAACGGCATTGCCTCGATCCAGCAGTACATGCAGACGAAGAGCGTGATGATCTCGACAGCCGAGGACGTTGCCAACCCCTTCATCATGAGGTGAACCATGACAGTCTCCGGAAAGCTGCTTGTCGGCTGCGTAGCCGACGACTTCACGGGTGCGACCGATGTTGCCAACATCTTTGCACGGGGTGGGTTGAAGACAATCGTCGTCATTGGCATTCCGGATGACGATCGGCAAATCCACGCCGACGCGATCGTGGTCGCGTTGAAGACGAGAACGATCGATCCCAAAGCGGCCATCGAGGAGTCGTTAAGCGCCCTTCGCTGGCTTCGCGGACGGGGTGCGGAGAAATTCTTCTTCAAGTACTGCTCGACCTTCGACTCTACCACCCAAGGCAACATCGGCCCGGTGACGGACGCCATGCTGGCAGAGTTGGGCGAGAACTTCACGATCGCATGCCCGGCGTTTCCAGCAAACGCACGCACGATCTACAAGGGCAACCTGTTCGTCGGTGACGTTCCGCTGAACGAGTCCGGGATGCGGAACCATCCGCTCACGCCGATGACCGATGCCAACCTCCTGCGGGTGCTTGCGCCGCAGACGAAAGCAGTGGTCTCGGGCTGCTACTACGATACCGTGAAGCTCGGCGCCGCAGCCATCCGAAAATGGCGCGAGGCAGCAGACAAGGGCGCGCCCCAGATCGCGGTGGTTGATGCGATAAGCGATGACGACCTCATCGAGATCGCATCCGGGTTTGGGAGGCTTAAGCTCTTCACCGGCGCATCCGGTCTCGCCTACGGCCTGACGCGTGTCTTTGATCAGGACCAGAATCGCTGCGAGAAGCCACTCCCCCTCGGCAAGGGCGGGCATCGCGCGGTCATCTCCGGGAGCTGCTCCGTCGCAACTAACGACCAGGTTAAGACAATGCTGGCCGATCACGAGGGATTCCGCATCGACGTTGCAAGCCTTGCTGAAGGACGCGACGTCGTCGGCGAGGCTCTCGACTGGTCGTCCAAGCGGCTCGGCCCGAAGCCGCTCCTGTTCTATGCCACCGCTAAACCAGACGAAGTGAAGGCAAACCAGAGCAGGCTAGGTGTCGCTGAGTCCGGCGACCTGGTCGAGAAAGCCCTGTCGGAAATCGCACGCAAGCTTGTCGAGAACGGAGTGAACGAGCTGATCGTCGCCGGCGGCGAAACCTCGGGCGCGGTCGTGAAGTCGCTTGGCGTCGACCAACTTGCTATTGGGAACGAGATCACTCCCGGCGTTCCTTGGGTCGGCGCGACCAGCAATGGACGGCAACTTTCCTTAGCACTAAAGTCTGGCAACTTCGGTGGCCCGCGCTTCTTCATCGATGCATGGGATCGCCTCTGATGGTTGCAACGATATCCGAAGAAACAAAAGTCCGTGACGAGATCGTCGACGTTGGCAAATCTCTCTTTGACCGTGGTCTGACAGCTGGGTCGACCGGCAACATCAGCGTCCGACTCTCAGATGGTCGCATGCTCATGACACCAACCAACGCGTCGCTCGGCGGCCTCGACCCCGCAAGACTCTCGCTGTTCTCCGCGGACGGCATTCACGAGAGCGGGGACAGGCCGACAAAGGAGGCGTTCCTTCACCAGTGCATGTACTGCGGCAAGGACGGGCGACGCGCTGTCGTGCACCTGCATTCAACCTATTCGGTGGCCGCCAGCGTTCTCAAAAAGGTCGATCACCGAGACGTCCTGCCCCCATTGACCGCCTACTACGTGATGCGCGTCGGCGCCCTGCCGCTCGTGCCGTACTTTCCTCCCGGAGACCAAGCCTTGGCGGCGGCGGTGGGAGCCGCCGCCGCGGATCATCATGCAGTGCTGATGGCAAACCATGGCCCGGTCGTCGCAGGGAAGACACTCACCGACGCCCAATACGCAACGGAGGAGCTTGAGGAAACGGCCAAGCTCTTCTTGCTGCTGCAGAACCACGAAATCCGACCGCTCACGGAGGAGCAGAGGAGTGCCCTAATCGATCCGTCGAAGTGACCGACCGGAGGGGCGGCACTAAACCGAAACACCAAGAGGAGGACGCATGATGGAACGGGCAGACAACCCGCCGATAGCCGGCATTGTAAAAGTGGGCGAGGACGCCGAGGATAGCTTGTATAAGAAGGTGACGCTGAGGCTGCTGCCAATTCTGCTTGCCTGCTACACGATCTCATATCTCGACCGCATCAACATCAGTTTCGCGAAGATACCGATGAATGCCGAGCTGAATTTCAGCGAAGCGGTGTATGGCCTGGGCGCCGGGCTGTTCTTTATTGGCTACGCTCTTGCGGAAGTGCCAAGCAACCTCATGCTTCATCGCTTCGGAGCGAGACGATGGCTCGCGCGAATCCTCTTCACCTGGGGCTGCATCTCGATGGCGATGCTCTTCGTGTACTCGGAAGCGTCATTCTACGTTTTACGAATCCTGCTCGGCGTCGGCGAAGCTGGCCTCTTTCCGGGCGTGATTTTCTATCTGCTCAATTGGTATCCCGCGCATCGCCGGGCGCGCATCACGTCACTTCTCTATCTCGCCGCTCCATTCGCAGGCGTCCTGGGTGCTCCAGTTTCCGCCTTCATCATCGCGGGAACGCATGGAGCTTGGGGCATGTCGGGATGGCAGTGGATGTTCCTTTTGGAAGGCCTTCCTGCGGTGCTGATGGCAATCGTGGTCTTTAAATGGCTGACCAACAGCATCGAAGAGGCTTCCTGGCTCTCGACGTCCGAAAAGAAGACGCTACGCGGCAATCTCGACGCCGAAGACACGCGCAAGCACGATATCAACTTTAAGGCAATCTTCTCCGACAAGGGCGTACTGCTCTTGGCTGGGATATTGTTCGGTATCGTTCTGTCCCAGACGGGCGTCTTCTTCTACATGCCCTCGCTCATCCGAAACGCTGGCGTGACCGATACCATTCAACTCGGCATCCTATCAGCGGTACCTTATGGCGCCGCGGTCGTTGTGATGTTGATCGTCAACCGCCATTCGGACCACGTCGGCGAACGGCGCTGGCACCTGTTCGGTAGCTGCGTGCTCGGCATCGCTGGCTTCATCGTCAGCACCATCTTCAAGGCGAACATCGTCATGGTTGTCCTCGGCATGAGCATGGCGATCAGCGGTGTGATGGCATCGCTACCCGTCTTCTGGACGCTCCCGACCGCGATCCTCAAGGGCAAGGCAGCCGCAACAGGTATCGCGTTCGTGAACAGCATCGGCCTTACCGCTGGGTTCGTCGCGCCCTTCATCATCGGCTACCTGACAACCCTGACCGGAAGTCCGGATGCGGGCATCTACCTCGTAGCCGCCGTCTGGGCGGCCACCGCGCTGATCGCGCTGATGTTCGTGAAACCCAAGACTGTCTGAAATGAATGGCCGGACGGAAGCGTCCGGCCACACACAAGGAGATTTTGAGATGCCAGATTTCAAGGACGTAAAGCTTCTCGGTTTCGACGTGTTCGGCACCGTCGTCGACTGGCGAGGCAGTGTGGCCCGTCACGTCGACAAGGTCTTTTCCTCCCAAGGCATCGTACTCGATCCGTACAAGTTCGCGAGCGATTGGCGCTCTCTGTACCAGCCGGCGATGGAACGAGTGCGTACGGGTGAGCGCTCCTGGGTGCCCCTTGACGTCTTGAATCTGGAGAATCTGAAGGTGACTCTGGCCTACAGCGGCGTCGATGCGACACGGTTTACAGCGCAGGGCCTCAATGATCTCAACAAGGCCTGGGAAAGACTCGCCCCCTGGCCGGACTCGGTCGCGGCGATCGACCGCCTCAAGCGGAAATTCGCCGTCGGTACAATCTCGAACGGACACGTAGCGGGTATGCTGTGGCTCTCTAAATTTGCCGAATTGCATTGGGATGTCATTCTGGGTGCGGAGACGGCGAAGAACTACAAGCCACGCCCCGAAGTCTATTTCAGGTCGGCGGAGAGTGCCGGCCTATCAATCGAGGAGACCGCCATGGTCGCCGCGCATAACGACGACCTTGAAGCTGCGCGAGGGTGCGGAATGAAAACCGTTTTTGTCCGCAGGCCGACCGAACATGGGCCGGATCAGACGACTGATCTAGTGGCCGACGACGAGTGCGACATAGCTGTCAAGGATCTGGCGGAGCTCGCCGATGTCCTCGAATGTTAACATGACGGCGCTTGAGTTGCGACGCTTCGCCTTGGCGTCCTACTGTTGAGCCAGCCACGATAGGAGATTGTCTCATGAAAATTCTCGTAACTGGAAGCAGTGGAAGAGTCGGACGGGCCGCGATTGAGCGCCTCCTTGAAGAGGGGCATCAGGTTATCGGGATTGATGAGGTACCATCGTCGGACACCAGATGGCCATTCGCTCGCGTTGATATGCGGGATTACGGCCAGGTTTTGGACGCGGTCGTTGATCTCGAACCGAAGATTGATGCGATTGTTCATCTTGCTGCGATTGTGGGCGCGAGCGTCGCTCCGAGCACACACATATTTCACACAAATACCGCCATCAGTTACAATGTTTTCCAAGCGGCAAAGATCGCAGGCGTCAAAAACATTGTTTTTGCAAGCAGCGAGACCCTGCTTGGCATCCCTTTTGCCGAGCCACCGCCCTACTTCCCGGTCGACGATAGCGTCACCTCAAAGCCGGAAAGTAGTTACGCTCTGTCCAAACTTGTGGACGAAGCCGTCGCAGCCGAGTTCTGCCGTTGGGATCCTTCTCTCAAGATGATTGGTCTGCGGTTCTCCTGGGTGAAAGAACCCCACCAATACAATGAGTTCAAGGCTACCGAACAGAATCCAGAACTTCAGAAATGGAACTTGTGGTCTTACGTTGACAGCCGAGACTGTGCCCAGGCTATTTCGCTTGCATTGAACTCAGACCTCAGCGGGTTCCACCATTTCGTGATCGCAGCAGATGATACCGTAATGGCTCGGCCAACACGTGCCCTTGTGGCCACTTACTATCCCGATGTTCCGATCCAAGGACAAATTGGCGAGCATGGCAGCCTTGTTTCAAGCCAGTTGGCCCAAGACATTCTTGGATATCGTCCCAGATACAGCTGGCGCGACGGTCGAACGGAAGTTTCTTAGAGGCTGGACGTTCAGCGGCTCTTCGAGCACGCCGGGCTGGTGGATTCTTTGCACCAGCGGGGTTTTCAAGTTGATTCCGTCCGGTTCATATAGGTTCGCCGTTTCGTGTATTGATGGGATGGGGAAATAGACGTGACTTTAAGTTGGGCAGAAGAAGCAGTTTCGGCGACGACGTCCGCTTCCACACAAGATGTTTGCAGCTCCGCTACTTTTAAACCGGAGACAGCCGACTTCAACTCCGAGCTTCACGCTCGGCCATCGATATATTTCATCGGTCCGGCGATCGTCGAGCACGTTGCATTCATGCCTTTGGATGGGGCGATCGAGGAGTTTCACGATACCCTTGAAGTCGATGGCGAGATTTCAGTCAGGGTCGAACGGCATACTGAATTCGTGACGGTCACACGCCTACGGAAGTTGGACTCAGACCCCGAGCGTTGGCCCGAATCCGATCTCACGGAAAGTGATCTTGCGCGGCTCGCAGGATTGAACTCTCCTCGGCTTATTTGCCACGTAAGTATCCTTGCCCTCGGGAACTCTCCTGACGAGCTGGGACCGGTTTTGAAAACCTTCGGTTTCGGCGATACGGCTGCGTCCTCGATCGGCGGTGGATCGGCACAAGTCTGCTCCGATTTTCGCGTTAGACCGGACAATTCAAGCAGGATCATCCTGTTCAACAAGGACCTGAACGCACATCGCCTGGGGCGCATGGTGCGCCGTATCTTTGAGATCGAAACCTACAGATCAATGGCGCTGCTCGGATTGCCGGAGGCGCGACGGCTTGCCCCGCTTCTCGGTGGATATGATGCGGAGCTCGTTCAGCTGACCAATCGCAACTTGAGCACGCCTACACAGCAGCACAAGCGGCTGCTTGACGAGATCACGGTTCTTTCGTCGCATATCATTTCCGCCACCGCTGAAACCAGAAACAGGTTCGGAGCAACCGCTGCCTACGCCAAAATCGTGGAAGAACGGATTGCCCTCCTACGGGAAACCCATGTCCCCGGCTTCCAACGTTTCGGCACCTTCGTCGAGCGGCGCTTCAAGCCCGCGGTTCGTACATGCGAAGCGACCGCGTTGAGGCTCGAGCATCTATCAAGGGCTACGATGCACCTACTCGATCTGCTACAAACCCGAATTCAGGTCGAGATCGAGTTCCAGAATGCCACACAGATCCAGGCAATGGCTGAGCGAGCTGCGACGCAGGTCAAGATCCAACGTGCGGTCGAAGGCTTTTCGATCATCGCCATCAGCTACTATTTGCTGAGCTTGCTGAAGTTTTTATATGAGACAGCTGACCACGCAGGGTTCCACATCGATCCGGTGATCATGCTTGTCGCTGTTCCAGTGGTTGTGGGAGCTGTTGCAATCACCATCCTCCGCGTCAAGCATGCTTTGAAAGCAGAGAACTAGAGCTGGAGGCGGTGCTCTGAGAGCTCCAAACTGGAGCAGTACGACCCGCCATGCCGGCAGTGTCGTCCGGCAGAACGCGCGTGAGCAAACGTCCCCCGTCGAAGTGAGGCGCTATTTCCAGCCGCTAGTATGTGAACAGCACCAACAACAGCGCCTCAGTTGCTATCGACGTGGTGGTGTATCAGATACTTATTTTTGTGAGTGGGTCCTTCCACAATCGCTGAAGCGTTGGCGACCTCAGCTTTCCAGCCGGTACCGAAGGGACGAGCGCGGTGAAAGCTCATAGCGAGATTTGAACGAGCTGCCGGCCTATGACGGCAAATTCTCGGCAAAAATGACGTCGAACGGTAAAGTCCGGTTTGGCGCAACCGGCCGTACGCCTATAATGGAGGCAACCATCTCGTCAATGACGGCACGCGCAAATGCCTCGACCGGCAAGCAGAGGACACAAGTGATAATGCCGTCAATCAGTGCGGATCGCGTCGCACCGGTAAGGTCGTTGCATACGACGACCGGCCGCAGCCCACTGCCATGACTTCGAATTGCCTGAATTATTCCATCCCGTCCGCCACCTGCATCATAGATAGCCGCGAGATCGACATGTCGATCAAGGAGGCTTGTTGTGACTTCCCGAGCCACCTCTGGGTCGTCAAGATTCACGATTGTCTCAAGCAGCCGGGCCTCTTCCCCAATGTCCCGGAAGTAGGATCGAAATCCAATCTCACTGAGCTCTTGGCCCCGGTATCTATGGCTTCCTACCAATGTAGCGATCTTGCCTTCGGCGCGGGCCATCTTCGCGATGATGAACGCACCCGTGCGGCCTACCTTGCGGCTATCTAGACCAATATAGCCGGTAATCCCTCGCGCTGAAATTCCAGACAGTAGGGTGAAGACCGGCTTACCTCGGAGATTCAGTTCATCGACCGCTTGCACGACAAGCGGATGTTCGATCGCCACACACGCGACTGCGTCCGTCCTGATTCCGACCTCTGAGATTTTTTCCCCCAGCGACTTCGCGGAGATATCATCCACGAAAACAATCTCGACCTTTCCGTTAACCTCAGGCCTGCATGAAAACTCTCGACGAAGAACAGCAGCGACGTTCTGATAGAACGGATCCGCCTGTTTCTGAAGCACGAAGCCAAGTCGGACGTTTGCAATCCTCGCTGTCGCCCGGCGCCTTATGAGAGGCAAGGCATGATAGCCGAGATGCTCCGCCGCCTCTCTTACGCGATCGACCGTTTCCTTTCTCACAGGGGCTCTGCCGTTGAGAACTCTATCGACCGTTGCCACGCCAACGCCTGCAAGTCTTGCGATATCGGCAGCTGTCGGTCTTGGTTTTGCCGCCAATTTCAGCCTCCTTCCTAAAGTGGGCCCAGCCGGCGACAGGATTTCGCAATCTCGTAGGATTCGCAAGCCGCATTCATGATGAAATCATCATCACAGTCCATGGGTCCATGATGAGTTTGATAGAAATTATCATACTCGCGTTGAGGTTCGGATAACGCTCGCATATCCTCGGCTCGTCTTGACTGGAGGAGCAGTATGCCAAAAGCGAAGCGAAAGCGCGATTACAGCCTTTTAGGCGAAAGCGGACGCACCGCCGTCGAGACGGGGCTGGCGGCAGCCGAATGGTATCACACCGATATTCCGCGCAAGGAGATGAAGGCGCTGATGCAGCGCTCGGATGCACCGGCGATCCGTGACACCATCATCTGGCTCGGCAGCATGGTGGTCCTTGCCGGGCTCGGCATCTTTTTCTGGGGCTCATGGATCGCGCTGCCCTTCTTCCTCGCTTATGGCGTGCTCTATGGCTCAGCCTCCGACAGCCGCTGGCACGAATGCGGCCATGGCACGGCCTTCAAGACGCGCTGGATGAACGATGCCATCTATCAGATCGCCTGCTTCATGATCATGCGCAATCCGGTGACCTGGCGCTGGAGCCATGCTCGCCATCATACCGATACCGTCATCGTCGGCCGTGATCCCGAAATCGCCGTCATGCGGCCGCCGGATCTTCTCCGGCTGGTCCTCAATTTCTTCGGCATTCTCGACGTCTGGCACGCGCTCATCGACATGCTGCGCAATGCCTTCGGCTCCCTCAGCGCCGCGGAAAAGACCTTCATTCCTGAGATGGAACAACCGAAGGCGATCCGCTTCGCCCGCATCTGGCTCGCAATCTATGTCGCGACGATCGCAACCGCCGTCGCAATGGGCTCGATCCTGCCGCTGATGCTGATCGGCCTGCCGCGCCTCTATGGCGCCTGGCACCATGTGCTCACCGGGTTGCTGCAGCATGGCGGTCTTGCCGACAATGTGATCGACCACAGGCTGAACAGCCGCACGGTCTATATGAACCCGGTCAGCCGCTTCATCTACTGGAACATGAACTACCACGTCGAACATCACATGTTTCCGATGGTGCCCTACCATGCGCTGCCCAAGCTGCATGCGATGATCAAGCATGACTTGCCGGCACCGAACCCGTCGATCTGTTCCGGCTATCGCGAGATGATCCCGGCCTTCCTGCGCCAGTTGCGCAACGAGGACTATTTCCTGAGGCGCGAACTGCCGGCAACCGCTCGGCCCTATCGCGAAGAATTCCACAACGAACTGGCCCCTGCGGCACAATAATCACGATCGAGGGAGGATAAGATGAGCGGAAACTGGATCGAAGTCTGCGCCAAGGACGAGATCGACGAAGAGGATGTCATCCGCTTCGATCACGGCGGGCGCAGTTTTGCAGTCTACCGCAGCCCGGATGACGAATTCTTCGCCACCGACGGGCTTTGCACGCACGAACATATCCATCTCGCCGACGGGCTTGTCATGGATGAGATCATCGAATGTCCGAAACATAATGGCCGCTTCAACTACAAGACGGGCGAAGCCAAGGGCGCGCCGGTCTGCGTCAATCTCAAGACCTATCCGGTCAAGGTCGAAGGCGACACCGTCTTCATATCGGTCTGAAGGAGGCGGATGTGGCTCATTTCGTCATCATCGGGGCCGGCGAATGCGGTGCACGCGCCGCCTTCGCCTTGCGGGAAAAGGGTTTTGCCGGCGAGATAACGCTTGTTGGTGCCGAACCCCTTCACCCCTATGAGCGGCCGCCCCTTTCCAAGGCGTCTGCTGCCGATGCCGGCGATCCGAAATTCATCGCCGCTGCGGAAAAATACGCCGAAAGCGCCATCCGGCTACTGACCGGCATTGAGGCCAGGGATTTCGATCCTGCCTCCCGGACCGTCATGCTAGCGGATGGCACCACGCTCTCCTACGACAAGCTTCTGCTGGCGACGGGCGCTGCCGCCCGATCGTTTCCCGGCGCCCCCGAAGGCAATCCGCATATTCGTTCGCTTCGAACCCACGATGATGCGGCCGCCCTGCGCGAAGCCATGAAGCCGGGGCGGCATATCGCCATTATCGGCGGCGGCTTCATCGGGCTGGAGCTTGCCGCGACGGCGCGCTTGCTTGGCGCCGACGTCACCGTTATCGAGGGGCTGGAGCGGGTGCTGAAACGCGGTGTGCCCGAGGAGATCGCCCATCTGCTCACCGAACGCCACCGGGCCGAAGGTGTCGATATCCGCTGCGGCGTCTCGATCGAGACATTGACCGAGGAAAGCGGGAAGGCCGTCGTCAAACTATCAACTGGCGAGGTGGCAGAGGCGGATCTCGCCGTCGTCGGCATCGGCGCGCGGCCGAATGTCGACATAGCCGAAAAGGCGGGGCTTACGATCGAAAACGGCATTGCCGTCGACACCTGCCTCCGGACCTCGGCGCCTGATGTTTTTGCCGCCGGCGACTGCTGCTCCTTTCCGCTGCCGATCTATGGCGGCCGGCGCGTCAGGCTCGAATCCTGGCGCAATGCCCAGGAGCAGGGCACATTGGCCGCAGCCAACATGCTCGGCCTCGACGAAGCCGTTTCATCCGTGCCGTGGTTCTGGTCGGATCAATATGACATGACGCTGCAGATATCGGGCCTCGCCGAAGGGGCGGTGCTGCATCTGCGCCGCGACCTCGGCCCAGACGCATTCATTCTCTTCCACCTCGATGCCGATGGCCGGTTGGTCGCCGCAAGCGGCATCGGACCGGGCAACGCCGTGGCGCGCGACATCAGACTTGCGGAAATGTTGATCGCGGCCGGCGCCCGTCCGGACCCTACTGCGCTGACGGCAAGCAACGTCAAGCTGAAATCCCTTCTGGCCGCCTGAGCCGTCCAATTATTTTCAAAGGAATTGATGATGAAAAAACATAAGCGTGCAACCGTTGCCGATCTGCTTGCGGAAAAGGGCAAGCGCCAGCTGACTATGCTGCGAGTCACCTCGCTCGAGGAGGCCGAAGCCGCCGAAAAGGCCGGGATCGACATTGTCTCGGTGCCGCCGTCGCTGCTCGGTCCGGTCTTCCGCGAGATCGCCCCCACGCCCTTTGCCATTCCGGGTCTCGAATATGGCGACCATGTCTCGGCCGAAGATTATCTGCGCGCCGCATTCGCGGCGCTGAAGGCCGGCGGCGATGCCGTCTATTGCGCCGCAAGCCTGCAGACGATCCGGCGCCTGCGCGACGAGGGCATCCCCGTCTGCGGCCATCTCGGGCTGATCCCGTCGAAAGCGACCTGGACGGGCGGCTTCCGCGCCGTCGGCAAGACGGCGGCGAGCGCGGCCGAGATCTGGCGGCAGACCAAGGCGCTCGAAGAGGCCGGCGCCTTCGCCGCCGAAATCGAAGTCGTGCCGGGGGACGTCGCCGCCGCCATCAGCAGCAACACCTCGATGCTGATGATCTCGATGGGGGCAGGCGGCGGCTGCGACGCCCAATATCTCTTCGCCGACGATGTGCTCGGCGCCAATCGTGACCACTATCCCCGCCATGCCAAGGTCTACCGTAACTTCGCCGCCGAACATGACCGGCTGCAGCGTGAGCGCATCGCCGCTTTCAAGGAGTTTGCTGAGGATGTCAGAACCGGTGCTTACCCTGAAGAAAAGCATCTCGTCGGGATCAATGCCGAAGAGATGGGCGCGTTCCTGAGAATGCTGGATCAAGCTTGAACGCCATTTTTTTAGAAGGATAAGAAGACGATGAAAACCTACAATCTGACCGTATCCTGCGAGTCGGCGCGCGGCATCGTGGCCGCGATCTCAAGCTATCTGGCCGATGTGGGGTGTAATATTGTGGATTCGTCACAGTTCGACGATCTCGACACGGGAAGATTCTTTATGCGGGTCTCGTTCATCTCGGAGGGAGGAGAGACACGGGACAAGCTTATCGCAGGTTTCAAACCGATCGCGGAAAAATTCGGCATGACATCCGAAATCCACGACGCAAAGAGCCGGACGAAGGTTCTGCTGATGGTGTCGCGCTTTGGCCACTGCCTCAACGACCTTCTCTATCGCTGGCGCATCGGTGCCCTGCCGATCGATATTGTCGGGGTGGTGTCCAACCATCTCGACTATCAGAAGATCGTCGTCAATCACGACATCCCCTTCCATCACATCCCAGTGACGAAGGAGAACAAGCCGCAGGCAGAGGAGCGAATCATGGATCTGGTGCTGACGACCGGCACTGACCTGATCGTCCTGGCCCGCTACATGCAGGTTCTTTCCGATCGGATGTGCCAGGAGATGTCAGGGCGGATCATAAACATCCACCACTCTTTCTTGCCCAGCTTTAAGGGCGCCAGCCCTTACAAGCAGGCCTATGAGCGTGGCGTCAAGCTGATCGGGGCGACAGCGCACTATGTCACGGCCGACCTAGACGAGGGTCCAATCATCGAGCAGGATACCGCCCGCATTACCCACGCCCAGAGTGCCGACGACTATGTCTCAATCGGCAGAGATGTCGAGAGTCAAGTACTGGCGCGTGCCGTTCATGCTCACATTCATCATCGAACGTTCATTAATGGAAACCGCACAGTAGTGTTTCCAGCAAGCCCAGGCTCCCACGCCTCTGAAAGGATGGGCTGACATAAAATCATCGATCGCAGACAGGGGACTTGTGAAGGCGGCCGCAGGAGATCTTGAAAAAGATGCAGGGACGAAGACAGAGTTGGCTATCACTTTCGTCCTGCAAGTCGCGCTTACGAGTTAATAAGGAGAGAGGAGACGCAATGGGGCTACAGCTTCGCGTCGAAGGACCGCCCCACGCGGACTGTCAACTCTGATTTTTAAGCTCAATGCAGAGCCGCTATTCACGCATACTCGTGGAGTCCGATTGAATGGGGGCGCCCTTGCCAGCACTGATTAGCCATCACAGCTTTCGCGTAGACTTGCGTCGCTTCCGCCATCGCGACCACATCACATTGCCTCTCTGAGTGATTGACTAATCACCACTCCAGGCAATAAGGTATAACGTCATATCACTCAATGAGGGGGAGTTCATGACCTCGGTTGCGCTGTTCGGTGCTGGTGGAAAAATGGGATGCCGCCTGACGAAAAATCTCAAGGGCTCTCGGTTCGACGTTCGCCACGTCGAAGTGAGCGCCAGCGGCAAGGCTCGCCTTGAGAAAGAACTTGGCATCGACACCGTTGATGTCGATCAGGCGCTTGACGGCGTCGACGTGGTCATATTGGCCGTCCCGGACACTGCAATAGGCAAAGTGGCCTCGAGCATTGAGGCGAAACTCCGACCGGGCACGATGGTGATTGCGCTCGACGCTGCGGCTCCGGCGGCCGGACACCTGCCGGATCGTCCGGACCTCACGTACTTCGTGACCCATCCATGCCATCCTCCGATCTTCAACGACGAGACGGACCCGCACGCGAAGCGCGATTTCTTCGGAGGAATGGCGGCCAAGCAGCACATAGTCTCCGCGCTGATGCAAGGCCCCGAAGAACATTATGCTCTTGGGGAAGAGGTGGCCAAAGTGATCTGGGCACCTGTCATGCGATCGCACCGGGTCACGGTTGAACAAATCGCCTTGCTCGAACCCGGCCTGTCGGAAACGGTCTGCGCTTCGCTCCTTGTCGTCATGCGCCAGGCCATGGACGAATGCGTCGCACGGGGAGTCCCGAAGGAAGCGGCTCGGGATTTCCTGCTCGGCCACCTGAACGTCCTAGGCGCGGTGATTTTCGAGGAAACGCCTGGTGTCTTCTCAGACGCGTGCAACAAGGCGATCGAATTTGGCATTCCTGCTCTGATGAGGGACGACTGGAAGAAAGTATTCGAGCCCAAGGAAATCGCCGACAGCATCCGGCGCATCACCTGACGATTCCTCTTTTCGCTCGAGGTCTGCACCGCAGAATCTATCGGATATCGCGTCACTGCGGCGTACACTTGGACGCGCCTCCAATCCGCGGATGAGGACTGGTGCCAATCCTGACACGCTCCGCAAAGCCGCGTGCCGCGCGAGCCTCCTTTCAGCCAACGTTTTGCAGTTGAACCAATTCCGAACCTCCGACCTCTGGCTTGCAAACGCAAATCAGTGAATTTCTGCTTTTGCACCTTCAGGGCATCAATACGAAGATCGGGCGTGAACATGTCCCGTGGGACAGAGGGCTTCGGTCTGTCGCTCGGATAGGGCCGTCCGCCATACGCAAACTCATCGCCACGACCGGTCGACAGGTTGAACGCCGCGTTCCGATCACCGAAGCCGACGAGGTCGCCTGACAGATCGAACAATTCCTTTGCGACAAAGCGACGGCGTCCTCTTAACATGAATCCGGCCATTGATCTCAATCATAGGGTATTGCAGGCTCAAGGAGCGCCGGACGCACAGAGGCTGACGGCTAGCGCGCACGGATATGGTAGGAGAAACAATGTCTAACAGAGAAGACAATGATCAGCGACCCAAAGAGCGCCTTCTCGATCCCCGTGTTTTCGTTATCTTGCTTGCGGCGGGACGTTCCAGTCGAATAGGAAAGGCAGGTGCGTCCAAGTTGCTTGCGGAATTTAACGGCACTGCTCTCGTACGACGTTCCGCCCAGGTGGCGCTCGGTTCGACTGCCGATACTGTGATCGTTGTCACAGGTCATCGCCGACTTGAAATTGAAGGTGCGCTCGATGGCTTGGCTGTCGAGTGTGTCGAAAACCCGATACACGAGCAAGGGATGGCAACATCACTTGCTTCAGGGGTTATACGCTGCAATGCTCTAGGAGCAGATGCGGTGTTGGTCATGCTCGCCGATATGCCTGGGTTGACAAGCGACGATCTGGATCAGCTTATTGCGGCTTTCAGTATCGCCGATGGCGAAGTGGTCGTCCGCGCGACGGGAGACGGCAAGCCGGGAAATCCCGTTATACTTCCAAAATCGCTGTTCCAGGCGGTGGCGCACCTCGAAGGCGATGTTGGAGCTCGTCAGATTATAGAAACGTCCAGCCTGCCAATCGTTTCCGTAGAGATCGGGGAAGCTGCATTGCTGGACGTGGACACGCCCGAGGCGATACGCGCCGCTGGCGGAATACTGAAAGCGTAATCTGATCGATCTCTCGTGTGTTCGCGACGCCGCCCGAACTATTCCGACAATGCGCGATGCTTCTGACACAGCTCGGAACCAATCATAGCCGGGGCCACGGAGTCGAACATCTATCCTTCCGCCCATCCCTGTTGAGCCAAAGTTCTGGTCACTGCGATGTCGGCAATTACAGAAAGCGCTATCGACGAAGCATCTCTGGCCTTGTCGAAGATGCCTATCGGCGCTTTGATCCTGGCGATATCCGCGTCATCAAAGCCATGCTTGCGAAGCAAGGCGATCCGTTTCTCGTGGGTCCGCCTGCTTCCCAGAGCGCCGATGTAAAATGAATCGGAGGACAACGCGCCCTGGAGCAATGGCAACTCCCGGTCAAGGTCGTGGAACAGCAACGCAACTGCGGAAAACATGTCAATCTTAGAAGCGAACGCATTACTTTCGATGGTCGGGTCCATCTGCTCGACCTGATAGCCGGCCGCCGTCGCCACAGCGGCGGTTGTTGCCAGTTCGACCGATCGTCCGCAAAGAAGGAGGCGGATGACCGGCTGGTAGCGCGTAATGAAAGTTCCGTCGAACCAGCCGATTTGGTTCCGGCTGCCCTCTCCACCGAACTCCATTGATTCTGATCCAGGCGTATACCGAAGACTAGCGGGGCGTCGGGAGGCCAGATGTGACAAAACCTGGCCCACCGGATCTGCATTTTTGAGGATGTGAATTGAGAGGTTGATCCCTCCCCCGCAAGGAAGCACGATATCGAAGAATGGCGAACCTTCTCCAAGCCGCAGGAATCGATCACGCCCATTGCGCAGAGCCTCGACAGCTTCCGCGGCAATGGCTGCTTCGGTACAGCCACCGGAGACAAAGCCGCAGTATCGGCCGTCTCCTCGCACTGCCATCTGTGCTCCAACCGCGCGCGCCGCGCCGCCGCGAACCTCAACCAGCGTAACCAAGGCAACTGGGACACCGGCAAGAAAAGAATCGCGCGCATAGCGCAGGATTCTGGCCGGTTCGTCTGTCACAAGCGCGACCGTCGGGACCACCACATCGTTCTCACAAAAATCCTGCCGGGTCACTAGCGACCTCCCATCAATATTGGTCAGAAGTTCACCACCAGACTTAATTCACCGCTCCAGCAAAGCGCCGATTTGGGCGGCGACGTTGTCAATGCCGGCCGCAGCGTCAACACGACGAAGCAACCGGCGATGTTCGTAGAACGGCGACAACGCCGCCGTAGCGCGAGCAAACTCTTCGACTCTTTTCTTCAACACCTCGGCGTTATCGTCGGAGCGTGTTTGAGCGCCGACGGCGCGCGACTGTTCGGCTCTCTTCGCAATCCGCGCTTCGAGGAGGTCGATCGCGATATCGAATATGACGACGTGATCGAGCGGCCTGTTTAGGCTGTAAAGCAGGCGCTCTAGCGCCTCGGCCTGCGCAACCGTTCGCGGAAAGCCGTCCAGGATAAATCCTTGTTCCGGTTTTCTGTCAGACAAACGTTGTTCAACCAGGTCGACTACGACCTCATCCGGGACGAGTGTCCCGCTATCGACTGCCGCCTTGGCCGCAAGCCCGAGCGATGTCTCTGCTCTGATCGCCTCGCGCAGCAGATCTCCGGTGGAGATATGCAAAAGCCCGTAGTCCCGCACGAGACGCTCGGCCTGCGTCCCTTTCCCGGCTCCCGGGGGGCCAATGAGGACCAGATTGACCATCATGAAATCCCCATGCACATATATTTGATCTCTAGATAATCATCCATGCCGTACTTCGATCCCTCGCGACCGTTGCCGCTTTCCTTCACGCCACCGAAAGGAGCGACCTCGGTCGAGATTAGACCCTCGTTGATGCCGACGATGCCGTATTCGAGCGCCTCGGCGACGCGCCAGACGCGCGCGATGTCACGGCCATAAAAATAGGCGGCCAGCCCGAACTGGGTGTTGTTGGCGAGGCGGATCGCCTCCTCCTCGGTGTCGAAACGGAAGACGGGCGCAACAGGCCCGAAGATTTCTTCAGCGAAGATCTGAGCATCGGGCGATACATCGGCAAGGACCGTTGCTTCGAAAAAGCGGTGGCCGAGGGCGTGGCGGCGTCCTCCTGCCACGACACGGCCGCCACGGCCGACGGCATCCGAGACCAACTCCTCGACTTTCGCGACGGCCTTGTCGTCGATCAGTGGACCGATCTGGACATCTTCATCAAAACCGCTCCCGACTTTGAGGCCGGACACTACTTCTGCCAACCGCTTGACGAAAGCGTCATGAATTCCTGACTGGACCAGAAAGCGGTTGGCGCACACGCAGGTCTGACCGGCATTTCGATATTTTGAAGCAATCGCACCCTTGACCGCCGCTTCGACATCGGCATCGTCGAAGACGATGAACGGCGCGTTGCCCCCAAGCTCCATTGACGTCCGTTTGACCGTCTGCGCGCATTGCGCCATCAGGGCCTTGCCGATCTCCGTCGAACCGGTGAAGCTCAGCTTTCGAACGGTGGGATTTGAGGTCAACTCAGCGCCGATGTCCGAGGCCGATCCGGTCACGCACGACAACACGCCCTTCGGCACGCCGGCCCGATCGGCCAGCACGCACAGGGCTAGCGCCGACAATGGCGTCTGGCTCGCCGGTTTTATCACCATCGTGCAGCCCGCGGCCAGCGCTGGTCCGACTTTCCGGGTGATCATTGCAGCCGGAAAATTCCATGGCGTGATCGCTGCGCACACCCCGATCGGCTGTTTGATGACGACGATACGTTTGTCCGCGGTCGGAGCCGGAATAGTGTCGCCATAGACGCGCTTTGCTTCTTCGCCGAACCATTCGATATAAGACGCGGCATAGACAATTTCGCCTTTGGCTTCCGGAAAAGGCTTGCCCTGCTCTGCGGTCATGATGGAGGCGAGGTCGTCCTGGTTCTCCATCAGGAGCTCGAACCATTTGCGCAGGATCGCCGCCCGCTCCTTGCCGGTCAGTGCGCGCCAGGCCGGCAATGCCGCCTCCGCCGCCGCGATGGCTCGTCTGGTCTCGGTGCGGCCCATCTTCGGAACGGTAGCGATCGTCGTGCCGTCTGCCGGATTGTCGACATCAATCGCCTGGCCGTCATCAGCGTCCAGCCACTCGCCCGCAATGAAACATTGGCCGCGCAGAAGGGATGGATCCTTGAGTTTGAGTGCTGCCATTTTGACTGTCCTTTCGTGAAATTTGTTCTTGCTCAGACGACGAGCGGTTCCAGCAGCCGACGGGCCGCGTCGCCGAACGGGCTCGGCCTACGCGAGATGCGGTCTACATTGACGTGGACGAAGAAGCCTTCCGCAGACGCCGTGTCTTCGTCGTTTCGAAACAGTCCGATCTCGTAGCGAACCGATGAGCTGCCTAGTCTCGAAACGCGAATTCCCGCGGTAACCATATCGGGAAACGTCATCTCAGCGTGATACCGGCAACCCGTTTCGACCACGAGAAAGACATGCGCGTCGTCTTTGATATTCAAGGCGCCGTTTTCGATCAGGAAGCTGTTCACGGCCGTGTCGAACAAACTGTAGTGGACGACATTGTTCATGTGACCGTAGGTGTCATTGTCGGACCAGCGCGTCGCGATGGTGCGAAAGACCTTGTAGGAGGACCTGCTTGCGGGCGCTGCGCGTTCTGCCATCACCATGCCGCCTTATAGATCGAAAGCGCATCCGCCTCATTGACGTCACGCGGATTGTTGACGAGAAGCCGCGTCTGCTTCATCGCATCGCGCGCCATGGCGGCGAGGTGCTCCTCACCGATACCGACATCGCGCAAGCGAGGCTGCAATCCCAGCTTCGAGGAAAGATCGGCAAGCCGCTCGATGAAAGCGGCGCAGCGGCTTTGGGTGCTTTGTTCCGACGCGAGATCGGGGAAGACGTCCGCTGCGATGTCCGCATAGAGGGACGCAGCCTCGGGTGCGTTAAAGCGCAGGACGTGTGGCAGCACGAGCGCGTTGGAGAGCCCATGCGGGATATGAAAAGTCCCACCAATCGGATAGGCAAGCGCATGGACGGCCGCCACGGGCGAGTTGGCGAATGCCTGGCCGGCCAGCATCGAGCCAAGCAGCATGGCACCTCTGGCGTCACGATCCTTGCCATCGAAAACCGCTTTCTCGATGTTTGCGCCGAGCAATTGAAGCGCCTGACGGGCAAGCATCTTCGACAGCGGATTATTGTTGGCGTTCCTGGACGCATAGGCCTCAATGGCATGCACCATGGCATCGATCCCCGTTGCAGCCGTGATGTGCGCCGGCAGACCGACGGTCAGATCGGCATCGAGGATGGCAATGTCGGGAAGGATGATCGGCGAGGATACACCCCGCTTTTCGTCGCCCTGGACGGTGATGATCGACACCGGGGTGACTTCCGAGCCAGTCCCCGCAGTCGTCGGCACGAGAACAAGTGGCAGCCGCGGCCCTTTGGCATTGCCGACGCCCCAGGCGCCTTCGATGTCCTCGCCGGATCCGCTGAGCAATGCTGCGACCTTGGCAACGTCGAGTGACGAGCCGCCTCCAAAGCCGATGACACCCGTCACGCTGGCGGATTTCGCAGCATGGCTGGCTGCAAGCACAGTCGCAAGCGACGGATCCGCCTCGACACTATCAAAAACGGTCGTCTCGATGCCGGCCTTAGAAAGCGACGTCAGCGCCGGATCACAAAGACCGAGCTTGCGCAACCCAGGGTCGGTGACGAACAGGACCCGGTTCCCGAGCTTCGGCTTGACGAGACCACCGATTTCCGCCGAAGCGCCGGGCCGGAACACGATCTGGCTGGTCGTGCTGAAAACAAACGGGTTCATGGGCACCTCCTATGGTATTGCATCATGCGCCTAGCAGGCTTTCCCTGAGTTTGATCCTCAGGATCTTGCCGGAGCCGGTGCGGGGAATTTCGTTGACGACATACACTCTGTCCGGGACCTTGTAGGCGGACAGCCGCTCCTTGCAGTGGCGCAGCAGCGTCCCTTGGTCGAAGAGTTCCGCCGACCTCAGCACCACGCAGGCGACGGGAACCTCGCCGAGCATGGTGTGCGGCATTCCAATCACCGCGCAATCCATGATCGCGTCGTGAAGGAGGATTGTTTCCTCGACCTCTGCGGGGGCAATGTTCTGACCACCGCGGATGATGAGCTCCTTGAGCCGGCCGGTGATCGTCAAAAAGCCGTTCTCATCGCTCCTGGCAAGATCGCCCGTATGATACCAGCCGTCGACCACAGCTTTCTGAGTTTCCAGCGTCTTGTTGTGATAACCTTGCATCAGGTTGGGGCCTTTGCAGATCAACTCACCCTCTATGCCGACCGGTACATCGAGACCGGTTTTCGGATCTACGAGGCGTACCGTGAGCCCCGGAAGCGGCAGACCGCACGATCCGGAGACGCGCCAGCGGCCGGGCCAGTTCATAGTCACCATTGTCGATGTTTCGGTTATCCCGTAGCCATCGAGCAGCGGCACGCCGAAAAACTCTTCGAAATCGCGATTAAGGGTTCCGGGCATGATCGCGCCGGCCGACACGCAAACCCTGACTGAGTCCAACAGCTTCTCACCGCTCGCCTGGCAGGCCGACAGGAAATAATGAAAGACCGTCGGCACGCCGGGCATGAAGGTAAAGCGGCCCGAACGCAACAATTCGGTAGCCTGACTGGTGGAGAATTTCTCCATGAGATATTCGCTGGCGCCGGTCGCGATGATCGACAGCACGGCAATATTCAGGGCATAGGAATGATAGAGCGGCAACGTGTTGAGGACGACATCGTTGCCGTTCATCCCGGCGATCGGAGCCCAGCACGCACTCGTGACCCACAGCATCGACCGCGTCGAGAGCAGCACGCCCTTTGGCTGGCCTGTCGTTCCGGAGGTGTAGACGATATAGGCGGGGCGGTCGACGTCCTGATCGTCTTTGAAGTCGATAGCGTCCGCCAGATCGAAGACGGCATTATCGTTCGCCGTGATGAGGACGGCGGTCTGATCCAGGCGCCGCAGCAACGACTCGGTCGCCGCGCGCTGGTCCGGTAGGGTAATGACGGCAACGCAATCGGAATCGGTGATGCGATAGCTTGTTTCGGCTTCCGTCGATTCAATGCTGATCGGGACCGCCACGCCGCCGGCCCTGACCACGGCGAGACATGCCATGACCCAATTGACGGAATTCGGCAGATAGATCGCGACCGCCTGACCCTTCTGTAGACCGAGAGCGATCAGACGTGCCGCCAGGCCCTCTGTTTCACGATCAAGCTCGGCGTAGGAGACAGCTCTCGTCTTGTCCTCAAATGCCAGTTTCTCCGGGTACAGGCGAGCGTTCCGCCGAAGAATCTCTCCGACAGGTGCAATGAGTTCGAAATGTATCATTTCAGTTCCTCCCCTTCCTCCGGTTAGACCATCGCAAACCCGCCATTGACGCTGACGACCTGGCCGGTCACCCAGGAGGACGCGCCAGAGGCAAGGAAAGTCACCATCGGCGCCACGTCGTCAGGCTTGCCGATCCGCCGAAGCGGATAGGCCTTGACGATCTTCTCGCGGTTCTTCTCGAGGAAGTCAGGATCGGAGTGCGAGGTCTCGATCAGGCCGAGCGAGACGGTGTTGACGGTGATGTTGTTGCGACCGAATTCGCGAGCAAGCGACTTGCCGAGCGCGATTGTGCCGCCGCGCGCTGCCGCGGCCAGGGCAAGGTTGGCTTCGCCGATACGGGAGCTGTCGCCGACGAGATTGATGATCCTGCCGGAGTTCTGGGCGATCATCATCGGTGCCACCTCGTAGCAGCAATTGATCGCGCCATAGAGGCACACGTCGATCTGCTTTTTCCATTCGTCCGGCGTCGAATCCACAAATCGCTGGTATTTGACGTAACCGGCATTATTGACGAGGATGTCAATCGTTCCGAAGTCAGACTTGATCGCGGCGACCATCGTCTTGACCTGAGCATTTTCGCTGATATCCGCCTGATACGCCTTCGCCTTGCCGCCGCCTTCCTCGATTGATTGCACGACCGCTTGGGCTTCGTCTTTCGACCGGGCGTAGTTTACCGCAATGGTGGCGCCTTCGGCCGCAAGAGCTCGCGCGATGTCACCGCCGACATCGCGGCCTCCGCCCGTGACGAGCGCTACCTTGCCCTTGAGATTGGTTTCCATTGAATGTCTCCTTGGGATGAGATGCTGCCTTTGCAGCGGATTGATGGGTTGGTTGAAACCTGGCCCTCAGCGGCCCATAAATCGCGGCGACCGTTTTTCGGCGAAGGCTTTGCGTCCTTCGGCGTAGTCCTCGCTGGAACTCGCCTGGTCTATCAGCCTTTCAGCTTCGGTTCGGTCGAGATCACCCCGGGCGCAGCCATTAAGGATGAACTTCGCGCCCTTGATCGTCAGGGGTGCATTCGCGACCATGGCATTGGCGCGCTCCAAGGCTGCCGCCGTGGCATCATCTGCCAGCGCGTCGATGAAGCCGTTGCCAAGCGCCTGACTGGCGGTGAAGCGGTTAGCCGAATAGAGAATTCGTTTCGCCTCCGTGACCCCGACGAGCGAGAACAGCTTGCGCGTCGCGGAGACGCCATACACAATCGACAGCCTGGCGGCGGGAATACCGAACACGGCGCTTTCTTCCGCAATCCGGAAATCGCAAGACATGGCCAAATGTGCGGCGCCACCAAGGCAATAGCCGCGCAACGCCGCGATCGTGGGCTTCGAAACGTCGTAGATGGCATCGCCCGCAGCGTCGACGGCGACCTCGTAACGCGTGCTTTCCTCCGCCCCGTTCCTTACCGCATCGAACTCGCTGATATCGGCGCCGGCGGAGAAGTCCGCGCCGGCGCCGGTCAGCAGAATGGCGCGAACATCAGGATCCGCGTCGAACTGGCGAAACCGCTCGGCAAGCTCGCACCACATCGCATAGGTCACGGCGTTGCGTTGGTTGGGCCTGTTCAGTGTAACGATGGCGACGCCATCAGTTTTCTCGACCTGAATCTCTGTCATGCCTGCTCGTCTCTTCCTGCCGATCGCAACCGCGTTCGGTGCTTGGGGTATGCCCGGCGCAGGAGAGCCGGGCACTTGTTCGGATCACTTCTTGACCAGAGGGCACTGGCTTTCGGAGAGGGGACGGAAGGCCTGGTCGCCTGGAATGGTGGTGACAAGCTTCAGAAGGTCCCATTCGCTCTTCGATTCATCCGGCGTCTTGACCTGGTAGACATACATGTCATGCACCATGCGGCCGTCCTCGCGGATCTTGCCGCCCTTGGCGAAGAAGTCATTGACCGGTGTTTCCTTCATCTTCGCCATCACCTGCTTCGTGTCGGTGGTTCCGGCGGCCTTCACGGCTTGAAGGTAGTGCATGGTTGAGGAGTAATCACCCGCATCGCCCATATGTGGCGGACGGCCGACACGCGCCTCGAATTTCTTGGCAAAGGCACGGGTTTCTTCGTCGCGATCCCAATAGAAGGCGTTGGTCAGGATCATGCCCTGTGCGGTTTCAAGCCCGAGTGAATGGACGTCCGTATCCCAGACGAGCAGACCGGCAACGGTCTTTCCCGAAGACACGAGACCGAACTCGGCGGCGGACTTAACCGCGTTGACGAAGGTCGTTCCGGACCCTGCCATCGCAATGACATCGGCGGGCGAAGCCTGCGCCTGCAGCATAAAGGCGCTGTGGTCGGAGGTTTCTATGGGGTAGCGAACAGCGCCGGAAACAGTTCCCCCGTTCGCTTTGACGATCTGGCTAGCATCCGTTTCCAGCGCATGGCCGAAGGCATAGTCGGCAGTCAAGAAGTACCAGTTCTTCTTGCCCTCCCGGATCAGTTCGTTGGCAGTGCCATTGGCCAGCGCGTAGGTATCGTATGAGTAATGGATGCTGTTTGGCGTGCAGCCGTCGTTCGTCAAACGTGACGAACCGGAGCCGTTGACGATCGCGATCTTGTCCTCGTCTTTGGCAACCTGCGTGACAGCCAGCGCGATGCCAGAATTGATGAGGTTGTTGATCATCGTCACGCCTTGCGACTCGTACCACTCTCGGGCGGTGGAGACGGCAACTTCCGGCTTGTTCTGGTGGTCGGCCACGACTACTTCCAGCGGGCGGTCGAGGACCTTGCCGCCGAAATCTTCAACGGCCATCTTCACCGCAGCGATCGCCCCCTCGCCCGCCTCATGTGAGAACTGGCCGCTGACATCGGTCAGGACGCCGATCCGGATCGGCCCCGAATCCTGAGCGTGAGCCCCCATGCTCATTGCAGCGAAAGCCGCGGTGCAAGACAGCAAAATTCGCAAATGCGTCATCAATCCATCCTCCCAGATGCGGCACTGGAACTCCTCCTCAAGTGCCGACGTTAAACTTGCGCTATCATACTTGTTTCTGATTAAGAACCGGCGTTATGGTGCGCTGCACCCTTATGCCTGGGTAAGATAAGCAGAGTTTTCGCCGTCACGCAAGCTTGCATTATTAGACTTTATGTGTTTTTCTGAAATTGCCTCTTCTACTAGATGAGGCACGTGGCCCGGTTTCGACCCGGCCACCGGAGGAGAAAATCAAGCCGGTAGGGAGGACTCGTGCCGGAGAACGCACCCATCATCGAGGCGCGTAGTTTGACGCGCTCGTTCGGCGGTTTCATTGCCGTCAATAATGTCGACATCCAGATTCGGCCGGGGACCATCCACGCGCTGATCGGACCGAACGGCGCCGGCAAAAGCACGCTGTTCAATCTGCTGACCAAGTTTCTTTCGCCAAGCTCCGGTCAGATATTTTTTAAGGGTCGCGACATTACACAGATGGCGCCTGCCGACATCGCCCGGCTTGGCCTCGTCCGGTCCTTCCAGATCTCGTCGGTCTTTCCGCACCTCAGCGCCCTTGCAAACGTGCGCGTGGCGCTGCAGGCCCGCGAGCGGGAAACCTTCTCCTTCTGGAAGTCCAACCGGTGTCTGGAACGCCTTGACGAAGAGACGATGGCGCTCCTTGAAAGCGTTGGTCTCGCCGAAAAGGCCCGGACAAAAGCCAGCGAGCTTTCATACGGACGCAAGCGTGCGCTGGAACTGGCGACGACGCTCGCGCTCGAACCGGACGTGCTGCTGCTCGACGAGCCCATGGCCGGCATGGGCACGGAAGACATCGGCAGGACGGCGGCGTTGATCCGCCGCGTTGGCACGGGTCGCACGGTGCTGATGGTCGAGCACAATCTTGGCGTCGTCGCGGATCTTTCCGACACGATCACGGTGCTGCGCCGCGGGGAGGTGATTGCCGAGGGCACCTATGCTGACGTCTCGACGAACAGCGAAGTTCGCAAGGCCTATATGGGAGGAACCCATGGCTGAAACACTTTTAAACGTCAGCAATCTTCAGGCTTGGTATGGCGAAAGCCACGTGCTTCACGGCGTGGAATTCAACGTCAGGAAGGGCGAGGTTGTCACCCTGATCGGCCGCAACGGCGCCGGCAAGACCACGACCCTGCGCAGCCTGATCGGCGTCGTCAGCAAGCGGGCCGGCAGCAGCATCTACAAAGGTGTCGATCTTTTGCGGACACCGGCGCACAAAGTCGCCCGGCTCGGCATCGGCTACGTTCCGGAGGAGCGCGGCATTTTTTCAACGCTGAACGTCATCGAAAATCTGATGTTCCCGCCAGCCTGGCAAACGGGCGGGATGAGTGTAGAGGAAATCTACAGCCTCTTCCCGAATCTCAAGGGCCGCGACACCACGCCCGGCACGCGGCTTTCAGGCGGCGAACAGCAGATGTTGGCGATCGGACGCGTCCTGCGCACCGGCGCCGATTTCATCCTGCTCGATGAGCCGACCGAAGGCATCGCCCCCGTCATCGTCGAGGAGATCGGCGCGGGGCTGCGCATCCTCAAGGATCGCGGCATGACCATCATTCTCGTCGAACAGAACCTGCGCTTTGCGGCCTCCGTCGCCGACCGGCACTTCGTCCTCGACCAAGGAAAGGTCATCGACGAAATCTCCAATGATGCGCTCGACGCCAACATGGACCGGCTAAACCGATATCTGGGGGTTTGATTGCCATGCGCCCACTTCAACAGGTCAAAATCACATGACAGATTTTCTCGGGGTGCCGATACCCGTTCTCCTCGGCCAACTGCTACTCGGGCTGATCAACGGCTCATTCTACGCTCTGCTCAGCCTCGGGCTGGCGATCATCTTCGGCATGCTTAACGTCATCAATTTCGCCCATGGAGCGTTCTACATGCTGGGCGGCTTCGTCGCCTGGTACATGCTGTCGACACTTGGTCTTGGGTATTGGGGAACACTCGTCGCGGCCCCCATACTGGTCGGTTTCGCCGGCGTTGTGGTTGAAAAGCTGTTTCTGAGGCGGCTTTATCGCATGGACCATCTCTACAGCCTGCTCCTCACATTTGGCATCGCGCTGATGCTGGAAGGTCTGTTCCGACACGTCTTCGGCGCAGCCGGAAAACCGTATCCAGTTCCAGCGGCACTGACGGGCGGCATCAATCTCGGCTTCATGTTTCTGCCCATGTACCGCGCGTGGGTAATCGTCATCTCGCTCATTATCTGTCTGCTGACCTGGATTGCGATCGAGAGGACCAAGCTCGGCGCCTATCTGCGGGCGGCGACCGAAAACCCGTCGCTGGTCCAGGCCTTTGGTATCAACGTGCCACTCATGCTGACGCTAACCTATGCCTTCTGCGTCGGGCTCGCTGGCTTTGCCGGCGCACTCGCGGCACCTCTCTATCAGGTCAGCCCCGGCATGGGCTCGAGCATCATCATCACGGTCTTCGCCGTCGTCGTCATCGGTGGCATGGGGTCGATCCGCGGCGCGATCGTCACTGCGCTTGGTCTTGGTATCATCGAAGGCCTCACCAAGACATTCTACCCGGCAGCCTCCTCGATCGCGGTTTTCGTCGTGATGGTGCTCGTGATCCTCATCCGGCCAGCTGGCCTGTTCAGCCGGGAGGCATGACATGAAAAGCGCAACCTTTTCCAATGCGGCCACCACCTCCGGTCACGGCCAGATGATCGGCCGCATCCTGATGCTCGCCATTACGGGTATCATGCTGATTGCGCCACTCGTGGTCTATCCGCTCTTTCTCATCAAGATCCTCTGCTTCGTGTTGTTCGCGGCGGCCTTCAACCTTGTGCTCGGCTATGCAGGTCTTCTGTCCTTCGGACACGCCGCCTTCTTCGGCGGCGGTGCCTACATCGCGGCCCAGGCTGCAAAGGTATGGCAATGGCCATTCGAACTGGCGGTATTGGCTGGAACGCTGTTTGCGACCTTGCTGGGGCTCGCCTTTGGAGCGCTTGCCATCCGCCGTCACGGCATCTATTTCGCCATGATCACGCTGGCACTTGCTCAGATGGTCTATTTCATGGCGGTCCAGATGCCGTTCACAGGCGGTGAAGACGGCATTCAGGCTGTGCCCCGCGGTTATCTGCTCGGCCTGATCGATCTGAGGAACATCACCGCAATGTACTACACCGTGCTCGGCGGCACGGTCATCGGTCTCCTCGTTATCTGGCGCGCGGTCAAGTCGCCTTTCGGGCATACGCTGTCCGCAATTCGCGAAAACGAAACGCGTGTTATCTCGCTGGGCCTGAAGCCGGAGCGTTACAAGCTGATCGCATTCACGCTCTCAGCAGCTCTGGCGGGCTTTGCCGGTTCACTGAAAGCGATCTCCTTCCAGCTCGCATCGCTGGTCGATGTCACATGGCACATGTCCGGGGAAGTTATTCTGATGACCCTTCTCGGGGGCATGGGAACGCTCATTGGCCCGATCGTCGGCGCAACAATTGTCCTCGGGCTCGAGCATTTCCTGTCGACCAGTGGGCTGCCCATCACATTCATCATCGGCCTGTTCTTCGTGGTCTGTGTGATGATGTTCAGACGGGGCGTGTTCGGCGAACTTAAGCTCCTACTGGAGCGACGTAGGAGCGAATAGAAGTCTTCCTGTGCAAGCAAAAATTAAAAGGCCGAAGCTCGCGCTTCGGCTTTTTTGCTGGGGCGGGGAAAGGCTACTTTGACGTTCGCCCGAAGAGGTAGCCGATACTCGCCGCCATGACCAGCTGAACGATGCTGGCAAGATCGGGCGAGATGCGCGCCGGCAGATCGGGCGCGGAAGAAAGGCTCGGCAACAACCCACCATAGACGACCCAAAGGGCGACAAACACTGAAGCAAAGACCACCAGCCCAAGCACCGGCAGCGAGACGCCGGAGCCGGCCGTCGCTGCCGCCTGGGCGCGAGGTCGAACAACGGGCAGCGCAGGCATATCCAACTGCGACGAACCGGCTTTGGCCTGTAGCGGCATTGAATCGGCGCCTACCGACCCCGCGGCCATGGAGGCCTCCTGCGGGTTTTGTCGCACCTGAATTTCCTCGGCAAATCGCTTGAAGAACTGGCCGGCCATTTGTTTCGCCGTCACGTCGATCAATCGACCGCCAAGTTGCGAAAGCTTTCCGCCAATCTGCGCGTCCACGATGTAGTCTAATACGGTCCCGCCATCCGTTGCGGAAAGCTTGACTACAGCAATCCCCTTGGCGAATCCAGCAACGCCACCCTGCCCTTCGCCGGTTATCTTGTAGCCATTTGGAGGATCCAGATCTGACAGTGTTACCGCCCCCTGGAACCGTGCCTTGACCGGCCCGACTTTCATGACCGTGACGGCAGCCATTTCCGTGTCAGATGACTTCGTCAATTCCTGGCAGCCGGGGATACAGACCTTGAGCACCTCAGGATCGTTGAGCGCTTCCCAGACCTCTTCCTTGGTGGCCGGGATCAATTGTTGGCCAGACATTTCCATGGATAATCCTCCTCAACTGTCATCGGAACGGGAACGCCCCGCACGGCGCGAGCAGCGTGCTTGACATTCTCTTTTTAAGTCTAATAATGCAAGTCAAATATTCAATGAGCCTCATTGTTGGAGATGATGCCGGAGGAACACTTATGGCACGACCTTTAGTCAGAGCGGCGGCCACGCTGGCGCCACGGGCGAATCCATGAAGCCCGCGCAGTTCGATTACATCGCACCGACAACTGTGGAGGAAGCAGCGGCGGCACTCGCCGCATCGGCTGGTGACGGCAAGATCATCGCCGGTGGGCAGAGCCTGATGCCGATGATCAATTTCCGGCTGGTGAAGCCCGCCATCCTTATCGATATCAACCGGATCGTGGGATTGGATAAGATAGAGTTCGACCGCGGCCGGCTGAAGATCGGGGCAACTGTCCGTCATCGCATGACGGCCACCGATGCGCTCGTCGCCCGGCACCTGCCGATCATTCGTGACGCTATGCGTCACGTCGCGCACATGACTGTGCGCAACCGTGGCACGTTCTGCGGTAGCGTCGCGCATGCGGACCCGGCAGCCGAAATGCCGCTGATGACCCGCTTCCTCAACGGCACTATCATTGCCTTTTCCGAGCGTGGCGAGCGCCGCATCCCGGCCGCGGACTTCTTTACCGGTTCACTCGTCAATGCCCTTGAAGACGACGAACTCGTCATCGCAGTAGAAATCGATGCCATGCCTAATGATGCGGGATGGGCCTTCGAAGAATTCGCCCGCCGCCACGGCGACTTTGCGCTTGCCTGCTTCGCAACAACTTTTTGCATCGAAAACGGTACGGCGAGCGGCGTTCGCATCGGCATGATGGGCGTCGGTGAAACCCCGCTGCGCCTGCCCGAAATCGAGGAGATTGTTGAGGGCACCGATCTTTCCGAACCCGTCCTCAATATGGTGGTAGAGAGACTGGCAAACATCCTCACCCCCAACTCAGATATCCACGCATCAGCGGATTATCGCAGGCACCTGTCTGGCGTATTGGCAAGGCGTGGGCTGCGTGCAGCATGGGGCCGCGCCAATGGGGAGATATCACGCCTTGGCTGACAAGCAGATCACTCTCAGCGTCAACGGCCAGTCCTATACGTGCACAGTTGAGCCCCGCGTGCTCCTCAGCGATGTCCTGCGGCATGAACTCGGGCTCACGGGAACCCATGTCGGCTGCGAACACGGTGTATGCGGCGCGTGCACCGTCCTTCTTGACGGGCGTAGCGCGCGCTCCTGCCTCACGCTCGCCGTTCAGGCAGAAGGTTTGGAGATCGAGACCATCGAGGGCCAGGGAAGCATCGACAGGCTCGGGCGCGTCCAGAAGGCGTTTCGGGAACACCATGGCTTGCAATGCGGCTTCTGCACGCCGGGCTTCATCATGGCTATCACCGATCTTCTGCGCCACCACTCGCTGGAAAGCGACGAGGAGATCCGTGAAGCGCTCTCCGGAAACATCTGTCGCTGCACGGGCTATGAGCACATCGTCAATGCCGTGCGCGAGTTGGCGCGGGAAAGAGGACCTCTCTAATGAAGATGCATTTTCTCGAGGGCGGCCGCCTGCGGATGCGCCGCTCGATCTTTGTAGCGGGAGCTGCAAAGGAAGAAACCACCGAACTGCCCGTGCATGCCGCGCTGATGCGCCATATCCGGGGCAATGTGCTCTTCGACAGCGGCTGCAATCCGGAAGCGGCGATCGACCCGCAGGCGCGTTGGGGCGGCCTCAGCAAGGTCATGACGCCAATCTTTTCACCGGAGCAGACCGTCGTCCACCAGCTCGAAGCCATCGGCCTGCAGCCCGACGACATCGATGTCGTCATTTGCTCCCATCTTCACCCCGACCATTGCGGATGCAATTCCTATTTCCGCAAGGCGACCATCCTGTGCCACGAAGCTGAGGCCGCGGCAGCCAAGGCCGAGGGTGCAGAAAATCTTGGCTATCTTCGAACGGAATGGGAACAGCCGCAGGGCTTCCAGACTTTCCATGCAGACCATGACGTGTTCGGCGATGGCCGTATCGTCGTCATGCCAATGCCCGGCCATACGCCGGGCATGAGCGTGGCGCGCGTCGAGCTGGAGAAGGACGGCAACTTCGTTCTCGCTTCGGATGCGGCACCCCTTCAGGCCAATGTCGAAACTGGTCTTGCGCCGAAAAACACGTGGGACATGGAAAAGGCAGCGACATCGCTCGCGCGGCTCAAGGCCTTACGCGACAGCGGCGATACGATTATCTCAGGCCATGACGACGTTCAGTGGCAGGGACTGAAAAAAGGTCCGGAGTGTTATGAATGACCCCTTCTGACCGTTCCGTCGAGCTTCGCCCCAAACTGGTCGGCAAGCGCGTCAAGCGCACGGAGGATCCTCGTCTTCTGACCGGGGTTGGACAATATGTCGACGACATGGCGCCTGCCGGTATGCTTCATGTCGCGTTGCGCCGCTCCGACCAGCCTCATGCCAAAATCTTGAAGATCGATATTGGTGACGCGTTCTCGGTTCCGGGCGTTGTCGCGATCTATGATGCAAGCGATCTCGAGGGAGAAATAAAGCCTGCCATTCCAACCTCACGGATGCCGGGCTATTACGCCACGCCGATCTGGCCATTAGCACGGGGTAAGGTCCGCTATGTCGGCGAGCCGGTCGTCGCGGTCGTGGCAGAAAGCCGCTATGCCGCCGAAGACGCGCTGGAACACATTACCATCGAATACGAGCCCCTCCCCTTCGCGATCCGGCAGGTCGATGCGGTCAGGGACGACGCGCCGCTCCTGCATGAAGAAGCGGGAACGAATACCATCATCCGCCGCGAATTCAAACGCGGCGATGTCGACGAAGCCTTCAAGGACGCGGCGGTCACCGTAAGGGGCCAGTTCCGGATGACCCGCAAGACCGCCGTCGCCATGGAAAACCGGTCCTATCTCGCCGAATGGGATAGTCGCAAGCAATCGCTGACGCTTTATACCTCTTCGAATATACCAGGCGTCATTCGAGACGTGCTCTCCAGCTGTCTCGATCTCCCTGGAACGCGGATGCGCGTCGTTGCGCCGGATGTCGGCGGCAGCTTTGGTGGCAAGGGATCGCTCTACGGCGAGGAAATTCTCGTCTGCGCACTGGCGCGGAAGCTGAAGCGGCCCGTAAAATACATCAGCGACCGCCTCGAGGATCTTTCCGCCACCAGCCAGGCGTTCGACGAACTGATCGAGGCGGAACTGGCGGTTACAAAGGATGGCATGCTGATCGGCCTGCGCGCCGATGTGATAGGCGATGTCGGCGCCTATTCGATCTATCCGTGGACGGCTGCGCTCGAAACGGTGCAGGTCGTCAGCTTCCTGCCCGGCCCTTACCGGATGGAGCATTACCGTGGCCGCATTCGCGGCGTGCTGACCCCAAAGCCGCCCACCGGCCCCTATCGCGGCGTCGGCCGTCCCTCGTCCACCTTTGCCATGGAACGCCTGATTGAGATGGCGGCCCGAAAATTGGGCATGGACCCGGTCGAGTTTCGCCGAAAGAACCTTGTGAGGAATGACGAATTTCCGTACCGCACCGCCTCCGGCATCATCTGGGACAAGTCGGCCTTTCAGGAGTGTCTCGAAGGCGCCTGCAGGCATGTCGATTATCCAGTGCTCGTTCGCGAGCGCGACGAGGCGAGAAAGGCCGGCCGCTGGGTCGGCATCGGGCTTGCCAGCTATGCGGAACTCACCGGCATAGGCTCGCGGATTTCGGTCGCGCCTGGCATGCCGATCAATACCGGGACCGAGACCTCCAGGATCGAGATCGATGCCACCGGCGCGATCACCGCCGCCTTCGGCATTTCGTCTCATGGTCAAGGGCTGGAGACGACGTTGGCGCAGGTCATTGTTGACGAACTCGGTTGCAAGCTGGAGGACATTGAGGTCAAGCACGGCGACAGCGCTCTTGTTCCGATGGCCAGCGGCACCTATGCCAGTCGTTCGGCCGTACTCGGTGGCGGCGCCGCAACGCTTGCCGCACGCGTTGTCAAGGCAAAGGTGCTGCGCGCAGCAGCCTATCTGATGGAGCAAGGTGTCGAGGATCTGGACATTCATGACGGCATCATCACCAGCCGAAACTCGAATTCGTCGATGACGTTGAGAGAGGTCGCCTCCGCCGTTTATACCCAGATGGGCCGCATTCCGCGCGACCAGCGCGAGGACTTGACGGCATCGGAGACCTATGACCCCTACCTCGGAACCGCCTGCTCGTCGACGCATCTTGCCATGGTCGAGGTCGATTCGGAAACCTACGGCGTGAGAATCCTCCGCTACGTGGTGGCGGAGGATTGCGGCAAGATCATCAACCCGATGATCGTGGACGGACAGGTTCACGGCGCGGTCGCGCAGGGAATCGGCGCAGCCTTGCTCGAAGAAATCGTCCATGACGATCAGGGACAGGCGGTGGCCGCCAGCCTGGCGGATTATCTTGTGCCGGTCGCGAGCAGCGTGCCCGAAATCGGCATCGTCCATATCGAGGCCGATCTACCCAACAATATCGGTGGCTTCCGCGGTATGGGCGAAGGCGGCACGATCGGTGCACCGGCGGCAATCGCTAACGCCGTATCCGACGCACTGGCTCATCTCGGCGTGTCCGTGGAGACACTCCCGGTCACGCCCGAAAGAATCTTCCAGATGCTCCGCGAGAGACGTCAGACTTCCACGGAAGCGACAGGCGCGCCGTAATCGATGGCCGACCGGCTATAGGTCGAACTGATATCGGAGCACATAGTCGGTATCCTTGGCCGCGATCGGCTTGCGGCACTCCGAGCACACGACGATCGCCGAGAAGTCCTGACCACAGGCCTTGTGGCGCAGCCTCATTGGGGGCTTGCCGTCAGCCAGCCAACGGTCCCCCCATGCCATCATCACCAGCATTGGCTTGTAGAGATCGAGACCCATTTCACTGAACCGATATTCGAACCGCTCGCCGGAATTGTACGGGACCTTCCGAAACACGCCGGCCTGCACCAGCCGCGCCAGACGGTCGGACAGGATATTCGTCGCGATCCCGAGATTTTCCCGCATTTCTTCGTAACGCCGCACGCCGTTCCATCCTTCCCTGAGGATCAGAAAACTCCAGCGGTCTCCAATAATCCCCAGCGTGCGTGCCACCGAACACGGTCGGACCCTCTCCAAGAGGCTAGGATCGGAGCTTCGTCGCGATGTGGGGCGATTTTCAACTGGAGCATAGCCTGCCCCAGGCCCGTCCCTCGGTGCCACCTCCTTGGCGGTGAATGGCTGAAGACATTCACCGCAGACGGTTACAGGATGGCAATTGCAGCCGCAGCTCTTGTGGATGAGTTGGAGGGGTGGCTCGCTTGAGCCGGCCAGCCACTTGTCACCAAACTCCATAAGAGAGAGCATTGTTGGGAAAAGATCTTTGCCACGCACCGTCAAAAAATACTGCTGCCCTGGTTCGTTCGGTCGTTTCCCGGTGCTTAGGATTTCGTTTGCGACAAGCGCAGACAGTCTGGAGGAGAGGGTCTGCCGCGGAATTCCTAACCGCTGCTGAAACTTGTCGAACCTGCGCACCCCAAAATAGGCTTCCCGAAGGATCAGGAAGTTCCAGGTATCCAGAACAATCTCCATGGTCCGACGCACGGATGATTGCCGCTGCATAGACAGGGGCTTACCCGATGAGGCCAAGGTAGTGTTTTCAATCTTTGTTGTAGTTACGTCATTCACGGACTAAAACCTACTCGCAAATAGGGCCACGTTTGCCAACAGATATAGACGGCAAAGTCTGATAATGAAAGTCAAAGCGAGCCCCACCCCTTATAAGTTGGGATGCCTTCCCGCGTTCAATCAGCGATGCGGAAGTAGTAAACGACGGTGACGGTTTATTTGAAGAGTGGCTCGTTTTTCCAAATTGCGCGATGTTTGTTCAAGGGGGAATGCTCCGGCGGGCGATTGAAATGGTCCCGCTTTTGCCGCGTTTCACTTAAAGGACGATAATGAAAATCCGGCTTTTCACCTTTAGCGTATCGGTATGAAGATCAGGTACGAATATGCACCGCGGAGCAACCGGCTTCGGCCTGTCGCGCGGATCGGGCCCTCCGCCGACATGGGCAAACTCGTCGATGCACGATCGCGCCACGAGAGAGACTGCTCCATCAGCCCCCGAACGAGCCCGAAACGACCGCTTCAACCAAGCCTCGTGATGGCGTTGGAGCGAGCCCCTGCGACGACAGATCCTTAAGCCGTTCAACGACGTTAGTGAGACCGACCTCCAGTCCATAGTGCATTAAGCCACCTCGCCAACGCGGGAAGCCGTATCCGTGGATTTCCACGAGATCGATATCGGCAGCACAAAGGGCTATCCTTTCGTCCAAAATCGCCGCTCCCTCGCTGATCATGGGGAAGATGATAGCTTCGGCAATAGTTTCACCGTCCCATGGAAAAGACGGGCGATCACCAGCTTCGCTGGAGATAATTCCCGCAACGACGTCCGACGGAAGTGGCTTGCGGTCACCGGGAGCGTAGTCGTACCAGCCGCCCGATGTTTTCTGGCCCAAGCGTCCAATCTCACACAGCCTATCAGCGATGGGGGCAAATACTGCCTCACCCCGAGTCCTCGCCGCCTTCCTCTGAAAGGCGGCAATATCAAGTCCGCCAAGATCCTGAGCTTCAAAAGGTCCCATCGGCATACCAAACTGCCTCATGGCGGCGTCGACAGCAGACGGCGTTGCGCCTGCAAGGAGAAGGCGCTCGGCCTGCGCACGGGTAACTTTAAGCAAGCGATTGCCGATAAAGCCATCGCATACACCGGCGCGGATTGGAATTTTCCCGAGCAAGCGAGCCAAGGCGATCCCTCTTGCAACGGCCTCTGGACTTGTCACAGAGGTCGGCACGATTTCCAAGAGCTTCATGACGTTGGCTGGGCTGAAGAAGTGCAGGCCGAGGAACCGCTCCGGGTTCTCTACGTGCGCCCCAATCTGGTTGGGGTCGAGATACGACGTATTGGTGGCCAGAAGGGCCTCTGCACTGCAAGCTTCAGAAAGGCTCTTGAAGACAGCTTGCTTGACAACCAAATCTTCGAAGACGGCTTCGATCACCAGATCAACATCTTTGAGCGTGTCGTAATCCGTGGACGTCTGCACCCCCGCAAGGCGATCTGCGGCGAGTTCAGCCGTTAACCGGCTACGCTTCACCAAGCCGTCGAAAATGGCGCGGACGTTGGACAGACCTCGTTCTGCAGCCTCTTCATCCCTCTCGATCAGGATAACAGGAAGTCCGGCGTTTCTAAGAGCAGCAATGATGCCCGCCCCCATCGTGCCGCCGCCGACGACCGCAGCCGAACGAATTTCCAGCGCGGGTACGCCATTCAGTTCCGGAGGACGCGGGGCAGCGCGTTCCGCAAAAAACACATGTCGCAACGCCGCAGCCTGTTTGGAAGCCCGAAGGTCCAGGAATGTGCTTCTCTCGAAAGCCATTGCGGCATGGAAGTCGACCTCGGTGGCGTTACGAATGGAAGCCAACGCCTTAGAGGGCGCTATCTCCCCCTTTGACTTGGATCTGACAGTGGACTCGGCTTGGCCCCAGAAGTCGCCGTCCTTTTGTGGTGCACTGCGCAGGGAGAGTGGTGGCGGCTTCGGCAGACCGACAATCGATTGCGCATAGGAGACTGCGCCCTCCCGAAGATCACCTTCCACGACGGTATCTATCAGACCGAGAACCCGCGCCTTATCGGTACCGATCACTGCTCCGGACGTCGCGAGGTCAACGGCAGCCTCGACACCGATCAGTCGCGGCAGACGGACTGTGCCGCCTGCGCCGGGAATGATCCCAAGTTTCACTTCCGGAAGGCCGAAGTTTGTCTTGGGCGCGGCGAGTCGATAACTGCAGCCCAGAGCTATCTCCAAGCCACCACCGAGCGCGTTGCCGTGTATCGCAGCCACCCAAGGTTTCTTGGCATGCTCGATCGATGCGACAACATCCGGCAGATGCGGTGCCTCAGGTGGCTTACCGAATTCATTCACATCAGCGCCAGCGATAAACGTGCGACCCTCGCATGCCAGCACAACAGCCTCGACAGCGGGCTCAGCATCCAGGCGGATAACAGCATCTAAAAGGTCGTGCCGCAGGTGTTTGGACAAGGCGTTGACGGGCGGATTATCGATTGAAACAACAGCAATCTGGCCCTGATATGAAGTGGTCACGGTCATATGAGAATCTCATGTGGTCGATGAGCGAAAGGAAGAAGATTCGGTTGGACGGGCGACCTATTCAGCAGCTTCCTGAAATGGTTTTCTCCACATCGCCACATGGAACCGATTCGCCACGAATGCAGCGTCGGTTAGACTTGCATTTCCCGCCGGATTGCCGCCAGTGACATGAAAATCGCTGAACGCGGCACTCTGGTTGACGAAAATGCCGCCGGTGAGATTGACTGACAGATTCACCCCAGCTCGGGCGAATCGATTTGCGGCAAAATCAATGTCGTCAACGTTCGTGCTATACAGAGCTGCTGTTATAGCTCCCTTTTTCGACGCCAACGCAGTTGCGCGGTCGATGCCATCTCGAACATCATCCACCGGTATGACGAACGAAATCGGACCGAACCGTTCTTCGCCATAAGTGTCGCTGGCGTCGGGTTCGACTGCCACGATAAGTGGCGTAGCAGTTCTGGCATCGCCCTGCCCCTCGACTGCTGAAGAGTCTCGGATGAGACGACCGAGCGTCCTGCCGCTGTCTACACGCTCTAGTGTGGCAGGGTTCGCGATCGCTCCACAGACGCCCGCCGCTCTGGCCGGGTCCGCAAGTAGCCTGTCGACGGCGGAGGCGATGCCATTTGCGACCTCGTTGAACGTCTTTGCACCTTCGTTCGTCTCAATCCCCTTACTCGGGATGAAGATATTTTGCGGAGACGTGCACATCTGCCCACTATAGAGCGACAGAGAGAACGCCAGATTGTCGCACATCCCGGCAAAGTTCTCGGTCGAGCCTATAACTACAGAGTTTATCCCGGCTTCCTCTGTGTAAACGTCACCTTGTGTGTTGTTTTTAATCCATTCCCCGAATGACGTTGAACCGGTGTAATCTATAATAGCGACATCGCGGTGACTTAAGAGGTCCCGCGTGATTTCAGAACCTGCCGTATCTGGACCAAGCAAAATTGCATCTGGTGGAAGACCCTGCTCAGCAAGGACCTGGCGTACGATGTCGACTGTCATTGCCAAGGGAAGGATAGCGGAGGGGTGAGGCTTCACAATCACGGTGTTGCCGCACGCTAGGCTCGCAAAAAGCCCGGGATAGCTATTCCACGTCGGAAAAGTGTTGCATCCGATGACGACTGAGATGCCCTTTGGTATGATTCGCCAATGTTTTTCCAGCACAATGGGTTCGCCCTTGCCTTGGGGCTTCGACCAAATGGCTTTGGACGGCACCTTCTTCATTTCCGCGTAGGCATAGGCGACAGACTCAAGTCCTCGTTCTTGAGCGTGAGGCCCACCAGCCTGAAAAGCCATCGCAAACGCTTGTCCGCTCGTATGCATCACCGCATTCGCAATTTCAAAGCTTCGATTGTTCAGACGAACCAACGCTTCCAGGCAAGACCCGACACGAGCCTCCGGCTCGACTTCCGCCCACGCTTTTGAAGCTGCCTTTGAGGCGTTCACCAAGGTGTTGATGGAGGCAGATGGATAGGTGATGCCAAGGCGAAATCCATATGGTGAAACCTCGTTTCCGATAGGCGCCTCAGCCGGATGATCAGGCAGATTAAACGGCTTTCCAAGTCTTGAATCGAACGCGGCAGCTGCATCGGCCTTGGCGGATTCGCCATATATTTTCCCGCTGGGAACCTCGGAAAATGCTGACCAATATGTGCGCTCTTGGGTTGCCTGCACAGCCCGCTCCAGCAGGACCCGATGTCTTTCAAACAATTCGCTCAAGAAAGCCTCCCTTGTTGCAGAGAATACAATTGACCGACCGGTCGGTTTATGCAAGTCTTTTTTATCGCCCTGTCGCGGCCGAGGAGGAAATATGCTCGAGATCGATACTGTCCTTGAGGACTTCAGCCAGGGCTTATTGCGCCTGACGCTCAACCGACCCGACAAGCTCAACTCGTTCAACGAGGATATGCATCTCGCCCTTCGACGGGGCCTTGAGCGTGCGCGCGATGATGCAGAGATTCGCGCGGTCCTTCTGACGGGCTCGGGTCGGGGCTTCTGCGCTGGGCAAGACCTGGGAGACCGCGATCCCCGCAAAGGTACGCCTGATCTCGGGCACACAATCGAGACCTATTACAACCCCCTGCTCCGCCTTATCAGGACAATCGAAAAGCCGATTGTCTGCGCCGTGAATGGGGTCGCCGCTGGCGCAGGCGCAAACATCGCACTTGCCTGCGACATCACGTTGGCCGCTCGCTCATCTCGCTTCATTCAGGCGTTCGCAAAGATAGGCCTTGTCCCGGACTCGGGCGGAACCTGGAGCTTGCCTCGCCTGATCGGGGAAGCACGTGCAAAGGCCCTGGTGCTGACCGCTGAGCCTTTGAGTGCGGAAAAGGCAGCTGACTGGGGCCTGATCTGGAAGGCTGTTGACGACGAACAGCTCCTGGATGAAGCCACGAAGCTGGGACAGCAGCTCGCAAGCGGTCCGACGAAAGGACTGGGACTTACAAAGCGAGCAATCCAGGCTGCCGCAACGAACTCTCTTGATCAACAGCTTGACCTCGAACGCGACCTTCAGCGTGAGGCAGGCCACAGTGCTGATTATGCCGAGGGTGTCTCTGCCTTCCTCGACAAACGGAAGCCGGAGTTCAAGGGACAATGAGCGTTGCTGAACAGCTCTCACCGCAAGAGCTTGCTGAGGCATGCGCCAAAGCCATGTGGGCAAATGACCACGCGTCTCAGTTCTTGAACATGAAGCTGATCGAGGTGGCACCTGGCAAAGCTTCGATCCAGATGACAGTCACGCGATGCATGCTGAATGGTCATCAATCCTGTCATGGTGGGTACATATTCACGGTGGCGGATTCGGCCCTCGCCTTCGCCTGCAACGGCTACAACCAGTGGACAGTGGCCCAACATTGTTCAGTGACGTTTATCGCTCCGGCCTTCGAAGGCGATGTCCTGACAGCGAGCGCAAAGGAAGTCTCCCGACGGGGTCGCGGAGGTATCTATGACGTGACCGTCGTCAACCAACAGGGTGAACAGATTGCCGAATTCCGGGGTCATTCTCGGACGGTCAAAGGCACGCACATTCCTGAAAATCGGTAGCCGGCTGACGCGTTAATTCCTTGGAGGAGGACAATATGGAAAATCTTGAACCACGCCCTGGCGGCGACCTTGAGGCGATTGAGACTGCATCTCGCGACGAGATCGGGGGCCTCCAGCTCAAGCGTATGAAGTGGTCCCTGACACACGCCTACGAAAACTCGTCTTTCTATCGTCAACGTTTCGATGAAGCTGGCGTGCACCCGTCTGATCTGAAAACTCTTTCGGACCTTGCCAAATTTCCGTTCACGACGAAGAAAGACCTTCGGGACACTTACCCTTTCGGCATGTTCGCGGTTCCGCGTGAAAAGCTTGCTCGAATCCATGCTTCATCAGGAACGACCGGCAAGCCGACCGTTGTTGGCTACACGCAGAAGGATATCGATACGTGGGCGACCGTCGTTGCGCGCTCGATCCGGGCCTCCGGTGGTAGAGCCGGGGACATTGTCCATGTCGCCTACGGATACGGTCTCTTCACGGGCGGGCTTGGGGCACATTACGGCGCAGAAAAGCTCGGCTGTACTGTGGTCCCGATCTCCGGCGGGATGACAGAGCGCCAGGTCACGTTGATACAGGACTTCAAGCCGCGCATCATTATGGTAACGCCATCCTACATGCTCTCGATTCTCGACGAGTTCCGTCGTCAGGACGTTGATCCCAGGGAAAGCTCCCTTGCCGTTGGAATTTTTGGTGCCGAACCATGGACGAACGCCATGCGCGAGGAAATCGAACGGGCTTTCGACATGCATGCTGTTGACATCTATGGCCTGTCCGAGGTTATGGGACCAGGAGTTGCCAACGAGTGCGTTGAGACAAAGGACGGTCTTCACATCTGGGAGGATCACTTCTACCCGGAGATCATCGATCCCGAGACGGGAGCAGTGCTGCCTGACGGTGAACTCGGCGAGTTGGTATTTACGACGTTGACGAAGGAGGGCCTGCCGATCATTCGCTACAGGACCCGCGATCTCACACGTCTCCTTCCAGGCACAGCCCGTACCATGCGCCGTATGGAGAAGGTTACCGGGCGTTCCGACGATATGATGATCCTGCGTGGCGTGAATGTTTTCCCGACACAGATCGAGGAGCAGATTCTCAAATGCCGTGGCCTGGCACCGCATTTCCAGATCGAGCTGACACGTGCTGGTCGCATGGACAACATGATCGTCCATGTCGAATGCATCGATGATGCGGCTGAAGACGGTGTTCGGGCCGGTTCGGCCAAGGAATTGGCGCATCACATCAAGAGCATCGTGGGCGTTTCGACAAAGATCGAGGTGCATTCGCCTGGTGGTGTTGCTCGTTCCGAAGGCAAGGCAAAACGGGTGGTGGATAAACGACCGAAGGAATGACCGGGAGGTCGGGATAGCCCGACCCCCAAATCTCAGTCTATAGGAAGTTTAGCTTTCTAAAACTGCGTGAACGAGAGAAACAGGGTTGCATGGCACGAACACGAGCGGTTGACTTTGAAGAAAAGCGTCGAGGAATCCTCGCGAACGCTGCGGCTGTATTTGCCAAGGAAGGCATGGAGAAAGCGTCTATGTCTATGATTGCGTCCCAAGGAGGTGTGTCAAAGGCCCTGCTCTATCATTACTATCAGAGCAAGGACGCGCTGATCTTCGACATCGTTCGCATTCACCTGACGGAACTTGATGCAGCGATCGAGGCCGCCGACAAACTGGACTTGGCTCCGCATGATCGGCTACGGTTGCTGGTGAAAGCGGTTTTGAGAAACTATGAAGGTCGCGACAACGAGCATCAGGTTCAGCTGATGGGTACCACCGCGCTCTCGGAGACCCAGTTGGCTGAGCTGCAACAGATCGAACGGCAAATTGTGAAGCGATTCTCGTCAGTCATTCGCGAAATAAATCCCGACTTAAGTAAGGACCGCCCATTGCTGATGCCAGTCACCATGTCACTCTTCGGAATGATGAACTGGGTGTACATGTGGTTCCGCCCTAATGGCCCGATCAGCAGAGACGAGTACGCTGATATCGCGACAACATTGATGCTAGAAGGCCTTAAGGCTGTTCGTTGAACTTAAGTCTCTCCAGAATTAAAGGATCATACTCCGGTGCGCTCATACGCCGCCTATCGGGCTCAACCTCTGTCAACGCGGTTGTCGCTACCAGCTTATCCCTGGCGTCGAGGGCCAAGCGCTGATAGACGCCGGTGCCTTGTCGCTTCCATGCGATTTCCTCGTCACTTAGCTCACGAATGACTTTTGCGGGCGAACCGACGACGAGGCTGTTTGGCGGAATGGCAAACCCGGCTTTCACGAAACTCATTGCTCCGACAATGGAGTTCTCGCCGACGACAGCTTCATCCATCACGACCGCATTCATCCCGACCATGGCGTTTCGACCAATCTTGCATCCATGCAGTACGGCTCCATGACCGATGTGACCGGACTCTCCGACAATGACCTCTAAGTTGGGGAAACTGTGAACGACGCAAGTCTCCTGAATGTTCGACCCAGTCTCCAGCAAAATTCGCCCGAAATCCCCTCTAAGGACCGCACAAGGCCCCACGTAGCAGCCCGGCCCAACAATCACATCCCCGATAAGCACTGCCGCTGGATGAACAAATGCGGTTCGGTCGATGACGGGTATCACACCGTCATATGCGTAGATTTGGGACACGATTTCACTCCAAGGTAGCGGCGGCCAGATGTATTAGGTCACTTTCCAGAAATGGCTTCAAGAAGCCGCCCAAGTCTTAGCCACCAGTGTGAGAACGCAGTACTGCGCCAACGGCTTATCGATCTGTGATTGAATGCTTGGCAAATGGCCGCTTCTAAAGCGACCACCAAGCAGCCAAAGCCTGGCATCTAAAGACCCCAGTAACCGCAAGCTCAAGCCCCGTAGTGCCGCCCCAGGGTGCCGAACTCGGGTTAACGCGATTTCCCGCTTGCCAGAAGTCTGATTCCCTATGGCCTCGATGATTCGGAGGGCATGGTGATGAACGTTGTGGCATTGGAGGGATTTGAGAAGTCGCGATTGAAGCTGTTGCTCGATCATCTCGGTGAGATCGAGGACGTTCGCGATCCCTGGCGTGTCGCCTACCGGTTGCGGGAAGTGCTGTTTCTGGTGGTTTGCGGCACGATCTGCGACTGTGAAGATTATGATTTGATTTCGGAATGGGGCGAACAGCATCTGGATTTCCTGCGCCGCTTTCTG
>NZ_AUFB01000019.1 GCF_000426285.1 Rhizobium leucaenae USDA 9039 | reverse complement strand
CAGCCATTGCAGCTTATTCCATTAGGATTTGCCACTATCACGTCGGCTTTTGTGCCGAAGATTTCCATCGGGCCGTTCAGCGCCGAGCGATTGGAACTGGTCACCTCATTCAGGATGACCGAAGCCGGGTTCGAGGCATTGAGGTTCGGGTTACCCGGCGTCACGCCGCCGAGGTTCGAGGTGCCTTGCTCGCCCTTGAAATTGTTGAGGATTGCGCCCTGGGTGCCGACTGAGAGGCTGTCATATTTGTTATGTGACAGGCCGGCAGCGTTCGGCGTGACGATATAGATGAGCGGCACGCCATTCGGCGCCGCTCCGACGCTCGGCTGATTGGCGACAGGCGCCGTCGTGCTGGCCGAAATCGACTGAGCGTTAGCAATCGCCGGCTGTAAAAATAGAAGCGCGCTGAGGGTAATCGCAAGCGATTGCTGTCCGAGGCGCAGGAGCCGATGAACGACACTGCTTGTCCTAGACCGCAAAACGTTCCGATCATTCAACGATTTGCTGGAATCCTGCCCTGGATACTTGCCCACGATACGCACTCGCCCCTCTGAGGTCGGGCTACGTCCGCGGATCTCGCAGGAAAATGTAGCCTATATCTTGCCTCGCCCGGACCGCGTCATGCGGCACCATATTGATGATTTTTCTTGATGGACTTGGCGGCGAACGTCAATTCACTACACGGATATGGAGAGCAACATGGAGAGAGTTCGCGTAAATTTGGTAAAGCCTGTGTGAATTTTACACCAATAACTATAGGCGATACGGAGAAGAAAACGCGTTATGGATGATTTTTTGTAGGTGCTTCAGCTCTTGCGGCGCCGCCGTGCAGGCGCCCCGCCTACCGGCGGGGCAGCCTGCGGTTCGCCCGCCGCCTTAGCCGTCTCTCTTGGCCGGGGTTGTCTTCACACCACCGTCGAGCTTCTTGTAGACTTCGCCCAATTGCGACTTCGGCACCGGGCACTTTCGCGAACGGGCAAGTTCGGTGAGCACCTGGTTGCGATTGCGCAAGGCGTCGATCTCGACCTTTTCCGGGGATTTGGGATCCATGAAGAATAGCGCCGGCCAGAAGAGAAGAACGCCGGTGGCGCCGAGAATGACGTTTTTGCCTTGAGCCTGAGAACGCTCTTTGACGGTCGCGAGGATCTGACGTTCGTTGGCTTCGAATTCGCGCGAGACCCCGCCGCAATCCATCCCGCTATCGGCGACATTGGTCGCGGCAATTGGATGCGCTTCGCGGCCGCCGCAGCTCGAAAGCGCTATGGCGCAACAAAGAAGCGCAGCCGCAGGGAGCGATGCCGAAGAAGCCGTCTTGTTGTCTTTACGAATGAATAAACCCATGATTTTCCTCTAAATTCTGGTTACCATTTTACGGAGGAGCTGACGAAGAGAAGCCCCCCATCCTTTTTGTCGACAGTGCCGGCCAGCACGTCGGAATAGCCGATGTCGAGATTGAGATTGCCGCCCGCGAACTTCGCACCAACTGTCCAGCCGAGCATGTCGCCGCCCGCGATCTGATGGCGCGTCTCGGAGGCGATCCGGCCATAGTCGAGCCCGACATAGGGGCGGAATTCGCCGAACATTTTTGAAAGCGCTGCATTGTCGGCAAAGGGCTGGGTACGCCAGACCAGGTCGTTGCGCGTGAAAAAACCGTTGTTGCCGAACAGCATGCTCTCGCGCGTGCCGCGGACGGTGGAATAGCTGCCGAGCGAAATCTGCTCGGCTCCGAACAGATTGTCGGGGGAATATTGGCCGGTCAGGATAGAATTGACCTCGAAGCGCTGTTCGCCAAGCTGAAACGGCCGGGTCATGGTGATGGTGCCGGTGAACTTCGAGAACCGCGGATCGGCATTGCCCGCGCCGGCATCACCCGGATCGACGGCGTCGAAGAGGTTCAGACCCTGGTTGTAGGAAAGATCGAAGACCCAGAGGCCTCCAAGCATGCGCCGCGAGTGCGAGATGCCGAGATCGCTCACCGTATATTTGCGGCTGCCGACCTCGATCTTGCTGCCGAGCAGGAAATTGTTGGTTTCCTTGTAGGTCAAGCCGCTGTTTAAGGTCGTGATCGAATCCTTGTCGCGGAAGATGACGCGGTCGGCACCGATGCCGAGTTGCTTGGAATTGCCCGATGTCTGCAAAGTCCCGAAATTGCCGGGAACCGAGCTGTCATAGCCGTACCAGGCGCCGTTTACCTCAAGCGTCCAATAGCCGTAGGGGACGCTGACATTGCCGGTATAGCTATCACTCCGGCCTTGACCGTCGTCGCGCCAGGGATAGTTCGGGCCTGTGTGCTCGTAGGCGAAGTTCCATTGGTCATTCACGCCGAAGAGGTTGTCGTAACCGACAGAGGTCGATGTCTTTGAGTATCCCGTCTGCTCTTGGCCGAGGTTGCTATTGCCGAAGGAGACGTGCCAAGGATGGCTGGGCTTGTTCTCGATGTTGAGGATGGAAGTGCCGCTGGCCTTGCCTGGCAACATTGCCGTCTTGGCGTTGTTGGAATTCAGCCGGTTGATCTGGTCGAGGCCCTGCTCGATGTCGCGCAGATTGACGATATGGTCCTTCAGGCCGGGAAAAGCGGTGGCAAGCATGCCGGAGCCCATCACTTCGGAAACAGGCGCCGGCTTGCCGTTGATATAGATGTCAGCAAGCGTGCCCTCGACAGCGACCAGACGCAATGTCTTCGTCTTGGCGATGTCTTGCGCCGGCACATAGAGGCGCGAGCTCACGAAGCCCCTGTCGAGATAGAGCTGGGTCAGGTCCCGCAACAGGGTGTTGATGTCTCCGACACCGACGCAGCGGTTGCGGTAGCGGACCGTGACCTTGTCGATATCAGCGGCTCTTAATCGCGTGACGCCGTCCACCTGGACATCAGTAACCGCAAAACAGGGCCCGCCTTTTTTCGCTCCCCCTTCCTGCTGCTGATCGGACGGCGCCTCCGATGGTTTCGGCGTGCTCTTGCGAAGCGCCTCCAGGCGCTGCTGTTCATTCTGCTGCGCTTGCCGGCGGGCGAAATCGTCATTCGGCGATTGCTGCGCAGCAGCCATCGATGCCGCCAAAGCCGTCGTCAGCAACACGATGATGCGCGCGATGGGAAGGGACGCCGTGAAGGCAAGGCTGCGGTGGACAGCCGTCGGTTGCCGGGCCGATGTCATGGGATCGTTCGCGTCGTGCCGTTAGTTGGAAGCGGGTTTCTGCAGCGCATCCAATGCCGCGGCCAGTCCCTTCAAGGAGAATTTGATGTTGACCTTCTGGCCATTCATCATCTGCACGTGACCGACCCCATCCGCCGCCTTTGAAAGTGCCGCGACCATTTTTGCGTCCAGCTTCTGTTGCGACCAGCAACCGGCCTGGTTGCAATTGCGATAGGCAAGCTGAACGACGGGCTTATCACTCGCGTCGATGCTGAGCCCTGCCGGCAAATACATGTTGAGCGGCACAAGCGTCGTCAACACGAGATCGCTCTGCACCTTCTTGCTCTCCTTCTTCGGCAAAGCCGGAGCGGGCACCGGCGCCTTAGCGATCGCCAAGGTCAGGATGTTGACGTCCTGCTCACCCTGCTTCACCGTCGCGATCTGCGCCACTTCGCAACTTGTCGTCGCCGAACCGTCGGCGGCCTTGCCATCGACGCAGCGATAATACCAGTCGTCAAACTTCTGCACGCGGGCTTGCTGCGCCGGCTGTTGCTGACCAGCAGGTGTTTGACCGGCAGGTGCCGTAGCGGAATTCTGTTGAGCGCCCGCATTGGCCGGCGCGGTCGCACCTGTCGCCGGCTGCTCTTGGGCCATGCCCGACGGCGCATAAAGGACGGATGAAATCAGAATTACGGATGCGAGATTCCTAGCGGAAAACATGTCATTCAAAACAGCAAACGTCATGCAAAGCTTCCCAAAGGCCATAACTGCTCGATTGAGCAAGAGGCACTTGCTCACCGATAAATCATCAAAATCATGAAAGAGCACCTGGAAAGTGCGGCCGATCATCGGCTTGACCTGCCCAATAGCAGACTTCATTCGACACACGGATAGTTAGAATTGTCGCGGCGCCGATTCGTGCTCTCTTTTGGTGAACTGTGTGTATTTTTGCAACACAGACGCTTATATTGGTTAACCAGAGGCATTCGAACGTGGCTACTTTTTCCTTAGTCGCAAAAAATACACGTTATCATTGTCTTCCATATAGCTCTCGGCTAAGTTCGCGTCATTCGAGTAGTGGCCACCAGTACCTGGGGAGTACGGAAATAATCGACGATCAGTTTCAAAGGGCGGTGGCGTCGGGCGGGTTGCCCGCCAAAGTCACCATTGTCCTTTCTCCCGAGAACCGCGCGGATGCCGAAGTGATTGCAAAGAAATTCCGTCTCGAAACGGCGGAGCCAAGCGGTCTGGTAACGTTCGGCCAGGAGGCCATCAGCGGCTTCGGCTCTCGGCTGGACGAAATTCTGTCCCAGATAACGAACGCCCAGTCTCCTGTCCTTTTCGAATTGTTTCGGACGGTACGCGACGGGATCAACGACGCCGACTTGAAAACTCTCGAGAACAGCATTCGCGAAAAGCTCAAGGGCAGCTTTCTCGATAGAATATTGATCGCCATTGGATTGCGGGATCCGGCCAACAGATTGAAGCGCGTGACCGACGAGGTGCGCGGCATTCTGCAGAGCAAGACCAAATCTCTGAGCGACCTCATCAAGCCTATGGAAGCCCAGGTCGATCAGGAGAGCGCAAAGCTGGTCACCGACGTGTCACGCATGAGCCAGCTCGCCAACGGTTATCGGGATTCGATCGTATCCCTCGGTAAGTTCGTCGAGGCCGGACGGCTGATAATCGCAGAGGCCGAAAGCGATCTGATGCGACTCAAGGAAGAGGCCGCCGGCGGGGATCCGCTGAGGGTCCAGACGGCGCGTGACTTCGCACAGAAGCTGGATATTTTCCAGAATCGGGTTTTGGTGCTTGAAACCACCTATGCCAAGGCGCCGGCCGATCTCGACTCCATCGGCATCGCCCGCGGTGCAGCGCTTGCGACGCTTGCAGAAACGGTTTCGTCCGCCAACGCCGAGTTCAACGACATCAAATCGATCCTTATTCGACTGCATGTGCTGTTCCAGATGCAGTCGATTCAACAAATGAACGAAATGCGCCGGGAGCTTCGCTCCTCCCTCCAGCGCTATGGACTGCAGGTGTTGGAGGACGTCTCCATGAACGCGGCGAAGGCTTCCGGCGAGACGCGCCTGGCGGATGCGGACCTGGTGCTTGAAACAGCGCAGCGCCTGCGCTCGATCGCCGATAAGGTGCTCGCCGAAGGCGAGCAGAACAAGCAGCGCTACTCCGCCGCCCGCGCGAAGCTGGAGCAGGCCCGGCAGCTTGTCACCGACCGCCCGATTTAAGACATGGAGTGAAGAACGCATGGCGACATTCAAGCTTGCGAAGGGTCAGTCGTTTCAGATTCACAAGGAGATGGAGCTCGTCCATTCCGGGCTGGTGTGGGATCCGCCGGAAGGCTCCGGTCCGGCCTTCGATCTCGACGTTCACTGCTTCGCGCTCATCCATCCGGGCGGCGACGCCAATCGCGCGCGGCTCTACAACGACGGTTCGCATGCGCTCTGCTACGCATTCGTACGTGGGCCCGGCAATCCCGAAGGCTCCCTCTCGAAGAACCCTGACGGCTCGTTCCAGACCGGCGACGGCTCAATGTGGCACGAGCGCGACGACCGCACTGGCCGCGGCGGGCCTGTGCGGGCCGACGACGACGATGACGAGGAAGGCGGGCATCACGGCGAAGGCTTCAGAGAGGAATTCAAGATCGTCCTGGCGAAGCTGCCGGCCGATGTCGCCGAACTGGCGGTCTGGGCAACCATTCATGACGCCGAACGCAAGCGCCAGGACTTTGGGAAGGTGAAGAACGCCTACATCGAGGTCTGCGATGCCATGGACGATGAACTCTGCCGATATCAGCTCACGGCCGAATTCGCCGGAAAGACGACAATACAGGTCGCGTCCTTCCTTAAACAATCTGATGGTTCGTGGAAGTTCCACGCCGTCGGCGCGGGGTCGAATGCCGGCCTGGGTGAAGTCATCAACGCCTATTTGGGATGAAGGAGCCGGATGCTGTGGCACCGGGGGACGATGACGGCGACCCGCTTCGCAAAGCGTCTCCCAAGATTCTCTTTGGAGAGCGCGCGCCGACTGAGGAAGCGGACCCTGAAAACCCGGGTGGAAAGCCGCGAGTGCTCTTCGGCTCTGCTCGTCAACCAGCGGCCAAGGGTACGCTCCCTCGCATCGTCGCGGGTGGTGAGGCGCGTCGGCGCATCGAATGCAACATATCCAGACTGCGAGAGATCGAGCCGGACGCCGCGGAGGCCGTGCTTCGCAACGCGATACGGCTCGTCGAGGGGACCAATCTCGACGACCATCATTTCGACGATGTCGTGCGCTTCGGCGCATCGCTTCAGGAAAATTACGGGAGACTCGCCGACGAGCAACTCGCCCTCGCGGGCGACGATACCCTCGCAACGGTCAAACGTCTCAGCGGTGATCTTCTGCAGCATCTCGACCAGCTCGACCCGGCACTCGTATTTGCGCCCCAACGCGGCATTGGCGGCATTCTGCGTGCCATTACGCTGCGAGAAGACCCTCAAACGCTCTTTGCGCGCCGCTATGGAGAAATAGTGGAGATCACCAGGGAGCTTAAGGACCGTCTGCCGGAGATTTCAAGACTGCTCGATACGATCAATTCGTTACGAAACAAGTACAAATCCTTGGAAAACGGCCTGGCAGCACATGTTCTCGCCGCACGCTTCCTTGTCCGGCACATAGCTACGCATACCTACGAGAACAGTGTTGTCGAAAAACATTACACAGCCCAGGCCGATGCCCTTGAAGCACGAATTGCGGCGCTTTCTGCGACGGCGGCCTCTGTTGCGATCGGGCATCAAATGATCAACTCTATTCACATCGTCGTTGCGGGGACCGAACGCTTTGCCTCCGATCTTATCAACGAAGAACTTCCGGCCTGGAAAACCACCTATTCGGCGGCATTGATGGCGCGCGCCTCAGACGCCCATGCCGCAGCCACCAACCTCCCTCGCCTCAAGCAGATCCACATCCGGTTACGAAACACCCTAGCAATGAAGGATGATCCATGACGACATTCAAACTCCAAAAGCCCGAGGAAGAGGTCCGCCGAGTCGGCTTTGTGCTTCAGAAGCAAGGCATTCATGAGCGCATCCCGGCACAGGTGGGGCTGAACATCGACATATCGGGCTCTATGGCGGAGTTATTTTCATCCGGCATCGTGCAATCGGCGCTCGAGCGGGTGCTCCCGGTTGCCTTGTACTTCGACGACGACGGCCGCATCGACACCTGGGTCTTTTCCGACACCGATAGGATCGCGTCCATCACCCCGGCAACGGCCAACAATTATGGCGGCTATGTCGAGCGCGAAATCACCGGCAACCCGCTGCTGAAACGCATCCTCTGGGGAGGCACGGACTATGCCCCGGTCATTCGCTCCAACCTGATGACTTACGGACTGCTCGAAGAACAAAATTCCGGCGGCCTTCTCGGGATGATCTTCGGCATGAAGCGCGACACGCTTGGCGAGGAAACGCGCTCGGGCGTTCCAGCCATCAACTACTTCCTGACTGACGGGCAGAACTCCGACCATGACGCCGCATGGCGTCTTCTAAGGGAAGCCGAGCACGCGGAGTCGCAGATCTACTATGTCATGGTCGGCATCGGAGACGACGAGTTCAGCTTCCTCCGTGCGGCTGCAAAGGAATTTCCGAACGTGGGCTTCGTGAGCGCCAGGAACTTGGGCGCGTTTGTCGGCAGTGACGACGCCTACGAGAAGCTGCTGCCCGCCGAACTCTGCTCCTGGTTGAAGCACGAGCACGAGGGAGACGACGATCATCATTAGCAGCGTCAGCGGGCGGGCGCCGACATGCGCGGCGTCCTCTTTCCCGCGGATGCGACCGTTTGCTTTCCGTACGCGGCCTTGCTTCCCTCTACAGCTCCGTCCTCCGCAGAAGATAGTCGAGACCTCCGACCCTGAACCACTTAAAGGCGAACGCTTCCAGGTAGACGCAGTGGTGTCCTGCGTCGTCGGCCTCACTTTTTGTGCCGTCCACGATGTCCACCAGTATCCGCCCGAGATCGCCGATATCAGGATCGATATCCACCTCAACGGGGCGTGAATTGAAATTGTGGACAATCAAGAGCGAATTGTTGCGCCAGTCATAGCGCAGCACGAGGACACCGATATTGGCCGTCTCCAGACACGTGAAAGCACCCCAGCCAATCTCGGGAGCTTCTTTCCTCATTCGGACCAGCCGCTCCATCCAATTGAGCATGGATTCTGGATCGCAGCGCTGATCTGCGACGTTGATGTGTTCATATCCATAGGGACCTTGGGAAATCACGGGAAGGATCGGTTTGTCGCCGCTGGTAAATCCGGCGTGTGGTTCCCTAGACCATTGCATCGGCGTGCGGGCCGAGTTGCGTTCTGGAAGAGAAAGGTCGTCCCCCATTCCGATCTCGTCGCCGTAGCGCAGCACGGGCGTGCCCGGCAGCGAAAACATCAGGCTATACGCCATGCGTATCTTATCCGCGTTGCCGTTCATCATCGGGGCGAAGCGGCGACGAATTCCGCGGTCGTAAAGCTGCATCGTCTTTTCGGCACCGAAGGCATCGAAAACGATTTGACGTTGCTTGGCTGAAAGACGGCCGAGATCGAGTTCGTCATGGTTCCGCAGGAACAATCCCCATTGCGCCGTCACCGGCCTTGTCCTGGTGGCATTCATAGCTTCTATCAACGGCCGGACGTCGGCGCTTGCAAGTGCGTAGAAGAGCGTCTGGTTTACTTGAAAATTGAACATCATCTGCATGCGGTCGCCGTCCTCGCCGAAATAGTCGAGATCGGTCTTCGGAAGAACATTTGCCTCCGCAAGAATTATGGAGTCTCCCTGGCGCCATTGCAGGAATTCGCGGAAAGTCCGCAGCATGTTAAATTGCTCGGCTGGCTTTTGCGCGTCCGGCCCCTTTTCGGCGATGACGAACGGCACGGCATCCATGCGAAAGCCGGAAACCCCGAGCTGGATCCAGAAGCCCATTATCTTCAAGATCTCAGCTTGCACATGCGGATTGGCGGTGTTGAGGTCGGGCTGAAAATCGTAAAAGCGATGGAAGTAATATTCTTTGGCTTTATCGTCATAGGTCCAAGTGGTCTTCTGCACGCCGGGAAAGACCATGCCCTGATCGGCGTTCGCAGGCTTTTTCTTCGACCACACATACCAGTCGCGGTAGCGCGAGTTCGGATCTTGGCGCGCATCCTGAAACCAGGGGTGCTGGTCGGAGGTATGGTTGACGACCAGGTCGATCAGTACGCGGATGCCGCGCTGCTCGGCGCCGTGGGTGAACTCGACGAAATCTCCAAGCGTGCCGTAGCGGGGGTCAACGTTATAATAATCGGAAATGTCGTAGCCATCGTCTTTCCGCGGTGACGTCTGAAACGGCATGAGCCAGATGGCTGTGATACCCATGCCAGCGATATAGTCGAGGCGGCGCATGAGACCCTGGAAATCGCCGACACCATCCCCATTGGAATCCATGAAGGTTTCGACGGACAGGCTGTAGATGACAGCGTTCTTGTACCAGAGGTCGTTGATCATGTGCGTCTCCCGGGAATTGCCGAGTGGGCAATGGCATAACCGCCCGGATTGTTCCCGCAGACGAAATTGATCACCTTCCGCCAAAGAAAATCCGCTCCTTGATCCGGACCGGTGGAGCGAATAGCCGGGTTGAACGTTCTGTCCCATGGAAGTTGAACGGCTGATCGGCAGCTTGTGCCGTTCTGCCGTCTCGAAAGGAGAACAAGCATGCCGACAGAAGTACCGAAATCTGATGAAACGCCTCGCGGTCCTATTCCGTCGCCAGGTGTGCCGGATCGCACTCAGGAGAAGCCGCCGCTGACACCGGTGCAGAGCCCCGAAGACAGTAAAAATCCGAATGATCCGCCGCTTGATCCGGCTTTGTTGCCAACCGGTGATCCGTCTGGGGCAGCGTGACCTCAAGATTGCTGATGCTGCATTCGGCTCAGTAGCCCTCCATCCAGAAGCCGCGTCGTTCTGCAACGACGCGCTTAGATTGCGCGGCGATAGTCATTCACTAAGTTCGATCCAGACCGGGGCGTGATCGCTGGCATGAGGCAAAGCGCGGATCGACTTATCGACACCTGCCGCTACCAAATCGCCTGCCAATGCGGGGCTAAGCAGGAGATGGTCTATGCGCAAGCCGGCATCGCGGGCGAACGCGTTGCGGAAATATTTCCAAAATGTGTAGATGCGCTGATCCGGGTAGAGGTGGCGCAATGTATCGGTCCATCCTTGGGACACGAGATCGCGGTAAGCCGCCCTCACTTCCGGCCGAAACAACGCGTCGTCGCGCCAGCGCTCGGGCGCATAGACATCGAGATCGGTCGGCATGACGTTGAAATCTCCAACGAGTGCGACCGGGATTTCCAGCGTCAGCAGCTCCTCCGCATAAGCAGTGAGGCGCCGGAACCAGCGCAGCTTGTAGTCAAACTTCGGCCCGGGCGCTGGATTGCCGTTCGGAAGATAGAGGCATCCAATGAGCATTCCGCCGACCGCTGCCTCGATATAGCGGCTGTGGGTATCGTCCAAATCGCCGGGAAGTCCGCGGCGCGTCTCTATCGGGTCGTGTCCCTTCGCTAAAATAGCAACGCCATTCCAACTCTTCTGGCCATGCCAGACGGCACCATACCCGGCTTTTTCGAGGGCCCGCTGAGGAAACTTTTCGTCAGGCGCCTTAAGCTCCTGAAGGCAGACCACATCCGGAGAGGCCTCCGCTAGCCAGCGGAGGAGAATGTCGAGGCGGCCATTGATGCCGTTGACATTGAAACTTGCGAGCTTCAACGAGGTCAGCGCCTCGAATTGCGGTCGCGGCGATCTGCCGAGAGCGATCGACCAACATCGCCACTCTCCTTGAATTGACCCTTTTCGTTGCGGCGGACGTAACGCTTGTCGGTGCCGGTGTCGATGAGTTCACGCTTGCTCATGAGATAAGTCCTTTCGGGCCGCTTCATCGGCAGAACGCATGCGCGGGCAAAAAGATGCGACCCGATCAGGGAGATACAAAGGAGATGATGAAAAAACCCTCCGCCGATCTGACTTCATCATTCTTGCCGGCGAGAGATGCTCCGCTATGTGGCTTAAAATGGACGTACAGGAGAACAAGATCTCGGCGAGCTCTGTGGACGCGCCCGCACAGATGCCGCTCCAGGCGCAAAACCCCATTGTCATGGCTGAGGTGGAACGTCTTCTGAGGGGGCGTACCCGCGATATACGCTTAAAAGGCGAACTTTATCACCTGTTTCAGGAGCGTTCCTGGTTTCGAACGGCCAAAATCATTCGTTCCTGGATGATTTGGGTGGCGCTGATAGATGCGCTGACATTGGGTCTCAACGCCATCTTGCTTCCAAGGACGGTAGCGCTGTCGATGCTTCCTCCGGCCTGTATCCTTCCGCCGGCTGCTCTGGCCACTGCCTTTATCTGGAAAATACCGCGCACTTTCCAGCTTCAAAGGATTGTCCTGATTGTGGGCATGTTCTTTATCCTCCTGTCGGTCGCACTCGTGGGCGTGAATGCGGGAGGCGAATTCTACGAACGGCACTTGAACATCATGCTGTTCGTCGCCATTACCGCGATCATCATCTTCGCCATACCGCTGGTGTGGACGACGATAATCGCAGTCATGGCGCTGGGTCTCTATTTGTTTTTCCAAGTGCACAACCCCAATGTCACATTGGGGAGCTCCGAGGCTGCCACGCTGTTCTTCGCCAGCGGCATCGTCGCAACGGTGGTAGCCCGGCGTACCATGACGATTTTGGCCCAGAAGACCTTCCTTCTTGAACTGCGAGACAAGAGCCGGGTGGCGGAACTGGCTGATGCGAATGCCCGGCTCGAACTTCTTGCGAGAACGGATCCCCTCACCGGCATCGCTAACCGAAGATGGATGATGGAAATGCTCAATCGTCTCTGGGGTGGGGATAGCCAACGCACAGCGGGGATTGCGATGCTGATGTGCGATATCGATTATTTCAAGATGCTGAATGATAGTCTCGGCCATGGCGAGGGAGACCGCTGCCTTGTAAAGGTCGCCGGCATTATTCAAAGCAGCATGAGAGGAAATCGTGACCGGGTGTCACGTTACGGTGGCGAAGAGTTTCTAATTGTGCTTCCAAGCGTGAGTGAGGAAGAAGCCATTGCCGTCGCCGAGCGAATTCGAGAGGGTGTAGAAACCGCTTCTCTGCCAAACCCCGCGTCCGAGATATCGCCGTGCGTCACCCTCAGTATCGGGCTAGTCCATGTAGCGGACCTCGACTCCGTCTCGCCCGAGCAGCTTCAGAAGCGGGCCGACGAGGCGCTTTATCTTGCCAAGCAATCCGGTCGAAACCGAGTGGTGCTCTACAAGGCAAGCGCGCCGAACGCTTAGCTGCAGTTGCCTAAATCAAAGAATCCGTTGTTCTAATGTTCACCGGACTGCGCGAGAGGCTGAGCCCGGCGATTACGGCGGCTGCGACGCTGATGATGCTTCTGTCGATTATCCTGCTCGTGGTCGCCAACCTGCTCGCAAGACGCGGACGCAAAGGAAGCAAGCTCGAAAGCTGACAAACGTACCGAATGCGCGATAAACTTGGTCGTCAGTGCAACGGCTTGATCGGGGTGGCAGCGAAGGAGTCGATGCCTTCCAGTTCGACCGTCTGGAGGAATTGTTCAAACGCCTCCACATCGGTATCGAACACATCCATCCATACCGTAATATCGAGTCCTTCGTCGACCACCTGAAGATTCCATCCGCAATCCTCGCCGAATGGTCGGAAAATTTCTACGATCACGCTTATCCCGTCGGCAATAAACGGCCGAGACAGGGGAGAATATTCAAAGTGCGGATTATACTCATTTTCCGCATCGGCCAAACAATCCGTCATACAGTCTCTCCCGGCTAACTCCATGCCCGCGAATACAACAACTCACGAAGCTGACTTTGCTTCGTCACGCCGATCTGAAACCAATAGACAAGCTCTCGCGCCGCCTCCTGGGCTTCGACACCTGCCTTCTCGCAACACCGATCCTCGCAATAGGCGGCTAAGAGCGTCTGCATCATTACAACGTCTTCCGGATAAAGTGGCGGCGTCCGACTGCCAAATGCCTGAGCCATCCCGTCTCCTCCCTGGGTCAAACTGACCTTCAGGACAGTAGGCAAAAAATTCCGCTCGCCAATTAACTTTGACATAGGGCGCATTATTCTTCGGCAAGTAGGGATACGCGAACTGAATCGCCTGATGCGCGCCTCGATTGAGTGAACTGTTTGCTGGAGGTTGCGTTCTGTCAAAAGGAAAAACCAACGCAAAATACTTAGTTAAAGAAAATTTCAGTGTAGGCTGACAAACGGCATAGATGCACCGAGCCGGCAACGAAGGCCGGCTCGGTGGCGACATGAATTAGAAACGAGGTGGGGGCGTGTAGGGCCGGGAGTCCACGTCGGCGTCGTCGTAAGGATCGAGCGTATCGTCGAAGCGCTGCCATCCCTGCCCTGCATAGAGAGCCCGACGCTCGCGGATATTGACGCGCGGCAGGCGATCGAGGATCTGATTTGCGGTGGCGATCTCGTCGTCGTCGACACGCGCTACGACGAGCGAGCTGCCGCGTCGAACGCTCTCCGCGTAGACATTGGCATCCTCCTCGGGCACACCCGACTTTATCAGGGCGCCGACGATGCCACCCGCCGCGCCGCCGACGACGGCACCGCCAGCCGCGCCGGCCAGCGCGGCGACGAGCCAACCTGCGGCGACCACCGGGCCGACGCCGGGAATGGCAAGCATGCCAAGCCCTGCAAGCAGGCCGCCCGCGCCACCGGCTACTGCGCCGACACCTGCTCCGGCACCCGCGCCTTCGGCGGCCTTATTGCCCTGCTCCTCGACCTTGCGGCCCTCGCCGGTCCTGCTGACAATGCTGATATTGTCTGACGAGATTCCGGCGTCTTCCAACTGCTCAACGGCACGTTCGGCATCGCCACGCTGATCAAAAAGTCCAGTCACTGTTGCCATGGGATTTTCCTTCCTTCGTGTTCTTGATGGTGACGATCGTTCACTTGGTGACGATGTTGCCCTGGTAATCCAGCGCAACCTGGACTGTCTTCGAGCCCTTCTTCGCGGATGCTCTCCACACACCTTGATCGTCGAGCTGCAGGTTGGTGATCTCGGTATAGCCGGCCTTTTCCATTCGCGATTTAGCCTGGCTTTCGGTGAAGCTGTTCTTGCCCTGTACCGGCGCGCCGGGATTCGTTGTGTCAGGGGTGGCGACCGCGGGCGTCTTCTGCGTGGTCGTCGGCTTCTGGCTCTGAGCAAAGCCGGCCGAAGTGGCCATCAGAAAAGCGGCCGAAATTAGTAAAATTTTCCTCATAGGATTCCTCGCTGTCGTTCTTCTGAATTGAAGTCCGCACACCTAATCGGTTGAGAGAATTTATGTTCCAGCATTGCATGAAGAATCTATTCGACGCTCGATTCTGTTCGAAAAGTGGAAACGCGGTAGGAATTATGTCTTTTTGCTCTCTGGCAGGAGCAGCGAATTCGCAGCGCTACCGCCGATCGCCAGCAATGCAACGATCTGAAGGACTATTCGGTGAAGTCCGTGCCTTCGCCAGTCGCCTAACTGGAGTTCATGACAGAGCGAATGAAACCTGCGCCGCTGCCAAGGCTTTATTCTTATAAACAGCAGAAAGTTTCCCGGAAACGGATTCTACTGCCCGGAATTTGGTCGCAGGCGTGCGGCTTAATGGGCCGCCGCAACAGCCCGCGACCACAAGGCTAGGGAACCGCGAGCCTTCAGCGGAGTTTTGTTCCCATCGCAAGGAGCACGGCAATGCATCTCACCGACACCAAGGTCATCCACGAAGGAAACATGGTGAAAGTTCAATTCTTCGGGGAGGGAGGCGAGGTCGTTTCCGTTCAGATAAACAGCGGCGGCGTACAGATGGATGATATTGCGGCGATCGATCAAGCCAAAGTCATGATGGTTCAACTTACCGCGTTCGGCACGCGCGACGGCGGCGGAAGCCTCAACGCTTACGATGCTTTCAGCAACGGCAATTTCGATCGAGGTCAGCCGTATCCGCCGGTCGACAAGGCCAATACGAAGCACTGAGATCCGCCGCTGCCAAGGATGCAAGGCGAAGAGCCGCGGCCGTGAGCATGCGGCAACTTCGTGGGCTTTGCGGCACAGCCGCCGACCTCAGCCGTTCTTTAGGGAGAGTAAGCTTTAAGGAGAGCAAATCATGCCAGACAATTCAAAGACGTCCCCTGCGGTGGAATCCATGAAGCTGGAACAGGCGGAGCAGCGGCGCAAGGCCAACAAGGGGGAGCTGGAAATCGGTCTCGAAAATACCTTCCCGGCATCAGATCCGGTATCGGTTACACGCAGCGACATTCCGTCGGGACGGACCGATACTGTCGAGGCCCAGCGGGTAAAACATCAGGCCGATCTCTCGAGCAACCCCGACGCACGACTGGTTGGCGACAGGGTTGGGTTCGGGGAAAACCGAAGCGGCAATGCGCAGCAGGGCTTTACGTCTCGCGAGGGATATCAGCGTGAACGCGAAGGATTTTCGCAATCCGCGTCAACGGCCGGAACCATGCTCGCCAATTTCCGGGAACGCGTAAGAGAAAGGCCTCTTTTGGCCGTCGGTGTCGCGGCGCTGGCCGCATATGCTTATGCGATCAGATCCCATCGATAGTGAAGGCAACTGCGGCGGATATAATCCCGGAAATGGCGGCGGGAGACTTCGAGGCTGCGCTTCCGAAGTCTTCGGTCGCTATCCGGATATCGAAGACGCCGGGTAAGCAAATGTTATAATCCAACAGCCGGCGGAAGATCGCGACATTTCAATCGAGCCGTTACCGCGACCTTTCGTCGGGCCAAGTGATCATCAGGGGTATCGCCACTCTCGCGATCTTTCCCAAAGGCAATCGCTTCAACAGTCGTACACTGACAAAGGTAGCCGCCATCGCGCCTGCCAGTTTCGCCCATGGATACCGGCCGAGTTGGGCGTGCGCGCTTGCATCTGCCCAATCGATGTTCGATCTGACGACGGTTGTCGCCTGCTGCGCAACGGCACTGAGGCGCATCCGCAGATTTTCCATCTCGTCTCTGAGAGAGGCGATCTCACTCTTGAGCTCATCAAGACGCCGCCGTTCGGCGCCCATGTAGTCGTCGGGGCTTTGAAACCCTTCCTCCGCCGGCGCATCCGCTTCCAGCGCGGCGAGATGAGCCTGCAACTCGGCATCGGTCCGAAAGCCCTCCGGCTGCTTAGAAGCGCTCATGGCGGCCTCCGGGGTGAGAAACCAAGTCACCTTTGTCATTTTCCGGAATGGTGCGTCGGCACAAGGACATCCTGTCTCTCCTGCGATAAGTGGATCACAGGAGAACGCGCCACGAGTCAAAAGGATGCATGAGGAGCGTCCAGTCAATGGCGGCGTCGCGCCATAATCTCGGGACGTTAAGTCTCGGCAGGCTTCTCTGTCATCGATCGAACCTGAACCACTTATATGCAAAAGTTTCGAAGTTAAGCGCAACGATTAGGTTGAGACGACGTGAATACCGCCCCGCGTCGCTGATCGTAAGGAACATAGCTCCTCGATATTCATTTATCCGCTGCGGTCTCCATGGCCGCAGCTCAAGGTGTTCACGCGGGTCACCGGAGCTTGAGCCCGCCGCGTTCATCACACGCGGTGGGCTCAGATATGTCGCGGTCACCTATTTCGCGGAGGCATCAAGACGCCATTGCATAGAGGCGGCGCCCGGATTGAGGGGCACTACGCGTCCTGAACCGTTGCACCAGGTCGGCGAGGTTCTCGGTCTCCTGAGTGAGGCTTTGTGCGGCGGCCGTGGTCTCTTCCACCATGGCGGCGTTTTGTTGGGTTACCTTGTCCATTTGATCGCCGGCAGCCGAGACTTCCCGAAGGCTTGCTGCCTGTTCGCGAGCCGCGACGGCGATCTGGGCGACCGTCGAACTCATGGCAATGACTTGCTCGACGATTTGTTCGAGCGAGGTGCCGGATTCGCCGACAAGCTGCACGCCCGTCCTGACCTGGGCGGAAGAGGTCGAGATCAATTCCTTGATCTCCCTTGCTGCACTTGCAGAGCGCTGTGCGAGCTCGCGCACCTCCTGGGCGACGACTGCAAAGCCCTTGCCCGCTTCGCCCGCTCGCGCCGCTTCCACGCCGGCATTGAGGGCGAGCAGATTGGTCTGGAAGGCGATTTCGTCGATGACCCCAATAATGTTGCCGATCTTCGCCGAAGAATTCTGAATCTCCGTCATCGCAGCAATCGCGCGGGCGACGATCGCGCCGCCGTTCTCCGCGTTGGCTCGTGCGGTGGCGACGGTGCTCTGAGCATGACTTGCGCCTTCCGCCGTGCCATTGACGCCCCGTGTGACATCGCCCAGCGCCGCGACCGTCTCCTCGAGTGAAGCGGCCTGCTGTTCCGTACGCCGTGCAAGATCGTGGGATGCGGAGGAGATTTCCGTCAGGCCCGACCTGATCGTGCCGACAGCCCGGATGACAGAGTCCACCGCCTCTTCCAAGCTGGAAACGGCGCTATTGAAATGATCCCGAATGCGGACGTAGCGGCCATCAACCTCACCGACGCGCACCGTAAGGTCACCCTTCGAGAGCGCATCGAGTCCGAGAGAAATCTGCTGGAAGGCATGTTCCATCACCTGGGCATCGGAAAGCCGCTCGGCTTCCTGGCGCAAGCGCTCTTCTTCGGCCGCAAGGCGAGCGCGTTCGGCATTGGCTTCCGCGACGAGCTTGGCATGCCCCGTCTCCTGGAAGACCTTCAACGAACGCGCCATGGCTCCAAGCTCGTGACGATCTTCGGTGCCGTCGATCCTCATCGTGTCGTCACCACGGGCAAGGCGCTCCATTGTCCGTGCCATCTTGCGCACAGCCGAGGAAATCAACTGACCGATGAAATAGGCGAGCACGAGACCGATCACGATCAAAAGCGCGCTGATTATCAGCGTCGAGCGCGTCGCAGCCGCGACCGTCGTATCGACCGAACTGTCGAGGGACTTCTGCGCATCCATGACCGTCGCCTGCAGATCTTTGAAGCCGGTGGCGATTTTCGGCGCCAGAACGTTGAGTTCGCTGTCGCGAATCTTGTTGGTCGCGAGCAAAACGTCCCTCACGTCGCCCAGACGGCCGGTGTAGTTCTGCATGAGCTGACCGGCACCGAGAATACGTTTATGCTGCAGCTCACCTTTTGCAGCCTTGGCGGCCGCCTCGTTCAACGCCATGGCATCGTTCAAAGCCGCCTGGGCAGTGTCGTAGGATGCCAGATCACCGGAATGGATAAAACGCTCGGAGAAATAGAGGCTGCGGTTCAGAGCTTCGAGTGTCGCCCCGGTCATATGCAGCAGCGTCACGTCGTTCTGCCTCCAGGCGCTGCGCATGACGTCATTGAGCGCAATGCTAGTCCAGGGCCCAAATTCGGTGACCTTCGCGATCAGCGCCTCGCGCCGAGCGTGAAGGGTTACGATTTGCTCGAAAGCCTTCGCATAGGCATCTACATCTTGGCGGATGGTCGCCATGCCCGTCTCCAGAGAGCTGTTTCCGGAAAAGCGTTGGTCTTCGGCGGCAAAAGCCTTAACCCCCGCACGAAAACGGTCCACGACATCCTGTGTCGGATTGGATCGGAAAGCTTCCACGGACATCTGGATCTCGTGGAGCTGATTGCTGTGGTCGGAAATGGCAAGGCTCTGGCCCGCGGTATTGCGGTAAGAGGAGAAGATGGACGAAAGCCCGTCCATACCGGAAATCGCATTGACCGACAGCAAGCTCATGAGCAGGATCAGCGGCAGGAAACCGGCCGTGATCTGTGCGCGGATGCCGAGTTTATTCCAAAAGCGCAACATCATAATCCTCTTTTGCTCACTGGCTCTTCGGCAGGTACTGGGCGATATTCTGGGGCGTGACGAGTTCGAACGGGACGTTATTGACCCTTGGCACCTGCTGGTCGTTCATGAGCTTGATTGCGGCATCGACTGCCGTCGCGCCCTGTCCGACCGCGCTTTGCAGAATGGTGACATCGAGATCGCCAGCTTCCATCGCCGCAAGCGCGTCGTCCGTTGCATCGACACCTGCAACGATGACGTCTTTCATCGCCATGCCATTCCGCTTCATCGCCCGGATGGCGCCGAGCGCCATTTCGTCATTATTGGCGATGACCGCGTCGAATTTGACTCCGGCCGACAGCCATTCCTGCATCTGCTGATCGGCGTAATCACGCGACCAATAGGCAGCTTGCCGCTCGACGACCTGCATGCCTTTGCATTCGGGCGTGGCAATGACGTCGTCGATATCCTGAGTGCGGGCGCGAGCGGCTGCGTGGAAGGGCTCGCCCATCAGCACCACGACTCGGCCTTTGCCCTTCATCAGAGAGCAGACTTCCTTCGTCTCCAGGGTTCCGGATTCTTTTTCGTCCGAGGCGACCACGACTTGGTTTTCCGGTAGGTCGGAGAGGTTCGATGGAACGTTGTTGATATAAATGAGCGGAATATGAGCATCGCCAGCAAGCTTGGTCATCTGCGGTCCGAGGTCGCCATCGGAGACGGCAACGATGATGGCATCGACCTTATCCGCGATGAGCTGCTGCACCTGCTTCTTTTGAAGCTCATTGTCGCCCTTGGCATTCTGCGTGACGAGCTTCAGCCCGGAAATGGTTTTTCCATGCGAAAGGACGCCGTTGAGCAATGCGGTGCGGAATTTATCCAGATCGGACATCGATACGCCGATCGTTTGTGCGCTCGCAGTGGAGGCGCACATCGCCATCACAAAAGCAGCAAGTAAGGCTTTTCTCATTATCTCCCCCGAGCGTTCATCGAACTGAGGATTTGTAATGAGTTTTTAGTTAAATTTTACTTTATGATAACCAACGCCTTTAAGAACATCTTTACGCAAGAACAGGCGTTAAGAATAAGTCTGCTTTTGAGCATATATTATTTTTCTACATTATTGCTGCATAATATTGCATCCACTGGAGCAGCACCGTTTATCGGTTCCACTTCCTCCGTCACCGGTGGAAGCCACCGGTAAGTGCTGGCTCACTACAAGCGACCACGATTTCCGTCCCCGATGAAGAACGATATTTTCCAGAGATGATGATGTCTGACACGGCAGGGAACAGTGGGAAGGGCGCATGGCGTGTTCCCTGCCGTGCTTTGTAGAAGGCTGCGTTGACAGCGGAAACGCTCCGTAAACAGTCTTCTGATGGCCGCCCTGGGAAGCGGCGCGTTGGAGAGCTAAGGGAGGAGCTCGCCACGCATCGAACATTTGGTCACGTCCTTTGTTCCCAGGAACACGACGCGGCGAATCTAAAATTTCGCAACCGATGCCAAGATGTCCGATTTTACCATTGGCTACCCGCATTTGGCCGGCTCGCTGACGGCCCATTTGAAGACTATCGTTACTACGGCGACCGAACTACGCGGCCGTTGCCCGGTCGCCAGCCGTCGCTATGCAATCACGGCCCTTCGTCTTGGCATCATAAAGTGCTTGGTCCGCAGCCTCCACCAACTCGGCCGCGCTTGCGAATACCGATCCATCGGACATCGTCGCCACGCCGATGCTGGTCGTCACAATCGATTTGCTGCTTGCCCTGTGCGGTATTGCAAGTCGATGCAGTGCCGAGCGCAGAAGCTCGGCGAGAGCCAAAGCCCCGTCTCCATCTGTTCCAGGAAGAACGATCGCAAATTCTTCGCCTCCAAAACGAGCCGCAAGGTCGGACGTTCGTACGACCACCGAACGGAGCACATCGCCGATAGCCTTGAGGCATTTGTCTCCCTCAAGATGGCCATAGCTGTCGTTGTAGCTCTTGAAATGATCGATATCGATCAGCAGCATGCTGAGAGGGGAGCCACCGCGGCGTGCCCGGGCGAACTCCGTCAGGATCACTTCGTCGAACACCCGTCGGTTGGCAATGCCAGTCAGCGCATCGGTGTAGGCAAGCCCCGTCATTTTTTGAGCAAGTTGCTTCAATTGCTCCTCGGAATGCTTCATCGACGTGATATCCGAAACGACCACCAAAGCGGAACCATCGGAGGCCAGCCGGGTGCGCAGGCTAAGCCAGCGCCCGTCAAACAGAGGAATTTCGGTGTCTCGCGTCAGGAAGAGCTGCGCGGCGGAAGCTTGTATCCACTCCTCGCTGACGTCCGGATTGACATCGATCCTTTCCGCATTCCGCACAACGGCTCGGACGATATCCGAAATGTGGGCACCCGGCTGCCTGGCATATCCCGAGCGAGGAAATGCTGCACGGTACTGATCGTTGCAGAACACCAGCTTGCCGTCCGGACTGAACATGGCAAGGCCGTCAGACATTTCCGCCATTGCTTGCAAAAGCACATTCTTGCTGTCTACGGCTTCTTGTATCAGCCGCTTTTTCTCCGTGATGTCGCGCGTCACGCCCGCAAGCCCGATCAACTCGCCGCGGCGATCTCGCAAGGGCACCTTTGACGTCAGAAACCAGCGTTCTCGGCCGTCCTGGATCACGAAGGGCTCCTCGAAATCCACCATCGGAATCCCGGTCGACATAATCTCGTGCTCGCGATCAAAAAAAGCTTGAGCCATATCGCGGGGGTAAAGATCGAAATCGGTCAGCCCCACCATCTCCGACGATTTCGTGCGGCCGTGATCGCGTGCGACATTCAGGTTAGCGACCAGGAAACGGCTCTTGTGATCTTTGACATAATAAAAGTCGGGCGCTTGAGTAAGCGCAGCGCGCAGGATGTCTCGCTCGACGGTGAAGGCGTGGAAGTAGGTAATCACGGAGGCCGCGACCAAGGTTGCTGCGAACCCGGTAACGATGAACCCCGCGGTAGTGATCGGAGAGCCGCCAGCGCCATATACCAAGCTTATTGCCAAGGAGACCGAAGCTACGGTTGCGGCTGTGGCCACAATTCTTTTCAGATTCAGGGGCTGCCGGCGTAATAAGAAATGCACCGACGTTCCGAGGAGCGACACGACTACGATCGAGATCAGGCCCGGCTGAAGACCGGCGCCACCCATTGAGATCCTGTAGATGGCCGTAAGTGTACCCGTGACCAGGATAGCCAACGGCCCGCCATAAACAGCCGATACGGCGAGCAAGGTCGAGCGCAGATCGGCATAGTAACCGCTATCGATCTCAATCGACAGCACCATGGAAACGATCGCTCCCAGGCCCATCATCAAACCAAAAGCGATTTTGGCCTGGACCTCGGAGAGGCGATAGAGTCGGTAGTGGAGATGCATCCACACCGAAATGAGGAGCGAGACGGCGGCGACATTGCCGATCAGAACTTGCCAAGCCACGATCACTTTTCCAAAATTTTAAAAGAACTTAGCTGGGATTCTTTGATGAAGTCTGAATCTCTTGAAGCACATGAATGGACTGCAGTAACTCTTGTGGTTCTGTCGTGAAGGCACCAGCGCCACACGCCTTGTCGGGAATTTCTGAACTTCTGCCGAAGGAAAAAAGCACGAGGTAGAGAAGAAAATTTTGTAACTAACTTTTGCCGGAGGCCTCATAGCAAACTTCGTTCGCAACAATCTCCTACAGAGAAATACTCGGAAACGTAAAGACGCACGCCGTTTATATGCTCCAGCTAGCCTGGCATCCGTGAATTGAAGCGGATTCTAAGGCACTGATCATGAGACATATGCGTATTATCGCGACTTTGATGTCAACAGCCATTAGCGGCATGAATGTTCCGGCTCTTGCCCAACAGCCGCCCATGCCGGCCACCGAACAGCCCGCCGGCGGCGCCGAGAAGATGGAACCTCCGCCGCACGGGATGGGGATGGAAACCGGGCGATGCCTCGATTTTTTCCGCGACCCTGGGTTGGAGGGCCATAGGATGGCACTCGAGAACGGTTTGCCCTTTCCCCCACCGCCACCTGAGATGGGTGCCGGTTTCCCTCCTCGGCCGGATCATGCATTGGAGCTCGCAAGCAGACTATCGGCCCTGGAAACCGTGATCGGTATCCGTGTCGCGCAGCTTGATGCCTGGAGGGACTATACCGCCGCATTGACGGACTTTCTCGATTTTCCGGACCATACGCCGCCAGGACCCGCTGCCGAGGCCGAGATGAAGCCGTCTGATATCCCTGCGGCAAATGCGTCCGAACTGTTCGGGGAGGAGATCGCCGATCACATGCTGGAGCGTGCAGACAAGGCTCGCGTGCTGAAAGACAAAGCGGCTGCGCTTCGCACCGTTCTGACGGCTTATCAGCTTCAAAAGCTTGAGGATGCCGAACGGACGCTCGATCCGCGTCCAGGCCGGTTCCGGTAGAAGCCACAGGCTTCCGCCTTCATGCATAATCCATTTTGTCTTCTTCTCCATCCGACGAAGATCGGCCCCCCGGACGCAGTTCGTGCGATCCTCGTCGGTTGGACGAAGTGGCCCGCGAAGGGCTGACAGGTCCGGAGGTGCCCCGCCCGGCATCTCCGGACCAATCCCTCCGATGATATCCTTTGTCGAGATATCAGGTGCGTTCTGCCGCCACGGCTGACATGCAAACCAGAGATATGCCTTTGCAGATATGTTCTCATTTCCATAAGCGCGTTTCGGTCATCATTGCTCCCGTCGTACTTTCCATGGCACTCACCGGATGCGTCGTCGGGCCTGACTATCGTAAGCCGGCGCTGACGATGCCTTCTCATTGGGGCACCAAGACCCAACTCGCCAAATCCCCGCAGCTCTCGCGGTGGTGGAGACAGCTCAAAGATCCGACGCTGGATGCGTTGATCGAGGAAGCGGTCGCGGGCAACCTCGATGTCGCTTCGGCCAAGGCGAAGATCCGCGAAGCGCGGGCGAGCTACCGCGAGCAGAAGGGCGCGCTGCTGCCCTCTCTCGATGGAACGGCATCGGCGGCGCGGACAAGGACGGCGGCATCCGATACAAGTTCTGAAGCGACGATCTATTCGCAATACCAGGCGGGATTCGATGCAAGCTGGGAGCTCGACCTTTTCGGCGGCAATAAGCGCGCGGCGGAAGCCGCGAAATATGGCGTCGAAGCCGCCGACGAAGAACTGCGCGATACGATGCTGACCCTCGTCGGCGACGTCGCTTCCTATTATGTTCAGGCCCGGGAATATCAGGCCCTGCGAGATCTTGCACGGCGCACCGCCGTCTCGCAGCGCAAGACGGCAGCCTTGACGCAGGCCGAATTCAAGGCCGGCAGCGCTACCGGCGTCGATGCCGCCAAGGCGGATGCGCTGGCAAGCAGCACGGAAGCTGACATCCCGACCTATGAGATTTCCTATGCCACAGCGGTCCATCGCCTCAGCGTACTTCTCGGCAAGCCGCCGGCAGCGCTGGAGGAGCGATTGAAAGCCGGCGGTCCCATCCCAAAGCCGACGATCACGGTTTCGATCGGCATTCCCGCCGACATTTTGAACTCCCGGCCCGATGTCCGCCTCGCAGAGCGGCAGCTTGCCCAATACACGGCGAAGATCGGGCAGGCCGAAGCCAATCGCTATCCGTCAATCTCGCTCACGGGCGATATCGCATCGTCTGCGGCCAGCATTTCAGATCTCGGCAAGAAATCGACCATCGGCTGGTCGGTCGGTCCGTCGATTACCGTGCCGATCTTCCAGGGTGGTCAGCTCAAGGCGGCAGTCGACGTCGCCAAGGCTAAGCGTGACCAATATTATGTCGCCTACCAGGCTGCCGTTCTCTCCGCCATGGAGGACGTCGAAAATGCAGTGGTATCGCTCACCCAGGAACGGCTGAAACACAGCAAGCTCAGCTCTTCGGCCGCCTCCTATCGCCGGGCAACGGACCTCTCCCGCACACTCAATCAAGCCGGCGTGACCGATTTCCTCGATGTGCTCGATGCCGAGCGGTCGCTTTACAGCGCGGAAGAAGCACTGATCGAGAGCCAGGCGTCGATCGCCAGCGATTACGTCGCCCTCAACAAGGCGCTTGGCGGAGGTTGGGAGGGCGAGGAGGAGAAGAAAAACCGGCTCCGCCATTCATGTTGGGGGCGTCTGACGAAGCCGGCATGCGGGTGACCAAGAGCGTATGAAAGCTCAGGACCGGGTACGAATTAACAGCAATCATGCTCGGAAATATTTCCAAACATTGCCGGAACAAGGCATTTTTACGAAATTTCTTGTCCGGACATTTCTAATATAGCCGAACACACCTATATTTATCCAGTACATCTTTTGATATATTTATATTCTACATGAAGGTTATCGATCAACATTGCGGATCTAGCAATATAATCATTCGCTACTGGCAAAACTACATTCGGTCTCGCATCGGATCGATACCGATCAAATGCTCAAGAACTGCGGCAGCTTCACGAATTCGGCTTTGGGGAGGGGCTTGCTGTACAAGAAGCCTTGTGCCGCGTCGCATCCGCTAGCCCTCAGAAACGCCGCCTGTTCGACCGTTTCGACGCCTTCCGCCACCACGCTTTGCCCAAGGCAACGGGCAATCGAGAGAATGGCTTTGACAAGTTCCGCGCTGCGCTTGTCGTCACTGCTGATGAATGAACGATCGATTTTCAAGGTGTCGATGGGAAAGCGGGCCAAGTAATTCAACGCCGAATAGCCGGTACCGAAATCATCGATGGCAATTGAGATTCCCTTCGTCCGAAGGGCGCAAAGAGTGGCCAGCGTTTCGTATTGTTGATCAAGAAGAAGGCTTTCGGTGATTTCAATCTCGATCCATTCAGCGTGGCAGGCGGTTTCATCGAGAATCTCGGTTACCATTTGCACGAGATCGGATCGCTGGAACTGCCTGGATGAGAAATTGATCGCCACTTTGTGAGGCACCGAGCCGTCGGCGTTTAGTTGTGCCGCAGTTCGACAGGCTTCGCGAAATACCCACCGACCCAAATCCGCGATCAATCCAGTGTCCTCGGCAATCGGAATGAACTGGGCCGGAGGAACCATACCCATCTTTCCATGATGCCATCGCAGCAGAGCCTCCGAGCCGACCATCATGCCGTTTTCAACGAGCACTTTGGGTTGGTAATACACTTCGAGTTCGCCGCGCTCTATGGCCCGGCGCAATTCGGATTCCAGCATCAGGCGGTGTTGGGCGTCTTCTGTCAGTTGCCTCGAATAGAATTGGAAGCCTCCCCGCCCCAGACGCTTTGCCAAATACATTGCGGAATCGGCATATTTGACGAGATCGTTTGCATCGGCGCTGTGGTCGGGATGGAAAGCGATCCCGATGCTGCACGAGACGAAGACCTCCTTGCCGTCCAGCAGGAAGGGTTCGTCGAATGTTTTGAGCATCTCGGCGGCGATATCGGCCAAGTCATTCGCGTGCCGGATGGATGGCAGAAGGATGGCGAATTCGTCGCCGCTGAGACGTGCCACTGTATCAGCGGTGCGCACGCTTGCCTGGAACCGTCTGGCCGCTTGGCAGAGCAGTTCATCGCCGACCGGGTGTCCCATCGTGTCGTTGACGGCTTTGAAATGGTCGATGTCCATCATCATGACGCCTACCAGTTGACGATGGGAGTGAGCATCGGCCATCGCTTGCCGCAAGCGCTCATAAAACAGTTCCCGGTTCGGCAAATCCGTAAGCGAATCGTAGAAGGCCATTCGGTGAATTTTTTCGCGGGAGGCATTCAACTCGGTAATGTCGCGGGCCACGCCAAGAACGCCTGTCGTCTTTCCTTCCGCGCCGATGATCGGAACCTTTCGTATTTCCAGAAGAATGCGTTGTCCGCTGCCTTGGTGTATAACCCATCTCTCATTGATAACGGCGCCTCCGGCATCGATCGCCAGCTCTCTTTCGCGAAGTACGCGGGCGACGTCGGTGTCAAATAGATCAAGATCCGTTTTGCCGATAATTTCGGACTCCGATTTGCCGACCAGATGCTCAAAGGCGTGATTGCAAAGGAGATAAGCGCCGTCCATATCCTTCATCCACACCATATCGGGTATGGTCTGGAGCACGGTGAGGAGGCGTGTTCTCGCTTCGTCGAGAATATGCTCTGCCAATTTCCGTTCGGTAACATCCCGTGACAAAACAAGAAACGTTTGGGAGGATGTTTCACTGCCCGCCTTCTTTGCGACGTGATGTTCGAACCATCGAGGCTCTCCGTCCTGTTGAACGATGCGAATGACGTGGCAGTCGCTAACGCCCTTTTCGTCAGCCTCGCGGACAGCGCGCAGCGCGGCAGCCGCGTCTTCGGGCGGGAGGACGTCGTTTACCGTTTTGCCCAGCAGTTGTTGTTTGGTCGCAGCCAGCAGTTCCGGGTGCTTTGTCCATATCTGTAGATACCGCCCGTTTCGATCCATCTCGAACAGGATGTCGGGAATCGCAGCGATGATCGTTTCCGCAAATTCATGCGCTTCCGCGAGCTTCCGGTGTCGGCCGGGCTCGGTCGTGCCGGAAATTGCGCCGGGAGAGGCGATCGGATCGCTGACCTCAAGCGCAGTGTTCGTTTGCCAGTCGACCTTATGCGAGAGAAATGGGCTGACCATATGGATTCTCCTGGCGGCAGCATGGACAGGAGGTGTCATACATCCGGTCGGACTTTCATCTGGAGGGTTCGCGCAATTCATTTGAGCGGCAAGGAAGACGAAAAGTAAGCACATTGCAGTTGATCGGATGAACCTTAATAAAGCGCATTACTTGCTCCGGCAGATGCAGTTTGCTGCACGTTTTGGATCGCGATATCGCAAAATGGATAGCCTTCTATAGCGATGGGTCGCGCCACACAGAACGGCCTGCAAGGTTGCTTGCGGAGACCATGGCGCGCCATGACGCAAACGCTCGACGCCGGTCGAGCACGCACCGTTTCGCAGCCTATGGGCGCCGCGGTACGTGCCGCCTCCCGTTCAATGGCGGCATTCAGCCGAGACCCGGAAGCCTCGGTGGGTCAGACGGACATTACGGTGACACGCTGAAAACCTGTGCGGTCGCAGCCGGGTTAAAGACGGCTCGCAAGCGCGTATCCCTCGGGCTTTCCCCAAAAGCGCTGCGGTAGGTCGCAGAAAATCTGCCCGCATGAAAAAAGCCCCATCTGGTGCAGATGTCGCGAAGGCTTTGCTGGTTAAAGGGATCTCGCAACTGGTCGTGAACGGCTTTCAGCCTGATTGTGCGTAGGTAAGCGCCCGGTGACGTTCCACGGAAGGTCTTGAAGCCCGTTTGCAGCGCGCGGATTGAAATGCCGACTTCATCAGCCACCATCGACATGGTGAAGGGCTCGGCAATATTGGCATGCATATAGTCGATGGCGCGCCGGACATGCCAAGGAGCGACCGTCGATACCTTCTTTTTTTCGAAATGGCCGGAAAGACGATGGCGGGTAAATCGGATCACCAGGTCTGCGAGCGTTTCGCTCATCGTCGATACGGCAAGCGGCGAGGATAGAAGCGGACCGCCATTGCGCATGCCCTGCACGATCGTTTGCGCCAGGTTGCCGATAAGCCGGCCCGACGGTGTTGCGAGGTCTATAACGGGCTCGAGGTCAAGCGATTCGAGGGTCGGCGTTTCCAGCAGCGAAAAAAGCGTTCGCTTCATCACTTTCCAATCCAGGAAGAGAGCGTCCGAGCAGTGAGGCTCGCCTTGGATCAGACGACTACCGGCCTCATGATTGTTGGCTATGAGAATGCGACCCGCTCCGCCCTCGACCGTCCTCTTCCCGACGTTCAGCCGAAAAGACCCCGCGTGCGGAATGTAGAACGCAAGATGCTGCGGGGTCTCGTCGAGCGTTCGAATTTCCCAGGAATTCCGATAGGCCGAATGAATCGCTGTAAGCGTTCCGCTCGTTCGCAAATCCGCTGCCCAGGCAAAGCTTCGATCATTGCTCAGCGGCTTCGCGCCGAAAACGCCATAGCCTGCGGTAAAGGCTCGCACCATCGACTCGAAGTCATTGCCTTCATGCGTCGGTACGAAGCCGTAATTGGGCTCGTGAGCGCGCGCCGGAGTCTGAGATGTCAACGATACCATGCCGTTCGGCTCTCTCCCATTTCCGCAACTCGCCGGGTCCAATCGCCCTCTCCAACCCGGCATCTGGGCGGTTTCCCCGTCTCCGCCAAACACTGCCAGCTCCGCTGGATTGGTCAGTCTCGATGAGCTAAGGACGTCCCAATCCAAGATCGTTCCTTGGCCTTATAGCAGTTTTCACACTTATAGTGTAAATTAAAATGATCCGAAAATGAAGTACGCCCCTCTAAACCACGTTGCGAACCATTTTCTGCGGGATTCTCAGCCTCCGCGTGTGGCATCCCGCAATGAGCGAGACCTTTTGCGACTCGTCTGGAAAACGCCGGGAATCGAACGCTCTGATTTGACCGAGCCGCTCGAACTCACCCAGCAATCGCTGCACAGGATCGTCGGGCGACTTCACGATCGAGGCATGATTGTCTTTTCCCCGTCGGAAACCCGGCGCCCCGGACCGCCCAGTCCCGAGCTCACGCTTTGCAAGGACTGGTGCTTGACGCTCGGCATCTCCGTGAACGTCGGCTCGATTGGCCTCTGTCTCATGGGGTTCGGAGAACCATTGGAAAACATGGAAATTCCGCAGGAAGGATCGTCGCTCGCCGTAGAGATGGGGCGGATCGAAGCGGCGGTCGAAGAACTTCTCGCCCGCCGGAACGCCGCGCGCCGCGACGTCCTCGGCGTCGGTCTGGCAGTCGCCGGCCACCGCATGCTGGAAACGGCCTTCAACTGCCCTCTGCCGCTCGCTCATTGGTCCTTAATCGACCTTGCGCCTATCCTTGGAGAACAACTCGGCCTGCCGGTTTGGGCCGACAACGTGGCCAGAACCGCCGCCTTGGCGGAAGCGATCTTCGGTGTCGGCCGGAACGTCGCGGATTTCGCCTATATTGCTCATCTCCACGGATATGGCGGCGGACTCGTTTCCGGAGGGATGCCGTTTCGCGGCAGTTTCGGCAATGCCGGCGAATATTCCGTTCTCTTCGGTCGTCAGGACTACGACGATCGCCCAGCCCTTAGTCGTCTGCTTCAACATCTTCACGCTAAAGGGCATTCGGACTTAACGCTGAAGGACCTGAAGAAGGAATCCCTAGTGGATCTGGACGGCGTTGCGGAGTGGCTCGACCGCGTCGCGCCCGCGCATAATCAAGCCATCAATGCGATCTGTGCCGTCTTCGACCCGGCATTGATCGTCCTTGGCGGCGAGCTCCCGCATTCGCTGGCAGGAATGCTCATCGAACGGACCGAATTCAACAATCTACCCCGTCATGGCGTATTGCGTGATGTTCCGAGCCTTGCCGTGGCACAAGTGGTCGACGCCCCCGGCGCAATCGGTGCAGCCTTGATACCGCTATTTGAAACCGTTTTGTGATGACGAGGGGCGCTCAGCCGGTGCAACGGCTACGCCTTGGCCTTCCCCTCGCCGTGCACTTAACGCCATTTCGGCTTGCGCATCGTATTGTATCGCAACTCGCAAGCCGTCGCGAACTGCCCAAAAAGCTGAAGAAGCCGAGCTTCCTCTTCGCCGGACACTCTGTGCTCTCTGCAAAAATCCTTGACTGACCATACGCGGGTCGCCGTTTTGTGGATTACCTTCTTCGGCTCGACGTATTGCATTCAAATCCTCCCATTGAACCGCCGCACGATAGCGAGCTATCCATTAGAAAGATATAAAATAAGACATGTAGCGAGGAATTGTCCGACTCGCTCCTGCCGCCTCCTTCATTGAAACCGTTCTCCTCTCTGCGTGTTACAGCTACTGGCAGCTAAGAAGTAACCTTCGCGTGGAGGTGTCGTATGATTACGCGGCGCGTGCTTTTGGCAATGATTGCGGGCGGTGTTCCGGTTCTACGGTCCAGGATTGCCTTTGGAGCTAAAACTGGTCGCGAGACTATCGTCCAACTTCAATATCCGCCTCCCCGGACCGCCACACCAGAGCGCCATGGGCGACGCTCGGCTCCGACACCGACGGAAATCAAACAAACTCATGAGGTGCTTGCCTCAACGCCGACGGGACCACGCCCGATCGACATTGCGCAGAGTTTCATCGACCGCTACTTCGAACGCAAACCTGCTGTCATTTCGCAACAACCGCCGCCCGCACCACTCAACCCTCTTATTGCCGAATTTTTGGAGGCTGCAGCGCTCCATCCACTAAACGACCCAATTCCATGGTGCGCTGCCTTCATCAATTTCTGCATTCGCCGCAATGGCGGGGTAGGCAGCTCGAGCGCATGGTCGCAATCGTTCCTGCCGCCAGCCTTCGAGGCTGTCGAGTCACCGCAGGAGGGTGACCTGGCGGTGTTCACGTGCGTAAGCCCGTCGACGGGACGGGACATTGGATTGGGTCACGTAGCCTTCTTCAGACGCTTCGACGACGAACGACACATTGTCGTCGTTGGCGGCAACCAGGCGACACAAGGCCATTCCAGCATCATTTCGGAGAGAATTTTGCCAATCGGCGATAGGCCGGTACGCAGGCGCATAAATACCGGCGACGTGATATCGACGATGATGCACCTCAACAAGTTTGTCCGGCCGGCATAATTCAGCTTGATCAGCATCGATTGCCGGATTGGGAGTGTTCTCGTAAAGCCCATCTGCTCCGCCCTGCTGGACTCGGCGTGTGCACATATGCTGCGCACGCGAGGAACGCTGAGGGTCTATCGCTGCGATGAGGATTCGCCAGGCCTCGGAAGGTCGCCCGGAGTGCTCCAGGAACCCGCCGCTGGCAGGGGCGCCGCCAACGACGGGTTGCCTTAGATGGCCGGTTGGCCAGTCGGAAAGTGGGGGAACATCCCGACCAATATCGGAAATGACGTCCCATCCAATTTGTTCCATCAATGCGAGAATTTATTTGCTGAAAGGCGCCATGGCTGTCGTTAATTCCAACCAGGGCGACGAGCTGGTGTTCGTCGTGCACCCCTTCCCTGAAGAGCTCGATGATCATTGCTGCCACCTCCTCTCCCTCTTGGCTTTTACGCGTAATATTCCTCTTGAGCAGAATGACGTCGAAGGCGCGCTGACAGACGTCCAGGTCAACTGAACTGAGAGCAAAATCGCGCTTGCTGAGATACCTGCTGGTCATCCTTTCCTTCCTCTTTTCTCGCGCATTCGCGAACAGAAACCCGTATTTTCGTCATGACAATTTCAAGAATTTGCCGGGAACCGGTAACCCGGTGTGGCGTTCTTCAGATCAAGTACGCTAAGCCACTGTCGTTGGACTGAATGTCGCTCTTTTCGGCTTAGTTCTCAGAGCGGCACTGCTGAACACGTTGCTCGTCACCTCACAAGGTGACGGGTCTTTGTTATCAGCGGCCAGAACTGCCGCTCCTGGCTTTCGCCGGACGTGGGCCACCCCACCGGCGGAAGTGAGGACAAAGATGCATCGATCGCTAATTATGGCCCTGTCACCAGAAGTTACTTTGGTGACAGGGTGGGCCGCCGACACGGGTGGCAATGGTGTCGACGACGGGGCAAGAGGTTAATATCCCAAAAAAAATACATTGAGAATTGGACCTTGGTCTGATCAAGGCCTCCATGTCCTAACTTCCGGCTTGTCAGCCGGATCTCGGTGAACGCGACCTCGACAACACGAACAGGTGCTTTCGACGCCAGAGCTGGTTTTTAAAACTTCTCCGATCATGCATGATGAGCTCTTTTGGCGCAGGCGATGCTATGTTGAGACGGTCTGCGAGAGCGCTGCACCTGACTCCACCAAAAAATTCCGCTCGACTGCACACCAAATTCATTTGCCTCAGAGTTGGAATAGCGGAAAATTGAAGGGACGCCTCCTGCCGGACAACCGAGCGCTGCAACGGACGATATCGGCAGGCCTTTGAGGGAGGAAAAAATGGCCAGTACCCATTCAGAGCCGAGCGGACCCGAACTGGCCCTCGGCATTGCACTCACCGATCTTCCTGATGGCGGCAAGCTGGTCGGCCATCGCGACGGTGAGCCCGTGCTGCTGGTGCGCCGAGGAGAGGAGATATTCGCCGTCACCGCAACCTGTTCGCACTATGGCGGGCCGCTGGTCGACGGCCTCGTCGTCGATGAGAGCGTCCGCTGCCCGTGGCATCACGCCTGCTTCGACCTGCGCACCGGAGAGGCCCTGCGCGCGCCTGCGCTATCATCGCTCGCCTGCTGGTCGGTCGAGCAGCGCGGCGGAAGGATTTTTGTCGGCGAGAAGCGCAAGAAACCCTCTCCTGCCCCGCGCGAAAGCAATGCGGGTGCTCCTCCGGAAAGGATCGTCATTGTCGGCGGTGGCGCAGCGGGCTTCGCCGCTGCCGAGAGATTGCGACGCGAACAATATCAGGGCGCTATCCTCATGATCAGCGACGACGAGGCATTGCCGGTCGACCGCCCCAACCTCTCGAAGGATTATCTCGCAGGCAAAGCTCCCGAAGACTGGATCCCGCTCCGCAAAGAAGGCTTTTATGCCAAGAACAACATCGACTTGCGTCTCGGAACCAAGGTCACCGGCATCGATGTTCGGGCCAGCGAGGTCGTGCTCGCCGATGGGGCGAAGGTCGCCTTTGATAGACTGCTGCTCGCGACCGGTGCCGAACCCGTCCGTCTGACCATACCCGGCGCCGATCAGCCTCATGTCCACACCCTGCGCTCGCTTGCCGACAGCCGCAGGATCATCGCGCAGAGCGGTGCGGCACGGCGCGCTGTCGTGCTCGGTGCGAGCTTCATCGGCCTCGAGGTTGCCGCCTCGCTTCGGACCCGTGGTGTCGAAGTGCATGTGGTGGCGCCCGAGGAACGCCCGATGGAACGGGTGCTTGGCCCGCAAATGGGCGACTTCATTCGCGCCCTGCACGAGAAAAATGGCGTCGTCTTCCACCTTCGGGATGGCGCTGCGAGCATCGGCGCGGGCGAGGTCCTGCTGAACAGCGGCAGCGCCCTTGCCGCCGACATGGTCGTTGCCGGCATCGGCGTGCGGCCGCGGGTCGATCTCGCCGAAGCGGCCGGTATTGCCACCGATCGGGGCGTTCTCGTCGATGCCTATCTCGAGACCAGCGTGCCGGGCATATATGCTGCCGGCGATATCGCACGCTGGCCCGATCCCCACAGCGGCGAGAACATCAGGGTGGAGCACTGGGTGGTGGCTGAGAGGCAGGGTGCTGCCGCGGCGCTCAACATGCTCGGACGCCGGAAGACATTTACGGATGTGCCATTCTTCTGGAGCCAGCATTACGACATTCCGATCAACTATGTCGGCCATGCCGAGGGATGGGATGCTATCGAGGTCGAAGGTGACATTGCCGCAAAAGACTGCCTCCTGCGCTTCAAGCGCGGCGGGCGTGTTTTGGCTGTCGCCACGATCTTCCGCGATACCGAAAGCCTGCAAGCAGAACTAGCGATGGAGCAGAGCACGGCGTGAGCGCAGTGGGATCACACCTCCGTAGGTTTGTGCGACGCCTGTCGATTGATCAATTGACCGTTCCTCTGGTTGAGCGGCGACTGCGTCATTGCGCAATAATCCTTCCGGCTTCCGTCACCTGGAGAGTTCATGATGGCCGCCGGGGGATTGGCGATCGCATGGCGTCGCTGTAGGACTTCGCTGAGACTGAAAATTTGCTGAGCTGCCGGAAAGTGGGCCTGACAGAATGAACAAAGCAAGCCCTCCGAATGAAAGCGCCGCCGCCGCATCGGTTCCGTCGGAATCGGAGAAGAACATCATAATCGCGGGCGTGCTTCTTTCTATGCTTCTGGCCGCGCTCGATCAGACGATCGTTGCTCCTGCGATGCCGACGATCGGCAAGGCGATCGGACATGCCGAATACCTGCCCTGGCTGGTGACCGGCTATCTCCTGACGGCGACCGCCATGGCGCCGCTTTACGGCAAGATATCGGATGTCCATGGACGGCGCTCGACTATCTTCGCCGCCATCATCATTTTCCTGCTCGGTTCGGTCATCAGTGCGCTGGCGCCAAATATGTTGGTGCTGATCATCGGCCGCGCCGTGCAGGGTCTGGGTGGCGGCGGCCTGTTCGCACTCTCGCAAACGGTCATCGGCGACCTCGTGCCACCGCGCGAACGCGCGCGCTATGCCGCCTGGATTTCCGGCACATGGGCCGTTGCGAGCATCGCCGGGCCGCTGCTTGGCGGCACTTTCGCCCAGCATCTCCATTGGTCCCTGATCTTCTGGATCAACATCCCGCTCGGGCTGGTGGCGCTGGCGATCATCAATAATCCCTTGAAGAAATTGCCCGTGGTTGGTCGCGCGCATCGCATCGACGCAGTCGGCGCGGCCTTACTCGTCGCCGCGACCGCGCTGTTGCTGCTTGCTCTCAACTGGGGCGGCAGCCGCTATTCGTGGTTGTCATCGAGCATAATCGGACTGCTGGGCTCTTCGGTCGTCCTGTGGATCATGTTTGGCCTACGCCTGCGACACACTGCGGAGCCCCTGATCTCGCTTGAAGTTCTGAGCAACCCCGTCGTGCGGTACGGAACGCTGGCGATGTTTACCGTACAGTCCGCCAATGTCGGCCTGTCGGTCTATCTTCCCGTCTATCTGCAATCAGTTCACGGTCTTTCCGCCAGCAACTCGGGCATTGCCATGCTCGGCCTGCTGCTGGGCACAGTGCTCGGCGCCATGGCGAGCGGGCGGGCGATTCCACGCATTGTCCGATATAAGATGATCGCTGTTGCCGGCGCGCTATTCAGCCTGATTTGCCTCGCGGCGCTGGCGTTTCTCGCCGGTCGCATCTCATTGTTTATGCTCGAGCTTCTGACCGTAGGCGCGGGCCTCGGCACCGGCACGACATTTCCGGTCGCCACCGTTTCCGTTCAGAATGCGGTCGATCAGGCCCATCTCGGCGTCGCGACGGGCCTGTTGACCTTCCTGCGTTCGCTTGGCGGAGCGCTCGGCGTTGCGGCCCTCGGCGCCATCGCGCTCGGCAATGGTCTGCCGCTTGCTGGTGAGAGCGTGCCGGCGCTGAACACCGCAAACACGCTCGGAATGCCCTTCGCCTACATTTTCCTTGGCTGTGCCGTCGCAATGGCACTGTCGCTCCTTGCCTTCCACCTCATGCCGGAACGACCTCTGCGTGGGCGCATCGAGCGTGACATGCCCGTCGCTGCCGATTGAGCAAGAGCCGGTAAAAGCCTGGCGCAACGGCTGACCGACAAAGCCGCCGAGCGAAATCTGCAACATTCATGAGACCAGGATCGCCGCCGCGAGACCGCTTATTATCCGCCAAGCGACCCCCGCTATTCCAAAAGATAGGTGGTGCATCTTCCGATGCCGCGAATATTCATGCTTTGCCTGCGGGCCGGCATACGGCCTTCGCCAATTGCATCGAAGGTCGTTTGAGATATTTGAATTTGACCCGGTACGCCGCAGGACTCCATGCGGCTGGCGACATTGACCGTGTGTCCCCAGACATCATACACAAAGCGTTTCCGACCGATCAGGCCGGCGATGACCGGCCCGCTGTGAATGCCGATCCGCAAGGTGAGCACTGGTCCATCAGCGATGCCCCCGGACATTTCCGCCAGCAGTGCCTTGGCGAATGCGACGCCCGCGACGGCGTGATCCTCGCGAGAGTCCGGCAGTCCCGATGCCGCCATATAGGCATCTCCGATCGTCTTGATCTTTTCGATGCCATATTGATCCGCAAGTGCGTCGAAGCGACTAAACAGGTCTCCCAGTCTTCGCACCAGCGCTGCGGCAGGCGTTCGTGCGGCAAATTCCGTGAAGTTGACGATGTCGGCGAAGACGATAGTCACCATATCGATACGATCGGCGATCACTTCCTCTCCGTCCGCCAGCCGCTTCACGACCTGTTTCGGAAGAACGGCGTGAAGTAAAGTATTTGCCCGCTCCTTCTCGAATTCTATCTGCGCCAGATATTGCTTCTCGCGCGTTCGCCAACGACGACGCTCAAGGCAGGCGGCAATGCGCGCCTTAAGCAGGACGGGATTTATCGGTTTGCGGAGATAGTCCTCCGCCCCTGCCTCGATGCAACGGGCAACGGCGTCGTCATCCTTCAAACCGGAAATCATCACGACGGGGATCTCGCGAAAATGTCGGTTCGCCTTAAGCTGGCTGAGAAGCTCTATGCCGTTCATGTCCGGCATCAGGACATCGGCCAATACGAGATCGAATTCCTGCTGATCGAAGATACAAAGCGCCTCGTCGCCGGAGCTTGCCGCGACAACGGTGTGTCCATCGCGGCGCAGGCGCCTGGACAGGAGATCGCGATTTGAAGCCGTGTCGTCGACGATGAGGATACGTCCTGCGCGTTCCGTGACGGCCGAAGAACGGGTCGCCATTGTCCTCGCGAGATCGGCGGCGATCGTTCCGTCGACTTTAAGCTGCAATTCCTGATCCGCATCGGCGGCTGACCCATCGAGTGTTTCGTCAATCTGCGCCAGCAAATTGCGGCTTTCACGAATGACCTTCGACACATCCTCCAGCAGACGCGCCGGCAATGTATCGGCAAAGTCCTCGATCAACATCTCGGAATAGCCGAGAATGGCATTCATCGGTGTTCTGAGATCATGCCGCAACAGCTTATCGAGTGAGGGCGCATTCCCACAATCCGGCGTTTCGATGTCGAGAAGCCGCTTGATCAATGTATTCAGCTCTCGCGCGGCGCTCAATATTCTTTCAAGGTCCGGCAAGGCACCGCTGGGTCCCGCCTCACGCACCTCCTCCGTAATCAGCTCCTGATAGCCCAGAATGGCCTGAGCCGGATCGACGATGTTTTGGGCGATTCTGGCGATGTACATGCGATGCCCGATGTCGCGAGATGGGGCCACGATCGTCATCCTCCGGTCAAACGCACGATCTTGTCCAGCAGACCCGGCAGTTCGATCGGTTTGGTGTCGTAGTCGTCACAACCCGCCTCGATTGCCTTTTCCCGGTCGCCGGCCATGGCGTGGGCGGTGAGTGCGATCACAGGTATGCCAGCCGTGACAGGATTTCTTTTGATCCGCTTCGTTGCTTCCCAGCCGTCGATGACGGGAAGGCTCATATCCATCAAAACCAGGTCCGGTCGCACAGTCACGGCGGCCTCGACCCCGGCAAGCCCGTCGGTCGCGCTGACAACTTCGTAACCGCGCTTCTCCAAGCGGCGGGAGAGCATATCGCGGTTCATCTCATTGTCCTCGACGAGAAGAATTTTGACCATGCCAACCTCTCTGCTCAAGCCTCTTCCTTTTGCGGAAGATGCCGCTTTAAAGCTGCGATCAGATCGGTGCGACCTTTCGTTCCCTTTCTGACCACTTCCTTGGCGCGAACACCCAACCAATCCAGCTCCTCTCGCGTCAAATCTTTCGACGTGACGATGACGACCGGGATATCTGCCAGGTCGTGCCTGTCCTTGACGGTCTGAAGGAGCGTGAAACCATCCATATTCGGCATCATCAGATCTAGAACCATGATCGTCGGCCGCCCGGCCTCGAGTTGCTCAAGGCCATGATGACCGTCAGCCGCCTCCCGAACCCTCCAACCCTCGCGGACCAGCACCCGGCGGAAAAGATCGCGCGTCGCGGGATCATCATCGACGATAAGCACATCATGGCGTGCTTCGCCGGCGACTGCGTTCAGGGTCTCGACGAGTTGCCGGGGATCGATCGGCTTGATCAGATGGTCGACAGCGCCAAAGGCAAGGCCCATTTCGCGATCTGCCACGACCGTCGCGAGAATGACGGGAATGTCGCAGACTGCCTTGTCCGATTTGATTTCGCGCAGCACGGACCAACCGTCCTGACCCGGCATGATCACGTCAAGCACGATTGCGTCCGGGTGCAATTTACGGATTTTTGCCAGACCTTCCTCTCCACCCGTGGCTTCGATCACGGCAAAGCCTGCGCCGCGAACGGCGTCGGAGACGAATTTGCGAGCCCGCGCCTCATCATCAATTACCAGGACTGTTGGACGCGCGCCCCCATCTTCCAAGATATCGCTTTGCGGCGTATTTTCCTGGACGGTATCTGTTCTGCTGACCGCGGGGATCGTGAAACGGAAGGTCGAGCCCTTTCCGAATTCACTCTCGACGGCTATGGCACCACCCATCATCTTGACGAAATGCTGCGTGATGGTCAGACCGAGGCCGGTCCCGCCGTAATTGCGCGTCGTCGAGGAATCCACCTGTACGAATGCATGGAACAGCTTCTTCTGCTGCTCCTTCGTCATGCCGATTCCGCTGTCACCGACGGCAAATTCAAGCCATTCGGCCGCTTCGTCCTCATAACGCCGCACCGAAAGCCTGATCTCTCCATTCTCAGTAAATTTGGCGGCGTTCGAGAGAAGGTTGAATAAATTCTGCCGCAACTTAGTCTTATCGGTCTCGATTTGGTCCGGCTCCACGGAGGCACTCACCAGCAGACGGTTGCCCTTTTTGGCAATCAGCGGCGCGACGGTATTTTGAACATCGGCAAGGAGCTGTTTTAGACTGAGACGTTCGACGTAAAGCTCCATCTTGCCCGCCTCGATTTTGGAAAGATCGAGAACGTCGTTGATAAGCGCCAGGAGATGGCGTCCCGAACCCATGATTTTATTGAGATCCGCAATGAATTCGGTCTGTCCGAGATCGCTGGCATCCTCGATGAGCATTTCGCTATAACCGATGATCGCATTCAAAGGAGTGCGCAGCTCATGGCTCATGGAGGCGAGGAAACGGCTCTTTTCTTCGCTGGCAACCTCAGCGCCACGCTTTGCCTCCTCCAGCTCCGCCTGGCGGTTTTTCAAATCCGATATATCCGTGTAGACCGCCACGGTGCCGCCCTCGGGCGTCTTTCGCTTGGCGATGCGCAGCCATGTTCCATTGGCGAATTGCCGCTCGATCATGCCGCGCGGCTCATGGTGACGCTGCATGGCCTCGGCGATCCAACTCTCAATGCCGCCGCTTCCGACATCGGTTGTGCCGCGTTCTGCCTGCGCGCGAACGATGTCTTCGAATGCCCTCCCAGGCGTCATCAGGTCCGCAGTGTCCGGAAACAGTTGAAGATAGCGTTGGTTGACTAGAACCAGGCGATCGTTCGCGTCAAAGAATGCGAACCCATCGGGGATGGTTTCGATGGCCGTCATCACGGTGTTGCGCTGGCGCTCGGCAGCCGCTTCAAGCTCGCGGCGCTCCGCTTGGCTGTCACGCAGCAACCGCAGCGTCTTTGACAGCTTTCCGAATTCATCGCTGCCTTCTGGAGGCAGTTCGACATTCTCCTGCCCCCTGGTCAGTTGGGTCATCGCTTTGTCGATGCGGCCGAGCGGCACCAGGATGGAGCGCAGCACCAGCCAGGTCATCAGAATGCAGGCGAGCGTCGTCACCGCGGCCGCGATCAGAGCACGCATATAGGTGCTGCGCGCCGATGCATCGGCCGCATCACGCGCCAGATCGGCCTCGTTCTTGAGACGCTGTTCGAGCGACATGAGCACGGAATCGATTTCATCGCTATAGCTTCTGGCAGCCGCCAGCCGCGTGTTTCCTATGACCCTGTTGTCGTTCGTATAGGCATCGACGGCCTGCATTGCTTTTTCATAATAGGCGTTAGAGCCCTGCAGGATCGTGTTCGCTTCCCCGGGCGCGAAGACCTTGATGCTGACCAGATCTTGTTCCAGCGCTTTGCGGGCGTCCTGCGCCCGCCGTTCCGAGAGCGTCAAAAGGCTGACCGACAGATCCGTGAGCCAGTAGCGGACCTCGCCAAAATGGCGATGCGCCTTGGCAGCATCGTCCAGCATATGAAAGCGCGCATTCGCCTCCTCCACACGACGCTGATTTTCACGCAGATCATAGAGCATGAAGGCGACGCTGAGGAGCAGAGCCCCCAAAAGCACGGCCGAAAGACAGATAAGGCGAAGCGGTATCTTTCGATCCGTCAAGCGGCCGATCCGTGTGGGAATGGTGACGTAGGCGCTCATTTGAAAAGCGTAATGCTGATCGCACCGGCTAAATCGCCTTCAGCTTTACCCTCCTTCGGGTAGCCTGTTACATCGACCTCGCCTTTGGGTCCGCCGTGACACGTCAGGCAGGATGCCGAGTAATATTCAGGGATCAGCATGCGAAAAGACGGGCGGCCGCTCACCTCCACCTCCTCGGTAAAGGCTTTGCCTTTTGGCCAATCGGGAGACAGAAATTTGCTCTCGATGACATGCTGTTCCCAATCATCCGGCCGCGCCTTTCGATTGCGGATCAGCTCCTCCGGCGCAGTCACCTTCATCTTCGCCTTGTCGCCGACCTTTTCCGAAAAACGTTCATTGACCAAGCGGGCGAAGGTCGAGGGAATGAACCCCTTGAAGCCCACACCCTTCATATCGATCATGTTTTGATGTTCGTCGACAACTTCCTTTATCGCGGCGACCTGCGCATCGAACAGTTGCTTATCTGAAGGGCTGTAATTCTGATCCGATACGGAATCGCCTTTGCGCTGGGCAAAAATCTGCAGCGCCTCGTTGACGACGCGTTGACCTGTGAGATCCTTTTTTCCGAGGGATTCATCGTTGATCAGCTTTTGATAGCCCGAGACGACCGTCCGGCTGGCGCGCAACAACGCCGCGAGCCGTTCACCTGTCGTCATGTCATCTTCGTCGGCAAGAACAAGGCCCGCCAAGACACCGATCGCGGCCCATGCCAAAAAGACACCAGATATCAGGCCACGCCGCATGTTAAGCCTCGTAGTATAGTATCCCCGCAGCGATAGTATCAGTTTGTCCTAAAATTCAAAAGTCATTAGTTGTCATTTTTCACGTAATTGCCAGAGTCGCACCGCAATGATTTCAAATAGTTAAGCGTGTCCAAAAAATCGGATTCGTCACTGGAGACGGAGCAAGGGAAGCTTTTTCGCAACGACTGGGGGAACGCCCGACAGAACGCATAGCCGAAACCGGCATTATGGGCGCTGATCAGGCCGGCCGGGACGGCAAGATCTTTCACGACCCCGCATCTCATGATCCGGTCTTCAACAATGTCGTCGGGGATGCGGGTCAGCTTAGCAAACTTTGACGGCGTGCGAACAGTCGATCGCTGCAGCCCGACCTATGTGCCGGTCATGTCACCAGTTGCCGGGGTCGGCAGTATGATCGGTGCTGGCAAATTCATCTGCCTTTTCCCGATCAAGAATTATGCTGGTGGCGGCGTTTGACTCATCCACCACGGAAAAATGAAGAGGCGGCTGCTTGTTCGTCAGCTCCTGGTACATGAGCAACGCGGCCTCCTCGGCAGTATCAGCTTCGGTTTCGTAGGTGACGACAACGTTGAACTTGCGCATCTCAGTTCCCCTATCCGTGTCAAAGCTGCTTCGCGGCGCGACGCCGCTGGTCAGCTAGAAATATGATGCACGAGCCATCCTTGTCATCCCTCGCGCTTGCCGAGCGGGCAGTTTCCGCTTTCTTCGCCTCCGGCATCTGGCGCCGCCTCGCGCTGCAAGCAGCTTGCCGGCGGGCAAATCCCGCCGCCGGGATGTGTCGTGCAAAGTTTGGGTTGACCGTTTTCGATCGTGAGGCGACATTTACGAGCAGCAGCAAGGCAGGAGGAAAAACAATGGATGAGCCAGACCGCTGGCGCCACATGGCGAACGCGCCGAAAGACGGCAGTCGGATCCTCGTTACGATCCGCGCGTCCGAACAGGGGCCGGCTGAAGTTGATCTCGCATATTGGTCGAATGGCGATCAATTCGGTGCGGAAGGCTGGCGCGCCTCCGATTCCTCACCCGGGCACATCATCGAATATGCCGAGCCGGAATTGAAGTGCTGGATGCCGATGCCTTCGGCCAATCTCAATCGCACCTCGATGCCCGCACCTTGGGAAGGCGACGACGCCCAGCAGCTTGACGGGTCAGGAATTTAAGAACTCGCCGTCACGGTGCGAAGATTTGCTTATGAACGATGATGACTCTCAATGATGGGGTCAAAAGGACTTTTGAGGACGTGCGCTTGCAGCCTGAGGACCGCGCAATCTCGCCGTTCGTCGAGGTTGGAGTCGACATTGCCACCGGCGAGAGCCGGATTCATAAAATGCTGGCGGTCTGGGCGGCCGAACGCATTCTCAATCCGATCACCGCCCGCAGCCAGGTCATCAGTGCGATGATGATGGGTGCCGGAAGGCGTTTTCAGAGGAGCCTGCGGTGGATACCCGCCGTGGCTTCTTCGTCAATCATGACCTGGCGAGTTACGAGGTGGCGGTTCATGCCGACATTCCAATAATGGATTAGCGCCTGCGCGTAATCAGATCGCAGTTAGTTGAGTGCGTTCAACGATGAATCCTTCGCTGAGATCAGTCGCCCCCAGCATAGAGCCCCGCCCCGTGGGCTGCCCGGTCCAGCTCCTCGCGAAAATCCGGATGGGCCAGCGCAATGAGCGCCTTTGCCCGCTCGGCCACGGACTTGCCCTTGAGATTCGTCCATCCATATTCCGTGACGACGATATGAGTGTCGTTGCGCGATGTCGTCACCGGCCCGGTCAGCGCCGGAACGATGCGCGAGAGCGTGCCTTTTGCCGCGGTCGAATGACAGGCGATGATCGACCGCCCTCCGCGCGAAGCATAGGCCCCCCGCACGAAATCGACCTGGCCGCCGGTTGCACTGAACTGCCTGCCGTTCATGAATTCCGAATTGCATGCCCCGTTCAAATCGATCTGCAGCGTCGCGTTGACTGACACAGCCCGGTCGTTCTGAGAAATGACGAAAGGATTGTTCACATAGTCGACCGGATGGGCTTCGATATCCGGATTGCTGTGCAGGAAGTCGTAAAGCGATTGATCTCCGAGCGCGAAGGTGAAGATCGACCGCCCGACATGCGTCTGCTTGCGGCTGTTGTCGACCACGCCCGCCTTGACCAGATTGGCGAGGCCCCCGGTCATCATTTCCGTATGGATGCCAAGGTTGCGATGGTGCGAAAGCCGCGAGCACACCGCATCCGGCAAGGCGCCGATACCCATTTGCAGGCAATCGCCGTCTTCCACCAGGCCTGCAACGATCGCGCCGATGGTATCGTCCACTTCATTGCTTGGAGCGCCAGGCAAGATCGGCAGGCTGACATCGTTTTCGACCAGTGCCGTCACGCTCGATACGGGGATCATGCAATCGCCCCGCACATAAGGCATCCTGGCATTGACTTCGAGGATCAGCCGAATTCCCGGCTTCCGCGATACTGTCAGTGCGTAGTCGGTGCTGGCGCCAAGGCTGAAATTGCCGTCCGCATCCATCGGCGCGACCGTAGCAATCAGCGTATCCACCCCGACATGCTCGACCAGAGAGCGCGGCACCTGGCTGAAATGACAGGGCACGAGGTCAACGGCGGGCAATGCCTCCGCCGACCGCCTCTTGTCGAGCGCACGTTCCACCCCTCCGTGAAAGTAGCTTATCGGAATGATCCGGTGGCAGAGGTCGAAATCGAAAACGCTGGTTCCGGCAACGCCAGTACAAAGGAGATAGTGGAGCCGCACATTGTCGACGCCTCCGGCCCGAGCCCGCTCAGCCAACGCCGCAAGAATGGCGGGTGGCTGACCCGCCGCTATCGGCATCGCGACCTTGGAGCCCGAGGGGATCAGAGCGACAGCCTCCTTTGCGGATCGCAGCCGTTCGCGATACAGCGACTGATGGATCATAGTCATTGGGGCCCTCCTCCCGGTGCTATTTTCAGAATAAATCAGCGTCCATTTCCACTTTCATATCCTCACTGGCATTTACGATCGTTGCGAGCGTTTTCGACGGGCGTCGCTCGATCGGGATAAATTTTCCTCAGTGCACGAAGGCAGCAATCATGCCCGGATAGCAATTCCTGCACAACATCCAACGAGCATAAGGTTGAGCACACCGAGGCGAACGGTTTCGCTCGATCCATGAGGCTTTCTTTCTTGAGAGGGTTACGGCAGGTGAAGAGCCAGCCATTGCCGCGGCATATCTTCAGTTTGGTTTCATCTTGCGGTGGTACCAAACCTCGCGCGAACCTAATGCCCACTCGGCAAATTGTTCGTGCAGCATGAGCCATAACCGGTTCCCTGGCCCTGCCTCCCTGCCACGAGGTGGGGCCTCTTCGTTCGGTTGCCGCTCTTTTTGGGGAATGGCTGTTTCCTCCCCTTGCCGTGCGGCAGGAGGCCGCTAGGTGAGGTCACGCTGAGCAGCACCTGGGGGGAATAAATTGGCATATGATTGGAGCGGCGTCAGGACGCGCCGGATAAAAGCACTGAAGGTGGGGATTTCACTGATGATCGCGGCCGCGGCTCTGGCCGGCCCGGCAATGGTGCTGCTTCGCTCGCACCACTGAGCCCGGGAGCCGCATGCCGAAGATTTGCTTGGTTCGCGATATTGATGCCTCGATGACTGAGGTTTTGTGCACCGCGATCTGAAACGGCACACGCCTCCGTGGATATTAATCTTGTATTTCTGACACGAAAGGTTTTGCCCTGGTTTAATCCGGCGGCGGGCGATCTATTCAACGTGCCGAAGCATGGACCCCACGCAACGGCCGGGAGTCCCGGAGCAACCCTTGGTCGGGAATGTGGGACTCCCGTCATCGAGACTGGCGTTTCGCGGCCGATCTGCTGGAACGTTCCGCCCAAGGGCTGAAAGACCTCGCCGGGCTTAACAAGGCTTATGCAGAAGCGCAAGCGGCATCAGATGCTCAGAATTCTCCTCGCTGCACAGACGAAATCGGCCGCCCTGCCCTTCGTGCGGGAGCAGTCATGCTCTCACGCTGGAAGGACGTTGGCCGCAGCGGCATGTCGTTTCCTGGCGCTATATCCCGCCGGATGCCGAGCGCAGCTGCGATCCACGAAACAGGTGGGGCGCGCATGGGGAATGATCGCCAAATTCGGTGCTTAATCCATACAATCAGCTCTGGGACGCACCCAATGTCATCGTGACGGACGCCAGCGCCTTTCCCGGCAGCGGCATTGCCGGCGCGACACTGACCGTCATGGCGTTGACGATCCGCGCCTGCCGACATCTCGTCGATCAATATCGAACAGGCCTCGTGCCAAAAACCAAAGTACACCTCTAATGCTCTTGAAGGGGGCCGACTAGCACCGACAAGTGCGGCGCCAATTCTGGACCATGGCGTCGCAAAAAAGAGGCGTTTCAGATGATCAACGCGATTGCATTGCCTTGTCCTGCTCACGATAGCGCAGAACCTCAACGAGCAGTGCAAAAGCGGGCGAGGACTGCCGGCGTGTCGGATAGTAAAGGTGATATCCCTCCCAGTAAGGGCACCACTCCTCAAGCACGCGCCGCAGGCGACCCGCCTCGAGGTGTGGCGCGGCCATCGTCTCGGGAATGAAAGCCAGTCCAAAGCCGTCGAGCGCGGCATTGAGCACCTGGAATATGCCGTTGAACACCACCTGACCGTCGACGCGGACGCGCAGTTCCTGCCCGTCCTTTTCGAATTCCCAGGCATAGAGATTGCCGTAGGTGGGGAGGCGCAGGTTGATGCAGCGGTGGCCGGTCAGGTCCTGCGGCACGGTCGGCGCCGGGTGGCGCTCGAAATAGGACGGCGACCCCACCACCGCGAACCGCGCATGGGGCGTCAGCGGAACCGCGATCATGTCTTTCGCCACGACCCCACCCAATCGAACACCGGCGTCGTAGCCGGTAGCCGCGATGTCGGTCATGGCGTAGTCGATGGTGATTTCGATCTTGATGTCAGGATATTTTTCCAGAAAAGGCGCAAGTTTTGGCCAGAGGATGTAATCGACGGTGAAGTCGATCGCCGAGATGCGGAACGTGCCCGCCGGTTTGTCCCTCAACTCCCGCATCGCCTCCAGGTCAGCCCGGATATCATCCAGACGCGGGCCGGCGGTCTGCAGCAGGCGCTCCCCAGCCTCGGTCGGCGAGACGCTGCGCGTCGTGCGGATCAGCAGGCGAACCCCGAGCCGGTCTTCCAAAGCGCGAACGGTTTGACTCAGCGTCGGCTGCGCAATGCCCAGCTTAGCCGCCGCCCGCGTGAAACTCCGTTCGCGTGCGACTGTTAGAAACTCCGTCAATCCGTCGAGAACGTCGTTCATTCATTGGTCCTGCCTATAAGTGCATTTGGATTATAGCGTCTAATCAGATGGCGCAACAGGACCTAGATTCCCTTTCGGAAACCAAGCTGGCCTTGCGCCAGGCGTTAACGGAAAGAACGACCATGAACATCATCCGCAATGGCTCCCAGCCATCAGGCAAAGGGCCTTCCGATTGGTTCAGCGGCACCGTCCGCATCGATCCCTTGTTCCAGGCGAACGACGCCCGCCGCGGCGCGGCCGCGCTTGTGACTTTCGAGCCCGGCGCCCGCACCGCCTGGCACACCCATCCGCTTGGTCAAACGCTCATCGTGACCACCGGCCTCGGCCTGGTGCAACGCGAAGGCGGCCCCATTGAGGAGATCAGTCCCGGCGATGTGGTGTGGTTTGAGCCCGGCGAAAAGCACTGGCACGGCGCGGCCCCCAACAATGCCATGAGTCACATCGCCCTGCAGGAACACCTTGAGGGCAAGGTTGTCGACTGGATGGAAAAGGTCAGTAACGAACAATACGGCGCATGAACGCGTCGAAGTCAACATTCGGAGATCTGGCATCATGATTAAAGACAAAGTGGTGATTATCACTGGCGCCTCATCGGGCATCGGCGAGGCGACCGCGAGATTGCTCGCCAATAAAGGCGCAAAGGTCGTCCTCGGCGCGCGGCGCGACGACAAACTCAAGGCCCTGGCCGCAGAGATTGCCAGGGAAGGCGGCCAAGCAGTCTACCAAGTGCTCGACGTCACCAAGCGGTCTGACAACGATGACATCGTGAAGCTCGCGAAAGAGTCCTTCGGCAGCGTCGACGCCATCTTCCTGAATGCCGGGCTTATGCCCAGCTCTCCGGTGTCGGCGTTGAAGACCGATGATTGGGACAAGATGGTCGACGTGAACATCAAGGGCGTCCTCAACGGGATCGCGGCGGTCATGCCGACCTTTATCGCCCGGAAATCCGGGCACGTTATCGCGACCTCATCGGTTGCGGGCCTCAAAGCCTATCCAAACGGCGCCGTCTACGGTGGCACCAAATGGTTTGTGCGCAATTTCATGGAAGTCCTGCGCATGGAGTCGGCCATGGAAGGAACGAACATCCGCACCGCGACGATCTATCCCGCCGCGATCAATACGGAGCTGCTGGACACTATCACCGACAAGCAGGCCTCCGAGGCGATGCGTGGGCTGTATGCCAAATTCGGCATTTCGCCGGACCGGATCGCCGATGTCGTCGCCTTTGCGCTCGATTTGCCGGCAGACACCACGGTCAATGAATTCACCGTCGGCCCCGCGAACCAACCTTGGTGAGGAGCAGAAATCGTGCCCCACGTTATTGTCAAAATGTATGCGGGTCGGTCGGACGCGGAGAAATCCGCCTTGGCCGAGGAAATCACCCGCGCTGTCACCAAAACGCTTGGCTACGGCCCGGAGTCCGTGTCGGTCGGCATCGAGGATGTCGCGCCGAAGGACTGGGCGGAGCAGGTATTCAAGCCGGACATTGCCGGCAAGGCGGCGACCCTCTTCAAGCCGCCTGGATACAAGCTATCCGATCTTTAAGCGCCATGACGCCGGCCTTGCCGTAGCGCTGGCACGCGCCTCGGGCATCCCATGAGCGAACCCGCAAATTCCTCGGCGAAATCCTGCGCAATTAGGATCTGAAGGAAGCCTCTATGCAAGAGCTGTCGCAGGGGACCAAGAAAATCGCCGTCATGGGCGCCGGGCTGATCGGCACGCGCCACATCGAGGGCGATGCGACGCGCGCCAATGGCCTCCCCTGGTTTGCGAACCTTGCGGAAGTTCTGGAAAGGTCACGACGTTTCTCGGCTCTCGTCCGCTACATTCGTCGGGGAAGTGGTCATGAAGCAGGAGATCACGCCGCTTCTTGAGGCGGCACGAGCTCGCGGCTGCGCCTTCCGGGTCGGCACCGACATGCTGTTCGAGCAAATCCCGGCCTATTTGGAGTTCTTTCGCTTTCCTACGACCACGGCAGATGTGTTGCGGTCTATGGCGAAATTGCCCAGATTGCGCACGCTACTGAAGCGTATGCGTCTGATGCACATCCTGAGAATACGCGTCCATCGTTTCGATCGTTCTGCTGCCATCCAATCCGGTCGCCACAACAGAGAGACGGAACCGCCCATCGAGATTGCGGTCGAAGATCGCACCGACGACGATTTCCGCGTCGCCCTGCACTTCGTCGCGAATACGGCTCGCTGCCTCGTCCACCTCGAAGAGTGTCATATCCGAACCGCCGGAGATCGAGACCAAGACACCCCTGGCACCTCTCATCGAAACGTCGTTCAGCAACGGGTTTGCGATCGCCGCTTCGGCCGCTCTCATCGCTCGGCTTTCCCCAGTGGCTTCGCCCGTGCCCATCATGGCCCGGCCCATGCCGCGCATGACCGATTTCACATCAGCGAAATCAAGGTTGATCAGGCCTTCTTTGACGATGAGATCGGTGATGCATCCGACGCCGGAATAAAGAACGCGATCGGCCGTCATGAACGCATCCGCGAAAGTGGTCCTTGCATCCGCAATCCGGAACAAATTCTGATTGGGGATCACGATTACCGTATCGGCTGCCTGCTGCAACGCCTCGATGCCGAGATCCGCCGTCGTCATGCGGCGATTGCCCTCGAACGAAAACGGTTTGGTGACGACACCGACGGTTAGGATGCCGGCCGAACGGGCAGCATGAGCGATAACCGGCGCGGCACCCGTTCCGGTTCCGCCGCCCATTCCGGCGGTGACGAAGCACATGTGGGAACCGCTCAGATGATCCATGATTTCGTCGATCGATTCCTCGGCAGCCGCGCGGCCTACCTCCGGCAGCGAACCGGCACCCAGACCTTCGGTCACATTTACTCCGAGCTGGATGCGGCGCGACGCCTTCGATGTCGCGAGAACCTGAGCATCGGTATTTGCCGCGACGAAGTCTACCCCCGCCAGATTTTCGGCAATCATGTTGTTGATGGCGTTTCCGCCGCCACCGCCTACCCCAATGACAGTGATGTGTGGCCTTAGGCCTGCGATGCTGCTCTTGGCATCCGTCATATTCCATCCCCTCATCCATCTTGGTCGCACGTCTGTCGCTTTAAACGGCGAATCGCAGCTCATCGTAGAAGCGCAACAAGGCGTTGACACGGCAAAAGTGTTTGGGGGGGGGTGAGAAGCAAATTGGTCCTGTTGATAAAGAAAGGCACCGATGGACCGTTTGCCGTTCTTTGGAACGACATTGGACCAAAGTCCGAATTCCATCAGACTGAAGACCGAGTGGTGGAACCCCCATGGGTTCGGCTCGTTCGTTTGACAGCGGTCATCAAGACCGCCTCGTACCCGTCTCAATGTCCCAGAATATCGATGGCCCGAAGGTGTCAAAATGAAAGCCATAGCATCGGTCGCGTTCGGAATCGCAAGTGCGGTAGGCGCCTGTGTCGCTGTCGCGTCCCTTGCTTCCTACGTCATCGCGGAACCGGAACGACATTCATTCGCTAATCTGGCAGCGCCGGATCTGTGGACGACAGAGCCGCGGCGGATCGATCCCAGCGCGCAACACTACGAGCGGCTGCCGCCTCTGTATTCGACCTATGTCACCAATGCCCCCGCCCTCAAAATCGCCGATGCATCGAAGGAACTGCAACCGATTCCGGCCAACGTCGTACAGCAAAAGCCATGGCTCTCTGCGGAACACATCCAGTGGTGTGCCCGACGCTACCGCTCGTTCGATCCTGCGACGAACAGCTATCGTTCCTACAGTGGGCAGGTCCGACACTGCACCTCGCCGTCGGACGTGGCCCAGCCGGATGAAGGGCCACAGGCTGGACCACCGATATCTGCGCAAGCAGCCGATTGGTGCGCAAGCCGTTATAGGTCCTATCGTCGGGAGGATAATACCTATCAGTCTTTCGACGGGCCTCGTCGGGCTTGCCAGCCGCCTGACCAAACGGGCGCAGTCATTGCTATCCGGTAACGCCGCAGCGACGGCTTTTCGAAATAAAGAGCGTTGCCGGAAGAATACCCGATAAACGAGATCGTATGCTGCTGGCGCCGACCCGGCACCAGCATCCGGCAATCATCCGTCACTCAGTCACGTCTGGCGCTAACCTCTTCCGTCCTGTTCAACACCTCTCGAGCGGTTCCGACCGCCCCGCTGGTCGCCTCACTTGCCTTAGACGTGATATCCCTGCGAAGCTGGTCGGAAACGTCCCCGATCGCCTCGTCCTCCAGCTCCGTATGCGGCAGCGCCGCGCCAATGGCTGCGCCGACCGCAAAAGCGAGCGCACCACCAACGAGGGGCTGATCACGGAAATGACGGAGTATGGCGTCGTTAAGCTGCCCGCCTCGATCCCCAACCATTCGCGCTGCACCTTGAACGCCGCCCGCGACGGAACTCCCTGCTTGCGCAACCGAATCGGACAGCCGGCCCGCGGAGCTACTGACCTGCTGCCAAGTATCGGACGCCCAACCAGAGGCCCCATCGAACAGGGTGCCAGCCTCGTCGCGGATGTCCTCGATCCGCTTGCCGGCCGCGTCGGCAAAGCCGCGATAGGCCTTGCCGCTCTGGTCGATGAAGTGGCCAGCTCGGCGGCCGCCAGCGTCCGTCAGGGCTCTGAAACGATTGCCGCCGTCATCCGTGAAGTGGCTATACCGTTCGCCGAAGCTCGCCTCTACCGGGCCGGTGCGCCTTACGGCACCTTTCACGGTCGCCAATGGGTATTCCTCTCGGGCTTCGTCCCGCTCGCTGGCTCCTGTTGGGCGGGCGCCAGGATTGGCAAAAAGCCAGGCGAGGCTCACTCCCAATAGCGTAACGGGAATGGGATTGGTCCTGAGTGCCTTGCCGAGATTGCTGACATATTCAGCGCCACCGCTTTGCCTCGCATATTCGAGCAGTTCGTCCATAAGCTGGCCGGGAGACATGCGCTCCTCGATCGCGTGGAGCTTTTCCTCGATCCGATGGCGATCCGCCTCGATCTCTCGCTGCAGCTCGGCAGCCGAGTGGGAGTGAGAATTGTCGTTCATTGCACTCTCTCCTTCACCACATCCACATCCCGCCGCAGCGACGTCGCCGTCTTATCCAGCTTGAGGCTGCTGCCTCGCAGCGTGGAAATACCGCGCGCGACCATTGCCCAGGCAAGGAGTGCGACGATCACCCCGACAATGAGCGCTGCCAGCGTGTCGGCATTCGGCTCAGCTACGTTCCGCGCCACGAGAAAAGCGGCTAGTCCGTTGACCGCGGCGCTCAACAGCACGCCTATGGCACCGATCGCAAACACCAGGCCGACGAGCAGGATTTCGGCGCCTCCCAGCGCACGGTTCAAATTCTCGGATGCTTCCGCCTTCGCCAGGTCGATTTCCTTGCGAAAGAGTCCAGATATATCGCCTACCAGACCGGTCATCAGTTCGGTCAGAGTGCGGTCATCTCGATGATTTGCCATTGTGGCGATCCTCCTTGCACTACGGTTCGCTTCGCATTGACTGGACGCCTGCCGGCATCGAAGAAGCGGAGGGCGGGGAAACCGCCGGCTCGCTGCGACGGTGGGCGGAGGCTGTCAGGAGCCGGCTTGCTGTCAGGCCGGCAATCGCCGCTATGCCGAGAAAGGCAAGTGGCTGCCTACGCCCGAAGTCTTCAACCATGCCGGCAATTTCGCCGAGATCGCGACCCTCTATGTCACGCACGAAACCCTGGAGCGAACCGCCGATCTGCTTGGCATAACGGCCGACAACCTGTTGGTCCGACCGTTCGAGTTCTGAGCCGACTTTTTCGAGTGCCGATGCGACGCCGCCGAGTTGCCGTGCGGCCATATTCTTCTTGTCTTCGGCCGCGTCGCCGACGGCGGTCTTCGCCCGCTCCGTCTGCTCGCCGGCAAACTGCCGCAGCTCGTTTAGGTTCTCACGGACTGCTTCTTCCGAACTCCCCGTTTTCGGTCGTTCATTTATGCCCGCTCCTATGCTTGGCTGGTCAGCCACATCCTGCCACGTCTGACCGCGAGGACCTGGATCATCGGGTTGATTGTTCATTTCGGCTCTCCTGTCGAATATCATTAGACGGCATCCTAACTGGACAATCGAAGCATGGTTCCGTCTTAGCCGGGCTGATCGCGTGCGCATGCCTGCGCGCTCGCTCCGCCTTCTGCCGCTCTGTGGAGGCGAGATGGATATCTGTTCCTGCGAACAATCAGTTTACGATCAAAATTCCACAATTGACGGCTCGATACCGGCGGCGGATAACTCCGTGACGATGATTTGTGGTATTGCGCTCGGGCGCATCTGGATGGCGTGCGCATGAAAGAAAGTCAGCGTTTGGCGATCATTGCGGACGCGGTGGCGGCCTTCAATCAGAGCAATCGTGACGTGGCAAAGCAGCTTTGCGAAGCCGGTTTGGACCAGTTTCCATCCGATCCATCCCTCTCTCATCTCTTGGCGGCTATTCTATTTGCAGAAGAGGATTTTTCCGGTGCTCGGGAAAAAATAGAGAGCAGTCTTGCTGCTCAGCCAAGGAACGTCCCCGCCCTCATTCTCGCCGGCAAGATCTATCGAGCCGAACACAAGCTGGAAGCGGCATTGAGGCAGCTTGAAAAAGCGACAGGCATAGATGGCCGGCTGGAGATCTTCGTCGAGAAAGCCCGGATTTTGGACCAGATGGGCAACAAGTCGGCGGCACGGGATGCTTGGAGCGTGGTTCTCGATGCCAAGCCGACTTCTCTGGAAGCCATAAACCGCCTCAGCTCCCTAGCGAGAGAACGTGGCGCGCTCGTTGAAGCCGAACAACTGCTCGAACGCGCCGTCGCCCTCGACGACCATCCGGGAATTTGGTTTGAGTTGGCACTTGTACGGCACGATCTGCAGAAACTTGATGGCGCGGCCCAGGCTTACCGGCGTGTCCTCGAAATCAACGCCGACGCGCCGGAGGCTGCGGTCAATTTGGGAGTCGTATTGCAGGAAGCGGGCAGAATGGACGAGGCTATGGCGGCATTCTCGACTGCTTATGCGCTTGATGAGTCCACGTTTGGCGTCATTGCCATGGCCCTGACCTCGGCCCCCTGCGGCAGGCTTTGGCTTGACGAGACGGTACTGCGTCAATCATTGGTTAGCGGCGCGGCCGCGCTTGGCGCGAAATCGCTTTCGGTAGACGCCCGGCGTTGAGAGTACGGTGGCAACCGTCTGCGTGTACGCACTCTGCCGTTGCTCATCCAATTCCTCAAAAATCAGCTCCGGCATGCTGCGCGGCACCGCAAAGCACTGTGCGACAGGCGTTCCGCGGGCCAGGACCCCGGAGAATTCGGGTTGCGTCCAGATTGCCGGGAAATTGATTCCACCATCCGTAAATCGGTCGGAATCCACCAGGCCGGTGACCAGCCGGAAGGGGAGATCGGCGCGATTGACAGGATGAGTTGCAAAGAGCGACCAGCCGTCGTCGACCTCGATTGTCCAGAAGCTGTTGAATTTGATCGCCGCCTGCCCGGCGATTTCGAACGGACTGCCTGTCAATTGCCCAGGCGTATGAAAACTCAGCGGCGATCGAGGATGTCGCTCGGTCGCGGGCGCCGGAACGTCCCAATTCCAGGAGAAGACCCCTTTATCGACGACCACATCGCAGGGTAAAAGTATCATGAACCCATAGGTCATCGCATCCACCACGGGAGGGCACTGCTTCAAAGTGCGCACTTCGCGACCGTGAATTGCCGAATATGCGGTATTGGGCATGGCGCGCAACCAATCCGGCAGCGCGCCACGAGCAGGGATGGGGCGCGGCAAATATTCGGCCAAAGCCGGGTCACATCGGAAAATGATACGCATCGTGCCCGCCTCCGGTGCTTCTGCCGATCAAGACCGGCCGGTAGGGCGACGCTATCATTGGAATTTGCGCAATGATACGCACTGCGATCAAAAAGAAGGGGACCGGTGATTTCTCCGGGTTACGGAGGTCCGGATCGTCGCGCGCCATCAGCCGGCATTGAAATGCCGATTAGGTTCTTTGGAGTTCTATGTCGACCATGACGCCATAGTGGTCGCTCGGCCATACTCCGCCGGCCGGTTGATCGAATACGCGTTCGGCTGACTGAATTTCTGCGCGACCGTTTGGATGGGCATCCCATGATCCGACCAGCACATAGTCGAACCGGCGATGATAGTTCGCCTGGCCGATGATGCGTTCCGCCCCGGCTGCAGCATTTGGGTTCGCTACCGTCCAGGTGTCGCCCTTTCCATGTCCGCCGATCTCCCAAGCATCATAATAGCAAACGCTCCTGCCATCGAGCGACTGTCGGCCCGTCAGGTAACGTATCGAAGCCGCATCCGGATTGGCATTGAGGTCACCGGCAATGATCGTCGGCAAATCCTGCCTGTGCCTGCTGTCGAGATCGGTGATGGCCACGGCATGACGCTCGCGCGCGGCTTCGGCGGCTGGGCGCCAGGCCGCAGTGGTGCCGATGAAAAGAATGCTGCCGATGTCACCGAGGTCCACGGTTGCCGCGAGCGTGGCCCACGGCACGTCCGGCGCCTGCGGCATTCTGGGATCGAGCACTTCGACCACCTTATGCGGCCACCGGGTCGCAATCGCTGCGCCGCCATATCGATCAGCATAAGGCGGCGCTACAACCTGAACATCTTGCTGATGAGTGACGTGCAGACCAAGGCCATCCATCATCGTGTCAAGGGTTCTGGCCTCCGCCGACTGAATGACCTCCTGCAGCGCGACAAGATCAGGCTTAAGGCGGCGAAGCTCCTGATTGATAATGTTATGTCGGCGGCTATCGCCCTCGACATTCCAAACATTGAGAGTAACGACTCGAACGCGCATGGCTAGACCTACCTACGGCCGGTTGTTTCTCGAATTCCCGCCGATTGAATAAGTTCCTCCATGCGGGACTTGTGACGACCGTAAAGGGCCCGCGGAAGCTAAAGACCGGCCAGCGCTTGATCGATTTTCGCCATTACATCTGCTTGCAGCGGCCCCTTCGCGAGGGCGCCGGCATTTTCCTCGACCTGGGCAACCGTGCGGAAGCCGGGAATTGGCAGCGTACGGGGCGAGCGCGCCCACAACCAGGCAAGAGCGCCCTGAGTCAGCGTGCGGCCACCTTCAACCAGCAGGTCTCTGACCGCTTCCAGGCGGGCAGCGAATTCAGGAGCGATCTTACCGTCCTTGAAATAGATCATCCAGCCGAGGCTTGCACCACGCACATCCTTCTCACCGACTGTTTTGTCGGGAGTGAACTTGCCGCTGAGCAGCCCCATCGCCAGCGGACCGCGATTGATGGAAATCAGATCATTGCGCTCGATAATATCGATCATCGCCGGAACCGGCTCGAAAACATTCATCGTATGCTGGATCGACACGAAGCCCGCGCGATGAATATGGCGTGCAGCGCGATCCGGATGGTCCGTACTCCAGCCGAAAGCGTCGATCTTGCCTTCGGCCTTGAGCGCTTCGAGCGTTTCGAAAACCTCATCCGAGGCTTCGATCGGAAAATCGTTGAGATGGAACTGCAGCAGGTCCAAACGGTCGCGACGAAGACGCCGCAAAGATGTCTCGGCGGACTGACGGATATAGACGGGATCGGCGCGGGGACCTGTCGCTTGTTTGGTCTTCTCGTCCGTCGAGGAGCCGAATTTGGTGGCGATGACGATGTCGTCTCGGTTGCCGATCGCCCTGCCGAGAACCTCTTCGGAATGCCCGGCTCCATAATTCGAGGCGGTGTCGAAGAAGCGAATGCCGAGATCGACGGCGCGCTCGATAGCGCGGATCGATTCATCGTCATCGACTTCGCCCCAGCCAAGTGGCACGTCGCCGGCATAGAACGGGCCGCCGATCGCCCAGCATCCCATGCCCAGGCGCGGGATCTCTCGCCCGTTCCAGAGGGTCATTGTGATGGCATTATCGAGTTTAGTCAGCATGTCATCCTCCGCGATCATCTGCTGTTAGCGGTAGAGATAGGGAGAGCGGCCCGGGTGGCAAACAACCAATTCCGCAGGGTATCTTTCACGGATGAAAAGCAGCGGCTTGCGACTGCCTGGCAAGAAGCCCTAATTTGTCGCTCCAACGCACTGCCGGTTCTCAGCGGACCCGAGTTTCAGTGCCTTAAGCCACAGCCTGAGCGCCGGTGATCTCGACAAGAGATCCGCACATGAATGCAGCTTCGTCGGATGCCAGAAATGCGACAAGCGCGGCGACCTCCTCCGGCTTGCCGATCCGCCCGAAGGGGACCAGCCTGTCCAGATCCGCGATCGTGCGGCCGGAGCGCCTTACCCCCGCTTCCAGCATTGGCGTGTGGATCTCGCCCGGGCATACCGCGTTGACCCGTATCTTGTCGGGCGCATAGTCGCGAGCCAGATTCTGGGTGAATGCTGCAACGGCCGCCTTGGTGGTGTTGTAGGCAATGTGATTGGGCGCGGGATAGAGCCCCCATTGCGAGGCCGTGTTCACGATCGCGCCACCGCCGGCCGCGATCATGTGCGGAAGAACCGCCCGGCACAGATGGAACATCGAGTCGAGATTGACTGTGAAGCTGATATCCCAATCCTCATCCGACAACGAAAGCAGATTGCCACGACGATTGATGCCAGCATTGTTCACGAGGATGTCCATACGGTTTTGCAAGCCGAATGCCCGATCCACCAGATCGAAGCACGACTCCTTCCTCGATATATCCGCCATAATCGCCATCGCATTGCCGCCTACGCGCTCGATGTCGCTGACGACCTGCGCCGCAGCCTCGGCGTTCACATCGGTCACGACGACAAGAGCTCCCTCGCTTGACAGGCGTTTCGCAATGGCCGAACCGATACCCCCGCCCGCTCCCGTGACGATCGCAACTTTTCCCTCGAAACGTTTCATAACAATCATCTCCAATTATCGAATGTAGCTTCCGCCGTTGACATCGAGGGTCGCGCCGTTCAGCGACGCCTGGCTCGGCCGCAGAACGAACGCGACCAGTTCAGCCACCTCGGACGGCTCGGCCATTTCGCCGATCGGAATGTCCGCAACGGCCGCCGCCTTCCCATGCGCAGCAATAAAATCCGCCGCCATGTCCGTGCGTACCCAGCCGGGAGCAATCGCAACCGCCGTTACCCCTTCGGCCCCGAAGCTGCGGGCAATCGACTTGGTCAGATTGACGAGCGCCGCCTTGGTGGCGCCATAAGGCATCGCATCGGCTGCATAACCACGCTGACCGGCGCGGCTGGCGATGTTGACGATACGGCCGCCGCCCTTTGCCTTGAAGTGGAGTATCGCTTCCTTGCACAGATCCGCCGCAGCAAAGAAATTCACCTGGAATTCCTTCTGCCATCTGGCGCGCCACTCCGAAACATCGGCGTCGATCCCGACCTCGGTGCGGATACCCGCATTGTTGACGATCGCGTGAATTCGGCCCGCTGCTTCGAGCGCCTCGCGCCAAAGCTTGAAAGCACCGTCCGCGGCTGAAAGATCCGCCTGGATCAGGAGGCCATTTCCGCCGAGCCTGTCCAGCAGGAATTCGGCCCCTGCCCGATCACCGCTATAGTGGACGATAGGCCTTGCTCCTTCGGCCGAAAGCCGCTCGACGATAGCAGCGCCGATGCCGCCCGTTGCGCCGGTCACAAGAATGGTCCGCCCCTCAAGTGGTAAGTCTCCTGTCATCGTCACCTCCTATCGCAATGAACCAATTTGCGGCCCCCAGGTATCGGACAGCGCGAAACCGCCTGGAAACGGATCGTCGTCAGACATGCGGAGCTGTTCCCGACCATAAATATAAGCCCGGCCGGTTATTCGGGGGAGCACGGCGCGCCGGCCTCCCACTTCCGCCTCGCCGACCGCCTCGACGAGAAATTCTCCGCCAATGATCGAGCGCGAGGTCCTATGATCGCCAATACCGACTTCGCCGCGCGCGAAAAGTGTAGCGAGATTTGCAGAGCTGCCGGTGCCGCAGGGCGATCGATCGACACGTCCGGGCTGCAGCGTGGTGCAGGTCCTCACAGCGCCATCCGCGTCACGTCGACGGAACATCACATAGGTGATCTCGTCGACACCAGCGAGGATCGGATGGGCGACGTCGACGTGTTCGGACAGTAACGCCTTCAGTTCGATGCCCGCTTCGGCAAGGGCGCGAGCGTTTTGCGGAGCGATATCAAGACCGAGCTGGTTGGCGTCGACGAGCGCATAATAGACGCCGCCAAATGCGATATCCGTCCGGATGCGGCCCCATTTCGGCGTGTCGATTTCCTTGTCCAATGCTTCCGCGAAGCTCGGCACATTGTCGAGGCTGACCGAGATGCATCTGCCGTCGCGGCATATGGCGCGCGCGATGATCAGTCCGGCTGGTGTGTCGAGGCGAACGACCGTCTCGGGTTCGCGCATCCGCACTTGCCCGCCTTCCAACAGTGCGGTCACCACGCAGATGCAGTTGCTTCCAGACATCGGATGCGCACGATCCGCCTGCAGGACGATGAAGCCGGCGTCGGCGTCGGATCGCGTCGGCGCAATGAGAAGGTTCACCGACATGGCCGCATTGGCCCGCGGTTCGAACGTCACGAACCGCCGAAGGCTGTCGTCCACCGCGTTGATGTGGTTCATCTTGTCGAGCATCGTCGCGCCTGGAATTTCGGGGGCTCCGCCGACGATGACTTTCCCGATCTCGCCCTGGCGGTGAACCTGAAGAAGATCGAGCGTCCGGTTCCGGCTCATTCAGCAGCCTCCGGTTTGATGTACCAGCCCCAGGGATCTTCGCTGACGTATTTCGTGATCTGCTTGGTTTCGAGATAATTGTCGAGGCCCCAGCGGCCGAGTTCACGGCCGATTCCGGACTCCTTGTAACCGCCCCAGGGCGCTTCCGTGAATGTGGGTTGCGAGCAGTTGATCCAGACAATGCCGGCCCTGAAAGCGGCAGCGACACGCTCCGCCCTGACATCGTCCCTCGACATGACCGCTGCGGCGAGGCCGAAGCGGGAATCATTGGCAAGCTCGATCGCCTCTTCCTCCATCTTGAAGGGTCTCACGCACACGACTGGCCCGAAGATCTCCTCGACCCAGGCGTCGCAGTCGAGGGGAACATCCGTCAGCACGGTTGGACGGAGATAATAGCCCTTGTCGAACCCTTCCGGCCGGTTACCGCCACAAGCGACCGTTGCGCCGGCGTTGCGTGCGGATTCTATGGCTGCGAGAACCTGCTCGTACTGCCGTTTCGAAACCAGCGGCCCCAGCAGCACGCCCTCCTCCAGGCCGTTGCCGATCCTAATCCTGTTCGTTTCCTCGATCAGACGCGCAAGAAAGCGCTCGTAGATCGCTTCCTGCACGAGAACGCGGGACGTCGCGGAACAGACCTGTCCCTGGTTCCAGAAGATGCCAAACATGACCCATTCGACCGCCTCGTCGATATCCGCATCTTCGAATACGACGAATGGCGACTTGCCGCCAAGCTCCAAGCTCACCCGTTTGATATCGCGGGCCGCCGCAGCCATGATCTTGGAGCCGACCGGGCCGGAGCCTGTAAATGCGAGCTTGTCCACTCCCTTATGATCGATGATAGCCTGTCCGGCTACGGATCCGGAACCGGTGAGAATGTTGAGGACGCCCGGAGGTAGCCCGGCCTCGTCGGCGATGGCAGCAAGCTCCAATGCGGTGAGCGAGGTCAGCTCTGCGGGCTTGAGGACAATCGTGCATCCTGCTGCGAGTGCGGGAGCGACTTTCCAGGCAGCCATCAGCAGCGGGTAGTTCCAGGGAATGATCGCACCCGCGACGCCGACAGGTTCTTTCACCGCCTTCGATGTGAAGCGATCGTCCGCAAGGGCAATCGTCTCCTCAGGATTATTGTCGCGTTGCTCGGCCAGTCCTGCGTAGAAATCAAAGCAGCCAGCCGCATCGGCAATGTCCCAATCGGCCTCGGGCAAGGGTTTGCCGTTGTCGAGGACCTCAAGGCGGGCAATCTCGGCCTGACGGGCGCGAATGCCGCTGGCGATCGCCCTGAGATATTGCGCGCGTTGGGCACCGGAAAGCTTCGGCCATCCATCCTTGTCGAACGCACGGCGGGCGGCCTTCACAGCGACGTCGACATCCTCGGCCGTTGCCGCAGCGATTGTCTGTATGACCTCTTCGGTGGCCGGGTTGACGACGTCGCATGTGCCGCCCTTGATCGGCTTCACCCATTGTCCGTCGATATAGAGTTCGCTTCGCATGTTCTTCCCTCTTTGCTTGCCGCGCTTGGTTCAAAACCGGTCGACGCGATAGGGTTTCATGTCCACGGGCGGTTCGACGCCCGTGATAAGGTCGGCCATCAACCGGCCGGTCGTTGCTGCATAGGTCAAACCGAGATGTCCGTGACCCGTGGCGTACCAGACATTCCTGCGCTTGGCCGACCGCCCCATGACTGGAATTGTGTCCGGCAGAGCCGGACGATGGCCCATCCATTCACTCGTCTGTTCCGCTCTCAGCTCCGGCAGCGCCTCCCTGGCGCGCTTGACCAGCACTCTGGCGCGGCGATAATCCGGCGGCGCATCGAGGCCGGCCATCTCGACCGTGCCGCCAACCCGGATGCCGCCCGCGGTCGGGGTCACCATGAAGGCGCGCGCCGGCCAGATGATCGAGTGACGCATGGAAATGTGCGGCGCCATGATCTGGGTGTGATAACCGCGCTCCGTCTCCAGCGGGATCGGCTCTTTCAGCATAGCGGACAGGCGTCCGGTGAAGGCGCCGGCGGCGAGCACCAAGTTGCCCGCTTCGATCCTGCGCCCGTCTTTGGTCCGGAGCGCCGTAACGCCGGTATCTGCCTGCTCGAAACCCGCGACCTCACCCCGTTCGATCCGTCCTCCGAGGGCCAGGAATTTTTCCGACAGGGCAACGACCAATTTGTAAGGATCGGCAATCGAGCGATTGTCGGGAAATAGAACCGCCTTGCCGATCTTTGTGGTCAGCGCCGGTTCGAGATCGCGGATGGCGTTGCCGCCGAGGATTTCATGGCGGAAACCGAAGCGTTCGAGAATCTCGATATGCTCGCGATCGGCGCGGAACTCCGCCTCGTCTGTGTAGAGGCTGAGGCAGCCCTCGGCGCCCAGCATGTCTTCAAGGCCGGTTTCCTTGAGCAGTGCGTTTAGGTCCTCATAGACACGGCCACAAAGTGCCGCCCCCGCAGCCTCCAGTTCCCTAAGTTTCGATGGCCGGCTGTTTCCAAGGAAGCGCATGAACCAAGGGACCAGTTTCGGCATATAGGCGGGCCGAATGCGGAGTGGTCCTTCCGGGTCCATGAGCCACCTGGGCATTTGAGCCCAGATGCCTGGCCGCGAAGCCGGCATGAATTCGGTTACTGCGATGCTCGCCATGTTTCCGTAAGACGCCCCCGTGCCGGTGCTGTCTTTATCGACGATCGTCACGCTCTCGCCTCGCCGCTGGAGTTGGTAGGCGATGGCTATGCCGATGATGCCGGCACCGACGACCACCAAAGGCGTTTTGCTTGCACTCATATCCGTTCCACACCGATGCATCAGACAGTCGTCATCCAGGTGTCAGCCATGGTGAACCCCTCTTGATAGGGATCGGTCGGATCCATGCCCATCTGATAAAGGCCGGTGATCCATGCTTGTCCGGCGATCGCGGGTATGACCGCGTCATATTTTCCGACCTTGGCCAATCCGTCGATGGTGCAGGTGAAACGACTGCCGGTAATCGATTCATGAACAAGGGTCTCGCCTGGCGCGATCAGACCCTTGGCATGCAACAGGGCAAGGCGTGCGGAGGAACCGGTGCCGCACGGCGAGCGGTCGCAGCGACCAGGGGAAACAACGACGCAGTTCTTGGAGACCAGCCCATTGTTCTCCCTGCGAAGCGGTCCCATGAACTCGGTATTGGTGATGCCAGGGATCGCAGGATTTTCCGGATGCGCCACAGCGAGCTGCTCGGCCGCAGCAAATTTAAGCTTCTGCCCGATTTCGCAGAGATCCCGGGCTTCGGAAGGATCGATCGAAAATCCAAGAGCCGCAGCGTCGACCATCGTGTAGGTCATTCCGCCGTAGACAATAGCCACGCGAACTGTTCCGAGACCTTCGACTTCGATGCTGCTATCGAGATGGTAGCAGAAAGCAGGTTGGTTCAAGAGCCGGACGCTCGTGACCTTTCCGTCTGCACATTCGCACCGGACCCTGATGAGGCCGGCGGGCGATTCCAAGACCAAAAGCGTCACCGGCTCCTGCATCGGAAGAATGCCCGTCTCAAGCAACACAGTCGCGACGCACATGGTGTTCGAGCCCGACATTGCCGGATACTCGGTGGTTTCAAGGATCACATAGCCGAAGTCCGCTTCGGGATGATTGGAGGGCAAAACAATATTGGCGTTGTGCCAGACGGCTCCACGTGGTTCGAAAAGGACAATCTTGCGGATATCGTCCATATGGGTCTTGAGATAGACCCGCTTGTCAAACATGGTCTGGCCCGGCACTTGACCGACACCGCCGACGATCACCTTGCCACTCTCGCCTTCTGCATGGCAATCGACGACGGACAAAACCTTTTTGAACCGCATAGTCCAAGCCTCCCACTATTTCAGCCAAACCGGATTTGTTGCGGCTCCGGCCGACGAAGCGGCCAGAACTCGTCGTCAAAAAATAGAATCTACCAGTTGAGGATCGGCTGCATGGCGGCCCTGAACTCGGCCTTTTCTTCGGCGTTCAGTTCACCCAGCGGGGCGCGGCAGTTGCCAACGGGCAGGCCTTGAAGCTCGCAGCCATATTTGACCTTCTGCACGAACTTGCCGCTCTCTAGGATGTTCATCGCACGATAGAGCACGATCATCTTCTCCCGTGCGGCGGCGAGATCACCCGAGCGGAAGGTTCGATCGAGATCGACGCAGGCCTTGGCCATGCAGTTGGCCGGTCCGCAGATCCAGGCATTCGCGCCCCAGAACATGAAATCAAGAGCGATATCGTCCGATCCGGAGATCAGGTCGATACGGCCCTTGTACCGGGAATGAATGTCGATCGCGCGCTGGAGGGAACCGGAGCTTTCCTTGATGCCGAGAACCCGAGGATCGTCCGCAAGCGCATCGAGGATGTCGAAACCGATCTCGACGCCGTCCTTATAGGGATAGCTGTAGAGCACGAGGTTGATGTCGGTGGCATCGAGCACCCTACGAAAATGCGCGAGCAGTTCGTCCTGCGTCGGGCGTGTGTAGAAGGGTGTCGCCAGCAAAACGGTGTCGTAGCCGATCTCCTTGGCCCGCAATGTGTTTTCAATGACCTCACGGCTCGCGGACGCGTTCGTGCCGGCAATCAGGGCTTCACCTTCCCTCGCGAAGTCCTTGACGAACCTCAATACGTCGTCACGCTCCTCGTTCGACAGCGCAGAATATTCGCCTGTCGAACCCATCGGAACCCATCCGGTTACTCCGGCGGCGCGCAGCGCAGTGAGGTGCCGCTCGAAGGCCTTGAAATCGACCCTCCCATTCGCATCGAAGGGGGTGATGAGCGCAGGCATGACGCCGGACAGTTTCATGGAAGTCTCCTGTGGATGAAGCGAGTGCGTTTAGATGGCGAGTTTCTTCAGGATGCGCGTCTCGATGAGGGAGACGGCTCGTGTTAGCGGAAAGGCGATGACGAAATAGATCAGGGCGACGACAGTCAGCACCTCGACGGGTCTTGCCGTGTTGTTCGAGATGTTCTGGCCGACGAACATGAGATCGACCATGCCAACAGCGGAAACCAAGGCGCTCTCCTTGAACAGGCTGACGCAGTTCGACAGCAGCGTCGGGATCGCGCGCAAGACGGCCTGAGGCAGCACGACATTGATGATCTGCGTATTTCGTGGAAGCCCGAGCGCAACGCAGGCATCCAGTTGCTCAGGCCCGATCGATTTCAGACTGGCGCGGAAGGTCTCGCTGGTGATCGCTCCCATGTAGAGGGTCAGCGCTATGATGCCCGAGGTTAGGTTCGATAGCTCGACACCCAGCAGCAGAGGCAGGCAAAAGAAGATCCAGAAGAGCTGGATGAGCACCGGCGTGCCGCGAAAGAATTCGACATAGATGCTGGAGACGGCCCGCAGCGCGACATTGCGGGAGGTTCTGGCGAGCCCCACCAAAAAGCCGAGAGAACATCCAAGCACGATGCAGATCACGGTCAGTTTGACCGTCATCCAAAGGCCGAGCAAAAGCGCGTGCTCGAAGCGGAGAAGGATCGAGAAATCGAGTGTCATCCTGGCCCCCTAGCTGACGAGAAGCTGCCGGCGGCGTTCAAGGAAGCCGACGATTTGCGTGATTGGAAACGACACGGCGAAATAGATCAGCGCCACGACCGTGAATGTTTCGATCGGCCGGTACGTTTCGGTCGCGAGCGTCTTTCCCTGGTACATGAGGTCCTGGATCGCCACGATCGCAACCAGCGCGCTCTGCTGGAAGATGACGATGCCGTTCGTCAGCAAGACGGGGATCGAGGCGCGGAATGCAGTCGGGAAGATGATGTAGAGCACTCGCTGCAATGGTGAGAGCCCAAGCGCGATGCCGGCGTCGAGTTGCTCTCGCGGAACCGCCTGGATCGCCGCCCGATAGGCCTCGGCATTGAACGCCATGAGATTCAGCCCGAGCGCCAGCACCCCCATTGTGATCGGGTCGAGGAAGACGTCGAAGATCATCGGAACGCAATAGAATATCCAGACGATCTGAACGATGGCGGGCGTGCAGCGGAAAAATTCGACGAACAGCATGAACGGCAATCGGACAAGCCTGTGAGGGCTCATGATCAGAAGGGCGAGCACAAAGCCGAAGACGATACCGATGACATTGGCCGCCGCGGTCAGCTCCAGGGAAACCCACAATCCCTGCAGCAGTGGCGCGATCGATACAGCGTTGAAGTCGAACGTGTAACTCACGCAACTGCCCCCTGCTGCTTGATGTGGAAAACGCGGTCGATGAATTCCTTGGTGCGTTCTTCCCTGGGCGAGCCGAGCACCTGTTCTGGAGGGCCGTCCTCGACGACGACACCGCCGGCACAAAAAATCACGCGCGAGGCGATGTTCTTCGCAAACCACATGTCATGGGTGACGATCATCATCGGCATGTTCTGGGATGCCAGTTGAAGGATCACCTGCTCGACCTCGCTGACAAGCTCGGGATCGAGCGCCGACGTAACCTCGTCGAAGAGCATCAGCTTGGGATCCAGCATCAGCGCCCGGGCGATGGCGACGCGCTGTTTCTGACCTCCGGAGAGCTGGGCGGGGTACGCATTGGCCTTGGCACCAAGTCCGAAACGCTCGAGAAGGGACTGGGCACGAGCCATCGCCTTCGATTTTGCCTCCCCCCGTACTTTGCAGGGTGCGAGAACGAGGTTCTGAATCACATTCAAATGCGGAAAGAGCGTATAGTGCTGAAAGACCATGCCGATCGACCGGCGGACTTCCGTATCGATGAGGGTCTTCTTGCCAAGGCCTTCGGACGAAATATAGGCCTTCCCATCGAAGCTGATCGACCCGCTGTCTACCTGCTCCAGGCCCATCATCACCCGGAGCAACGTGCTCTTGCCGCCGCCACTCGGGCCGATGACAACGACACGTTCGCCAGGTTTCATTTCGATGTCGATGCCTTTCAGCACCTGGATAACACCGTTGCCGTAACTCTTGTGGAGCGCCTGCATTTTCACGAGGGGAAGGTTGAAGGAGGTGGTCATGGCCGATCTCGGTTTGTCTGAAAAGCGAGAGAGTGCGTCGGCGACGAAGCGCCGACGCTGGGCGGGTCTTATTTTGCCCCCTTGAGGACTTCTTCGACGGCCTTGTGGATCAGTTCGTCGACGTGACCGGTGGCAACCTTTTCTTCGAGGAAGATGTTCGCGACTTCGACGTCTGCGGCCGACATGTTATGCGGCAGGCCAAAGGATACCCCTTGCTTGGCAAGCGCAGGTTTCGGATTGAGGGCCACGGCCCAATCGGGATTTGCCTGGGTCAGAAGCTGGTTGGTATCGGAGGCGTCGACCAGAACGTCGGCCCGCTTCGAGGTAAGGGCCAGGCGCGTCTCATCATTGCCCGGAAGGCGCATGATGGTGGCGTTCTTCACTGCGCCGGAGATGGCCTTGTCCTGGGCCGTTCCGGACATGACGGCGATCGTCACGCCGGCCTTGTCGAGGTCGGCCACAGAAGCTGCCGTCGCCGGAATCTTCGGATTGTTCTTATTATAGGCGAGCGAGATCTGATACTCCATCGCCGGGATCGAGAACTGGACGGCCATAGCGCGGGCCGGCGTCCGGTTCAGCGCCAGCGAGACATCCCATTTTCCGGCTTGAAGACCGGCAACAATATTATCCCAGGTCGTATCAACGAATTGCGGCTTCACCTTAAGAACATCGGCAAATTCCTTGCAGAGATCGGCAAAGAAGCCCGAATACTCGCCCGTTGCCGGGTCGCGCATGACATAAGGCGGCGCGACGGCCGCGCCACACCTCAAAACGCCCGCCTTCTGCACGCCCTGCCAATAGCCGTCGGCAGTCTGGGCGTAAGCGGCGGTTGCAGAAAGACCTCCCATCAGGGCGAGCGCGGGCAGCGCCCGCAAGGCGGACGTGATCAACTTCGAAAGCATCGGCATTCCTCTTTTGCTGTGCGCGAAGCGCGCGGTTCCACTCGTCGGCTTTAGCCGTTTCTTTTCTGTTTTCTGTCGGCTGCGTGTCGACTAGCAAATTTATGTCAACAGCGTGTCGACAAAGTCAAGCAAAAATTTTACATTGCCGACACTCTGCTTTTCTGGCCCAATGCAGTATCTGCGAATGAAAGGGACTTAAGTGTCTGACGAGACTGAAGTGAAACGCATCCGGGGAACCGGCTGGAAAAGCGTCTACGACACGCTGCGAAACGAGATCCTCGCTCTGACCTTGCCGCCGGGTCAGCTCCTCGACGAAATGAGCTTGGCCGAGCGCTTCGACATGTCGCGATCGCCGGTACGCGAAGCCTTGATCCGCTTGGGCGCCGAAGAGCTGGTCGTGACGCTTTCCAATCGCAGCACAATCGTTGCGCCCATCGAGGTGGCGACCTTTCCGAAATATGTGGAAGCACTCGACATTGCCCAGAGGATGAACACGCGGCTGGCGGCGGCACTGCGAACCGATACCGACCTCAAGCTCATTGCCAAACGGGAAAAGGCGTTTGCGACCGCGGTGAAAACCGGAAATCACCTGGCGATGTCGGAGGCGAACAAGGAGTTCCATATGGCAATCGCCTATGCTGGCAAGAACCAGTATCTGGCCTCCTTCTATGACAAGCTCCTGTCCCAGGGTCAGCGCATGTTGCACCTGCATTTCGAATATCTGGAACGCACCCATGAGGGGTATCTCCTCACGGACGAGCATAGCCTGATGCTGGAGGCAATCCGGGATAAGAACGTCGATCTGGCCGATGAGCTTGCCCATGCCCATACCCGGCAATTCCAGGACAACTTCATCAACTTCATGCGCGAGAACTACACGACCGACGTCCCGCTCGGACCCGCGCGAGCCGCGGAGTAGATGGCGAACATGAAAGCAATCGGCTTTGTCGGAACCGGAGCGATCACGGAAGCCATGGTGCATGGCCTCCTGGCCAAGCCGGCATATGTATCCGAGATCCATCTCTCGCCTCGCAATGCAGAGACCGCAGCAAGGCTTGCCGCCAAGTTCGACAGCGTAGCTGTGGCGTCCGAGAATCAGACGGTCGTCGATCACAGCGACATCGTCGTCCTCGCCATACGCCCGCAGATTGCCGAGAGCGTCATCCGTGAGCTTCGTTTCAGAGATGGGCAAAGCATTGTCAGTGTTGTCGCCACGCTGGAGCGCCAAAGCTTGCTCGACTGGATCGGTGCCGATGTCGACCTGGTGCAGGCGATCCCGTTGCCATTCGTCGCAGATCGCCAGGGCGTGACCGCCATCTACCCTGCCGATAGGGAAATAGCGGCCCTGTTCGATGCGCTTGGCGCCGCCATTCAATGCGAATCCCGAAAAGAATACGACCTCCTTGCCGCGGCCAGCGCCATGATGTCGACCTTCTTCGGGGTGATGGAGTTTACAACCGAATGGCTGGAAAAGAATGGGCTTCATCGATCGAAGGGGCAGGCCTACATCGCGCCGCTATTTACCAGTTTGGCTGTTTCCGCCAATCTGTTGAAGATGGGAGAGACTGCCGATGCCGTCGCAATGATCACCGCAGATCAGCCAAGCGATAGACGAGTTGCGGAGCAAGGGGGTTCCTGCGGTGGCCTTCGTGACCGACATTTCTGCGGCGAGCCGCGCCGGCTTCGTGGGGACCGACAATTGGAAAGTAGGGCGCACAGCAGCCTGGTTCATAAACCAGGCCGCAAATATGCCAGGGAAAGTATTTCCGTTGATCGGAAGCAATCGCTATCAATGTCAGGACATAGCGGACGCAAGCTTTCGTTCCTACATGCGCGAGCATGCTCCGCAGTTGCATGTCAGCGAACCACTGCTAACGTTCGAAGAGCCTGACCTCGCATATCAGATCGTCCACAATCTCCTCGCTGCAGAAAGCGAACTTTGCGGCCTTTTCGTCAAGGGCGGCGGCATCTCCGGTGTTCTTCGGGCCGTGCGCGAGTTGTCTTCGGAAAGACAGAGTAAGATCAAAATAGTTTCACGCGACGTTGGCCCGGAAACGAGAAAAGGATTGAGTGAAGGGCTCATTACTGCATCGCTATGCCATCCTTCCGATAGAATGGCGCAGGAGCTGATCGATGTCATGCTTCGACGGCTGGAATTGAGAGATACCCCCTCCATCGAGCAGCGTATCGTTCCGTTCGATATTCTGACGCCGGAAAGCATATGGACGTGAAGCGCTGCCGAAACAATCGAGCGGAAACGGCCTAATTCAGTAGAATTGAATGCTCGAAATCGCGACATCGTTGGAAGTACTTATCCGATTTCCGCTTTGGGCGTCTTTAAACCTGTAGGCGCAATCCCCACGTCCTCTATCGTTATGTCTATCAAGGCAACTCCGATGTGAGAGCACTCACGACCAGGCCGTCCCCTGTGGGGACTCGGGGACGCACGGTCATTTTCCCAGACAATGAGCAGCCCAAGCGTTCGATACGCCCTCAGTGCGTCGAGCGTATAATTGCGCAATTCCCCCGTCTATCAACCAATACCAACCGGGCGGCCGGTCGGGTGGACGAACCCGTGCGCCCATAGGAGAGAAAAGATGGAAACCTTACCCTATCTCAGTCCGATGGAATGGATGGCAATCGAAATCGCCGTCCCGGTCATCGTGCTGGCAATCCTGTTTCGGTTGAGCGGCGTGATCCGCTATATCCCCAACGACAGGCTCGGCATTCTCGAAAAGCTGTGGAGTTTTCGCGGCTCCGTCGAGAATGGCTTCATCGCGCTCAACCGCGAGGCCGGCTTCCAGCCGGAAGTCGTGCGCGGCGGCCTGCACTTCTTCATGCCGTTCCAGTATTCGATGCACCGCGCCGATCTCGTGACCATTCCGCAGGGTCAGATCGGCTATGTCTTCGCCCGTGACGGCAAGCCGTTGCCGCCGACCCAGACGCTTGCCTCGAATATCGAAGCGGATGACTTCCAGGACGTGCGCGGCTTTCTCACAAAGGGCGGCCAGAAGGGTCCGCAACGCAAGATCCTGCGTGAAGGCACCTATGCCATCAATCTCGCGCAGTTCATCGTGCTGACCGCACAATCGACCTATGCCGTCAACCTGAGCTCGTCGGAACAAAAACTGTTTGCGGACATGTCGAAGCTGATCACGGAACGGAATGGCTTCGAGCCCGTCGTCATCCACGACGCCGAGGACATGATCGGCATTATCACCATCCATGACGGTCCCGCACTTCCGGATGGTGAGATCATCGCGCCGACCGTTGCCAACGACCCGAAGGATCCGAACTTCCACAACAATTTCCAGGATCCGGAGAAGTTTCTCAACGCCGGCGGTTATCGCGGCCGGCAGTTGCAGGTGCTGGCCGACGGCAGTTATTTCCTTAACCGCATCTTCGCGACCGTCGAACTGGTGGAAAAGACGATCATCGACGTTGGCACGGTGGGTGTCGTTGTCTCCTATACCGGCCGGCGCGGCGCGGATATTTCCGGCAAGTCCTATCGCCATGGCGAGCTGGTCGAGACGGGCGCACGCGGTGTCTGGTCGACGCCTCTTCTGCCCGGCAAATATGCGTTCAACACCTATGCCGGCAATATCGTCATCGTTCCGACCACCAACTTCGTGCTCAAATGGACCAAGGAACAGTTCGGCGAACATAAGCTGGACGAGAATCTTTCCGAAGTGTCGCTGATCACCAAGGACGCCTTCGAGCCGATGCTGCCGCTCTCGGTCGTCGTGCATATCGACTACATGAAGGCGCCGCTCGTCGTGCAGCGTTTTGGGGATATCAAGCGGTTGGTCGAACAGACGCTCGATCCGATGGTCTCGGCCTATTTCAAGAACATCGCCCAGACCAAGACGCTGATCCAGCTCCTGCAGGAGCGTAGTGACATCCAGCGCAAGTCCGGCGAGGAAATGCGCGAGAAATTTGCCTCCTACAGCCTCGAACTGCAGGAAGTGCTGATCGGCACGCCGCGCGCCAATAATGGCCAGAACAGCATAGAGCAGATCCTGATCCAGCTACGCGAGCGCCAGATCGCCGTCGAAAAGGTCGAGACCTATAAATTGCAGGAGGCTGCCGCGATCCAGGAGCGCACATTGCGCGAGAAGGAAGCGCTCGCCGAACAGCAGGCCAAGATCACCACATCCGCGCTGACCATCGAGATCAGCGAGAACGAGGGTAAGGCGCAACTCGCCCGCACCCGCCAGCAGGCGGAAACCATTCAGGTCACCGCCAAGGCAGAGGCCGAGAAAGTGCGCCTCGCAGGCCTCGGCGAGGCCGACCGGATCAAGGCTATCGCACTTGCCGATGCCGAACGTATCAAGGCGACCGGTTTTGCGGATGCCGAGAAGGTGCGCGCCGTCGGCCTGGCGGAAGCCGAAGCCACCGAGAAGAAGGTCGCCGCCTTCGGCGGGCCGGACTATCAGCTCAACTCGCAGGTGCTCATGCGCTTTGCCGAGGCGATCGAGAACGGCAGGCTGCCGCTCGTGCCGCAGATCCAGGTCGGCGGTGCCGGTGGCGAAAAGGGTGCCACCAATGGTCTTGTCGAGATGATGCTGTCGATGCTCGTCGCCGACCGCCTGGGACGGCAGGGTTCGCCGGCTGCTGTGCCGGTGCCGATCGAGCAGGATTGATTGTGGATGGGCCGGCTATGCCGGCCCGTTTCGCATCCAGTATTTGCCGGGTGTCTCAGCGAAGTTTTCTGAACGTATCAATTTTGTTTCCGGCCTCACAAATGTGCTTTCCGGTGATTGCCTCCCATTCGCAGCTACGTATTTTGCGCAACGTAAGTGATTGATCTCTCGCCACGAAATTTAGATTTAATGGAGTCGTTGATGAAATTTTTATCATTACTGTCGCGCCGCTCGGCGGTCGCATTTTGCGTTGGAATGGCGGTTGCTACGAGTGCCATGATCGTCCTGCAGCCGAGCCACGCCGAAGCCCAATGGGGCTCCAATCAGCCTTTTATGCAGTCGGCGCTCAATTCGCTGCTTGCTGCGAAATCATCGCTGCAGAAGGGAGCGACCAATAAGGGAGGTCATCGCGTCAACGCGCTTAGCCTGGTCAGTCAAGCGATCGTCGAGGTGCAAGCCGGCATGGCCACCGCCAACTGATCGCGCTTGCCGGAAAACTCATTCCAAAGGCGCCGGGAGGGGCGCCTTTTTCGTTCGATTTTTTGAATTATTGCGTATGGCAGTTCGTCGATCTGCCGGCTAGTTCCAACTGCGCGTCTTTGCCTTTGATCCAGAAGAGCACGTTGCCATCCGTGTAGCGGGCACCTGAACCGGACATCGCCTGCGGCAAGCGGAAGCTGTTTCCACCAGTCGTGATCAGGGCCTCTTTGGTCGAATTCATGAAGCTTGCAGTCAACGTTGTGCCGTCGTCGCAGCGATAGACGATACCGACATGGTCCTGCGCGAAAGCACAGGCCGCACTCAACAGGAATATTGCACTTAGCGGTCCGAACACAGCCATGCCGATCCTATTCACGCCTATCTCCTTCTCCTTGCGTTAGAAAGCGCGGACGCTAGCGGAAGCGGGAAAAGGCGGCTTTGCCGTATATTCCATCGCGCCTTGCACACCGTCTCATATCTTGAGGCGAGCGGCTACCGCCGGCGTTCGGTACGAAGCACCGAAAGTTGCGGCATGGCGCCGGTAAGCTGGGCCACCCAGCGGGCCGATTCCGCGTCGGGGCGCGGCTCGGCCGGGTGATCGTCGGGAGGTGCATTGGCGCTCCGCAATGAACGCTCGCGCGCTTCCCCCGGCGTGATGCCAAACTCGCGACGAAAGGCGCGGATGAAGGTTGCGTCCGAGCTGAACTGGCATTCGATGGCGACATCGATGATCCGCCAGGGGCGGAATGCCGGAGAAACCAGGATGGCGAAGGCGCGGTGAAGCCGGCGCTGCTGAATGTAGCTTGCGGGGCTCTGCGGCGCAAATAGACGATAGAGGCTCGCACGCGACAGCGCGAAGCGACGGCAGAGATTGGCGACGTCGAGCGAATCTGCGCCGAGATTCTCCTCGATATGCCGTTTGATCCTGGTCCGCAGCGCCTCCTGAGATAGGCGTGGCAGGACGTCTGCGCTGTCGGCGTGCCACTCCATGCCGCCGGCTGCGAGCTGCGTCAGGGATTGTGCCGCCGCTTGGCGCTCCATCTGCGTAAGTTGCGTCGCGCAACGCCGCAGGGCCAGCATATGCTCGCCGATCAGCATGCCAAATGCCGTCTCGCGCCTTGCAGACAATCGCCGGAATGTTTTCGATTGCAGCGAACAGGGGCGCCAGCAAAGGGCGAGGAAGCATGAAGCTCAAGACCTGAACGACACCGTCGTCGCCCGGGATTTCGCGCGTCAGATGGGGTTTGCTCATATTGATCAGCGAGACATCGCCCGCCCGCTGCAGGAAGGTGCGCTCGCCGACGATGAACTCAGCGCCGCCGCCGAGATATATGACGAGCTGAAAATGATCGAGACCGCGAGCGATATGCTCGGGCGTCCTATTATAGCGCAAGGCGCTCGATCGGCTTTCCAGCAGCAACGCGCTGCCGAGATGCAGCGTCGTGGCCACGAACCGGAAATTCTCCGCTTCGCCAAGCAGCGTTGCGTCACAAATGTCGACGATCAGCTCGCACAACCGCTCGAATCCCTGCTGTGGCGAGGCGAAAGCGGCCGCATCAAACAAAAGCGGCTGTCCGTCTGCGCCGGGCGCGGCTTCAACGCTCATTTCGCTTCTCGGGGTCGGGGTGGTAACGGAATAGAAAGGCTACGCAACGATTTTCCAGAGACTTGGCTATCGTGGAAAGAACATGGATTTGGGCGATAGGCAAGGCGCCTTTTGCACAGCGGCGCGCTTGTCGCCTTCAGAGTTCTAGTGCCTCTGACCGAAGAATGGGATATTGCGCTCAGCGGACGACCTGGCCATGAGGTAAATGTCAGAAGTGGGACTGGCTGACTCGTAGCTTCGGATGGCACGCATGGAACATCTGCTGTCGGAGTCTGTCGCATGGTCCATCGAAAACATTGCTAGACCCGGTCTCATAGAGTGAATTTCAACCTCATTAGAAACGAAGAGGGGTAAAAATGTCAGCGTTTCCCGAAACAGCGAGGGTCGTCATCGTCGGCCTCGGAGGTATCGTTGGTGCGTCGATCGCGCATCACCTGATCGAACGCGGTTGGGACGACATTGTCGGCATCGATAAATCGGGCATCCCCACTGACATCGGGTCTACGGCGCATGCCTCGGATTTTTGCTACACCACCAGCCATGACTACCTCTCGGTATGGACGACCCAGTACTCCATCGATTTCTTCGAAAAGATGGGCCACTATGCCCGCATCGGCGGTCTCGAAGTCGCTCGTACCGGCGACGATACCTGGATGGAAGAGATCAAGCGCAAGGTGACATCGGCCAAGTCTTTCGGCACCCGCGCCCATCTCGTGACGCCCTCCGAGATCAAGCAGATGTTCCCGCTGATCGAGGAAGATCAGGTCATGGGCGGCATGTTTGATCCGGATGCCGGCCTCGTCGTTCCACGCTCGCAAACGGTCGCCGGCAAGTTGGTCGACGCCGCGGAGAAATCCGGCAAGCTCAAAATGTTCGGCAACACGCCGGCCAAGTCACTGATCGTCGAAGGCGGCCGCATCAAGGGCGTCGTAACCCATCGCGGCACCATCATGGCCGACCACGTCGTTGTCTGCGCCGGACTCTGGGGCCGCTTGATCGCCGAAATGGTTGGCGAAGATCTGCCGGTCATGCCTGTCGACCACCCCCTCACCTTTTTCGGCCCCTACAACGAATTCGAAGGCACTGGCAAGGACATCGGCTATCCGCTGCTGCGCGACCAGGGCAACTCCGCCTATATGCGCGACACCGGCGACCCGAAGACCACGGAAGGCGGACAGATCGAGTGGGGCTACTACGAGAAGGACAATCCGCGTATGTGCCATCCGCGCGAATTGCTTGAAAAGCACGAGGCACGCCTCTCGCCGTCGCAGCGCGACCTGGACATGGAGCAGATTCTCGAGCCGCTCGAACGCGCCATGGAACTGACGCCAATTCTCGGCGAACTCGGCTATAATGAAGGCCACTCTTTCAACGGTCTCCTGCAAGTGTCCGCCGCCGGCGGTCCCTCCTGTGGCGAGAGCCAGAAGGTGCGTGGCCTCTGGTACTGCGTCGCCATTTGGGTCAAGGACGGTCCCGGATACGGCAAGTTGATCGCCGACTGGATGACCGATGGCCGCACCGAGATCGACCACGCCAGCATCGACTATTCGCGCTTCTACCCGCACCAGCTCGAAGAGAAATTTATCGAAAGTCGCTGCTACGAAGCCGCGCAGAAGATCTATTTCCCGGCGGTCCATACGCGCGAACCCTATGCCTCGAGCCGCAACGTCAAGCGCTCGCCTTTCTACGAGCGCGAAAAGGAGCTTGGCGGCTATTTCATGGAACTCGGCGGGTGGGAGCGTGCTCACGGCTACGCCGCCAACGAACATCTGCTGGAGAAATACGGCGACCGGGTTCCGGTTCGCGAAAACGAATGGGACAATCGCCACTTCTGGCGCGTCTCCAATGCCGAGCATCTGGCGATGAGCGAGGACTGCGGTATCGTCAACCTCAGCCACTTCTACATGTTCGATGTCGAAGGGCCTGACCATGTCGAACTCATGGAATGGGTCTGCGCCGCAAAGATCGGCGGCGACGCCAATATCGGCAAGGGCATCTATACCCACTTCCTCGACGACGAGGGCATGGTGCGTGCCGACTTGACGGTCATCCGCATGGCCGATCGCTGCCGCGTTATCGACGGAGCCGACGCCGGCCCGCGCGATTTCCACTACATCAAGCGTATTGCCGAGGATAAGGGCTTTAACGTCACCGTCACGGACGTCTCCGAAAAGTTCGTCACCATCGGCATCTGGGGTCCGAACGCCCGCGCCACGCTGAAGAAGGTCGTTGCCGATCCGGCGGGACTCGATCCCGAAAACTTCGCCTTTGCCGCGATCAAGCCCATCGAAATCGCCGGCAAGCGGGTCACTGCCTTCCGCATCTCTTATGTCGGCGAGCAGGGCTGGGAACTGCACATGGCCTACGAGGATGGGCTTGCCGTCTGGGATGCGCTGCGTGCAACGGGTATCATGGCCTTCGGCGTCGAAACCTATGCCAATTCGCGCCGCTTGGAGAAAAGCCTGCGCCTGCAGAACGCGGACCTCCTGACGCAGTACAACCTGCTCGAATGCGACCTTGCCCGCCCGAAGGTCAAGGAAGCTGACTTCCGCGGTAAGGCGAAACATCTGGAGTACAAGGCGCGCGACCATCAACCGGCCGTGCTCTGCACGCTCGTCATGATCGACAACGTCGACAGCCAGGGTGTCGCCCGCTATCCGCTCGGCAACCTCCCGGTCATGGATCCGGAAACCGGCAAGGTCCTGGTGGATGAGCTCGGCCGCCGCTCCTATACGACTTCGATCGCCTTTGGTCCCACTATCGGCAAGAACATCGCGCTCGCCTACCTGCCGTGGAGCTATTGCCAGGAAGGACGCAGGCTGAACATCGAATATTTTGCCGAGACCTATCCGGTCGAGGTGGTCGGCATCGGTTACAAGCCGATCTATGACCCTGAAAGCCTGAAGCCGAAAAGCTAGGTGCTTCGCAGGGGCCAGCACTTCGACAACACGCATTGGAGCGATTTCTGACGCCGCCATATCTCGGCGGCGTCAGCCAAACACCGGCCTTGCGCCGGGCCTAATTCGAGCGCCATTCGAAATCCAGATCGAGACTCGTGCCTTCGAGGAAGACTTATTGCTTGCTCCCGTTGTCAATGTCTTGAAATAACACCGGATTGTCGCAAAACTCCTATGTGTGATTCAGACGCGCTATATACGATGGCAAAAGCGGTGATCCACATTCGTCGACGTGGGAAAGGTCAGTACCCTTTCAATGATGGCCAGCATAGAATGCCCAGCTTTCAAGCAGCCTGATGCCTTGTGTGGGCTGGTTGAACATTTGCCGCCAACAGCAGCATCAATCAGATCGGCGAACATAAGCACGGTTTTGAGCCATGCCCTTCAAACTCTGCTAAACTGCATATGCGCTGATCACAGCGCATATGCAGTTGCGAAATGCAGGTTGGCAGGCGTTGCGCGTCGGTTGCTTTACAGGGATCGGTCAGTGCAGGAGGACCACTCCTGACGACCGTTGAAGCGGGTTCACGCGGCGAAACCCGCTCGTTCAAGACATGCCGTAAAAAGAGGGAGCGACAATGAAAAAACTACTTGCGTCCACATGCCTGATGTTTGGCCTGCTCGGCGGAGCTTCGATCGCAAGCGCCGCAGAATGCGGGAGCGTCACCATCGCCAGCATGAACTGGCAAAGTGCGGAGGTGCTATCGAACCTCGACAAGATCATTCTGAACGAAGGCTACGGCTGCAGCGCCGAAATTACTGTGGGTGACACCGTCCCCACGATCACCTCCATGGCGGAAAAGGGTCAGCCCGACATCGCGCCGGAAGCCTGGATCGATCTTTTGCCCGAAGTCGTCAAGAAGGGAACCGAGGAAGGGCGCATCGTTCAAGTTGGCTCGCCTCTACCCGACGGCGGTGTGCAGGGCTGGTGGATTCCGAAATACATCGCCGACGCTCATCCGGATATCAAGACAATCCCGGACATGCTGAAGCATCCCGAAATTTTCCCCGATCCGGAAGATTCCAAGAAGGGAGCCATTTTCAACGGCCCGCAGGGCTGGGGCGGCACGATCGTCACCTCGCAGTATTATAAAGCCTTCAATGCTCAAAAGGCAGGCTTCACGCTCGTCGACACCGGCTCGGCCGCCGGCCTCGACGGCTCGATTGCCAAAGCTTACGAGCGCAAAGAGGGCTGGGTTGGCTACTACTGGGCCCCGACCGCTCTTCTCGGCAAATACGCGATGGTGAAGCTCGATGCAGGCGTGCCGAGCGATCCTGCGGAATGGAAGCGCTGCAATACCGTTGCGGACTGCCCCGATCCGAAGCCGAACGCCTGGCCCACAGACCATGTCGTCACGCTTGTTGCAAAGCCCTTCTCCGAGAAGGTTGGTCCGGATGTCATGAACTACCTTTCGAAGCGCTCCTGGAGCAACGAGACCGTCAACAAGCTGATGGCCTGGATGACGGACAATCAGGCGAGCGGCGAAGACGGCGCCAAGCACTTCCTGAAGGAAAACAAGGACGTTTGGACGAAGTGGGTTTCGCCGGAAGCGGCCAAGAAAATCGAAGCTTCTTTGTAAGCGCAGATCATGTGGTGCGCGCCATGCGCACCGCTTTCTTGGCTGCCGACAAAGTCAAAAGACTTGTCAGCCCTGCATGAGAAAAGGGGAGCGGCCGTCACCACGGCCGCTCCGTCTATGTTCACCTGTCACGAGCCGCTCAGTGCTCGGCTCGGAATGTCTCGTGCGCCTTGATGACGGCGTCCGCCTCCTTGCCATAAAGCTCTTCGAAATGATCGAAGGCCTTGGAAAAATAGCCGATGCCCTGCGTCGCCGAGCGTAGCGCGCGCGCCAGATCATCGAGCGCGCTGCCCGGAACGAGTGCGCGGAAAATGTCCCATCCCTTCGCCGTCTCATCGCGATCGAAGCCGAGGACCTGGCCTTTGAGGGCCGAGACGATCTGGACGAGATTGCCGGAATAGACCGACGGTATGTGAATTTCGCAGCGGAAGATCGGCTGCATCAAGACGGTCGCTCCTTCGGAAAGCGCCTGCCGCACGCCCATTTTCGACGCGGTCCGGAAGGCGTGTTCCGAACTGTCGACAGCATGGTGCTGGCCGTCCTGCAGCGTTACGCCGACATCGATGACCTGAAAACCGAGCGGCCCTTTCTCCATCGCTTCGCGCGCGCCCGCTTCGACGGCGGGGATGTAGTTGCGCGGAACGACGCCGCCCTTGACCGTTTCGTTGAAGGTGAAACCCTGGCCGCGGGCGTTGGGATGGATGTTCAGCTTCACATCCGCGAATTGCCCGGCGCCGCCCGTCTGTTTGCGATGGCGGTAATGAACATCCGATGATTTCGCGATTGTCTCGCGGTAGATCGGGCTGGGCGTCCGGTCGGTCACATCGATATGAAAGACATCGGCCAGGGTTCGGCAGAGATCGCGCAGATGCACAGGTCCCTGGGCGCGCACGAGCTGAGCGCCGGTGCCTTCCTCCTGTAGGACGATCAGGCCCCGATCCGTCTCGGAAAGTTTCGCCAATGTTTCGGAGAGCTTGTTTTCATCGCGTTCGCTGCCCGGAACGAGAATCCGTTCGAGCATCGGCGTGGGTGGCTCCGTCCACTCGGGCGGCATGACCGTCGCGTCTGATGTCAAAAGCGACGGGACGGGCAGATGGTCGGACTTGACCGCCGCGAAGACATCCCCGGGCGCAGGTATGACCGCTGAATTGGATCGTCCGTTTGCGGGATCCTGCACGGCGCCGAGGCTGGAGCCGCCCAGTGATGCGCCTTGCCGCAATCCCTCATTAAGCGCACGCACCAGCACCGTCTTGCCGATATTCTGACGATGATAGGCATGGAAGCTCACGGCTGTCAGCCTTCCCTCGTCGACGGCGCCCGCACGCGCAAGACGCTGCCGAAGAGCCGATACGGGGGGCGCCTCGTGGCGCAACGCCTTCATTAGCCTCATCATGCCATTTCCATGGCTTGCAGCACCGATCAGCACCGGGATAATCTTGTTTTCCCTCAGAACGCGCGACGAGATCGCATAAAGCGCGTCGCTCGCCGGTTCCCGGTCCTCGATCAATTCCTCGAGGAGCCAATCGTCGAATTCGGACAGGTGCTCCAGCAGCTCGGTGCGCGCTTCATGCTCGCGTTCGGCGGTACTTTCGGGAATTGCGATCAGTGCCGACGTCTGACCTTCCCGGTATTGCCATGCCCTCTCCGAAATCAGATCGCAACTACCGACGATTCTGTCCCCCTCGCGGATCGGGATCTGGCGAAGCAGAAGCGCGTGATCGGCATAATCCTGAAGCGCGGCGATCACGTCCCTCAGCCGTCCCCTCGGCTCGTCCATGCGGTTGATGAAGAGGATGCAAGGCGTCCCCGACGCTTCGATCACGCGCAGATAGGGCGCGGCGAGCACAGCCTCGTCGGGCGCCGGTGAAATGCACAGGATGCAGGCGTCGCTGGCAAGAAGCGCATGCTGTACATGCGGCAGCGCTTCATTAGGTCCCGGCGCATCCAACGCACACCAGGTTTCGTTTGCAAAGGTAAATTCCGTCAAGTTCAGCCCGTATGGGGAGCTGGATTTTCTAGGCGGCCCCTCCAGCGAGCTGAGCTTTTCAACGACCGTCGATTTTCCGGTCTGTGAGGGTCCAAGTACGGTAAAGCAGCGCATCGATATTCCTCCAACTGCCATAAAGTACAATTTTCGGCCACCACAGGATGCCCCGAACCGCGGCAAGGCGCCAGAGGCACAATTTTCTTATTGAGAATCGGTGAGATTGGATTGTATTCGCAGCAAAGTCGAAAGTGTTGCGCGCCTCGCCGGCGGGCGCGATCCCGTCATCGGCGCCCTACCCCATTTGGGTTTCCGATCAGAATGAATTGACGATGTCGCCGCCCGATCGCATCTGCTGGACCATTTTATGTGCGTGATAGTGCATCGCGCATTTGATGGCATAGATCTGCAGGATCACCGGAGAACGACGGCGTAGCAGCAGTTTCCAGAGGCGTTGGCGATAGATATGGCGCAGGCTTGGATCCTGGACCCTGCGCATCAATCTCGCAAAGATACCGGCGGCCTCAAACGCCCAGGTCAGATTTAAAGCAATCAGGCGGATGGGATGGCGGCGCAGATGGCGCAGGCGCGAGCGCTCCGGCTGAATGCGGGCATCGAGATAAAGCGCGTCGAGCCTATCGAAATAGGCGGCGGGCTGGTGAAGATCGCTCAGCACGGCAAGATAGCCGTCGCGCAAAGTTTCCCGGCTAAGATTGAGGGGAATGACATTGGTGCCGAAGGCCGGAGGATCCTCGTGATCCAGCCGTCCTTCCTTCTCAAGACGCGTATAGAGCGGCGTCTTGGGAATGGCGGCCAGCATGCCGATCATGGCATTGACGATCCGCGCATCCTTGATGAAGACACGTTGAGCGTCGAAGATCGTCGTGTCGTCGCTGTCGAAGCCCAAAATCATGCCGCACCATACTTCCATGCCAGTCTGCTGGATGGTGTGAATCTTCTCCAGCATCGTCCCGCCTTTTCTGAGATTCTGGAGCTTCTTGGTCTCGCGCAGCGCCGCTTCGTTCGGCGTCTCGATGCCGATGAAGACGATACGAATATTGGCATCGACCATGAGCTGCATCAGCTCGTCATCATCGGCAAGATCGATCGAGGCTTCGGTGAGGAACGTCATCGGGTAGTGATTGCGCTCCTGCCAGGCCACGACGTCGCGCAGCACCTCCTTGATCGCCTTCTTATTGCCGATGAGATTGTCGTCGACGATGAATGCCGTGTCCATTCCGGCTGACAGCAACGCCTCGATCTCGGCGATGATCTGTGCGCTGGTCTTGATCCTCGGCTTTCGCCCGAACACAACGATAATGTCGCAGAAGTCGCAGGTGAACGGGCAGCCTCGTGAGAACTGGAGGCTCCCGAGCGCATATTCGTCCATTTTCAAAAGATCGAAACGCGGGATCGGCACCTTGCTCATGTCCGTCTTGTCGGATTGCTCATAGCGCCTGCCATGACGGCCTTCCGTCCATTCGAGCAGGAATTGCGGCCAGGTCTCCTCGGCCTCGCCGATGAATGTGATGTCGGCAAGTCCCTCGAAATAGTCCTCCTTGACGGTGACCCACGGCCCTCCGACGACGATAAAACAATTGCGACGCTTAAGCTCGGTCAGGATTTCCTTCATCCGAAACCGCTGGACGATCATGCCCGTGAGCGCGACGATATCGGCTTGCGCGCAGAGATCGTAGTCGATCGGCTCGACATTCTCGTCCACAAGCGTGACGGTGTGTTCGGCGGGCGTGAGCGCCGCCAGGAGAGGCAGGCAGGCGACCGGCAGGTTCGCCTTTACGTCAAACAAGGGGAGCGCGTGTTCCATGCCCCAATAGGAGGTCTCGAAACGCGGATTGATGATGATGATATGAGCCATTGAACCCACCGCTCCATGACTTGGAAGACCTAGTTCGGTATTCTGCTACGGCTTTCTTTCGTTGGATCGGCCTGATGTTTGGTTCCGCTGTCCCAACCGGAACGGAGCCATGCCTCTCGCGGCACCGCAGAATGCTGTCTTAACAGCCGTAGATGAGCTCAAAATTAAATTAGCGAAAGCCCAAAAAGCGGTCACTGAGGGTTGCCGAAGGCAATTTCAACTTAGCACAGATGGAAGCCAGAAGAGTGGTCCAACTTGCTCGCTCGGTCTTTCCGGGCCATTGTCGATGAGGATGAGTATCCGCGTCCAAGGTGCACGGAACTATACAGACCTATAGGCGTTCAGGAAAATTCGTCTTTCGGGGGTTCTCTCATGTCGTGCTACGCTCGTGTCCTCCTGATTTTGTCGATCGGCCTTTTGCCAAATTTAGCCGCCGCAAACGAAAGCAATTTCCTGCAATCCTTGCAGGGAAATTGGACCGGCAAGGGAACTGTCATCCGGCGGATCGGAACGTCACCGATAAATGTCGCATGTTCGTTTGCAGTAACGGCGACCGGGCCTTCGCTTTCCATGCGCGGCAATTGCCGGAGCTTTCTCATCATAAGCCGTGCGATCTCTGCCGATCTTAGGGTGAATGGCGCGCGCTATAGCGGCGTGTATGTCGGCCCGGCAGGGGGACGCTCTGGATTATCAGGAGAGCGCCAGGGCAATACCATCGATCTTACCGTTCACTGGGCAAAAGAGGTCAACGGGGACCGGGCGGCAAACATGGCGATACAAAAAATCGGCAGCAACAGTCTCGATCTGCGAACGATCGACCGCGATCCGAAAACCGGAAAATCGGTGATAACGAGCGATATCACTCTTCGTCGGCCATAGCGTCAGGGCAGACCTCCGATCGGAAGGAGGTCTTTTCATTCGCAGAAAATCGGGCTAACCCAGCATTTTCTGACTGCTGAGGCCGAGAATATCGTTTACAAGAGCGATTGCGATCCCGGCCGCCACGATGAGCACTGCAATTAGAAAAAGACGGCGCGCGCGGTCGTATTTGACTGCCAGCAGCGAATCCCTTGCGAGCAAATCGGCGAAGACTTTCACCTGCAGGCCAATGCCAATGACCAGGACCGTCATCGGCAGAATATCGATGCGACCCCAGTCGTTCGGATTGGAAACCCAGCTATTGAGGAAACTCAGCGAGAAACCGGCAATGATGCCAACGGCCGTCAGCGATCCGTTGCGGAAGGTCGAATCGATTTTCTCCTGGTCGTCGGTTTCGGGTGCCATGTCGCTTCTTGATCCCCTCAAATGACGAGCAACTCGTCAAGATTTGATCAGCCAAGCACCCTCGCCGCGTTATGTCCAGACCTATCGAGTTTCCCGCTTGCTTTGGTTCTGCGCCTTCTGAGATTCGCCGAGATATTCCTCATGCAATCCTTCGATGCGATGCAGCAGATACTTCACGAAATCGTCCGGCACCGCTTTCGTGAACGTAAGCCTGGTTCCCGCCTTGGCGTAATTGACCACGGCAAGGGTCAATCCCTTGGAAACAACTTCTTGGACGCGATCGGCGGCGGAGGCGGAGGCGGAGGCTTTCTTGACAGGGGAAACCGCATTCAGCACAGCAGCAAATCTGTTGTCGCTGGAAAGCGGCTGCAGGCCCGGCTCCGCCAGAATACGTTCCGCGATCCCCGCAGCATCGGCATTTGCGCTCCAACGCTCAGCCAGTTGCGCCCAGCGTCGGCGGCCGGTCTCCGGAGCAGCGCCAATGCCCGCCAGAACCACTTTCGGGAAGCTTCTTGCGATCTGAAGCATTTCGGAGACGTGCGATTTTCCCGTCGCCAGCGACGCACAGATGACTTCGCGTTTAAACCCCGCCTCTTCCTGGCTAAGGGCGAAGACGCACTTCTCGATAAAGGAGAGGTCATCGCGGTTAGCATTCTCTTCGCCCTGGATGACGATCGCCTGCTCGTCGGAAAGATCGCGGACGATTGCTCTGAACTTGACGCCGAGAAGCTTTGCGGCAGCAAGACGGCGTCTCCCGAAGACGATCTGAAATTTGCCGCCCTCCCCGCCAACGGGCCGAACCAGGCCGGGCGTAGTCTGTCCGTGCTCACGCATCGACTCTACGAGATCCTGGAGCCGCTCTGCTTCGTAAGCGCCGTCGAACCGATCGCGGATCTGCGAGGGCAAAACCGCATCTACGTCGAGTTCGATAATATGATCCGCGTTCCGCAACAGCTTGTCGGCAAGCTCGCCGCGCTCCTGAAGCTGTCGAACGCCGGCTGCGACCTTGAGAAGATGCGGCGACGGCGATGTTGCAGGCGACGGCGTGGATACCTCGTCGGCGAGCCCGACCAAGACATTGGCAAACATGCCTTTGGAATCTTTTCTGCTCATTTGCGCCCCCATGCTCTCCAAAAAAGCTCTTCGATTTCGGCATTCGCGGCATTGATCGATTCGATTGCCCGGTCATAGGTCTTCGGAGCAGTGAATCTTGCCCGCTGCACCTCGTAAAGGCTCTGCTTCCAGGTCAAAGCATCGGCGACGGCGGTCGACTTGATCACCGAATTCAAAAGAAGATCTTCGCCGAACACCTGCCGCATCAGCGCCGTCATATTCGCTTGCGGATGATCGTTCGGCTCGAATTTGGTGATCAGGAACTTGGCGAAGTCCCATTGCGCAGAGGTCCCCACCTGCTCGAGGATCTGCATATAGGATCCGGCAAGCTCGAGGAATTTTGCGGTCGAATCGACATCCAACATATGCGCGGGAACGGGTATCAGTACGCCCGTCGCCGCCGTGAGGGACGACAGGGTGAGAAAGTTCAAAGATGGCGCCGAATCCATCAGGATAATATCGTAGCGATCCGCAATCTGCTCCAATGCCTGCGAAACCCGCAGCAGGAAGCTCGTGCCGCCGGCTTTGCGCATTTCCAGAGCGACGGCGGTTTCGAATTCCGTCAATTCAAGACCGGCGCAGATGACATCGAAACCCGCAATGTGGGTCTGATGAATGACCTGCTCGGTGGGAACGGGATTTTCGAAACGAATGGCCGAATAGAGCGTGTCCCCATCGCGGTAATCGAAATCGGGCAGACTTCCATGAAGGCTGGTCAACGATGCCTGCGGATCGAGGTCCACGGCAAGCACACGGTACCCTTTCAAGGCCAGATAGTGGCCGAGATGAATGGTGGTCGAGGTTTTGCTGGAGCCGCCCTTGAAATTGGTTATCGCCAAAATCTGGCATTGTTCGGCGCCGGCACGCCGGGGGTTCATCCACTTCTTCCGGCCGTTTTGCGCAAGGTGCATCCTGAGCTCGAGGATCTGCTCCATCGTGTAGAGGCGTCGGCCATTTGCGACCTCGGGAGACGGCCCCTGCTCTTTCAGTGAAATCTGCCGGATATAGGCCTCGGTAACGTTGAGCAGCGCGGCAACTTCCGAGGAGCTGAATTTGCGCATCGTCCGGCGGGCATTCGGGGGAAATTGCGCGAGGCTGAGATTGCCCAGCGCAACGTCGAGCTTCGCAGAGAATGTCTGCATGAAGGCAAGGCTGCTCAGATGTCGTGTCACGGCACTCTCCTGTTTTGGCAAGCCTACTAAGCGCCTGGATGGTTAATGTTTTACGAATAATCACCTAATTACGCGGAATGCCGATATTACCGGCATTTTGCGTAGGTTATCGAGGTAGCGTGATTCTATCACCGGCGGCAACCGCTCGGGTTCCCCGCGGGGAACTTTTGCTCGGAAATTAAGAAGTTCCCCGCGGGGAACGTTTCTAGGCAGCAAGCGAGCTTGGTAATGGATCGCTAACCGTATCATGCACCAATGCCCCTCGCCCGACCCACATCGTTTGTAACCAATTGTGTCCCGAGCCCTGAAAGCTACATCCCTATTCAAAGCTGAAGGTATCGCGACACATCGCAGATACATGGAGGCAGTTTCTTCATGACGACCCGAGGCCATATTTGGAGAGAAATTAATGTCCGAAGATATCAACCATAATCGTCGCCGTTTTTTTGGCACCGCAGCCATGACCATCGCCGCCGCGCAGCTGGGCATGTTCGGCGTTGCGCAAGCACAGTCGGCCCAGACGAAGCCAACGGCCCTGCCCGCGATCAAGCCGGGTACGAATACATCCTTTGGTCCTCTCAAGCAGATCGACGCGGGCGTGCTGAATATCGGATACGCAGAAGCCGGCCCTGCCGATGGTCCGCCGGTCATTCTTCTGCATGGTTGGCCCTACGACATCCACAGCTTCGTCGACGTTGCGCCCTTGCTTGCAGCTCAGGGCTACCGGGTGATCATTCCCTATCTGCGTGGCTACGGCACAACGCGCTTTCTTTCGGCCAGCACGGCCCGCAATGGCCAGCAGTCCGTTGTCGCCGTCGACATCCTTGCCTTGATGGATGCGCTGAAAATCGAAAAAGCGATCCTTGGCGGTTTCGATTGGGGTGCCCGCACGGTCAACATTCTCGCGGCGCTCTGGCCTGAGCGCTGCAAAGCCATGGTTTCCGTTAGCGGTTATCTGATCGGCAGCCAGGAAGCCGGCAAGAATCCGCTGCCGCCAAAGGCCGAGCTTCAATGGTGGTATCAGTACTATTTTGCCACCGAACGCGGCCAGGAAGGCTATGCCAAATACCGGCGCGACTTTTCCAGGCTGATCTGGCAGATCGCGTCGCCAAAGTGGAACTTCGACGATGCGACCTTCGACCGCAGCGCCGCATCCTTCGACAATCCCGATCACGTCGCCATCGTCATTCACAATTATCGCTGGCGCCTGGGTCTGGCGGAAGGCGAGGCGCAATATGACGATCTGGAAATGCGACTGGCAAAGGCTCCAGCGATTAGTGCGCCCACCATCACTATGGAAGGCGATGCAAACGGTGCGCCACATCCCGAACCCGCAGCCTACCGCAACAAATTCACGGGCACGTATGAGCATAGGACTGTTGACGGCGGCATCGGCCACGACCTGCCGCAGGAGGCGCCGCAGGCTTTCGCCCAGGCGATCATCGACGTCGACAGATTTTAACCCTCCGCAGAACTAATCGTCCGAGCAGGTCGCCGGCACTGGTATAGAATACCGCTGCCGGCAACGATGTGTTCAGGAGACATCTGGCTGCCGTTCAAAATTGCCGTAGCACCGTCCTGGACAAAAGAGGGCACCCGACGATGGATCACATCGACCACATCCTGATCGTTGATGACGATCGTGAAATCCGAGAGCTGGTTTCGAGCTATCTTAAGAAGAATGGACTGCGTGTCACCGTCGCGGCGGACGGCCGGCATATGCGGGCGTTTCTGGAAACAAACGCCGTCGATCTCATCGTACTCGACGTGATGATGCCGGGCGATGACGGTCTGGTTCTCTGTCGCGAGTTGCGTGCCGGCAAACACAAGTCGACGCCGATCTTGATGCTGACCGCGCGCAACGACGAAACGGACCGTATCATCGGCCTGGAAATGGGAGCGGACGATTACCTGGTAAAGCCCTTTGCCGCACGCGAACTGCTCGCTCGCATCAAGGCGGTCCTGCGCCGCACCCGCATGCTGCCGCCAAATCTTCAGGTGACAGAAGTCGGTCAGCTCCTGTCCTTTGGCGATTGGCAGCTCGACACGACCGGCCGGCATCTACTCGATCGCGAAGGAACGGCGATCGCGCTTAGCGGCGCGGAATATCGTCTGCTCCGCGTCTTCATCGATCATCCGCAACGCGTCCTCAACCGCGATCAACTCTTGAACCTGACGCAGGGGCGGGATGCCGAGCTGTTCGATCGCTCCATCGACCTTTTGGTCAGCCGGCTTCGCCAACGCCTTGGCGACGATGCGCGCGAGCCTGCCTATATCAAGACGGTCCGCAGCGAAGGCTATGTTTTCGCAATGCCGATCGAAATATCCGAGCTGCGCCGATGAGCGCCGTCGCGCGGTTTCGAGGATTCCTGTCTTGGCCCCGCACCTTGGGATCAAGGCTGTTCCTGATCCTTCTCGCCGGACTGATGCTGGCGCAGGGGCTTACCTTCAGCGTCCAGTTCCTGGAACGCTACATCTCAGCGAAGACGGTCATGCTCAACACGCTGGAGAGCGATGTGGCGACCTCGATCGCCGTTCTCGACCGGCTGCCGGCGGCCGAGCGTGCCGATTGGCTGGATCGCCTCGATCGCGGAACCTATCGGTTTGTGCTCGGTCCGGGCCTTCCCGGCGTGCCTGATATGACGGATCAGGGCAGGCAGATTGCGGGAAAAATACAGGATGCCGTCGGCAAGCGTTTTCCCATCAGCTTCGAGTCGATACCGGGTGACGGCAAACGCCTCCAAGCCCACCTCACTTTAAGTGACGGCAATCCGCTGACGATCGACGTCAAGCCCGCACCCATCATGCCGATGGCTGTATGGCTGCCCTTCGTTCTTCTCCTGCAGCTCGGTCTTCTCATTCTCTGCACCTGGCTTGTCGTCCGGCAGGCAATCCGGCCGCTGGCGAATCTCGCCAATGCCGCCGACGCTCTTGATCCGAACAAGAAGACGCCGCGTTTGACAGAAGCAGGGCCGAGCGAGGTCGCCCATGCGGCGCGTGCCTTCAATGCGATGCGGGATCGCATTGCCCATTATCTCGAGGAGAGGGTGCAGATTCTCGCGGCGATCTCGCATGATCTCCAGACGCCGATTACCCGCATGAAGCTGCGGGCCGAAATCGCGGAAGACTCGGCGGAGAAGGAAAAGCTGGTTCAGGACCTCGCCGAAATCGAGCGCCTCGTCCACGAAGGGGTAGCCTATGCCCGCAGCGCCCACGGAAATACCGAGAAACCCTCCCGCATTGATATCGGCTCTTTCGTCGAGAGCCTTGCCTATGACTATCAGGATACCGGCAAGGCTGTGATGGTCGCCGACAAGATCGATGGCGCGATCGTCACGCGGCCGCATGCCCTCCGAAGGGTTCTGACAAATCTCATCGACAACGCGCTCAAATTCGCAGGCACGGCGGAAATTTCGGTGCAGAAGGATGGCACCGGGGCCATCCTCATTAAGGTGCTGGATAGGGGTCCCGGCATTCCAGAGGATCAGCTCGAGGCCGTCATGCAACCCTTCTTCCGGCTCGAACAATCCCGAAGCCGTGGAACCGGGGGAACCGGATTGGGATTGGCGATCGCCGGCCAGTTAGCCCTTGCGATTGGCGGCTCGCTCGCATTGCACAACCGCGTGGGCGGCGGTCTATCGGCGGAAATCACCATCCGCTGAGAAGCGGAAGACCGCGATCCGTTTGTATCCGAACGTAGCGGTTCATCTCTCGTCGAACACTTCGTTACATTTTCGCCCGATCGGGACACATGCGGGATACGTCCGCTCCCCCTTATGCGGCCAATGGCTGCTCGTCGGCCATTGCGCCCTGGCGCCCGATCAATGCTTTCAAAGGAAACGAAGATGACGCTTCTTGTCATTGCCTATCTCGGGGGCGTGCTGACAATCCTCAGCCCGTGTATTCTTCCTGTTCTTCCCTTCGTCTTTGCCCGTGCCGGACAGCCCTTCGTCAAAAGCGGCTTGCCGATGCTCGCCGGCATGGCGATGACCTTTGCCGCAGTCGCGACGCTTGCGGCCATCGGCGGCGGATGGGCCGTTCATGCAAACGAATACGGCCGCTACGCCGCCATAGCGTTGCTTGCCGTCTTCGGTGTGACCCTCGTCTCTCCGCAGATTGCTACAGTCCTGACCCGACCGATCGTGGCCTTGGGAAACAGGTTGATGAATTCGCCCGGTGAACGCTCGACAGTTGGGAGTTCTTTGGTTCTCGGCATAGCAACCGGGCTGCTATGGGCGCCCTGCGCCGGCCCTATCCTCGGCCTGATCCTGACTGGCGCCGCACTTCAGGGAGCGAATCCCCATACGACTTTGCTGCTTCTGGCCTATGCGGCGGGTGCGGCAACATCGCTCGCCGCGGCACTCCTGATCGGCGGTCGAGTCTTCGCGGCCATGAAAAGCTCGCTCGGCTCCGGCGAAAGACTGCGTCAGGCGCTCGGCGCGGCGGTGCTCGCCGGTGTCGCCGCGATTGCGCTTGGCTTCGACACGGGGGTTCTCGCGCACTTGTCCTATGCCAGCACCTCGACGTTCGAGCAGGCCATTCTCGATAGTCTCAACGCCCATCGTCCAGAGGCTGCAGCCACAATGGTGGCGAGCAACACACCGATGATGACCGCCGCAAAGCCCCACTTCAAAAGCAAGCTTCCCATCGAGGGCCGGATTCCCTCGCTGGATGGCGCCGCCCAATGGCTGAACTCGCCGCCGCTGACCGCCGAGCAGCTTCGCGGCAAGGTCGTGCTGGTGGATTTCTGGACCTATTCCTGCATCAACTGCATCCGCACCATCCCCTACATCAAGGCCTGGGCGGAAAAATACCGGGATCAGGGGCTCGTCGTCATCGGCGTGCACGCACCGGAATTCGCTTTCGAGAAGAACATCGATAACGTGAGGGGAGCCCTCAAGGACTTCGACATCGGCTATCCCGTCGCCATCGACAACAACTACAGGATCTGGCAGGCGTTCCAGAACAGCTATTGGCCGGCACTCTATTTCGTCGATGCCAAGGGGCAGATCAGGCACCATGTTTTCGGGGAAGGGGAGTACGACACCTCGGAAAAAGTTATCCAGGAGCTGCTGGCGGACGCCGGCAGTGAGATGCCCGAAAACAGCATGGTCACGCCGAATGCGCGTGGGTCCGAAGCAGCCCCCGATCTCGGCAATATCAGATCCGGCGAGACCTATATCGGCTACAAGGAAGCCTCGAACTTTGTGTCGCCGGAAGGTCTGAACGGGAATGCCGCCCAGGACTACACGGTCGGCGAACTCGGTCTCAACGAATGGGGCCTCTCCGGCAACTGGACCGTCGGTCCCGAACAAGCGACGCTAAACAAGGCCGGCGGTGGCATCACCTATCGCTTCAGCGCCCGTGACCTGCACCTCGTTCTCGGCCCCAGCGCCGGCGGCAAGCCGGTGCGGTTTCAGGTCACGGTCGATGGTAAGCGGCCCGGCGCAAGCCATGGCGCCGACACCGACGCCGAAGGGAACGGCACGATCACCGAAACACGCCTCTATCAGCTCGTGCGCCAAGCCGGCGATGTCAGCGAGCGGACTTTCACGGTCCGCTTCCTCGATCCCGGTGTCGAAGCCTACGTTTTCACCTTTGGGTGAAGAGCAGGACGATGCAGCGTGGCGTCTGGTTATACCGGCGGCCGCCCGGCGACCTAGCAACCGTCTGCCAACCTCTTTGTACGGCAATGTACAAAGCCGCCGCCACCCCACACTCCGTTACACTTCCGCTCAATCAGGACATATGCCGGATACGTCGACACCGCTTTATGCGGGCAATGGCTGGTGAGCAGTCATTGCCCCTCACCAGGGCGCCATCAACCGCTTCGAAGGAACCAACATCATGACCCAGACCGATAAAGTCCTCTACACCGGCAAGACCCACACCACCGGCGGCCGCGACGGCGCGTCGCGCAGCTCCGATGGCCGCCTGGACATCAAGCTTTCCTCCCCCGGCACCTCCGGCGCCGGCACCAATCCGGAACAACTGTTCGCGGCGGGCTGGTCGGCCTGTTTCGAAGGTGCGATCGGCCTTGCCGCCCGCAAGATGAAGGTCGCCGTTCCGGCTGATGCCGCTATCGATGCCGAGGTGGATCTTTGCCTTGTCGACGGCGCCTATTTCCTGCAGGCCCGCCTCAACGTCAGCCTGCCGGGCTTGGAGCGCGATGTCGCTCAGGCGCTTGTGGAGGCTGCGCATCAGACTTGCCCCTATTCCAAGGCCACCCGCGGCAATATCGATGTCGTGATCAACGTCGTCTGAGCATATCCGCCCAGCAATCGCTGCGTCGATATAAGATCACCATCGCACGCCGGCATGGCCACTGCCACCGGCGTGTGATTGCATATCAAGCTTCTCGCTTGCTGGCATTGACGGATGGATGGCCTATTCAAAACGATTTCGCCCTTAAAAAATATGGCGACGATTAACTCGTGCGCGACCGATGTCTTGCATCCCGACTTGAACGCAAGCGGATGCCCATCCATCTAATTCTAAAGACAGCGCCATGGCGAACCAGGGCATCTCTGTGATCGGTTCGCCGGCGGCAGCGACGATGGGCGCCGCTGTTTGAGGATCAAACGATGGGTTTTATAGATAAGAACATTGTGCCCGCAGACGACGGGGCACTGATAGATGCATATTCTCAATCCATAGCAGGTGCGGTGGACATGGTCGGACCGGCGGTCAGCCGGATCGAGCGGGTTGGCGGCAGGGGCGGACATGGGTCCGGCTTTGCCGTCTCGCCGGATGGGCTGATCGTCACCAACAACCATGTCGTCGACGACGCCAAGATCGTCCGCATCACCGCACCTGACGGTTCCGTCACCGAAGGACGCGTCCTTGGACGCGACGTCGACACCGATATCGCCCTCATCCGAGCGAATTCCGGCGTCGGAGCCTGGGCGCGCCTCGGGGACTCCAAGCGTCTGCGCAGGGGCCATATCGCGATTGCCATCGGAAATCCGCTCGGCTTCGAGTGGACGGTGACCGCCGGCATCGTATCGGCGCTTGGTCGCTCGATGCGGTCTGCGAGCGGGCGTCTGATGGACGACGTCATTCAGACCGACGCCGCGCTCAATCCGGGCAATTCCGGAGGACCGCTGGTATCGTCGGGCGGCGAGGTCATCGGAGTCAATACGGCCGTCATCCAGGGTGCGCAGAGCATCGCATTTGCGGTGGCTTCCAATACGGCGAACTTCGTGGTTTCGGAAATACTGCGCTACGGCCAGGTCAGGCGCGCCTTCATCGGCATTGCCGGCGATACGATCGAACTGCCGCGGAGGATTGCCCTTGAGGCCGGCACAGGCCAGGCAACCTCGGTGCGCGTCAGACGCGTCGAACCCGGCGGTCCTGCCGAGCGTGCAGGCTTACGCGACGGCGACTACATTCTGGCGATCGACGGCACACCGGTTGGCGGCGTCGACGACATCGTAAGATTGTTGAGCGGCGAAAAGATCGGTCAAAACACCGATCTACTGGTCTTCTCGGTCGCAGGCCGAATTGAGAAGCGAACCCTGCTGCCGGTTGCCCGATCATAGGTATTCGGCGAAAACGAAAAGGCCGGTCAATTCGGTAATTTCGCCGGAACCGCCCGAGGTGTTAAGAAGAGCCGATCGTCCGCGCAACCATGTGCACACGCGCCGCACCGTACAGAGGATACCATCATGGCCCAATCTGCCCTTTTCACGCCGCTCCGTGTCCGCAATCTCGACCTAGCCAACCGCATCGTCATTGCACCCATGTGCCAATATTCGGCAGAGGATGGATGCATGAACGATTGGCACCTCATTCATCTCGGCCAGCTTGCCCTCTCCGGGGCAGCCTTGCTGACCATTGAAGCCACGGCGGTTCTTCCGGAAGGCCGCATCAGTTGGGCGGATGTCGGGCTGTGGAACGATGAAACGGAAGCGGCAATGCGCAGGACGCTTGAGGGCATCCGGCGCTGGTCGGACATGCCGATCGGCATTCAACTAAGCCATGCCGGCCGCAAGGCGTCGACCGAAGTGCCCTGGCTCGGAGGGGCGCAGATCGCGCCCGGCGAACCGCATGGCTGGCAGACGGAGGCACCCTCGGCAGTCCCCTTTACCGAGGGACGGGTTCCGCCGACCGCATTGGATCGTGATGGGCTGCGGCGGATTCGCGACGCCTTCGCAGCCTCGGCCGCCCGCGCGGGTCGACTCGGGCTCGACTTCATTCAGCTTCACGGAGCCCACGGCTATCTCCTGCACCAGTTCCTCTCGCCGCTTTCGAACAAGCGAGAGGACGAATATGGCGGCTCGCTGGAGAACCGGATGCGGTTTCCGCTGGAGGTATTCGATGCGGTGCGGGCCGCCTTTGCGGCCGATAGAGCGGTCACCATGCGGGTCTCGGGTACGGATTGGGTCGAAGGCGGCCTGACCATCAATGAGATCGTTGCTTTCGCCAAGGTGCTCGACGCCCGCGGCTGCGATGCGATTCATGTCTCCAGCGGGGGCCTTCACCCGGCGCAGCAGATTCCGATCGGACCGAGCTATCAGGTGCCGCTTGCCCGCGCCGTCAAAGCCGCCGTCCGCATGCCGGTGGTCGCCGTCGGGCTGATAACCGAGCCGACGCAGGCCGAAGCGATCGTCTCGACCGGAGATGCCGACATCATCGCGCTGGCGCGCGCCATTCTCTACGATCCCCGCTGGCCATGGCACGCGGCTGCGGAATTGGGAGCTCAGGTGCGGGCGCCCAACCAATATCTGCGCAGTCAGCCGCGCCAATTCAAGGACCTGTTCGAGCTGGGCGTTACCGCCGTCCGCGCATAGCAAGGGCCGGGGGAACTGCGAACTGCCACCATCGTTATGACATCAGAACAGCGATGGAGAAACACCATGGAAATCGCAGGAAAACCCGGTTCGCACGCGCTCAGCGCATTTTTTGACGATGAGTCCGACGCCGAAAAGGCGTCCGACGAACTCATGGAAGCCGGTATACCGAAAGATGCCATCACCATGACGCCCGGAAACCGGCCCAATGTACCACCCATCGATCACATCGGCTTCATCGACGCCCTGACCGGGTTCTTCTTTACCGAAGAGCAGCGCAAGAACTACGCGGAGGCGCTCCGGCGCGGTGGCGTCCTCCTGACCGTGCAGGAAGTGAGCAAGGAGCAGCACGACACCGCCCTGAACATCCTGGCGGAAAGGGGCAGCATCGATATGGATGAGCGCGTCGAAGAGTGGCGGCGCGAGAACTTGACATAGGTGGATCCGCTAGCCAAGCGAAACCGCGGTCCGTATCATTTCCAGCACCGACATGACGGCAACGGTCGCGGGGCTTATGATCATATTTGCCGAATCGAACGCATCGATGCTGATACCCGAAACATCGCGAGGGCTGTTCATGCAAGGCGTCGAGGTTGTCGGCCGCGATGCCTTTGCACATCGATCTGCCTCACCCCAGGTGCATGCTCAAGAATAAATGAACGGGGCGTGTCGAAATCACGCCAGCTCGAGCGTCTTTAGGAAATGGATGGCACTGCGGAGCAGGGCCGCCGATGCCGCACGAAGATCAATCGCTAATAGGGGTTAAGCGGATATGAGCGTTTCCTATCGTTGGGTCATCGTCGCCGCCGGCGCGCTGATGACCTGCGTTGCGCTTGGCGCGATGTTTTCACTGGCTATTTTTCAAGTGCCGATCGCGACGGCCACCAATTGGTCGCATGCGGGCATTGCGAGCGCGATGACGCTCAATTTCCTGGTCATGGGTCTCGGCGGGTTCTTGTGGGGCGCGGCAAGCGACCGCTTCGGCCCACGTATCGTCGTGTTGATAGGCGCGGTCTTGTTGGGGCTTGCGCTTGTGCTGGCGAGCCGCGCGGGATCGCTCCTCCAGTTTCAATTGACCTATGGCATTCTCGTCGGTCTCGCCGCCAGCGCGTTTTTCGCGCCGATGATCGCTGCCACCACTGCATGGTTTGAGGAAGACCGCAGCCTTGCCGTTTCGCTGGTCTCGGCCGGCATGGGCGTTGCCCCGATGACCGTTTCGCCATTCGCCCGCTGGCTAATCTCCGCCTATGATTGGCAGACGGCCATGATGCTCATCGGTTTTCTGGCCTGGATATTGCTGGTGCCGGCGGCACTGCTTGTGCGACGCGCTCCCTCTGCTGCAGGCGGTCCGGCTGCCGATCCCGCGGCTGAAGGCCCGAACGTACCGCTCGGACAGATATTCCGATCGCCGCAATTTCTCGTTCTCGGAGGAACCTTCTTTGCCTGCTGCGCGGCGCATTCGGGGCCGATCTTCCATATGGTCAGCTATGCGACGATCTGCGGCGTGGCGCCGATGGCGGCAGTCAGCATCTACAGCGTCGAGGGGTTGGCGGGGCTTGGCGGCCGCCTCTTATATGGCACGCTTGCCGACAGGGTCGGCGTCAAGCCGGTCTTGGTCGCCGGTCTGCTGGTACAGGCGGCTGCGCTCGCAACCTATCTCCTCGTCAGCCAACTCAGCGAATTCTATGCGCTCGCGGTCATCTTCGGCAGCGCCTATGGCGGGGTCATGCCGCTCTATGCGGTGCTTGCACGCGAGTATTTCGGCCCGCGCGTCATCGGCACTGTCTTCGGCGCGGCGACGATGCTGTCGAGCATTGGAATGGCTTTTGGCCCGCTGGCCGGCGGTTGGATCTTCGATACGTTTGCAAATTATTCCTGGCTCTTTATCGGGTCGTCCATGGTCGGCCTCGGCGCGGTCGCCATCGCGCTCGCCTTTCCGCCATTGCGGCGCATCGGGCTTCAACCGGCATAGTCGAGTGCGCCATCAACACATATGACGGAAACGATCACGGTCCCCATAGACATGAGATGGGGCCGCATAGAGCCGTTCGCCGAATGGCAGGATCAACCTCGTCCTGGACGAAAATAAAAAGGGCTGCCGGCTAGCTTCTTCAGGCAAAGGAATATTCCGTCCAATTCGGATTTTTGTTTCGTCCAATCCGGATTTTAACGCCGTCCAATCCGGAATTGACGGAATGGATTTGCGGGCGATCTCGGCGATCCGAGGCTGTCGCTTTGCAGGATTACCTTGCCCCTCTCGCCGCCTTACACACAGTTTTAGACAGTGGGGGCAAGTTGTTGGCATTGCATTTTTCAATTTTTGGTCAACACTTCTCTCGTGCATCAGGTGGATGACCTCTTGGGGAGGAAATCTGGAGGACATTTGCCGGCGCAAGGTTTGCCGGGCCGACAGGCCCGAAAACCAAGTGCAATGCCAACATGGGAGGGTATGGCACGGCTGTGGCTGTCCATATCCTTGGTGCAACTGGGAGGAACAAAAAATGGCAACCACCTCAGTAGGTGAAGCTTCTGGTCGAGGTATGACCAGAGAAGAGAAGAAGGTGATCTTTGCATCTTCGCTCGGAACTGTTTTCGAATGGTATGATTTCTATCTCTATGGTTCCTTGGCCACATTCATCGGTGCGGCCTTTTTCAGTGATTATCCGGAGGCGACTCGCAATATTTTCGCGCTGCTCGCTTTTGCGGCGGGCTTCCTTGTCCGGCCGTTCGGCGCGCTGGTCTTCGGACGGATCGGTGATCTCGTCGGCCGCAAATATACGTTTCTGGTCACGATCATGATCATGGGCCTGTCGACCTTCCTGGTCGGCGTCCTGCCGGGTTCGGCCAGTTGGGGCATCATCGCCCCGGTCATTTTGATCGCGTTGCGCCTGCTGCAGGGCCTGGCGCTTGGCGGAGAATATGGCGGCGCGGCGACCTATGTTGCCGAACATGCGCCCAACGACCGGCGTGGCTATTACACATCCTGGATTCAGACGACGGCAACGCTCGGGCTCTTCCTGTCGCTCATCGTCATCCTGGTGGTGCAGAATTGGCTGGGCAAAAGCGTCTTTGCCGATTGGGGCTGGCGTATCCCCTTCATCCTGTCCTGCGTCCTTCTTGGCATTTCGGTTTGGATTCGGCTATCTCTCAGTGAATCGCCGGCATTCCAAAAGATGAAACAAGAGGGCAAGGGCTCCAAAGCACCGCTGTCGGAGGCTTTCGGGCAATGGAAGAACGCCAGGATCGCTTTGCTCGCGCTTCTCGGCCTTACCGCTGGCCAGGCGGTCGTCTGGTATGCGGGCCAGTTCTATTCGCTGTTCTTCCTGCAAAACGTGCTGAAGGTCGATGGCCAATCGGTCAATATCATGATCGCCATAGCGCTTGTCATCGGCAGCGGCTTCTTCGTCGTGTTCGGTTGGTTATCCGACAAGATCGGCCGCAAGCCGATCATCATGGCCGGCCTTGCTTTGGCTATCCTGACTTATTTCCCGCTGTTCAACGCATTGACCCGCGCGGCAAACCCGGCTCTCGCCCAGGCGGAGCAGACGATCCGCGCCACCGTCACCGCGTCGCCCGGCGATTGCACCTTCCAGTTCAACCCGGTCGGCACGGCGAAATTCAACAACTCCTGTGACATTGCGACTTCGTTTCTGTCAAAGAGTTCTGTCCCCTATGCCATCGTCGATGGCCCGGCCGGCCAGCCGGCGACGGTCACCGTCGGTGATACGACCGTCACCTCATACAATGCCGTCACCGCCGGTGCTGACGCTGCGGCAAAGAGCGCAGCGTTCACGCATGATCTGAACCTTGCTCTGCAGAAGGCCGGCTTCCCGCTCGCGCGCGATCCGGCCAAAGTGCCCGATGTCAAATTGGATGGCTTCATTGCCGCAAACCCGGAACTCGGCCTCAATGCAGCGACGATCCGCGCCGGGGAAAAGACGGTTACTCCGGTCGCCGACCTCGTGAAGGCAAAGCTGCTCACGGCGGATCAAGCCGCGGGGGCGACGGAAATGCCCGTTTACACCATAGCGAACGGCGGTGCATTTAAGATGGTCGCCGATCCCAATGCGGTAAACTGGCCGCTCACCATCGCCATTCTCACCATTCTCGTCATCTATGTGACCATGGTCTATGGTCCCATTGCCGCGATATTGGTCGAGATGTTCCCGACTCGCATCCGCTATACCGGCATGTCCTTGCCCTATCATATCGGCAACGGCTGGTTCGGCGGCCTGCTTCCGGCAACGGTCTTTGCGATGAGTGCCGCCAAGGGCGATATCTACTACGGCCTTTGGTATCCGATCGCCGTTGCGGCGATGAGCCTTGTCGTTGGCCTTATCTTTATCCGCGACACGAAGGGCGTTGATCTCAACGCGATCAAGTAACGATGCACTGAAAGCCCGGCGCGAGACATCCCGCCGGGCTTCTTGTTTCTGACGTTTGGTAATTTACAGTCGCCGCCGCCGAGGGAAAGATGATCAAGACGCATCCGCTGAAGGGTTCAAACCGTCTGAAGCTCGGCGTATTCTCCGCCAACGCCGACGGCGGCCTGGCGATCACCGATGTGCCGGAACGCTGGACGGCTGGCTGGCAGGACAATCTGACCGCCGCGCAAATCGCCGACCGTGCGGGGTTGGAATTTTTTCTGCCGATTGCCCGCTGGCGCGGCTTCGGCGGCAAAAACCGGGTGCGCGAATGGTCGTTCGAGACCTTCACCTGGGCGGCGGCGCTGGCGGCTGCCACCGAGAAGATCGGCCTCTTCATGACCGTGCATGTACCGCTGGTGCATCCGCTTTATGCCGCCAAGTCGCTGGCGACTGTCGATCACATCAGCCAGGGACGAGCCGGCCTCAACATCGTCTGCGGCTGGAACCCGAAGGAATTCGGCATGTTCGGCGTTCCCTTGGTCGAGAAGGGCTACGATCAGGCGGCAGAATGGCTGGAGATCGTCGAAAAGGTCTACGCCTCCGACGAACCGGTCGACTACGCCGGCACCTACTATACGCTGAAGGAAGCCGTCAGCCGTCCGGCGAGCCTGCAGATGCCGCGGCCGGTGACGATGAATGCCGCTTTTGGTGGCCCCGGCCGCGACTTTGCGGCGGCGAATTGCGATTATCTCTTCACCACCTTCACCGAGATCGCCGATGCCGGAAAGCACGTAATCGATATACGCGAACGGGCAGAGAAACAGGGCAGGGACGTCGGCGTCTACACCGTCTGCCATGTGGTCTGTCGCCAGACGCAGCAGGAGGCGGAGGAGTATTACACCCGCTATGCCGTTACCATGGCCGATCACGCCGCCGTCGATCAGCATATGGCGGGGAAGAAAGAGTTCTCGCAATCGCATGATCGGGAAGCCTACGACCGATACCGCCAGCGCTTTGCCGGCGGCGCCGGCAGCTATCCGCTGATGGGCACGCCGGAAAAGATCGTCGAGGAGATGATCGGCATATCAGCCCAAGGCTATGTCGGCATCGCCTTGTCCTTCGTCAACTATACGCAGGAACTGCCCTATTTCTGCGACCGGGTCATCCCGCTTCTGAAAAAGGCGGGGCTTCGTATCGAATGAAAATGCGCCGTCATGGGGTGAGTGGCGACGCATGACGGCGAGATCATTGCGTCCGCCGGGCGTTCAAGCACGCTCCGCCCAGATTTTTGCCAACTCGACAAGCGTCTTGACGGCCTTTTCCATGTCCTGCCGGCTGACCCATTCGAGCGGAGAGTGAAAGGCATGGCCGCCGGCGAAGATGTTGGCGCAGGGCAGGCCCATGAACGACAGGCGAGAACCATCGGTGCCGCCGCGGATGCTGCCACGCACAGGCGTCATGCCGGCGCGCCGGACGGCTTCGATCGCGTTATCGACAATTTCAGGATGGCGGTCGAGAATGGCTTTCATGTTGCGGTACTGCTGCTTGACCTTGAAGGAATAGGCGGAGCCGGGATAGCCAGCCATCACCTGTTTCACGATCGCCTCAAGCATGGCCTCTTTGCTGGCAAGACCGTCATCGTTGAAGTCGCGGACGATAAAGCTCAGGGCCGCCTTTTCCATCGAACCGGTCACGCCCGTCGGGTGAATGAAACCATCCCTGCCGCCCGTCGTCTCCGGCGCCATATCCTTCGGCAGCCGGCTGATGACGTCGCCGGCGATTTTTATGGCGTTCTCCATCTTGCCCTTGGCAAAACCGGGATGGATCGCGACGCCCTGAATGGTGATTTCGACGCCGTCGGCAGAGAAAGTTTCATCCTCGATATGGCCGGCCGTTTCGCCATCGACGGTATAGGCGAACTCGGCGCCGAGCTTCGTCAGATCGACCTTGTCGACCCCGCGTCCGATTTCCTCATCCGTCGTGAACAGGAGCTTGATCGTTCCATGTTCGATGTTCGGATTGTCGACCAAGAACTGGGCCGCCGTCATAATCTCCGCGAGACCCGCCTTGTCGTCCGCACCGAGCAGCGTCGTACCATCCGACGTGATGATGTCGTTGCCGATCTGGTCGTGCAGAACCGGATTGTCGCTGACGCGAATGATCTGCTGCGGATCGCCTGGAAGCTGAATGTCGCCGCCACCATAATTTCGCAGGATCTGTGGCTTGACGTTCGTTCCGGTGAAGTCGGGAGCCGTATCCATATGCGAACAGAAGCAGATGACCGGGACCGGCTTATCGACATTGGAGGGGATGGTTGCGTAGACGTAGCCGTGGTCATCGAGATGCGCATCCGAGATACCGATCGTCAACAATTCCTCGACCAGGATACGGCCAAGATTCCTCTGCTTTTCCGTGGAGGGCTGTGTTGAGGACTTGGGATCCGATTGCGTGTCGACAACGACGTAGCGAAGGAAGCGGTCGGAAACGGTATCTGTCATGAGCTCGGGTCCACTATCTGCCTATCAGCGATAACTCAGCTATAGCCTCGGTCGGTTAGGTCGTGAATGCATTTCTGTTTTGTCGAGGCGTTTCTGTGGAACAAACCGTGCTTGTGATCGGGCGATTATACTCCCGCTCTCGCCGGGATCGTCCGCACGCGTCTCAATCGAAGTAATTAGGGATTCTAGCCCGTTTGACCGATTGAGATAACCTTAGATAGCATTTAAAATTCGCAGCACCTAAAGGGTGTTTATACCCATGCCGAAAAGGCCGCTCAGGCGGCGCGCGTTGTCCGCGATCGATGGCATATGAATCCTCAATCCAGACCTGAACATACCTCTGCCGGAAGTCGAGATTGAACAGGAGCAGATTATGAGTGTCGCGCCGTTGAACAACCCACCCGTTATCACGGACCTCACCATATGGGAGGACGATCCAGCAAGCGGGGTATTCACCATCGCCCCGAAACCGGACGTCACGCTCCCGCCTTTGAAGTTTTTGTTTCCGGGGGCCGTGCCGCCTGTCAGCAATGACATCAATTCCCCCGCATTCCGATATTGGACCGCCGCAGAGGCGCTGAAACGTGGCGCCAATTTCTGGGCACCGATAGTCCCGCAACCGAAATGGTGGCAAAGGGGCGAAACTCTCGAAGTGCATCTTGATCGATGGGAAGATCTGGAAGCCGACTACGACCGCAATGCCTTGAATTTTTATCACGGACCTTCGGCTTGCGGAAAAGTCTATTCCTGTGCGAGCCCTGATGTGGTCTGCCACGAATTGGGGCACGCCATCCTCGATGCGATCAGACCAAGTCTGTGGACAGCTCACCTTCAAGAGGTCGCGTCCTTTCATGAAACCTTCGGCGATATGAGCGCCATATTATGTGCACTGCAGTTGCCGTCATTACGCCAGGCCATATTGGTGGAGACATATGGCAACCTCTGCGGTGACTCCAGACTTTCGCGGATCGGGGAGCAGTTCGGGACTGCCGTGCATGCGCTTTATCCAAAAGACGCCGATCCCAACTGTCTTCGCAATGCGTCGAGCTTTTTCAGCTATTGCGACCCGTCCAGCCTTCCTTCCAGCGCTCTGACGACAAGTCTCTCGTCCAATCCGCATTCTTTTTCGAGGGTATTTACCGGCGCGCTGTTCGAAGCGCTAGCCGACATGCTGACCCTCTCTGCCGTCGATCCCAATGCGCCAACGCCAAACGAGCTGCTCGCCGTCACTGAGGACATGAGAGACATCTTGGCCGGCGCCGCGACAAAGGCAAATCAAGTGTCAGGTTACTTTGCGGAGGTTGCCACCGCCATCGCCCTTCAAAGCGCTCAGAAAAATCAGAACTATCTCGGAATATTTTTGGGCGCATTCGTCAGCCATTCCATTTTGTCGATGGAAACGGCCGTAACCATTCAGTCATCCCCGGACGCTCTTCAAGCGGAATTTGATGAGATGGCGGATGATAGCCGATTTGCTGAATCGTTTACGATGGTTCTTCCTGCTTTGCGTTACGGCCTTGCCGAGGATCTGTATGTCGACATGATCTCACCGCGGCAGGGTTTCGTGGCGCGCAGCGCGGGGAGGGACGGAAAGTCGGTTGAGCCGGCAAGCCTGGCGACTGCCACCGAGGCTTTCGTCGACGAGTTATTTCTCACGGGGCAGGTCGACTACAACGACTATGGCGCCAGGGGCTTCAAGCCTTATGGCAGACGCCGAAGCAAGACGCACGAACTGGTCCGCACAGATGGCGGCCTGAAATTGCAGCGGCGATTGTTTCATTAGCCGGCAATGCGAGTGAAAGAAGGGGTTTGCAGCGTGCAGCAGCTTGGCTCCGCGGGGGTTTTGCCGGGATCCATCATGGTGGGGAGGATGGGATGGCAGTCGTAAGGGGAGACTTTGCAACCCGCGCTTTGCGGACGAAACTAGCGCTTGGCCTGACCGTGGTCATGATATCAGCGGCACCGGCGATTGCTCAATCGGACCCGTCCGATCCGGCAGCCAGCATGCCGGACTGCACCTACCAGGGCACCGACTATCTGCTGTCGGTCACCAATCCGCCTCCGGACGATCGGCAGCTCATCATGGATCTCATCCATCGGTACAATTGGGCCCTGGACGATGGCTCGCTCGTCGGCGTCGACGAGATGCTGCGCGATGATGTCACCTATGAACTTTGCAACTCGATCGAAAAACAGGTCGTGTTGAAGACAAACAAGCTGCAGCTTGAACAGTATCTCGAAGATCTTTCGAACGAATTGGATAAAAACCGAAGCATGACCAGGCACATCGAGAGCAATACGCTTTTGAATGCGATCGACGCGAACACGGTGCAGGGTAAAACGACCGTCGTTGTTACCATCCAGTTCGGTGGAATCGAAACGCCGGTCGTCGATTATACCGGAGCCCTTCATACCGTCTTCAAGAAAGACGGCAGCGGCTGGAAGTTCTCAAGTATTATCCTCATCACGGATGGACCAAAGATCAGTTTCAGAGCGCGGTAGCGGTGAGCTCCCCACATGCCGAGGAGATGATTTTGCGGCATATTGGTCTGAGATCGATCTTGATCGCGTCCATGGCGAGTTTGCCGCCCGGGTCGGGCCGGCCGGCGGGAGACCAGGCGGAGGTGGCCACCATTCACCGCCTTGCCGCACGAATGGCATCCCACGCAATCCTTAGGCTCGGCACTTCAGGCTGTGGCGAGAATGAGCGTTGCGACCGATTGACCGGCTGCATCTCCCCCACCCCCCCGCAGGAACCTGTCGCAGAAGCGCTGCCTGACGATGAGGACCATCGGCTCTACCTACGCGAACTGCAGATTTTTCAGCTCTGCCGACAATTGGCACCGGCCGCGCCCACCGCTGCGGAAGCTACTCTTCAACTGATCAGCAATGATGGCCAGGAAGACGATGACCACAAATTCGCCAAGGCGGTCGAGCGCTGGAACGGCGATTTCCTATGGGCACCCGCCTCTCAAACCAGCGATGTGATTACGCGGTTCGGCGACGAGGCGCGCGCCGTTTTCGGGCCGATACCCGACGGCGATTGCACCGACGCTGTCGCGCAAGTTATTCCCCTGCAAATCGATGGGAATGTCGTGGACCTGAAGCCCAATCCGGCGAAGCCTGGAAATCCGCTGGAATTCGAACATCGTGACGCGGCCGGCGCCATCGTCAAATGGACCGACACCATAGGGCGATGCGACAAACCTTCGCTTGCCGGCAGCGTCACCTATTGCGGCATGAATTCGCGGATGAGCCGTGTCGTCAAAGGCAATGTCGAATGGCTCTCCTTCTGCCGCAAATCCACATCAAGCCTCGAAATCGAGCCTGATGCCTATTGGCAGAGGTCAAACCCGAAATTCTCCCGCCTGGGCATCATCGGATTCAACAGAGAAACCGGAGAAATCGTGTTTTTCGACGGCACGAAGAAGCGGAAGGACTTCGACTGGACGCAGAGTTTCGTGCCGCCCGGCGGGCACTCCTATTCCGATCGACAGGGCCGCGCTGCAGCCGAAGCTCTATATGATCCGACATTTCAGATCGCCTGCTCGGCCTGTCACGACAACAAGCGTGCTTCTGTCGTCGATCCGCATATCGGCATGGCAAGGGTTGGATTTTCATCGGACGCCGGCAAGGAGAGGGACCCTGCGTTCAGCCTGGGTGACTATCTGCCTAAAATGTCGCGCAGCGATAATTCGCCCTTCCGCATCATCGGCTCGGGCTACACCAGCACACACGCCGCAGCAATCCGTCGCGCAAAATCGGTCGTCGATCCCGGCGGCAACTGCACCACATGCCACACGCTGACGACGCAAATTACCGGTCAGCGCTTCGCCTCGGATGCCGTTGCGCAGGAACCGTGGATTTCACGGCCGCGTTGGGCGCAGCTTCTGCAGTTGCGGGCAGAACAAATGAAACTGCATCAGATCGATAGCCATAGGACGGAGTGGGCGCGCCAGTCAGGGCAGGGAAAGATCCACCCCTGGATGGTCCCCGTCGACGGCAATGACCTGTCGACGTCGATGCCGGAGATCGGTTCCGATGATTGGCACAGACTCAGCAATTGCCTCTGGGACGCCGGAGGAGCCGAGTGCGGTTATCGGCCGCTTTACACGGAATGTCCCGCGCCGGGCCTGGAATCGCAAGGCAACGGCACCAAGCCCTCGGATTTTGCCGCTACACAACTTTCTCTTTCGCCGGCAGAGAAGGATGGCGAGCGTAGGCTTCGATTGAACTGGAACTATCTGAACAATCTGGGTGGCGTGCCGGAGAGAGATGACGTGCGCTTCGATGTGGCGCTGAAGTCGATGGCAATCCCTTTATCCGCCGAGCAGCCGGCGGAGGACGACTATCCGACGATCGCCGAAGCCGAAGGCGCGGGTTTCGTCGCCCTAGACGGCGAGATCGGTAAATCCGGCGGGGTAATGCTGATCCGCAACATTGCCTATTTCGGACATGCGAAATTTACCGAACCGATGCCTTCCGCAAGCCCGCGAGAGTTCAGGCTGGATCTTGCCGCGCAATGCAATCGCCGCTATCTGGCGCGTGTTCTCCCCAAGAGATTCTGTTTCGATCAAAGCGGCGTCAAATATGCCGAGGAGAGCAATCTGCTTTATGCCGATATTCGGTGTGACTAACGGTTCTTTTATATTTTGAATTGCTTATGCAATGATTGCCAAAAATGTTAAGCTTCTCGGGGAGGGATGCCCAAAGATAAGTGGCAAAGGCATGCACCGTTTCACTGGGGGATCCAATGGACGATGTACAGAAATGGCTGAGCGAACTGCGGCTCGATCACCTCGTCGACATATTCGCCAAGAACCAAATAGATTTCGACAGCCTCCGCCTTCTCTCCGAAGAGGATCTGCAGGACATGCGGATTCCTCTCGGTCCGCGCCGGAAGATCCTGGCGGGCATCAAACTCTTGAACAGCGAGCCCGACGACGTGCTGCCCCAGCCGGCGGTCGAACGGCGGCAGTTGACGATATTGTTCTGTGATCTCGTCGGTTCGACCGAATATGCCACCCAGCTCGATCCGGAAGATTTCACCCGGCTCACCCAGACATATCTCGCAGCCTGCACGCGGGCGGTAAAAAGCCACAACGGCATTGCTGCAAACTATATCGGCGACGCTTTTCAAGCCCTGTTCGGATATCCGATTGCCGAAGAAGATGACGGCGAACGCGCCTTGCGGCTCGCTTTCGATATCCTACGCATCGTGCCGCAGATCGAGGTGCCGCATGGACCGCCCCTGCGCGTCCGAATCGGCATAGCGAGCGGATTGGTCGTGGTCGGAGACTTTGTCGGAGCGCCCGCAGGCGTATCGACCGTTGCCCTCGGTTCGATCCCGAACCTGGCCCAACGGCTGCAAACTCTGGCGGAGCCGCAGGCGATCCTAACGGATCAAAAGACCTACGAGATCACAGCCGGCGCATTCGAATTTGCGGACCTTGGGCTGCAGTCGCTCAAAGGGTTTTCAGCACCGCTGCAGGTCTGGCGCGCCGAAAAGGCGACGGATCTGGAGAACCGTTTTGCTAAGAGAACGCGGTTGACGGAGCTCGTCGACCGCCGCGAGGAAATGACGCATGTCCTTGGCCTCTGGCGCGATGTGATTTCCGAAAACCGCGGCCAAGCGCTTCTGATCTCCGGTGAACCGGGAATTGGCAAGTCACGCCTGGTCTTCGAGGTTCAGCGGCAAATCCCGCAATGCACGGTACTGACGCTTCAATGTTCCAGAGCCTATTCGAACACCGCTCTTTTTCCGTTCCTAAGCCTTCTCAAGCGGTATGCAGGCATCGATCCCGACGACGCGCCTGATGTATCGCTGGAGAAGCTGGAGGCCGTCCTTGCAATCAGCGAGGTTCCCATCACCAGCTCGTTGCCTATTTTCGCCGAGCTGCTATCCATTGAACAGCTACGCGCCCCGGTCTCCGATTTGACTGCGATACGCCAGCGCGACGTTTCGCACCGGATCCTGATCGACTGGCTCCATCATATTTCTCGGATCAACCCCGTTCTTCTGTCGATCGAAGACGCCCACTGGATCGACCCTTCCTCGCGCGAGGTCGTTGCAAAGCTCGTCGGAGAAGCCGTCTCGTTTCCGATGCTGATCTTGATTACCTCCCGCGAGAGATCGCTTAGCAACGGTACGGAACCGGAGACTTTGTGGAAGATCGGCTTGGAACGGCTGAACCACGACGATGCTGCAATGCTCGTTCGCTATGTCGACGAAGGCAATAACCTGTCCGACGAGACGAGCCTGTCGCTTTTAGCCAAGGCGGAGGGCGTTCCGCTCTTTGTCGAGGAGCTTGCCCGTGCGATGTTGGAAACGGCATCTACCGACGCGGAACCGTCGGATCGGCGGAAATCCGCGCTTTCCGTCCCGAGCTCCCTGCAATCGTCACTGCTCTCGCGCCTTGACAAGATCGGCCCGGCGAAGGCCGTCGCCCAGATCGCCGCTGTGGTTGGACGCGAATTTGATGCGAAACTTGTTGCGCATCTCTGCGGTATCGCATCCCCCATCCTCGATACCACGCTCGGGAGGCTCGTCGAATCGGGCCTGGTCGTCCCGCAGCCATCGGCCGGCGGCCACAACTATGCTTTTGCGCACGCGCTTCTGCAGGAATCGGCAAGGAATACCTTGCTGCGGGAACGATGCCGTGAACTCCATGGCCAGGTCGCCGAAGCAATCGAGCAGATCCAGCCGAAGCTTGCGGCGGAGCATCCGGAAATCTTGGCGCAACATTTCGCCGAAGCAGAGCTGTTCGAGCGGGCCGCCGATTGCTGGCTTGCGGCAGGGCTCAACGTCGGCAAGACATGGGCGAAGGTCGAGGCGGCGAACATGTTCGCGAATGGCTTGGAATGCCTGGCCAAATTGCCGGAATCGCCCGAGCGCGACAGGAAGGAGCTTCGCCTCGAACTGGAGCGCGGCGACGTGCTCTACGCTACATTCGGCTATGTCACCGCAGGAGGCAGCGCCGCCTACCGCAACGTCTTGCGGCTCAGCGAAAAACTGAAGGATTCGGAAGCACCGATCCGCGCGCTCGACGGAATCTTCGGAACCGCCTTCAACTCCGCCCGCTTTGCGGACGCACTCTGGGCCAGCGACCAGCTCATCGATATCGGCAGAAATCGCGGCAGTCTCAGAGCGGCCGTCCTTGGAATGCAGTTCAAAGGCATGAGCCTTTTCGCACAGGGCCACTTCACGCAAGCCCGCGAATATCTCGAGGCGGCGCTTCGCCACATCGGGCACGCCGATGAGATCGGCAGCGATTTTCCGAGCATGGCGATGTCGTATCTCGCGTGGACTTTGCAATTGATCGGCCTGGATCAACCGGCCATCGAATTGTACCGGGAATCCGAAACCGATGCGCGCCGACATTCCGCCTATAGGCTTGCGGCCTGTCTCGGCAACGGCTGCATTCTCCACGCGTTTCGTGGCGATACTGGGCCGCTGCGCAGCATGGTCGACGAATTATCCGTCCTTGCAGAGGAAAACGGCTTTCGCATGTGGCAGAACATGGCCTCGTTTTTCGACGGCTGGCTGGCGGTCCGCATGAACAATGATCCGTCCGGCCTCGAAAAGATGCGGCATACCTGCGACAATCTCGGAGAGCAGGAGATCGACAAATCCTGTTACCTCGGTCTTCTCGGTGACTGCTATCTGCAATCGGGCGATCCCGACGCCTGTCTCGCAACCCTGAACCAGGCACTGGAACTGGTTGCCAGCACCGGCGAAAACTATTTCACGGCCGAGTTGCTGCGTCTGAAGGGCGAGGCATTGTCGCGCCTGGATGTCGCGGATCCCGAGGCAGAGCGTTGTTTGTACAGCGCCCTCGAATTCGCCCGCAGGCAGCAAGCGCGAAAGTGGGAAACGAAAGTGGTGGAAAGCCTCAATCGGATCGAAGGACTGAAAGCGCGCAAGCCAAACGCTTGAAGCATCCGGCTGTCCGGCTCAAAAGGATGATGGCCGCGGTTCGAAAAGATCCGCGACCATCATGAATCCGTAATCTCGCCCTGTGCGTACCTTCTTCGAATCCGGTACGCGCAAGACGGAAATGGAGATTGTTTATTCCGTCGAGGTCAGCGTCACCGAGGTGCCGGTTGCGGCGACATTGAGCCCGAGTTGGCCGGTCACGCTGAGCGTCTGGAGATGGATCGAGCCGGAGGTGCCGCCGACGAGAATATTGGCCCCAACCCCGGCACCGACGGTCGCTTCGGCCGTGGCGCCCTGATAAAGGCCGCTCAACGAACCATGGTGATAGCCGGCTGTCGGAGCGAAGACGAGCCAGACTAGGCGGCTGCGGGTCGTGAAGCCGAGATCGACGCCCATTTTCCGGATGGCGCCGCTATAATGCTCCACACGCTTATTTCCGACGGTCGAATGGAAAACGCAATCGACCTCTTTGGCCGAGCCGAGTACATAGCCGACACCGCCGCCGATCTCGCAATCGAGATAGCCGATCTTTACCCCATTGCGCTCATCGGGCTCCACATAAGTAGTCTGCAGGTCGGCCGCGCGCGCCGTCGCCGCACCCATGACAATCAATGATGCTGCTGAAAATGCCGTGGCGAGTAATTTTTTCATCTTTCTCTCCTTGTCAGAGTATTCAGGGTGCGGGGCACCCGCTCGTCGAGCCGCTGAGTCGGCTCCAACTAACGTCCGTCATCGCAGAACGATCCCACAAAAATGAGGCGGCTGACCTAGTTATCCCATTCATAATATAAGCGATCACGCAAAAGACGAAAGCCCCAGCCGCTTCACGTTTTGCGATCAGCGTTATCACACCGGAACGCGGAACAATCGGATCGAGTGCACGGCGGCCGCCGGCATTACGGCTGGGTTTTGTGGCGTGCTACGCTGTTTCCATTCGTTGCAAAAGCGAAGACATCGACCGGTTCGCCAAGACCTTTGAGGGGGAAGGCACCGAGGCTTTCCATCTCGATCTCACAGCCTGCCATGTCAACGAAGGCTTTGGACAGCAATACCGGGCGTTTGACTTCCTTGGTGAGGGTCTCCAGCCGGGACGCGACGTTGACGGCAGGACCGATGACGGTGAAGTCGAGGCGGGTCCGCGAACCGATATTGCCATACATCACATCGCCGACATGCACGCCGACGCCGTATCGCAGCACCTCGCGTCCCCTTCGGCCATTTTCTTCATTCAGTGCGCCGACTGCAGCCTCCGCCTCGCTGATCGCCTGGAGAAGGTTGGCGCATGCCATGGGATTGCTCAGCGGAAAAATCGCCAGCATTCCATCACCCATGAATTTGAGGATCTCACCGCCATGTTTCTCGATCGGCTCCGACATCGCGTCGAAATAGCCGTTCAGAAGATCGATTACGTCGTCGCGCGGCCACATGTCCGAAATCGTCGTGAAGTCGCGCAGATCGCAGATGAGTATGGCTGCGCCGACGGTGGTGCCGCTGCCACGCGTCGTTGCACCGGCAAGGATCTGCTCGCTGGCGTGTGGCCCTACATAGGTGCGCAGAAGCGTCCGGGCCAGGATGTTTTTCAGCCTGATCTCGCTCACCAGCGTCAGAGCCGGCAGCAGGTCCTTCAGGAAGCTGACATGCTCTTGGGTGAAACCGCCCGGTATGTCGGCGGCAAAAGTGACGATATGGCGCTTGCCGAGCGTGTGATAGATCGGCCAGGCAATATAGTCGGTCAATCCTTCGGCATGCATTTCCTCATAGACCGAATAGGCCGGTCGTTCGGCCTTATCCAGCTTTTCGAGATTCTGGCGGACCTCGGCGGCTCCGTTGAATATTTCGTTGATCGGGCTTGCCAGGAATTGCGGCGTCGTCTCGACGCCGTAGCTGAAGGTGCTGATGCTTGCCTCCTCCAACCCCGTTCGCCAGAGGATTCGTGCACCAAGCCACTGTGGATGAAGCGTTCTGAAATGCATTGTCGCCCTTCCGACAGGGATGCCGGCGGCCCGCAGTCTCACGCATAAATCCACGAGAATATTGTCGATGAAGCGTTCGTTGCGGGTATCATGCATCAGCCAATCGAGGATTTCACTCCGCCTTGTCGGCCATATACCAAGGCTCTCGACAGGCGAGCCGGTGGCCGCTTCCGGTGAAAATTGCATTATCCATACCTCACGATAGCTGATCTCTTTCGTCGTGCAACGATTCCATGCCGAAGCGTGAATATACGCCGATTGTCATTTGCCTGGAACGACAATCGGCCCAGGCCGCGATTTTATAAACCGGAGCGCGAACCTATACCGCCTTCGTGCGATTTCGATGCGAGAGCGCGTCCGTTGCTTATGCACAGAGCAACCCTATTTGCGCTTCTTAGCCGTTTGCTCCGGAGCAGGCTGCACAACAGTATCCCCTGGTCCCAGCACACGCCCATCATCAGAGCGAAGCTCCAATTTTCGCACCGGAAGGCCGCGCATCCTGTCTACCAGGAGAACATGAGCTTCGCCCGGCTCGAAAAAAAAATCATCGCCCCACTGTCTGAGAGCCACCAGCAAGGGAAAGAGCCCGCGCCCCTTCTCCGTCAAAGCATATTCCTGATGGGGACTGCCGTCGGACGCGGGAATAGTGTCCATGATGCCATGAGCGATGAGGTTGCGCAGACGGGCCGCGAGAATGTTCTTCGCGAGCCCCAGGCTCTTCTGGAATTCTCCGAACCGCCGCAAGCCGTCAAAAGCATCGCGAACGATGAGCAATGTCCACCCGTCGCCGATCGCATCCAGCGGTCTGGCAACGCCACAGCTCGAATTCTTGTGGCTGATTCTCTTGACCATCGTGACGTCACTCCGATGCCCCGCATGCTGGGCCCAAAGATCGGGCAGAGCGCGGGCTTCTCGCGCTCCTATAAGGGTTGCAATTTAAAACCTCAAGCGATATGACCACATGGTTTTAATTTGAAACTATCATGCCGAGCGGGCCTTGCTTTAAAGGGAGATATTATTATGATTCATTCCGACGCCACATTCGGCGGCACCTTTCCGTTCGCACCGCATTTCACCTCCGCTTCCGGTTTCCGGATGCATTATGTCGACGAAGGGCCGCGTGACGCGGAGGTCGTGCTTTGCCTCCACGGCGAGCCGACCTGGGGCTATCTGTTCCGTCATCTGATCGCCGCGCTGAGCGGCACTTGCCGAGTGGTCGTTCCCGACCACATGGGTTTTGGCAAAAGCGACACGCCGCAAGACCGCAGCTATTGGTTGCAGGATCACATCGACAATCTGGAGCGCTTCGTCCTGACGCTTAATCTCAATGACATTACCCTCGTCATGCACGACTTCGGAGGCCCGCTCGGCATGGGGCTTGCCGCCCGCCATCCCGACCGCATTCGTCGCGTGATTTCGACCAACGGGCCAACCCCGTTCGGCCAGGCCGATCTCATCGATCGGGTAGTGGCGAATGCCGGCGCTTCACCGTGGTTCCGATGGATCGCGAAGGCAGAAGCGGACGGCAGCCTCGAACAGGTGCTGGGGCAGCTCGGCTTCAATATATTGAGTACGCTCAAGCTCAATGGTTTCGAGAATAGCGCTCTTATCACCGACACGTGGCTTGCTGCTTATGCTGCGCCTTTCGCGGGCCCCGCCGATTGCCTCGGCGCGATCGGTTGGGCCAAAGGCTTTGCTATGCAGATGCACAAATTTGAAACGCCCGACGTTGCGGCAGAGCGCGCAGTTCGCAGCAAGCCGGCTCTCGCCATTTGGGGTGAGGCGGACCGGACGCTTCGCGCCAAACATTTCCTGCCGCTGTTCACCGAGCTTTTCCCCGCGGCACCGGTCTATCGTCTCGCCGGGGTCGGTCACTATTGCCTGGAGGATGCGCCGGACGAGATCGTGGCTCTCGTTTCGGAATTCATCCGGCAGACCCAGGCATAAGATCTGCAGCTCTCGTTCGATATCCGATTGACGGCCTCCGACGGGAGACCGTGATGGTCGATTTGTCTCAGCCAAATTGTCGTCGCTCCTTGGGCTACCTGCTAAGGTGACTATACTCGTCTGCTACGCATCGCTATTTCTGATGCAGATCAGCTCCGCCGGCACGGCAGCGATTTGAGCTGGTGTAAGACTCTTCTGAAGGAGACAATTCATGAACCCGTCCGAAGCATCACGCATCATCGCGGATGAGGCCAAAATCTGGCGTCGCGAGATCCATCAATACCCTGAGCTTCTCTTCGATCTGCCGCGCACATCGGCAATGGTGGCGGAAAAGCTGAGGGCGTTCGGTTGCGGTGAGGTGGTGACGGGGATTGCCAAGTCCGGGGTCGTGGCGGTGATTTCGGGCAACAAAGGCAATGGCAAGACGATCGCGCTTCGCTGCGATATGGACGCGTTGCCGATGTCCGAACTGACGAACCTGCCCTATGCGTCGAAGATACCGAACATGATGCATGCCTGCGGACATGACGGCCACACCGCCATGCTCCTCGGTGCTGCCAAGCGTTTTGCCGCCGAGCGCAATTTCGCGGGCAAGATCGTTCTGATCTTCCAGCCGGCAGAAGAGGGCGGCGGTGGCGGGCGCGTCATGTTGGAGGAGGGGTTGCTCGATCGTTTCGGTATCGATGAAGTCTATGGCATGCACAATCAGCCGGGGCTCGCCCTCGGCTCGTTCGCTATCCGCAGCGGCCCGATGATGGCTGCCGGCGATCGTTTCGTCATCACCATCAACGGACGAGGCGGTCATGCGGCTTCGCCGCATCTTGCCCGTGACCCCGTGGTTGTCGCGTCGCATGTGGTCGTCGCACTCCAATCGATCGTGTCGCGCTTTACTGATCCGTTCGACCCTGTCGTCATCTCCGTCACCTTCATCAGCGGTGGCGACCGGAAAGCGCTGAACGTCATTCCGCCGGCAGTTGAAGTCGGCGGCACGGTCCGCACGATGCTGCCGGCGACACGCCGGGCCGTCGAGCAGCGGTTTCGCGATGTGGTGACGGGGACAGCGAAGCTCTATGACGCACATGCTGAAATCGATTGGCGCCCGGGATATCCGGTGACCGTCAACAATGCCGAGAAGACCTCGGTTGCGATTGCCGCTGCCAGCAGCGTCGTCGGCGCGGAGCGCGTCGATGGCCACTGGCCGATGACTATGGGCTCGGAGGACTTTTCCTATATGCTCGAAAAGCGGCCCGGCGCACTCATCTGGCTCGGCAACGGCGACAGTGCCGATCTGCATAATCCGGTCTATGACTTCAACGACAATGCGATCGCCTACGGCATCGATTATTGGGCTGCCCTGGTTGCGCAGCAACTATCGTAGTTAGACGCAGGAGCTTCAATCGCTTCAGATCGAAGCTTGGAGACCACTTCAAACCCGGGTGGTCTCAATCCTGATCCAGCTCCAACGATACCCGAGGACCGTAAATCGTGTACGTGGGGCAAAATCGGTGGCAGCGTTTCGGTGAGCGAGCATAGAAGTGTGCATAACCCAGCGTTTTGAGAATTGATTGATAGCCTGGGGATTCTCCTGCCGGGGCAAATCATGATTCGATTCTGCCATGACGAAACGGCTCCCCTCCCCCGAGCATGCCGGCACGCTGTCGCTGAATGCGTTGCGCAGTCTGGTGTCCGGTCTGTTGGAGCGGTCGCAGCAGGCGGAAGCCCGGCTCGCGAAGCTTGAGGCCGACAACATCCAGCTGCGCGAGGAAAACGCCGCCCTTCGCTTGGAAAACACCCGGCTTAAAGTCGAG
>NZ_AUFB01000018.1 GCF_000426285.1 Rhizobium leucaenae USDA 9039 | reverse complement strand
GACGCCGACGATGTCGATCGGCAGTGCACCGATCTTCCAGCGGTAGAGCAGGTCGTTGAGGCAATGGCCGAAGCGCGACACCATCAACAGCACCTTCATGCGCTTCTGGGCATCATAGATCTCGGCATCCATCTCGAACTTGTCGGCGACCGGCTTGAAGCCTTCGACCAGCTTCTGCTGGTTGATCCCTTCTTCGGAGATGAAGGAGACCCGCATGAAGAACTTGCCGGTATCGAGATCGTCGAACTGGCTGGAATCGACGATGTTGCAGCCTTGATCGGCCAGATAATTCGCTATCGCCGCAACGATCCCACGCGTCGATTGGCACGATACCCGTAGAACATATTGTTTCATCTTATGCCGTCCAATTGAAAACCATGAAATGCCGCCTGCCTGCCGCTCAGCGGCGCTATCGACCATCACCTTCGGCAAGCAGCCGTAGAAACGTCTGCAGTTCCCCTTCGTTGATAGCGACGAGATGCCCCTTTGCCGGATAAGCGCCCGAGCGAACGTCCTCGGCAAATTCCTTGAATGCGGCGGTGCGTTCATTCTGCAGCCGGTCATATTCGGCCGCAAAATCGCGGTACACCTTGGCATGACGCGGCCGGTGCCCGCGATTGCTGCCAAGCACGTCGTCGGCAAACAGATATTGAGCATCGCATCCGCTTCCGGCACCCATGGAGATCATCAGCATCGACGTGGCCCTGCTGATCGCGGCGGCGACATCGCCAGGCACCACCTCGATCTCAGCGGCAAAGGCGCCGGCCTCTTCCAGCGCCTTGGTCTGGCGCCAGATCTCGAAGGCGCTTGCAGCGGTCTTGCCGACGGCGCGGAAGCCACCCGTCCAGGTCGCCTTGGATGGAATAAGGCCGAGATGGCCGCAGACCGGAATGCCTTCGTCCCGCATCCGTCGGATCGTTTGCAGCCCGGCGGCGCAATAGACGGCATCGCCACCGGCCTTCAATGCTTTGAACGCCTCGCGCATGTACTCTTCCGCCGAGACGTAATCGCCGTATTCGAGCCCAGGAATGGCAAAGGGGCTCGGTGCGGCCTCACGGAACGCGGGGCCGAGCAGCGCCGGCGGCACGGACAGCATATCGATACCGCCCTTCTCCGCTGCTTCTGCTTCCTCCAGCGAGGTGACGCGCAACATGGTGAGCTGTCGCTGTCCCTTGAGTGCCAGGAGATCGGCGACCGTTGCACGATTGTGTTTTTTCATGGAAAAATCCTCGATATGGGCTCATCAAGCGGCAAGAAGCGATTTGAGTTTGACATGGCTCGCCGTCAGCGCTTCCGGATCGGGCCGCGCGCGGGCGGCAATCAGCATTTCGGCCAGACGGATATCGCGAGCAACAGCATTGCCGCGAGCGATGCCGCTGGCCGCAAGCAGGCGGCCGGTCTCATCGAGATGGAATAGGATGAATGCCTCCTCGCCAAGGTCACGCCGGAGCATTGTCGCCGCACCATCGGCAAGGCCGGCAATCTGCAGCGTCAGGTCATATTGATCGGACCAGAACCACGGCACGGCGGAGATGCTATTGCCTTCGCCCAGCAGGTTGGCCGCGGCCAATGTTCCCTGTTCTTGCGCGTTGCGCCAGGATTCGAGCCGAACCCGCCGCCCGCTGTAAAGTGCCAGGGGAAAGGAGCAGCAATCGCCTGCGGCGTAAATATCGGCTGCGGAGGTTTCCAGCCGCTCGTTGACGGCAATGCCATTGTCGAGCGCAAGGCCGGCTTTTTCGGCAAGCGTGACATTCGGCTGCGCACCAATGCCGATGAGCACGAGATCGGCGGAGATTGCCTCGCCGCTCGCCAGGCGAATAGTCGCGCTGTCTGGCCCGTTCTCCACTGCCGCAATGCTCACGCCACAGCGGATGGCGACGCCTTCGTCCCGATGACGTTGCGTTATCACCTCGGCCACTGCCTCCGGCACACCCCGTTTCAGGACACGGGGTAGGCCCTCGATCACGGTGACATCAGCCCCGAGCTTGCGCGCAGTCGCCGCCAGTTCGAGGCCGATAAAGCCGCCGCCGATAATGGCAATATGTCGACCGGGGAGAAGCGCTGCCCGCAGGGCCGAAGCGTCGGCGTGGGTGCGGAGCATCCGAATGCGCTCACTGGTTCCTGGAATACCCGGAAAACCACGCGCGGATGCGCCGGTCGCCAGCAGCAATTTGTCGTAGCTGAGCTTTTGCCCATCTGAGAGTGTGACGACCCTGCTGGCCGGATCGATATCGGTCGCATGCGTGGCGAGCCGAAGATCGATGCGATGATCGGCATAGCGCTCCAAGGCGGCCACGAACTTCGGCTCATGCCCGAGGGCGAGGCTCTCCTTCGAAAGCGGCGGACGTTCATAGGGCGGAACCGGCTCGGCTCCGATCAGGGTGATATCGCCGTCGAAGCCCTTCTCCCTGAGCGCAAAGGCAGCGCGAGCGCCACACTCTCCTGCCCCGATAATGACGAAATGCAACATGGCTTTTCCCTCACACCGCGATAAACACGGTGCCGTTTTCGAGCTTGACCGGATAGGTTTTGAGATTGATGCAGACGGGGGCGCCCTTGGCCTCGCCGGTGCGGTAGTCGAAGCGGCCGTTGTGCTTGGGACATTCGATGATGTTGTCCATCACCAGCCCGTCGGCGAGATGGACCTGCTCGTGGGTGCAGAGACCATCGGTGGCAAAATAGTCGTCTTCCGGACTGCGATAGATCGCAAAGGTTCTGCCGCCATGATCGAAGCGCATGACGTCCTCCTCGTCGATCGCATCCGCCGCACAGACCTTGATCCAGTTGCCGCTCATTCCTGCCTCCCTGTTTGTCGTTCCTGGCTGCTGTTCTTGGCTTGGCCGCCGTTCTTGCCTGCGGTCATTGTGCTGCCTCGGCCAGCGTCGCGTGGAATTCCTCGCGATAGGGCCTCGCCGTCTTCGGCAGCTCCCGCTTCAGGAAATAATCCTCGTGGCGCAACTGCCGCAGGAAGGCCGGGATCATTTCGCGGTAGCCCGACCAGATCGAGGGGTTCGGCTGCGGCAGATCATGTTTGATCATCGCATGCAGCTTCGGCAGCGCATGATAGGGCACCATCGGGAACATGTGGTGCTCGACATGGTAGTTCATGTTCCAATAGATGAAGCGGCTCACCGGGTTCATCAGCACCGTGCGGCTGTTCAGCCGGTGGTCGATGACATTGTCGGCAAGGCCGCCATGCTGCAAAAGACCGGTCAAAACATGATGCCAGGCGCCGTAGAGCCGCGGCAGGCCGATCAGCACCAGCGGCAGGACCGAGCCCATGGCAAAGGCTGTCGCGATGGTGGCGACATAGATGAGGCTCCAGATGCGGGCGATGCGGATCGCCTTCGGCTGTTCCTGTTCGGGAATAAAGGTTTTTTCGGCAGCACTGACGATGCCGACGGCATTGCGGATCATGTCGAGCATTGCATAGAAGACATCGACGATGCCGAAGAAGTTCAGGACGAGCCGCAACAGATCCGGCGGCCGCATGACGGCGATCTCCGGATCGCGGCCGACGATGACGGTGTCGGTGTGGTGACGGGTATGGCTCCAGCGCCAGGTCACCGGATTGCGCATGATCATGAAGCAGGCGATCTGATAGACCGCATCGTTCATCCAGCGGGTCTTGAACGCCGTGCCGTGGCCGCATTCATGCCAGCGGCTGTCGGAGGCCGAGCCGTAAAGCACGCCGTACGCCAAAAAGAAGGGGACACATAGCCAGGAGCCCCAGAAGGCAATGCCGAGGCCGGCAAGGACCGCCATGCTGCCGAGCCAGATGACCGTGTCGCGGATGGCAGCCTTATCGGAGCGCTGCATCAGCGCCTTCATCTCCTTGCGGGGAATGTCGGTATGATACCACTCCGCCGCCGCCAGCCCGGTTTCGACCGCCTGCCGGCCGCTCGGCCCGAGCAGGCTGTAGTCGCGCTTGATGGTCTCGGTCATTGCTGTTCCTGCCTCCCGCGACGCGCAAGGGCGCGCCGCATCTGATGAGGAACAGGATAGGTCGAGTTTTCGCTTGCCTCAATGCAGCGATGATGGAATCTATCATATTCCATCAATCCTCCGTCATCATTGATGATGGAATACCTCAGGACCCACCATGCGCCGCCCCACCATCTCCGATCTCGCCAAAGCCTCCGGCGTCAGCGTCGCGACCATTGATTGCGCCTAGAAATCAGCCTGGAAGCAACCGGCGGACGGCAACGGCACCTGATTGGCGTCGGGCAGACACTTCTTCCTTCAAACATCCGGTGATAGAATTCTATCATTCTGGCGAAGTGGTTGTGATCTAAATGGCGGCCAAAATGGACAAGCCGCCGCGATTTACGACGAGCCGATATTTTCTTGGGAACCTTTTTCTCTCAACTCTATCCAATGGTCAGTTCCGACACGGGACTAACGGATCGAAGCACGGCGTTGCCTCCGACATTCGCTCCGGATCACCAAACGAATGGGAGAAAATCATGTTTAAGCATATTCTGACCGCGACTTTCCTGCTCGGCCTCGCAGGCACTGCAGCAATGGCCGCCGAGACAAAAATCACAGATCCACAAATCGCCCATATTGCTTATACCGCCGGGCAAATCGACGTGACGGCTGCCGAACAGGCGCTGAAAAAGAGCAAGAATCCGCAGGTAATCGATTTCGCCAAGACCATGGAGCGCGACCACAAAAGTGTGAACGAGCAGGCATTGGCGCTGGTCAAAAAACTCAAGGTCACGCCGGAGGACAATGACGTCAGCAAGTCGCTAAGCGCGCAAGCCAGCAAGGAACTCACCAAGCTCGATGCTTTGAACGGCAAGGCCTTCGACAAAGCCTATATCGAAAATGAAGTCGCCTATCACAAGACGGTCAACAATGCGCTCGCCAAACAACTGATTCCGTCGGCAAAGAATGCCGAACTCAAGTCGCTGCTGGAGACCGGCCTTACTCTCTTCAAGGAACATCAAATGCATGCGGAACATCTTGCCGCGACGATGAAATGAAACGGCGATGAGCGCGATGAATAGAAAGCATGCGCTCGCTGTTGTCGCGGGGTTGCTGGCAATGACGGTCAGCACGGTGGCAAAACCAGCCGAATATCAAATCGCCATCGCGAATATGAAATTCGGCTCCCCGCCTGCGGAGCTACACGTCGGCGACGTGATCGTCTGGCGCAACGATGATATATTCCGCCACACGGCCACCGCGCGCGATGCCAGTTTCGACGTCGACCTGCCACCGAAGTCGCAAAAGAAGATGACGGTCGAACGCGCAGGAGCCGTCAAATTCTACTGCCGTTTTCATCCGATGATGACGGGAGAGCTGAATGTGCAGCCGTGAGGAACGAGAGGAGCCGAGATGAGAGCCGCGCCCGCCGCAACCAAGCGACATCAGCCGGATCCTTCTTCCTATTCGGAAGCCGAACTCATCGCTCGCGCCAAGGCGGGCGATGAGGATGCCATCAGGATCATTGTCCAGCGCAACAACCAGCGCCTGTTTAGAACGGCACGCGCCATCGTCGGCAATGATACGGAGGCGGAGGATGTGGTGCAGGCAACCTATGTGCAAGCCTTCATCAATCTGGCAGCCTTCCGCGGGGGTTCAAAATTATCAACCTGGTTGACGAGGATTGCGCTCAACGAAGCGTTCGCCCGGATGCATCGACGGCGCGATTTTACCGGGCTTGAGGAGATCGACATGCAGAGCAAGACGTCCGGCGGCGGTTTGTTATACTTCCCCTCCTCGCTGGCGTCGGCCGATCCGGAGGCTGAACTGGCGCGAAATCAGACGAGGCATCTGCTGGAACATGCGGTCGATGCGCTGCCTGACGAGTTCCGCACGGTCTTCATTTTGCGCGACGTGGAAGGCTTCAGCACGGATGAGACGGCATCCCTCCTCGGCATCAAACCGGAGACGACCAAGACGCGCCTGCACCGCGCCCGCAAGATGATGCGCCTTTCAATCGAAAAGCAGTTTTCCGGAGCGTTCTCGGCCCTCTTTCCCTTCGATGGGGCGCGCTGCGCTGATATGGCCGATCGCGTGATTACAGCGCTCCGCATGATGCATGGCGGGAAAAAGGATCCTTCCGCTCCACCGTCAGGCGGAATCACTCAGTAATCTGCCCGACTGGCTGCCCGCAGATGTCGCAAGAGGATGGAGCACATCAGGACTTGGGTGTCGCATGCTGCCTGCCGAGAAATGTCATCTCCTCGTGGCGCACCCTGTTCTCGCCATCCAGGATCACACGCCATATCCGGTTGCCCAGTCGCAGGGAAAGGCGCTTCGTTCCCTCGTGATCGTCCGTCCCCACCTCCACCGAGGAGGTGACGGATCCGCGTTGCATATAGCGGCGAAACTCCGCCAGCGACAAACCGAAGCGATCGGCGATCTCAATGGAATCAACGATAAAATCCCCATTTTCCGCGCGCTCGACAAACATTGCTTCACCCCTTTGCCAATAGACGCAGCCATATATTAAAACGGAATGGAGAACGATCTTTTATTGTCATTCTTAAAACAGAAATTATAGTTGGCGCCCGCGAGCGGCTCCGATCGTTCGAAAATCGAGCGTAGAATGCGCCGGTTGCCCTTCAATCCGCGCATCACCAAGACTGCTCCAATCCGCAAAAGGCATATATGTCGATGATCAAGGACTTCAGAACGATCGCAGCCGTAAATGGGATCGCAAGCGATGCTGCCTTCGGCGCCGTGAATCCGCCGCTTTATCTGTCGAGCAACTTCGCGTTTCGAGAATTTGAGCACTCGCAAGCCTATGAATATTCCAGAACCTCCAATCCGACACGCGATCTCCTCGCCGATACATTGGCGAAGCTGGAAGGCGGGGCCGGGGCTGTCGTGACCTCATCCGGTATGGCTGCTGTCAATCTTATTCTCAGTCTGCTGAAGCCGGGGGACCGGGTGATTGCGCCGCATGATTGCTATGGCGGCACCTACCGGCTGCTTGGCGCGCTAAGAGACAAGGGCCATTTCGATGTGGAATTTGTCGATCAAAGCAACGACGAAGCCTTGACCTCCGCCTTGAAGCGCGGCGCGTCTCTGGTCTTAGTTGAAACGCCGAGCAACCCGCTCATGCGCGTCGTCGACATCCAAGCCATTTCGCGGCACGCAAAATCGGTGGGGGCGCGGCTTGTGGTCGACAACACCTTCCTTTCACCCGCTCTGCAGCGGCCCATTGCGCTTGGTGCGGATTTCGTCATCCATTCGACGACGAAATATCTCAATGGGCATTCCGATGTCGTCGGTGGCGCCGTCATCGCGGCACATTCGAAGGACATCGAAGAGCTGAAAGGCTGGGCGAATATGATCGGTGTGACGGGATCGCCGTTCGATTCCTATCTTACCCTTCGCGGTATCCGCAGCCTTTTTGCCCGCATCGAACGTCAGCAGACCACCGCGGCGGCCGTCGCTCGTTTCCTGGTGGAGCGCCCGGAGGTCAGCGTCGTCCATTATCCCGGCCTGACCAGCCATCCCGGCCATGAACTGGCGACACGGCAGCAACTCGGCTTCGGCGCCATGTTGAGCTTTGAGCTCAACGGAGGGATCGAAGCGGTGCGCCGCTTCGTGACAGGGCTGACGGTCTTCACCCTTGCCGAATCCTTGGGCGGCGTCGAAAGCCTGGTTGCCCATCCGGCCAGCATGACCCATGTCGGCATGGGCGAGGAGGCGCGCCGCGCTGCCGGCATCAGCGAAGGATTGCTGAGGGTATCGGTCGGCCTGGAAGCCGAAAAGGATCTGCTGTCGGATCTCGCCTTCAGCCTGGCAAAAATCGGATAGCTGAACCGCCGGGGACGATTGCCCCTTCCGATGAAAGGCTTGCCAGAAGCAGCGTCGGCTATTCAGCGTCTACGGCGCTCGCATCTTCGCGGGAAACGCAAATCTCGGCACTATGGAGACAAGCTGGGCCGACAGAAGCGATATTACCGAAATCAACAGCAGGAACCCTCCGATGTAGACCAACGGGGGCACATGATCGCTGTTGACGAAGTGGGCATATATTTCCGTAAAGCCCCGATGACACATATAGATCGGATAGGACAGATAACCGAGAAATATGCCAAGCGGCTGAATTTTCTTTGGAATCTCCAGAAGCGTGCCGGCAAGGACGATAAGCGGTGAAATGACGATGCAGAAGAGTAGGGCAAATTTCAACGAATAGGTCGGCAGAAATAGCAGACCGAAAATCAAGAGGATCGGCAAGATCGCAAAATAGGTGGTCGCGGGTGGCCTGTCCTTCTGAACCCTGAATATGATCATGCCGACGGTAAAGGAAAAAAAGACGCGAGCGAGGCCGCCGTCGACCGATCGCCATTCCCAGCCGAGGTCGAGGGATCCGTGCCCGACGACGGATGCGATGAGACAACCAAGTGAAACCGCAGCGAAAAGAGCAAGATATCGCGTCTTCATCCTAAAAAGCATCAGAGCGAATACCAGATTGACGAGCAGCTCCCAGAACAGCGACCATGCGGGGCCGTTCAAAGGATATAGAGGCCACAAATCCGTCGCAGATCTCGTCAGAAAGCTCGGGGATGGCAGCATGAACAGGGACGAGATCAAGCTGGCGAGCAGATCGCCGATGGTGTCGCCCGACGATTTCCAATGGCCCAGCAGTTGCACCAATCCGTAGAAGGTCCCGACTATGAACAGCGGATAGAGGCGTGCGTAGCGGGCTCTCATAAAGGCTGCCAGCGGCATGCCGGCTGCGAGCTTTTCACTATAGGCCCGGGCAATGACGAAGCCGCTGAGAACGAAGAAGAAATCAACCGCGACATAGGCCAAAGGCGCATGGGGTCGTTGAAGATGATAGACAACGACCGCAAATGCCGCCAGGCCACGCATCGCGTCAAGCGAGGCGTATCGATGGCTCGTCCGACCCGTCGGGGTTGAGCGTCGCTGCGGTTGCGCAGCGACAGGCCTAACGCCTTCTTTGGTCGTTGACATGTCGGATGCTTCCACCGCTGGTCACCATTTCACGTTATTGGCACCGGCGGCACCGAAGAACTCGTTGCGCAGGCCGCGATCGAGCGGACGAACCCGCCTGAGATTGCGAAGAAGTTGGCGAGGGCGCCGAAGCGCGCTGGTATTGAAAAAATAGGTCGATAGAAGACTGGAGGATTTACTGTGGGCGCCGCTGTGCCCAACGCGGTAGATGGCGCCACGAAACGGCAGAGGCTCGAGCGGCGTGCCGCGCTCGGCCAATATGTTTCCGATACGCACATGGCTGCCGAGCATTGATTTTACATAGTCGATGTCTGCAGCCTCCAAAGTCACCGGGAGATCGTAAAGACGCGATTGCACGATCAGCGATGTGCCGCAATAATTTGCGAAATCATCGTAATGCATGATCAACCGGCCGCCTTCGTTCCAAAGATAGCCCTTGTCGATCTTCCAGCCGTTGGCTTGGGGATGTTTGGCAACGTAACTGACGATGTTGGCGCTGACGAAATCGTCGTCATCCACGATCATGAAAAACCGCGAATCCCGGGCCGAAAGCATGCCGCTCAGCACGCGGCGTCCCTTATCCAGACGGAACGCGTCGTAGACCTTCTCTCTGTCCGCGCTGTCCAAATCGTGGAGCTGGTTCGGGGGAAATGTCACGCGGGCGACGGAAAATTGCGGCGGCAGATCGGGCAAATCCGCACCTTCGTTTGCGACGATCACGGCACTCCAGTCGGGGTTCGATTGGCCGGCAATGGACGCCATGGTCTGGGACAACCGCTCTTTCAAGGCAGGCCAATCCTTCGCATTGGCCTGGTGTCGAACCGGAATGATGAACGTAACGAGTGGCATAGTTCCCTCTTTTGCGGTCACATCAGCCCTGGCGCATCCGGCAGGGACATTGGAAATGGACAATCGATTCATTCGCTCGGCCGCCGCGCCGAACGCAGGTTTATGATGGCTATCTGTGGCGCCGCCGGAGCATTGTCTTCATGAGGAAAAGAGCCCTCTCCCGGCAAAGGATGAAGATCAGGCCTGTGTAGACGATTGCGCCGATTGAGATTTCGATCGCCAAGCGCGAGGCCGGGGTCCAATCCTGCAGCAATGCCGAAGCGCCGAGCACCGCAGCCAGCATTCCGACATAGGCAGCGATCGGTCTCAGAAACTGGGCGAAATAATTTCCGACGCTGAGCGCAATAAGGCGGGAAACCATCCAAAGCGTCACGGGCCAAAGCAGCAGCACTTCAAGCATCAGCGCGAAGACAATGGTGGTGACGCCATATGGATAAAGCAGCAGCACGGTGACAATCGTGACGATGTTTCGCACGAGCTGGTAGTAGAACCACCAGTCCGATCTGCCCTGGCTGGTAATCAAAGATGCCTGGACGACGCCTATTCCGCTCATCAATCCGATAACGCAGAAGAACCGCACCGGCCAGATCGCAGCCGCCCAGTGCTGTCCGAAAATCAGCGGAATGGCGTCGTCGGCAACGGCGGCAAGACCCATGAATGCCGGAAACGACACAAGCGAGCAGCCGAACGTTGCCATGAGGAATGCCTCGCGGACCTTGTTCTGATCATGCTGCAGCGACGACAGGAGAACATGCGTGACCGAGGTCAGCCCCCCGGCAACGACGTTGTTGATCATTTCGAAAAGCCGCCGGGCGAAATTGTAAATGCCGAGCGCGGCCGGACTGACGAGCGTGCCTATGATGAGCTGATCGAGGCTCATGGACTGGAGGAAACGATTGCCGGAAGCAAATACGCCGTAGTGCAGCAACTCGCGCAGACTGCTCCACCTGATGCGCAGCCCCGGCAGCCAACCTGCGCCCCAGAAGGCGGCCGCGCATGCTGCGACAGGCGCCGCGATCTGCGCGATCGCCAGTGCCCAGAGGCCGAAGCCGGCAAAAATCAACGCCAGACAGACCAGGCCGGATACCACCGTGGCGATTGCCGTGCGGACGGCGGCGAGATGAAAGGACATCGTGCGGCCGATAAGGGCGTTGGGAACGACGATCATCATGTCGAAGAAAATCTTCAAGCCGACAATCATCAGCAGGCCGACGATTTCTTTATGGCCCAAGGCCTGCGCGATGTAGGGGGATCCCGCGAAAAGGGCGATGTAAAGGATTGCGGCCGACGCGAACGATAGCCAGAACACCGTGTCGAGATGGCTCTGCCGAATAGTCTTCTGCTGGATCAACGCTTCGCCAAACGCGGTCGGCCCAAGGCCGGCGGCAAAGCTCACGATACTGAAGGCCAGCGCTACCAGACCAAAATCCTGTGGCAGCAGATATCGCGACGTGACGATGAAAACGAGGCTGTTCAACGCCGTCGGTATCAGCGTGTCCAGGGCCGACCAGAACGCCCCTTTCAGCGCCGCGCCGGAACGGTTCTCGCTCAGGTGTTCGAAGACGATTTCGTCCGACTCGAGAACAGCGCTTCCCGTTTCCCAGGAAGACGGCGACCTCAAGCTTTCATCCGATTCATTTGCGATGTTACAACTCCATCTGGTTCCCGCCGAAGCAAGCCCTGCGCGGTCACGAAAAAGCTGTGGGCTCAAATGGCGCCGAAATCGAATTGGTCAAGCGAACTTTTTGCGCGACGCAACGCATTTAATGTTTTTTTGCTGCAACGCACATTCTACGGCAGCATCGAGTGACGAATTGCCCTCCCCGAGTGTCCGCCGAGTTTGACGAATGGATTCGCGACGACAACACAGAAAAGGCGTGGTCCGTCGTTCCATGCCTCAGGCGACCAGCGACGCCGCACTTTTGCTTGGAAGGAGACGCGCCATGGCGCTCAGCAGGTCCGTCTGCGATATCAGACCAAGAACACGGCGGTCGGCGTCCACGACAATCACCGCATGCGTGCGTCCATCGGTCAGAACCGGCAACAGCGATAACGCGGGATCGGCTGCATCTGCCACAGCCGGCTTCGATATCGCGCCTGCAATGCTGTCGATGCTTTCGGACAGTTCCCGCAACCCGATCGTACCGATCAGGCGGCCTTCCCGATCCTTTACCGGCAGCGTGCGGATATTGTGCTTCAGGAGAAGATGCCGTGCATGATCCGGCTCGGCGCCCTCGCCAATAGCGATGACGTCGCGGGACATGATATCGGCACAGCTTATGTCTCCATGCGACCGCACCGCTGCCTGCAATTCGACCTGCCGAAGCAGGCGGCTGAGATCTGCCCGATCGATGTCGAAGGTCTCGTCCAGCGCTGCCAGAGCGGCATCGACATCTTCTTCCCCGAAGCCCACGCGCAGAACCGACGGCAGATCACGCGTCTGATGGGTATTCTCCGCCGGCTTTGCGACCACATGCGGGTAATTGCGCTTGGAAAATTTGTGAAACAGCAACCCGAGGCCTACAAGTATGCAGGAATTCAAGGCAACCGGGACGAACGGGAACAAGAAACCCCAACCTGCAACGACCGGGCCGCCAAGAACAGCGGTCAAGGCTGCTGCCCCGCCTGGCGGATGGAGGCATCGGGTGAAAGACATGGCGCCAATCGCCAGCGAGACGCCGACGCCGATCGCGATAATCGGATCATGAATGAGATAGGCGGCAATGATGCCCATCATGGCGGAAATGGTATTGCCGCCGATGATCGACCAGGGCTGGGCAAGCGGACTGGATGGCACTGCGAAAAGAAGCACCGCCGATGCGCCCATCGGCGCGACGATCAACGGAAGGTGGGGGCCTTGTCCAAAGAGATAGCCGCTGATGACGCCAGTTAGGCCGATGCCAATCAAGGCACCAAGACAAGCCATCAATCGTTCGTGCAGGGTTGCTCCGGCAAGGATCGGCGAAAACAAGCGGAAGCGGCTCGGTCCCATCTTCCGGGAGTCAGGATGCTGCATGATAAAACCAGTTTTTGGGAAAGAATGTGAGTGGAGAAGGCGTGCCGGCTAGTTTGTCACCAGCCTTGTATCACGGCCCTTTGCGGCGCTGAGAACTTCGTGAAACGCTTCGAAAGCGGTTGGCCGATCATTCCTGCGATAGATGAGGATCGTGTCGACGGATCCCAGTTGATGGGTCGGGGAACTCGTCGGCCAGTGCATGAGATCGAGAACCGATTTCGGCATGACACCTGCCGCGCTCCCGGTCGCCACGCTGGCAAGGATCGCATGGTAGGAGCCAAGTTCCGTCGTCTGCAAGCCACTCGATTTTCGCGCCCAACTCTCTGCAATCTTTCGATAGGTGCATCCGGGTTCCAGGGCAGCCAGAGAGCCGACCCGCAAGTCGGCGGCCGATCGAATGGGTGGATGCCCCGACGGCAAGACGAGCAACAGGTCCTCGACAAAGACGGGTTCCATCTCCAGTCGCTCAAGCTCCGCATCAAAATCTGCCTCTTCGTCAAGCATCGTCCGGGGTGGACGGGCGATCAACGCGCAATCCAATGCCTCGCCAAGAACATCCCGGGTGAGCTCGCGCGATGCACCCAATGTCAGATGAAGCGACACATCGGGCCATATCTGCTTGAATTGGGTCAGCGCAGCCGGCAATCGGCTTGCCGCTGTGCTCTCCATGGTTCCGACGCGCAATGTGCCCGAAGGCCGCAGAGGCCTTACCGCCTGCCGGGCCTCGAGCGCCAGTGCCGCTAGGCGATTGGCATAGGCCAGAAACGTCTCGCCTTCTCGCGTCAATGTCATCTTTTTGCCGTCGCGGCTGAAGAGCAGGACGCCAAGATAATCCTCCAACTGCTGAATCCGTGTCGTTACGTTCGACGGAGCACGACCGACGGCTTTGGCCGCCTTGGTCACGCTACGGTCGCCGGCGACGGCGAGGAATATCTCGATCGATGAAAGGTCCAAAAAGATCTCGATTCAGGAATTAAATTGCCATATCGTTCCCTATATAAAAATCATTGCCGCGGCTCAAGCGGCTTTTCACCTCAATCCATCAAACGGGAGGGGTAAAGAGCGGATGACAAGGTCCGATCGATCAGAGATGAACGAAGCACCCCATGAATACGCATCGCCGGCGTGTATGCTGCATGAGGTCGACCCCGCCTACAGTGGCATTTCGCCGAGCTTTGCGACAAATGCAGATGTCTTTGCGTGGCGAAAGACACAACGGCAAAGGCTGATCGATGAGCGCAAGGCATTGCCGGTGGCCGATCGCGAAGATTATACGCGCGCGATTGCCAATCACCTCGACCGGATCGTCACCAACGTTGCCGGTAAACACGTAAGCCTGTTCTGGCCATTTTTAGGGGAACCCGATCTTAGAGGATGGATGGCGTGTTTGACCGCCCGTGGCGCCATATGCCTGTTGCCGGTGGTTGTCGCCAAAGCCACGCCGTTGCTCTTCCGATCGTGGAAAATGGGCGAACGGCTTGAACGCGGAGTTTGGAATATACCGGTGCCGGCGGACGGCAAGGAAGCTGCTCCGGACATCGTCATAGCGCCGCTCGTCGGCTTCGACGCAGGATGCTTCCGGCTTGGTTACGGAGGCGGCTTTTTCGATAGAACACTGGCGTCTCTCGGCCGCAAGCCTCTTGCCATCGGCGTCGGCTTCGAGTCCCAGAAGATCGACACCATTCATCCCCTCGCTCACGACATCCCCATGGATGTGGTCGTCACGCAAACGGCAGTGCGATACCGATGAGCTTTCATGCCGGCTATCGGTTCGACCGGAATGCTGAACAGAAAGGCAGATAGACCTTCAAAAAGGCAGCGACACATCGCGGCGCCCCGACTTGCTCTTGCAAACAGGCGTTTTTCGCCATTGGCACATAGATTGCTTCTTAGGCTCGACACCAGAAGAGACGATATTTCATGTGGCATATTCTCCCCTCCCTGCTTTTGAGCATTTCTCTCGGACTGAGCTGGAACAGGTTCCTGCTCACGTTCACGAGCCGAACCGAGCGTCTTCAAAACCAGATGCCGGTAACGATGGTCGCCGCGGCCGTCAGCCTGTCCGCCCTCGCCCTGTCCGTTGCCGATAAAGGCCTTTTGCTGGGGGGAATGCTCGTCCTACTCGGTCTGGCGCTTGCAACCATCAGCAAGAGCCTCCCGCACCCTGTCATCATTGTCGGACTTTCGGCTGTCAGCCTCGCCACCTATCTGCAGTTCACGGTGCATGCTCTTTAGCGGCGCCATCCGCACCTTGCGGTCGCGGATCTCACGTTAAATGAACAAGGAGCAAGAGGTTGCGTTAACGGCGTGAAAAAGTTGGGTACGGAAGCAGAGCGCCATGGGAAGAGCATTCAAAATTGGCGATCATGTGAGCTGGAATTCCGAGGCGGGCCGCGTAAGCGGAACGATCACCAAGATTCACATCCGCGATTTCGATTATAAGGGCCACACGCATCACACCTCCGCCGACGATCCGCAGTATGAGATCAAGAGCGACAAGACCGATCATATTGCTGCGCATAAAGGGAGCGCGCTCCGCAAACTGCCGAAATGAGGCTTCCCATTTGCAGCGCCGCGCCGTTTTGCCAAACTTTTTGTAACGGCTTCTCCGCCGGTTCTACCGTTTCATCGTGACGGCTGCGGGTCAAAGGCTAATGATCGCCTTCCAGGCCGGCGGCGATTACATCGCGGTGATGGCGATGGACCTGCAGCATTTCGTTGAAAGCTGCCAACACTTCTTCGGCTACTTCAGTGTCGAGATGCCTGATGCGGAGCTTGGTGATGATCATCTCCTGATCCGAAATGTGCTGCTCACCCTCCGCGATATGGCGCTCGGCCATATCAAGATCGGTTTGCGTGTAGGCCATTTCATTTCCTCAAGTGAGCTGCATCCCTGGGGGTGCAGCGGGCTTTGATTGAGGCGCACGATGATAAGACGACAGACAAGGCGCGCCGCGCGTTTCTGGCAGCGGTTGAAGAAGCATGGATAACTTTTCATACATTGCCGCCAGACGCGGCAGGGAACGTTGGAATAAGGCGCATGGCGTATTCCCTGCCGCGCTTTAGAGAGAGCCGCCGTTGATTGAGTGGAAAGGGCGCGAGGTCAACGGCGGCTCTCTGACGACCGCTTGATGGAGCGGCGCGTTGGCGAGTCAAGGGACGAGCTCGCCGTGCACCGAACATCCGGCCACTTCGTTTGTTCCCAACGGTGCATGCGATTTTGCCCGCTGTAGCCAGGCTGAATTCCCAGAGCGTTTTCCAATCTTGGCATCGAAGTCGCGCCTCTCCTGGAACGCTGTGTTTGCCGAAGCGTTCAGCAAATCACTAGCTGAGGAGTTTCCATGTCCCCCGATAAGTCCGCTTCCGCCTCTGATCTCGAACCTCGCAAGGGTAGTCCAAGCCCGAGATTGAGCGAAGACGAGTTCAAGCGGCGCTTCCTAAACCAATTTCAGGACCCCGCTTACGGCCAGCTACAGGTTGAGCTTTCGAAGGTCGCATCCGCCGCTTGGGACGCCTACGCCCATTCAAGAAAGAGCCCGAAAACCAGAAAGGCCGGTCCCGGCTTCGCCGACCCCAGCTATGATCTGGCGGTGGACTGGCTGGCGGCGCAGGAGGCCGTCGGCAATGCGCAGCAGCGGCATGACGATCCCAACGGCCCGATCCGTCTGCTCCTTATCAACGGCTCCTCGCGCAGCGAACACACCTGCCCGGGCGAGGTGTCCAAAAGCTACCGCCTGCTGCAAACCGCAAAGGCGGTCCTCGAACGGCAGCCCGGCGCCAAAATCGAAATGCTCGATCTCAGCCGCTTGGCTTCCGAATATGGTCGACAGATCCATCCGTGCAAGGCCTGCTTCTCCACATCGGCGGCCCTCTGCCACTGGCCTTGTTCCTGTTATCCCAATTATTCGCTCGGCCAGATCCACGACTGGATGAACGATATCTACCCGATGTGGGTCGAGGCCCATGGGATCATGATCATCACCCCGGTTCACTGGTATCAGGCCTCCTCCCCCTTGAAGCTGATGATGGACCGGCTCGTCTGCGCCGACGGCGGCAATCCGGATCCCACCAGTACCCACGGCAAGCACGCCAAGGGGGCAAAGGAACTGGAAATGAAAGGCTGGGCCTACCCTCGGCATCTGGCAGGCCGATTGTTTTCGGTGATCGTCCACGGGGACACGGAAGGCGCGGAGAACGTGCGCAGAAGTCTCGCCGATTGGCTGAAATCGATGGAACTCGTCCCGGCCGGCCCCCTTGCCGAGATCGATCGCTACATCGGCTATTGGGAGCCTTATGCGACGAGCCACGTGGCTTACGAAAAAGATCAGGCAATCCAGGAAGAGGTCCGCAACGCTGCTCGGACACTTCACGAAGCGGTCGCAGCGAAGCGTCAGGGACACCAAATTTCCGCCGGCGCCGATTTACCGCAATCACGCCAGAAGTAGCCGACATGAACAGCTATGTCGTCACGCTCTTCATATTCGGCATAGTCGTGCTGCTGACGGCATGGCTGCCTATGGTGCTGAAGCGCATGCCGCTCTCGTTTCCGATCTGCTGCGTCGTTATCGGGATGCTTCTTGCATGGTCGCCGTTCACGCCGCTGCCGCGCATGAACCCGCTCGAGAGCAGGGCGCTGGCAGAACATCTCTCCGAATTCGTCGTGATCGTGGCCCTCATGGGTGCGGGATTGAAGATCGACAGACCGTTAGGCTGGACAAGATGGGCAATCACCTGGCGGCTTCTCGGCATCGCCATGCCGCTTTCGATTTTCGCAATTAGCCTGCTTGGATGGAGCGTTCTCGGACTGGGAGCCGCTTCGGCACTTCTGCTGGGGGCATCACTCGCGCCCACGGACCCGGTGCTTGCCGCCGATGTCCAGGTCGGCCCGCCGCAAACGGGCGAGGAAGATGACATCCGATTTGCCCTTACATCCGAAGCAGGCTTGAACGATGGACTGAGCTTTCCCTTCGTCATGGCCGCGATCGCCATTGCCTCCCAATCGGCTTCCGACTCCGGTGCCGGATGGATCTGGCATTGGTTCGCCGTCGACGTGCTCTGGAAGCTGGCTGCAGGGATCGGCATGGGGTGGATTGTCGGTCGGATCCTCGGATACCTAACTTTCAAAGTGCCAAAGGCGGGACGCATCGCCAAGACCGGAGATGGTTTGGCCGCGCTCGCCTTCACTTGTCTTGCCTATTCTGCCACGGAACTCGTTCACGGCTATGGCTTCGTCGCGGTCTTCGTAACAGCGCTCACTTTGCGCAGCGTCGAAAGACACAGCAGCTTCCATGGCGAGCTTAACGATTTCGGAGAGCAACTCGAGCGCTTGCTGATGATGCTCCTGCTTGTCTGCTTCGGCTCCGTCATCGCCGAAGGGTCGCTGCTGTCGCACGTCGATTGGCGAATCGTTGCCGTAGCCGTAGTGACCTTGGCTGTCGTCAGGCCGATGTCGGGATGGATCAGCCTGATCGGCGCCGTCCAACCGCCTGCGGAAAAGGCAATCGTCTCGATCTTTGGCGTCAGGGGCCTCGGCTCGATATATTATCTTGCCTATGCTTCCGGAAAAGCTTCGTTCGACCAGATCGAGGTGGTCTGGGATACGGTTTTTCTGATTATCCTGATTTCCGTTGCCATCCATGGCATAGCCGTGACGCCGGTCATGGGATGGATCGATCGCGAGCGAGGCGTCGACAGCATGCGGCCGATGGGGCGGCAAAGCCGATGACAACGTCTGCACGACACGGCCGTCTCACATCGTCGGTCATCCTGCCAGTGGCCTCGACGAGAGTCGCTCGAACAACCGTCTTGGCCGAAACCTTTAGCATGGTCGCATTTCCCCGAGGGAACAGATGATGCGTTTCCGCCGTTGTTCACGCATCGAGGTACTGACTCGGCAGAAGAGCGATGACATGTCGACGGGCCTTGATCCCTCACCCAAACCGAGATGCAACGACGGATAATTTAAGCGGCAGTCGCGCCGTTGCGTCTCATATGAGCGCCGGCTGTCCGCGCTGCAGATGCGAAGAGGATGAGACTATGTCCAATGTCGTCAAAACAGGGGGAAGCGACCCCAACAACGCCACCAGCAGCACGACTTTCGGTCGGTCGGTCGAAAGCCAGGCCCAGATGAAAGATGCCCAGAAGAAGGGGGCATCGACGGCCGGTGAGCTGCTTAACGTTTATCGCCTTGTCCCTATCGCGGAGCCCGACGATCCGAATTGGCAAAATGCACCCTCGCATGGCGAGATAGTGGTGGCTGCCCGCACCGCCGGGGACGCCCGCATCGTCGCGGCGGCGCGCGAATTGGACTATATGGAGGTCGATTCAGCGCCGGCCGAGGATGTCAGCACGGCGAATGCCAGCGCATTCCGCAGCGAAAAGCTTTATACGGTGGTGGAACTCGAGCACGGCCGGCACGACCTGCGCCGCGGCGTTCTAGAGGGGCAAGTACGCACGGACAATATCAAGCCCACCCAGTCATGAGGTCGCAGATGTCTTTGCGGCCGATGAGACGACCGTTCCGATTAGCGGTCCGTACCAGTCAGTACCACCTAAGAACTGGAGTAGCCCGACTTGCGGGCTACCCGTGCCGTACGGTGAAGCCGATTACCAGAATTTCACGCCAAGCCCGACGACTACGGCGTTCTGCTTGAGATCGACGTTCACGCCGCTGATATCCTTGCTCCCGAAGTCGGTATAGCGGTACTCGAGGCGGCCGAAGACCCGATCGGTGAAGGCATAGTCAACCCCGGCACCCACCGTCCAACCGTTGAAGGTCTTGGTGTCTTTGCTGCCTGTGTCGACAAATCCCCGCGTCGCTTCCCAGCCGCCTGTCGCATAGATCAAAGCGCGATCGATCGCATAGCCGAGGCGGGCGCGGACCGAGCCATCGATGTCCGTCCCGACCTTGACGCCAGGTGCAATGGTATCTTTGTTCCAGTTGTAATTCAGGTCGCCTTCCAGGCCGAGCACGACATTATTCTCAAATTGCCAATTGTAGCCGATGAAACCACCGACGAGGCCGCCGCTCAGATCTTCAGACCCGCTTGCGCCAGGAATGCTGAAATCCCCATTCACCCAATTGCCGCCGCCGCGAATACCTGCATATGGACCCGTCCAAGTGAAACCAGCCGGCGTTTCAACAGCAGGCGCTTCCGGTGCCTGTGTTACAACATCGGCGGCCGACGCCGCACTGAAGCCAACGATACTGGCAATCGCGGTGGAGATGAGTAGCTTATGCATCGGTGTATCCTCGGTTGTTGTTATGGAACCGGATATAGGTCAGCACCGTCGAATGGCTGTAGCAAAACTATCACACTTTAGACATGAAGCATATTATCGCTTCGAGATTTACCCACGACAGCCATTTAAAGCTGCGCTCTTGTGCGCTGCACCTTCGGCTTTGACCCACCTGTTGACCATGCCGAAACTGCAGTGAAGCAGATCCCACCGAAGCATTCCGCTGACATCGTCACCGCACCATCAAGCGGCTTGGAACATTCTCGGTGGCCACAGGTTCGAAATTGCAACCACAGGAGAGCATCATGAAAAAGATTGCCATCACGACCGCCGCTTTGCTGTTTGCAGCGCCCGTTCTTGCTCAATCGGCCGCGGAAAAAAGCGGTGCCGGTTCGCCGGCCCCGCAAACTGAGGATTTCGTCAATAAGGCCGCGACAAGCGACATGTTCGAAATTCAATCCAGTCAGCTTGCGCTCGAACGCGCCGATGACGCGACAAAGTCATTCGCACAGCAGATGATCACCGACCATCAGAAAACCACGAGCCAACTGAAGCAGTTGGTAATGAGCGGCAAGGTAAAAGCGCGCCTGCCAACAGCCATGTCTTCCTCTCAGCAGAAGATGCTCACTAAACTCAAGGGCCTTCAGGGAGCCGACTTCACCAAGCAATACCATTCGGAGCAGGTGTCGGCCCACAAGGAGGCTGTCGATCTTTTCAAACGGTATGGCAGCAACGGCAAGAATGCCGATTTAAAGACCTGGGCGGCAAGCACGGAGCCCGCTCTGGAGCACCATCTGCAAATGGCTGAAGATTTGAATAAATAACCCATATGTAAGTGGTATATTTACGATGTGGCGCTCACGCTCATAGCCTAAAGCTCGTCGCGATCTTTCAGATTCGCTCCGACGCTTGAGCTCTTTGTTTTTGCATGTCGCTCTCGCAAAACCGCCGCACACTTTTGCGCGACATGCATTAGTCGTGATCCTGGCTGTCAGTATTCTCGGACGGCGATGCGCATCGCCGTCCGTTGCAGACTAACCTTCGATCCGTTATACAACCTATGTCGGAAAAAGCAGGCTTGGTGGTAAGTCCAAGTTCTTCGGTACTTAAGCTCTGGCCTCCTGCATGAGGCTTCCATGACGCATATCGGACGCACGCAGGCGTCCAATTGTTGTACGCACAGTTCTCAAATGTAAGAAGCGCTCCGGTCGAACATCGACACAGGAGCAATTTATGCTCAACCGCCACTCGAATCTTTATGATGTCGTGATTGCGAGAGCCGGCTCTGGAACAAAGTTAAACTTGCGAGGTTTGAGGCCGCCATAGGAAGGACGCTCGCGATGGATGGCTTGCAAGTGCCGAAATGCGCGCTGGCGCGCGCTCGCCGCGGCTCGATCCTCGGCTTGTTCAGCCTCGGTCTTACCTCCTGTTCGGGGGTCCTGAACCCGGTCGGCCCGGTCGGCGAGGGTGATGCGAAAATCCTGATCGACTCAACGGCGGTGATGCTGGCCATCGTCATCCCGACGATCGTACTCGCCTTTTGGATGGCGTGGCACTATCGAGCTTCGAACACCACGGCGGAATACCTGCCATATTGGTCCTATTCCGGGCGGATCGAAGCCGTCGTCTGGTCCATTCCGATCCTGACGATCATGTTCATCGGCGGCCTGATCTGGATCGGCTCCTACCAGCTCGATCCGTTCAAGCCCTTGCCATCGAAGACGGCACCCATCGAGGTACAGGTTGTATCGCTCGACTGGAAATGGCTGTTCATTTACCCGCATGAGGGGATCGCAACGATCAACCAGCTAGTGGTGCCGGCCGGCACGCCGGTCCATTTTTCCATCACTTCGGCGAGCGTCTTCAATGTCTTCTTCGTGCCGCGCCTTGGCTCGATGATCTACGCCATGCCGGGCATGGTCTCTCAGTTGCACCTGCAGGCCGACGATCCGGCGGAGCTCTGGGGCACTTCAGCCCAGTTTTCCGGCGACGGCTTCTCCGACATGCAGTTCCAGGTGAGAAGCGTGCCGGATGCGGACTTCCAGAATTGGGTGAAGAGCGTCCGCAGTTCCGGCGCGACGCTCGATCAGGCCGCCTACACCAACCTAATGCAGCAGACCCAGCGCGTGCCGCCCTCGACCTATAAAGCCACGGATCCCCAGCTTTTCGATGCGATCGCCACCCAGAAGATCCCGCCGGGGCCGGGACCGGAACCCGAAGCGCCCGGGCATGCGGGACGTGAAGTTTCCACCGGCGGAAAGGATTGATCATGTTCGGCAAGCTCAGCCTTTCGGCAATCCCCTTGTCTCAGCCTATCCCGTTGATCACCTCTTTCGTCGTGATCCTCATTGGCCTTGGGGTGTTGGTCCTGATCACCGCAAAAGGTTGGTGGCCGTATCTCTGGCGGGAGTGGATCACCAGCGTCGACCACAAGCGGATCGGCGTCATGTATTGCCTATTGGGCGTCGTGATGCTGATCCGTGGGTTCGCCGATGCGATCATGATGCGTACGCAGCAGGCGGTGGCGATCAACGCACCCGGCTATCTGCCACCTGAGCACTACAACCAGATCTTCTCCGCCCACGGCACGATCATGATCCTGTTCGGCGCCATGCCGCTGGTGCTGGGGTTCATGAACTTCCTTGTGCCGCTGCAGCTCGGCGTCCGCGACGTGGCCTTCCCCACCTTCAATTCGGTCGGGTTCTGGCTGACCGCAAGCGGCGCCCTTCTCGTCAATGTGTCGCTTTTCGTCGGCGAATTCGCCCGCACTGGATGGTTACCCTACCCGCCGCTCAGCGAAACGACCTATACGCCCGGCGTCGGCGTCGACTATTACCTCTGGGCCGTGCAAATTTCCGGGGTGGGCACATTGATCACCGGGATCAACATCGTCACCACGGTGCTGAAAATGCGGTGTCGCGGCATGAGCTATCTGCGTATGCCGGTCTTTTGCTGGACTGCTCTTGCGGCGAGTCTGCTGATCGTCGCCGCTTTTCCGGTGTTGACCGCTACGCTCGCTATGCTGACCCTGGATCGCTATGCCGGCTGGCACTACTTCACGAACACCGCGAATGGAAATCCAATGATGTTCGTGAATCTGATCTGGGCCTGGGGACATCCGGAAGTCTATATCCTCGTCCTGCCGGCCTTCGGCATCTTCTCCGAGATCTTCCCGACCTTTTCCGGCAAGCCGCTGTTCGGCTACCGGTCGATGGTCGCAGCCACCCTCTTCATCTGCGTTGTTTCGATGATGGTGTGGCTGCACCACTTCTTCACCATGGGCGCAGGCGCCGCGGTCAATACTTTCTTCGGCATCTCCTCGAGCATCATCGCCGTCGGGACCGGGGTGAAAATCTACAACTGGATCTTCACCATGTATGGCGGCCGCGTGCGCTTCGAGGTCCCGATGCTGTGGTCCATGGGCTTCATCTTCACCTTCATCATCGGAGGACTGACTGGCGTTCTGCTGGCTGTCCCGCCGGCGGACTTCCTGACCCACAACTCGATGTTCCTAGTGGCGCATTTCCACAATGTTATCGTAGGCGGGGTCGTGTTCGCGGTCTTTGCAGGTCTGGAGTTCTGGTTTCCGAAGGCCTTCGGGTTTCGGTTGCACCAAGGCTGGGGCAAGGTCGCCTTCTGGCTCGCTTTCATCGGCTTCTGGGTGACGTTTACGCCCCTTTACATATTGGGGCTCGACGGCATGACGCGGCGCCTGCAGCACATCAACTTTCCTGAGTGGGCACCCTGGCTATATGTCTCCGTTGTCGGTGTCGCCATTCTCATTCTGGGAATGATCTCGCAGATCGTGCAGCTCGTGGTCAGCATCCGCGACCGCGAGAAGCTGCGCGACGTGTCGGGCGATCCGTGGGACGGGCGTTCCCTGGAGTGGGCAACTCCCTCGCCGCCTCCCTTCTTCAACTTTGCGGTGATGCCGAATGTTGAAGGTGAAGAAGCCTATTGGGGTATCAAGCTGCGGGCGGTGGAAACCCAGCAGTTGTCCCCCGAACCAAAGTATGAACCGATCGAAATGCCCCTCAACAGCCCGGTCGGCATTTACACGGCGTTTTTTGCCACGGTCTTCGGCTTTGCGATGATCTGGTACATCTGGTGGCTCGCCATCGTGGCTCTGATCGCCGCATTCGTCGGATTCGTCGTGTTCGCCTGGCGTGACGTTCACGAATTCGAAGTGCCGGCGGATGAGGTGGCGCAGGCCGAACGCGCCCGACGGGCTGCGCGCGAGGCGCTCCTTCAGCGCCTTTCTCAGCAGGGGGCGCTGTCATGACAGACACAGGATTGCCCGCCAGCGTCGAAGCTGTGAGACGCATTCGTGAGGACCCGCACCGGCTCGGCCACCGCGCCCATGGTGCTGAAGAACCTGTCGAAGGCGCCGGACACGGCACGACCGGACCAGCCCACAAACGGATTATCGTGGGTTACGGCTTCTGGATTTATCTGCTCAGCGATATCGTCCTATTCTCCTGCTTTTTCGCGGCGTTTGCGGTGCAGCGGGGAGCAACGGCCGGCGGCCCGACGATCGAACAAATCGTCGACATCCGCAGGGTTGCCCTCGAGACCGCCATGCTGCTGCTGTCCAGCTATACTTGCATGCTGTCGTTTGCCGCCGCCAACGCTAGAAATCTCTGGCGGACCCAGATCTGGTTGGCGATCACCGGGCTCCTGGGGCTGGTATTCGTCCTTCTCGAGCTGCAGGAATTCGTCGAGCTGGCCAACAAGGGATTTACCCCGCAGCGGAGCGGGATGCTGACCTCCTTCTTCGGTCTTGTCGGACTGCATGGATTGCACGTCACCCTCGGCGGCCTCTGGCTTGCGACGATGATGGCACAGATCCAGGTCAAGGGCTTCCGTAGGGAAATCATGCACCGGCTGATTTGTTTCAACCTCTTCTGGCACGCTTTGGACATCGTCTGGGTCGGCATCTTCACAATCGTCTATCTGATGGGAGCCGGCGCATGAGCGACTTTGAATCGGATCCGCACCTGCGCACCGGCATCATGGACCACCGGGAAGACCATTCTCCGGGCGACGAACCCCTTGAGGACAGCGGCCATTGGATCCGCAACGCGAATCTGGGCCTTGGATTCTCCATCATTCTCACCGTCGCCGCCTTCCTTCTCGCCGGCTCCAATCTCATCTATGGCCCGGCCATTCCCGTGGCCCTGCTCGTGCTCGCCATAGCGCAGATGGGCGTGCATCTGGTCTTCTTCCTTCACATCACCACCGGCCCGGACAACACCAACAATGTGCTGGCACTGGTCTTCGGCGTTCTGGTGGTCTTCCTTATCGTCATCGGATCAATCTGGATCATGGATCACCTGCACCAGAACATGCAGCCCATGCCTATGGAGCAGATGATGCAGATGCAGCAGTAGGCGCGAAACCATGGGTCAAGGTTCACCTGTTGGACGGAAATAGTGGAGCGCACTCAGAACATTTGCGGCCGCTCACAGTTGGAGTGCCGATGCTCTCGACGGCAGCCCCCACTTCGATGACCATGGCAATATGTGATTGGCGGCAAACATGGGATACAGCCCGCAGATATTTGCAGTCCTGCTAGCCGCTGCCATAGCGATGAACGCCCTTGTGCTCTTTATCGGGTTATCGCCTTAAAGGGGGTATTCCGCCATTGAATGAGCCGCTATTGTGGTTCCCAAGATAATATCGGCCGGCCGCCAAGCCGTTTGCCGGGCGCTCCAACTCAAGCCTTTCATGGGTGCCGGAAATACGGCTCGATTAACGGGGTCTCGAAACCGCCGCGCGGTGTTGCGACGGCGTCTCCCCGAAAGTGCGCTTGAATGTCCTTGTGAACTGCGACGTGTTTTCAAACCCGACATCCAGCGCAACCTCAATGAGAGGTGCCTTCGAGCGTGCAAGGATCGACTTCGCCCGTTCCATGCGAACTCGGTTATAAGCTTTGGCAGGAGACATTCCCGTTTTTTCGAGGAAGATTCTCTCCAGTTGCCGCCGTGACAATCCGACCTTGGCCGCCAGCTTGGGGATTGGCAGGCTGCCATCGACGAACTGTTCCATTGCGATCATCGCCGCCTTTACACGGGCATCGTCATAGTCTTCGTACAATGGACGACGGGGCTGTATATCAGCGGTCGTTCGGGCCTTCTCGATCTGGAGGACCTCCAGCGCATTTCGCTCCGCGTCGCGGCTGATGTATTTCCTGACGAGCAATGCCGCCAGGTCGGCGGCGCTGCTGCCGCCTGCGCAGGATCCTCGCTGGCGATCGAGATTGAACAGTCGGTCGGAACGGACCTTGAGCTCGGGAAAGCGCTCCCGAAACCCCTCGTAATGCAGCCAGCTTACACAGGATTCGTGCCGCTTCATCAGGCCAGCCGCAGCGAGAATGAACGACCCGGTGCACACGCCGATCAGCGGCACCTTCTTGGCATCCGCCTGCTTGAGGTACGCATATGTCACCTCGTCGACGGGGTTTTCGACGGTCAAAAGGCCGCCGACAACCGCAATGTAGTCGAACCTCGACGGATCGACGAGGTCAGACGTCGGGGCGACCTGGACGCCGCAGCTTGAGGTGATGAGGTGCCTGGTGCTGCCGAGCACCTGCCAGTCCGCAAGGACCCTTCCGGAACGATCCTGTTTGTCGCTTGCGAGCCGCAACGTATCGACAAAGAGCGCGAACGCGGACAGCGTGAACGACCGCGCCAAGATGAATCCTACCTTGAGACGGCTGGCAGACGTGCTGGCGTCATTTTCCGGCCGATATTTCTCAGGCATCTTTCTACTCCCTGCCGCTTCTGAAGACCACGAAGACTTTATCGGATCTGGAAGCCGTATGCGAGTGGATCGCGATCGTCGACAAAAATCGTGTTGTGGCCGATAATGCGGGCCCAGCCGCCTACACTCGGAAGAATGCCCCGATAAGCTCCGATGCGAACCTCGGCTTCGACCCGGCCTTCGAAAATGGTTCCGATCAGGCTTTCATGACGATATTTCGATCCGACGGCCAGGCGTCCCTTTGCATGCAATTGCGCCATCCGCGCCGAGGTGCCGGTGCCGCCCGGCGACCGATCGATGGCCTTTTCGCCATAGAAGACAGCGCACCGGCCATCGGAGACATCGTTGACCGGGCGATCGCACCATATTGCATGGTGAACTCCGCGAATACGTGGATCATCCGGATGGATCGGATCGCATATGTCTGCGAGAGCCTCTCTGAGCTTCTGGCTGCAGCCGACGATATCGGCCGCGCTCATGCCGTCGAGACCGCTCCAGTTTTCCTGGGGCTCCACGACGGCATAGTAGTTGCCGCCATAGGAAATGTCGACGCGCAGACGCCCTATGCCGGGTACGTTCACCTCAACATCCGCTTCGTGCAGATAGCTCGGCACATTGAAGAGCCGGACGGAATCGACATGGTTTCCGCTGATTTCAAAGGTAACGTCGACTCTGCCGGCAGGGGTTTCGATCGAGAGCTTTCCGGATTCACGCGGTTTGACCAGGCCTTCCTCGATCGCGGCGGTCACGAGCCCGATCGTTCCCGCCCCGCACATCGGCAGACAACCGCTGACTTCGATGAATAGGACTGCAATGTCGCAATCATCCCGATAGGCCGGATATATGATCGCGCCGGACATGATGTCATGTCCCCTCGGCTCGAACATGAGCGCCTTGCGGACCCAATCATGATCTCGAAGGAACATCTCGCGCCGCTCGCCCATTGGTGCGTGCGGCAGAAGCGGCCCGCCGCCGGCGACAAGCCGCACGGGATTTCCGCAGGTGTGTGAGTCGATGCAGAAGAAGCTGTGACGCATTCTCTAGGCCTTTCCGCTTAGGCGCTCCTGTCCGGTGAGCGTGCGCGTCCCTGAAGCGCACCTTTTGAAAGCCTGTCGAGCAGGATTGCGATGGCAACGATGGCGAGCCCGGCGCGCAGGCCAAGACCCATTTCCATTCGGGTGAGGCCCCGGGTCACCTCAGCCCCCAACCCGCCGGCCCCGACGAGCCCAGCGAGGACGACCATGGCCAGCGAAAGAAGAATGCACTGGTTGAGGCCTACAAGCAGGGTGGGCATTGCAGACGGTATCTCGATCTTGAGCAGGATCGCACGCGGCGGTGCGCCAGTTGCCTGGCCGAGTTCGAGAAGATCCTTCGGCACCTGATTGAATGCCAGCGTCGTCAGGCGAAGCATCGGCGGCACGCCATAGATGATCGTGGCGATGATCGCCGGCACGCGGCCGAGACTGAAGATCATGACAGCCGGGATGAGATAAACCCACGGCGGTACCGTTTGCATGATGTCGAGCACCGGCCTTACGGCGACCTCGAAGCCTTTGCGGCGCGAAGCAAGGACGCCGAGAGGGAAGGCAATCAAGACCGAAATGGCGACCGCCACCGTTACCAGTGCGAGTGTCTGCATAGACGCAGCCCAAAGGCCCGCCAGAAGGCAGAAGGAAAGAGCGACAGCAGCAACTACGGCAGATCTGATGTTGATCGCGAAGGCGACGACAAGGACCGCAGCGACAATGAGCACATAGGGAGGTGGGTAGAGCAGCGCCGATTCCAAGGCGCCAAGCACTGCCTCGATTAGCTTCGTAATGGCGTCGAAGACCGGATGGAAGTTGGTGTTCAGCCAGTCGACGGCCGGAGCAAAATAGAGGCCGGGTGAGAACCGAAGAAGGTTGAGGTTCATCTTGCACCTACCTTGGTGCGGCGGGCCGCACTCTGTGTCAATCTGTCGAGCACCATGGTCAGAATGACGATCGCGATCGCAGCGTTGATCGATGTCGCCATATCGAGCGTGCGTACGGCGCCGTAGATGGTCTCGCCGAGGCCGCCGGAACCGACGATGCCGGCGATCACCACCATGCCGAATGCCATCATCAAGCTCTGGTTGACGCCCGCCATGATGCTAGGAATTGCAAATGGCATCCGAATTTTCGTGAACATCTGCCATGGTGTCAGACCGCTTGCCTGGCCCAGTTCGACGAACGCGGGCGGAGTCATGCGGATGCCGAGCGAGGTCAAGCGAATGGCGGGGGGCGCTGCGACGACGAAGGTCGCAACCAGCGCGGTTGCAGGACCGAAGCCAAGCAGCGCAATGGCAGGAAGAAGGTAGATATAGGGGGGCATCGTCTGAATGAGATCGAGGATCGGTTCCAGGAACCTGTCGAACCACTGCAAAAAACCGGCGACAATCCCCATCGGGATTCCGATTATCAAGGCGAAGATCGTGGCGGTGGTCACAAGTGCAAGAGTGCTCATGGTCTCGCTCCAAAGACCCATGACCGCACAGAAGACGAGAGCCAAGCCAACGAGAAGACCGGACCAGAGGTTGATCAGCCGCCAACCGAGCAGCGCCCCGATGATCGCGATGACATAGAAAGGCGGGAGTTGAAGGAGCCAGAGAACGCCGTTGTAAGTTCCCTCCAGCGCCGCTCTGAGCGGGTCGAACAGCCAGTCGCCGTTGTCGCTGATCCAGCTTAGTGCGTCGTCGGTCCAGGCATCGAATGTATCCGCAATGACCGCGATGTCCATTTGCGTCGTCCTCTCAGGCTGTCACATGTGGTTGCTCTGGGGATCCGGCGACGCCGCGAAGCAACCCGCGGGTCGTGACCACGCCGACGATGGAACCATTATCGACGACGGCCAAAGCATCACGCTCCGATTTCATCGTGAGATCGATGAGTTCGCCGATATCGGCTTCCGGAGTGGTCTGAAGGAGCGCATTCACATCATGCTGTGGCTGCAGGCTCCGGTATTCTGCGATCGGCAGCATCACCGAATGCGCCTTGACGAGATGAATCCTGGATATACCCGCCACGAAATCCGCGACATAAGCGTCGGCGGGCTTCGTGACGATCTCTTCTGCCGTTCCGACCTGAACGATGACGCCGTCCTTCATAATGGCGATCCGGTCACCAATACGGATGGCTTCTTCGAGGTCATGCGTGATGAAGACCGAGGACTTGCCGAGCGATTTCGTGAGCTGCCGGAACTCGTCCTGCAACTGGCGGCGAATGAGTGGATCGAGGGCGCTGAATGGCTCATCCATGAGAATGATCTCTGGATCGGCGGCCAATGCACGGGCAAGCCCGACACGTTGCTGCATGCCACCAGACAGTTCTGAGGGATATCGCGACGTCCAGTCGGAAAGGCCGACCTTGTCAAGCGCCGTCCGCGCCGTTTTGTTGCGCTCGTCCTTTGGCACGGCACGGACTTCCAAGCCGAATGCGGCATTCTCGAGGACGGTGCGATTGGGGAGCAGGGCCACGCTTTGGAAGACCATGCCGATGTTGCGCGCGCGGATGTCGCGCAGTTCCGCAGCATTGAGCCGGGCAATCTCCTTGCCCTTGATGGCGATATTGCCAAGGCTCGGCTCGATGAGGCGATTGAGGAGGCGAACCAAGGTTGATTTGCCGCTTCCGGAGAGCCCCATGATACAGAAGATCTCGCCGCGGCGGACCTGGAGGCTGGCATCGGCGACACCGACGACGCAGTTGAATTCGTCCAGGACCTGCTTTTTGGAAAGGCCGCGCTCTGAAACGGCTTTCACGGCAGCCGGAGCACGGGCGCCGAATATCTTCCAGACGTTCCGGCAGTCGACCAGGATTTCGTTGGCGTTATTCACGACAGTGTTCATTGCGTTCCCCGAGGGTCAGTCCATTGCCGACCTGTTTGTGCTCGTTGAGAGATGCGGGCCGCCAAACGGCGACCCGCCGTTCACATCATTCGCTCTTGATATTCTCCCACCGCTTCATGAGGTCGGCATGGCTTTCGGTCCAGGCTTTGACGGCATCGTCCATCGTCTTGCCGTCGCTGACTGCGCCATTGATCGCAGTGATGTCGGCAAGCGGCACATAGACGCTGGCAATGACTTCGCGTGCATGGGGGTGTTCCTCGGAAAAGCCCTTCTTGCCGATCCAGTAGTAGCTCTGCGGCGGCGGGAAGATGCCCTTGGGATCCTTGAGGAACTTGACGGGGTATTTCTGCATCATCCAGGACGGCTCCCAGATCGTGACGGCGACCCATTCCTTGCGGTCGATTGCCGACTTCAGCGCAGCGGTCATGGCGGCAGTGCTGCCTTCGACGAGCTGCAGCTTGAGGCCGTATTGCTTCACGGCATTGGCAGCGTCGCGCATCAGACCGGAGCCCGGCTCGATGCCGACGATCTTGCCGCCGAACTTGTCGGCATTGTCGTTCAACTGATCCATCGAGTCGATCGTCACGTAATTCGGGACGGCGATCGCCTGGTAGAGACCGTGCGAGACGGGCGAAATCTTCTCGAGGCGCTTCTTGTTTTTCTCCCAATAGTCCTGCGCGACGTAGTCGGTCTGAGATGCGAGGATCTGGATGTCGCCCTTGCTGAGCGCTGCATAGGCGATGCCCCATTCCGAGAACGGCACGACCTTTACGGTGTAGCCGGCATCCTCAAGCACTTTTTTGGTGATCCCGGTGATCGGCGTCAGATCCTCCCAGGACATCGTGCCCACCGTGATGCTCTTGTCTTCCGCATGTGCCGGAAGCATGCTCATCCCGACCATCGCAGCGGCGCAAAGCGCCTTCCACAAAGCTTTCATTATTTTTCTCCTAGTTCACGTTCCCGTTCTTTTGAAGATCAGCGTTTGGCCCGATCCTCATTATTGCGCGGCGACGGATCATCCCTCGCGGCCTGCACGCAACTCCTGAAACCGGATGACCGAATTCACGCCGAGCCATGCGATCGGCTCGGGCGGCAGCTTGCTCGGCTCCGGTTGATTTCTGTATTGATCGAGTTCACGGCTATTGACGCCAGCCGCCAGATCGGCAGCCATCATCCCGGCCAGCGTGCTCTTGACGGTGCCGAGACCATTTTCGCAGCACGCGGAAAAGAGCCCTTCTTCGATCTCGCCAAAGGCCGGCACATGGTTTCTGCTGAGGCACAGCGCGCCGGCCCAGCTATATTCCAATGGCAGGTCTTTCAGCCCTGGAAACCGGGCATCGAATGACCGGCGCTGCTCGGCGGCTATGCCGGCGACCCGCCTGTCCGACACTCTGAGACTGGGGTCGTATGTGAACCGCGTTCTGACGACGATCCGGGACAGTCCATTTGTGGTGATCTTGCGGAGGGTCGCGCCCATCGGATCCGCCGGCAGCAGCGCCCAGCGATCGACGCCGGTGACCTCGCCTCCGAACTCGTTCTGGGAGAAGGCAGCGGTCATGGACGCGTAGGTGAAGATATGCATCAGCCGTCCGCGGAAGTGGCCGAAGCTCTCAATATGGCCGTTCACACCCAGGATGACCTTCGGTGCAGACACGGAACCGCGGTTTGACCTGGCCTTCCAGACATTTCCTTCGCGCGTAAGCTCCAGCACCGGCGAATGTTCGTAAATATCGACTTTCGAACGCAAACCCTGCGCCAGGCCGCGGATATAATCGGCCGGCTGGATCATCACGGCTCCTGGCGTATAGAGCCCCCCTCGATAATAATGCGAGCCGGTCATTTCCCGCATCTGCTCGGCATCAAGGACGCGATAGTCTTCGCCGATCCTCTCGAGGGACTTTCTGTAGTTCTCGTTAAGCCCCAGGCCTCGGTCCGACGCAGCCGCGTTTACCTTGCCCGAGGGATCGAATGTTTCCCTGGACAGGCCGTACTCGGCCGCGACATCCGCGGCAAAGGCAATCGCCAAGCGGTTGTGTCTGATCTCTTCTCTGGTGGACTGCTCGTCGGCAACCGAGTACTCGCCGGATGAGAGATTATGGGGAACATCGATCATGAAGCCGGAATTCCTGCCCGCCGGCCCTTTTGCAAGTTCACGAGCGTCAAGAACGACGATCTTATCCTGCGGCCGCAACTGCGAGAGGCGCCGCGCCGCGGATAGCCCGGCAAATCCTCCACCGATGATCAGCCAGTCGGCGGTGACATCGTAATCAAGCGCCACAACGGGATAGGCGCGTTCGCTGATCGCCTCCCAGCCCGAAACGCCGGTATCGATCGGCAGGCGCTTGATCACATGTCGGGTCATCGGATAGCCTCATCCACGGCGCGTTCCGAGACATCGATCCAGATGGTCTTCAGTTCGCAATAGTTGTCGTGGGCAAAGATCGACTTATCGCGGCCCCCGAAGCCGGATTCCTTGTAGCCGCCGAACGGCGTGCTTGCATCGCCCTCGCCGAAGCAGTTGACCGTGACGAGACCCGCACGGATATCCCGCGACACGCGGATCGCATTGCGCAGGCTGCCCGTATAGACCGACGCCGTCAGGCCGTAATTGGTGTCGTTGGCCAAAGCGACGGCTTCGGAGAGGGAGTTGAACGTCGTGACCGACAGGATCGGCCCGAAGATCTCCTCCTTGAAGAGGCGGCTAGCGGGGGTGACGCCGTCAACAACCGTCGGTTCGATGAAGACGCCGCTCTGCGTTTCGCCACCAAAGGCTAGCGAGAGCTTCTCGCTCTTCACGTCGTCAAGGAACGAGCTCACTTTTTCAAAATGGCTCTTGCTGACCAGCGCACCGATACGGTTTTCCGGATCGAGCGGATCGCCGGTCTTCCATTCGCGCAGATAGGCGCCGATCCGCTTCAGCAGTTCGTCCTTGATGCTGGCGTGAACGATGAGGCGCGAGGAGGCGCTGCAGTTCTCCCCCATGTTCCAGAAGGCACCGCTGACCACCTGCTCGGCGACGAGATCGAGGTCTTCGGCGTCCTCCAGCACGACTGCCGGGTTCTTGCCGCCGCATTCGAGCACGACTTTCTTAAGGTTGGAATCGGCCGAATAATGCAGGAAGCGACGGCCGGTCGGCGTCGAGCCGGTAAACGCCACCATGTCGACATCCATATGCAGGCCGAGCGGTTCGCCAACGTCCCTGCCGCTGCCGGTAACTACATTGAAGACACCGGCCGGGATGCCGGCTTCATGGGCAAGCTCGGCGACGCGCAGCGTCGTCAGCGTCGTTTCCTGGGCGGGCTTGACGATCACCGAGCAGCCTGCGGCAAGCGCCGGCGCGATTTTCCAGGCCAGCATCAGCAGCGGGAAGTTCCACGGCAGCACGCACGCTACGACGCCGATCGGTTCGCGAACGACCATCGCCAGTGCATTGGGCCCAACGGAATTGGTGTTGTCATAGAGCTTGTCGACCAGCTCGGCATGCCAGCGGATCGTGTGGATGGTGTCCGGGACATCCACGGTCTGGCACTCGCGGACCGGCTTGCCGCTGTCAAGGCTTTCCATGACGGCAAGCTCGTGGCGGTTCTCCTCCAAAAGCTTTGCGAACGTCAGCAGCACTTCTTTCCGCTCGCCAGGTGTCCGCTGGCGCCAGCGGCCATCGTCGAAGGCTTGCTTGGCCTTGGCGACCGCATGGTCGACGTCGCCGGCATCACAGGCCGCAATCTCGGCCAGCAGCTCGCCGGTCGCCGGATTGGTGGTCTTGAACGTCTTGCCGGCATTGGCCGGACGGAACGTCCCGTCGACGAAGGCATTCGTCGGGAACTGAAGGCCGGCGGCGATCGCCTTGTATTCGGCTGCGGTCAAGGGTTCATGCATAGTTGGCTCCCGCGGTGATCTGGGCGACCGTGCGCATCAGCGTCGCAACGACGGTCTCAAGGGTACGCTTTTCGTCCGAGGTCAGGCCGCGCAGCGGCGCGCGAACCGGACCGGCCTTCAGGCCGATGATCTCGCAGCCATGTTTGATCGACTGCACGAACTTGCCGCATTCGAGGAAATCCATCAGCGGCAGCATGGCGGTCATGATCGCCCGGCCCTTGTCGAAGTTCTTTTCGAGGACGCAGGCCTCATAGAGCGCGACATGTTCGCGGGGCAGGAAGTTGGAGCCGGCGCAAACCCAGCTCTTCGCCCCCCAGGCAAAAAATTCCAGCGCTTGGTCGTCCCAGCCGCAGGAAAGCGCAATGTGCGGAAACTTCCGTGCCAGCAGATGCAGGTTGCCCATGTCGCCGGAGCTTTCCTTGATCGCCTTGACGTTCTTGGACTTGCCGACGCGGGAGAAATATTCCTCGCCCATCATCACACCCATGCGGGCGGGATAATTGTAGAGCATGATCGGCAGGTTGGCGGCACGATCGACGGTCAGCGCATGAATGGCGTTCTCGCGCTCCGTCGGCAGGGCATAAGGCGGCGACGACACCAGAATGGCATCAGCACCGATCTCCTTGGCTGCTTTTGCATATTCGACGGAATCTTCGCTGCGCGTCGCGCCGGTGCCGATGATGAGCGGCAGACGGGTGCCGATCACTTCCTTGGCGTAGGCGCCAAGCTCGAAGCGCTCCTGGCAGCTCTGGGCGTAATACTCGCCGGTTGATCCGCCGACGATGATGCCATGCACGCCGGCCGCAATCAGCGACTCCAAAACGACCGCAAAGCCCTTCCTGTCGATCTGCCCGTCCGGGCTCAGCGGCGTCACCGCAGGCGTATAAATGCCTTCAAATTTCACGATGATTTCTCCAATGATTGCACGCTCGGACCGCCGATCAGCGCGTCCGCCTTAAGTCCTTGTGGCGCTATGAACATTTCCATGTTCTCGCGGGACAGTTCCCAATGCTCGAAAACCAGGTCGACGACAGCATCTTCGTCGTGAGCGCCCAAGGCTTCGATGAAGCTGTCATGGTGCTCGACCGCCACCTGCAGGCGCCGCCTCATGTCCTGGTTTCTCGGACGGAAGAACGTGTGCCCGATGCGCGCGTGGTCGATCAGGAGCCGGCCGAGGCTCGGCTGCAGATAATCGTTCGCCGACATCTCGCCGAAGATTTCATGGAAACGGTTGTTCTCGAGAACCATCGTAAACGCATCCATGTCCTTGCTGGCCTGACGAAAGCGCTCCTGCGTCTGCTTCAGGTCGGCAAGCTGAGATGGTTTGAAGTTCTGTACCGCGAGCCGGCCAATCGCGGCGTATATCATCGGCGCCACCAGAAAGAAGTTCCGCAGTGTCGCGTGGTTCATCGGAATGACCCGTGCCCCGCGGTTCTCGCGGATATCGATATAGCCCTCCCCCGCCAGACGCCGGAAGATGTCCCGAACCGGGGTGCGCGAAAGGCCATAACGCGTGCTGAGACTTGCCTCATCGAGATCGGCATCCGGATCCAGCTCCATCGTCAGGATTTGACGCTTCAGGTCCTCGTAGAGGCTGCTCTTAACGGTCTTCGCCATGGGAAACTCCGCTCTGCTTCTTTCCTGATGACTGGGATCATTGCACGCGCCCGCATTCGAGTCAATAATTGTGTACTTTGTGTACACAATGAAAATTCATGGAAAATACAATTCCGCGAAAGCGCGGGCGAGCCCGCGCCAAAAGCCAGTGCTGGATCGCTGCCAAAAAGAGAGAACCGGCTCCGGTGCTTAGCGAAGGGTGTCGTGATCGCGCAGCCGCCAAGCACTGCGGTCGCCCTGTAAATAAATCCCAGCCTTTTTCTGATGTTTAGGATCCGCTGATCAGCGCTAGGTCCGGAGCGCAATCATCCCAAGGAACTCCGCTTCACGGGCTGCGTTAACTCGCGACATGCCTCATGCACAAGAAAGAGCCCCATGGCGCGATCCGCGGTGAGCAAGGCCTTCATGAGATCAATTAATTTCGGAAAACGCCATCCGACTCCCATTTTGATCGGCTTGCTGCTTTATGCAGGCGTTGCGACATCGGCTTTGGCGGCGAATGGAGAGAAAGCCGCCACGCCCTCAGAGGGTCTTTTCCTGACGCAAATTATCATCCTCGTCATCGTTGGGCGATTGCTCGGGGAACTTATGGTGCGCATCGGGCAGCCGTCGATCATGGGCCAAATCATTGGCGGCGTATTGCTCGGTCCGTCGGTTCTCGGCGAGATCTTTCCGAGTTTTCAGGCCATGCTGTTTCCGGCCGGCGAAGCGCAAAAGAGTATGATCAACGCGGTCGCGCAGCTAGGCATCCTTTTTCTGCTTCTGCTTGCGGGCATGGAGACGGATTTGGGGCTGGCGCGACGGATGCGGCGGGCGGCATTTGGCGTCTCGTTCGCGGGCATTGCCGTTCCTTTCGTCGCGGGTTTTGCGCTTGGCGAACTCCTTCCGGCCAACCTACTTCCCGACCCCGAGAAAAGGCTTGTCGCCTCACTGTTCCTCGGAACGGCGCTTTCCATTTCGTCCGTGAAAATCGTCGCCTCCGTCGTTCGCGAAATGGACTTCATGAGGAGAAACATCGGCCAACTGATCGTCGCATCCGCCATTATCGACGATACGGTCGGCTGGGTCATTATCTCGGTCACTTTCTCCCTTGCCGAAAAAGGAGCCGTTGAGCTGCCGACGCTTGCAAAGAGCGTGATCGGCACTCTTGCGTTCATGGGCGTGAGTTTCACGATCGGACGGCGTATCGTCTTCGAGATTATCCGCTGGACGAACGACCGATTTAAAAGCGACCTGCCGGTCCTCAGTGCCATTGTCGCGATCATGGGCGTCATGGCTATCATCACCAATTTAATCGGCGTTCATACGGTATTGGGCGCATTCGTCGCCGGAATCCTCGTCGGACAATCGCCCATCCTGACACGTCAAATAGACACGCAGCTTCGAGCGCTCACGACGGCTTTGTTCATGCCGGTGTTCTTTGGCCTCACCGGCCTTCAGACAGATCTCACCGTCCTGCAAGATTCTGAGATTTTGTTGCTGGCGGGCGGCTTGATCGTCATCGCTAGCATCGGGAAATTCGGCGGCGCATTCCTCGGTGGCCGTTTTGGAGGCTTCTCGAATTCGGAAGCCATTGCGCTAGGCTGCGGGATGAACGCCAGGGGTTCCACCGAGGTGATCGTTGCTTCCATCGGACTTTCCGTCGGTGTCCTTGATCAGCGCTTGTTTTCCATCATTGTGGCGATGGCGGTCGTCACAACGATGATCATGCCGCCGACTTTGAGATGGGCGCTTGCGCGGCTGCCCGTTCGAGCAGAGGAACGAAACCGGCTGAAGAGCGAGGAGTTCGAAAAGGCGAGCTATCTCTCCAAATTTGAACGCATATTGCTGGCGGTCGATCAATCCGGAAACGGCACTTTGGCTTCCAGAATATCGGGATTGCTAGCCGCGATCCGGCAGATGCCTGTGACGGTGCTACGCATTGATGACGAAACAGCGCGTGAGCCGAGCGGCGAGCGGTCGGATGCAGACGGCGTCGAAGCATTTGTAGACCAAGTCAAAGCGACGGCCACGAAAGCGGTGGCGCAATCGGACACCGATACTGCCACACCTGCAGACGTCCACGTCATGGGAAGAAAAAAAAATGGCGATTTGGAGCGAGCACTTTCCGAAAGTGCCGAGCAAGGACACGACCTGATGATCATCGGGGCGGAACCAGCCGTTGCCGATGCCGGGGGACTCGACGAGCGTTTTACAAAGATGACATCTTCGTTTCAGGGCACCGTAGCTATCACCTTCAGCAGAGGGCGGGTACCCGAAAACGACGACGAACTTCGCATCCTCGTTCCAGTCTCCGGGACGGAACGCTCCACCCGCGCCGTGGAGTTCGCTGCGGCAATCGCAAAAGCGGCAGGTTGTGAAATTGCGGTCGTCTACGTCACCGATCCACAGCAGCTTGTCCGCATGCCGCGCCTCAGCGATATGAGCGATCGTCACGAGGAAGCCTTCAAGCGGGTGGACGAAATTGCGGCATATTACAGCCTCGACATTCGCAAAACGGTTGAGCGAGGAACATCGCCGGAGCTGGCCATATTACGAAACGCGCGGCGACGTCGCGCAAATGTCATCGTGCTGGGCGTCAGCCGGCAAGCAGGCACAAGACTGTCCTACGGTGGGATTGCCAATTCGCTGATCGATGCGGCCGATAGATCGATCGTCGTCATTGAAGCTGAGAAATAGGTTCGAGATCGCAATCGGGGGCGCCGCCGCACGATGTCCGGCGCATCTTTTCGTCCCGTCAAACGTTACCGCAAAGCGATGGGCAGTCTGATGGAGCAGCCTGATGAGAAACGGTGTCCACCGTAGTCGACCGAAAAACACGCATTCCTTATTCCGAATGGGTGGCGTTGCGATTACCGCCTTGCTTTTGGCTCGTGCATCCGCAAAACGAGCAGATGTCGAGACCGCGCCCGCTAATGCCGCCGATCACGCGCTCAATCCGGATCTGGGGCGATCCGCAGCCGTTCCGGAGCAAATACCGGCCCGCGGCTTGCGAGACGTGTTCTGGCGTGTCGTCCACGAGATCAGCGACGATCGTATTTCGCTCGTTGCGGCAGGCGTGACCTTTTACCTTCTTCTTGCACTCTTTCCGGCGCTCGCAGCACTTGTCTCGCTCTATGGCTTCATCGCCGATCCCGCCAGCATCAGCGAGCATCTGCGCTCGCTCTCCGGCCTCCTGCCTCCCGGTGCCTTTGACATGATCGCCGATCGACTGAACGATCTCGTCCAGCGGCGGAGCGGGACGCTGAGTGTTGCGTTGTTTCTTGGCCTGGGGGTGGCCTTGTGGAGCACGCATAGCGGAACATTGGCGATCTTCGACGCGATGAACATTGCTTATGAAGAACCAGAAAAACGCGGGCTGGTCCGCCTCAATCTCGTCGGGCTCTGTTTTACGCTCTGTGCAATACTGGCGGCGATCTTGGTCATCGGATCGGTCGCCATCATGCCGTTGGTTCTCTCTCTTTTTTGGCTCGATCAGTGGAAGGAGAACCTCGTTCTAATCCTGCGCTGGCCAATCCTGTTGATCCTCATGATCATTGCGGTAACGGCAATCTACCGCTTTGGCCCAAGCCGTGAACCCGCGAAAGTTCGATGGCTCACCTGGGGTGCTGCTCTGGCAACCATTGGCTGGATCGCCATGTCCTTGCTCTTCTCTCTCTACCTCAAGAATTTTGCCAACTACGACGCGACCTATGGCACGCTTGGCGCTCTGATCGGTTTTCTGATCTGGATCTGGCTGTCCGTCGTGATCCTGTTGGTTGGGGCGGAAGTCAATGCGGAACTGGAACACCAGACGGCGGTCGACACGACGGTCGGCCCTGCCCTTCCCCTGGGAAGTCGCGGCGCTGAGGTCGCTGATACGATTGGTAAACCCTCCGCTTGAGCGGCAACGAAACAGGCGGTCGCGGTCCGAATATCCGGATTGAGCCGCAAACAACCTGCGTCGCGGTCACGAAGGTTGGTGCCGAGTTCGATCATGCAGCCGCTAAAATGCCTAGCGGCTTCCAAAGAAACGAAGAAGGGAATTCGCGAGATCGACCGGGTTCTCTTCCGCGACATGGTGGCCGCTGTCAATGCCGCGGCCTTGAACGTCCACCGCCCAGGAACGCCATATTTCTCTGGGATCGCCAAAGAGCTCTTCGAGATCGTCGCGTATCGACCACAGACAAAGCAGTGGGCATTCAACCCGCTTGCCCTCGGCGCGGTCTTGCAGTTCGTGCAGGCGATCCACGGTCAACCCTGCCCTGTAATCCTCCACCATTCCATGGACGACAGCCGGATCGTGGATTGCCGTCATGAGATCGGCATAGGCCTCCCGACCCATCAAATCAGGCTTGATCGCACTGTACCAGGCCATCGGATCAGCATTGATCGCCCTCTCGGGTTTTTCCGGCTCGGCAAAGAAAAACCAATGGTACCAATCACGCGCAAAGCGCCAATCGATCCTCTCCAAATGTTCGATGATCGGAATGCTGTCGATCACCGCGACCTTCGTAACGGCATCGGGATGATCCATCGCCAAACGGAATGCCACATAGCTTCCGCGATCGTGCCCAGCGACGGCAAACCGGTCATATCCCAGCCTTCTCATGAGCTCGATGCAATCCTCAGCCTTGGCGCGCTTTGACGAGTTGCGGCTGTCGCTCGTATCCAGCGGTTGGAAAGACTTGCCGAAACCTCTGAGATCGGGGCATACCACCGTGAAGTGGGGGGAAAGAAAATCGGCGATCCGGCTCCAGGTCATGTGCGTGCGCGGATGGCCATGCAGAAGCAGGAGCGGCGGACCGTATCCTCCGTGACGAACCCGCAACACGCCGGCTCCAACGTCGATCATGTCGAGTTTCATTCCATTGAACATGTATGTCCCCCCGCGTATGAAAATCGGGATGCCCAAGCACTGGATTTTTGAACTTTCGCAGACGGTTCTTAGAGATATCGAACGCACATTCTTACTTGAAATGCATGCGCCGAGCCGTAGTTCCAACGGGCGTCTTCCTTCGCTAAACCGCTTGTCGGTTGAGAGATAGAAGCCTATATAGTCATTATAGTCACACTAGTCATGAGGCACGCAATGCGGCCGTCTTCACAAAGCGAGAAAACGTGGACCGTCGCCAGCGCGAAGGCCAAACTTTCCGAGGTCATCGAACGCGCGCAATCGGTGCCGCAGACGATTACGCGGAACGGCAAGCCAAGTGTGGTTGTCGTCTCCGCCGAGGAATGGCATCGCAAGACTTCGCGCAAGGGCACGCTTGCAGAGTTTTTGATGGAGTCGCCCCTGCGTGGCGCCGATCTGGACCTCGAACGTCAACGCGACGACCCACGTGATCTTTCGCTGTGAGACTTCTTTTAGACACCAATGTCCTGTCCGAGGTGACAAGGCCGCGACCTGATGCACATGTCCTGCAATGGCTTGATAGTCTCGATGAGGATCGGTCATTCATTAGTGTCATCTCGATCGCCGAGATCCGGCGTGGGGTCGCACTGATGGAGAGCGGGCGGAAGCGCGACACGCTGGCGGAATGGCTAGCCACGGACCTGCCGCAGCGCTTCGAGCAACGTGTCCTGCCTGTGACCGAACCCGTTGCCACGGCTTGGGGCGATCTGATGGGACTCGCAAAGCGAAACGGCCGCGGCCTCTCGTCAATGGACGGTCTGATCGCTGCCACGGCGATTGCTTACGATCTCACTCTTGCAACGCGCAACATAAGAGATTTCGAAGGATTTGGCGCTGAGTTGTTCGATCCCTGGGTCGGATGACATCGCATGGATGTGGGAGTTGATCGGGAATTGCGCCGCGTGACGAGAAAGCACGCGGCCATTTCCGGTCGAGGCCGACAGGCTGCTCCGCTTGGCCAATGACGCAGGCACCTGGAACCAGCTTATTACGCGACGCTCCGGGGCATGCGCGCGACCGACATTAGCGGCTGCGCGACCTGGTCGAGCAACTGCCCTGCATTCTGCTCCTCGCCCAACGAAATCGTGAGCAGTTGAGCAACGGTCGGCTGCGAGAGTTGCAAAGCGAGATTCCTGGCTGTCGTATAGGCGGCGATCTCATAGTGCTCGACGCGAAGCGCGGCTCCGATCAAGGCGAGGTCGGCAGGGGCATCTTCCTTCTTCTTGCCTTCCGTCATCACCTCCTCGCCTTCCTCGACAAGACCAGCCATGCCCTTGCACGGCTTGGCTCGAGAAGGCGCCCCTAGGATCTTCAGGCATTCGTTAAGACGTTCCACCTGGGCTTCCGTTTCCTGAAGGTGAGTTTTCAGCAGGGTTTGCAATTGTCTGGAGCGCGCTACCTTTTCCATGTTGGGGAGGGCCTTGAGAAGCTGCTTCTCGGCGTGCAGCAGATCCCGCAGCTCGTCCACCAGCACTTCCTGAATTGCCTCCGATCCTTCCACAGGCGCGCTTTCCGCGTGAATGCCCGCCCCGTCGCCCTTACCCGGCTTCATGCCCTGGAAGGCAGGAGCCTCGACGAATTTCCAAGGTTCGCCTTCATTCCACGGGCCTCTCGTATCCACTTCGCCGTGGTCTCCTTCTCCGGTGGAATCGTTGAAGAATTGGTCCACGAGTTTTGGCGTGGGTGCGATCCTGCCGACACTGAGCGGCGGCTTACCCATGCTCTCCAGGGCCAGCGAGAAAGCTCGCATATGAGTGATTTCACGGGTCATCAGGAATTGCAGAGCATCCTTGGTGCCCGGATCGCGACAGAAATTTATCAGCCGCTCATAGACAATCTTTGCCCGGGCTTCCGCCGCAATGTTGCTGCGCAGGTCGACGTCGAGTTCACCGGTGATCTTGAGGTAATCCGCGGTCCATGGATTACCCATGGAGTTGAAAAGATTGATACCGCCACCGCCGGCAATGGCGATCAAAGGATCGGCCTCGGCCTCCTCCCTGACGGACTTCATCGGCTTCAGATGCATGCGCGCCAAGCAACCGACGATCTCCAGATGACTGAGTTCCTCGGTGCCGATATCCATCAGAAGATCTTTGCGGCCCGGATCCTCGCAATTGAGGCCCTGGATCGAATATTGCATCGCAGCCGCCAATTCCCCGTTGGCGCCTCCGAACTGCTCAAGCAGCATATTGCCGAATTTCGGATCCGGTTCATCGACCCGCACAGTGTACATAAGCTTCTTGACGTGATGATACATGATAGCCTCGCTGGACAAAGAATTGCGCCTAACAAGGGAGAGCTCTCGAAGTTCCTCGCGTTTCTTTATTCTTCCGGACCGATAAAGTCGGCGCGGACGCCTGCTGGCTGGCAAATGCGAAGGGGGAATGTCACGCATGCCGGAGCATGATATGCGCGGCGGCTTGGCTCGAAGCAGCCAGTTCAGATCGGTCTCAGGACTGCCAGGCTTCGGGCTTCGAGGGGCACGCTCTGGTTGCCAATTTCTCCGGCCATCTTCGCCATCGGATCTGATGTGGTGAGTTCCAAAACCCAGCGTCTATCGTCCGGCAAGCTGAAACTGACATCTTCGTCCTGAGGATTGAAGAGAAGAAGCACGTCGTCCCATCCTTCCTCGATGGGATGGTCGCGCGACAACCGCAGTCCGATGGTCGTGCTTGCCTCGTCATCCCAATGCTCTTCGGCAAATTCGCCACCGCCTGGATTGAGCCACGTGACGATCAAGCCGTCGCGCCAATTCTCCCGTCTGAAGATCGAATGATCCTGTCGCAGAGCAATCAGCCGCTTGGTGAAGGCACGCAGGGCTTCGGCGCTTTCATAAGGGTCTTGCCAATGTAGCCAGCTAAGTTCGTTGTCCTGGCAATAGCCGTTATTGTTGCCCATTTGGCTGCGGCCGAATTCGTCGCCGGCGAGCAACATCGGCGTCCCATGCGAGAGGAACAGTGTCGCCAGGAAATTCCGCTTCTGACGTTCTCGCGTCGCGTTGATGCCCTCGTCTTCCGTTGGTCCTTCGGCACCGTAGTTGAAACTGCGATTGTCGTTGTGGCCGTCCTCGTTGTTCTCGCCATTCGCCTCGTTATGCTTGTCGTTGTAGGAGACGAGATCGTTGAGGGTAAAGCCGTCATGGGCCGCAATGAAATTGACGCTTGCCCATGGCCGGCGCCCGCGCAGATCATAGACATCGCCCGAGCCGAGGATACGCGCGGCAAACTCTCTCGTCGTGCCGGGGGTGCCGTTCCAGTAGTCACGGATCGTATCGCGATATTTGTCGTTCCATTCCGCCCAGCCCGGCGGAAAGCCGCCGACCTGATACCCGCCGGGGCCGATGTCCCACGGCTCGCCGACAAGCTTGATTTTCGAAAGGACCGGATCTTGGCCAACAGCATCAAAAAAGCCGCTGCGCTGGTCGAAGCCCTGCGGTTCCCGGCCGAGAATCGTGCCGAGATCGAAGCGGAAGCCGTCAACCTCCATCTCTTCGGCCCAATAACGAAGCGAATCCGTCACCATCTGCAGTACACGAGGGTGCGACGTATTGATGGTGTTACCGGTGCCCGTGTCGTTGATGTAATAGCGAGGCGTGTCGGGCATGGTGCGATAATAGGAAAAATTGTCGATGCCTTTGAACGATAGGGTCGGGCCGAGCTCGTTGCCTTCGGCTGTATGGTTGTAGACGACGTCCAGGATCACCTCGATACCGGCATCATGGAAGGTGCGCACCATATCGCGAAAGCCTGCGAAACCTTTCGGACCGTAGTAGCGGGAAGCCGGGGCAAAAAAGGCGAGCGTATTGTAGCCCCAGTAGTTGCTGAGCCCCTTGTCGAGCAGGTGACTGTCGTCCGGAAAAAAGTGAATCGGAAGCAGCTCGATCGAGGTGATGCCAAGGCTCTTGACGTAGTCGACAATCGCTTTTTGGCCGAGCCCGTCAAACGTGCCGCGCAGCTCCTCCGGAATTGCCGGATGCAGCATGGTCATTCCCTTGACGTGAGACTCGTAGAAAATCGTCTGCGACCAAGGGACGGACGGTTTTTGGCAGGGAGTTTTGTCTTTGCCGTTGAAATTGACGACACGGCATTTCGGCATCGCGGGCGCACTGTCAGTCTCGTCGAAAGACAGATCTTTCAGTTCGTCATCCAGAATGTAGGCGAAATTCGCTTGTGACCACGCCACATTACCCACAAGCTCGCGCGCGTAGGGGTCGGCGAGCAGCTTGTTCGGATTGAAGCGATGCCCGCTCTCGGGATCAAACGGTCCATGAACGCGATAGCCGTAGAGAGCGCCGGGCTGCAGGCCTGGAATGTAGCCATGCCAGATCTCGTTGGTGAATTCCGGCAGGACGATCCGCTCGATTTCCTGCTTTCCTGTCTCGTCGAAAAGACAGAGTTCAACCTTCTCCGCATAGGCGCTGAAGAGCCCGAAATTGACACCCTCGCCATCATAGTTCGCTCCCCGGCGCGTGAAATCGCCTGGTTCGACTGCGTATCGTTTTCCGTCCTGTGTCATCGAAGCCTCTTCGTTGGTGCAACCACAAACACCGCAACGTGACGCTTTGTTCCGGCGGCCTGAAGCTGTGGATTGGCCGCCAAGCTAGTCGGACGTGACGAGAAACGAGATGGGGTGATCTTCAAACAACCGCGCCGCCGAAATATCGCCCGCAGCCAGCGATTTACCCGTCAGCAGATCGCGCATTTGCCGGCCGAACCGTGGCGGTATCGATATGACCGTGCCCTGCCAGTAATCACATCCGGTCCCGCCGGCATCGACCAGCCGCGGGACGATCGTGATTGCCGCGTCTTTCTGGCGAATTCGCGCGAAGGCGACGAGATTGTCCGATCGCTCTCCTTTGACCTCAAGCGGCAGATAGCCGCCCTCGAGAAAGAGTTCGGGATGGCTGTTGCGATGGCGAAGGACGGTTCGGATGATCTGCCGTTTCAGGGATAGCGCCCACGATTCTTCGAACGGCGATTGGTTCTGCGACGTGCCGACTGGCTGGCGATCGATCGGCCTTCGGTTATCGGGGTCGACCATACTGAAATCGAGACCTTCAGCGCCTTGGTAGATATCGGGAATGCCAGGGGCAGTGAGTTTGATCAGTACCTGAGAGAGGCTGTTCAAATAACCCAGCCTAATAAACGGCTGTAGCGTCTTCTCAAAGTCATTCCGGAAGGCTCGATTTTGAGGCGAAAGCAAAGCGCCGGCATAATCCAGCACCGCCTTTTCATAGGCGGGCTTTTCATCCATCCAGTCCGTTCGCAGCTTTGCCTCGCGTATGGCCTTCAGCACATAAGCAGCAAACCGTTCTTTCAGTTCGTCCCTATTGCTTTGCTCAATATCGGCCGGCCAGATTCCGGCGAGGGCCTGATACAACATCCATTCGACATTCGGTTCCGGCGCCGGTCCGTCTGGAAGATCGGTGCGAAAGGCCGCATTCAAAGCACGCCATCGCGCAACACCTTCGATCCAGACGTCAGGATACTGCGAAAGGCTGTACAGACGTGCGCGCGCATCTTCTCCGCGTTTCGTATCATGCGTCGACGTGGCGGAAAGCCCATGAGGCTGGCGTTTCATTCGTACCGCCATCGATTGATGGAAGGCAGCAACGCCACGCGGCGACATCGCGGGTTCGCCACCCACCTCATTCATCGCGATAAGGGGAGTGTACCGATAAAAAAGCGTGTCTTCGACAGACTTTGCCATGACCGGACCGCTGAGTTGCTGAAATCTCGCGCGGAACTCCGCAGCCCGGTGATCGGCTATTTCTCCACGCAGCAGGCTTTCTATCGCATCCAGCGCTTCCACTGCCGGCAATTTGGCTCGCGCCTTGTCGACAGCTTTACGAACGACCGCTGCATCTTCCGCAGACAAAGCTCCTCGGCAGCCATAGGTGCGATAGACCGGAAACGCGACCACCAGCTCCCGAAGCGCAGAGGATATCTCCGCTTCGCTCAACCCAGGAAAGATCAAATAAGCGAGCTTGGTCAGACGAGCTGTCTCGCCTGCGAAATTACGCTCGATCATCAGGAGCTTCGCGTTGCGCAGACCAGCGGCAAAATCGGCATGCTCGTTGTCAACGATCTGGTACGCGGCTTCGATTTTTTTCAGCCCGTCTCCTGCAACGAAGAGGTCCGGCATGGCGGAGATGAATTCGTATCCTGTGGTTCCGGACACGGGCCAGTCCGCCGGCAAGGTCTCGTCAGGACCAAGGATTTTTTCCACCACGATGAACGTGTCATCGCCGACCGCCCGCCGCAGCCGTTCGAGATAGGTTTTGGGATTCGCCAACCCGTCGACATGGTCGATGCGTAAACCCTGCACTTGCCCGGAACGGACCAATTCTATCGTCAGCCGATGCGTCTCTTCAAAGACCCGCTCGTCTTCCACTCTTATACCAACCAGCCCTGCGACCTCGAAGAAGCGGCGATAGTTGAGGTGCCGAGCGGCATCCTTCCAATACAGCAACTGCCAGTGCTGCTTGTCGATCAGCTCCTTCATTTTGGCCGCATCTATCGAGAACGCCTGCAGTCGCTCCGCATCTGTTCCCGTCTGCGTCATCACAAGCTCGGCACTGTCTTCGGAAAGCGGGAAGTAGTTGTCGAAATAAGCCAATTGCAAAAGATCGTCGATGGCATCGTAGCGCAGTTGAAGCTCGCCGGCCGCAAGGGCTTGTTCGAAGGGCTTTCCAAGCTGCGGCAATGTCAGCTTCTCGCTCCAGTCGATGTCGAAATGTCGTGCGTAGACGCTCTTCGGCCCATGTCTCAGAACGTCGCGCCACCAGGCGTTTTCCAGCGAGGTAGCCATATGGTTCGGAACGATATCGACGATGAGGCCGAGCCCGGCTTTCTGCAAAGTTGCCGTCAAGATGTCGAACCCCTTTCGGCCGCCGATTGCCGGATCGATCTCGTTTGGATCGGTGACGTCGTAGCCGTGCGTCGAACCCTTCACGGCGGTGAAGATCGGCGAGGCGTAGAGGTGGCTGATGCCGAGGTCTTTCAGACAGGGAACAAGCTCGCTCGCCCGCTCGAATGTGAGGTCGCCGCGAAATTGCAGACGGTAGGTGGAGGTCGGAACACGCATGGCTTTCCCTTGGATAAGAATGGCTTCTATCAACGGAGCCGAACAAGATCTGTTCCGGCGCAGGAACACTCGCCGACAAGATGCGTTGGAGAATCCGCAGAGTTTGAAGCGACTGACATGGAGGCGACATGCAAGACAGCTTCACCTTCGGGCCCGATATCAAAGCGCATAGCGTGACATTCCGGCTATGGGCGCCATTGCAGGACCGCCTGAAAGTCAGCATTGAGAGCCGCGGGGAATGGGAGATGCGACCGCAGCAAGACGGTTGGCACGTTGCCGAAGTAGCCGAGGCACGGCCGGGTGATCTCTACAAGTTCATTCTCCCCGACGGCACAGAGGTGCCGGATCCAGCCTCCCGTTTTCAGCCGAACGATGTTCATGGCCCGAGCGAATTGATCGATCACGCGTTCGAGTGGCGCGTGCAGCACTGGGAAGGCCGGCCTTGGGAGGAAATCGTCATATACGAGCTGCATGTCGGGGCCTTTACGGAAGCCGGCACGTTTCTGTCGGCCATCGAAAAGCTGGATCATCTGCAGCGGCTCGGCATCACTGCGATACAGCTCATGCCGCTCAGTGATTTTCCAGGGCGGTACAACTGGGGCTATGACGGCGTTCTGCCTTATGCGCCGGACGGCAGCTATGGCCGTCCCGAAGATCTGAAGACGCTCGTGGACGCCGCGCATGAGCGCGGCATCTGCGTCTTTCTGGATGTCGTCTACAACCACTTCGGACCGGAGGGAAATTACCTGCCGCTCTATGCTCCGATCTTCAACGACCGGCACCAAAGCCCCTGGGGCAACGGCCTCAACTATGATGGCGAAGGCAGCCGCTTCGTTCGCGAGTTTGTTATTCAAAACGCAATCTACTGGCTGAGCGTCTTTCGCATCGACGGTCTGCGGTTCGATGCCGTTCACGCAATCAAGGACGACAGTGATCCGCATGTCCTCAGGGAACTGGCCGACAGCCTCAGACGGGCGTTTCCGGAACGCCACATTCATCTGATCCTCGAGAATGAGGACAACAATTCAGATCTTTTGGCCCGTGACCCCGATGGCAAGCCCCATCACTTCACGGCTCAATGGAATGACGACATCCACCATGCGTTTCATGTCGCGGCGACCGGCGAGACCTTCGGCTACTACCAGGATTATGTCGATTATAGAGCGCATCTCGGCCGGGCGCTTGCCGAGGGCTTCGTGTTTCAAGGGGAAGATATGAGATATCGAGGGCGGTCCAGAGGATCGCCTAGCGCCGGTCTGCCGCCAACGGCCTTCATCTCATTCATCCAGAATCACGATCAGATTGGCAACAGGGCAATGGGCGACCGCATGGTTGCTTCCCGTTCGATCGATGCCATCAAGGCAATAGCGGCGATTTATCTGCTCTCACCGCAAATCCCGATGCTGTTCATGGGTGAGGAATGGGGGACCACGGCACCCTTTCCTTTCTTTTGCGATCTCGGCGAGGAGTTGAACAGCAAGGTGAGGCTTGGCCGCAAGGAGGAACTATCGCGCCTGCCGGGCTTCGATGCGGAGGATGCGCCCGATCCGACCAGCCAGGGCACTTTTCGAAGCGCCAAACTGCGTTGGGACGAGGCTGAGAAGGACAATGCCCTCAATGCATATTATGAGCGGTTGATAACCCTCCGGCGCGAAAAGATCGTACCGCTTCTCAAGCATGCAAAAGGTCACTCGGCCATCCACGAAAAAGGAGGGCCGCTGGTGCGGGTTACATGGCGGCTGGGCCAGACAACTCTCGGTCTCGTTGCCAATTTGTCGGACGAGGCTGTTGCCGCAGCAATTCCTCCGGAGGCGCAGACACTCTTTACATCAGGTAGCATTTCCAGCGGTCAAATCGGCCCTTGGACTGTCGCTTGGGGCCTGTCTTCGGTCATCCTCGATGACCAAGGCGGTAACCGGCACATTCAATCTGTTAACCGCCAATCATCAGCTTGACGACTTCCTCATGTGTCGTTTCGCTGATCTTGCGCTCTCCGGCAACGATGCCGCGGCGAAGGACGACGATGCGGTCGGAGACGGCGAAAATATCCTGCAGATTATGCGAGATGAAGATCACACCGCGGCCCTGGGCCTTCAGTGATTTGATCAATGCCACGACCTTGCGCTGTTCCGGCACGCCCAGCGCCGCGGTCGGCTCGTCCATGATCAGGATGCGGGCATTCCAATAGACCGCCCGCCCGATCGCGACCGCCTGGCGCTGACCGCCGGAAAAGTTGCTCACCGGCGCATCGAGCCTTTTCACATGGAAGTCGAGCTGCGCCATCGTGGCGCGCGCGGCTTCCGCCATGGCCTTCCGGTCGATGACGGGCAGGAAGCCGAAGAGCTTCTTCATCGGTTCCCGCCCGAGGAAGATATTGGAGCCGATCGTCAGATTGTCGGCAAGAGCCAAATCCTGATAGATCGTCTCAATTCCCTTCTCCCGCGCATCCTGTGGCGAGGAGAAGGTGACCTGCTGTCCCTCGATCAGGATTTCGCCGGCCGTCGGCGGATAGACACCCGAGATCGTCTTGATCATCGTCGTTTTGCCGGCGCCGTTATCGCCTGCCAGCGCGACGACCTCGCCGGGGTGGACCACCATCGAGCAATTGTCCAAGGCTTGGACGGCGCCGAAATAGCGCGACAGATTCCGGACTTCGAGAAGGGGCGCTGCGCTATTCATCCTGTTTTGCTCCGCTGAAGCGGCGCTGCGCCTGGTCGATGAGCACCGAAATGATGATGACGATGCCGACGGCGATGAACTGCCAGAACGGCTCCACATTCATGAAAACCAAGCCGTATTGAATGACGGCGATGACCAGCGCGCCTGCAATAGTGCCGATGATCGTGCCCGAACCGCCAAACAGGCTGGCGCCGCCGATGACGACCGCAGCCACGCTGTCGAGCAGCAGCGGTTCACCCGCCTGGGCAGCACCGGCGGTGAAGCGGGCGGCATAGAGCGCGCCACCGAGACCCGCGCAGATCGCCGAAAGCATATAGAGCCGCAGGAGATGGAATTTTATATCGATACCGGCCCGCCGTGCCGCCTGAGCATTGGCGCCGATCGCATAATTGTGCTGGCCAAAGCGTGTCTGGCTCAGCAGGTAATGCATGATCACCACGAAGATCAGCGTGACGATGACGAGATAGGGCACACCATAGAAACGGCCGTTGCCGAGCTCGGCAAAATAGGAATTCTTGACCGGCACGGTCGTGCCACCGGCGAGAAGAAACGCGGTGCCGCGCGCAACACCGAACATGCCAAGCGTGCCGATGAAGGGTGGAACCTTGAGCCGCGAAATCAAAAGGCCATTGATGCAGCCGGGCACCGTGGCGGCGGCCATAGCGACGAGTATGCCGAAAACCATGGCTACCGGCAGCGGCATGTAAAGGCCGACCATATTGGTGATATGCGCGGCAACGACTGCGGCGAGACCCATGATGAAGCCGGTCGAAAGGTCGATGCCACCGGATATGATGACGAAGGTCTGGCCGATGGCAAGCAGGAGGGGCGCCACGGCAAAAACGGCGACCGACTGCCAGTTGAAGGCCGAGCCGACAAAGGTGCCGCCGAAATCGATACGCGCCCAGATCTCAAAAATCACGATCAGCGCGGCAAGAAAGAGCCATGCACGCAACTGGGCAATGCGGTTGACGATGGTTTTTGCCTGATCGCCGTGGTCCGCCTCCGGCGCCACATGCTGATCCGCCTGGCGGGTCTCGATATTGTCGATGCTCATAAATCAACCCGAACTCGAGCGAGGACGCACAAAAGTCGCCACGCCAGTCCCTCTACTATGATCAAGGATGCGCCTCGCCCTTGGGCGAGGCGCAGACATCATCCGATCAATCGGAGTAGATGAATTTCGCGACATTCTTGTCGGCGACATTCGATTTGTCGATGACCGTGAAACCGGTACCGATGGAGGTCGGGATCGAGTTGCCGGTCAGATGGGCGTAAGCTGCCATCACACCGAAATAGCCGATTTCCGCCGGATGCTGCGCAATCGCGAGATCGACCAAGCCGGAATTGATATTGTCGACGATCGTCGTCGGCGCATCGAAGGCGACGACGCGGATCTTGCCGGTCTGACCTGCCTGCTGCACACCGTTTGCGGCGCCGAGCGCGGAGAACAGGTTGGCACCGAAAACGCCGTCGAGGTCCGAGTTACGGGCGTAGACGGCCTGAAGCTGCGACGCTGCTTTGTTGGCATCGTCGTCATTATACTGCGTTTCGAGAACGGTGATGTTCGGATATTTTTTCATCTCGTCCTTGAAACCCTGCTCGCGTTGGTCCGTCGTCGAGATGCCTGGCTTCACATTTGAAACGTAGACCTTGCCTTTTTCCCCGACAGCCTTTGCGAGCGCGCGCGCCGCAATTGCCCCACCGAGCAGGTTGTCCGAGGCGATGTAGGAAAGCGGAAAATCGGCATCGCCGCTGCCGGTTTGATAAACGCCGGTGCCAATGAACGTATCGACCGTGATAATGGGAATACCCGCATCGGCAGCTTTCTTCAGCGGCTGGATCAACTGATCCTTATCGGTCGGCGCAATCAGGATTGCATCCGGCTTCTTGGCGATGACGGCATCGAGAACCGGAACCTGTGTGACTGGATTGAAATCGGATGCGCCCTGGAACATGAGTTCAGCACCCACCGCCTTGGCGGCGGCCTCAGCGCCCTTGCGCATGGTGATATAAAAGGCATCCGTCGTGAGACCTGGAATTAGGGCAATAGTAAACTTCTTGTCTTGTGCCTTGACGCTTCCGGCGACAGCCGAAACACCGGTGGCAAGCGTTGCCACAGCAGTGGCCTTAAGAAATGAACGGCGCTCCATATTTTCCTCCTCTTGAAACCAGACCTCCCCTGTCCGGCAGAACGGATAATCAGCGGCTTACAGCGGGCCGTCAAGTAATTTTTTTCTGTAAATAATTTCGGGTATCCATTTGAAATAGCTTATAAATCAAAGGGATTGGCAAAGCATCGCACTCTGCCGCCAACAAGATGTCGCACGGCGTTTGCAAGTCGGGGTCGAGCTTTGATTGGCCGCCTGGGAGGCGGCTATTTTGATGTCTGACCAAACACCTTCGAAATCCAGGCAGTGACGTCGTCCATATCCGGTTCCTTTGTTTGGTCGACGCTCATCGATGGGCCGCATCCCATGGGTTCGGCACGATCGGCGAGCGCCACCAGTTCCGGAATGTATTCCGCTCCCGGATGACCGGGCAGCCTGTCTTTCAGGCGACGCCCGTACCGGTCGCCGGCAACGACGCCGGGAACCTTGCACCAAAGCTCTGCGACACGATCAACCCTGGCATCCTTGATATAGGCCTCGAGCACGGTTTTGGGCTGAAAGCCGAACCACGCATCGATGATGAAGGTCGACCCGGCTGGCGCCTCACGAATTGCCGACCAAATAGCCTGGTAGCTCGCCTTTCCGAGCGTCCGATTGAACTCCCGGTCTACGCCGCCGATGTGCTGCAGGAAGGGATTTTTGATGCCATCGAGCGAGAGGACCGGCCATCCGGTGCGCTGTGACAACAATTTGGCGAGGTGGCTTTTTCCCGACGCCGGCACGCCGTTGACCAGCACAACACGCTTCTCTGTACAGCCGAAAGTGCCTGAAAACGTCGACAGGCCAGCGCCGATGACCCCTGCGTCATCTCCGAGTGTGGCCGGCAGGATCGTTGGGCGAAACCACGGCGCCACGGCCGGAAGATCTGCAAGCGCTCGCGCCGCATCGGAGCCGAGGCCTCCTCCTAACACGATGATTTCCGGGTCCATCGTCGCAGCTATGTTGTCGAGCGCGACACGGAGGGGCGCCGTCCAAGCGCGTAACACCGCCCTGGCCGTCACATCGCCGTTTGACGCCATTTCAAAGACATCGGCAATGGATGCGGCCGATAGTCCCGCTTCTTGTATATGCCGGCGCAGCGCCGTTCCCGAGCTGAAGGTTTCCACGCATCCGCGTCTTCCGCATGTACATTCGGGACCATCGTGTTGAACGCAGATGTGACCGAACTGTCCGGCAGTCCTATGGCCGTGATAAATCCTGCCGTCCTGGGCAACCGCGCCGCCGATTCCGGTTCCGATGGTCAGCATGGCGGCGCTTTGAAAACCTTTGGCAGCACCAATGCTCATTTCGGCGATGAGCGCCATGCTGCAATCATTTTCGATGACGACCCTCTTGCCGAGACTTGTCTCCAACTGGTCGACGAGGTCCATGCCGGCCAAATTCAAAATGCCGCCCGATAGAACGGCGCGATTTGAAATGTCGACACGGCCGGGAATGCCTATGCCGAGACCAACAACGTTGGCCTCATCGAGTTGGTTCACCATCGCCTTGACGCGCTCGAAGACCTGCCGCGGATCGGTCGGCGTCCTCTCCGACAGCTTTTTGAGGTTTTCGCCTCGCTTGGAGACGAGGGCCGCACGGATATTCGTGCCGCCAATGTCCACGCCAATGGCTAATTCAGACATCTGCTTTCTGTCCCTGGTCGGACTGAACGCCTTTGAAATGTGCTGATATCACAGCTTGAATTTCGCGAAGCCGCGGAACGGCAACAGTCTCCAATCGGTCCCTCGTGACGGACCGGTCGAGCGAAATGCAATCTTTCCACAAGGATCGGCCTGCGATAACACCGGACGCGCCATTGCGCATGGCATCTTCGACCTGCCGCAGGAACGTCGAGTGGTCGACACCGGCCGATAGCACCGCCCAGGGCACCTCCCCTGCAAGCCTCGTCACCTCCGCACAGGCCTCGGCAGTTCCAGGATAGGGAATCTTCAGCACCTTCGCTCCGCAGTCCAGGCAAATCTTGCTTCCGCCGACGACGAGCGACGGCAGCTTCGCCTTGTAGTCCGCTTCATCTTCGTCATCGAACCTGTATGTCAGGAATTCGACGACCAGCAGCAGGTCTTCGCGCGCGAAATCCTCGATGCACTGGCGCAGGATGTCGATGTTGTGACTGTTTGCTTCCTCCCGGTCGGCGCGGAGATAGACCATGATCTTGCCGCCGGTGGCGCCGAGTTGACGGACACGACGGGCCGAAATGCCGGAAACCAGCTTGGAAAGGCGATACCCCTCTGGCGACGTATCCCATCCCGATGCATCCAGGCCGATCAGCAGTGCGGTATCGCGTCTGATAGTCCGGTCGTCGACCAAGGCCGGAACAGCGCAGATCGGATCGACGAGAACGCAAGAGGCTTTGCTTGCAAGAAACATGGCGATATCGGCCTTCGTGTCGCCGAGGGTCTTGTCGGAGATGGCGGCCTGCTCCTGCGGGTCGCTCGCAAGCAGGCTGCGCATGCCGCCGCGCTGATCGCAGGCGATCACCATCATGGCACCGTCATGACCGCAAATCTGTTGGTAACCTCGCATTTCGGCTGTGGTCAACCTCGACATATGATCCTCCCTGGAGAGCGCTCTGGAGCCTGCATAATCGTTGCGAAACTGGCCGTTTTGAGCGATAACACCTCACACGCTGACTGTGTAACACATTGCAGAAAGGAATTTCAATCTGAATTCGTCTCAGTCGCAGGAGCCTGCAACGAACCGTGCATTGCTGCATATGGTTGCGAAGCTGCATTACCAATCCGACATGTCGCAAGTTGATATTGCCAAAAAGCTTGGATTATCAACGGCCACGGTCTCGCGGCTGCTCCAGAAAGCACGCGCGGCCGGCATCGTTCGGATTGAGGTGATCGATCTTTCCCCGTCGGAAGATTTGAGCGCGGCATTGGTTGATGGCTTGAAATTGCGCAATGCTGTCGTGATCGATACGCCGTCGTCGAATGTTCTCAGCGCCCTTGCCCCGCCGCTCGGATCACTGTTGCAACAAGCGGGACTGCGATCGGGTTCGACGCTTGGCATCGGCTGGGGACGGGCTGTTCGGGAGGTTACCTTTGCAGGCCTGCCGCAACTGCCGGGTATCGTGACCATTGCGCTCAACGGGGGAATGCAGCAAGCAGCTCCGCATTTCCAAATCAATGAGTTCGTGCGGCAGGCCGCGGAGCAGATGGGTGGAATTCCGCATTTTCTACACGCCCCCTATATTTCATCCTCGGAGCTGCGCGATGCGTTCCTCGCCGATCCCACGGTTCAGCAGGTGACGTCGCTGTGGAACAAGCTGGATGCTGCGATCGTCGGCGTCGGCTTGACGCACGCTGCAAATCCCTCCGAGGCCACGGCAGCACTCCCGGGAGAAAAAGCCCTCAGCCATGCGGCCGGTGATGTTCTGCGCCACTACGTTACCGAAGCGGGCGAAATCCTTCATTGGGATGGCGAGGCGCGCATGATCGCCGCCTCCCCGCAGCAATTGCAACGAATTCCCTTGTGCATTGCGGTTGCGGCAACACCCGCCAAAGCGCCTGGCATCATTGGCGCTGCAAGGTCCGGCATGATCAACGCTCTGGTAACGGACGCAAACACGGCGCATGCCATTCTCGATCGCTTATCTGCCGCCGATAAAGGTTGAGACCTCCCGAATCTCTGGAGAGAAACCAGTTTACCGATTGAGGCGGCGGGTCAACCAAGCAGTTTTTGCCGCGACTTGCATTTTGCGCGTCAATTTATAAATTTTCGCATGTTATGTTTTTGCGCGACACAAAGCTCGAAAGAACTTGCCTGGAATTTACGTTTGCCGATTGCGCCTGCTTCTTCGCAGACGCATAACGATCATTGTCGGGTACAGTGATTTGAATATGGTCGACTATCGATGGAAAAACTGACGCATAAGACCATGGAGGACTTTGCGAAGTCCTGTGGTGTCTCTCGCCCTACCCTTTCTAAATTTTTTGATGATCCGACCAGCGTAAAGCCTGCGACACGCGCACTCATCGAAGCCGCCCTTCGCGCGTCCGATTACCAGCCAAATCTCTACGCACGAAACCTCAATCGAAAGAGAACCCGCAATATCGGCATTCTCGTTCCGGCCCTGACCGATCCTTTCTATGCCGAGATGGTCAACCGTCTGGAACTGCGGTTGCGGGATGAAGGCTATTGGCCGATCGTGATTTCCTCGCACGGCCTGCCCGAACTGGAGGTCGAGGCCGTCAGCACCATGCTGTCATTGAAAGTGGCAGGTGCGATTGCCGCACCGCTCGGGCAGAAATCCGATCCGCGCGCTTTTGAAAAACTCACGCAGAATGTCCCCCTCGTCTATTTCGACACCTATATCGAGGGCAACACGCCTTTCATCGGCAACAACAATCACCAGAGCGTCGCAACGATCGTGGAATATCTCTGTCGATCCGGAGAGCCGCCGGTTTATTTCGACATCCCCCATGTCAATCACAACTCTCCGGAGAGGCTGGCGAGCTATATCGCCACGATGGAGGCTTCGGGCCACGAGCACAAGGTCATCAAGACCATTGCCCCCTACACATGGGATTTCGAGCGCGTCGGCTACGAGCAAATGGACGCGATGCTGAAAGCTGGGAAGCTGTCATTCAAGACCATCCTCTGCGCCAATGATCGTCTTGCCTTCGGCGTCATGGCCGCCGCTTTCGCGCATGGGCTGAAGATCGGACGCAAGAAGGGCGATGACCTGCGCATAGCCGCCCATGACGATCACCCGCTAAGCCGCTACACCTGCCCGCCGCTGACGACGATGGCGCAGGATTTTGCGTCCATGACGGCAAGCAGCGTCGACACACTGTTGACGCTGCTCGGAGATACGGATGCACCGGTTCGCATGATCGCAAGCAAAGTCTCGCTGGACGGGACGCTGGTCATGCGACAATCGGCATAGAGGCGGGGGCGCGGTGTCGCTTAAACGGCATTTCTTTCAAAGCTCCGCCACGCCACGACCGCTTCCTCGACAGCCTGGCGTGCGGCCGGCATGAACCTTCCCATCGACACAAAGCCGTGAATCTGCCCAGGCCAATGACGCGCCACCATGCGAACCCCGGCCTCCTGCAGGCGCATGGAATAAGCCATGCCTTCGTCCACCAGAATGTCGTGGCCAGCCGTGGCAATGAATGCCGGCGCCGCATTCGCAACAGTTTCAGCCAGCAAGGGTGAGACCCTCCAATCCGCGATATCGGCTGGCGTGCGGACATAGTGGTCGCGAAACCATTTCATCGTCGCTGCCGTCAAACCGAAGCCTTCGGCGTAGCGGCGATAGCCGTCGGTCGTCTGCCTGGCATCCGTGTTGGGATAGAAGAGCAGTTGGCCCGCAATCTGCGGGGCCTCGCCTGAACGCGCCATCAACGCCAGCACGGCCGCAAGGTTACCGCCGGCGCTGTCGCCGGCGACCGCAAGCCGCTTCGGATCGACGCCGAGATCCGCGGCAGTCTCCGCCATGAATGCCAGCGTTGCGGCGCAATCCATCAGACCGGCGGGAAACTTGTGTTCCGGTGCCAGACGATAGTCCGGGCAGACCACCGTGCATTCTGCAAGATTGGCGAACCATCGGCAAATCTCGTCGTGAGAGTCGAGACTGCCGATCACCCAGCCGCCGCCGTGAAGATAGAGAAGACCTGGCCCATCCTGGGAAGGCGCTCCGATGCCGCGGTAGATGCGCACCTTGATCGGACCGTTGGGGCCGCTGATCTGGCGCTCCTCTACCGAAGCGACCGCCTCCCGGGCGCCCTGAAGCGCCGGGCTGCCAGCATTGTAGGCGATACGGGCTTCTAGGGGGCTGCCGGATTCAAACGGCCGGGCCTTCGCCGCCCTGCTGATATCGAGAACCCATTGCGCCTCTTCATCGAGATATCCCGTCACGTCATCCTCCCGTGCAGCGATCAGGCCAAAAAACTGCGCGCTTCGGCCTCCCCAAGAAGCGGCGGCCGCGCCAGGCCACCACCGACACTGACCGACTGACCGCTCTCGCCGGAGGCGAGAATAGCCTCCATGATTTCGAGCACATGAAGAGCCAGCTCCCCCGATGCGCGAGGCGGCCTGTTTTCGGAAAGCGCGCGTGCTAGGTCGGCAACGCCGAGCATACGATAGTTTGCTCTGTCCGGCGCGGCAAACGGCCAGTTCCGCTCGCCGTAAAGCTCGCCATCACTTTCGAAATTGCGCCACTCGGCACCCCGTTCGGACAGAGAGACCGTACCGCCGAATGTATCCGGATCCGGCAGACGCAGCGAGCCTTCGGTGCCGTGCAACTCAATCGGATGATTGGAATGGCGGAAGACATCCCAGGATGCGCCGAAGTTGACGGTCGCACCGGATTGAAATTCGAGCAGCGACAGAACGTTGGTCGGCGTGCCGACCTTGAAGGTCGTATTCTTGAAGGGGCCTTCCGCCGTGATAAGACGTTCATCCTGACCTCTCGTTGCCATCGCCATGACGCGCACCACCGGACCGAGCAAATTCACCATCATGGTCAGGTAATAGGGTCCCATATCGAAAACCGGGCCGCCGCCGGGCTGATAGTAGAACTGCGGATTGGGGTGCCAGTGCTCCATGCCGCGTCCCATCATGAAGGCGGTGCCGCTAACGGGGCGGCCTATCGCGCCTTCTTCCATTAAGCGACGCGCACGCCGGCTCGCCGCACCAAGGAAGGTATCGGGCGCGGAGCCGAGCAGCAAACCTCGGCTTTTCGCCTCCGCTACCAAAATCCGCCCATCGGCCGCCGATGTTGCCAGCGGCTTTTCCGTGAAGACGTGCTTGCCGGCGGACAAGGCCGACATGGTGACGTCGAAATGCACTGCCGGCACAGTCAGGTTGAGGACGAGATCGACCTCGGGATCCGCAAGTAACTGATCGACGTTTACGCAGCGAATGCCGAATTCCCGTGCGCGAAGGGCCGCAGCGTCAGCCGAAATATCGGTGCAGGCCCGCAACTCGATGCCGGCAAACAGCGCGGCGTTGCGCAGATAGGTCATTGATATATTGCCGCAGCCGATGATGCCAATACCAAGTTTTTCCGTCGTTTTTCCGCTCATTTTTAAAATCCTCCCAGTACCTGACGGCCCATATGTCGCGAACGCGTGAACCGACCCAAATGCATCCTAAAGTGATTTAAAACATCTTATTTCTTGACGCGCGACAATTTTTTATCAAACATATGCCAATGCTGGCGCGGAGAATTTCGGAGGACGCCAGTTTTTCCTGGGAGGGAAACATGAGCGATTTCAAGAAAGCGCCGATTGCTTCGAATGTAGTTGCAGATTCCGCAATGCTTGACCGTCGTCACTTCCTGCTCGGAGCCGCGGGCGCGGCGACCCTCGGTATCGCATCCGGTCTTGGCATGCGCACGGCACGCGCTGCCGATCGCACGGAGATCAGCTTTGCCAGCGCAAGTTTCTTCGGCAAGGAAGGTATCGGCGATCTCGTCAAGGCCTATAACGAGTCGCAGGACCGCATCATGGTCAAATTCATCGAGCTCCCGCCGCCGAGTTCGTCGACCGAGGTCTACCAGGGCCTGATCCAGCAGTTGGCCCGCCGTAACGGAACGCCTGACGTCTTCAGCCAGGACGTGATCTGGATCGCCGGCTTTGCGGCGGCCGGCTGGGCATTGCCGCTGGACCAATATTTCCCGAAGGAAAAACGCAGCGATTATTTTCCCGGAACGGTCGCAGCCTGCACTTACAATGAAAAGCTGACCGCGCTTCCGTGGTTCGTCGATTCCGGCATGTTCTACTATCGCAAGGATCTCGTGGAAAAGCATGGCGGCAAGGTACCCGAGACCTGGGACGATATGGCGACCATGGCCGCCGCCGCTCAGAAAGCCGGCGATGCCAAGTTCGGTTATCTCTGGCAGGGCAAGCAGGCCGAAGTCCTCATCTGCGATGCTGTCGAGGTTATCACCTCGAATGGCGGCTCCATCCTGGCAGCCGACGCCAAATCGTCCGTGATCGGCGAGAAAGCCGCGGTGGAGGCGATCCAGTTCCTTTACGACACGATCAACAAGACGAAGATCAGCCCGCAGAACGTGCTCTCCTGGGACGAAGAGCCTTCCCGTCAGCCCTTCACCTCGGGCGAAGCGATGTTCATGCGCAACTGGTCCTACGTCTATCCGATCGCCCAGGACCCGAAAGCCTCGCATGTGGTGGATAAGGTCGCGGTTGCGCCGCTGCCGCATTTTGCCGGCGGCAAAAGTGCAGCATGCCTCGGCGGCTATCAGCTTGGCGTCAACGCCAACTCCAAGAAGCGGGAAGCGGCGATCGAGTTCCTGAGCTGGATGTCATCTCCGGAAACCCAGACCCGTCTCGCCCTGAATTTCGGCCTCGCACCCTCACGCCCGGCAATCTTCGAAAATGCGAAGCTAAAGGCCGAGCAGCCGTTCATGGCAAGCCTTCAAAACGTCTTCATCGGAGCCACGCCCCGGCCGATCACCCCGCAATATGCCAAGGTGACGCTGGCGTTGCAGTCCAGCATTTCCAAGGCTCTGGTCAGCGGCAACGTCCAGGCTGAGCTCAAGGCTGCCGCCGATCAGATCAACAAAATCGTTGCCTGATATGGCCACTGCATTGACGGCCCCCGCCGACAGCAGGATGCGAAGGTCAATGGGGGCGCTTCCGAGCGCCCTCTGGCCCTGGCTCCTGCTGTTGCCGGCCTTCATGTCGCTGGGATCGGTTTCCTTCTATCCGATCATCAATGGCGTCTATCTTTCTGTCACCAACCGTTCCCTGATTACGCAGGACAATGATTTCGTCGGCTTTGCCAACTATCTGCAATTGCTGGCGGACCCGCCGTTCTGGAATGCCTGGTGGCATACGATCTGGTTCACCGCCGCATCGACGGGGCTTGAGACGCTGATCGGCCTCGCCATGGCGCTGATCCTTTGCGAGCATTTCAGTGGCCGCGGTATCATCCGCGCTGCAATGCTCGTTCCCTGGGCAATGCCAACGGTCGTCACGTCGAAGATGTTCGGATGGCTGTTCGATGGCCAGCACGGCATCATCAATTTCATTCTGCTCCACCTTGGTTTGATCGATCAGAATGTGAACTGGTACGGTGCACCCGAAACCGCGCTGACGACGATCATCCTTGCCGATGTCTGGAAAACGACGCCGTTCATGGCGCTGCTCCTGCTGACCGGTCTTCAGACCGTTCCGAAATCGTTGATCGAGGCGGCCCGCATGGACGGCGCCGGGGCCTGGACGATCTTTTGGAATATCCGCCTGCCGCTGCTGCTGCCGACCCTGCTCATTGCCGGTCTTTTTAGGGCGCTGGATGCATTTCGCGTTTTCGATCTGGTCTATGTGCTGACCGGTGGCGGTCCGGCGGATTCCACCGAAACGCTTTCGACGCTGTCCTATAAGGTGCTCTTCTCGACACTGCAGTTCGGTTACGGTTCGGCCATCTCGACAGCAATGTTCATCACCGAAGGCGTCATCGCCCTGGTCTTCTGTCTCTTCCTCGTCAGGCAGCTAAGGAAGACCACATGAACGGCAGCCGCTCCGTCTTCCAGAGCATCACGATCTATGTTGGCGCACTTCTCATTCTCGTGTGGTCCGCGGGGCCATTCCTTTGGCAGTTCTCCACCTCGTTCCAACTCGACAAGGCACTGACGGAAGGCACGCCGTCGCTCATCCCGCACCCATTCACGCTGGAGCATTATTACAATGCCTTCGTGGAAAAGGGCCTGCACCACTACGTCTTGAACTCGCTCATCGTATCGCTCGCAACGACAGCTCTCTGCCTGATCGTCGGCTCACTTGCCGCTTTTGCACTGTCCCGTCTCGACGTGAAGGGGCGATTTGGAATCCTCATGGTCATCCTGTCGGTCTCGATGTTTCCGCAGATCGCGCTCGTCGGACCGCTTTATCTGATCGCGTCCGATCTTGGACTTCTGGACACCTATAGGGCACTGATCATCACCTATCTGGCGCTTGGGCTGCCGCTCGTGACCTGGGTTCTCTTCGGCTATTTCGAGACGCTGCCGCGGGAGATCGACGAAGCGGCGCGCATGGACGGCGTGGGGGTGATCGGCCTGCTTTGGCATATCATCCTGCCGATGTCCCTTCCAAGCCTCGTGACCACTGGCCTGCTCGCCTTCATCACCGCCTGGAACGAGTTTCTGTTTGCGCTCGCCTTCACTTCGGACAGCGACAGCCAGACCATTCCGGTGGGCATCGCCAATTTCACCAACCAATACTACGTGCCCTGGGGAGACATCGCCGCTGCGTCAGCGGTCGTCACCGTGCCGCTGATTGTTTTGGTCCTCTTCTTCCAACGACACATTATCGAAGGCCTGACGCAGGGCGGAATCAAGGAATGACGACATGACCAGGGATCTGAAGATCGGCTGCCAGACATTCACGTGGGAAATGCTCGGCGACGCTTGGGCCGAAACCCCGAACGACCTGCTCTCGGCGATTTCGGCCGGCGGTTACTCGGGCATCGAAATTACCGACACGATGATCGGCTATTACGGTACAAAGCCCGGCGAGTTCGCGAAGGCTCTAGGCGATAAGGGATTGCAGCTCGTCTCCTTCGCCTTCGGTTCCAAAAGCGGTTTCACGGTTGCCGACGCGATGGAAAAGGACTTAGCCACGGCGCAACGCTGGATCGATTATGCCGCACAATTTCCGGGTGCGCTCGTCTCTATCGGCTCGGCGACCGTCGTCTCGGAAGGCGTGCGCGACGATAAGTTTGCCATCGCCGCCGAGTACTACAATTGCGCCGCCGCGCTCGGCAAGGCATCCGGCGTCGAGGTCGCCGTTCATCCGAGTTCGCATCACAACACCTTGCTGTTCAACCGAGCCGACTACGATCAGATCTTCGCATTGCTCGATCCCACACTGGTCGGCTGGGTTCCCGACACCGGCCATATCCTGCGTGGGCACGAGGACATCCTCGATACGATGCGCACCTACCGGGATCGAATTCGCTATCTGCATCTGAAGGATGTCGATGCGCATAACCGATGGGCGATGCTCGGCAAAGGCGTTCTCGATACGCCGGCGGTGATCGACCTCATTTCACAGGCGCCGCGCTTCAACGGATGGCTGGTGCTGGAAGAGGAATCCGAGACGGCCGCGGCTGATCCTGCCGCAGCCATAAAGGCCAACCGCGAAACGATGCGCAGCTACGGCGCCTAAGGAAAAGATAATGATCGAGAAGGAAAATCGTCGTCTTCGCGTTGGGGTCCTCGGCTGTGGCCCGATTGCGCAGTTTGCGCATCTGGAATCCTGCGTGAAGGCCAGGAATGCCGATCTCTACGCTATCTGCGACGCCGCACCCGATCTGCTGGCACGTATGGGTGCGACCTATGAGCCGCAGAAAATCTTCAGCGACTACGACGCCATGCTGGCCGACCCCGATCTGGAAGCGGTTATCGTCGCCACGTCAGACGCCTATCACGTGCCGATGTCCATCAAGGCACTCGAGGCCGGCAAGCATGTGTTGTGCGAAAAGCCGATTGGCGTTTCGGTCGAGGAAGGCCAGCAGCTTGCCGACGCCGTGAAGCGCTCAGGCAAGATCCTGCAGGTTGGGCACATGAAGCGTTTCGATCCCGCGCTTCAGGCTGCGCGTGATTTCGTTCAAAACGATATCGGCCAGATTTTCGCGCTGAAGGCATGGTATTGCGATTCCACCCACCGCTACACCAACACCGATGCGGTGCAGCCGCTGCCGGTTACCAGCAAACTTGCGCGCAAGCCGGCCGGCAATCCGAAAGCCGATCTCAGGCAATATTTCATGCTGGCGCATGGTTCGCATCTGGTCGACACCGCCCGCTTCTTCTGCGGCGATATCGTCGCCGTGCGCGCCCGCCTGCTGGAGCGAGCCGGCGCCTTTTGCTGGTTCGTTGAAACCGAATTCGCCAATGGCGCCCTCGGCCATCTCGACCTGACGGTTGCCGTCCGCATGGATTGGCACGAGGGTTTCCAGCTCTACGGCGAAAACGGCTCCGTTCTCGCAAAGACCTTTAATCCCTGGTACTTCCGCTCCAGCGAAGTCGAGATCTTTCATGAGAAAGACGCGACGAGCAGGAAACCGCTCGGTGCGGATGGGCATTTTTTCCGCCGGCAGCTCGAAGGCCTCGCCGATACCGTGCTGAACGGCGCGCTCATACGCGGCGCCGATGTCGAGGACGGTATCGCCTCCATCCGCGCGATGGTGGCGATCGCGCGGTCGGTGGAGACCGGCGAGCGTGTCGAACTCGCGTCGGTGACGGGGGTCGTCTGATGCAGATCGGGATCTTCGCCAAGACCTTTCCCGGGACTGATCCCCTGAACGTCCTCTCGGCAGTGCGCGACAGCGGCTATGCCGGCACGCAATTCAATCTTGCCTGCTGCGGCCTGCCCTCGGTGCCGGACGCAGTGCCCGAAGCCGCCGTGGCGGCGATCCGCGCAGCGGCGCAGGCAACGGGCGTCTCACTTGCCGCCTTGTCCGGAACCTACAACATGGCGCACCCTGACGTGTCGATCCGGCAAACAGGCCTTCGCCAGCTCGCCGTCGTCATCGAGACGGCGGCGGCACTTTCCATTCCGCTCGTCACGCTCTGCACCGGCACGCGCCATCCCAGCGATCAATGGGCACACCATGCGGAAAACACCGACCCCTCGGCCTGGACCGATATGGCGGCGGAGATGTCTAAGGCGCTGGCACTGGCCGAAGACCATGGCGTCGATCTCGGCATCGAGCCGGAGCAGGCGAATATCGTGAGATCGGCTGCGGATGCCCAGCGGCTGATTACAGAAATGGGATCGAAAAGGCTGCGCATCGTGCTTGACCCGGCCAATCTTTTCGAAATCGCCACGCCACCGGAAGCGCGCGCCATTGTCGAGCGCGCGGTCGAGACCGCGGCCGGGCACATCGTCATGGCACATGCCAAGGACCGTTATGTCGATGGACGCTTTGCTACGGCCGGTCATGGCATCGTGGATTTTCCCGATTTTGTCGCACGGCTCAAAGCCGTCGGGTTCGATGGCCCCCTCGTCACGCATGGACTTTCAGCGGCGGAGGCGCCCCATGTTGCGGCCTTTCTCAAGGAATTGGTGTGATGGGCGCAACCGCGGCTTTCATGCGTGACGATGCCACCCTCGCCGTTTTCGACAGCGGTCAAGGGCTGCCGGTGCTCTTTCAACACGGCTTGGGCGGCGATGAGGCGCAGGTTGCGCAAACCTTTCCAATGGGAAAGGCGCGGCGTATCACGGTCGAGTGCCGCGGACATGGTGCGTCGTCGCTTGGCGACATCAGGCCCTTTTCATTTCGGATGTTCGCCGAGGATGTGCTGGCGGCGGCGACAGATCGCGGTTTCGACCGCTTTATTGTCGGCGGAATTTCCATGGGCGCGGCGATTGCCCTATACCTCGCGCACCATTACCCCGACCGCGTCGCAGCCCTCATTCTCGTCCGTCCCGCCTGGACCTTTGCCGCCGCGCCGGCCAATCTGGAGCCGGTCCGCCTTGTCGCGGCCTTGCTCCGCTCGTATTCGATCGCGGAAGCCAAGGAGCACTTCGCCGCTTGCGAGATCGGCATGCGGATATGCGCGAACGCGCCCGACAATTTTGCCTCCCTGCTCGGCTATTTCGACCGGCCGAATGCGGGCGCTTTCGCATCCGTGCTGGCCGATATCGCGGCTGACGGAACGGGAATTACACAAGCGGAGGCCGCTGCCCTCACCGTCCCCACCCTCATCATCGGCAACGAACAGGACGTGATCCATCCCCTCGCCTGCGCACGAACCCTAGCCGATACCATCGCCGATACCCGCTTTGTCGAAATCACCCCCAAGGCAGCCGACAAGGCGCAGCATTTCGCCGAAGTTCAAGACGCTATCGCTACCTTCCTCGCATCCAAGACCATCCGGAGCCTTTTCCCATCATGACACTCAAGACTCTCTCAGGCCCGGCGGCCATTGCAGCGCTCCCCCGCAACCGGCTGCTGGGCGAATTCTCACTGTGGTCTGCCGATCTTGCCAATATGGAGGCCGATCTTAAGCGCATCGAACCCTATGCCGACCTGCATCACATCGACGTCGCCGATGCACGCTTTACCCCGGGCTTCCTGTTCTTTCCGGATTTCGTCGCCCGCATCGCAAAAGCAACCGCCAGACCGATCCATGTTCATCTGATGGTCGAGGCCGAAATCGTCGGGGAGCAAACGCGTCAGTTCATCGAAGCGGGGGCGGATCTTATCAGCGTTCACGCCGAAAACGGCGAGGCGGGGTTACGGGCCGTTGCGCTGGCACAGGAGCTTGGCGCCGAAGCCGGCATCGTCCTGCGGCTGGAGACCCCCGTCTCAGCGATCCGGCCATTCATCGACCATGTCGCCTTCGTGACCCTGCTTGGCACATCGATCGGCGTCAAGGGGCAAAGCCTTTCCGAGAAGGCCTGCGACCGCCTGATCGAAGCACGCACACTGTTGGAACAGTCCGGCCGGGAGAATCAGGTGATCTTGGCGGCCGATGGCGGCATTCGCGAACAGACCGTGCCGCTCCTACGCGCTGCGGGAGCACAGACGGTCGTCCTCGGATCCCTGGCCTTCGGCGACCAAAATCTGGGCGAGCGGATGGCTTGGCTGCATGGGTTGGAGAGCCGCGTTTCGTGAAAAAGGTTGCCCTCGCATTTGATCTCGGTGGAACGGAACTCCGCGCTGCGCTGGTGGATAGTGAGGGGAGCCTGTTGTCATTCTCCGCCGTGCCGACCCACGCGGCGGGAGGACCGGCTGCGGTGATACAGCAGATCGAATTGCTGGCAGCCTCTGCGCTAGCGGAAATGCCCGATCTCGTTCCTGTCGGGATCGGGATCGGCGCCCCCGGCCCGCTCGATCCGGAAGCCGGCATCGTGATCGCCCCACCGACCCTGGCGGGCTGGTACGAGGTTCCGCTTGCCGACATTCTTTCCAGCCGGTTCCAACTGCCGGTGCGGCTCGAAAACGACGCAAACGCGGCAGCACTTGGCGAATGGCGATACGGCGCTGGCCGCGGCGCGCGATCGATGGTCTTCGTCACCGTCTCGACTGGCATCGGCGGCGGCGTGATCGTCGACGGGCGAACCTTGCACGGCAGACGCGGCCTGGCAGCGGAAATCGGTCATATGACGATCACGAGCGAAGGCGAGCGATGCTTTTGCGGTGCTATCGGTTGTTTCGAAGCCGTTGCCTCCGGAACCGCCCTTGGCAGACGGGCAACGGCGCGGACCCGCCAATCCGACGGCTCGATGCTACGCAAGCTATCCGCCGATGGCGAAGTGACTGGACGCCACGTTGTCGACGCCGCGCGCAATGGCGACGCCCTGGCGCTGGAACTGCTGAGTGCGGAGGCTCGCTGGCTGGGTATCGGCTTCACCAATCTGCTCCACCTCTACTCCCCGGACATTCTGGTGATGGGCGGCGGCATATCGCACGGTTTCTATCTTTTACACGATACCATTGTGGCGACGGTTCGCGAGCGCGCCATGCCAGCCTATCGCGACGTACCGATCGTCCCCGCTCAGCTCGGACGTCATGCAGGCCTGATCGGCGCCGCCAGCCTCATCCTCGAAGACGAAGCCATCTCATCCTCTGGAAACGCCCTATAGGCGATGTGCCAGTGTAGCAATCTCTCCGATCGGACGGAGCCAATACCAGGTGTACGATTCTGGCTGTACAGCTAACATGTTAGCCTGTATAAGCTGACTACTCATCTGGAGGAATGAAATTTGTCTCGCAAATTCGGCTTGTCAGTCGCGCTCACGACGCCCTTCGATACCAATGGCGATATCGCGATTGGCCCAATGATCAAACAAGCCGAACTGAGCCTTGCATCGGGATGCTCGAGCGTCACGCTTTTCGGCACTACTGGCGAGGGCTCCTCAATTGGAGCGCAGGAGCGCGAACAGGTGCTCAACGCCTTCCTGGAAGCAGGGATAATACCGAACCACATCATCGTCGGTGTGATGGCGAATTCGGTCGAAGATGCTGCCGCACAAGCGGGATCTGCGCTGACGAGAGGCGTGCGCAATATCCTGCTTGCACCACCTTTCTATTTCAAGAATATCAGCGACAAGGGATTGTTTGCCTGGTTCTCTGCCGTATTCGCGCGGTTGGGCGACAAGGCGCGTGATATCATCGTCTACAATATTCCTTCCATTACCATGGTGCCGCTCTCCGTAGCGCTCATCGGCAGGCTGCGCGCCGCCTTTCCCGGCATTGTCACCGGCGTCAAGGACTCCTCCGGCGATTGGCCATATACGGAGGCACTATTGAAGGCGCACGGCGATCTCATCATCCTGATCGGCGACGAACGCCATCTCGCCAGGGGCGTCCGCTTGGGCGGCCAGGGAGCAATTTCCGGCATGGCGAACTTCGTGCCCCAAGAGGTGCGGCTGATGGCGGAAGAGGGAAAGGATGACCCGCGCGTCGTGGATTTTGTGCCGGAGCTGTTGAAGTTCCCGGTGACTGCGGCCGTCAAAGTCATGGTGGCACACGTCTCCGGGGATGAAATCTGGCTTGCGGTTCGCCCGCCGCTCGTCTCAATATCCGGCGAGGGGCAGACTCATCTTGCCGGCGCCTTTAATGCGCTTTTCAGATCCAAGGCGGCTTAAGCGAACCGGAGAGGTACGGATGGACGGTGTGAACGAGCAGCCGACGTTACGGGAAAAAGCCTATGCAAGCTTTACCCATCATCTGCTTGCTCGCGATGTACGGCCAGGCGAGTTCGTCTCACAGCGCAGGCTTGTGGAGCTCACCGGCCTGCCTCTCGGCGCCATCCGTGAACTGATCCCGCGGCTGGAAGCCGAAGGCCTGATCAAGACCGTGCCGCAGCGCGGTCTCCAGATTGCCCATATCGATCTCAATCTGATCCGTGAGGCGTTTCAGCTACGCATCTTTCTGGAAAAGGAAGCCGTTGCACTCTTCACACATACGGCCTCGGACGAAACGATCGCTAAGCTCTTGAAACAGCATCGCGATATCGCCGCGGCCATCCAAGCAGGCGATGGTTCGCAGGAGCTTGAGGTCCATGCGCAATCGGTGGACTGGGGCATGCACGATGCCTTCATCGACGCGCTCGGCAACACGATTATCTCGAACGCCTATCGCGTCAATTCGATCAAGATGCGGCTGATCAGCCAGGACCGCTTCCGGATCAATGGTCACGTCGGGCCGGTAATGAACGAGCACCTGCGAGTGCTGGAGGCGATCGAAAGACGATCCGCGGAGGATGCCGTCGCAGCTCTCGTTTCGCATATCAACGGAGCAAGGGATCGTGCATTGAAGATTTGAATGAAACAGGCCGCAATGAGGAGATTTCGGCCAAAGGAGGAGGAACAGCATGTCATCGTCATTCATCAATCCCACGCGCCGCCGTTTCATGGCGGGCACGGCCGCCTTGGGCGCGGCAAGCATGCTTGGCATCCGCACGGCATCGGCAGCGGTGGACTGGAAGCGGTTTTCGGGAACCACGCTGGAAGTCAACCTCGTCAAAAGCCCACGCAGCGAAACCATTCTCAAATATCTCAGCGAGTTCGAGGCGCTGACCGGTATCAAGGTGAATGCCGAGGCGACGCCCGAACAGCAGCAACGCCAGAAGACGACGATCGAGCTCAGCTCCGGAAAGCCGAGCTTCGACGTCGTGCATCTGAGCTACCACGTGCAGAAGCGACAGTTCGAAAAGGGCGGCTGGCTCGCCGACATCAGCGGCTTCCTGAAGGACCCATCCTTGACGGACCCATCGCTGGTCGAAAGCGATTTTGCCGAGGCAGGCTTGAAGTTCGCCAAGGATTCCAATGGCGTCCTGCGATCCCTGCCCTTCTCGGTCGACTATTGGATCGTCTATTGGAACAAGGCCCTCTTCGAAAAGAAGGGGCTCGCCTATCCGCAGACCTTCGAAGAGATGGCAAATGCAGCGGAAGCGCTCACGGACAAATCCACCAACACCTATGGTTTCGTCGCCCGCGGCCTCAAGAATGCCAATACACCGGTCTGGACAGCCTTCATGCTCGGTTACGGCACGACGCCGCTTTCGCCGGACGGCAAGTTGCGCACTACCTCGCCGGAAGCGATTGAGGCCGCCAAGCTCTATCAGCGTCTGATGACCAAAGCCGCACCTCCCGGCGTCTCCGGCTTCAACTGGGCCGAGTCGCAATCCGCCTTCCTGCAGGGCAAGATCGGCATGTGGTTCGATGGCGTCGGCTTTGCGCCGCCAATCGAAAATCCGGAAAAATCCCGCGTCGTTGGCCAGGTCGGCTACAGCGTCATTCCGAAGGGCCCCTCTGCACAAGCGGCCGCCACCTTCGGCGACGGTATCGGCGTGACGGCGGCGAGCCAGAAGAAAGAAGCCGCCTATCTCTTCTGCCAATGGGTGATCTCGCATGACATGGGCGCGCGGCTGCTACAGGCTGGCGCCGGCGTGCCGTTCCGCCAGTCCGTCCTCGAGGATCAGAAGGTCCGTGAAGGCGTCAAGATGCCTGGGGCCTGGCTCGACGCCGTGGTCGGCTCCGGTAAGGTCTCCGCACTCGGCCTGCCGGTCATCATCCCGGTCACCGAGTTCCGCGATATTTACGGGGTGGCGCTCACCAACATGATCGGCGGTGCGGATCCCGCAAGCGAGCTGAAGAACGCAACAGCGCAATTCGAACCGGTGCTGGCGCGAAGCGAGGGGTGATGGCGTCCGTGCACATCGAAGATACCGCGGCGACCGCTGCCAAGAACAAGAGCAAGCCGAAAAATCGGCTTGCTCCCAACTATTGGCCCTTCGTCATCCCGGCCCTGGTGGTCATTGCGGCGGTCATCGTTTTTCCATGGGTCTTCACTTTATGGATGAGCATCAATAGCTGGACGCTAGGGCAATCCCAAACCTTTGCGGGCTTTGCCAACTACGTCCGCCTGGCAATCGACGCCCGCTTCTGGGAGGCGCTGTGGCATACGGTTCTCTATACGGGCCTCTCCGTTATCGCGCCGGTTTTCCTAGGCACGCTCGCCGCCCTGATATTCGATGCGCAATTCCCCTTCCGCGGCTTTCTGCGCGGCATTTTCGTCATGCCGATGATGGCGACGCCTGTCGCCATCGCGCTCGTCTGGACGATGATGTTCCATCCGCAGCTTGGGGTGCTCAACTACCTTTTGTCCTTCCTGGGCATAGGTCCGCAGGAATGGATCTACAATCAATTCAGCGTCATTCCGTCGCTGGTTCTGGTTGAGACCTGGCAGTGGACGCCGCTTGTCATGTTGATCGTGCTCGGCGGCCTCGCGGCGGTGCCGCGCGAGCCTTACGAAAGCGCTGAAATCGACGGCGCCAATGCATGGCAAAAGTTTCGCTATCTTACCCTGCCGATGATCGCGCCCTTCCTGATGATCGCCGTCATCATTCGCAGCATCGATGCGGTCAAGAGCTTCGACATCATCTATGCGATGACGCAGGGAGGACCGGGCACTGCCTCCGAGACGATCAATATCTATCTCTACAATACCGCCTTTTCCTATTACGACATCGGCTACGGCTCGGCCATGGCGGTCATCTTCTTCATACTCATCGTCGTGCTCTCCTTCGTCCTCCTGATGGCGAGACAGCGCGCGAACTGGTCGGATCGGTAGACACTTCGATGAAACGCAAAACGCTCGACCGGATCGGTCTCCTCTTTGTGGCGCTGGTGATGGTTTCGCCAGTCGTCCTGTTCTTCCTCTGGATGATCTCGCTCTCGTTGAAATACGAGATCGACAACGGCGCCTATCCGCCGATCTTCATTCCAGAGCGCTTTGCCTGGTCGAACTACGTCAAGGTTTTCGAGGAGAACAACTTCTTCCTCTATTTCTGGAACTCCATTCTGGTGACCGGATCCGCGACATTGCTTGCGCTGCTGATCGGCGTTCCCGCTGGCTACGGCATTGCGCGACTCAAGGCGGAGAAGTCGGCGGTCGTCATCATGATTGCACGAATGACGCCCGGCCTTTCCTTCCTCATTCCGCTGTTTCTGCTCTTCCAGTGGCTGAACCTCTTGGGAACGCTTTGGCCGCAGATCATCATTCATTTGGTCGTGACGGTCCCAATCGTGGTCTGGATCATGATCGGTTATTTCGAGACGACGCCGATGGAGCTCGAGGAAGCGGCCGCCATCGACGGCGCAACGCCATGGCAGATCTTTCGGCTGGTGGCCCTACCGATTGCCAAGCCGGGAATCGTCGTCGCTTTCATCCTCTCGGTCATCTTCTCGTGGAATAACTTCGTCTTCGGCATCGTGCTCGCCAGCCGCGAGACACGCACCCTGCCAGTTGCCGTCTACAACATGCTGTCATTCGAGCAGGTGAGCTGGGGGCCGCTTGCCGCGGCGGCACTGATCGTGACGCTGCCAGTGCTGGTTCTGACGATATTTGCGCAGAAGCAGATCGTTGCCGGCCTGACCGCCGGCGCCGTCAAGGGTGGGTGATTGCGGCGGCTGTTTGGACAGCCACGCCCTTGAACGGACGAGGCGAGATCAGCCTTGGGACATGAGTAGATCGTGAGAATCGGCGGACGGTGCATCGGACAGCGTCGATGAAGCTCCGATTAACGCTACCGTCAGGTATCGTTCATTTCCATGGAGTTATCTTTGAACCAACGTGGCTAAGCAACGTTGTACGATAGTAAAAGTAACCGGAGGAAACTCATGCGTAAGTTCTTGATCGCGTCTGCAATCGCCCTTGCTTCCTTTGCAGCCACCAGTCTCCCATCCCAGGCTGCATCGGTAGAAATTACGACGGGCGGCGGTCCCTATTATCATCATCGCCATCACTACCAAGACCGCTACGACGGGTACTATCGCCATCATAACCGCCGCTGCTTTACCAGGGTGGAAAAGGGATGGCACCACGGCCACAGAGTCGTAACGAGAGAGCGCGTCTGCCGCTGATCGTCTTCCATCGGGCCCGGCCCTGTGCCGGGCCTGATGGAATAGCTTTGCACTCTACGTACCGCTCATGACGCTTTCCCGAGCGGTGCCCCACACGTGGCCGAGATGAGCGATCCGCTCGATAGAGCAACGGCAGCCTCTGCCGACGAGGGGCGATAGGGTGCAAGGCAGCAATCGACCAGTTGTTCAAACCCGTAGGGTCGTCTGGTTCGTCCCTAACCTGCCAAGCTCTCAATAATCCCAGAACGCCGGTACCCAGCGAAAGTGATCGCCGTCGACCGCCACCCGTCCGACCGACGGGAACGGCAGGTGGGTGGCGACGAGTTGTTCGCCGGTTTTCGCCAGCTCCGTCAAAAGACGGACCCGAACGCGGGCCGCCTCTTCAGGGTCATGTTCGAAGCCGTTATGCCAGTCGGGATGATCGAAGCCGACCGCGAACACGGCGTCGCCAGCGAAGGTCAGCCGATCGCCGCCGGACGCCAGGCGGATCACGCTGTGGCCGGGGGTGTGGCCGCCGGTGCGACGGACAACCACGCCAGGCGCGACCTCATGCTCGTCGTCGAACAGCCGCAGCAGGCTGCGGTACTCTTCCGTGAACCGCTTGGCGGCCGCCCTGAGCGCGTCCGGGAAACCCGCCGGCATGAAGACGCGGGAGAAATCGGGCGACTCCCAGAATTTGACCTCGGCCGCCGCCACGTGGATCTTCAGATCCGGACGCAGCCGATCCTTCACTCCATCGACGAGCAGCGCGCCAATGTGGTCCATGTGCATGTGGGTCAGCACCACGTCGGTCACGGATGCAAGATCGATGCCTGCGGCCTCCAGTCGTTTGACCAACTGCCCGGCGCGCGGCAAGTTCAAGTTCGGGTCCAATCCCAGCCCAGCGTCGATGAGTATGGTCTGTGCGCCACTGCGCACCAAGACCACGTTCAGCGCCCAGTCGAAAGCGTCCGGCGGCAGGAACATCTCGTCCAGCCAGGCCGCCCGCACGGCTGGGTCGGCGTTGTGTGCCAACATCGTGGTTGGCAGCGGCAGCACGCCGTCGCTGACCACCAGCACCTCAATGTCACCCACGCGCACCGCGTAGCGCGACGGAACCAGCTCTTCAGGCCCCGCTTTACCGGAATGTGAAGCGTTGTTTGGGTTCATGTTCGTCTCTTGCTGACCAATCGTACGAGGTCTTGTTTCTGCCTGCGACATGATGCGCTCCTGTGTTGCGTGATTAAGATGTGTCGCTCACGAGCCACGTCGCGCACTCTATGTGGAAGGCTATCTGCGATCGAGCTACACCTGGGGATGGGGCAGACTGTCCTTCTTGGTGGACTGCAACAAAGATTGGGTATGAGGGGGCTGGTACGAAGGCGTAGACGCCCTCGCCCGCCGCACGGTGTCCCGCGCTCAGCGTTCACTCAAAGCCGCTCGGCCTCTAAGATGTCGGCGACACTCTCGATATGGTCTTTCGAACCGCAACGACGTCAGGAATTCAGCGCACTGTTCAGATCATGCAGCCCGGCCATCAGAATCATGGGATCGAGCGGCGAAGGCACGAAGCCAATTGCCTCATAAAAGGCTCGCGCGTCATCGGAAATCGCATGCACTAACAGGCCGCGGATGCCGATGATTTCCGCGGCATGGAGCAGGCGCAGGGCGTCGTCGCGCACCAGCGCCCTGCCTATCCCGCGCTTCTGGTAGGTTTGGTCTATAGCAAGTCGGCCGAGGACGGCAACCGGGATCGGGTCAGGCATGTTGCGTCTGAAGCGGCCAGGTGCTTCCGGCTGCTTTACGGCGCCTGACGCGAGCGCATAATAGGCGATAACGCGGTTACCCTCGCATACGACGAAGGTGCGCGACGCGCCACTTGCCTGATTGGCGCGGGCGCGGCGACGCAGCCAGTCATCCAGTTGAGGGAGGCCGGAATTAAATTCTGCTAACTCGTGATGGTCAGCGAGGGGCGCCGGTGCACTGAGGGTCACGCCTCATCCCACGGCGCTTTAGTGATCATGGTACGTTTCAGACGCTCGTTGGGCTGCGCAGGCGCATCGAGCCGGGCAAGATACTCGGCATAAAGTTCGGCGCTTGCCGTAAAAATGGTGCGATCGAGCAGCACCTCCTCGGCGCGGCGCTCCGAAGCCTCTAGCATGAAATCCGTGCGCGTCTTGCCAAGCAGCTCGGCCGCGCGGTCGATCAAATTGCGGGTCACCGGCTTGATGCGGATATTGAGCGGCACGCTGGCGTCTCGACTTTTACTTGTGCGTGACATAGGCATGGAAAATTCCTATTTTCGCAAAGCCTAGCGTAACGACATCGTCTTTACAAGCACGTAATGACATCGTCATTCGTGGTCGGTACTGCTTCGAGCTCGCCATTCTCCATGCTCTATTCTGCGCCGCCAGCTCGGATTACACAGCGGATTTACTTGACAACTCCTTTTACCTCCGGCTCGCTTTCGAACATCAAGATGGCGCAGGATGCGATGCATTTTGATGTTGACTGGGGAGGTCAGCAAATCAACCGTCCGGCCAATCAGCCGGGCAAAGGGAGGAGTTTTCGCATGTTAAGGAAAGCTATTACCTTATTCGCGGCGATCTTCATTGCCGCAGGGGCGGGCTTCATTTCGACGGCCTACGCGCAGGGCAAAACCTATTACTGGATATCGCACGGTTCTCCGGCGGATCCCGTGTGGACCTATTTCCTGGCCGGAGCCAAGCTCTGGGCCGAAGACACGGGTAACAAGGTCAACACATCGTTCCACAACGGTGATGTTCCCGCGCAACAGGAGGCCGTGAGGGCTGCGATTTCGGCGGGGGCTGCCGGCATCGTGACCACCAGCCCGGACCCGGGCAGCCTGGTTCAAGTCGTCAAGGAAGCCAACGCTGCCAAGATCCCGATCATCAACTTCAACACGCCCGATCCGCAGGCAGGCTTCAACGCCTATGTCGGCGGCGACAACAAGACCTTCGGCCACAACTGGGCACAGTATCTGGTTGACAAGAAGCTCGTGAAATCCGGTGACTTCGTGTGGATGCCCGTCGAGGTTCCCGGCGCGACCTACGGCGTGCAGGAGGAAGAAGGAATATCCAGCGTCTTCAAGCCGCTGAACATCACCTGGGAAATCACGGACTCCACGTTGGACCAGGCTGAAATCATTACCCGCATGTCGGATTACCTCACCGCCAATCGCACGAAGATCAAGGCAATCATCGGGCTTGGCGACCTCGTAACCGGAAGCATCAAGCGGGTGTTTGATCAGGTAGGCGTAAAGCCGGGCGAAATTCCCGTCGTCGGCTGGGGCAACTCGCCCGATACGACGCAGGAAGTCCTGACAGGCTACGTGAATGCCGCTCAATGGCAGGATCCCCAGGCAACCAGCTATATGGCCCTATCGATGGCAGCCATGGCGGCCAGCAAAATCCCGCCTGGCTTTAACATCATCACCGGCGCTCTCTATGAAAAGGACAAGGCCGAAATCTACGACAAAATTCTCTCGAGCAAATAACGTCGTCGAAAGTCGTGACTAGCTGCGCCACCCGGTTCAAACCGGGTGGCCACCCCAATCGGTGAGCATCAATGCAACATTCCCTTGTTCAACGCTTCGTTTCGAAACCCGAATTCGGTCCGCTCGTGCTGCTGGTCCTTGAGCTTGTGATCTTTTGGTCATTCAATTCGGACTTTCTCTCACTTCCAAACATCAGCAACACCCTCTCGTTTACTGTCGAACTCGGTCTGATCGCGTTGGCGATGACCCTGCTGATGACTGCCGGCGAATTCGATTTGTCCGTGGGATCGGTGTTCGGCTTTTCCGCTGTTTTGATGTGGACGGTGTTCAACGGCAATCTGATGCCGCTCGGTGCCGCCTTCCTCGTCACACTGACACTCAGCCTGTTCATTGGCTTCGTTAACGGGTGGTTCGTCACGAAGCTGAACATCCCGTCCTTTCTGGTTACGCTCGGAATGCTGCTGGTGGTGCGGGGCACAGCCCTTTACGTCACCGATGGCTTTCCGCAGCACACCTGGACAGCCGGCAACAACTGGTTTGCCAATGTCTTGGCCGGCAGCTTCTTTATCGGCAGTTTCCGAATGTACATGTCGGTGCTGTGGTTCGCACTTGCGGCATTCGCCGCCCACGTTGTTCTCACTCAAACGAAATTCGGCAATTGGATACAGGCTTCCGGCGGCAACCCTAACGCGGCGCGTGCTCGCGGCGTCAATGTCAGCCGAACTAAGGTTTACTTGTTCATGGTGTCTTCGGCCATGGCCTCGCTTGCCGGGGTGATCAGCTCGATCCGTACCTCAGCGGCAAATCCGAATAGCGGAACGGGTTACGAGCTTGAGGTGATCGCGATGGTCGTCATTGGCGGAACGGTGCTGACGGGCGGACGTGGGACGATCATCGGAACTGTGCTTGGCATCTTCATTCTGCGCATCATGCGAAACGGTATCGTGATGGTGGGGGTACCCGGGCTTGCCTACAACATTTTCATTGGAGCAATCATCCTGGGGATGATGGCGCTTCACTCATGGCTTGAACGCCGCCATAGCACGGGAGTGTAGGCGATGGCCGAAGACGAACTCGTTCGTATGGAGAAAATCAACAAGTTCTACGGCCGCATCCATGCCCTTCGCGACGTCAGCCTAACTGTCAAAACACAAGAGGTAGTGGGTCTGCTCGGCGACAACGGCGCTGGAAAATCGACCTTGATCAAAGTGTTATCCGGCGCCGTACCGCTGACGAGCGGGGAGATCATAATCAAAGGAAAAAAAGTCGAGCTTAAAAACACCGCCGAGGCGATTGCGAATGGAATTGAAACGATTTTTCAAGATTCCGCACTTGTCCCGCAGTTGTCGATCGCCCGAAATCTCTTTTTGGGGCGGGAGCCCATCAAGGGAAGCCGCTTTTTTGGCCGGTTGGATCAATCCGCAATGAATGCGTCTGCGCGAGACCTGTTGAAGCGGGTCGGCATCACCAAGGATATTCCGCCGGAGACTGCGATCGCCGCGCTATCGGGAGGCGAGCGCCAAGCCGTCGCAATCGCCCGCGCCATGCAGTTTGATAGCGATCTGATTATCCTGGACGAACCTACCAACAACCTCGGCGTTGCCGAAACGCAGGGGGTTCTGCGTTTCGTTCGCGAAGCGCGCGATACCGGTCATTCCTGCATTTTCATCGCCCATAATATCCACCATGTGTTTCAGGTGGTCGACCGCATTATCGTGATGCGCGGCGGAAGGGTCGTCGCAGACGACATAGATCCGAAAAAGACGACGATCGCCCAAGTCGAAAGGATCATTACCGGCGAGGAAATGCTAAACGCCATCAAGGGCTGATTGGCTATCCGCCGTCAGCTATAAGAACCTACCAGCGACTTGACCAAGCCTATGATCTTAAGCCTGGTCCGCGGGTCCTTGATCTTGGCAAATGCGCGGTTCAGCTCGATGCCTTCCCCCGTGGCGAGGAAACCGGCCAGGTCATTCCCGGCGCCGAAAATTTCCTCCCCATTGCTTTCGCGCGGCTCGGAGACTCCCTCAAAGAAAAACGAAACCGGCACGTCGAGGCAGTCTGCGACGCTTTGCAGCCGGCTGGCGCCGACCCGGTTTTTACCTTTTTCATATTTCTGGACTTGCTGAAATGTTACATTCAGCCCTTCTGCGAGCGTCGTCTGACTCATGCCCAATATGCGGCGTCGCATTCGGATGCGTCTGCCAACCTCGATATCTATCGGGCTCGGATCCTTTTTATTCGGCCCCATATACACGGCTCTCCCTTTCTGGCAGACAGTGCCTCGCGTTTAACGACACAGCAATGTTGATGGAAAAAAGACTGATCGCTGCGCCGCGCTGTTGAGTTCCCACTTACTGCCTACAACGTTGAAAATGTTGACTCCATTTCGGCGAAGGCTTGCTCAATCGAAAGTGTTGGTGGTCGAAAAGACCGCCCATCGAACCTGGGGAGTCGATGGGCGGGGGGCTGCTCTGGGACCTACTGTCGTCATGATCGCAAGTCCCACGACTATGACTGCCTTGGCGGATACCAAACTTCAATGGGATTACGCCATGCCATGATCTTGCATCCCGTTTTCCTGCGTATTCGGGATAATATTTGCGTTATGCGAACATACGAGGCCGGCGAAACAACAGGGGCGGCAATATCGCCGATGGCACTTACTTGCCACCCCGACGCAGTTTCGCTGCATTGGATGGCATCTCACCGTAGGATTGCTGATAGAGCGCTGCAAAACGTCCCATATGGGAGAATCCCCAGCTCCGCGCGACTTCGGCAACAGAGACAGAGTTGGCTGGATCCAAGAGTGTCTTGCGCACGCCTTCCAGGCGAATTGTCCGTAAATAATTTAAAGGTGTGGTGCCCTTGAACTGCTGAAAAGCGGTCTGCAGCGCCCGCACACTTGTGCCGGCAGCCTCGGCTATGTCGGCGATACTTATCGGAAGCGAAATATTGGCATGCATATATTCGATAGCTCTCTTCAAGCGCTTCGGTATTGCAGGAGAGGTCGGTTTTGCCAGCCGCGTGGAATAGTTATTCGGGACGGTCTCCAGCAGCGCGATCATCATCGCCTGCAACAGGTGCTCGACGAAGGTCGAGGAGGGCTGATGTTCGTCGCTGACGTCCAGACAGTTCCAAATGAGATTTGCGAGTGCCGTTATTCGGGAACCGTTCGCCGTTGCCAGATCGACGGTGTCGGCGAAATCGATGTCGCCAGCGGCCGGCGCATCAAGCAATTCGCTCAATTCACGGATCATGGCGGACTTTTCAAATGCGATGCCGATGTGACTGCGGTCTTCATGAAGAACCAGCCTATCGAAGCGGGACATGTCGCCCACAAGGCCTATCGAAGGCTCGGACACGAGCTGCTTGCGGCCCGTGTCGATCGCCATAATCCCCGATGACGGAAGGTAAAGGGCATATGCGTCCGGGCCACTGGAGAGCGTGACCTTCATTCCGGAATTGCACCTGCCGTTCCAGACGCTGCAGCGCCCCACGGCATAATGCCGGTCTTCCACGGAGATCAACGAGCCTTTCTGAAGCGGCTCCACCTTCGCAGGCGACAATGTCCTTGCGTAGTGCTCCGTCATTTCGTCGGCATCGGCGTCCACAATCTTGAAGACGGAATGACTGACGTACCTCATAATCTCCCCCAAAAGCCGATCCTCGGGAGCGCTTTCAGCGTCACGCCGAGAAGCACGCCATGGATCGGTTCTTATTATTCCCCTGGCTGCTGATACTGAACAAACCGAAGCGCGACTGCACCCTTGGCAGAGACACTGTTCAATATACTACCTGCAATCAGCAATGCGCCCACCGGCACTCGCGCCTTCATGCTTCACAAGAAAATCAGTTCCCGTGCATATATCATTGAATCCACAGGCTCTTCGCGCCTCACCTGCAGCGCTGAAAAATCTGCTACCAAAGTGACCTCCCTTTCGTGGCATGGATATTGGAATAATGAAAGATAGAAAAAATTTAATAGAAGCGGTCAAAATGCGGCTTCGCGAATGTATTTTAAGTATTAAATAATGCAGCGCTCATGTATGTTCCGCTACGCTGAGCATGTCTTGACTATCCTGAAGGTGACTTTGTCGGCCGCAGCAAAGCCACGCCTCCGTCCGCAAATTTGTCAGAAAACGCGGATGTTTTCGTTGCGGAAATGCAGGGAAGCAAACTTGGCGCGGCCAACCGGCGGGATCGATTTTATGCCAATCGGCTGTCGCACGGCGTCCTTTGAGATGGAATACCAACAGGAGGGATGAGAGTTCCCTTTTCCGACCGCAAGAGCGCCGGTTCGGCATCGCCTGCATGCGGTTCCGCGGCTATCCTCCCACAAGAATCCGCACTTGCTATGACGAGCCTCTTGACGGAATGTTATCGATAACATAGCCTCTTCTCACCTGAACTTTGGGAGGAGCAGGATGGATCACGGAAAGCTGCTCGAATTTTGCGACATCACCAAAGAGTTTGGTGGGACGCGCGCATTGTCGAATGTTTCGCTGGATCTGAAGCCAGGGGAAATTCTGGCACTTCTCGGTGAGAACGGCGCGGGAAAGTCGACCCTCATCAAGACGCTGGCGGGCATCTACGAGCCGGATGGCGGACAGATCCTGTTCCGCGGCAAGCCATACCATCATCGTCCGCCGCGGCCAAATCAGCGCCAGCCGATCGCCTTCATCCATCAGGATCTCGGATTGATCGAATGGATGACTGTCGGTGAAAATGTCGGTCTTGCGCAGGGCTATTCATTGCGGGGCAAGCTGATCGACTGGCGCGCAACTGATCGCCGCACGGCGGAAGCCTTGAAGCTTGTGGGATGCGATTTCGATCCGTCGACGCGCATCCAGGAGCTGACCAGAACCGAAAAGTCCCTGGTGGCGATTGCTCGCGCCTTGGCCGTCGAGGCTGATGTTCTCGTTCTCGACGAACCGACGGCGAGCTTGCCGGCCGATGAAGTCGAGAAGCTGTTTGCCGCCATCCGCCCGCTCAAGGAGCGCGGCGTTGCGATGATCTATGTCTCGCACAGGCTGGATGAAATCTTCAGGATCGCCGACCGTGTCGCCGTGCTTCGTGACGGCCAACTGGTCGGGCAAAAGCCGGTTTCCAACACGTCGCCGGATGAGCTGATCCGAATGATTGTCGGGCGCAAGGCAGACCAGCTCTTCGTCAAGGCCGACCAGACCGCCGGCCCTGCCATTGTCTCTGTAAAAGGTCTTAGCTGCCGCGGCGCCGGCCCCGTGTCCTTCGATATTCGCCAAGGAGAGCTCCTTGGTCTTGTCGGACTGAGAGGCGCCGGTCAGGAATTGATCGGGCGCGCCCTCTTCGGCTGTGAACCCTCCAGCGGAACGGTCCTCCTGAACGGTGCGAGCCCCGATCTTTCCAGCCCGGTCGCAGCCATGGCCTCGGGTATCGGGCTGATCGCCAGGGACCGAACCGAAGAGTCCGTCGCCATGTCCCTCAGCCTGAGGGAAAATACCTTCCTCAATCCCGGTGCATCCGGGAGAGGCATGATGTCCTTCCTGCCGCCGCAGCGCGAGGCCGAAATGGCCTACACGCTCGGCAGCCGCGTCGGCCTTAGGCCCAACGATCAGAACCTGGCGATCGAAGCCTTGTCCGGCGGCAATCAACAGAAAGTGGTCGTCGGCCGGTGGCTTGCGACCGGCCGGAAGCTGTTGATCGCCGAAGACCCGACAGCCGGCGTGGATGTCGGCGCCAAGGCGGACATCTACAAGCTGATCGCAGAAGCCGTGGAAGACGGGCTGGCTGTGCTCGTGGTCTCCACGGACTTCGAAGAAATCGCTCATATTTGCCATCGCGCCCTGGTGTTCTCACGCGGCCAAATCGTGCGGGAACTGAGTGGCGCCGACTTAACAACGCCGGCGGTCATCGCCGCAGCATCCGCATCCGAAGCGGCCTGAATCAGGGAGGAACCTCATGCAATCGATCGAATCCAATGCGCTCGAACCCACCAGCGCCGAGCTGGCGGGAATGAGCTTTGGCCAGAAAATCCAGCGCCTCCTGCCGGTCTATGGCCTCGTGATCCTCACTGCCTTTCTGATCCTGCTGTTTTCCATTCTGCTGCCGCAGACCTTTCCGACGCTGCTCAACCTGCGTTCGATCATCTCGGACAAGACGATCATCGCCATTCTGTCGCTGGCTGCGATGATCCCGATGGCGGCAGGACGCATCGACCTGACGATCGGTTACGGCATCGTGCTCTGGCACGTTCTGGCAATCAGCTTGCAGACAATGTTCGGCCTGCCCTGGCCTGTCGCTGTCCTGATCGTCATCCTGCTCGGCGCTTTGACCGGCTTCCTCAATGGGCTGCTGGTGGAAATCGCCAAGATCGACAGCTTCATCGCGACGCTCGGCACAGGAACGGTGCTCTACGCCATTGCTTTGTGGCACACCGGCGGACGACAGGTGGTCGGCATGCTCCCGCAGGGCTTTTATGCACTGAACGGCACGATGGTCTTCGGGCTACCGATCACCGGAATCTATGTGCTCGGCCTCGCCTTTGTCATGTGGATCGTGCTCGAATATCTGCCGATCGGCCGGTACATCTATGCCATCGGCGCCAATCCGAAGGCGGCCGCCTTGAACGGTATCCCCGTCCGCCGCTTCGTGATCGGCGCCTTCGTGACGTCGGGCACGCTCGCTGCCATCGCCGGCGTATTGCTCGCTTCCAAGCTGCGCATCGGCCAAGCCAGCGTCGGATTGGAATATCTTTTGCCGGCACTCGTCGGCGCTTTCCTCGGGTCCACGACCATCAAACCCGGCCGCGTCAATGTCTGGGGCACCATGATCGGCGTCATCATTCTGGCCGTCGGCATTGCCGGTATCCAGCAGTTCGGGGGCTCATTTTATGTGGAGCCGCTTTTCAACGGTGTGACCCTGCTCGTCGCCATCGGGATCGCCGGCTATGCGCAGCGTCGCCGCAGCCATGCCGGACGAATGGCTCCGGCACAAAAACCGCAGTTATCGGCCAAGGCGACCGACAACTGAAAATAATCTTGACTTAACTTTCAAAGGGAGGAGACGAAATGAAACGCAGATTTTTCCTGCAGGCAACCACTGGCCTATTGATCTTGTGTGCAGGCCAGGCCTATGCCGATCCGATGGCGGATGCGAAAGCCGTCGTCGAGAAATATGCAACGCCGGTCACCAAATGGGACGGCCCGACCACGGGCCCGAAGGCACAGGCCGGCAAGACCATCGTCGTATTGGCTGGTGACCTCAAGAATGGCGGCATTCTCGGCGTCAGCAACGGCGTCGAAGAAGCGGCAAAGGCCATCGGCTGGCAGGTTAAGGTTCTCGATGGCGCAGGCTCCATCGGCGGACGCACGGCGGCCTTCGGTCAGGCGATAGCGCTGCAGCCCGCCGGCATCATCATCGATGGCTTCGATGCCGTCGAACAGGCCCCTGCCTTGGAACAGGCAAAGGCCGCCAAGATCCCGTTGGTCGCCTGGCATGCCGGTCCGGTCATCGGTCCCGATGACAAGAATGGCCTCTTCGCCAATGTCAGCACCGATGCGATGGAAGTCTCGAAAGCGGCGGCCGACTGGGCCTTTGTCGATGCCAAGGGCAAGCCGGGCGTCATCATCTTCACGGACTCTACCTATGCGATCGCCATCGCCAAGGCGGACAAGATGAAGCAGGAGATCGAACGACTTGGCGGCAAGGTGCTCGAATATGTCGATACCCCGATCGCCGAGACATCCCAGCGTATGCCGCAGCTCACCACCTCGCTCCTGCAAAAATATGGTGATAGCTGGACCCATTCGCTCGCGATCAACGACCTCTATTTCGACTTCATGGGCCCGTCGCTCGCCTCCGCCGGCAAGAGCGGCACCGATGCGCCGATCAATGTCGCCGCCGGCGACGGATCGCAATCGGCCTATGAGCGCATCCGCGCCGGTCAATTCCAGAAGGTCACGGTGGCAGAACCGCTCAACCTCCAGGGTTGGCAACTTGTCGATGAACTCAATCGCGCCTTTTCCGGCGAAAAATGGTCCGGGTACCTCTCGCCGCTGCATGTGGTAACGGCAGACAACATTCAGTCCGATGGCGGCCCGAAGAACACGTTTGATCCGGATAACGGCTACAAAGACCAGTACAAGAAGATTTGGGGCAAATAATCTCTTCTTGAACCCGAGAATGGCGCGGCCTTCGGGCCGCGCTCAGCCCGTCGACAAACTACGGCGTCGGCAGCGAAACAACGGCTCTGATAGGACCAGAGTTTCCAATCCTTTGACGATCTCAGCCTTCGATGAAAATGAGTGCCGGTGTTTCAAGTAGTGTGCGGACGCGTTGCACGAAGGTCGCCGCATCCCACCCGTCAACGATGCGATGATCGAAGCTGGACGAGAGGTTCATCATCTTGCGCGGTACGAACTGCGCGCCGTCCCATGCCGGCCGCGTGGCGATCTTGTTGACACCGATAATCGCCACCTCCGGATGATTGATAATGGGCGTGGAGACGATGCCGCCGAGCGCCCCAAGCGAACTGATGGTGATGGTCGAGCCGGAGAGCTCTTCACGTGTTGCAGTGCCGGATCGCGCCGCCTCCGCCAGCCGGTTCATCTCAGCCGCGCAATCCCAAATGTCACGCGCTTCGGCATGCCGCACGACAGGCACGGTCAAACCGCCCGGCGTCTGTGTTGCGATACCCATATGGACCGCGCCATAGCGTGTGATGATGCCTGCATCGTCATCAAAGGTGGCATTGACATTGGGCTGGTCGGAAATGGCCTTCACAACCGCCTGCACCAGGAAAGGCAGAACCGTCAGTTTCGGATGGTCCGCCTTGCGGTCAGCGTTCATGATGGCGCGCAACTCCTCGAGCGAGGTCATGTCCACCTCCTCCACATAGGTGATGTGAGGAATGCGCGAGGCGGAAAGCGCCATCTTCTCGGCGATCCGACGACGCAGACCGGACAATTTGACCTGTTCGTTCGCGGCCTTCTTGGCAAAGCCGCCCCTTGATATCGTGGGAGAGGCTCCGAGGTTCAAAAATTGCTCGATATCCTCGCGCAGGATACGGCCGCCTGGTCCCGTCCCTTGAACTTGTGCGAGATCGACACCGCTTTCCTTGGCGAAGAGCCGCACCGGGGGAGCGGCAAGCGGCTTTTCGGACTGCGGCGTCACAGAAACCGACGCTGTTGGAGTCAGCGTGGAAATCTCCGCCTTCGTCACTTCGGCAGGCGCATCAGAGATCTCGCCGAACCGATCTTCGCCGCGATCTCCACTCGTCTCGATCCGTACCAACGGGGCCTTCACCGCGATACGCTTTCCGACCTCGCCGGCAAGCCAAGTGACAATACCGTTGACGGGAGACGGGATTTCTACGGTGGCTTTGTCTGTCATGACCGCGGCGATCACCATGTCCTCGCGAACGGGATCTCCTACTTTCACGTACCACTCCACGAGCTCGGCCTCTGCCACTCCCTCCCCCACATCAGGCATCTCGATGACAAATTCGCTCATATCTCAGGCCCCCATGACTTCGGTAAGCGCCTGCCCGAGGCGGCCAGGACCCGGGAAGTAATCCCACTCCTGCGCATGCGGATAAGGCGTATCCCAGCCGGCAACGCGCACGACCGGCGCCTCCAGATGATAAAAGCAATATTCCTGCACCAGCGCGACGACCTCAGCCCCGAAGCCTGACGTCAGCGTTGCCTCATGCACGACGACACAGCGTCCGGTCTTCCGGACCGAATTGATGATCGTATCCAGATCAAGGGGCAGCAAGCTCCTGAGATCGATCACTTCGGCATCGATGCCGGCATCTTCGGCCGCGGCGAGCGCCACATGCACCATCGTGCCATAGGCGATGACGGTGACTGCCGAGCCTTCGCGCCGGATCTCGGCCTTGCCGATCGGGATCGTGTAATGGCCTTCGGGCACCTCTCCGAGATCATGTTTAGACCAGGGCGTCACCGGCCGCTCATGATGGCCGTCGAAGGGACCGTTATAGAGCCGCTTCGGCTCCAGGAACATCACGGGATCTGGATCTTCGATCGCAGCAATCAGCAGGCCTTTTGCGTCATAGGGGTTGGATGGCACGATCACCTTCAGCCCGCAGACATGGGTGAAAAGCGCCTCCGGGCTCTGGCTGTGCGTCTGACCGCCGAAGATACCGCCACCTGTCGGCATGCGCACGACAATCGGACAGGTAAAATCACCGTTGGAACGGTAGCGGATGCGCGCCGCCTCCTGTGTCAACTGGTCATAGGCGGGATACATGTAATCGGCGAACTGGATCTCGACACAGGGCTTCAGCCCATAGGCGGCCATGCCGATCGCCGTGCCGACGATTCCCGATTCGCTTATCGGCGTGTCGAAACAGCGCGTTTTGCCGTATTTTGCCTGAAGTCCCTGCGTGCATCGGAAAACACCGCCGAAATAGCCCACATCCTCGCCGAAAACGACGACATTGTCGTCCTGCGCCATCGAGACATCCATGGCGCTGCGCACGGCCTCGATCATCGTCATCCTGGCCATTCTCAATACCCCGCCTTCTGCCGCTGGCGGCGGATGTGCGGCGGCATCTCGGCATAGACGCCCTCGAATATGTCACGCACTGAAGGTTTGCCGCCGGCACGCAGCGTGCCGTGCTGCTCTGCCTGGCGCTGCGCCTCGATCACTTCGTCCATGATTTCAGCTTCCGCCTGAACATGCCTCTCCTCAGACCATGTGCCCCTGACGATCAGATGTTTCTTCAGTCTCAGCACGGGATCACCAAGTGGCCAGGCCTCCGATTCCGTCTTGGGACGATAGGCATTCGGATCGTCCGAGGTCGAATGCGCCCCGGCGCGATAGGTCACGTATTCGATCAGTGTCGGCCCGAGATTGCGCCGCGCGCGCTCGGCCGCCCAGCAGGCAACAGCATGGACGGCGAGATAGTCGTTTCCATCGACTCGCAGCGCCGGAATGCCGAAGCCAAGGCCCCGGGCGGCGAATGTGCCGGAGCCGCCGCGCGCAATTCCCTGGAAGGTGGAGATCGCCCACTGATTGTTGACGATGTTGAGGATGACAGGCGCCTTATAGGTCGAGGCGAAGACGAGCGCTGAATGGAAATCCGATTCCGCCGTCGAGCCATCGCCGATCCAGCCCGCTGCAATGCGGCTGTCATTCTTGATTGCCGAGGCCATGGCCCAGCCCACTGCCTGCACGTACTGAGTTGCGAGGTTGCCGGAAATGGTGAAGAATCCGTGCTCCTTGGAGGAATACATGATCGGTAGCTGCCGCCCATGCAGGGGATCACTCTCGTTCGAATAGATCTGATTCATCATCTCGACCACCGGATAATCGTCCGCAATCAGAAGGCCCGCTTGACGATAGGTCGGGAAATTCATGTCTCCCTTCCTGAGCGCCTTGCGAAAGGCACAACTGACAGCTTCTTCGCCGAGATGCTGCATATAGAAGGACGTCTTGCCTTGCCGCTGAGCCATCAGCATGCGGGCGTCGAATGCGCGCAGCTTCATCATGTTGCGAAGGCCGGTCAGCAACTCCGCATCTGAGAGCGTACCAGCCCAGGGACCGACCGCCTCGCCCTCGCGGTTCAGCACGCGGATGATGGAATAGGCAAGATCGCGGATCTCCTCAGATGCGACATCCACCTCCGGCCGCGGCACGGAACCGGCTTTAGCGATGTTGACGTTGGAAAAATCAGGCTCATCGCCTGGGCGGACGGCGGGTTCAGGGACGTGTAGGGCTAAATGAGAAGAATCCAGCATGTCTATTTTTTCCTCCTCTATCGGCCTTACTCCTCTCCTCCAGGAGCAGGATCGCATGTGGTTCTCACAAATTACGGGCGATCACCATGCGCTGCACGTCGCTCGTTCCCTCATAGATTTGACAGATACGCACATCGCGATAGATGCGCTCGACCGGGTAATCGGCCATGTAGCCATAACCGCCATGTATCTGGATCGCGTCGGAGCAGACGCGCTCCGCCATTTCCGAGGCAAAGAGCTTCGCCATCGAGGCTTCCGACAGGCAGGGCAACCCGGCATCCCTCAAGGTGGCGGCGTGAAACACGAGCTGGCGGGCCGCCTCAATCTGCGCCGCCATGTCGGCAAGGCGGAATGCAACGGCCTGATGCTCGATGATCGGCTTTCCGAAGGCCGTGCGCTCGCGAGCGTAGTCGCGCGCCGCCTCGAAGGCAGCCCGCGCCATGCCAACGGCCTGCGCTGCGATGCCGATCCGGCCGCCCTCGAGATTGGCGAGTGCGATACGGTAGCCCTCGCCCTCCGCACCGAGCCTCAATTCGATCGGAATGCGCATGCCGTTGAAGGCGACCTGGCAGGTATCCGAAGAATGCAGCCCGAGCTTTTTCTCAACGCGGATTACCTCATAGCCTGCCATATCCGTCGGCACGATGAAGGCAGTGATGCCCTTCTTGCCGGCGTCAGGATCGGTCACAGCAAAGACGATGATAACATGGCCGTTCTTGCCCGAGGTGATGAATTGCTTGGCGCCATCAAGCACATAGTGGTCGCCCTCACGCCGCGCACGGGTTTTCAGGTTCGAGGCATCAGAGCCAGCCTGCGGCTCGGTGAGCGCAAAGCCGCCAATCCATTCGCCGCTCGCAAGTTTCTGCAGGAAGCGCTGTCGTTGCTCCTCAGTGCCGAATTTCAGGATCGGCACGCAGCCGACCGAGCTATGCACGCTCATGATCGTTGAGCACGATCCGTCACCTGCGGCAATTTCCTCAAGTGCCATGGCATAGGCGACAACACCAGCATCCGACCCACCATAGGCTTCCGGCACCAGCATGCCGAGCAGACCGAGTTCGCCCATCTCCTTCAGTTCTTCGCGCGGAAAGAGATGCTCTCGGTCCCGCTTGGCTGCGCCTGGCGCCAAGCGTTCGCGGGCAAAGTCGCGGGCAAGATCGCGGATTTGCTGTTGGAGTTCGGAAAAGATCATCGGTTCCTTCCCTTTTTGCTCGCGCTGCTCGATTGCGGCGGTCGTGGCCTCTTGTAACCACCACGAGCCCTATCAAGGAGATAGGGCGCATTCGCTGCGCTTTCCATGCCACCTGTCGCGGCAACTGAGGGGCGCGCAATCAGGTCATGAGCCATGATGGTTGTTTGGTTTCGCGAGCCGAGTACTTTTGTTGGCGGTCGTGGCGCTGGTCGGTTGCGTTTTGCGAGAAGGGCGCTCACGCCGGTGCCCAGTCAGAAACCTGATCCTGTGCAGTCGTTATGCGGCAACTCCAACACGTTCGAAACAAGCGCACAGCGGCGGTATGCTCTTTTACTGGCGCCGTGAATTGAATCTTCACGCATTGATTGTGACAATTTGAACGGATACAGGCACTTGTCGTCCCGTTCTTTGCTGATTTTAATGGCGCCTTATCTGATGAATCTTAAAGCCAAACGGTGCTCACCCTCTGGCTCACACGACAAGTCAGCAACGCAAAGACACGATCAGCCCGATTGATTTTAAAGAATTTAATATGCCGTTGCGTGCTCTTAAAACACATCTGATCGACACCATACTCCCGGTTTGGCTCAAATTAGCTTTCGATGGCGACGCGGCCCAGTTTGTAGAAGCGTTGGTCCTCGATGGATCTCAGACGGGCAGCACGGTGGTGCGAACTCGGACCGCTGCGCGTCAGATTTATGTGTTCGCACATGCTTACTGTCAAAATGCTGCGCCCAGAGAGGCATTGGATAAAGCGCAAATTGCATTCGATAGCTTAAGAAGTATCTGTTGGATTCCTGGCGAACGGCCAGGATTTGCCCGCTCATACGATCGGAAAGCCTCTCGCGTGGTGGATCCGGAGATAGATCTTTATGATCAGTCTTGCGTTCTTCTCGCACTTGCGTGGCTGTTCAAGGCGACCGGAAACAACCTCTATAAATCGATTGCGGATGAGACACTGGCCGCGATCGACACAACGCTCGCAGCAGATTTCGGTGGTTGGGCAGAGACCGCAAGCGGTGATTTGCCGCGCCGGCAGAATCCCCATATGCACTTTTTCGAAGCATGTCTTGCGTTGTGGGAGACCGACGGATCCCACGGTTATGTCACGCGCGCCCACGACATTTTCGCACTATTTCAAACACATTTTTACGATCCGAAATGTGGGCTGCTCCGAGAGTTTTTTGGCCCCGCATGGGAAATCTCAAACGAATATGGCTCAGATCGAATTGAGCCCGGCCACATGGCAGAGTGGGTTTGGCTAATTCGGAAATATGAAAAGCTAGCGAAGGGAAACTATGCGCAGCTTTGCTCAGATCTCCTCGCGGCATCTCAGCGTTGTCGCAATGGATCGACCGTCCCGTTTATTCTCGACGAGGTTTTCGATGACGGGCGCATTTCTAAAAATTCGCGGCGCCTGTGGCCGCAGACTGAGTTGCTCAAAGCTTATATCGCTGAATACGTCGCGCAAAATGATCCGATCAATTTGACGAATGCGCGCGAACTGGCGGCACAGATTATGACAGAATATCTAAGCCATCCTCCATACGGTATGTGGAGAGACTGTTTCGACGGCGCTGGCAATTTTATCGCGACCTCGATACCAGGCAGCTCCCTCTATCATCTCTGGACACTCGTCGCCGATCTCGACCTCGAAGGTATGGAAATTGAGCGAACGAATAAAGGCTCTGTCGTCCAAACGACACTGGCCATGCCGAGGGTTGCGAGCATGTAAAATGGACTGTGAACACAGACCGAACGGGATCAGCCAATCTCTATCGGCTGCTGTCGCGCACAATGAGTTCGGGCGAGATCCTGACATCAATGCCCTGCTTTCCATCAAGGATATCGAGGATCAATGCCGCGGTCTTTTCGCCGATTTCGCGCGCGAAGGCATTGATCGTGGTCAATGTGGGCACGCAGACTTCGCCGATTTCGTAATTGCCGAAGCCGCCGATCGCAAAACGCTCCGGCACGGGTACGCCCAAGCGACGACACTCGGTCAGAGCGCCGTAGGCCGCAAGGTCCGACACGCAGACGATAGCTTCGGTGTCCGGATAGATCTCGATCAGCTTTGCCATCGCATTCGCCCCTTCCCGCATGGAGATGGGCGGCAGTCCGGCGGCGATCAGGCGCGATGCATCCAGCCCGTGTACTTGCATTGCCGCAGCAAAGCCAATCCGCCGTTCGCTACCGCGCGTATCCCGCCCGACATCGCCACCGATGAAGGCGATGCGGCGGTAGCCGGCGCGGACGAAGTGATCCACCATGTCGCGAACCGCATTGGCGTTGGAAAATCCGACGTAATGGTCGATCGGCTCGGCGGGAATGTCCCAGGTCTCGATCACCGGGATATTGACCGTCTCCAACAAACGACGGCCGCGTTCCGTATGCTTGCCGCCGGTCACGACGATCGCCTGCGGCTTGCGGCGCAAGAGCTGCTCGATAAGCCGCTCCTCCTCCTGCGTGTTGTAATTGGTGTAGCCCAACAGGATCTGCATGTCGCGCGTGGCCAGCGTATCCGAAAGCCCACCGACGGTATCGGCGAAATTGGCGTTGTTGATGGAAGGGATAGTCACCGCGACGAAACCGGACTTCTGCGAGCGCAGGTTTGAGGCCGTACTGTCGAAAACGTAGCCGAGATCTTCGGCAGCCCGGAGGATGGCCTCTCTCCTCTCCTTGCTGATCAGGCTGTCGGCCTTAAAGGCACGCGACACCGTCATCGGGGAAACTCCCGTGACGCGGGCTACGTCTGCCATGGTCGGCGGTTTGCGAGTGTTGCTCATCTATGGCCTATGTTATCGTTACCATAGAGTAATATGCCTTCACTCAAAATGGCAAGAGGCACCCTTGGCCATCCTGAAATGAAAATGCGGAGCTTTCCGGCTCCGCACCCAGTATCGTCAAGGCAAAATGAGGTCAGAGCACGAATTCGTGGGCAACCGTGACGTGGTGATGAATGCGCCCTTCAAAGAACCGGGATAGCACCGCCTCCGTCGCCGCGCGGGCTTCGGCACGAACCGGGCTCGCAAGCGCGGCTTCGACTGCAGCCATATCCGGATAATTGACGGCAAGAATCATCGGATATTCCGGTGCACCTTCGTCTCTGGCTTGCGCGAAAGACACGCGCACATCCAGAGCACCTGGAAATTGCTTCCATTTCGGCAGGATGGTCTCGATGACTGCGTCGCGAAATGCGTCGGCCTCGCCGTCCTTAACCTTGCCTTCGAATAGTGCATATCGGGTAATCATTCGGCGATCTCCTTGTTCGGCCCCTTGAAAAATTCCATCAATGCCGCCTGGTCCTCGCCGCCGAGGCCGGCTGCCGTCAGCATGCGGTGTATTTCAGCGCAGACAGCCGTCAGCGGCATGGCAGTGTTGGTGCGTCGGGCGAGATCCTGCGCACCGTTCAGATCCTTGACCATGTTGTCGATGCGGCCTGTCCGGCGGTAGTCCTTGGCGACGTAACGCGGCATGTATTCCTGGAGAATGGCGCTATCGGCGCGTCCCCCTTTCAATGCCTGCGGGATCTTGGCGGCATCGACGCCGGCGTCGAGCGCCAGTTGGGTCGCTTCCGCAACGGCGAGAAAGTTCAGCGCGCAGAGCACCTGGTTGATCAGTTTCGTGGTCTGGCCCGCACCGGGCGGGCCCATATGGGTATAGTTCGAGGCGACGTGACGAAGCACCTGATGCGCATCCTTGACGTCTTCTTCGAGGCCGCCGGCCATCAGCGTCAATTGGCCGATCAGAGCCTTCGGCGCACCACCGGACAGCGGGCTATCCACCCAGCGCAGGCCTTTTTCCTGAGCATCCGCGGCCAGCTCCTTTGTTGCCTCGGGATCAATGGAGGACATGTCGATGATCAGCGTTCCGGGCCTGGCGCTTTCGGCGACGCCGCCGGGGCCGAATACCGCGGCACGCACGATGCGCGGCGAGTTCAGGCTGAGAATGACATAGTCCGACACGGAGGCGGCAAGGGCGGCACTTGCGGCAGCATAGGCGCCCTTTGCCGTCAGCGCGGCCACCTTTTCGGTGTCAAGATCGAAGACCGTCAGATGGTTCCCCGTCTCCACAAGGCGCGCACCGATGGCTCCGCCCATCGCGCCTGCGCCGATCAGCGCAACTTTGCTGCTCATAGCTCTTCCTCCTCCAGCGCGGCGATAATAGCCGCTATGACCGTATCAAACGGTTGATCGATATCGACGGTGACTGCCTGCTCACCCGGCCCAGGCGGCTCAAGCGCAGCGAACTGGCTCTCGAGCAAGGCGGCCGGCATGAAATGTCCCTGCCGCAGTTGCAGGCGAGCCGCAATCACTTCTCTTTTGCCGGCAAGATGAATGAAGCGCACCGGCCCATCGACGGCGGCACGGATCGTGTCACGATAAATCTGCTTCAGCGCCGAACACCCGATCAGCACCGGTTCCTCTGCCTGCGCGAGGCATTCCCCGACGCTGTTCAGCCAGGGCCATCGGTCCGCGTCGGTGAGCGGCACGCCCGCACTCATCTTGGCAACGTTCGCCGCCGGATGAAGGTCGTCGCCATCGATATAGATGCCCGACAGATGATAGGCGAGCGCCGCGCCGACTGATGATTTGCCGCAGCCGGAAACGCCCATGATGACGAACCGGCGCGGCCGCATCGCTTTAGAGTGAAGCTGTGATGCCGCCATCAACATAAAGCACATGTCCGTTGACAAAAGAGGATGCATCGGAGGCGAGAAAGATGCAGGCGCCGACCAGCTCTTCGACGCGACCCCAGCGCCCGGCCGGCGTGCGCTTCTCAAGCCATGCGGAGAAATCGGCATCGGCGACCAGCGCCGCATTCAATGGCGTGTCGAAATAGCCTGGCGCAATGGCATTGCATTGCAGTCCGTATTTCGCCCAATCCGTCGCCATACCCTTGGTGAGATTGCCGACTGCGCCTTTGGTTGCCGTATAGGGTGCGATCGAGGGTCGTGCCAGTGCCGTCTGGACGCTGGCAATGTTGATGATCTTGCCGGCGCCACGCTTGATCATGTGACGAGCAACGGCCTGACCGACGTTGAAAACGCTCGATATGTTGGTTCGAAGAAGTCGTTCGAATGCGTCGGCAGGAAAATCTTCCAAGGGCGTGCGGAACTGCATGCCCGCATTGTTGACCAATATGTCGATGGCACCGGTTTTGGCTTCGAAATCATCGATCGCGTGACGAGCAGCCTCATGGTCCGTCGCGTCGAACGGCAATATCCGAGCTATGCCGTCAAACTGAGCCGCAGCTTTCGTTAGCTTTTCCACATCGCGGCCATTGAGCACCAACTCGGCGCCCGCGGCCGCCAGTCCTTGGGCAAGAGCCAAGCCGATGCCTTGCGACGAACCCGTCACAAGCGCGCGCCGTCCTTTTAGATCGAAGAGGCCAAGAGACACGATTTCCTCCTTTTGCATCTCGACAAATGCCGATATCCCTGTTTATGTTATCGATAACATTCGATGTCAAGGCCAGTATAAGGGAGGAAACGAAAAGATGGAAAAGCCGGCTATCCTGCAGGTGGGTCCCTATCCGCAATGGGATCAGGAGCCCCTCGATGCGGCATTTCGCGTCCATCGCTATTTCGAAGCCGCGGACAAAGCTGCGCTTCTAACGGAGGTCGGGCCATCCATAAGAGCAATCGCCACGCGCGGCGAACTCGGCGCTAACAGCGCCATGATCCAAGCCTGCCCAAACCTGGAACTGATCTCAGTCTACGGCGTCGGCTTCGACGCGGTCGATCTTAACACCTGCCGGGAACGAGGCATTCGCGTGACCAATACGCCCGACGTATTGACCAACGATGTGGCCGATCTGGGAGTTGCCATGATGCTCTGCCAATCGCGCGGCATGCTCGGCGCCGAGACATGGGTGCGAGACGGAAGCTGGGGCAGCAAGGGCCTTTATCCGTTGAAGCGGCGCGTGTGGGGACGGCGGGCCGGCGTTCTCGGCCTTGGCCGGATCGGCTTCGAAGTCGCCAAACGACTGAAAGGCTTTGACATGAAGATCGCCTACTCCGATGTCGAGGCAAAACCTTATGCAAGCGACATGGAGTTCGTGAGCGATCCGGTCAGACTTGCAGAGCAATCCGATTTTCTGTTCGTAACGCTGGCGGCCTCGGCCGTGACGCGCCATATCGTTGGACGCGATGTTATCGAGGCGCTCGGACCGGAAGGCATGCTGATCAACATATCGCGCGCATCGAACATCGATGAGGAAGCCTTGCTGGACGCGCTCGAAGCGCGCAAGCTTGGATCGGCGGCACTCGATGTCTTCGAAGGCGAACCGAAGCTCAATCCGCGTTTTCTGGTGCTGGACAATGTGCTTCTGCAGCCCCACCATGCTTCCGGCACGATCGAGACGCGCAAGGCCATGGGCCAGCTCGTCCGCGATAATCTGACCGCCCATTTTGCCGGCCAGCCGCTGCCCACCCCCGTTCTTTGAGGAGAAAGACATGAAGGCCATCGTCGCTCACGCCGCCAAGGATCTGCGGATCGAGGAGTATCCGGACGAAGAGCCGGGTGCGGGCGAGGTCAAGCTGCGGCTCGCCACGGGCGGTATCTGCGGCAGCGACCTGCACTATTACAACCACGGCGGCTTCGGCGCCGTTCGCCTGAAGCAGCCGATGATCCTGGGACACGAGGTCAGTGCAACGGTTACGACCCTCGGCGCCGGCGTTCAGGGGCTCGAAGTCGGCCAGCTCGTCGCCGTCTCGCCGTCGCGCCCCTGCCGGACCTGCCGCTATTGCCAACAAGGCCTGCACAATCAGTGCCTGAACATGCGCTTCTATGGCAGCGCCATGCCTTTTCCGCATATTCAAGGCGCATTCCGCGAAACGCTGGTTGCCGATGCCATTCAATGCGTCCCCGCCGACGGGCTGACGACCGGTGAAGCGGCTATGGCCGAACCGCTGGCCGTCACCCTGCACGCGACGAAGCGCGCCGGCGAGATGCTGGGCAAACGGGTTCTCGTCACCGGCTGCGGACCGATCGGTGTCTTGTCTATCCTGGCCGCCCGACGTTCCGGTGCTGCGGAAATCGTCGCGACCGATCTATCGGATTTCACGCTCTCGGTTGCCAAGCAAGCGGGCGCGGACAGGGTCATCAACACCAAGGAAGAACCAGAAGCGCTTGCCGCCTATTCGGCAGACAAGGGAACTTTCGACATCCTCTATGAATGCTCGGGGGCGGCCGTTGCTCTTGCCAGTGGCATTGCGGCGCTGAGACCGCGCGGGATCATCGTGCAACTGGGTCTCGGCGGCGACATGACATTGCCGATGCAGACTATTACCGCCAAGGAACTGGATCTGCGCGGCTCATTCCGCTTCCATGAGGAATTTGCCGTCGGCGTGGAGCTGATGCGCAAGCGCCTGATCGACGTCAAGCCGCTAATCACCCATTCCGTGCCGCTTGTCGACGCGATCGGCGCTTTCGACATCGCCTCTGATCGCAGCCGAGCCATGAAGGCGCAGATCGTCTTCTCCTGAGGCACGACTTCAGGGGCGACGTCGTACAAGGGCAAGATGAAGGGTAAAATATGTCGTTCTTCGAGATCATGGATCCGGCTTTCGGTAAGTTCGTCCTCGGCAATGCTCCCGTCAAACCAATTGCCAGCGGATTTGATTGGGTCGAGGGGCCTGTCTGGTTCGGCGACCTCAATTGCCTTCTCTTTTCTGACATCCCTAACAATCGCATCATGCGCTGGATCCCAGGTGTCGGCACCAGCGTCTTTCGCGAACCGTCGAACTTTGCGAATGGGCATACCCGTGATCGGCAGGGTCGTCTGGTAAGCTGCGAACACGGCAGCCGGAGCGTGACCCGCACGGAATTTGACGGTTCGATCACCGTCATTGCAGACCGCTATCAAGGCAAGCGGCTGAATTCGCCGAACGATGTCATCGTGGCTTCCGATGGCGCCATCTGGTTCACGGACCCGCATTACGGCATCGCCACGGACTACGAAGGATACAAAAGCGAGCAGGAACTGCCTTGTAACGTCTATCGCGTCGATCCTTCAGGATCGATTTCAGCCGTGCTTACCGATTTTAATTGTCCGAACGGACTGGCGTTCAGCCCGGATGAAAAGAAGTTTTATGTTGCAGACACCGGCCGCATGCACAGTGATGATCCACGCCATATCCGCGTCTTCGACGTTGCGGAAAACTGGCATCTGACCGGCGGCGATGTCTTTCATCAGATCTCGCCGGGTTGCGCCGACGGAATGCGGCTGGACAGCGACGGCAACCTTTGGTCCTCGGCGGGCGACGGCGTCCATTGCATCGCTCCCGACGGACATTTGATGGGTAAGCTATTGGTTCCAGAGACGGTTTCCAATCTTTGCTTCGGCGGACGCGGCAGACACAAGCTCTTCATCACGGCAACCACGAGCGTTTACGCGGTTTCCCTGAACAGATGCGGAGCGCTTTGATCGAGAAACTCGAGAAGACTTCCGACCAGGCAAGGTCGAAATTTCAGCTTTGCATCACCTCGGCGCTTCTCCTCAGCACATACTTCGGGGGACGCTCAGAGGAACTACAATTTTCGGCTCCAGGCGGCTGCTCATCGACAAAGTGGCCGGCGTGCTCTGACGGCGGATCTCGGTGACAAGATGTTCTGCGAGCCTGACGGCGAAGGCGACCGCGGGAAGCGTGGGATTAGCTTGCCCGGATGTGGGGAAAACACAGCTGCCGGCAATATAGAGGTTAGCAATGTCAATGACGCGGCAATTGTGATCAACGACGGCGTGGTTGCGATCCACGCCCATCTTAGTCAACCCGATCTGATGGTAGCCGTCCTTGGCTTGCGCGACGATATGTCCTTCGAGATTTTCGGAAGCTACATCGAATATCAGCTTGCCGATTTTCCGCTCCTTCAGCCAGCGATCAAGCGCGAGATGCGCTTGGAGCGTCCCGCGAATATCCTGAGGCAAATACTGGAATGAGACCTCGAGCTTGAACTGGCCGTCTGCGTCTTGCTCGCCTTTGAGGAAGACGCGGTTTGAACTGATTGGAATTTGCTCGCCGTGATAACGAAGGCCATACCTCATATCGGGTCTGCGCAGCACAAGATATGGTTCGGCCAAACCATATTTTTGCCGAAACAAGCCAAGCGCGGCATAGGTCGCGCCAACCGGATTGCGCAGTACATTATTCAGCACGCTGGAATAGCGGGATCGATCGGCTTCGCTCAATGCGGCCTTATGGACGACGGCCTTCCGGCTGTTCCAGAGATATAGCAGCGAGAGCGCCGGGTCGGTCTCGCCGAAAGCGGCCCTGCGGTTCGTCGGCCAAAACGCGATATTCGGCAGTTCGAATGTCCGTTGCAACTTGGCGCCGGGCTGAAACCGATTGCACACGAAGGTTCCGTTGGATGTGCGCTTGAAAAGATACCGCTCGGCATGTTCTTCTGTAGCGAATTCGATCTGGGCGATCTGACCAGCGATGTGCCCCATGTAAAAGCGCCCGAGCGGCCCATTGCTGCCGCCGAACAATTGCGGAAACGCAACCTGGAGATTCAGCAGCAGCCGGGTATTGCCCCTGCCGCCACAGGCCAGCACATAGTGGTCGGCGCGCACCCTGTACGAACCACCGCGGCAGGCAATCGACATGGAATGAAGACGTCCTTCCACCGGGTCGAAAGCCAAGGATTTGACCCTCGTATCCAGGGCAACGAAGAGGTTCTTCGAAGAGGCGAGCTCGGCCCTGTTGGCTCTTGCCGTGTTGCGTATTCGTGTCCAGCTTTCGCGCGATATCGGAAAATCATTATCGGGTTCCGGTTCCGGCCCCGATCGCTCGCCGACATTGCTGCTCAAAAAAGCCCGCGCGCGCTCATAGAAAGGCGAAATCTTTTCGTGAGAAATGGGCCAACCGGAGTGTGCAACATAGTCTCTCGTTTCGAAATCTATGTCATCCAGTTCAACGCATTGCCCGCCCCACCGCTCGGACGTGCCTCCAAGTCCGGTCGCCGAAGTGACTTGGTCCGCAGCATGATGGGTATCGTCTCCTATATCGAACCCGGTATCGTTTCTTTGCGGCCGTTTCGATTGTTTCGGCCCGGCCTCGAGAAGCAGCGTTCGCATGCCGCGCCTGCTCAATTCCAGCGCAGCGGCAATGCCGACGGGCCCCGCACCCACGACGCACACGTCGAACACCTGCTGAAAAATCTCTAAATCCGCAAACATTTCGTCCCCCGATTTTGAGCTGACGTCCTTGGACAGCAGCCGCAGTCACGCTTCCATCCCCTCAAAGAAGCGTGATCGGTCACGGCGCATCGCCAACGGATTGAACGTGGAGGCGCGGACCTAGCGCAGCACGCTAATGTTTTACCTTCCGCACGACAATTTCGTCTTAAGTAGAATGAAAATTGCGCGTAATTCGAGCGAAAGGATTAGTCGCAGCCACTGTACGGCCTGCGCTTTTTATGGAGCGTCCGAGTTGCCACATCCATAGGTTGAGTTCACACAATCTACCCAAGCGCGTGACTTTATGAAAATTTTCCAACAATGTCTCCCGCATTTCACGAATTGTCAGCCGATCGTTCTGGCCCAAAGGGCGCGTGCCTCTTGCATGAGAAGCAGGGCTTCTTCCCACCGATCCGTGGAGTCTTCGCCATCCCGCCCGGTGATTGCATAGGGCTTTGGCCCCAGCTCGCAGGTAAGGGCGAGAACATCGTCGCCGCCGGCGCGCTTTCGCCAGCTTCTGAATCCATATTCCCACCAGCCGAGGAAGAGATCGACCCAGGGTCGGTGATGCGGGAAGGAGATCTCGATCTGGACCTGCTCGCGCGAGGCGACCCGACCGTGAAAAGCCCAGGAACTATCGAGTATCCGATGGATGAGGGCGTGATTTTCGTCCGATACCGGCCAGGCGAATTCGCGCCCGACGAGGAAATGGGAGAGATCGGCCAGCAGCCGCAAGTCCGGAAGACGATCGAGCAGATCGAGGGTGAAGAAAAGATCGGTCGTCATGCGGTCGCGGTGCGTCTCTATGAAGACATCGATGCCCGCCTCCTCGCCCAGCCGCTGCCAGCCCTCAAGCAGGGGAAGGCAATCCTCCAGACGTCGCAATCGCACATCGGGCTGCAGGCAGATGTGATGCACATTGTATTCGGCGGCGATCTCAAGCACGGGTTTCAGGTCGTCGACGGTCTTGGGAAAGCATTGTCCTTCCGCCTGCAAACCATGATGCTTCAAGAGCTCCCCAATACGGCGGACAGCCTCGCGGTCGGTCCAATGGGCACTGATGCCATCGAAGCCAGCCGCGGCGATTTTTTCCAAGTTCTCCTCAAGAGTGAGTTCCGGATATTTCGCACTGCGTCGCTCCATGGCCCAGAGCGACTGGAATATGAGCATGCTCTGCATAGTGCCTCCCCATCAGTGGACTACTGAGATCACGGCTTCCATGTCTTTGCCAGACGGCTCGGTGATGGGTTTTGATCATAGCGGTACTTCATTGCAAAGCGGATGTCTTTGCGCGCGGCGCGCCGCCGCCCTTGAGGGTTTTTCATCAAAATACTCTCGGACGCATACTGAGGCTATCGCTAACTCTTCTTGGGCGACCGAACGGGTCGTTGTTTCCTGGGAGGAGAACATGCTGAAATTTCTAAGCGCAACTGCGCTCGTCCTCGTGCTGTCATCGCAAGCCTATGCCGCCGATCGGATCGGCGTTTCGATGGGCTTCCTGACGACCAATTTCCAAACCCTGATCGCCAACGGCATGCAGGATTACGCCAAGACCAAAGGCATCGATCTGCAGGTGGAAGATGCCGCCAACGACGTCAATAAGCAGTTGGATCAGGTGCGAAACTTCGCAGCCGGCGGCGTATCGGCGATCATCGTCGACCCGGTGGATTCAGACGGCACGCCCGCAATGAGTAAAATTGCCGAAGAGGCCGGCATTCCGCTGATCTATGTCAACATTCAGCCGACCGACCTATCGAGCCTCGGCAAAAAGCAGGCCTTCGTAGGATCGAACGAAACGGAATCCGGAACGCTGCAGACCAAGGAGGTCTGTCGCATGCTAGGCGGCAAGGGCGACGTCGTCATCATGGTCGGCGATCTCACAAGTCAGGCGGCCCGGCAGAGAACTGCGGACGTGCATGACGTCTTGAACGCCGGCGAGTGCAGCGGCATCAAGGTCCTTCGCGAGCAGGTGGGCAACTGGAGCCGCGTCGATGGCGCGGACCTTGTTTCGAACTGGCTGACCAGCGGCCTGAAATTCGATGCGGTGATCGCCAACAATGACGAGATGGCGCTTGGCGCAATCGCCGCGCTCAAGAGCGCCGGCAGCTCGACCGACAAGACGCTCGTCGCCGGGATCGACGCCACGCCCGACGCGCTTCAAGCGATGAAGGCTGGCGACCTCAAGGTAACCGTGTTTCAGGATGCCAAGGCACAGGGTCGAGGTGCTGTCGACACCGCGCTGAAGGCGATCAAGGGTGACCAGATCGACAGGGAAGTTTGGATTCCGTTCAAGCTGGTGACCAACGAGAACATGGGCCAGTTCGAGCACCTCAACTGAGCCGAACCCTGCGATCTCCGGGTCAGCAGCAACAAAGGCGGCCGTGATTTGACGCATTGGGAGGCCGGCGGCCTCCCTTTTCACCCATGCCATTCCGTGCGCGAATGCCTTGCGGTTGGCGATGAGCAATTTTCATCAAAACAGTGCTGTCGTTTCAAGCCGGCCTCGGTGAGACTGATCGCATAAATTCCGTTAACTGGGACACCACACATGGACGACACGCTCTACGGCACGCGCGACAAGCGAGGAGACTGGAAGCCCAACAAGCTCCTCAAATATCCCCCGGTCTTCATCTGGCCGGCACAGCCGGTCGCCTTCCTGAAATGGTTCTTTGGATATCCGGGCTATCTCATGCCGTGGAATGCCGTCTACGCAGTCGTCGCAACGCTGCTGTGGTTCTATGCGACACCCTCGATGGTGACGATGAAGACCTTCGAGCCTGGCTGGATCGCCTATCTCCTCGCGCGCAATGCCGCCCTTGTCTTCCTGTTTTTCGGTGCGTTTCATCTGCGGCTTTATATGCAGAAGAAGCAGGGTACGAGCTTCAAATATAACGGCAAATGGCCGTCAAAGGGCAATCCCGCATTCCTCTTCGGCAATCAGACCATCGACAATGTGATCTGGACATTCGCAAGCGCGGTGCCGCTTTGGACGGCCTTCGAAGTGCTGACCCTGTGGGCCTTTGCGAACGGCATCATTCCCTATGTCGATTTTGCCGAACATCCGGTCTATTGCGCTGCGATCATGCTATTGGTCCCGGCATTCCGCGACCTGCATTTCTATCTGGTCCATCGGCTGATCCACTGGCCGCCGCTCTATCATGCGGTTCACAAGCTGCATCATAACAACGTGAACCCCGGCCCGTGGTCTGGCTTGGCAATGCACCCGGTCGAACATCTGCTGTATTTCTCCGGCGTACTCATTCACTGGATCGTCCCCTCCAGTCCGATCCATGCTCTCTTCCATCTGACCCATGCCGCCCTTGCCCCTGCTCCAGGCCATGCGGGCTTCGACAAGATCGTGATCGCAGATGATACCGCGATCGACACCCACGCCTATGATCACTACCTGCATCACAAGTTTTTCGAGTGCAATTATGCCGATGGCGTCATTCCGCTCGACAAGTGGTTCGGCACTTTCCATGACGGCTCGAAAGAGGCCGAGGATCGCATGAACAGGCGTTTTATGGAGCGGGCAAAGAAATACGCCGAAAAGCAGGCGCGCAGCTCCGGAACCGCTGGCTGACCCGAGGCCGGAGCGCATCCGGGATCACCTCGGTCGTGCAACTATCTCCCCCCGCCTCAGCGGCCTGCTGAAGGTGGGAAATGCCGGAGCCTGCGAGCCCTCCTTCGCAGGCTCCGCCTTGATCCTTCAGCCTGGCGGCGAAAAATGCCCGATGTTTTCGGCCGTATAGGTCAGGAACGGAACCGGATCGCGGCTGACGGGCACGTCGATAACACCCATCCTCGAAAGGACCGTGTCCAGCGCACGTCTCGCCTGAGTTTCCGGCGCTTGATCGAGGACAAGCGTCATCAGACCCGAAACGATGAAGCGGCGCGTTTCGTCGTTGAGTTCATGCGCGATCCAGACGAAATCTCTCTTCTCCTGCTGCCGATAACGCTGAAGAACCGATCCCACCCCGAGATTGGCACCGCCCGCATTATAGACGCCGACGACATCCGTTCCGCGGCGTAGCGCCTGGGTCAGCGTTTCCGCGGACCTCACATCGTCATCAAAGCCGAAGACGACCTCCGAAAACCGATGTGCGGGGTTGCCGCAGGCGGCAAGATAATCGGAAAAGCCGCGAATGCGCTCCTTGTGAATTTGATAGGCCCAGCTATGACAGACGGCGACGATACTTCCGGCCAAAGGTCGAAGCATTCGCGACATATAGAAGCCTGCGGTTCGGCCGGCGGCATAGTTGTCGATGCCCACGAACACATCGTCCCTGCCCTCCGCATAGGACACGATCTGGACGACCTCGATACCGGCACTTCGGGCCTGATCCAGGCTCTCCCTGATTTTCGGATGGTCAAGGGCCACAACAATCAGCGCGTGACGACGAATAGCGCTGTTGGATATATGCGCGGCAAACTTCTCCGGATCGTTCTCCTCGACGAAGGTTCGGTGAACGGTGATGGAACTGTCCAGCGAGGCGGCAATTCGCTCAAATGCGCGATTGAGTCTGCTGAAGAACGGCGACTCCGGTCTTACCAGGATAACCTCGATGCGTATCGTTCCACGATAGAGATTGGGAATCACCCCCTTGTATCCCAGTCGCTTGGCGGCGAGCACCACCTTCTCCGCCGTGTGCGGTTTGACGCCTCCTCGCTCATTGAGAACGCGCTCGACCGTCGCAATGCCGACCCCTGCGGCGGCCGCAATGTCGACCAGGCGAGTTTTTTTCATTCCGGTCCTCCCTTGATCAAAAATGATCATAATCGACGTGGAATGTGAAGCGCTATTTCGCGCATGGTTGATGGTGCTGAGGGAGGAAAAGCTGAGTGCAATCAACGCCAAATGTCCCATGGGCTGGCGCGACGCTCCTCCCCCCACATCTTTGCGCCGGTGGCAAACTGCCGGCGACCAATTGCGAGGAGGCAAGAAATGACGACATGGATCGAGGCGTGTGCAGCCGACGATATCGAGCAGGAGGACGTGATCCGGTTCGATCACGCCGGGAAAACGTTTGCGATTTACCGAAGCCCCGACGACGAATATTTCGCGACGGACGGGCTGTGTACCCATGAGAAGATTCACCTCGCCGACGGCCTTGTCATGGATGACATCATCGAATGTCCAAAGCACAACGGACGCTTCAGCTATAAGACAGGCGAGGCCCGCGGTGCGCCTGTCTGCATCAACCTGCGAACCTATCCGGTCAAGCTGGAAGGCGACCGCATCATGATCGGAATCGGAGCATGAGCGACGAGGCGGGCATCGTCATTGTCGGTGCAGGCGAATGCGGCGCACGCGCGGCCCTAAGCTTGAGAGAAAACGGCTACCAGCATCCCATTACCCTTATCGGCGACGAGGTTCACCTCCCGTATGAGCGGCCGCCTCTTTCCAAACAGGTGCTGCTCGCCGCCACGCCGCCGCAGGCACCCGCCGTTCTCAGCGAGATGGTGCTTAGCGAACGGGCAATCCGGCATATCGGCGGCACGCCGGTAAACGCCATCGATGCCGATCGCAAGCAGGTGATATTGTCGGACGGCCGAACGTTGCCCTACCACAAATTGCTCTTGACGACCGGCGCTGAACCGAGGCGGCTGCCGAATGTTCCGGCGAGCCGGCGGATCCTCTATCTCAGGACGATCAACGATGCGCTTGCGCTTCGCCCCTGGATCAGCGCCGATATGCATGCGGCGGTGCTTGGCGGCGGTTTTATCGGCCTTGAGGTCGCCGCATCGGCTCGCAGCCGCGGTGCAAGGGTGACGGTGATCGAAAGCCAGGAGCGCATACTCAAGCGCGGCGTGCCCGAACCGATCGCCGCGGTCATCACCTCCCTGCACCAGCGAAACGACGTTGTCGTGAAATGCGGCGTGGCGGTGGGCGACATCGATGCCAACGAACAGCGTGTCAGTATTTCGCTCTCGGACGGAACCGAGATCACAGCGGACGTGCTTGTCGTCGGCATTGGTGCACAGCCACGCACTGAACTCGCCATGCAAGCTGGTATTGCCATCGACAACGGTATTGCGGTCAATGAGCACCTTGAGACTTCAGTAGCGGATATCTACGCTGCCGGCGACTGCTGCTCTTTTCCGCATCCACTATACGGCGGACGCCGGCTTCGTCTGGAAGCGTGGCGCAACGCGCAGGATCAGGGCATGCTTGCTGCGGCGAATTTAGCGGGCGCTGCTCGTAGCTACGAAGCCGTTCCCTATTTCTGGTCCGATCAGTTTGATCATACCCTGCAGATCACCGGTCTCGTCGATGAAGGACGCACAGTGATCCGCAGAGACTTGAGCGACGGCGCGTTCATTCTCTTTCATCTCGATCTCTCTCAAAGGCTGGTAGCAGCAAGCGGCGTAGGTCCCGGCAACCGGATCGCCAGGGACATCAAGTTGAGCGAGATGCTGATCGCCAAACGGATCGCGCCACCAATTGAGGCTCTGGCAGCCGACACGAACTTGAAATCTCTGTTGCCAAGAGCTGCCTAGCGGTTACCGCACTCAAGTTCTGAATTGCCCTGCACCGTTCTCATGCAGGCAGTTCTCACCACGTGACAATTCAGCTTTTAGAGCGCTTGTGAGTTCCGGCCGCGACCGCGGCATTTTCTCGACAGGCCCTCCAATACCATGTCCGACACCGGCATCATGAAACCTTTCGATTTTTAAGCCGTTGTCGTGCTTATGACCGACACAAAATTGAATCGCAAATCGGTCGATGGCACCGAACGGGACGGTGCCGAGAAGTCGCGCCAAGAGAAGGCATCGACTGTCGAGGTCGCGTCGCCGCCAAATGTCGTCGAACCCGATCCAAAGATGACGCCTGAGGAGGCCGAGCAGGCGCGCAAGAGGTATTTGCTAAGGCGTTTTTGGATCAGCGCGCGCGGTTACTGGGGCCGCGGCGGCGACGGGTTCGCCTGGCCCTGCTCAATCGGGCTGTTGATACTGATCGGCACCAATGTCGGGTTCCAGTATGGGATCAATATCTGGAATCGCGCAATTTTTGACGCCATAGAGCAACGCAATGCCAGCACCGTCTATTTTCTGAGCGCCGTATTCCTGCCGCTCGTGCTCGGAAGTGTCACCCTTGTTACCATCCAAGTCTACATTCGCATGATGATCCAGCGACGCTGGCGTTCCTGGCTGACGACTTCGGTTATCGCGCGCTGGCTCGCAAATGGCCGTTATTATCAGTTGAACCTCATCGGCGGCGACCACAAGAACCCCGAAGCGCGCATCTCGGAGGATTTACGGATTGCCACCGAATCGCCGGTCGATTTCATCGCTGGTGTCATTTCCGCATTTCTGTCGGCTTCGACTTTCATCGTCGTCCTCTGGACGATCGGTGGGGCACTCACTCTAACGGTCGCAGGTTGGACCGTCACCGTTCCCGGCTTCCTCGTCATCACTGCAGTCCTCTATGCTGCGATCACGTCGAGCTCGATGGCGATCATCGGCAGACATTTCGTCCAAGTCTCCGAGGTGAAAAATCAGGTGGAAGCCGAATTTCGCTATACGCTGACGCACGTTAGGGAAAACGGCGAGAGTATCGCATTGCTCGGCGGCGAAGAGGAGGAGCGTAACGACCTCGACAAGACCTTCAGCAATGTGCTCAGGCAGTGGGCGCTCCTTGCACACCAGCACATGCGCACCACGCTGGTATCGCAGGGGTCGAGCCTATTTGCGCCGGTCGTGCCGATTTTGCTTTGCGCTCCAAAATTTCTCGAAGGCAGCATGACGCTCGGACAGGTCATGCAGGCGGCCTCCGCTTTCGCTATCGTTCAGAGCGCGTTCGGATGGCTGGTCGACAACTATCCACGTCTTGCCGATTGGAACGCCTGTGCTCGACGCATTGCTTCGCTGATGGTGTCGCTTGACGGGCTGGAGCGCGCGGAACAGAGCAACGCCTTGGGACGCATCAAGCACGGCGAAACTGAAGGCGATGCGATGGTGAGCCTAAACGATCTCTCCGTGTCGCTGGATGACGGCACTGCCGTGGTCAAGGAAACGCAGGTCGTGATCGAACCGGGCGAGCGGGTGCTGGTGGCTGGAGAATCCGGTTCAGGCAAGAGCACACTGGTGAGGGCCATCGCAGGTTTGTGGCCGTGGGGTGGCGGCAGCGTCAATTTCCACGCCGACAGACGACTGTTCATGTTACCTCAGCGACCTTACATTCCTTCCGGGACGCTTCGCCGTGCAGTCGCCTATCCGAGCGCTGCGGATAGCTGGAAATTGGATGAGATCAAGGCGGCCCTCGACAAGGTGGGGCTCGATTATCTGAACGAGAAGATCGAGGAGGACGCGCCGTGGGACCAGACGTTGTCGGGCGGCGAAAAGCAGCGGCTCGCGTTTGCGCGCCTCCTGCTGCACAATCCCGATATCATCGTGCTGGATGAAGCAACGTCGGCACTCGATGAGAAAAGCCAGGACAAGATGATGGAGATGGTGATCCAGGAATTGCCGAAAGTCACCATCATAAGCGTAGCGCATCGGGCCGAGCTTGAAGTCTTCCATAGCCGCAAGATCACACTGGAGCGGCGCCAGGGCGGCGCAAAGCTTGTCAGCGATATTGATCTTGACCAGCGCGGCAGAAAACGGAACCTGCTTTTCCGCATTGTGGACAACCGGCGTTCCCTGCCGAAAGGCAACACGACCAAGGGGGCGCTTCCTGAGAGCAAAAATTGAAGGTCTTCGGGCTGATCCCCTGCCCCTTACTCGGCCTTCATGGTCTTCAAAACTCTTCCCAGCTACCCCTTGATGCCGCAGTCGCGGCGCCTCCATCAAAGGCGCCCGCGATCTTTGCCCTCAGCGAGCGGGCGGGTGACGCCGTCGGCTGATGACGTTCGCTTGCCACCGCGACGCGCGGCTGCTTATTGCTTTCCTCGACATTGAATTGGCTGAGCAGGCTGTTCAGCGATGCCACTTCCTTGGCAAGACTATGGCTTGCTGCCGTCGACTGCTCGACCATCGCTGCATTCTGCTGCGTCCCCTGGTCGATTGCGTTCACTGCCGTGTTGATCTCGGCAAGCCCCGTCGACTGCTCTCGTGCCGCTTCGACGATCGCCTTCACATTGGTGTCGATCTCCTCAACTTCCTGGACGATCTGGCTCAGGGACTGACCAGTGCGCGCCACGAGTTCGACGCCGTTGCGCACCTGGCTGCTTGAAGTCGAGATCAGCGCCTTGATCTCCTTGGCCGCCTGCGCTGAGCGCTGAGCCAATTCCCGGACTTCCTGGGCAACGACTGCAAAGCCCTTGCCCGCCTCGCCGGCACGCGCCGCCTCGACACCGGCATTGAGAGCCAAAAGGTTCGTCTGGAACGCGATCTCGTCGATAACGCCGATGATGTTGCTGATCTCGCTGGAAGACTTCTCGATGCCTTCCATGGCGGCGACTGCCTCGCGCATGACGACACCGGACTTTTCAGCACCGATGCGGGCCTGCGCCACCAGATGACCAGCTTCCTCAGCCCGTCGGGTGGAATCCCTGACGGTCGTCGTGATCTGTTCGAGCGCTGCGGCAGTTTCCTCGACTGAGGCTGCCTGCTGCTCTGTGCGCTTTGACAGATCGTCCGCGGCCGTTCGGATCTCGCCGGCACCGGCATCGATGCCGCGGGCATTCTCGCCCACCGCTTGGAGCGCCTGCTCCATTTTCGTCATCGAACCGTTGAAATCGCAGCGCAACTGATCGAGATGGCCGACGAACGGCTTCTCGATGCGGTAACGGAGATTGCCATTCGACAGTGCGCCAAGACCATCCGCGAGCGCCTTGACCGCAAATTCTATTTCGGCCGCTTCCCTCGCCTTCTGCGCATCGCGCTCCATACGCTCCCGATCAGAAAGGCTCCGATTGGCGTCCGCGTCCTGCTCTAGGCGGATACGCTCGATTGCATTGTCGCGGAAGACGGCAACGGCCGCGGCCATTTGGCCGACCTCGTCCTTGCGCCCTAGTCCCAGCACCGGTGTTTCGGTTTCTCCACCCGCAAGAGACACCATACGCGCCCGCAGTTTCTCGATCGGCGTGGTAATGCCCCTAGCCGCGATAAAGAGGCCGGCGAAGATTGCAGCGACGAAGACGATACCCAGGGTCGTCAATGTGTAGAGGATCGTCTGATTTGTCTGGCTCGTTAAAGAATCGGTTCGTGCCTTGACGCTCTTGTTGGAGTTCTCGATCCAGTGGCGGACGCTCAAGATCTCGTCCGCAATCAATGGATCTGCTTCTTTCAGCAATTCTTTGGCGCTTTCGTCGTCCTTCGACCCGGCTTCGACGGCTTTGTCGGTGATCGCGGTAATCGCTCTGGCTTTATCCGCCAGGACATCAACCGATGCCGCCTGTTCCGGGACCAGATCCTTTATGGAGTCAAACCAGTCGAACAAGGCTTTCTTGTTGTCGCCGTAGTTTTTGACAAAGCCCGGCATCTCCGCATCCTTGGCGTTATAAGCAAGGACCTGGTATGCGTTATAGCTGATCGCGGCTACTCGCTGGCTTGCTCGCGCCATCTCGATTGTAGCGGTGTCGTCGTGTGCAAGAAGGCTGGAATAGGCATCGTTTGCAGTTTTGTAACTCTGCGACATCGCGATGATGCCGGCAATCCCAACAACGCAGATTGGGACGATGACGGAGAGAATCTTGGTGCGGATCTTGGTGTTCTGAAGAAACGACATGGGCTCGCCGTGCAGTTGTCGGGGATAGGGACATCACAGACCAGGAGCATCATGCTCGGCGCAAATGCGCTGTATTCGGATTTAAGCAAAAGATGCTGACAAATCTATTAACAATCTTGGCTCTACTCAAGAATGTATTATTAGAACGTTTCTTTCTACCAAATAGTTTACCCTAATACTAAGAGAATCTCAGGATGGATAGTAAACCGTTTGTCAATATGTGCCCGGAACAACACTTCCGCTCTTTTTGCAGCATTGCGCAAAATACGATTCCTCGTAAAAGCTTTTGAATCTAATTGGGGAAGCAACCCGTCATGGCAGTAACTACCGAAAAAAAGATGCATACGACTATCCAAGCCATAGCGCGGAAGAAGAACGTCATGAATGCCGTCATCTTGAGGGATATGCGAACGCGATTCTTTAATCATGGATTGGGATTCGCTGTCGTTCCGCTTTGGCCGCTCGTGCATATGGGCGTGCTGATTCTCATCCATACAATGTCGCATGGATTGCCGCCTTACGGAGAAAGCACCGCGGTATTCTATGCGACCGGGCTCGTGCCGACACTGACGTTTATGTATGTTTCGCGCTTCATGGGATACTCGTTGATCATGAACAGGTCGATGCTGGCATTTCCCGAGGTCCAAGTTTTTGACGTCATGATAGGACGCGCGTTTCTCGAGATAGTTGCAGCGTGCATCATGCTTTTTTTAATAGTCGGAATCTTATGGGCCTTGGGCGAGAAGCCGTTTCCTTTCGATCTTGAGCGGGCAGTATGCTGCTACCTTGCAACAATTCTCCTGGCGGTCGGCTGCGGCACGGTGGTAGGCGTAGCATCTATGTTCATGCCGATTATTGTAACCGCATATGCATTGATTATTATCTTACTCTACGTATCTTCCGGTACCATTTTCGTTGCATCGAACCTACCAGACCCGCTTGCAAACGCGCTCGCGTACAATCCTCTTTTGGTATGTGTGGAGTGGATGCGGACAGCTTTTTATGAGACGTACAGCGATAAACTTGTCGACCAACAATATGTACTCGCTTGGGGCATTGGAACCCTTTTTTGTAGGACTGCTCGTCGAACGCGTCTTTAGGCGTCAGCTACTTGAGTCTTAGATTTCACCACCAATTGCAGCTGTTGCCGCAGCGCCCATGATGTCAACCGTTCACCTTGCACCTGGCTTGATATATCGCATTTCATCAGGTCCCAAATCATCGGCGATATGCCCTTCTGGCGCAATGCAATCAAAGCACCGTTGCATTGGGCGCCTAGGCCGATCACCTGCGAAATTTCTGGCAGCACGTACAACGGAAACGGAGGAACAAATCGAAGTAAGTCATGTATCGCGGCGAGTGACTGCTCTACCCCACGCGTAAACCATTCAACGGCTCCGTCTCTGTCTTCATCTGCGAGAGCGGTGAGAGCTATTTGCTGGCATGCTGAGATAGTTTTCGTTGCCAGCATCGGAGCGAACCGCAAAAAGGGACTTCTCGCACACTCTTCAAACGTGCGGCGAGCCTTGTCCCGATGCCCATATTTTTGTTCCAAAAGAGCTTTCACATAAAGGAGAGAAACAGCCCAACGAATGTCTACGTCTGTGGATTGGGAATCCACAACCATGCGGGGTGCAAAAGAGTCTATAAGGGCATTCACGGTCAGCCAAGGGCCGTGCTGGCCTAAGATTAGATACGCCTTAACACAGAATGCTGCGGCGATATCTGAATTACGGTTAGACTGCACAATGACTTCGTCTGCAAGTTCGCCAAGCCGACGAGCGCTCATCATGCGACTCTGAACGGAAATCATTGCCCGCATCAGCCAAGGATTGTCGTACTGCCGAATAAAGTCGTCGAAAGGGAACTCTGGAAACGCAGACACTTGCAATTTGCCATCGCCTTTGGTGGCCGAGCGCATTGTTACTATCGCTTGCCACCCTTCCGTCCAATATCGATGGTCATTGAGATCATATCGAACCCAGATTGGTTCCCTCACAACTCTCGGGCTCTCATTGGGAACATATAGAGCTTCGGGAGTCATAAAACCCGGCAAAACCGATGAAAGCCACGCGGTGTTTTGGATCTGCTGCCGAGAAGTGGCAAATGTTCCAAGTACAAGGCGTCCTCCGGGGTTTAAACGGCTCTCGGGCCTGGAGCTGCCGTCGCGTTCGAATATCGAACTCTGGCTGATGCTGACGTAACCAAGGACTTCGGGGATCACTATCGCCGCTACATAGATCATGGCGTGTTGCTGGACGAAATCGGTAGAAGAGGGTTCGTCCTGGAATATGAGGTGCAAGGACGTGGTTTCGCAAAGCATCACAGAGAGGATGCTATCGTCGGTCGTTGCATAGTGACCTGCCACTGAACTTTCATCCAACGGCGATTAGAGCCTCGGCGGTTTTGAATACGCCAATTGGCGCGGTGGTAGCAACCGGCGGAAACGCGAAGCTTTCATCTTGCGCAGCGTTGGAGCCGGTTGCGGCGATAATCCCGGCGTAGCCTGCCGGGGTCTGATAACCGAGGGATGAGTGCGGCCGGAAATGATTATAATCCTCTGCCCATTCAGCGATGGCGGTTCGGGCATGATCGAGGCCGAAAAACAGGCTTTCGTTGAGCAGTTCGTCACGCATTCGTCCGTTGAAGGATTCGACGTAGCCGTTCTGCATCGGCTTTCCCGGCGCGATGTAGTGCCATTCGACCTTGTGCTCCTTTGACCAGGCGAGGATCGCGTTCGACGTGAACTCCGTGCCGTGGTCGGAGACGATCATGCCGGGCTTGCCGCGCCGTTCGATAAGCGTCGTCAGTTCGCGGGCGACCCGACGCCCGGAGATTGAGGTGTCCGATTGCTGCCAGGCATTCACGGGTCACATCATCGACGATGTTGAGCACGCGAAACCTCCTTCCGCAGGCGAACTGGTCGTGGACGAAATCCAGCGACCACCGGGCATTGGCCTTCGCTTCGACCAGGATCGGCGCACGCGTGCCGACGGCACGCCGTCTGGCTTTCCGCTTCCGAACGGAAAGTCCTTCCGCCCGATAGAGCCGGTAGATGCGATTGACCCCGGACGGTTCTCCATCCCGCCGGAGCAAGACGAACAGTCGCCGATAGCCGAAACGCCGTCGCTCATTGGCGAGGTCACGCAGCTTCGCCCGCAGTTCTAGCTCTGGCGGTCGACTGGACCGATAACGGATCGTCTTGCGGTCGGCGGATATGATCAGGCAGGCCCGCCGCTCCGACAGGCCCATGACGGCCTTCAGATGCATGACGGCTTCACGCTTAGCGGCAGGCCCTACCATTTTTTTGCAAGAAGCTCGCGGAGCGCGGCCGCATCGAGCATCTGTTCGGCGAGCAGCTTCTTCAGCTTGGCGTTCTCGTCCTCAAGCGCCTTCAGCCGCTTCGCCTCGGAGACCTCCATGCCGCCATATTTGGCTTTCCAGTTGTAAAACGTCGCTTCTGAAATTCCGTGCTTGCGGCAAAGGTCCGACGCCTTCGCGCCAGCTTCCGGCTCCTTCAACACCGCAATAATCTGCTCTTCCGTAAATCGCTGCTTCTTCATGCGTCCGTCCTTTAATGGGCCGGACTCTAATCCATTCTGGAGGAAATTCTCAGTGGCAGGTCACATGCGCATTGAGTTTCAAGACAGCGGTGATTGGGAACTGCTTACCTCGCACAGACAGCGTACAAAAGAGTTTCGCAATTTCTGCTTGCAGACCGCGCCTCGTTCTGTGGCACCCGAGATGTTAGCGAAGGCGGTTGACCTCATAATTGCGGCATACGAGCAAGATCAGGCACTTCTGGGGAGAATAGCGAAAATTCAAAATACATTTCGGCGATGAGCCCGCGGCAATTGTGAAGAATATGCTCAATAATGAGGTTCTTTCTAAGCAAAAACTGGAGATTACATCCCATGGAATACATCATTCGTTCCGATTCTGGAGTAACGCGGATATCAGCGGACTGCTCACTTTTGCTTCCAATGTTATCGCTGAATTAAGGGACATTGGAGATGAATCTTTTTTTGTTTTGGCACTCTGCTGGGGTTAGTTCGGGAAAATAAGCTGATTGATCACGACGATGACGTTGATATCGCAATTATCATTGACAAGGCCCATATACAGTCTGAAGCGGATGCCATTGATGTCATCAGCCATGCCATGCGCATATTGCCGACATACAGTTCGGAGTTTTACGGCATTCAATGCGAGTTCCCGCGAGATCCATTCACTTTGCTTAGATGTATATATGGGGATAATTGTATGCGGCGTCCACGCCCCATCGATTTTTCAGTTGCAGCGATCTGAGGTTGATCTGCGGGCCGTCAAATGAGCTCACCGAAGAGTACCTGACGAGCTCATTGTGAGGCCTTGATGCGGGCGGCAAAGGCCCATGGCATCAGGGCATCGATGTCTTTGGCGAGGTGGCCGTTTGCGAGGCGGGTGAAGAGGTCGCACAGATAGGCGTAGGGTTCAACGCTGTTCATTTTACAAGTGCCGATCAGGCTGGCAAACCGGGCCCAGTTGCGGCCCCCTTCATCGTGCCCCGCAAAGAGCGCATTGCGGCGATTCATGGCGGGTCGGCGGATCGCGTTTTCCACCAGGTT
>NZ_AUFB01000017.1 GCF_000426285.1 Rhizobium leucaenae USDA 9039 | reverse complement strand
GTCAGTAAGGTCCCCAGGCAAGGGCCAGTTTAACCCAGCCGCCGCTGCGCGCTGCAGATTATCCTGCACCGTGCTACGCGCAATTCCCAACACGACGGCAATCTCACGCGAGCTGGTTCCGCTTGCTGCAAGCCGCAGCATTTGTCGCAAATGTCTCATGGTCAGCCTTCTCTTTGCCGGCATCAAAATCCCCTCGTTCACCGCGAGGTATTTGATGCCAAAGTTGCTGACCCAGGGAGTGATGTTCAGTGTCGAAAACTGGCCGGTCTTTGATCGGAACGGTGGCCGGCTTCAAATCGGAATGGTGGCCGGTCTTTGATCGGATTGGCGGCCGGCTTCACGTCGGAATCCGCATCTTAACGGTGCAAGCGGGACGATTGATGCAGACTTAGACGACGTTATGGCGGCTGGTAGCATCGTACGTTTTGGTGTGACAAGGCTGGTTAATACCACTGTTCGCGGCCGCGTGGCTATTGCCGGATTGACAGCCGACCAATCAATACCGAATAACGCTGACACCTCCCTCGCGCTTGCGGCTCTCGATGTTAATTCGATGGTTGCGACTGTTTCGGGCAATGTTGTTGTCATCCCGGCCGGCGTCAACCGCGTGAAAGTCACGGCGGGAGTTTATTGGAACACGAGTTCAGCCGGAACGCGAAGCATCCGGATTGTAAAGAACGGTGCGACTTTCCCTGGTGCGCCACAACAAAAGGCCGCTACGTCCGTCGGATTTATGCAGCAAAATGTTACATCGGCTATCATTGAAGTGGCGGCCGGCGATTCAATTGGCGTGATCGTTTTTCAAGACAGCGGCGGTGCGCTTAATGCCATTGACAATGGCTCGACCTTCCTTTCTGTCGAAGCTGTCGGCTGAAATGTGCGCCCGCTCAACCTTAAAAAATGGTGGGCGGTCGTGAGGCCGCCCTCAGTCAAAAGTCGAACGCCTTGTCATCGCGGTAGACCTTTCGAAACTCTTCCTCCCACGGATCGTAGAATTTTTCATCCGCTGGGAGCGGCTCTTTCGCTGGTGTTTTAGTCTGCCGCTGTGGGGCGTTCGAATCGTCCATTGGTCACCTCTTTGCGCGGTGTAGCTATGCGGAGCGGTGATGTCTACATGGAACCCAAATGGCCTGGTGAAGGACTATATTTAAACGATCTAGCCGCTCGCCCATGTGTTGGGGCTGGGGCGGTCGAAAGGCCGCCCTACTGTTTAGGCCGTTGGCCGGAATAGCGTCAGCTATGACCAGCCCATGTCCTTGATGATGCCAACCGCACGTTGGCATACCGCGGCCCGCCCAATATTCTTCGCGTTGTCATTTATAGTTTTTTCGCCAAGCGCTCGGCCTTGGGCAATTATATCGGGGCCTACTTCGGCCCGCAAAGCCTTAAGGTTTGCGAGCTTATCTGCGCTTATTTTAACCTTACAGGTATCGGCGATATATCCCATTGCCAGAAAATCAACGGCCTGCTTTCTCTGGTCTGCGGTGAGCCCACCAACCGGCTCGCTGTGCACTGGCTTCGTTTGACCTTGCGGCGGCAAGGAAACGCGTCGCCAGCCGCTCATGGTCATGCATTGCTGTACGAATTGATCTGCCCTTACGGCGTTTCCTATGGCATTTCCCAATTGCGCGCCGGCCACATAGCTTGTGCTGCCCCACGCAACAACACCTTGCTGCGTGCTCGAAGACATCATCTGACATTGCGCTTGCGCCATTTCCATGTTCGGCGGATTTGGAATTATCGGCTCGTAAGTATAATTTGTCGCGCACGACGACATCGTAGCCATATAGGCCACGGCTACTACATATTTGAACTTCATAATATTTTCCCCTCAATACCGCAGCATCTATGCACGGCATGCGTGAGGGGTCAACGTGGGATTTCGCGCTGGGAATGGCCGCGAACTCAGTCAACAAGCGTGTGGCGATTCAACAACGTGTTGACAAATGCTACACGCTTGGCGGTTTTCTGTTGCACGTACGTGATACGTGTTACACAGTCCTTCTGACTGTCAGCGAGATCAGCATTCGCGCTGATCTAGCCGAGGGTCGCCACCTAGCGCGGGTGAGTGCGGTTTGCCAGCAAGCTATTGCCGCATTCCCCGCTGCCAGGATCTACAGAAGAACAGAACTCAGCATGCGAATGCAAGAGGCATCGGGACGTGCCACACGTCATTTCGGTATTCAACCGACAATGCTCACAGGTTTTGTGTGTTGTCCGATTGCCATTGCCTACTTTCAGATGATGAAGCATGGTGGGGCGTTGTCTCTAGTCAGCGGACGGCCCGCGTTTTTTTGCGCCTGACACGTTTTGATTTCGGCAAGTCCGGCGGCGCTATGGGCGCGTACGCTGGCCCGTCTTCGTCATCGTCACGCTCTGACGCAAAGAACTCGGTATCCTTTGCCCACTGCGCAACCATGCGCTGGTCAAAAGGCGTCGGTTTGAGGTCGCGGACATAAACCGCCCACCCTCGCGGGCCGCCTTGCTGAACGATGAAGTAACGCTTCTCAACGAGAAAATATCCGTATGGCGTTCCTAAGTTCCATGTGACGAAGATATCTCCCACGTTGGGACAAATACCCCCAAAATATTCGATATCTACGGACGTGAGCTCTTCAGGGTCACCGTCCGGATGTTCTTGGTAAATCCTGACCTCGATGTCGTCAGTCACGCTTGCCGATCCCGCAGGCGCACGCCGGGACCGTTGCCGTTTTGGTCAATGAATAGGACGCCGGCCGCTTCAAGGGCGGAGCGGATGGCGGAAACTGTGCGGGGCATTAAGTCATCGCCGCGTTCAAGCCGAGAAACTGTATCAACCGAAACATCGGCAAGTTTTGCAAGATCTCTCACGCCTAGACCTAGTGCTGCTCTCGCCATTTTGCATTGAACCGAATTTATCATGACAGCGTACCGATTTCTGGTTGACGTACCGACATTGTTCCGTTATCAGTACTGTATACCGATTTCAGGACGCAGACGCAACGAGGCACCGAAATGACGCAGATCGTGGTAAACAAATTGCAAGCGAACATCTACGACCATCGGCCAGACATTTTCCCGCTGTTCGCCGAAACGGTTGAAAAGATCAATGAGACTGCGTGCGAAGTGAGCCGCGAGATACACTGCGCCACCGTCGACGCCATTCTGGACGCGGCCGTTGATGTTGTTCCGCGTGATGCAGAGAATGTTTTGCACCGGCTTGGATGTGCCCGTTACTTGCTGGATGTAGTCTACGACAGAGCATTCAAAGGGCTCGAGATTGAGGATGTCATCCAGAAGATTGACACGCTGCTGACTGGCGCTGCCAGGGGCTTTGCTGAGGCGTGCGATGTAGACATGCGTAGCACTCGGCTCGATTTCTATTTCCCGCGACAGCAGTCCTAGTTAACAAGGACCGCTAGCTCAGCCGGATAGAGCGGCGAACTTCTAATTCGCAGGTCCATGGTTCGAATCCATGGCGGTCCACCACAACACCTCGAGGCCGGCGCGACACCACCGCCCCTACACGCTTGCGGCGCGCTGGCCCTTCTTTGCTGCCCGTTCTAGCGATGGTACATTAGGAGACCGTGCCGCGTAGTAACGGCACGTTACGAGCCTTGGGTTGCGCCCACCGCTCGGGCCGTCGCTCGAAAGGGCGGCGGTTTTTATCGCCTAATGTAGGGTGGCGGCAATTCGATCGCGCCGGTCGCGGTGAATATTCAGCATGTCGACGAACAAACTCAGCAGACTCTCGGCCACTGCGGTATCTAATCCCTTGGCCATAAGCTTCGTGATCAGCATCTCCTGGTCGATGATGTGTTTTTCGCCTAGCAAGACATGCCTGTTGGCCAGCTCCAAGTCGGCCGTCGTGTAGACCATGCCAGCCTCCTACCCCGCAGCAATGTGAAAACACACTATACGCTTAAAAGACATCGGCGTCTTAATTGTCGCCGTCGTCGTGCGCCAAGGATCGATTTCATGCGCCATTCATGTTCCACGGAATCCCCGCCAAAGCCTGGGAATCCTTGGAAAAGCCCGGAAATCCTAGTAAATTCATGGCGCATAGCAAAGTGAAACAATTTGTTCCACTTTGCTCGTAACCACTTGAATATAATGTGAAAAAATGGTGCCCCCGGCAGGGTTCGAACCCGCGACCCCCTGATTACAAATCAGGTGCTCTACCAACTGAGCTACAAGGGCACATCGGCATGCCAAGTAGCAGATTTTGATTTCCTGTAAAGGGAAAATCGGCAGTTTGCGTCGATGCCGCGGACTGAAGTGCCCAGCGGATTCACCAGTCGTTGCAAAACGTCTTGTCGCATAGCGGGAATATCATTACCTAGTACGATCATTCAAAGGACATTGCATGTCACGCGCTTTTCAATCTGTCTGTTTTCTTGCATCGACTGCGCCGGAAGCCCAGACCGCGCGCGAGGAGTTGATTCGCCTCTACGGCCAGACGCCGCAGGAAGATGCGGATATCGTCGTTGCGCTCGGCGGCGACGGCTTCATGCTGCAGACGCTGCACAATACGATGAATTCCGGCAAACGCGTCTATGGCATGAACCGCGGCTCAGTCGGCTTCCTGATGAACGATTATCGTACGGAATGCCTGGCCGAACGCATCGAAGCGGCTGTCGAAAATGCTTTTCACCCGCTGCAGATGAGCACACGCAATGCTGACGGCAGCACATCCATCGCGCTTGCCATCAACGAGGTATCACTGTTTCGTCAGTCCTATCAGGCGGCCAAGCTGAAGGTGGAGATTGACGGCCATGTCCGTCTGCCGGAACTGATCTGCGATGGCCTGATGGTGACGACGCCCGCTGGTTCCACTGCCTATAACCTCTCCGCTCACGGCCCCATCCTGCCGCTGGAGGCGCCCCTTCTCGCAATGACCCCCGTCAGCGCCTTCCGCCCTCGCCGCTGGCGCGGTGCATTGCTACCCAACAAGGTGACGATCGATATCACTGTGCTGGAGCCGGAAAAACGCCCCGTCAACGCGGTAGCCGACAACACCGAAGTCAAATCGGTCATGAGCGTCAGGATCGCCCAGACCGAAGACACGACGGCCCGCATTCTCTCCGATCCGGACCGATCATGGTCGGAGAGAATATTGGCGGAGCAGTTTTCGGATTGAGAATTGCCACACAGACCTGTATAGTAAGCCAGACGCAGGGAGCTATACAGATGGTGCTCAGCATCCGAAATGAAGAAGCGGATACGCTTGCCAGAGAACTGGCTAGGATCGACCAAACGACCGTGACGGACGCCGTTATTGTTGCCTTGAGAGAGGCAATCAACATGCGCCTGCGTCGGGAAGCACCAAGCGAGACTGCTCGCAAAATTCTCGCTAAACGTGGCTTGTCCTTTGCGCCAAACCGGAAACCGGTGCCGCCTGAGGCTTATCATCAGCTTGATCACGATCTCAACGGCAACGACTAATGTTTGTTGATGCGTGCGCGATCGTGTCCATGATGGCGGGCGAAGACAGCGCCGAAGCCTACGAGGCAGCACTGTTGGATGCCACCTCCCCCTTAACGTCAGCTTTGGCCGCATGGGAAGCTATCATCGTGCTCTCGCGGCCGGACCAGCTCAATTGCAAATACAGCGAAGCCGAGGGCGCCGTCCTCGAATGGCTGGACGCGCGCAACATTCGCCTTCAGGAGCCGGTTTCACCACGCCGCGTGCTATCCTTCGCCGTTGCAGTCGCTGAAAAACATGGCCTCGGTCGTCGTCACCTGAGCAACTTCGATTGTTTTCATTATGCCTATGCGAAAGCGATGAACACACCGCTGCTGACATTGGACCAATTGTTGCGCGAGACGGATGCCGACACTGCGCCTTGAGCACAGTCGCCCCAGATATCATTGATCGGCCAGCTCTCTAAAACATCGCGTGACTGCCGCGTTACACGCCGCAAAAAGCCCCGTCTCCGGGGCTTTTCGACACTCTATCCGATTCTCTTCTCAGTCCACGTCGTCCACGACCGCATCGGCCGCGCCGCTGATGCGGTGCGCAAGGGCGGCTTCCATGAACTCGTTGAGATCGCCGTCGAGAACATCGCTTGGTGCGGTGCTGGCAACGCCGGTGCGCAGGTCTTTTACGAGCTGATAAGGCTGCAGCACGTAAGAGCGGATCTGGTGGCCCCAGCCGATATCGGTCTTCGAAGCGGCTTCGGCATTCGCAGCTTCTTCCCGCTTCATCAACTCCGCTTCGTACATGCGGGCGCGCAGCATGTCCCAGGCCTTGGCGCGGTTCTTGTGCTGTGAGCGTTCCTGCTGGCACTGCACGACAATGCCGGTCGGGATGTGCGTAATGCGCACCGCCGAGTCGGTCGTATTGACGTGCTGGCCGCCGGCGCCGGACGAGCGGTAGGTATCGATGCGGCAATCGCTCTCGTTGATCTCGATCTGGATCGAGTCGTCGACGACCGGATAGACCCAGATCGACGAGAAGGAGGTATGACGGCGGGCGTTGCTGTCATAGGGCGAGATGCGCACGAGGCGGTGAACGCCGGATTCGGTCTTCAGCCAGCCATAGGCATTGTGGCCCTTGACCAGAAGGGTCGCCGATTTGATGCCGGCTTCTTCACCGTCATGGACTTCGAGCAGTTCCACCTTGAAGCGTTGACGCTCGGCCCAGCGGGTGTACATGCGCAGCAGCATGTTCGCCCAGTCCTGGCTCTCGGTGCCGCCGGCGCCGGAATGGACTTCGAGGTAGGTGTCGTTGGAATCCGCCTCGCCCGACAGCATGGCCTCCACCTGCCGGCGTGCAGCTTCCGTCTTCAAGCTCTTGAGGGCCTCTTCGGCCTCGCGGACGACGTCGGCATCGCCCTCTTCCTCGCCAAGCTCGATCAGTTCGACATTGTCGGCAAGCTGCTGCTCAAGCCCGCGCACGCCGCTGATGCCGTCATCGAGCTGCTGGCGCTCGCGCATCAGCTTCTGCGCCTCGGTGGCATCGTTCCAAAGGGTCGGATCCTCTGCCTTATTGTTCAACCAGTCCAGTCGTCTTATCGCCTGATCCCAGTCAAAGATGCCTCCTCAGCAGGCTTATGGCCTGCTTGGTTTCGTCGACTACATTCTCGATTTCCGCTCGCATATTCCTGCTTCTTTATTCGGCCGTTCGATGTGAACTGCTGTTCAATTCAAAGAGTGCTGGTGACATAGATATACATGCCGCGACTGTAAAGCCCCGCGGCATGATCATTGGACAAATCCGATGGGATCAGAAGAGACCGCCGGCACCTGACGTGACCGCCTGGTTGGCCTGCGGCGAGGTCTTCAGAATTTCCTCGGGCGCGACCTGAGCCGACGCATCGCCGCCGCCGATGACCGTATAGGTGGTCGCCGGGCCGGTGCCGGGCTTGAAGGCTTCCATGATGGCGTCGGGATCGCCGGGCTGCGCGGCCATGCCGGTCGCGCGGTTGACGGCCATCATATTCATGCCAGCCGGAACCTGGAATTTCTCCGGCTGCTCATCCTTGGTAGCGGCCTGCATGAACTCGTTGAAGATCGGCGCGGCGATCGAGCCGCCGGTCGCGCCGCGGCCAAGTGTGCTCGGCGTGTCGTAACCGACATAAAGACCGGCGACGAGGCTCGGTGTAAAGCCGACGAACCAGGCGTCCTTCTCGTCATTGGTCGTACCGGTCTTGCCGGCCACATCCGTATTGAGCTTGATCTTGCCCGCCGCCGTGCCGCGGATGACCACACCCTGCATCATCGATGTCACCTGATAGGCCGTCATCGGATCGAGCACCTGCTCGCGATTGTCGGCGATGACGGGTTCATCCTGATTCTGCCAGTCGCTGACATTGCAGGTGCCGCAGACACGTTCCTCATGCTTGAAGATGGTCGCTCCGTAGCGGTCCTGAATGCGGTCGATCAATGTCGGCTTGATCTGCTTGCCGCCATTGGCGATGACCGAATAGGCGGAAACCATGCGCAGCACCGTCGTCTCGCCGGCACCGAGCGCCATGGCAAGAACCGGATTCATATGGTCGTAAATGCCGAAGCGGTCGGCATATTCGGCGACGAGCGGCATGCCCATATCGGCGGCGAGACGCACCGTCATCAGGTTGCGCGAATGCTCGATGGCAAAGCGCAGCGTATGGGCACCGCCGCCCTCGCCTTCGTAGTTTTCAGGCTTCCACACCTGCCCGTTGCTGAGCGTGATCTCGAGTGGATCGTCCAGAATGACCGAAGCAGGCGTATAGCCATTGTCCATGGCCGCCGCGTAAACGAAGGGCTTGAAGGACGAGCCCGGCTGGCGCTTTGCCTGGGTGGCGCGGTTGAACTCCGATTGCGCATAGGAGAAGCCGCCGACCATGGCGAGGACGCGGCCGGTATGCGGATCCATGACGACGAGACCGCCCTGCACCTTCGGAGGCTGGCGCAGGCGATAGGCGCTGGAATCGGCATCGCCGGTCTTCTGGACGTAGATCACGTCACCGGGGCTCAGCACGCCGCTCGGCGATTTCGCCGTCTTGCCGCCGCCGGCCGCGCGGTAAGCCCAGCGCATGTCGGCTGCGGCAATCGTACCGCGCTTGCGGTCGTTCGCAACCCTGCCGGCAGCATCGACACTCGGCTGCAGGCCGATATCCACCGCCTGGTCGGACACGGACAGCACGACCGCCAACTGCCATTCCGGCACGTCACTCAAGGCCGGGATCTTGGCGAGTTCCGAACCCCAGTCCTGCGATGTCGCGATCTGTTTGATCGGGCCATGGAAGCCGCGGCGCTCGTCATAGTCGACAAGACCGTCCTGCAGTGCTTTGCGCGCTTCCAGTTGCATTTGCGGATCGAGCGAGGTGCGAACCGAAAGCCCGCCCTCATAAAGCATCTTCTCGCCGTATTGGTCGATCAACTGGCGGCGGACTTCTTCCGAAAAATAATCGGAGGCAAAGAGCGACGGGCCGTTCTTCGGCGGCACAACGCCGAGCGGCTGCTTCTTGGCCTCTTCGCCGTCGCTCTGGCTGACATAGCCATTCTCGACCATGCGGTCGATGACCCAGTTGCGGCGGGTTATCGCCGCGTCGGCATGACGGAACGGATTGTAATTGGACGGACCCTTCGGCAGCGAAGCGAGATAGGCCGATTCGGCAATGGTCAGTTCGTTGACCGACTTGTCGAAATAGGTGAGTGCGGCACCGGCGATGCCATAGGAATTGAGACCGAAATAGATCTCGTTCAGGTAGAGTTCGAGAATCTTGTCCTTGCTGTAGGCCTGTTCAATGCGGAAGGAGAGGATCGCTTCCTTGATCTTGCGGTCGAAGGTCTGGTCGGCCGAAAGCAGGAAGTTCTTCGCGACCTGCTGGGTGATGGTCGAGGCGCCGACGAAACGGCGGCCGGAACCGATATTCTGCAGGTTGACGGCGACGGCGCGCATCAGGCCGCCGACATCGACGCCCGGATGATTGTAAAAGTTCTTGTCTTCGGCCGAGAGGAAAGCGGCCTTGACGCGATCGGGAATGGCCTGGATCGGCAGAAACAGCCGGTTCTCGCGCGAATATTCCTTCATCAACGCACCGTTGCCGGCGTGAATGCGGGTCGTCACCGGCGGCGCGTATTTGGCGAGCACCTCATAGTCCGGCAGATCCTTGGAAACGACGCTCAGATAAATAGCCGCCGCAGCCGCCGCACCCAGGAACAGGATGCAGCCCAGCCCAAAGAAATATCCAATCAGTCTGACCATATGATGCTACCGGTGCTTCTTCTTCATGCGGCGCATGCGCGAGACCATCGCACATTCACGGGCGTTTTGCACGCTGACGGCGTTAATGCAAGACGGCAGCAGCACAAAGCCGTGCATGCCGACCGCCGCAAACAATAGTTTGGTGTAAAGACGGGAATGTGAGCAAAATAGGGCTCATCGCCGGTATTCCTCACTTCATCCCCGCCCATTAGCAACGGCTGTTACATGGAAGACACGAATGGCGGCACTGTCCACCGTCTCAGCCGCCATTCGCAATGGTTGAAACGCGATATTGCTGGACAGCATCGGTCAGGCGATCCGCCAATTTCTGCCGCCAATCGGGATCGAGCAGAAGTTTCTCATCATCCTTGTTCGAGAGGAAGCCGAGTTCGAGGAGAATGGAGGGCACATCCGGCGCCTGCAGCACGCGGAAGCCGGCATGGCGATGCGGATTGTTGATCATGGAGATCTGGCCGTTGAACGAGGTCAGCACATCCTGCGCCAGCGAAATGGAAAAAGCCTGCGTCTCACGCCGGGTCAGGTCCATCAGAATATCCGCGACGGCGGCGGGCTGGGCCTGCGTCTCGGCACCGGCGATCTGGTCGGAATTGTTCTCCCGGTCTGCAACTTCACCGGCAAGCTTGTCGGAGGCCTTGTCGGAAATCGTATATACCGTGGCGCCTCGGATATCCTTCTGCTTCAGCGTGTCGGCATGCAGCGAGATGAACAGGGAGGCATGGTTCTGCCTGGCGATGGTCACCCGCTGCGACAGCGACAGATATTCATCGTTGTCACGTGTCAGGAAGGCTTTGATGCCTGGCTGTGCGTTCAGCTTGTCGGCTAGGAGCTTGGCGAAAGCAAGCGTGATGTCCTTTTCCTGCGTGACGCCATCGCTGGCTGTCGCGCCGGCGTCGATACCGCCGTGACCGGCGTCGACGGCGACGAGGAATTTGCTCGGATCAGCCTTTTCGATCGGCGCCACCGATCCGACATCCTTTGCGGTGTCATCGTTGGTCCAGCTCTGTTGCTTGATAAGCTCCGCAAATTGTCCGGCAGGCATCATCTCGGCATCTAGCACGAGGCGATGCCCCTTGCCGCTTTCATCCAGCTGCACCTTGGTCATCACGAGCTTCGCCGGCTTGGTCGCCGTCAGCACGATGCGGGCGCTGTCCTCGTTCATGGTGCCGTAGCGGATATCCTTGAAGAGGCCGATCGGCTTCAGATCGCCAGCCGGGAAGCCGAAGGCGGTTGCCGGGAGATCGACAATGATGCGCACAGGGTTGTCGAGATAATGAACCGAGAACGTCGGCTCGCGATCCATATCGATGACGATACGGGTGCGGGCGTCGTCGCCGGCGATGCGCGCACCATAGGCGAGCAATGGATCGGCGGCCGCCACGGCCGGCGCAAGCGGCGAAAGAATTGGAAGAGCCATCATTGCGAGGGCTACCGCTATAATCCGCAAAGCCCTCACGCCATTCTCCGTCGCATGTCGGAATCCCTTTAACAATTGCCCAGCGCGCCCCATATTGATTTCAACGTTGTTTTTGAAGTCCAAAAAATAACGGGAAAACCAGGAATGATGCGATAGTGCCGATGTGATGGCGTACCGGGAGAAGAATCGGAGACGCCGTCCCCGCACCTTCCTCATAGGACGAATCCATCAATATTATGGCATACTTGGCTTTCCCCTTGCTATTGTGACAGATAAAACATACAACGCATATTAGGGTAGAAGTGTTGACGGGATAGAGTCGCCGCAAAGGCAGCCGCCTCGAGTACCAGGCGCCATAAGCGGCCGTCATCCGCCGTCTCCAGTGCTTCTGCTCCCATACTGGATATCTGAATTTCCGGTTTTGCGCGGGAAATTCATCGGTGGATAGCCACCAAACGCTCTTTAGAGAGCACATTCATCGGACCCGTTCGTTGGGTCTAAGGCATTGTCGATCTCGCTTGGTTACGGATGGTACCGCAGCAGCTTTTTCAAGAAGTGAACAGACCCCGGGAAGCTAATGTCCCGGCTGTCGTCTGGCTGCAGTTGCTGTCATCGCAAAACAACCAATCGCGACTTTCATTATCCGGTGCAGCAATGATGGAGTGCAACCAGCCTGTCCTACCGACCGGCCGGCGCCTTTCCGCATGCCAGCGCCGAGGAGCACAGCTTACATGGCAGACAAAATGCTTATCGATGCGTCTCACGAGGAAGAGACGCGTGTCGTTGTCGTTCGCGGGAACCGCATAGAAGAATTTGACTTCGAGTCGCAGCATAAGAAGCAAATCCGCGGCAACATCTATCTCGCCAAGGTGACGAGGGTCGAGCCTTCGCTGCAGGCGGCCTTTGTGGATTACGGCGGCAACCGGCACGGCTTTCTGGCCTTTGCCGAAATCCATCCCGATTACTACCAGATCCCGCTCGCCGACCGGCAGGCGCTCTTGAAGGCGGAAGCCGAAGAGCATCGCCGCGACGACGATGTCGAGCATGTCGAAACGGCGCTGGATCTTTCCCAGCAGGAACAGCCCGACATCGGCATCGTCCAGAAGGACGAAGCGGAAGCCGCCGTCGCGGAAGAGGCCCCTGCCCCTGAGGCAGCGACAGCTCCCGTCGAAGAAGCTCCGGCGAAGAAGGCCAAGCCGCGCCGCAGCCGCAAGAAGGTGGTCGCGGAAGCTTCCGCCGACGAGGCCCCTGCCGCCGAGGCGGTCGCGACGATCGACGCCCCAAGCGAAGACGAAGAAAGCGGCCCATCCGGCGAAATGGCTGCGATGGTCGAAACCGATTCGATCTCCGAGAATGTCGATGTTTCCAAGCGCCGTCATGACGACGACGACGATGATGATCACGACCACGAAGAAGAAGTGATCGAATCCGTCGGCGCCGAAGATGCGATGGAAGAGGTTCCGGACCGCACGCAGCGTAAACCGCGCAAGCAGTATCGCATCCAGGAAGTCATCAAGCGCCGGCAGATCCTGCTGGTGCAGGTCGCCAAGGAAGAGCGCGGCAACAAGGGTGCTGCACTCACCACCTATCTCTCGCTCGCAGGCCGCTATTCGGTTCTCATGCCGAACACGGCGCGCGGTGGCGGCATTTCCCGCAAGATCACCAATCCGCAGGACCGCAAGCGCCTGAAGGAAATCGCCAAGATGCTCGAAGTGCCGCAAGGCATGGGCGTCATTCTTCGCACCGCCGGCGCCAACCGCACCAAGGTCGAGGTCAAGCGCGATTTCGAATATCTGATGCGCCTTTGGGAAAACGTCCGCACGCTGACGCTCGCTTCGACCGCGCCTTGCCTCGTCTACGAAGAAGGCAGCCTGATCAAGCGCTCGATCCGCGACCTCTACAACAAGGATATCGGCGAGATCATCGTTGCCGGCGAAGAAGGCTATCGTGAAGCGAAAGACTTCATGAAGATGCTGATGCCGAGCCACGCCAAGGTGGTTCAGCCCTATCGCGACATCCATCCGATCTTCTCCCGCTCCGGCATCGAGGCACAGCTCGACCGCATGCTGCAGCCGCAGGTAACTTTGCGCTCGGGTGGCTATCTGATCATGAACCAGACGGAAGCTCTGGTTTCGATCGACGTCAACTCCGGCCGTTCGACGCGCGAACATTCGATCGAAGACACCGCACTGCAGACCAATCTGGAAGCGGCGGAAGAAATTGCCCGCCAGCTTCGCCTGCGCGATCTTGCCGGCCTGATCGTCATCGACTTCATCGACATGGAAGAAAAGCGCAACAACCGCGCTGTCGAGAAGAAGCTGAAGGAGTGCCTGAAGAACGACCGGGCTCGCATCCAGGTCGGCCGCATCTCGCATTTCGGCCTTCTGGAAATGTCGCGTCAGCGCATCCGCGCCTCCGTTCTCGAGAGCACGACGCAGATCTGCTCGCATTGCGGCGGCACCGGCCATGTCCGTTCGCAGTCCTCCGTTGCGCTGCATGTTCTGCGCGGCATCGAGGAATATCTGCTGAAGAACACGACACACGACATCACCGTGCGTACGACGCCGGACATCGCGCTCTATCTGCTCAACCACAAGCGCCAGACGATCGTCGATTACGAAAACCGTTTCGGCGTCGCCATCGTCATCGGCGCGGACAATGCCGTCGGCACGCAACATTTCGCGATCGACCGCGGCGAGCCGGTGGAAAATCCGGTGAAGATCGAATCCCTGTTCAACTTCGCCGCCATTCCCGAGGACGAGGACGATGATATCGTCATCGAGGCCGACGAGGACGAAGACGAGGAACTGGAGGAAAAGGCCGCTGCCGTCGAACAGCAGCCTGCTGCCCGCTCCGAGAACAATGAGGGTGGCCGCAAGCGCAAGCGTCGCCGTCGCCGTCGTGGCCGTGGCGGTGACGCCCAGGCCGCTTCCGAGTCAGCCGATACGTCCAGCGAAGATGATGACGAAGAGGCGGATGAAGGCGAAGAGGACGAGGCAAGCGGCAGCAGCGAAGCTGTGGCCGCGTCCAGCGACGATGGCCAGCAGAAGCGCAAGCGCCGTCGGCGCGGCAAGCGTGGCGGACGCCGCAATCGCGACGGCGACGGCAATGAATTGGCCGCCGGCAGTGAAGCCGGTTCCGAGGAAGGCGCTGACGATGAGGATGACGGCGAAAACGATGTCGTAGTGACCGTCGCCGATATCGCAGTCGCTGAAGGCGAAGCGGCCGTCGAAAGCCAGCCGGCTATGGCGGCTGTCGAAACCGCGCCCGTCGTCGCTGAAGAGGTGAAGCCCGCCAAGAGCCGCAGCCGCCGCAAGCCGAAGGCGGAAGCATCGCCTGTCGAAGCGCCGATCGCCGAAGAGAGGCCCGTGGTTGACACCGAAGCCGAAACAGTAGCCGAGGTCGCCGGCGATCTCGACAAGGTCGCCGAACCGGTAGCGGCTGAAGAACCCGCGGTGACGGAGGCTGCGGCCAAGCCGGCGCGCGCCAACCGCGAGTCGAACGTCTCCTCCTCCGAGCCGGTGGTCAAGTCCAGCCGCGCCAACGAGGGCGGCGAAGGCGATGGCGAGCCGACCAAGCCGAAGAAGGCCGGTTGGTGGCAGCGCCGCGGTTTCTTCTGAACGCTGCTGTTTGGAACGAAATAACAAAATCCGGCCGTGGCGACGCGGCCGGATTTTTGTTTGGGAGGACCTCAGGCTGGTATGGTCGACGACCGGTATTTCTCTTTCGTCGTTTATCCTTCTCGCGAGTTTCGGTGCTCACACCCGCCCTCGTCCTTCGAGGGTCGCGTTGCTCCCGCCCCAGGTGAGGGCTAACCTTTCGCATCCGACCGCGAGTTATCCTTTGCTTTGCGGTGCTTTGCAGCAAGTCGTGAAGCCGGCTCCGCCTTATCCTGAGGCGGGAGCGAAGCGCCCCTCGAAGGACGGGGCGGCCCCGTTGGCGACCAATACCCCGACACCATTGAAGCACTTCCTAAAATACTTTCAAAACCCGCCGCAAACCTCTGATCTAAGAGTCTATTTCAACCACGCCGCCATGCGTTCCACTGCGTCCTCGATCTCCGCGTTCGAACCGGCATAGGAGATGCGCATCACGCGGTGTCCCTCGATCGGATCGAAATCGAGGCCCGGCGTAGCGGCGACGTTGATTTCGGCCAGCATCTTGCGGGCGAAAGCCATGCTGTCGTTGGTAAAACGGCCGACATCGACATAGGCGTAGAAAGCGCCGTCCATCGGCGAAGCGATGGAGAAGCCGATTTCGGGCAGACGGCGCATCAGGAAATCGCGGTTGTGGCGATAGCTTTCGCGGTAGACGTCCAGTTCAGCCCCTGCCCCGAGCGCTGCGGCAGCGGCGATCTGCGAGAGTTCCGGCGCCGAAATATAGAGGCTCTGGGCGACGCGCTCGATGGGGCGCACCAGACGGTCCGGCAGCACCATCCAGCCGATGCGCCAGCCAGTCATGCAATAATATTTCGAGAAGGAATTGATGACGATCGCCTCGTCGGTTAGCTCCAGCGCGCTCGTCTCCTCGCCGACGAAAGTCAGTCCGTGATAGATTTCGTCGGAGATGAAGACGATCGAACGGTCGGCGCAATAGTCGGCGAGCGCCTTCAGCGCCGCCCTGCCCGTCACTGTGCCGGTCGGATTGGCAGGGCTTGCAAGCAATACGCCCTTCAGCCGCTTGCCACTCGCCGCTTGCGCCGCCTCCAGGCTTTCCGGGGTCAGCGTGAATTGCGTCTCGGCGGTCACAGGCACTTCGACGACATCGAGCCCGAGGGCGGCGAGAATATTGCGATAGGCCGGATAGCCGGGCCTTGCGATGGCGACGCTGTCGCCGGGATCGAACAGCGTCAGAAAGGCAAGATTGAAGCCGGCGGACGAACCGGTGGTGATCGCGATCCGCGTGGGATCGATGGTCAGCCCATGGCGAGCAAGGTAATGACCGGCAAGTGCTTGCCTCAGCGCCAGCGTGCCAAGTGCCTCCGTGTAGCCGATGCGACCGTGACCGAGTGCTGTGCGTGCCGCTTCAAGTGCTGCCTGCGGCGCGGGATGCGACGGCTGGCCAATGGCCATCGAGATGACAGCATGTCCCGCCTGACGCCGACGCGTTGCCTCCGCCAGAACGTCCATGGCATGGAAGGGTTCGACATCGCTGCGTTTGGATAGGGAAAACAAAGTCAATTCTTTCTCGGATCGGATTGGAGCCAGACAATTGCCGTAATATTAGCGTGTTCACAATCCCGCGATTGCGGCTTTGTCGTGAAAATTCCTGTTTCTGGAAATACACATGCACCGTAAATTGCCGATACACATTTGTGGATCTTAACCTCGCGGTGATATCCCGAACCGGACGATGAGTCTCAGCACCTACTCAAACGAGGACCCGATGACCCTTTTTTCCAAAACTTTGCTGGCGGCTTCAGCGATCGCCATTGCCGCGTCGCTCGCCATGGTCCAGCCCGCCGCCGCGCTGGATGACCAGCAGAAAAAGGAATTCGGGGAGTTCATCAAGGAATATCTCGTCGAGCATCCGGAAGTTCTCTTGGACGCACAATCGGCGCTTGAGAAGAAACAGGACGAGCAGCGCCTTGCCCAATCCGCCCAGGCTGTCTCAGAAAACAAGGATGCCATCTTCAATTCCAAGAATGACGTGACGATCGGCAACCCAAAGGGCAACGTCACCGTTGTCGAGTTCTTCGATTATAATTGCACCTATTGCCGGCACGCGCTTCCCGATATGGACGCGCTGCTGAAGCAAGACCCGAACGTGCGTTTCGTGCTGAAGGAATTCCCGATCCTCGGGCCGGATTCGGTTGCCGCCGCAAGGGTTTCCGACGCTTTCCGCAAGCTGGCGCCGGAAAAATATGCCGAATTCCATCATACGCTGCTTAGCAGTGACGGCCGCGCCTCGGAAGACAGCGCCATCGAAGTCGCGACCTCGCTCGGCGTCAGCGAAGCGGCAATTCGGGCCGAAATGGCAAAGAGCCCGAATACTGATTCGGTCAAGGCCACGTACCAACTCGCCTCCGATCTCAATGTAACCGGCACGCCAGCCTATGTTATCGGAAATGAAGCGATCTCCGGGGCAATCGGCCTCGATGCCATCCAGCAGAAGATCGCCAATGTCCGCAGTTGCGGCAAGACCACCTGCTAAACCATGGCAACGACTGCGCCCTGTGTTTTTCAGGATGCATAAAGGACACAGGGCGCTTCGGAATAGGCGTGAGCCCTTTCGAAGTCGAACCGATTTCGAGGCTATGCGTAAAATCGCCAAAATCAGGGCGTTTCCACACCTAGACACGCGCAACCTACGTTCTGGGGGCTTTCCTATGGGCCCTCGGGAGTCTATAGGTTGCGCTGCACTTTGACGGAACCTCTGATGGCGCAAACCATTTTCGTCCTGAACGGACCCAATTTGAATGCCCTCGGCAAGCGCGAGCCGGGCATCTATGGCGGCAAGACACTCAAGGATATCGAAGCCGACTGCAAATCGGCGGCCGAAAGCCTTGGCTTTGTCATCGACTTTCGCCAGAGCAACCATGAAGGCGTGCTGGTCGACTGGCTGCATGAAGCCGGAGATGTCGCGGCCGGCGTCGCTATCAATCCGGGCGCGTATGGCCACACGTCGATCGCGCTTCATGATGCGATCCGCGCCATTTCCGTTCCCGTGGTGGAGGTTCATATCTCTAATATCCATGCACGCGAAGAATTCCGGCACAAATCGATGATCGCGCCCGCCGCCAAGGGTATGATCTGCGGTTTTGGACCCTACAGTTACATCCTGGCGCTGCACGCGCTGAAATCCATCACGCAATAACAAGAATACAGGGCTAAACATCCATGGCTGACAAGAAATTGGGTATCGACCAGGCGCTCATCCGCGACCTCGCCAATATTCTCAATGAGACCGATCTGACCGAGATCGAGGTCGAGCAGGAAGATCTGCGCATCCGTGTATCGCGCGCCGGCACGACTCAATATGTTCAGGCACCGATCGCAGCACCTGCCTATGCCGCAGCGGCTGCCGCCGCCGCTCCCGCCGTGGCTGCCGTACCTGCCGGCAAGTCGCGCAATCCGGATAACGTCGTCAGCGCGCCGATGGTGGGCACGGTCTATATGGCGCCCGCTCCGGGCGCTGCCGCTTTCATCGAGGTCGGCGCTTCCGTCAAGGAAGGCCAGACGCTGCTGATCATCGAAGCGATGAAGACGATGAACCAGATCCCCGCGCCCAAATCGGGCACTGTGACCGAAATCCTCATTCAGGACGGACGCCCGGTCGAATACGGCGAAGCCCTGGTCGTCATCGAGTAAACCCTATGCCCATGATTTCGAAGATTCTCATAGCCAATCGTGGAGAGATCGCCCTTCGTGTGCTGCGCGCCTGCAAGGAGCTCGGCATTGCGAGCGTCGCCGTGCATTCGACCGCCGACGCCGACGCGATGCATGTGCGCCTGGCGGATGAAAGCGTGTGCATCGGCCCGCCGCCGTCGCGCGAAAGCTATCTCAACATCCACCAGATCGTCGCGGCTTGCGAGATCACCGGTGCCGACGCCGTTCATCCGGGCTATGGGTTCCTGTCGGAGAATGCCAAGTTCGCCGATATTCTCGAAGCACATGGCATTACCTTCATCGGCCCGACGGCGGAGCACATCCGCATCATGGGCGACAAGATTACCGCCAAGACGACCGCACAGCAGCTCGGCATTCCCGTCGTTCCCGGCTCGGACGGCGAGGTGAAGACCGAGACGGACGCTCTGAGGACCGCGAAGGAAATCGGCTATCCGGTGCTGATCAAGGCGACCGCCGGCGGCGGTGGACGCGGCATGAAAGTGGCGCGCACGGAAGCGGACGTCCTCGAAGCCTGGTCGACGGCGCGTACCGAGGCGGCAGCCGCTTTCGGCAATGAATCCGTCTATATGGAAAAATATCTCGGCAAGCCGCGCCACATCGAAATCCAGGTATTCGGCGATGGCGAAGGCAATGCCGTGCATCTCGGAGAGCGCGACTGTTCGCTGCAACGCCGCCACCAGAAGGTCTGGGAAGAAGCCAATTCACCGGCGCTCAACGTCGAGCAGCGCATGAAGATCGGCCAGATCTGTGCCGACGCCATGAAGAAGCTCAAATATCGCGGTGCTGGCACGATCGAGTTCCTCTATGAAAACGGCGAGTTCTATTTCATCGAAATGAACACCCGCCTGCAGGTCGAACATCCGGTCACCGAAGCGATCACCGGCATCGATCTCGTGCACGAGCAGATCCGCGTCGCATCGGGCGGCGGTCTTTCCGTGACGCAGGAGGACGTGCATTTCCATGGCCATGCCATCGAATGCCGCATCAATGCCGAGGACGCGCGGACCTTCGTGCCCTCCCCCGGCACGATCACGCATTTCCATGCACCGGGCGGCCTTGGCGTGCGCATCGATTCGGGCGCCTATCAGGGCTACAGGATTCCGCCCTATTACGACAGTCTTATCGGCAAGCTGATCGTGCATGGCCGTACACGCGTCGAATGCATGATGCGCCTGCGCCGTGCGCTCGATGAATTCGTGGTCGATGGCATCAAGACCACTCTGCCTCTGTTCCAGGATCTGGTTTCCAACCAGGATATCGCCAATGGCGATTACGATATCCATTGGCTGGAAGAGTACCTGGCGAAAGGCTCGGCTTAACCTATGGCAGGGCCGCGCGGCAGAAATCCCGGAATTACCCCTGAGATTCTGCTGCGCGCCTATTCCATTGGCCTCTTCCCAATGGCGGAATCGGCTGATGATCCGGAAATCTTCTGGGTCGAACCGGAACTGCGCGGCGTGCTGCCGCTCGACACCTTCCATGTTTCGAAAAGCCTGGCGAAGACCATCCGCCGCAAGCCCTTCGATATCAGGTTCAACACCGATTTCGACGGCGTCATCGCCGCCTGCGCCGAGCAGACCAGCGGCCGGCCGAGCACCTGGATCAACAAAACCATCAAGTCGCTCTATTCGACCCTGAACCATATCGGCCACGCCCACTCGGTCGAGGCGTGGGAGGGCAGCAAATTGGTCGGCGGGCTTTACGGCGTCTCGTTAGGATCGGCCTTCTTCGGCGAGAGCATGTTTTCGCGCCGCACGGACGCCTCGAAGATCTGTCTCGTCTACCTCGTCGAGCGCCTTAAGCAGCGCGGCTTCACCCTCCTCGATACGCAATTCACCACCGAGCATTTGAGGACATTCGGCGCAATCGACGTGCCGAAGGATCAATATGCCCGGATGCTTGAGAAAGCGATGGAATCGCCCAATCTGAGCTTCACCGGCAGTTGAGAACCCACGTACATACGTTGATTTAAATCAAGAATCCGCTACGTTCGGCACAACAGCCGGGGGTAGTATCTTGAAAAGATATCTTGCAATCGTATTTCTTGCCGCAGTGGCCGCAACGCAGGCCAACGCCAAATCCTTTCACGACATGTTCGGCACCGACGCTCCGGAGAGCGACGGAGGAGCCGTGCTAAAGACCATCGATTTTCAGCAGGGACCGATCAAATTGCCCGGCGCCGACGCGACGCTGAATGTCTCTGACCAGTTCTACTATCTCAATCCGGACGATACGCGAAAAGTGCTGGTTCAGCTCTGGGGTAATCCGGCCAGCGCCGCCGAAGGTACGCTCGGCATGATCTTCCCAGCAAAATATGCGCCGACTGATCCGCGCACCTGGGGTGCGGTCGTTGAATATGACGGCGGCGGCCATGTCTCCGACGATGACGCCGCGTCGACAGACTATAACGCCCTGCTGAAGCAAATTCAGGATGGGATTAAGGAACAAAATTCCGAACGCGAGCGGCAAGGTTACGCTCCGATCACTTTGGTCGGCTGGGCCGAGCCACCGCACTACGACAAGGCGACCCACGCGCTTCACTGGGCCCGCGACCTTGTCTTCGGCAAGGACGCCAATGGTCTGCATACGCTGAACTATTCGGTGCGCGTGCTCGGTCGCGAAGGCGTCATGGAACTCGATTTCGTGGCCGGCCTCAACCAGTTGCAGGACATCAACAATGCTATCCCGAGCGTCATCAACGCCGTTCAATATGACAGTGGCAAGCGCTATGCCGACTTTGTCAACGGCGACAAGATCGCCGCCTACAGCATGGCGGGTATGATCGCTGCCGGTGCCGGCGTGAAGATCGCCGCAAAGCTCGGCTTCCTGGCGGTCGTCCTCGGCTTCTTCAAGAGCTTCGGCGTAGCGCTGCTGGCGTTGAAAAAAGGGCTGATCGTCGTTGTGGCCGGGATTGCTGCCGTGGGGCGAAAGATCCTTGGTGCGTTTCGCCGGGATAAAAGTACTGACGCCTGAGAACGGCTCCGGCCGTCTGGCGCGCGCTGAAAGCGCCATAGGCCTTTCCGAGGCGCCAACGGCTTCAAATCTGCGTTTTTATCTGCTAACGCTCGCTTGAAGAGCATTGGCGCATCGAGGTTCCACTTTGCCGTCGTAAACACCGGTCTCATTCAATTTCACCCTGTATGTCAGGGCAGCTTCATCGCTGCCGGACGTATGATTATGTTCATCGGGTGGTGGCCTGAGACCGGTTTGGCATTGTTGACATGTGCCATGCGCAGCCATTGCTGTCTCAGCTCTTCAGCCGTTCGAAACATTGCCACGCCGCGCCCGTAATGGGCATGTCTTACCGCCAACTTGGTGAACTTCCGAACGGAAGACCAAGACGGTATGTGCAATATTCTCAAGGTCCGATGGACCATCAATCCTCGAACTGCCCCTCAGCCATGGATCGTCTGCAGCGGATGCGGATGCCTCAAGCCTTTCAAGTCGAGCGGCAAGATCAGGCTCAACGCCAACGGCAAGAAACTCGATGCATGGCTCGTCTATAAATGCATCGACTGCGACAAGACATGGAACCGGACGCTCTTTGAGCGTCAGGCCATTCGCGATCTCAATCCTCTTGCTTTGGAAGCACTTCAAGGCAACGATCCCCAGTGGATACGGGCCAGAGAGTTCGATCTCGACGGGCTACGCCGCAAGGCCCAACACATCGACGAATTTGCCGATGCAGATGTCGAGAAAGAGGCGCTGAGCGAACCGGATAGCTGGACGATGCTGGAGATCGATCTGGCGGTCGAGTTCCCGTTCAACTCCCGCCTCGATCGCTTGCTTGCGTCTGAACTCAGCATTTCACGCTCCCGGCTTCAGGCTATGTATAATGGCGCAAAACTGCGGGTCCATCCGGATCGTGCTGATGTCATGCGGCGAAGGATCAAAGACGGCTCGCGCGTCATTATCGATCTCTCCGACGAAACCGACCGGCATTCCATTTGGAAGGTCGCTGGTTCGGGAAGGAAGGACGGCTGAGCGGCTTGCCGCAGGATTGCTTACGGCGGTCTCGCCTTCGCAAGCCAATCGTGCGGCACTGCCGATGTTTGAAGAGAAGCGCTTTACTTGGCGCCGGCGCTGTCCGGTGGCGGGATATCCGACTTCTGCTTGCACTCTTTCAGCCAGACGTCATAGATCGGATGTTCGACGGCGTTGAGGCCCGGGCTGTCGGCGAACATCCAGCCGGTGAAGATGCGGCGGATGCGGCGGTCGAGGGTGATCTCGTCCACTTCGACAAAGCCGTCCACCTTCTGCAGCTCGGTATCGTCGCGCGAATAGCAAGCCTTCGGCGTCACCTGCAGCGCGCCGAACTGCACGGTCTCATTGATGTAGACATCAAACGTGGTGATGCGGCCAGTGATCTTGTCGAGGCCGGAGAAGACGGCGACGGGGTTGGAAATGCGGGCGGCCTCGGCGGAGGGCGGCAAGACAGCGCCCGCGGCAAGGGCAAGCGCCACTCCCGATATCACACGCAAAGAAGCGCTCCGCGTGAAAAACGTCATATCCGCCAATCTCCGCTTGGTCTCGGTCAAAGCGCCGAGCACGAGCCGGCATGCTCTGCGCCTAGAGCGGTTCAAGCGTTTCATGGAATCGCTTTCCCCGCTCTATCTATTTGTTTTTTTTCGCATTCCGGACGGAAAACCGCTTCGCACTTTTCCTGGAACTGCTCTAAAGGCCAATTGTGTCCAAAGGACGGGCCGGCCTTGCGTGCTCAGTTGCCCGGCGTCCAGGCGTCGTAATCGCCGGTTACGCGCGGACGTTCGCCGGCAACGGCGAGTGAGCCCGGCGGGCGGTAGGCCTGCGGCGAACCGGTCGGATTGGCGCGGTGCGGCTTCTGCCATTCCTTGGCAACGTAGTTGTCCTTGGTCGGCGGAACGTCGGTGCGGTGGTGCATCCAGCCGTGCCAGCCCGGAGGAATGGCGGAGGCTTCGGCATAACCCTTGTAGATCACCCAACGCTTCGGAAGACCGTAGGAGGAAGTGCCGCCTTCGTAATAGACATTCCCGAATTCATCCTCGCCGACGCGCTTGCCGAGCCGCCAGGTCGCAAAGCGCGTGCCCATCGTCTGACTGTTCCACCACGTGAAGGTTTGCACGAGTAAATTCCACATGTCTTTATCCTTGTGCCCGTTGGGAGCAGGCGAAACCAGAATTCGATCGCTTGCTTATGCCGCCACTATGCCGCCTTGTCCAGTGATTCCAGCGGGAAAAGCGGTCATTTCAAAGCCATCTTGAAGCCGAGATGGCTCGGCTTGAAACCCAATCTCTCATAGAAACGATGGGCATCCTTGCGTGCCGCGTTCGATGTCAACTGCACGAGCCGCATGCCGCGGCTTTTTGCCCCGGCGATGCAAAAATTGATCATTGCGGCACCAATCCCCTGCCCGCGCAGATCCGAGCGCGTCTGAACCGCTTCGATAATCATCGAGGAAGAACCGCGGCCAGTCAGCGATGTCGTGATCATGGTCTGGAAAGTGCCGACGACGTCGCAGCGGAACTCGGCGACGTAGAGCGCCTGGTCGGGCGAGGATTGGATGGTACGGAACGCGCGGAGGTAATCCTCATAAGCAGCGGGATCGGTGGTGTCGCCATGACCGCCGAGAGCATCGGCGGCGAAGAGGGCGATAACAGCCGGAAGGTCGCCCTCACGGGCTTCGCGGATCAACAGATCGGTTCCGTTCGTCGCCAAATTCTTCTGATCCACCTAATGGCTTGCCAGCCGCTTCTCAAACACCAGCGCCGGAATACCCGACTGTCCCGGCCCCGCATTCTCGTTGCGGCCGACCTCGGCGAAACCGTGGGCTTTGTAGAAGGCGATCGCTTCGGCGTTCTCGGGTTCGACGTCGAGCCGCATGACTTCGGCGTCCGGAAAGCAGATTTCCAGCTCGGCGAAGATATCGCGGCCGATGCCGTTGCGCTGCAATGACGGACGGACATAGAGCATATGCAGCAGAACGGTCTTGGTCATCTGCTCGGACATGACGGCATAACCCATGCCGGCTATATCCTCGCCATTGTCGGCGACCAGGAACTCGGAATGCCGCTTCGTCAACCGTGCCCTCAGCTTGGCCGGTGACAGCAGAAACTCGATCAGTTCATCGACCTTCGCCGCGCCGTAGTGCCGATCATAGGCGGCATGCCAGGTCTCCACGAGAAGGTCGCGGACCTTCCCTAGATCCTGCTCGCCGGCCGTGCGGACGAAATACACGGAGCCTATTCCTCTTCGATGCCGAGCTTGGCCTTGACGAGGGCTTGTACCGCCTGCGGATTGGCCTTGCCACCGGTCGACTTCATCACCTGACCGACGAACCAGCCGGCAAGCGTCGGCTTGGCCTTGACTTTGGCAACTTGATCCGGATTGGCGGCGATGATCTCGTCGACGGCTTTTTCGATGGCGCCGGTGTCGGTGACCTGCTTCATGCCGCGGGCTTCGACGATCTCGGCGGGATCGCCGCCCTCGTTGAGCACAATCTCGAACAGGTCCTTGGCGATCTTGCCGGAGATGGTTTCGGCCTTGATCAGGTCGATGATGGCGCCGAGCTGGGCGGGCGAAACCGGAGTCTCCTCAATGGTTTTGCCGGTTTTATTCAAGGCGCCCAAGAGGTCGTTGATCACCCAGTTCGCCGCGATCTTGCCGTCGCGGCCGGCGGCGACCGTTTCGAAATAGTCGGCAATCGCCTTTTCCGAGACGAGCACCGAGGCGTCATAGACCGACAAGCCCATTTCACGAACGAAACGCTCCTTCTTGTCGTCGGGCAGTTCCGTCAGATTGGCTCTGAGGGCATCGATAAAAGCGTCGTCGAATTCGAGCGGCAGCAGGTCCGGATCGGGGAAATAGCGGTAGTCATGCGCGTCTTCCTTGGAGCGCATGGACCGCGTTTCGCCCTTGTTCGGATCGAACAGGCGGGTTTCCTGGTCGATCGTGCCACCGTCCTCGAGGATCGCGATCTGGCGGCGGGCTTCGTATTCGATCGCCTGGCCGATGAAGCGGATGGAGTTGACGTTCTTGATCTCGCAGCGCGTGCCGAACTCTCCACCCGGACGGCGAACGGAGACGTTAACGTCTGCGCGCATGGAGCCTTCATCCATGTTGCCGTCGCACGTGCCGAGGTAACGCACGATCGAGCGCAGCTTGGTCATATAGGCCTTGGCTTCGTCCGACGAGCGCATGTCCGGCTTCGAGACGATTTCCATCAGCGCCACGCCGGAACGGTTGAGGTCGACATAGGACATGGTGGCGTGCTGGTCGTGCATCGACTTGCCGGCGTCCTGCTCCAGGTGCAGGCGCTCGATGCCGATTTCGATGTCCTCGAACTGGCCCTGGCGATCCGGACCGAGCGAAATGACGATCTTGCCTTCGCCGACGATCGGATCCTTGTACTGCGAGATCTGATAGCCCTGCGGCAAGTCGGGATAGAAATAGTTCTTGCGGTCGAAGACCGACCGCTTGTTGATCTGAGCCTTTAGACCAAGACCGGTGCGAACCGCCTGCCTGACGCATTCCTCGTTGATGACGGGCAGCATGCCGGGCATCGCGGCATCGACCAGCGAGACGTTGGAATTCTGCGGCTTGCCAAACTCCGTCGAAGCGCCGGAGAAGAGCTTGGATTTGCTCAGCACCTGGGCGTGGACTTCCATCCCGACAACAACTTCCCAATCGCCGGTGGCACCGGGAATGAAGCGCTTCGGATCTGGCGTGCGGACGTCGACAATGGTCATGAGAGGCTCTTGAAATGCTGTTCTTCTGAACTTTGTGAGGTAGAGCAATTGGCGGTGCGGCGCAAGACTTTCAGCAGCCCACTGCCGTTATAAGCCGGAGCCATAGGTCCCGTCGCCGCTGTCGAGCAGCGCTTTCGAAAGGCCGACCGTCGGCACGTCGCGGTCGAGCTTCGGAGAATAGTCGACGGAGAGCCAATGAATGGCATAGCCATGCGCCTTGAAGAATTCGATGGCGTCGCTGTTGCCGGCATGGGTCTGCACCGCGACCTTCTCCAGCCCCTGCTCCAGAACATCCTTCTCGATCTGCGCCAGCAGTGCTGAACCAAGTCCCTGCCGCAGATGATCGGGATCGATCCAGAAATCGGAGATATTCTCATCGAGCGCTTCGCGGGCCGCCCAGCCGGCAACCAGTCCGTTCAACTCCACGATCGTAATCGTCAGCCATGACCTGCGGATAAAATTCGAGAAGGCTTCTCTGGCACCATCGAGCAACGCATCCGTGCCACCGATCGACCGCATGGCCGTCTGCCACGACCGCAGGCCGATATTGACCAATATCTCCGTCTCTCCCTCGTGGGCATTGCGAATGTGGATCATCGGGCCCCCGCCGTTTTCAGCAGTAGAACACCGGAAAAGGGCTTTTTCCAGCCGCCAAATGCGAACGGGTGTTTAACAAGGGTGAACTTGACCGCGAATACAACCTGCTTTAGATATTAGGCATCAATGGAGTCTTGATGTCCACCTTTTCTCAGACCCGGTAAAGGCCCCGCCCGCAAGTCGTTCTTGCGCGCTGGGCCCGAAACGAAGCCCCGACTTCCCCAAGGGAATGTCGGATCGTTTTGTCGCGCCTTACGGCGCTTTCCGGATCTTGAAACTATGGATATTTCCCGCGCCGAACAGCGCATTCTGCATCTGCTCGCCCAGGGCGGGCGCATCGAAATCAACCGCTCCGAAAACAAGAAGATCGAGATGGTCCGTTGCTTCACGCGCGACGGCTGGCTCTATCCTGGTTTCGGCCTCGATCTCTTCCGCAAACTTAAGCGCCTGAGGGCAATCAAATCCTCCGGCGGTCATCCTTATCGGATTACAGAGCAGGGATTGCGGCTGGTGAGGGCGCAGTTGGATAATAGATAGGCCGCACCATCCGCCCTCGTGGTTCGAGGCTCCGCCCTTTCGCTGCGCTCAAAGGGCTTCACACCTCACCATGAGGGCTACTCCCCTCGCTTGCCGTCAGATGTTCGGCCGCTCCGGACCTCGTGGTGAGGTGCTCTGGCGCCGAAGCGATAGCGAAGGTGACAGGTGCCTCGAACCACGTGGTCTGGCCCGTCAGTTCTCAGCTATCGACCTTTCCGGATATGCTGCTTACCACCACTTCGCCGGCGTGAACTTGCCGGCGGCCTGTTCGATGACGTGGGCGGTCTTGAACAGGGTTTCCTCGTCGAATGGCTTGCCGATGAGCTGCAGGCCGAGCGGCAGGCCCTTCGGGTCGAGGCCGGCGGGGACGGCAATGCCGGGGAGACCGGCCATGTTGACCGTCACCGTGAAGATGTCGTTGAGGTACATCTTGACCGGATCGGAAGCGAGGTTTTCGTCGGCGATGCCGAAGGCCGAGGACGGTGTGGCGGGCGTGAGGATGGCGTCGACGCCAGCGTTGAAGGCGAGTTCGAAGTCGCGCTTGATCAGCGTGCGAACCTTCTGGGCGCGCAGGTAATAGGCATCATAATAGCCGGCGGAAAGCACGTAGGTGCCGATCATGATGCGGCGCTTGACTTCCTGGCCGAAGCCGGCAGCGCGTGTCTTTTCATACATGTCGACGATATCCTTGCCATCGACGCGCAGGCCGTAGCGCACGCCGTCGTAACGGGCGAGGTTCGATGAGGCTTCGGCAGGCGCGACGATGTAATAGGCCGGCAGCGCATATTTCGTGTGCGGCAACGAGATGTTGACAATCTCGGCGCCTGCATCCTTCAGCCAGGCAATGCCCTGCTGCCAAAGAGTCTCGATCTCTTCCGGCATGCCGTCGACACGGTATTCGTTCGGGATACCGATCTTCATGCCCTTGAGCGACTTGCCGAGCGAGGCTTCGTAATCCGGCACGGGCAGGTCGACCGAGGTGGTATCCTTGGCGTCGACGCTTGCCATTGACTTCAGCAGGATGGCGGCATCGCGCACGTCGCGGGCGATCGGACCGGCCTGGTCGAGCGACGAGGCGAAGGCGACAATGCCCCAGCGCGAGCAGCGGCCATAGGTCGGCTTGATACCGACAGTGCCGGTGAAGGCAGCGGGCTGGCGGATAGAGCCGCCGGTGTCGGTGGCCGTGGCGCCGGCGCAGAGATGCGCGGCGACGGCAGCGGCCGAACCGCCAGAGGAGCCGCCGGGAACGAGCTGCTGGTTGGAACCAGTTGCACGCCAGGGATTGATCACCGGACCATAATAGGAGGTCTCGTTGGAGGAGCCCATGGCGAACTCATCCATGTTGAGCTTGCCCAGCATGACGGCGCCGTCGTTCCAGAGGTTCTGCGTGACGGTCGATTCGTAGTGCGGCTCGAAACCGTCCAGGATGTGGCTGCAGGCCTGGGTATGAATGCCTTCCGTGCCGAAGAGGTCCTTGATCCCGAGCGGAATGCCCTCCAGCGCGCCGGCTTTGCCTTCCGCAAGGCGGGCGTCCGACACCTTGGCCATTGCAAGCGCCTTTTGCGGCGTCACCTTCACATAGGCATTGAACTGAGCATTGGCCGCCTCGATCGCCGAAAGATAGGCTTCGGTCAGTTCGGTGGCAGTGATGTCCTTGGCGCGCAGCTTGTCGCGAGCTTCGGCAATGGTCAGGCTGGTCAGTTCAGTCATCTTGTTTCGCTTCAGGTCTAATGAGAGCAATGGGGTCGGAAGAGGCTCGTGCGGCCGTTATTCAACAACTTTGGGAACCAGGAAGAAATTCTGGTCGGTAATCGGCGCATTGGCGACTATGTCGGAGGCCTTGCTGCCATCGGTGACACCATCCGTCCGCTTCTTCATCGCCATGGGCGTAACGGAGGTCATGGCCTCGACACCATCGACATTCACTTCGGAAAGCTGCTCGACAAAGCCCAGGATGCCGTTCAGTTCACCCATCATCCGCTGCGCTTCGTCCTCATTGACGGCGATACGCGCAAGATGGGCGACGCGTTTGACGGTGGCGAGATCGACGGACATGGCATTCTCCGGATAATTGATGATCCACCAGCAAGTGGATTTTCATCACGCTATAAAGGCCATGTCCGCTATACGCAACGGGTAACGTTACGCCGAGATGCTCTCGCCGGGCTTCGGTGCCGCGACCGCCGTCTTCGAGCCTTCCAGGCCGGCGATGAACTTTTCCGGGGTCTGGTCGATGATCGGGAAAGTGCCGTAGTGGCAGGGAATAGCGGTCTTGAAATTGAAGAAGCGCTGGCAGGCGAGCGCGGCAACGGCGCCGCCCATAGTGAAGCGGTCGCCGATCGGCACGATTCCGATATCAGGCTGATGCAGTTCGTTGATCAGGCCCATGTCGGAGAAGATGTCCGTATCGCCCATGTGAAACAGCGTCGGCTCATCGTCGAAGTGCAGCATCAGGCCGTTCGCGTTGCCGAGAGAATGCGAAACACCGTCCTCGGTGAGTTGGGCGGAGGAGTGCAGCGCATTCGTGAAAGTGGCCGAAAAGCCGCCGAGACCGACGGTGCCGCCGGTATTGCCCATTTCCAGCTTCTCGACACCCTTGCTGCCCAGCCAGGCGGCAAGATCGGCATTGGCAAGAACGACGGCGCCCGTGTCCTTGGCGATCTGAACGGTGTCGCCAACATGGTCGCCATGGCCGTGAGTCAAGAGAATGTGGGTGACGCCGGCGGCTGCATCCTTGATGTTGAGCCCGGCACCCCCGAAGGATGCATTATAGTTTAGAAAAGGGTCGATAAGGATTTTGGCGCTGACCGTTTCGATGCGAAAGGCGGCATGGCCGAGCCAAGTGATCTTCATGGATTTTCTCCTTAATACTTGATTTCTAATGCAGGACTGGTGTCTTAGGACATATCCGAAACCGCCACAAAGAAAAGCGGCGCGGACTTCAATTTGTTTTGACGGGGGACGAGAGCTGATGACGACGCTGACCATCGAAGACCTCGCCGTGATGCTCCTGCCCGGTCAGCCGGTCGCCGGGCTCGATCTCGGCACCAAGACGATCGGGCTTGCCATGTCCGATCTCGGTCGGCGGTTCGCGACACCGCGACCGGTGATCAAGCGCGTGAAGTTCACCCAGGATGCGCAGGTGCTGCTCGCCTTCGCCGAAAAGGAAAAGATCGCGGCCTTCGTCATCGGTCTGCCGATGAACATGGACGGTTCGGCAGGACCTCGCGTGCAGGCGACGCGCGCCTTCGTGCGCAGCATGGCCGACAAGACCACCCTGCCCTTCGTCTTCTGGGATGAGCGGCTCTCAACGGTCGCCGCCGAACGGGCGCTGCTGGAAATGGACGTTTCACGCGCCAAACGTGCCGAGCGTATCGACTCGGCCGCCGCAAGCTTCATTCTTCAGGGAGCTTTGGACAGGCTTTCGGCGCTCGGCAGACCGGTCTTTCCTGACCTCGAGACTTGACGGCGGCTCCACCACTCCAGAATGACGGCACGCTTGCGAAAGCCGAAGATGGCGAAGACCAGCAGGCTGTCGAAGGCGATGGCGCGGGCGACCAGCGGCGGAATGGTTTCCGGCGGGATGCCGAGGATCTTGCCGTAGATCTGGAAAACGAGATCGTGCATTTGCCGCGTCAACATGAAGATACCGAAACTCATGTCGTAGTAGGACAGGTAGTACCAAGCCCCCAGAAACGAGACGGGCGCGGCCCAGAATATCAGCAACCACTTCATGCGGTTCCCCTTCGACGCTGGTATTGCGTCGCTTCAGTCGAAAGGACCAGCCAGTTCGACAATGCCATGGCGCTCAGCACCAGAGCCGGTACCGTTATATCTAGTGCCAGCACGGCGAAGAACATTATCGCCGCGACAAGAAGCACTATTTTTCCGGGTCTGGACCCCATGGCTGCACGCTTAATAGTTAACAATCGGTCCACATAGAGTGGCCAGTTAACCGTTGCCGCGCAACGTAAACCAATTGTTAAGGTTAACGCCCAAGCGGGACTGTGGATATCTCCTGCATGGCGACGATGTCAGCCGTAGACGCCACGGACGATCCGCTTCAGCGCGGTAGCGGCCTTCTCCCAGTCCTTCGCCGTTTTCAGAGCAAGACCGGCGCATTGGCCGCTGACGCCTGCCGAAAGAACGAGATGCTGGACGGCAGCAAAGATCATCGCGTTCACGGCGACCGCATCGATTCCTTTCGACGGCGTCAGCGAGCCGCGCATGCGATCGATCCAGCCGGCAAGCGCCTTTGAGCGGGCCTCCGATAACCGGCGCACCTGCTCGGTATTCTCGGATACCTCCCAGGCGACGATGCGACGCATCAGCGGATCGGCGCGCAATGCATCGAGGAAAAGCAGGGCCAGCCGTTCCATCAGGTCGCCATAGGTCAGCAGGAACATGCCGCCGGTATCGTCTGGAATGCGATCCTGCACCCAGCTTCCAAGATTGGTGCCGATCGCCTCCACGAGGCCGTCGAGACCACCATAGTAACGATAGATCAATTGCTTGTCGCAGCCGGCACCGCGAGCGACTGCGTTGATGCCGAAATTCTGAAATCCCTCTTCCGCCAATAGCCGTTTCGCGGCATCGAGGATCGCCTGCTCGGTGGCAGCGCGATTGCGCACCCGCTTTTCCGGCTCGGCCGGTATTTCCTTTGGTTTTCTCAGAACGGCGTTTGCGCTCGGCATCATCTCGGCTCCAACCTGTCACCAGCCGGTGAATAGCAAGCCGCATACAAGTGCGGCAACGAGGCAATGCGCTTCGATAGATTTAAAACTGTGGAATCCACAGATTAGAGAGATTGGCCGAACCAGACGGTGTTTCCTGATGTCAGCCCGAGCGGCAGCTCCAGCCGGGAAAATCCGCGCGATGACCAGAAGCGTATCCCCTTGTGGTTGCCCACATTTGCTCCCAGATGCACGCCTTTGACGCCGTGGGCGCGAGCATTCGAGAGCCATCGCTCGAGAAGCGCACTGCCGATGCCCTGCCCCTGCGTGCGCGGCAGGAGATTCATATGAATGTGCGCCGGGAACGGATCGGTGAGAGCGACGGGCGCTCGCTTCGGATGATGGATCGTGAAACTTCTCTGCTGATCAGCATCCCAGGCCGAAGCATCACCGGATGGTTCCGCATAGCGTTTACGCAACTCCGGCCACCACTCGCGCTCCAGTCTTTCCTCGAAAGTAACGGTGTCGAAGACGCCGGCAATATAGCCGCAGACGCCCTCCCCATCTTCGGCGACAAAGACCGTCTTCGGGCTGAGCACCGCATAGGGCACCGAGTAAATATGCCCAATCATCCGTCCATCGCGATGGAGCGCTGTGGCGTTCTTGCCGGCATCGCCGGTAACCAGGGAGATGACATAGAGCTGATCGATGTCATCGGGTTGGACGGAGCGGAGATTGATCATGGGGGCCCCAATACGTGCTTTCGCGTTTGCGTTCCAGGGATCGATGTGTATAATTTTCTATTGACATACACACGAGATTGCAAATGCGAACAAATATAGACATTGACGACGAGCTGATCGCAGAAGCAATGGCTGCAACAGGACAGTCGACAAAGAAAGCCACCGTTGAGGAAGCTCTGCGGAGTGTCGTTCGTTGGTATCGCCAAAGACGAGCGCTCGAAGAGCTTGCAGGGCTCGGATGGGAAGGTGACTTGGAAGAGATGCGCAGAGATCGACAACAGTGATCGTCGTCGATAGCTCTGTTTGGATTTCTCTTTTGCGCGACGCAGAGACAGAAGCCGTGCGTCGCCTCCGAAATATGATGGCGGCAGGACCTCCGGATATTTTGGTTGGAGATATTATACTTCTCGAAGTTCTTCAGGGTGCCCGAAGCGATCGGCATGCGGCTCTGATCGAAAGAAATCTTCGCCAATTTACCGTCCGGCCGATGCTGAATGATGCGTTGGCAGTCAAAGCGGCACGCAATTATCGTTTTCTGCGAGAGCGTGGAATTACTGTACGAAAAACCATAGACGTCATTATCGGCACGTTCTGCATCGAGGAAGGCCATGTTCTTCTTCATGATGATCGGGATTTCGATCCGATGTCCGAGCATCTCGGTTTACAAGGGACTCCATAAATCCGAGCCGAAGCAATTCAAGTCGCCGGCGGATAGAGCAGATCGACGATGTAGCTCGCATCGAACCGGGCATCCAGCATGCCGTAGGTGGCACGCCAGCCGCCCGCCAGGCGGGTTTCGATGAAGGCATCGGCGATCTTGCCTGCGCCCAGGCGATAGAGTTCGGCAGCGCCGGCGGCGAGTGCCATCTGCTCGATCAGCAGGCGGGCTGCCCCTTCATCCTGTTCGCACAGCGCCATGGCGGCGCGCAGAACGTCGATGGTCTTCTTGCCCGCCGGCCCGAGATCGCGGGCAAGACCTGCGAAGACGGTTTCGAACAGGTCCCTACCCCGGTTCAGAACGCGCAGCACGTCGAGCGCCATCACGTTACCGGAACCTTCCCAGATCGCATTGACCGGCGCCTCGCGGTAATGCCGGGCGATCGGGCGCTCCTCGATATAGCCGCTGCCGCCGATGCACTCCATCGCCTCGTAGATCAGCGCGGGCGCGATCTTGCAGCACCAATATTTGGCGACCGGCGTCATGACGCGGGCATAGGCGGCATCTTCGCTGCTGCTGCTGGCCCTGTCGAAGGCTTCCGCAAGGCGAAAGGCGAGCGCAGTCGCCGCAGCGACATCGAGCGCCATGTCGGCAAGCACGCGTGTCATGATCGGCTGATGGACCAGCATCTTGCCGAACACGCTGCGACCACGGGCATGGTGCACGGCTTCGGCGAGCGAAGCCCGCATGATGCCGGCGGACGCCAGCGCGCAATCGAGGCGCGTCAGCGTTACCATATCGAGAATAGTGCGAATGCCGCCATCGGGCGCGCCGAGCAGGAAGCCGAATGTATCGCTGAATTCCACTTCGGAGGACGCATTCGAGCGATTACCGAGCTTGTCCTTGAGCCGCTGGAACTGCAGGCCGTTGGCAGAGCCGTCTTCGAGCAGCCGCGGCACCAGGAAGCAGCCCATGCCGTCCTTGGTCTGCGCCAACATGATGAAAGCATCGCTCATCGGTGCCGACATGAACCATTTGTGGCCCGAGAGCCGATAGATGCCATCGCTGACCTTGTCGGCGGTCGTCTTGTTGGCGCGCACATCCGTGCCGCCCTGCTTTTCCGTCATGCCCATGCCGATGGTCACGGCACTCTTCTGCATGGCCGGCTTGTTGGACGAATCATACTTGCGCGAAAGGATCTTCGGCGCCCAATCCTTCTGTACGGCCGGCGATGCCATCATTGCCGCGACCGCGGCGCTGGTCATGGTCAGCGGGCAGAGGTGGCCGCATTCCAATTGCGCCGTCAGATAGAAGCGCGCGGCACGGACCTTGTGCGACTGGCCTTTGGCCTCCGGATCTGCCTGCGGATCCCAGATTGAGGAATGCAGACCTGACGACATGGAGCGGCGCATGAGCGCATGCCAGGCCGGATGAAACTCGACCACATCCAGCCGTTCGCCCCGCGGGCCATGGGTGCGCAGTTGCGGCGCGCCCTGGTTCGCCATGCGCGCCAATTCCTGCGCCTCATGCGAGGTGACATAACGGCCCATCTGCTCCAGATCTTCACGTGTCGAGCGCGGCAGGCCAGACGTCAAATCGACGATCAACGGATCGGAACGATAGGCGTTGATGCCGGACCAGAGGCTCGGCTGGTTCAGTTCGGCAAATGTATCGTCAGTCCGGGTCGGTTGGGTCATGGATCGCTTGTAGAGCAAGAGGGTTGCAAAAGGAAACTGGAAGTTTCGTCTCCCACCAGCATAGCTGCTGTAGCCGGATTCGGGCGAAATTGCATGGGGAACAAACAGGCGTGACGCAAGCCCGCGCTTGCCCCTGAGGCACTCCCTCTTTATAGACCCCCTGACGAAATCCGGAGGGCACGTCATGGTCTTCTTCCCCCACCGCCACCTCATCGGCATCAAGGGCCTCACCGAACAAGATATCGCCTATCTTCTCGACAAGGCCGACGAGGCGGTGAAGATCAGCCGGCAACGCGAAAAGAAGACATCGACGCTTCGCGGGTTGACGCAGATCAACCTGTTTTTCGAAGCCTCGACCCGCACACAAGCCTCCTTCGAACTGGCCGGCAAGCGGCTCGGCGCCGACGTCATGAACATGTCGGTCGGCAATTCCTCAGTGAAAAAGGGCGAAACACTGATCGATACGGCGATGACGCTGAACGCCATGCGCCCCGATGTCCTCGTCATCCGTCATTCCAGCGCGGGTGCCGCCTCGCTGCTGGCGCAGAAAGTCTCCTGCTCCGTCGTCAATGCCGGGGACGGCCAGCACGAGCATCCGACACAGGCGCTGCTCGATGCGCTGACCATTCGTCGCGCCAAGGGCAAGCTTTCGCGCATCATCGTGGCGATCTGCGGCGACGTGCTGCATTCGCGCGTCGCGCGCTCCAACATCCTGCTGCTGAATGCCATGGGCGCCCGGGTCCGCGTCATTGCGCCTGCCACGCTGCTGCCGGCCGGGATCGCCGACATGGGCGTCGAAGTCTTCCATTCGATGAAGGAGGGGCTGAAGGACGCCGACGTGGTGATGATGCTGCGGCTGCAGCGCGAACGCATGTCCGGTGCCTTCGTGCCGTCGGTACGCGAATACTATCATTTCCATGGGCTCGATGCCGAGACGCTGAAGGCGGCCAAGGAGGATGCGCTGGTCATGCATCCAGGTCCGATGAACCGCGGCGTCGAGATTGCCTCCGAGGTGGCTGACGGCCCGCAAAGCGTCATCGCCGAGCAGGTGGAGATGGGTGTCGCGGTGCGCATGGCGGTCATGGAGGCGCTGCTGATCTCACAAAACCAGGGGCCGCGCACCGAGGGAGCTGGCGCATGAGCAACTCGATCGTCCTCCAGAACGTCCGCATCATCGATCCCTCGCGCAATCTCGACGAGGTCGGCACGATCATCGTCGAAAACGGCGTCATTCTCGCTGCCAGCAAGGATGCGCACGGGCATGCCACGCCGAAGGGAGCTGAAGTACGTGATTGCACCGGCCTCGTCGCCGTGCCGGGCCTGGTCGATGCCCGCGTCCATATAGGCGAGCCCGGCGGCGAACATCGCGAGACTATCGCATCGGCGAGCCGCGCGGCCGCGGCCGGCGGCGTGACGTCTTTCATCATGATGCCGGACACGAATCCCGTCATCGATGACATCGCCTTGGTCGAATTCGTGAAGAAGACGGCCCGCGACACGGCCCTCGTCAATGTTTATCCGGCAGCGGCGATTACCAAGGGGCTCGCTGGAGAGGAAATGACGGAAATCGGTCTCCTCAGGGAAGCCGGCGCCGTGGTCTTCACCGACGCGCATTCCGGCGTTTACGACACGCAGGTCCTACGCCGCATCATGACTTATGCGCGCGAATTCGGCGCCGTGGTCTCCTGCGAGACCCGCGACAAATATCTCGGCGCCAACGGCGTCATGCATGAGGGGTTGCTCGCGAGCTGGCTGGGGCTATCCGGTATTCCGAAGGAAAGCGAACTCATTCCGCTCGAGCGCGATCTCAGGATCGCGGCGTTGACCCGCAGCCACTATCACGCGGCGATGATCTCCGTGCCCGAATCGGCGGAGGCCATCCGCCTCGCCCGCACGCGCGGCGCAAAGGTCACCTGCGGGATTTCGATCAACAATCTCGCCCTCAACGAAAACGACATCGGCGAATACCGCACTTTCTTCAAGCTCTATCCGCCGCTGCGCTCCGAGGATGACCGCACGGCCATGATCGAGGCGCTTGCGGACGGCACCATCGACATCATCGTCTCGTCGCACGACCCGCAGGATGTGGATACCAAGCGCCTGCCTTTCGGCGAGGCCGAGGACGGCGCGGTCGGTCTGGAGACGCTGCTCGCCGCCGCGCTGCGGCTGCATCACAGTGGCGAGGTAAGCCTGATGCGGCTGATCGATGCCCTTTCCACGCGGCCCGCGCAGATCTTCGGTCTTGATGCCGGCACGCTGAAGCCGGGCGCGAAGGCAGATATCGCTTTGATCGATCTCGACGAACCTTGGCTTGTTGCCAAAGACATGCTTCTGTCGCGCTCGAAGAATACACCGTTCGAAGACGCGCGAATGACCGGCAGGGCGATCGCGACCTATGTCGCCGGCAAGCTGGTTCACAGTCTCTAGGCAAAGCTCGGGCTTATGGGGAATAGAAAGTGATGGCGGATTTCTGGACATGGCAGTTGACCCTGCCAACGGCGCTGGCAGCTATCGTCATCGGCTACCTGCTCGGCTCTATCCCCTTCGGCCTGGTTCTGACGCGCATGGCCGGCCTCGGCGATGTCCGCAAGATCGGCTCCGGCAATATCGGCGCGACTAATGTGCTGCGCACCGGCAACAAGCCGCTGGCGATAGCAACGCTACTGCTCGACGCCTTCAAGGGGACGGCCGCCGTGTTGATCGTCGCGCATTTCTTCGGTGAGGACGCGAGCGTGCTCGCCGGCTTTGCCGCCTTCATCGGCCACATCTTCCCGGTCTGGATCGGATTCAAAGGCGGCAAGGGCGTCGCGACCTATCTTGGTATTCTCCTGGGGCTCGCGCCATTGATGGCTCTGATCTTCTCCATCGTCTGGCTGGCGATCGCCTTTACGACCCGCTACTCCTCGCTCTCCGCATTGGTTGCAACCCTTGTCATTCCGGTTGCACTATGGATATTAGGCGCCGATAAGATCGCCGCGGCCATGGCGCTGATGACCATCATCGCCTGGTACAAGCACAGAGCCAATATTGCCAGGCTGACCACCGGCACGGAAACGAAGATCGGAGCGAAGGGGTAATGGGAAGAGGCAGCGCAGAACGGATCGGAATTGCGCTGACGGAAAAACAAAGGATAGCCTGGCTCCGCCTGATCCGTTCCGACAATGTCGGCCCCTCCACCTTTCGCGACCTCATCCGCCACTATGGCTCAGCCGAAGCCGCACTCGCCGCGCTGCCGGAACTCTCGCAGCGCGGCGGTTCGACGCGGGCTATACGTATCGCCAGCGAGCACGATGCACTGCGCGAACTGGAGGCCGCGCATCGTTTCGGCGCGCGCTTCATGGGTATCGGCGAACCGGACTATCCGCAGGCGCTGAGGGAGATCGACGGCGCGCCGCCGCTTCTCGCCGTCAAGGGCAATCTGCCGACGGCAACCCAACCTGCGATTGGCCTCGTCGGCTCGCGCAACGCCTCGATCAGCGGCGCCAAATTCACCGCGATGATCGCCCGCGCTTGCGGACAAGCCGGCTATGCCGTGGTCTCCGGCCTTGCCCGCGGCATCGACACGGCGGCTCACCGCGCCAGCCTGGAAACCGGCACGATCGCCGCCATGGCCGGCGGGCTTGACCAGCCCTACCCGCCCGAAAATGTCGGCCTTCTTCATGAAATATGGGACGGCAACGGCCTTGCCGTCAGCGAAATGCCATTCGGTTGGGAGCCACGCGCACGCGATTTTCCCCGTCGCAACCGGCTGATAGCTGGCATCTCGCTGGGCCTCGTCGTGGTCGAGGCGGCAACGCGCTCCGGCTCGCTGATCACCGCGCGGCTCGCGGGCGAATTCGGCCGGCTGGTATTTGCCGTGCCGGGCTCTCCGCTCGATCCGCGCTGTGAAGGCACCAATGGTTTGCTGAAGGATGGCGCGATGATCGTCACCAGTCCGGATGACATCATCGAGGCGCTGAGGCCGCTGGCCGAGCCCGATCTGTTCCGCCCGCAGCTTGCCGAAGCGCCCGCTGCAAAGAACGACAAACCGATATCGTTGCCACCGGACGATACGGATCGCTGGGAGATCATCGACGCGCTCGGACCGACGCCGGTGGAAATCGACGATATCATCCGGCATACCGGCCTATCAGTATCCGCCGTTCATTCCGTGCTTCTCGAACTCGACATGGCCGGCCGGCTGCATCGGCATCCCGGCGGATTGGTGTCGATCTCTATGCTGGATTGAAAGTGTCGCCGCCCGTGCCGATATGATGACCGTACCTGCCGGGAGCGCCCGGAGGCGCTTAATCAGGATTGTAGCATAGATGCCATTTTGCAAGGATTGCATCGCCGCGCCGATCGCAAAAATCGATATAGCCTCTTGACCACAACGAATTCCCTGTCCATGTCGGAAGGCCGGGGAAACGAAAATACCCCGTCTCTCCCGTGCCTTTTTCCGGCGCGACCTCGCATTCAGAGATTTATGATGAACGTTGTAGTGGTGGAATCGCCTGCCAAGGCCAAGACAATCAACAAATATCTGGGACCCGGATATAAGGTTCTTGCCTCCTTTGGCCATGTGCGTGACCTGCCTGCCAAGGACGGCTCAGTCCTGCCCGATCAAGATTTCGAGATGCTCTGGGAAGTCGATGGCGCTTCGCAAAAGCGTATCAAGGACATTGCCGACGCGGTGAAATCCTCCGACGGCTTGATCCTCGCGACCGACCCGGATCGCGAAGGTGAAGCGATATCCTGGCACGTGCTTGACCTCTTGAACAAGAAGCGCGTCATCAACGGTAAGCCCGTAAAGCGCGTCGTCTTCAACGCTATCACCAAGAAGGCGGTGCTCGACGCGATGGCCGAGCCGCGCGATATCGACGTGCCGCTGGTCGACGCCTATCTTGCCCGCCGCGCCCTCGACTATCTCGTCGGCTTCAATCTCTCGCCGGTGCTCTGGCGCAAGCTGCCGGGTGCCCGTTCGGCCGGCCGCGTGCAGTCGGTGGCCTTGCGACTCGTCTGCGACCGCGAGTCGGAGATCGAACGTTTCGTCTCTGAAGAATATTGGAATCTGTCGGCGATCCTGAAGACACCGCGCGGTGACGAATTCGAAGCGAGGCTCGTCGCCGCCAACGGCAAGCGCCTGCAGCCGCGTTCGATCGGCAATGGCGAAGAGGCCGGCAAGCTGAAGGCGCTGCTGGAAGGCGCCGCCTATGTCGTCGACACGGTCGAGGCAAAGCCGGTCAAGCGCAATCCGAGCCCGCCTTTCACCACGTCCACCCTGCAGCAGGCCGCCTCCTCCAAGCTCGGCTTCTCGGCATCCCGCACGATGCAGGTTGCGCAGAAGCTCTATGAAGGCGTCGATATTGGCGGCGAAACCGTCGGTCTCATCACCTATATGCGTACGGACGGCGTGCAGATGGCGCCGGAAGCGATCGACGCGGCGCGGCGCTCCATCGCCGATCAGTTCGGCAATCGCTACCTGCCGGAAAAGGCACGCTTCTATTCGACCAAGGCGAAGAACGCTCAAGAAGCGCACGAGGCGATCCGTCCGACCGATTTCGATCGCTCGCCGGATCGTGTCCGCAAATTCCTCGATGCCGATCAGATCAGGCTCTATGACCTCATCTGGAAGCGCGGCATTGCCAGCCAGATGGCCTCGGCCGAGATCGAGCGGACGACCGTCGAAATCCTTGCTGATAATGCCGGCCAGAAGGCCGGTCTCCGCGCCGTCGGTTCGGTCATCCGCTTCGACGGCTTTATCGCTGCCTATACCGATCAGAAGGAAGACGGCGAGCAGAGCGACGATGCCGACGACGAGGATGGCCGCCTGCCGGAGATCAATGCGCGCGAAAATCTCGCCAAGCAGAAGATCAATTCGACGCAGCACTTCACCGAGCCGCCGCCGCGCTATTCGGAAGCATCGCTGATCAAGAAGATGGAAGAACTCGGCATCGGCCGCCCGTCGACCTATGCGGCGACGCTGGCGACGCTGCGAGACCGCGACTATGTGACGATCGACAAACGCAAGCTGTTGCCGCAGGCCAAGGGCCGGCTCGTCACCGCTTTCCTCGAAAGCTTCTTCACGAAATACGTCGAATACGACTTCACCGCCGACCTCGAAGAGAAGCTCGATCGTATCTCCGCCGGCGAATTGAACTGGAAGGACGTGTTGCGCGACTTCTGGCGTGATTTCTTCGCCCAGATCGAGGATACGAAGGAGCTGCGCGTCACCAATGTGCTTGACGCGCTGAACGAGGCGCTCGCGCCGCTGGTCTTCCCGAAGCGCGAGGACGGCAGCGATCCGCGTATCTGCCAGGTCTGCGGCACGGGCAATCTGTCGCTGAAACTCGGCAAATACGGAGCCTTCATCGGCTGCTCGAACTATCCGGAATGCAACTACACGCGCCAGCTCTCCTCGGAAGGCGGCGCGGAGGCCGAAGCCAGCGGGATGAACGAACCGAAGGCGCTCGGCACCGATCCGGTCACCGGCGAAGAGCTGACGCTGCGTTCCGGCCGCTTCGGGCCCTATATCCAGCGCGGCGACGGCAAGGAGGCCAAGCGCGCCTCGCTGCCGAGGGGCTGGAAACCCGAAGATATCGATTATGAAAAGGCCATGGCACTGATCTCGCTTCCGCGCGATATCGGCAAGCATCCGGAAAGCGGCAAGATGATCTCGTCCGGCATCGGCCGCTACGGGCCGTTCCTGCTGCATGACGGCAGCTACGCCAATCTCGAGACGGTCGAGGATGTTTTCACCGTCGGCCTCAACCGCGCCGTCACTGTTCTCGCGGAAAAGCAAAGCAAGGCCGGCGGCGGAGCACGCGGCGGCACGCCAGCGGCGCTGAAGGATCTCGGGCAGCACCCGGATGGCGGTGCAATCACCGTTCGCGACGGCAAATACGGTCCCTATGTCAATTGGGGCAAGGTCAACGCCACGCTGCCGAAGGGGACTGACCCGCAGGCAATTACGGTCGAGGAAGCTCTGGCTCTGATCGCGGCAAAGGCTGGCAAGAGCGGCAGTGCGCCGAAGAAGGCGCCTGCCAAGGCGAAGACTGCAGCCGCAGGCGCGAAGGCGACGAAGACGACCGCCAAGCCAAAAGCTGCTACAAAGAAGACTGCGACCAAGACGACAGCCAAAAAGAAGAGCGCAGAGTGAGCAGAGAACCGCGCGGCAGGATTTCATCGTCGGAGCGACGCCCCGGCAAGGCCGGACGTGCGGCGAAAAACAGCGGCGACCAGGAGCCTATGATGGCGATCGTGCACGGTGTGTTGCCGCCGCGCGAAGTCCTTCTGCGGTTCATCGCCGATCACCCGCAGCAGGCTTCCAAGCGCGAGCTTGCCAAGGCGTTCGGATTGAAGGGCGAGAGCCGTGTCGAGCTTAAGAACCTCCTGCGCGAGCTTGAAGAAGAGGGCATGGTGCAGAAGAGCCGCAAGTCGCTCATCCGCCCTGGAGCGCTGCCGCCGATCGCGGTCCTCGACATCACCACACGCGACAAGGACGGCGAGCTGATCGGCCGTCCGACCGAATGGCCGGAGGAAAACGGCGTGGCGCCGGCCGTGATGATCAAGCAGTCCTCTTCGCCTGCCGGCCGTAACGGCAAGGGCAAGGCTCCGGTTGCCGGCATGGGCGACCGCATCCTCGCCAAGATATTTCCTGCTGTCGATCGCGGCGGCCCGGCCTATAGCGCGCGCATCATCAGGGTCATCGACAAGCGTCTGGCCGCAACCATGGGCGTCTTTCGCGAGACGCCGGGTGGCGGTGGACGGCTGATGCCGATCGAGCGGCGTGGCGAGGAAATGGTCATCGATCCGGATTATATCGGCGATGCCAAGGACGGCGATCTGGTCGAGGTCGAAGTGGCTCGCCTCGGCCGTTTCGGCCTGCCGCGCGCCAAGGTGCTGTCGGTCGTCGGTTCCGTCGCGTCCGAAAAGGCGATCTCGATGATCGCCATCCATGCGCATGGAATCCCGCATGTCTTCCCGGCGGCCGCAATCGGCGAGGCGGACGCCGCTAAGCCTGCGACCATGTCGCATCGCGAGGATTGGCGCAGCCTGCCGCTGATCACCATCGATCCGGCCGACGCCAAGGACCACGACGATGCTGTTTGTGCCGAACTGGACCCCTCGCCGGACAATCCCGGCGGTGTGATCGTCACTGTCGCCATTGCCGATGTCTCCTGGTATGTCCGCCCCGGCTCGGCGCTGGATCGCGAGGCGCTGAAGCGCGGCAATTCGGTCTATTTTCCGGATCGCGTCGTGCCGATGCTGCCCGAGCGCATCTCCAACGATCTCTGCTCCCTCAAGGAGGGCGTTGATCGCCCTGCCCTTGCGGTGCGGATGATCTTTTCCAAGGAAGGCCGGAAGGCGGGCCATACCTTCCATCGCATCATGATGAAGAGTGCCGCAAAGCTCTCCTATCAACAGGCGCAGGCGGCGATCGACGGTAAGCCGGATGATAAGACCGGACCGATGCTGGAGCCGATCCTGAAGCCGCTTTGGCATGCCTATGAGGTGATGAAGCGCGGCCGCGACCGGCGCCAGCCGCTTGAACTCGACATGCCCGAACGCAAGATCCTGCTGAAGCCGGATGGCACGGTCGACCGGGTCTTCGTGCCGCCGCGTCTCGATGCCCACAAGCTCATCGAAGAAATGATGATCCAGGCGAATGTCGCCGCCGCCGAAACGCTGGAAAAGAAGCGGCAGGTGCTGATCTATCGCATCCATGACGGCCCGACACTTGCCAAGCAGGAAGTGCTGCGCGAATTTCTCGCAACGCTCGGCATCTCGCTCGTCAAGGGCGGTAATGTCCGCGCCAACAGCTTCAACGGCATCCTGGCGAAGGCCGAAGGCACGGCGCATCAGACCATGGTCAATGAGATGGTGCTGCGCTCGCAGAGCCAGGCGATCTATAGCCCCGACAATATCGGGCATTTCGGCCTGAACCTGATGAAATACGCGCATTTCACCTCGCCAATCCGCCGCTATGCCGATTTGATTGTGCATCGCGCCCTCGTCGGCTCCCTCGGCTTCGGTGAAGGTGGCATCACGCCGGACGAGGAAGCCACGCTCGACGATATCGCCGCCGAAATTTCCACGTTCGAGCGCCGTGCCATGGCTGCGGAACGCGAGACGGTCGACCGGCTGATCGCGCATCATCTCGTCGGGCGCATCGGCGAGGAATTCGAGGCCCGCGTCGGCGGTGTCACCAAGTCGGGACTTTTTGTCACCCTGCCCGACTATGGTGCCGACGGCTTCATCCCTATATCTACGCTCGGCTCCGACTATTTCATCTATGACGAGGCCCATCAGGCGCTGACGGGTGAAAAGACGGGGCTCGGCTTTCGCCTCGGTGACAGCGTCACGGTGCGCCTTGCGGAAGCGATCCCGCTGGCCGGTGCCTTGCGCTTCGAAATGTTGAGCGACGGCCGCGCCATGCCCACGGCGGTGCGCTCCTTCCACAAGGCGACGCGACGCAACAAGACCCCGGCACGCAAAGCGCCGGGAACAAGACCGCCGCGCGGACGCCGATAAAACGGCGGCTGCCGGCAGGAAGGAAAGTACCATGACGAGCAGCCCGTCCGACCCAATCATCCGCTTTGGCGGCCCCGACCAGGCTGAACGTCCGCTCGGGCGCTCGATTGCCCGCGGTTTGCTGAACCGTTGTCCGCGCTGCGGTACGGGAAAGCTCTTTAAGGCTTTCTTGAAACCAGTCGACCATTGTGCCGCCTGTGACGAGGCGCTGTTCCATCAGCGTGCCGACGACCTGCCGCCCTATCTGGTGGTCCTTGTACTCGGCCACGTCGTGGTCGGCGGCTACATGCTGACGGATATGGCTTATCATCTGCCGATCTGGGCGCATCTCGCCATCTGGGCGCCGATTACGGTGATAACTGCCTTGGCAGTCATCCAACCGATCAAGGGCGGCGTCATCGGCCTGCAATGGGCACTGCGGATGCATGGCTTCGGCGGCCATGACGATAGTCCCGAAGAGTGGGATCGGGGAAACGGCCGGTCGTGAACCACATGTTCGAGCTGACATTACCAGCCTTGCCGGCCGGCAGGAGCGGGCGTGCGCAGTTACTCCCTTTGGATGGAACCAGTATCGATCCGCCATATATTCATGATTCGCGGGAATTGCTTGATCTCCAATGGCTTGACATCGGCGGCATTTCTTGTCTGAACATGCCGGGCGTCGAAAGGAGCATTGTGGAGGATATGATCGATCCCATGAAAGCCGACCCGTCACCTGGATTTGGCCGAGCCGTGCCTTTCTATCTCCCGCGTTGCGAACGATTCGTTCGCCACATGCTCTAAGGATCAATTCATGTTTGAACCGACGAACGGCAAGGCCGGTCAAGTCGAAGAAATTCATTGGCCTTCGCTCGTCGCCGCCATTTCGTCCGTTTCCGCCGTCGGCATCGCCATCGGCCTCGGCCTTCCGCTTTTGAGCATCATCCTCGAAAAACGCGGCATTCCCTCGAGCCTGATCGGGCTCAACACGGCCATGATGGGAATCGCCGCGATGATTGCGGCGCTGATCACCACGAAGCTTGCCCACCGATTCGGTGTCGTGCAGACGATGATCTGGGCCGTCGTGCTCTCCGCACTCAGTTCGCTCGGCTTCTATTATGCGGAAAGCCTGCTGCTCTGGTTCCCGCTGCGTCTGATCTTCCACGGGTCCACCACCACCCTCTTCATCCTGTCGGAATTCTGGATCAACGCCGCCTCCCCGCCTTCCAAACGCGGTTTCGTGCTTGGCCTCTACTCCACCGTCTTTTCGCTCGGCTTTGCGGCCGGCCCTCTGCTTTTCTCGCTGGTCGGCAGCGAAGGGCTGATGCCCTTCCTCATCGGCGCCTGCATTATTCTGGCGGCGACAATCCCGATCTTCATCGCCCGCAACGAGAGCCCGATCGTCGACGAGAAGCCGGAGTTGCACTTCATTCGTTACGTTTTCCTGGTGCCCACGGCGACCGCCGCCGTTTTCGTATTCGGCGCCGTGACCGTCGGCGGCGGGTCGTTGTTCACCAGCTACGCGACCCGGCTTGGTTTCAACGAATCACAGGCCGCACTGCTGCTCACCGTGATGGGTGTCGGCAACTTCGTCTTCCAGATCCCGCTGGGGCTGCTTGCCGACCGCCTGCGCGACAAGCGGCCGCTGCTATCGATCATGGCGGCCATCGGGCTGGTCGGCGCGCTTCTGTTGCCCTCGCTGGCCTCGAATTGGATAGTTCTGGCGGTTATCCTGCTGTTCTGGGGCGGCTGCGTCTCAGGCATGTACACGGTCGGTCTCAGTCATCTCGGGACGCGGCTGACGGGCGCTGACCTTGTCGCCGCCAATGCCGCCTTCGTTTTCTGTTATGCAGTCGGCATGGTCCTCGGTCCACCAACGATCGGTACTGCCATGGATTTGGCCAACCCCAGTGGTTTTGCCTGGGCAATCGCTTTTTTCTTTGGACTTTATGTCCTGCTTTCGGCGGTGCGGCTGCTTTTCATGGGCAGCAGGGGTTGACTTTTCGGGCGCGATTTGTAGTTTCGCGCCAGAATTTGCCGTGGACCTCCGCACCGGCCGTCCACGGCTTTCATTTTTCTTAAAGGCAGGACGACCATGGCCAAGGCTACCACCATCAAGATCAAGCTGCTGTCGACGGCCGACACCGGTTTCTTCTACGTCACGACGAAGAACAGCCGTACGATGACGGACAAGATGACGAAGACGAAGTACGACCCGATTGCTAAAAAGCACGTCGAATTCAAGGAAACCAAGATCAAGTAAGTTTCCTAAACTTCTGATTACAAAAGGGCGCAACCGTAAGGTTAGCGCCTTTTTTCTTTTGGCGGCTTTCTTTTCCTGTGCAAAACCTCATGAAGGCATTCGAAAAACAGAGAAGCCTAAAACGCAACTTTCTGATATTAACAAAGAAAAACGCCGCACTTCCTTTGGAAGGCGGCGTTTCGATTTGGGGGTCGGCTAGCCTGCAAAACGGCACGAGGAACCGCTTAAATTTGCTTGCCAGCCGACCGACCCCACGACCCAGGAGATGCGGCGGACCTGAGCATCATGGGGTATTCCCACGCCCTTGCGGGCCTGTCCTTGTACGAGACTAAATTTGCGCGAAATCGAAAGAAAATCAACAAATTCTTAATGATAAAAAATTCTTGTCTTCCCGAATGGTTAAAATTCCTGCCATCATTCCGCTCTGTCGGCCTGAAAAAACAACAATCGGAAAGCGAGTAGATCTCAAAAACAAAGAGGTAACTATCGTAAGCAGGGCAAATTCTGCCTACAGATATTTGGGCGTATTTGCATATTAGAATGACGACCTCTTTCTTCTTGGACTGATTATAGTTTTTCTCCCTATCCACTTCATTTATGGCAAATTTATCACAATAAATACATGATATACATTGGCCATTAACTAACTATAATAAGTATAGTTCTCTGAGACTATTGGAGTAGACTATACAGCCTATTCTCCTGTGGAAATCGGCATGTCCGACTGAGAACAAAGATTACAAATTCGTAATCACTGTTCAAAACCTGGAAAAGCCCATGAATATTCATGGGCCACTACGGCGTCATTTTGATCAGGCAGCCGCCGCGACAACCCGGTTGCGACCACCGTGTTTGGCTTCATAAAGGGCGCGATCGGCCTGCTTCATCAACTGCTCGGGTGTTTCAACCGTCTCCAAACGAGACGAAATACCGAAGGAGGCGGTGACATTGAGCGCAACCCCTGCCTCCCGCAGCGTGAAGGGCATGGTCTCTACGGCAGCACGCAGGCGCTCGGCAACGGAAGCAGAAACCTCCGGCGGCGTGTCCGGCATGACCACCACGAATTCCTCGCCGCCATAGCGGCAGGCCAGATCCGCGCCGCGTACGGTGGAGCGGATACGGGCGGCAAACTCCTTCAGCACTTCATCGCCGGCGTCATGGCCATAGGTGTCGTTCACCTGCTTGAAGCGGTCGATATCGGTAATCAGGACCGAGAGCGGCCGTCCGCGTGTCAGCGAACGGTTGAAGAGGATCTTCAGATGATTGTCGAGATAGCGCCGATTGTTGAGTCCGGTAAGCGCATCGGTGACGGCAAGCTCGATCGTGTGCTGCACGCTTGCACGCAGACGGTCGTTGTAGCGCTTGCGACGGATCTGCGTCAGGCAGCGGGCAACCAGCTCGTTCGGATCGAGCGGGCGGATAATATAGTCGTTGATGCCGAGATCGAGCGCGCGGACGATCATCTCGTCAGCCCCCTGCTCCGTCACCAGCAGCACCGGTAGGAACCGGGTGCGCTCCAGCGAGCGGAGCTGCGAGCAAAGCCTGAGAGGATCGTAGTCATCGAAGTTCGAATTGACGACGACGAGTTCGAACGGCTTTTCCGCAGCCTCGAACAAAGCCGCCTGCGGATCGGAGGTCACCGTCACCTCGGCGATCGGCTTCAGAGCGCGGATGATACGCTCCTGCGAATTGGCGCGGCCGTCCACCAGCAATACATGGCCGTTCTCGTCGGCCCGGCCTTCGCCGATGCGCAGGAGATCGTCAATGCCGAAGTTGCGGGCTGTCTCGTTGCGCATGCGCAGCTCGTCGCTGAGCGTCTTCAGGCGCAGCAGGCTTTTGACCCGCGAAACGAGCTGCAGGTCGTTGACCGGCTTGGTCAGGAAATCGTCGGCGCCGGCCTTGAGCCCGCGCACGCGGTCGGCCGGCTGATCCAGCGCCGTGACCATGACCACGGGAATATGCGAGGTACGCGGGTCGGACTTCAGCCGCTCGCAGACTTCGAAACCATCCATACCCGGCATCATGATGTCGAGCAGGACAAGGTCGACCTGGGTGCTGTCGCAGATGGCGAGCGCTTGCAAGCCGTCCTCTGCCGTCAGCACGTCGAAATATTCGGCCAGCAGCCTTGCTTCAAGCAGCTTTACGTTTGCGGGTATATCGTCAACCACCAGAATACGCGCGGTCATCAGTCTTTCCCCGCGCTCAGGCGTCGCCCAAATAAGTCTTGATGGTCTCGATGAATTTCGGGACCGAGATCGGCTTGGAGACATAGGCTTCGCAGCCGCCCTGACGGATTCGCTCCTCGTCGCCCTTCATCGCGAAGGCGGTGACCGCGATTACCGGAATGACGTGCAGATCGTCGTCCTCTTTCAGCCACTTCGTCACCTCCAGCCCTGAAACTTCCGGGAGCTGGATGTCCATGAGGATCAGATCCGGGCGATGTTTGCGGGCCAGATCAAGCGCTTCCATGCCATTCCGGGTCTGGATCGTCGTGTAGCCGGACGCCTCGATAAGATCGCGAAAGAGCTTCATATTGAGCTCGTTGTCTTCTACAATCATCACCTGCTTAGGCATGGAGAGCTGTCCCTGCATCCGGTATTGCATCCATTCTATGAAAATATAACGTCGCGTGAAATCGATTCCAGAAACACTTGAATCCGACGCTAGCGGCATTTGGTTGAAAAATAGGTAACTTACCCCTCAAAATGCAAAGTAACTTCAAGAACTCGAAGGTGACGGCCGCCGATCCGCAGGAAACCGCGATCGCCGTACTTGGCTGGCTGATCAATGAGCCGGATATGTTCGGCCGCTTCCTGGCGCTCACCGGTGTCGAACCGGCACAGGTGCGCAGCGCCATCAACGAACCCGCTTTCCTGGCAGGCATGCTGGATTTTCTGATGAACCATGAGCCGACATTGCTTGCGTTCTGTGAGGCGAGCGGCATCGCGCCGGAAACGGTTGCTTCCGCCTCGGCGCACTTCTCTCCGCCCGGCCTTTCCTCGGGGGAATATTGACCATGGATGCCCCGATCGAATTGGACACATCGCATGTCCGCCTCGGAGACCGGCCGCTGATCGTCTGCGACGTCGATGACGTTGTGCTGCACTTCTTTGCGCCCTTCCTGATCTTTCTTGACGGGGAAGGCCATGAGTTCCTGCCGCGCTCGTTTCGGCTGACCGGCAATATCATTTCGAAGACGAATGGCGCGGTGCTGGAAGAAAAGGAGGTCCATCGCCTGATCGATGCCTTTTTCGAAGCGCAGGAGCGTTGGCAGACCCCCCTCGATCGGGTCATCGATACTCTCGGCGGCTTCGCCAGGGACGCCGACATCGTCTTTCTCACCGCCATGCCGCCGCAGTTCTCGGCGCAGCGCCGCCGCCTTCTTGATCGGCTTGGCCTCGCCTATCCGCTGCTCGCTTCGCTGCAGCCGAAGGGACCGATCGTGCAGGCATTGCACGGCAAGCGCACCCTGCCCGTCGCCTTCGTCGACGATATGGCGCACAATCTGCATTCGGTCCGCAATCATCTCGCAACCTGCCTTCTCATCAACCTGAGGCCGGATTCGATCGTTCATCGCATGGCGCCGGCTGTCGCGGCCGATATTCCCCAGGCGAACGATTGGGCAGAGGCGGCGCCACTGATCCACGCTCATATCGTCCGCTAAGCGCGTCCGCATCAGAGAACAAGGCGCATCAAGGGGCGCCCGTCCTTTCTTTTGGCGACTTCGGAAAATCCAGCCGCCTCGAATATGTTGAGCGAGCCGACATAGAGGCCGACGGATTTTGATTGTTTCGTCCGTTCGATCGGACAGCCCTCGAGAATACGTGCACCGGAGGCCTTGGCGAAATTCACCGCCTCCGACAGCATACGATGGCTATATCCCTTGCCGCGATCGCGTGAATTCATGAAAAAGCAACTGACGGCCCAAACCGAGCTGTCTTCGGCGTCTTCCGGATCGAGCGGCCGCGACACGGTTTTCGGAGAATTCCACTGCGGCAACTCCGATCGCGGTCCGACCTGCGTCCAGGCCACCGGGCGCTCACCGATATAACCGAGAAGGCCGGGGGGCGGGCCAGCGGCGACGCGCGCTTGCATGAATTCCTTCTTCGCCGCACCATCCATCGTTTTGCGGTCGGATGTCGGAACGCGGAAATGGGTGCACCAGCAGCCGTAACAGGCGCCGCTTGGCCCGAAGAGCGTTTCGAAATCGCCCCAGCGATCCGCGGTCAAAGGTACCGCTTTCAATTCCTCCAACATCTCCTCCCCGCTGTTTTCCGTCTTGAGACTCACGAGCTTAAAACATAAGGTAGCGATGTTCAATTTTTGTTCTATTTTTATGACCAGCGCTCCGCCCGACAAAGTTTCCGGTTTTTGCCGCGATTGCCTGAGCGAGCAATCGGCCGAGCGCGCGCGTTGCCGGGCGTGCGGCAGCCCCCGCCTCGTCTATCACCGCGAACTCTATGGCCTGACGTTGGCCCATATCGATTGCGATGCCTTCTATGCCTCGATCGAAAAGCGCGACAATCCGGATCTGGCCGACAAGCCGGTCATCGTGGGCGGCGGCAAGCGCGGCGTCGTCTCCACTGCCTGCTATATCGCCCGCATTCATGGCGTCCGATCGGCCATGCCGATGTTCAAGGCGCTGGAAGCCTGCCCGCAAGCGGTCGTCATCCGCCCGAATATGGAGAAATATGTCCGCGTCGGCCGCGAAGTGCGCGCGCTCATGCAGGAGCTGACGCCGCTGGTACAGCCGCTGTCAATCGACGAAGCCTTTCTGGAGCTTGAGGGCACGCAGCGCCTGCACCATGATCCGCCGGCCCGCATTCTGGCAAAATTCGTCAAGCGTATAGAAAGCGAGATCGGCATCACCATCTCGGTCGGCCTTTCCTATTGCAAGTTCCTCGCCAAGGTCGCGTCCGACCTGCAGAAGCCGCGCGGCTTTTCGGTCATCGGGCGGCAGGAGGCGCTATCGTTTCTGCAGCCGCGTCCGGTGACCACCATCTGGGGCGTCGGCAAGGCCTTTGCGGCGACGCTGGAAAGCGACGGTATCCGCACCATCGGCCAATTGCAGACCATGGAAGAAGGCGACCTGATGCGCCGCTACGGCGTCATCGGCCAGCGGCTCTTCCGCCTGTCGCGCGGCATCGACGATCGGACGGTGCATCCGAACGAAGCGGCAAAGAGCGTATCGTCGGAAACGACCTTCTTCGACGACATTTCCCGCCATGACGATCTGGTGCCGATCCTGCGCGATCTCTCGGAAAAGGTATCGCGCCGCCTGAAGCGCAGTGGCATTGCCGGGCAGACCGTCGTGCTGAAACTGAAATCGGCCGATTTCAAAAGCCGCACCCGCAACCGTCGCCTGGAAGACCCGACCCAGCTCGCCGACCGTATTTTCCGAATCGGCTTGCGATTGCTCGAACCCGAGACCGACGGTACGAAATTCCGCCTGATCGGCATCGGCGTCACCGACCTCTGCGACGCTGCCCGCGCCGACCCGCCCGATCTCATCGACGAACAGGCGACCCGCCGCGCCGCGGTGGAAGCAGCCATGGACAAGCTCAGGGAAAAGTTTGGAAACAAGACGGTCGAAACCGGCTATACATTCGGTGGCAAGCGCGAAAGCTGAATTACCGCCGGCAGCATGTCCGTCTCTTCGTCAAAAAGTGCCGCGCGATTGGCAATTGCCTGCTCGTAGTTCGGCCTGATCGCAATTGCTTTTTCATAGCTCGCCAGCGCCTCATCCGTGCGCCCCAAACGGCGCAATGCGTTGCCTTTGTTGTTATAGGCAATCGAGTGACTTGGCTCCAGCGCGATCGCGCGGTCATAGCGGACGACGGCGCCTTCGAAATCCCTGACCGCGATGAGAATATTGCCATAAGTGCAATGGGCAGCGGCAGAGTCAGGACGCAGCTCCAGCGCCCGCCCGATCTCGGCCTCCGCCTCCCTGGCCTCGTGCCGCAGCAGCAGGAGTATGCTCAGCCGATGCACCGCATCGAAGTCTCCCGGATTTTCGGCGATAGTGACGCGACATTGCTTTTCCGCCTCGGCGCGATCGACCACTGCTTGGTCGTCCGAGCTGATATCCGTGGCAACATCGGGCGAAATCGCCTGCCAGAGCGTCCGTGATGCCACGACTTCGCGGTAAAGCGACACGGCCTCACCCTGCTCGGGGTCGCTGGCAAGAACCTGCCGGCAGCCGATTTCGGCATCCGCTAGATCGCCAGCAGCATACAGGTTCTTGATGCGGGTAAGCACGAAGGGGATGCAATGCGCGTCCAGCCGCTCGCCCAGGTTCCGTCCCGTCCTTGTGTCTATCCGGTAGCGCTCGATGCGCCGGCTGACGGAGCCGAAAATATACTTGTGTTCATAGTCGCCGGCACCGAGATCGTAGATCCGAAAACCGTTCTCTATCCCCCAGCGGATCGTATAGGCATGCAGTGTCAAGCCCGGGGACAGATCTCGGATCGAGACATCACGAGCACTCAGGAAACAGATCAGGCTCTTGCGAGGACGATCGAGAAGGACGGCGGAAGCGGCTATCGCTATCCCGTCCTGCCAGAGAACCGGCAAAAAAAGATCGCCGCTGCGAAAGCAATCCGGCAAAACCGACCGCGAATTGTCGAGGATGTAGCGCATATAGCCGGTATTGTGCGATCCCCACTGCTTTTCCCAAAGGCTCAGCAGCGTCGCCAAGTCCTTTTCGATGGTCGTTGCGTCGGCATGCGTCATCCGCAGTGCCACCGGGCCCTCCATCGTTCGCAGGCAGCGGCGAATATTGCGCCGGGTCCGCCGATGCAACTTCTCGAAAAGGAACGAATCGAAATCCGCAGGCAGCGTCACATGGACGTGGATTTCCGGATCGATCCGTTCGGCCGCATCCGAAATCTGCACCGGGCGCTTTATCCTGTCGCCGACAAAATCCGCCGGCGGAAAGCGCGCCAGGAAGGACTCGATACGCAGGGATGATCGATCGATATCGTCGAGATGCAGACTGCTCCAATGAAGGGTGCGAATGTGATCAGCGAAAGCTGAGACAGCAGCGTCGGCATAGGCCGGATCGCAGAGAATACCCGTACAGGGGGCAAAATAGGAGCCGCCCATGACGATGGTGTTGTAGAAGCCTTTGCCCCGGTCGAGCCCCGTGCCGAGCTGGATCGGGAAGAAGGCCACATAGGCGCCACCGTCACCTTCCCTTGCTGCCAGCACGAGCCAAGGCAGGGAACGAGAAGCAAACCAGCTCGACATCCAGGTCCAGGACAAGAAACAATGCGCTTCCGGGTCGATCTCATAGATCCGATCCCAGTTGTCTTGCAGCCCCCGCAGATCTTCCAGATTTTCGATCACGTCCACATGCATGTCGAATGCCCGCCCCACTCCGCATCCTACAATTTAAGATTTGCATAAAATATTTTCTGTCGCAATTGCGCCTATCGGACAGGCCGTTGCTGATGCAACGGTACAAAAGTAGGCAGGGGGACGGCTCGCCTGCAAGTCTTCCTTAAACTTCGAAGTCTAACCTGCGGCGATACGAGTATTGCGTTTTGGTATGTGTATATGAAGCCGCGTTTCCTTTTCGGGCTTGGCCTGCTGTCGGCCACAGCTCTCGTTCATCCTGCCTACGGCGCGGAAGATGCCCGGACATTGCAGATCGTCGTATCGAAGGACCGGCAATCGCTCGCCGTCTATGACGGCGACAAAGTGGTGGCGACATCAAAGGTTTCGACCGGCAAGCGCGGTCATACGACGCCGAGCGGCATCTTCTCCATTCTGGAGAAGGAGATCTATCACGAGTCCAATCTCTATTCGGCGTCGCCGATGCCCTTCATGCAGCGGCTGACCTGGTCCGGCATTGCCCTGCACGAATCCAACTCTGTGCCGAACTATCCCGCCTCGCACGGCTGCGTTCGCATGCCCAAAGCCTTTGCCAAGATGCTCTACCAGATGACGGAACGCGGCGTGCATGTCGTCATCGCCGACCAGCCGCTGGTGCCGCAACCTTTCGAACATGCCATGCTGTTCCAACCCGAAGTCGCGCCCGCCGCTGCCCTGTTCTCCGATATCGAACTGCGCCCGTCGACGGCAGCCTTCCTGCCGCAGGCGCAGCCGGTGCAGGTCGCCACAAACGATGTCGCTTCCCTGCCCATGCCGCAGGCCATACAGGCACCATCAGTCGATCAGGCTCCACTCGGCATCCTCATCACCCGCCGGGGTCTGCGGGAAAATGTCCGCGATCTGCAGGGCATTTTGAATGATATGGGTTTTGCGACCGGCACGCCAGATGGCATGCTCGGACCAGCGACGGTGCAGGCAATTGAGGATTTCAAAAAGGCTCACAACATCACGGCATCGGGCGGGCTCGTCAGCCCGGCACTGATGAAGGCTGTCTATGCCCTCGCCGGCAAGGGCGAGCCGCCGAACGGTGAAATCATGGTACGGCAGAATTTCAAGCCGCTGTTCGAAGCGCCTGCCATCATCGCCGAGCCGCAGGAAGCTCTAGGGACGCATTTCTTCACCGCCCATACGATCGACAAGGTGAACGGCAAGGCGGATTGGTTCGGCGTGACGCTGGAGGATGATCTTTCCAGGGATGCGAAAAAGCGTTTCGGCATTACCAGCGAGGAACAGGCGGAATCCCTCGACGCCGCCGACCGTGCGCTCGATCGCATCACCATACCCGATGACGTCAGGCGCAAGATCCGGGACCTACTAACCGCAGGGTCCTCGCTGACGATTTCCGACACCGGCATCGGTCCGGAAACCGGCAACGGCACCGATTTCATCACCATCACCAACCGCGGCGCGCTCGGAAAAAGCGGCTAAAGCGCACCGCGATCTCTAGGATTCGCTCGCGCTTTAGGTCTTTGAAATTGCGCATGTCGTTATCGCAAAACCGCTGCACTTTTGCGCGACATGCTTTAGACAAGCTCGACGTCGATCACGCCGGGCGCGGTGCGCAGCGCGGCTGCGATTTCCGGCGTGATGCGGTATTTCTCCGGTAGCGCCACCTCCACCTCGCGCTTGCCCTCTTCCTTGATGACGATGAAGGAGACCAGGCCGTCGCCCTTGGCATTGAGGTGGGCGGCCACCGCCTTCAGCGGACCGGAATCTCGGACATAGACCCGCAGCGCCTTTTGCATCTGCAGCGACTTTTCCTCCAGCGACTGCGCTGTTTGCAGGCGCAAACTGATGCCTTCCGGCCGCTCGTCCGCCTGCGCGGTGATCACGAAGGATTTGCCGACTTCCAGCACGTCGCGATATTGATTGAGCACTTCCGAGAACAGCACGGTCTCGAACTGGCCGGAGGCATCGGAGAAAACGAAGATGCCCATCTTGTTGCCGGTGCGCGTCTTGCGCTCCTGCTTGGAAATGACCGTGCCGGCCAGGCGGCCGTTGCTCGCCCCCTGCTTCACCGCCGCCGAGAAATCGGCAAAGGTCTGCACGCGCATCTTGTTCAGCACGGTCTTATAGGTGTCAAGCGGATGGGCCGTGAGGTAGAAGCCCAGCACCTGGAATTCGCGCAGCAGCCGCTCCGAGGCGAGCCACGGGGTGAAAGGCGGGAATGAGATCTTCTCAGGTCCCGAGGCAGCGCTTCCGAACATGTCGGACTGACCGCTTCGCTTGTTTTCCTGCGCGACTTGCGCATAGCCCATGACCCGGTCCAGCCCGCCGATCAGTTGCGCGCGGTCGATATCGAAACAGTCGAAGGCGCCGGCGCAGATCAGGCTTTCCAGCACGCGGCGATTGATCTGCTTCGGATCGATGCGCAGGCAGAAATCCTCGATGCCGGCAAAAGGCTGGTCGCCGCGCACCTCGACAATGTGGTCGACTGCGGATTCGCCGACGCCTTTGATCGCGGCCAGCGCGTAGTAGATGCGATTCTCGCCCGTTTCGAAATGGCGGAACGAGGTCTGGATTGACGGCGCGATGACTTCGATGCCGAGGCGCTTGGCATCCTGGCGGAAGTCGTTGACCTTTTCGGTATTCGCCATATCGAGGGTCATCGAGGCCGCGAGGAATTCCACCGGATAATGCGCCTTCATATAGGCGGTCTGGTAGGAGACGATGGCGTAGGCGGCGGCGTGCGATTTGTTGAAACCGTAGTTGGCGAACTTGGCGAGCAGGTCGAAAATGACGTCCGCCTGGCCTTTCGATACGCCATTCTTGATGGCGCCGTCGACGAAGCGTTCGCGCTGCTGGTCCATCTCGGCCTTGATCTTCTTGCCCATGGCGCGGCGCAGAAGATCGGCTTCGCCGAGCGAATAGCCTGAGAGGACCTGGGCGATCTGCATCACCTGCTCCTGATAGACGATAACGCCCTGCGTCTCTTTCAGGAGATAGTCGATCGTCGGATGGATCGATTCGATCTCTTCTTCACCATGCTTGCGGGCATTGTAGACCGGGATGTTTTCCATCGGGCCCGGACGATAGAGGGCCACCAGCGCGATGATGTCCTCGATGCAGTCGGGACGCATGCCGATCAGCGCCTTGCGCATGCCCGCACTTTCCACCTGGAACACGCCGACCGTTTCACCGCGCGAGAGCATGTCGTAGGTCGTCTTGTCGTCGAGCGGTATGCTGGCGAGATCAAGCGTAATGCCGCGCTTGGCGACGAAATCGACGGCTGTCTTCAGGACTGTCAGCGTCTTCAGGCCGAGGAAGTCGAACTTCACCAGACCGGCCTGCTCCACCCATTTCATGTTGAACTGGGTGACCGGCATGTCGGAGCGCGGGTCGCGATACATCGGCACCAGCTTCGACAGCGGCCGATCACCGATCACGATCCCGGCGGCGTGCGTCGACGCGTGGCGATAGAGGCCTTCGATCTTTTGGGCGATATCGAGCAGACGGGCAACGACCGGTTCCTTGTCGGCCTCCTCCTGCAGACGCGGCTCCTCCTCGATCGCCTTGCTGAGCGGTGTCGGATTGGCGGGGTTGTTCGGCACCAGCTTGCAGATCTTGTCGACCTGGCCATAGGGCATTTCCAGCACGCGGCCGACGTCGCGAAGGGCGGCGCGCGCTTGAAGAGAACCGAAAGTGATGATCTGCGCCACCTGCTCGCGACCGTATTTGGCCTGGACATAGCGGATCACCTCTTCGCGGCGATCCTGGCAGAAGTCGATATCGAAGTCCGGCATCGAGACGCGTGACGGATTGAGGAAGCGCTCGAACAGCAGCGAGAAACGCAGCGGATCGACGTCGGTAATCGTCAGCGCATAGGCGACGAGCGAGCCCGCACCCGAGCCACGGCCTGGCCCGACAGGGATATCGTGCTGCTTGGCCCATTTGATGAAGTCCGCGACGATCAGGAAGTAGCCGGGGAATTTCATGCGCTCGATAACGCTGAGCTCGAATTCCAGCCGCTCGCGATAGTCGTTCTCCGCATAGCCCGATGCCATGCCAAGCGAGGCGAGACGCCGGTCGAGACCTTCGACCGCCTGGGCGCGCAATTCAGCCGCCTCGGCGCGCTCGGCCTCCTCCGGATCGTCGGTGGCGCCGGTGAAGCGCGGCAGGATCGGCTTGCGTGTCTTCAGCACGAAGGAGCAGCGCCGGGCGATCTCAACGGTGTTTTCCAACGCTTCCGGCAGGTTGGCGAAGAGCTTCGCCATGTCGGCGCGGCTCTTCAAATAATGATCCGGCGTCAGGCGAAAGCGGGTATCGTCCGAGACGATGGCATTGTGGGCAACCGCCATGAGCGCATCATGGGCATCGTAATCATCTCGCGTCGGGAAGAAGGCCTCGTTGGTCGCGACCAGCGGCAATTCGTGCTCATAGGCGAGCGCGATCATCTTCTGTTCGTGGCGGCGATCGTAGGTGCCGTGACGCTGCAATTCGACATAAAGGCGGTCGCCGAACAAGCTCTTCAGTGTCAGCAGTCGCGACAGCGCCTGCGGCGCGTGGCCTTCCTTCAACGCCATATCGACCGGACCGCCGAGCGAACCGGTGAGCGCGATCATGCCTTCCGTGCCGATCTCCTTCAGCCAGGAGGCGGTGATATGGACAGCCTGATTGCCTTCGCCGCCGAGATAGGCGCGGCTGACGAGATCGACCAGCCGCTCATAGCCCCGCTCGGTGGCGGCGAGCAACACGATGGACGGCAGCTTGGCAAGCGCATGTTGCGGCCCGCGCTTTTCGCCCTCGACACCATCTTCCATGTCGATCGACACCTGGCAGCCGATGATCGGCTGCAGGCCCTCATCCATCGCCTTCTGGGAAAACTCCAGTGCGATGAAAAGGTTGTTCGTATCGGTGATGGCGATAGCCGGCTGATTGTCGCCGGCCGCCTTGGCGAGGATCTTCTTCAGCGGCAATGCGCCTTCAAGCAGCGAATAGGCGGAATGGACGCGAAGATGCACGAATTCCGGCGTATCTCCAACCGGCGCACCCGTTGCGCCGCCGCTGCTCACCATATCCGCCATCATATGCCCTTCCGCATGCCCAAATGAATCGGCTGCATTGTCGGCATAGCGGGCGATAAAGTCCAGAAGTTGACCTCATGATTCACGGGCGCATCGCGAGGCCCGTGGGGATAAGCTTCACATCGCCATCATGATGAGGGAAAAGCTGGCGACAAACATGACGATGGAGGTGAATGCTGCAACGTCTCGAATGATATCGGTCATTTACGCGCTCCTTACTCGTTATGTTTCTTATTTGTTCTATTTATGTTCGAGAGTCAATAGCTGCATCAATAAATTTCATGATCAGTATTTTGAAGAGTATCGATGGACGGCAGCACAACCCTAAGCTATGAGAACGCGAAGGGAGAGATCATCCATGAAATCACTTGCCTGCGCTCTCATTCTGCTTTCGGTTACATCCGCGGCCGGTGCTGAAGATACCATAGCGCCCGACCGCATCATCGACGCGGCGATCGGCGACTGGAACAAGGACGGCAAGCCGGACCTCGCATTGCTGGCGTTGGGCCCGCCAGATGACGAGACCACGATCGGCATCTATGTTTATCTGCGCGACAAAGAACATCAGCTACTCAAGCTGGCGGCTGCCGCACCCGATAAGGTATGGGGCCGCGGCGAGCCGGGCGGTATCTTCGGTCAGGAGCCCTCGATTTCGGCGCTGCCTAATGGTTCGATCGCCGTTATGTCTCAGAACGACGCCATCGGACGCGACCGCTGGCATCAGACGCTCACCCTCGCCTTCCGCAACAACGCCTTCCTCGTCGCCGGCTACACCTTTGATTACCGGGACAATCTCGAAGCCGATAGAAGCTATAACTGCGGTTACAATGTGCTGACGGGCAAGGCGACGAAGGGCGGCAAGGACCTCCAGACCGAAGCCAAAACCATCAAGGTCGAGGATTGGAACGACGATATCGGCCACAAAGGCTGCGGGGAAAACCCGTAGCAGCTTTCCATTTGTTCACTGTTTGTTCTTTACTTGCCGTCAAACGCGTGGCATTGTGTCCCTTCACCACGAATGGAGCGGACCATGCCGGATCTTGCCGAGCTGAACGATTTTATTGTTGCCGCGAAGGCGGAAACCTATGTCGGCGATGGCGAGAGACTGCCGTCCTGCCGCAGCGGTTCGCATGATATCGGCTACGTCAGCGGCCGCTGGCGCTATCTCGACAGTTATTTCGGCGGTACGGATTTCGCCGGACAGGAGCTGATCTGGCTCGATGACGAACCGGTCTGGGCGATGAATTATTTCGGACGGATCGTCGAGCCTGATCTGATCGACGCCAAGGCTGCTGGAATGGTCATCAAGGCGGCGCTGATGCGGCTCTACCTTGATGAGAAGCGTTTTCTCGGCGGCTACGAATTCACTCATTCATTTGGCCACTATGTCGATCGCAGCACCGGTGGCTGCGACCATTTTATTGGCCATGAGGTCATTCTGGTGAACGGGTGCAAGGCGTATGAGCTTGATTACCGCGGCGGACTGATCATCCCCTGATGGGCACTCAGAATTCCACGACCTTGCCGTCTTGGATCGTCACACGACGGTCCATGCGTGCCGCCAGTTCGTGGTTATGCGTGGCGATCAGCGCCGCAAGCCCGGACTGGCGCACCAGCGCCTCAAGAGCGTCGAAGACATAATGCGCCGTATCGGGATCGAGGTTGCCGGTCGGCTCGTCGGCCAAAAGCACCAGCGGTGCGTTGGCGACGGCGCGCGCGATGGCGACACGCTGCTGCTCGCCGCCGGAAAGCTCGGCCGGGCGATGCTCGGCACGGTGACCGATGCGCATATAGTCGAGAAGCTGAGCAGCGCGGGCGCTCGCCTCTTTCTTGGAGAGGCCGGAAATCAACTGCGGCATCATGATGTTTTCCAGCGCGGAAAACTCAGGCAGCAAATGGTGGAACTGATAGACGAAGCCGATCTCACTGCGCCGAACGGCGGTGCGCTTTTCATCGGACAGGCCCTCGCAGGCGTGGCCATTGATCGTCACCTCGCCGCCATCCGGATGCTCAAGCAGGCCGGCGACGTGCAGAAGCGTCGACTTGCCCGTTCCCGACGGCGCGACCAGGGCAACGATCTCGCCGCTGGTCAAGGCAAAATCGGCACCCTTCAGGATCGACAGCCGCGTTTCGCCCTGCCCGTAATGACGCTCCACGCCCGTAAGCTGGAGAACGACGTTGCGTTTCATCAAATGTGGAATTCCTTATTCGTACCGTAGCGCCTGCACCGGATCGAGCCGCGAGGCACGCCAGGCCGGAAAGATCGTAGCGAGGAAGGACAGCGACAACGCCATCACGATCACGGAGATGGTCTCGCCGAGATTCATTTGCGCCGGCAACTTGCTGAGGAAGTAAACCTCGGGATTGAAGATTACGGTGCCGGATATCCAGGAGAAAAACTGGCGTATCGATTCGATATTGAGGCAGACGAGGACCCCAAGCGCGACGCCGGCGACGGTGCCGACGACGCCGATCGCCGCGCCCGTCATGAAGAAGATGCGCATGATCGCCCCCGACGTCGCCCCCATGGTGCGCAAAATGGCGATATCGCTTCCCTTGTCCTTCACCAGCATGATCAGGCCGGAAATGATGTTGAGCGCTGCGACGATGACAATCAGTGTCAGGATCATGAACATGGTATTGCGCTCGACCTGCAGCGCCGAGAAGAAGGTTTCGTTCACCTGCCGCCAGTCGGTCAGGAAGACCTGCCGTCCTGCTGCCGCCTCGATCTTCGGCCTGAGCTCGTCGACATCATCCGGATTGCTGACGAAGAGCTCAATCTTCTCGACGATCCCTTCGACGTTGAAATAGAGCTGCGACTCCTCCAGTGGCATGAAGACCACCGAGGAATCGTATTCCGACATGCCGACCTCGAAGATGCCTGAGATGGTATAGGCTTTGACACGCGGATTGACACCGAAGGGCGTTATGTCGCCATCTGGCGCAGTCAGTGTAATCTGATCGCCGACCGTCAGACCTAGTTGCCGTGCCAGGCGCGACCCGACCATGACGCCCTGCCCGGCGGCAAAGCCTACCATGTCGCCATCGACAATATGGTCCGAAACGGTCTTGAGCTTGGTAAAATCTTCGGGCCGGATGCCGCGCACAAGCGCGCCGGTGCCGGAACCGCCGCGACCGGAGGCAAGCGTCTCGCCTTCGACCAACGGCAAGGCCATGGTAACGCCAGGAACGGCAGCGAGTTTCTGCGCCAGCGCGGCATAATCATTGAGCGGCGTATCCACAGGCTGAACAACGACATGGCCGTTAAAGCCGAGAATCTGCTTGAAGAGTTCGGCGCGAAAACCGTTCATGACGGCCATGACGATGATCAGTGCCGCAACGCCGAGCATGATGCCAACCAAAGAGAAGCCGGCTATGACCGAGATCGACGCCTCCTTGCGCCGGGCGCGCAGATAGCGCCATGCGACAAGCCGCTCGAAGCCGGAGAACGGACGCGACGAAGGGCCGGTTTTGAAAGCCTTATCCTGCTGCTTCACTGCCGCGTCTGCCGCCATTCGCTTCTCATCCTATCGTTTGTCAGCCAGCCAGCCGATTGATCGCTGCTTCGACGGTCATCGTTTCGCGGGCGCCGGTCTTGCGGTCCTTGACTTCCACTTCGCCGTTCGCGACCGAACGCGGCCCGACGATAATCTGCATGGGCACGCCGATCAGGTCGGCAGTCGCAAATTTCGTTCCGGCGCGATCGTCGGTATCGTCAAGCAGGACGTCCTTGCCAGCCTTCGAGAGCGCCGCATAGATCGTCTCGCACGCCGCGTCGCAGGCCTGATCGCCAGCCTTCATGTTGATCACGACAGCATCAAAGGGTGCGACCGAAGCCGGCCAAATGATTCCGTTCTCGTCATGCGATGCTTCGATGATGGCGGGAACAAGGCGCGTCGGCCCGATACCGTAGGATCCCATGTGAACGGCGTGTTCCTTGCCGTCAGGCCCTTGCACTTTCGCGCCCATCGGCTCGGAATATTTGGTGCCAAAATAGAAGATATGGCCGACTTCGATGCCGCGGGCCGACAGGCGCGCATCGTCCGGAATGGCGTTGAAGGCCGCCTCGTCGTGCATCTCGGAGGTCGCCGCATAAACTGACGTCCATTTGTCGAAGATGGCTTTCATGCCTGCGACATCGTCAAAGTTCGTGTCTTCAGCAGGAATGTCGAAATTGACGAAGTCCTTGTGGCAGAAGACCTCCGATTCACCCGTGTCGGCGAGGATGATGAATTCGTGGCTGAGATTGCCACCGATGGGGCCGGTGTCGGCGCGCATCGGAATGGCTCTGAGACCCAGTCGATTGAACGTGCGCAGATAGGCGGCGAACATCTTGTTATAGGAGTGTACGGCTCCCTCGAGCGTCAAATCGAAGGAATAGGCATCCTTCATCATGAACTCGCGCGAGCGCATGGTGCCGAAGCGCGGGCGGATCTCGTCGCGGAACTTCAATTGGATATGATAGAGGTTCAACGGCAAGTCCTTGTAGGACTTGACGTAGGAACGGAAGATGTCGGTGATCATCTCCTCATTGGTCGGGCCGTAGAGCATCGGGCGCTCCTGACGGTCCTGGATACGCAGCATCTCCTTGCCGTAGGCGTCATACCGGCCGCTTTCCTGCCAGAGCTCGGCCGACTGCAACGTCGGCATCAAGAGCTCGATGGCGCCGGCACGGTTCTGTTCCTGACGGATGATATTGTTGACCTTGTCGAGAACACGCTTGCCCAGCGGCAGCCAGGAATAGATGCCCTGCGACTGCTGGCGGATCATGCCGGAGCGCAGCATCAGCCGATGAGAAACAATTTCAGCCTCTTTCGGATTTTCCTTCAGAATGGGCATGAAGTAACGAGACAGACGCATGAGCTGATTCCAGATGGTTTGACGTTCCGCATCGGCGGAATCGTTAGAAATTAACTGCTGGAGGCGTTCATAACTGCTTCGGCGCAGGAAAGAAACCCGCATTTAACGCGAGCAAACCGGGTGAACACGCACAAACGCAGGCGAACCTTAGAGGTTTCTATGAATTCGAAAAAATGCGCATTTATAAGGATTTGAAGCGGAAATCTGTCAACAGAAAAATTCTGCGCGACTGTAGCAAAAATGCAAAAAAACAGATGACAAAGCTCAATCTTTGAGCTAATTTTAGCTCACAAAAGAGGCAAGAAGGTTAATTCTTGTCGTTTCGCGGTCAAGTCTTGGGAGGATCAGATCTTAGGCGCGCTCGTTCGCAGCCCCGGCAACGGATAAGGATCACGCGATACTTAAAAACAAGGCTTATAGCCTTGTTTTTTTTTGCTTTCTATCTCATTCAATTTGCAGCTCTTTTGGCCTGCAGGGTTTCAAGCATCCTCCAATTCCGACCAAGCTCACGTAACGGAACGGTTGCCGTTGCGCAGCCTCTATGCTTCAGACAGATGACAAAGGTATGACGGATTGCAGGCTATTCAATAGCGCATGATTTTCGTCTGCAAGTTGTAAAGAATTTTTGGAAATAAACGTCAGCCGCCGTAGCGCGGAATGATCGGCGGGATCGAGTTGAAACCGAAGCCCAAATAATGCGAGCTGATGTACCACGCGCCGTAGATGACGGCGGATACTAGGGTCGTGATCAGCACTACCCTCAAACCGCGGAATTTCGTCGGCGCGCTTTCGACGGTGCCGAGGACCACATGATTGTCTTCAGCCTGGGTGCGCATACCGAAAGGCAGGATGGCGAAGAGCGTGATCCACCAGACAACGAAATAGACGGCGCATGTCGAAAAAATCTGCTGGACCATTATGCTTCCTTAAGACAGGCCTCAAATCGGCCTGCGCTTCCCTCGAACTAACCTGCTTATAGAGCCAAAGCCTCCGCGTTTCAAAGCGCGGCTCAGCGCTCTAATGTCACACTGCTGCGCTGACATCAGCGCTCTGCTCAAGTTCAATGAGAGTCCCGAAGAAGTCCTTCGGGTGCAGGAAAAGCACCGGCTTACCATGGGCGCCGATCTTCGGCTCGCCATTGCCGAGCACGCGGGCGCCGGCATCGAGAAGCCGGTCACGCGCAGCCAGAAGATTGTCCACCTCATAGCAGATATGGTGCATGCCGCCGTCGGGGTTCTTCGCGAGGAAGGCAGAGATCGGCGAGGCGTCTCCGAGCGGTTCCAATAGCTCGACCTTGGCGTTCGGCAATTCGATGAAAACGACGGTAACACCATGTTCCGGCAAGGGCTGCGGCGCCGATATTTTGGCGCCGAGCGTCTCACGATAGGTGGCGGAAGCGGCGGCGATATCAGGAACGGCAATCGCTACGTGGTTGATGCGCCCGAGCATGGCTATCCCTCCGACCATATAGTAACCTTATTACCCGCTCACGCGCGTGACGAATACCGTCACCACCGGCTTCTTGCCCCAGCCGTGGTTGGCAGCGGCGCGCACGGCGCGACGGGCGGCCTCCTGCACCATGTCGATATCCTTGCGGCGGGCGCGCGGGATGCTTTCGATGGCGCTGACGATGGCATCGAAGAGCGTGTCTTCCATATCCTCGCCTTCATCATCATAAGCCGGCAGGCCGATCGCAACGAGATCCGGATCGCCGACGATATCGTAGCGGGCGTCGAGCACGACATTCACAGCGACATGGCCGACATAGGAGAGCTTCTTGCGCTCGCCAATGCCCATCTCGTCGAAATCGCCGATAAGCGTGCCATCCTTGAAGATGCGGCCGTGCGGCGCCTCGCCGATCACCTGGGCGGGCCCCGGAGCCAGCCGCAATATATCGCCATTGCGAACCCGCGGCACAATCGAAATACCGGATTGTTCAGCCAGCTCCTTATGTGCGGTCAGGTGTGTCGCTTCGCCATGCACCGGCACCACGATCTTTGGCCGCGTCCATTCATACATCCTCTGCAGCTCGTTGCGGCGCGGATGGCCGGAGACGTGCACCAGCGCTTCGGCATCCGTCACCACATGCACGCCCTGTTCGGTGAGACCGTTTTTGATATCCTGGATGGCCTTCTCATTGCCGGGTATGGCGCGCGAGGAGAAAACGACGATATCGCCGGCGGCAAGCGCAACATTGCGCATTTCGTCACGCGAAAGTTTGGCAAGCGCAGCGCGGGGTTCGCCCTGGCTACCGGTCAGGATGACGACGACCTTGTCGCGCGGGATATAGCCATATTCGTCTTCGGCGATGAACGGCTTAATGCCCTCCATGATGCCGATATCACGGGCGACGTCGACGACACGCTTCAGCGAACTGCCGAGCAGCAAAATCTCGCGGCCCGCCGCCTCGGCGGCCTCGGCAATGGTGCGGATACGGCCGACATTCGAGGAGAAAGTGGTAATCGCCACCCGGCCTTCGGCATCCTCGATGATCCTGCGCAGGCTTTCGGAAACATCCTTTTCCGAGGGCGACACACCATCACGTAGAGCATTGGTGGAATCGCACATCAGCGCCAGCACGCCTTCATCACCAAGCTGGCGGAAACGCGCCTCGTCGGTCAGCGGCCCGAGCGACGGTTCGTGATCGATCTTCCAGTCGCCAGTGTGGATGACATTGCCGACCGGGGTGCGGATCATCAGCGACATCGGTTCGGGAATGGAGTGATTGACGCCGATGCCTTCGATGCTGAACGGGCCGACATTGATGCGATCGCCGGCCTTGAACGGCGTGATCGGGATCTCGCCCATCGATTTTTCGTAGTCGCGCTTGGCTTCCAGCAGGCCGGCAGTGAAGGCGGACGCATAGACCGGGACGTTCAGGCCCGGCCAGAGATCGTTCAGCGCACCATAGTGATCCTCATGCGCATGCGTGATGATGATGCCCTTGAGGTTCTTGCGTTCCTTGGCAAGGAAGCGGATGTCGGGGAGCACGAGATCGACGCCGGGGAGATCCGGGCCTGGAAAGGTAACGCCGCAATCGACCATGATCCACTGGCGATGCTCAGGCGCGCCATAGCCGTAAAGCGCGAGATTCATGCCGATCTCGCCGACGCCGCCGAGTGGCAAAAACACCAGTTCGTCTTGGTTTGCCATGTCTATTTTTTACCTACGATCTGAAAAAAACATCGCCCGCGGCGATCGGCAAAATCTTGCCGCCGATATCGAGCATCAATAAGCCATTATCATCGATTCCGGCGAAATGGCCGGAAATCGAACGGTCCGGCAGATTCACGGTGATCTTTTCGCCGATGCCGCAGGCGACCTCGCGCCAGCGCGCCGTCACCTCGCGAACGCCTTTGCCACGATCCCAGACAGCCAGCATTTCGGCCATGGACGCATAGAGATGTGCAAACAGTTCCTCGGGCGATATCGCCGAGCCGTGCTCATGCAGGCAGGTGACGGGGTAGAGCGGGTTCTCGGGCTTGACGGCGACATTGATGCCGATGCCGATCACCAGCGCATAGCGTCCATCGGCAAGAGCCTCGCCCTCGATCAGAATGCCGCAGGTCTTCTTGCGGCCGATCAGGATATCATTCGGCCACTTGACCTCGACAGGTTCCGCAGCCAGAGGCAGCACGCTACGCACCGCCTGGTGCACGCCAACCGCGACAGCCAGCGGCAAGGAGCCGAGGCGGTCCATGGGAGCGGGATCAATCAAAAGAAGGGAAGCATAAAGATTACCGCGCTCGGACACCCAGGTGCGCCCGCGACGTCCGCGACCGCCCGTCTGGCGGTCCGCTGTCACCCAGAGATTGCCGGCATCGCCTGCTCGCGCCCGATCCAGGCATTCGCTGTTGGTGGACGCAGCCTCTGGAAGGGCATCATGCCGGAAGTCGGCGAGCGACTTCCGGCTGTTCATGTCAGACGCCATCAAAACAGCGTCGCGGCGGCGAGGTCGGCCGCACCGCCGATAGCACCACCGAAGAAGACGTAGGCGACGACGAAGAGACCCGACAGGCCAAAGACCAGACGCAGCGAACCGGCCGTACGGGTAAACTCGTCCTTGGCTTCATCGAACCACATCACCTTGATGACGCGCAGATAATAGTAGGCGCCGACGACCGATGCGAGAACGCCGATGATGGCGAGCGCATAGAGATGGGCCTGGATGGCCGCGACGAAGACGAAGTACTTTCCGAAGAAGCCGGCGAGCGGCGGGATACCGGCAAGCGAGAACATCAGCGCCGTCAATACGACCGCCATGAACGGATTGGTCGTGGAAAGGCCGGCGAGATCGTCGACGTTCTCAACCTGACGGCCGTCCTTGCGACGCATCGCCATGATGATGGCGAAGGAGCCGAGCGTCATGACCATGTAGATGACCATGTACAGCATGACACCGGAGACGCCGGTCTTGTTGCCGGCGGCAAGACCAACCAGCGCATAGCCCATGTGACCGATGGAGGAATAGGCCATCAGTCGCTTGAAGTTGCGCTGACCGATTGCGGCGAAGGAGCCGAGCAGCATCGAAGCGATCGAGATGAAGACGATGATCTGCTGCCAGTCGGCAAGCACCGGATGAAAAGCGGTGACGACGATACGGGTCAGGATCGCCATGGCCGCGACTTTCGGGGCAGCGGCAAAGAAGGCGGTGACCGGGGTCGGCGCACCTTCATAGACGTCCGGCGTCCACATGTGGAACGGCACGGCGGAGATCTTGAAGGCCAGGCCCGCGAGAACAAAGACCAAGCCGAAGACGAGACCGAGCGAACGGGTCTCAGCGCTGAGCGCGGTAGCGATGGCATCGAAGGTCGTGTGACCGGTGAAGCCGTAGACCAGCGACATGCCATAGAGCAGCATGCCTGAGGACAGTGCGCCGAGCACGAAATACTTCAGACCGGCTTCCGTCGACTTGACGCTGTCACGGTTGATGGCAGCAACGACGTAGAGCGCCAGGGACTGCAGTTCCAGCGACAGGTAGAGCGAGATCAGGTCATGCGCCGAGATCATCAGCAGGATGCCGAGGGTTGCCAGCAGCAGCAGCACGGGGAATTCGAAACGATCGAGCTGCTGCTCGCGCGCATGTCCCATGCTCATGAACATGGCGACGATCGAGCCCACCAGGGCGACGATCTTCATGAAGCGCGAGAAGCCGTCGGCGAGATAGGCGCCGCCATAAGCCAAGCCTTCGCCGGGCACGAAGATGATCCAGAGACCGGCCACCGCGAGAACCGCAATGGCGAGACCGGTGACCGTTGGTCCCGACCGTTCGCCCGCAAAGACGCCGATCATGAGCAGCACAAGCGCACCGACCGCGAGGATGAGCTCCGGGATGGAAAGATGCAGGCTTGCAAGAATTGTGTCAGCAGTCATGTCGAATAAGTCCCGTCATCAATTCATCGACAGCGCAACATTCTGCGCGGCGTGCAGGGCTGCGGTGTAGTTGTTCACGAGCAGATCAACCGAAGCGGCCGTCGCATCGAAGATCGGAGCCGGATAGACGCCGAAGAAGATGGTCAGCGCGATCAGCGGATAAAGGATGAGCTGTTCGCGAGGCGACAGATCCAGCAGCTTCTTGAGGTTTTCCTTTTCCAGCGCGCCGAAAATGACGCGGCGGTAGAGCCAAAGCGCGTAAGCGGCTGAAAGAATGACGCCGGTGGCAGCAAACAGCGCAACCCAGGTATTGGCGCGGAAGACGCCGATCAGGGTCAGGAATTCACCGATGAAGCCGGAGGTGCCGGGCAGACCGACATTGGCCATGGTGAAGACCATCATCGCGACGGCATATTTCGGCATGTTGTTGACCAGACCGCCATATGCCGCGATCTCGCGGGTATGGGTGCGGTCGTAGATCACGCCGACGCAAAGGAAGAGCGCGCCGGAGACAATGCCATGCGACAGCATCTGGAAGATCGCACCCTGAACACCCTGCTGGTTGGCAGCGAAGATGCCCATGGTGACATAGCCCATATGGGCGACCGAAGAGTAGGCGATCAGTTTCTTCATGTCTTCCTGCATCATCGCCACCAGCGAGGTGTAGATGATGGCGATCACCGACAGGGCATAGACGAGCGGCGCGAAATATTCGGACGCGTTCGGGAACATGCCGATCGAGAAGCGGATAAGACCATAGCCGCCGAGCTTCAGAAGAATGCCGGCGAGGATGACGGAACCTGCCGTCGGCGCCTGAACGTGCGCGTCGGGCAACCAGGTATGCACCGGCCACATCGGCATCTTCACCGCAAAGGAGGCGAAGAAAGCCAGCCATAGCCATGTCTGCATCTGCGCCGGGAACTTGTAGGCGAGCAGCGTCGGGATATCCGTCGTGCCGGCCTGCCAGTACATCGCCATGATAGCGAGCAGCATCAGTACCGAGCCAAGCAGCGTATAAAGGAAGAACTTGTAGCTGGCGTAGACGCGATCCTTGCCGCCCCAGACGCCGATGATCAGGAACATCGGGATCAGACCGGCTTCGAAGAAGACGTAAAACAGTACGATATCCAGCGACGTGAAGACGCCGACCATCATCGTCTCTAGGACGAGGAAGGCAATCATGTAGTCCTTCAGGCGCTTCTCGACCGAGAGCCAGCTTGCCAGCACGCAGAAGGGCATCAGGAAGGTCGTCAGGATGACGAACAGCATGGAGATGCCGTCGACGCCCATGTGATAGCTGATGCCGGAGCTCAGCCAGTCATGCCTCTCGATCATCTGGAAGCCCGGATTGGCGTTGTCGAAGCCAATCCATACGAACAGCGACACGACAAACGTGAAGACCGTGGTCAGCAGCGATACGTTCAGGATGTTGCGGCGGCCGTTTGGTCCGTCATCCCGCATGAACAGCAGGATAAGGACGCCCACCAGCGGCAGGAAGGTGACCGTTGAAAGAATAGGCCAATCGGTCATCAGAGGGAACTCCCGAGCATCATCCAAGTAACGAGGGCTGCAATACCGAGCAGCATTGCGAAGGCATAGTGATAGAGGTAACCGGTCTGCAGGCGAACCACGCGGTTGGTGACATCGACGACACGGGCAGCGACACCGTTCGGGCCGAGCGTATCGATGACCCCGATATCGCCCTTCTGCCAAAGGAAGCGACCAAGCGCCTTGGCGGTACGGACGAAGAGAAAGTCATAAAGCTCGTCGAAGTACCATTTGTTCAGCAGGAATTCGTAGAGCACGCGATGCTGCTGCGCGAGGATGCGCGGCGTCTGCGGCGACCTGATGTACATGTACCAGGCCAGCACGAAGCCAAGCAACATAGCGATGAACGGGCTGACGCTCACCCAAGCCGGCACATGTTCCATTTCTTCGAAGATATGGTTGGTCGGCAGTGTGAACAGCGCAGTCTTCCAGAACTCGCCATAGGCTTCGCCAACGAAATCGTTTCTGAAGACCATACCGGCGACGACAGCCCCGAGACCCAGCAGATAGAGCGGGATCAGCATGACGTTCGGCGATTCATGCACATGGTGCATGACCTCATGCGAAGCGCGTGGCTTGCCGTAGAAGGTCATGAAAATCAGACGCCACGAGTAGAAGCTCGTGAACAGGGCCGCGATAACGAGCAGCGTAAAGGCAAAGCCTGCGGCCGGACCTTGCGCGGCAAAGGCAGCTTCGATGATCGCATCCTTCGAAATGAATCCGGCAAAGCCGAAATGCGTGAAGGGAATGCCGACGCCGGTAATCGCCACCGTACCGGTGATCATCATCCAGAAAGTGTTCGGAATATGCTTACGCAGACCGCCCATGTGGCGCATGTCCTGCTCGCCGTCGACGGCGTGGATTACTGAACCGGCACCAAGGAAAAGCAGCGCCTTGAAGAAGGCGTGCGTGAACAGGTGGAAGATGGCCGCGCCGTAAGCACCGACGCCGAGAGCGACGAACATGTAGCCGAGCTGCGAACAGGTCGAATAGGCGATGACACGCTTGATATCGTTCTGCACCAGACCGACCGTTGCCGCAAAGAAGGCGGTGATCGCACCGATGATGGTGACGAAGGTCAGGGCATCGGGCGAAAGTTCGAAGATCGGCGACATGCGGGCAACAAGGAAGACGCCGGCGGTGACCATGGTCGCGGCATGGATGAGCGCCGACACCGGGGTCGGGCCTTCCATCGCGTCCGGCAGCCAGGTGTGAAGCAGGAACTGCGCCGACTTACCCATGGCGCCCATGAAGAGCAGCAGGCAGACGCCGGTCAGCGCGTGCGCGCGGTCAAGATGCATGCCGAAGAGATTGAGCACGATATCGCCCGGCTGACCGCCCTGCCCTGCGGCAAAGCTCTGGGCATTGCCGAAGATGACGTCGAAGTTGATCGAGCCGAAGAGAACGAAGACACCGGCAATGCCGAGCACGAAACCGAAGTCGCCGACACGGTTGACGATGAAAGCTTTGATCGCAGCCGCGGACGCCGAAGGCTTCTTGAACCAGAAACCGATGAGCAAATAGGAGGCCAGACCGACACCTTCCCAGCCGAAGAACATCTGGGCGAGGTTGTCTGATGTCACCAGCATCAGCATGGCGAAGGTGAAGAGCGAAAGGTAGGCGAAGAAACGCGGACGATGCGGATCGTGATGCATATATCCGATCGAATAGACGTGAACGAGGGTCGAAACCGTGTTCACGACGATCAGCATCACCGAGGTCAGCGTATCGATGCGCAGCATCCAGGAGACATCGATGCCGCCGGACTGGATCCAGCGCAGCACTTCGACCTTGATCGGCCCATCGGTGTGACCAAGCGCGACGGTGAAGAAGACGATCCAGGACAAAACCGCGGCGATGATCATCAAGCCGGTGGTGACGTATTCCGAAGCCTTGGCACCGATCCCACGGCCGAAGAGGCCGGCAATGATCGCGCCAATCAGGGGAAGAAAGACGATAGCCTTATATAAAAACATAGCCGTATCAGCCCTTCATCACGTTGACGTCTTCGACCGCGATGGAACCGCGGTTACGGTAGAAGACGACGAGAATTGCAAGACCGATGGCCGCTTCGGCAGCAGCAACGGTCAGAATGAACAAAGCGAAGACCTGGCCGACGATATCGTTGAGGAACGAGGAGAAGGCGACCATGTTGATGTTGACCGCAAGCAGAATGAGCTCGATCGACATCAGGATGATGATGACGTTCTTGCGGTTCAGGAAGATACCGAAAACGCCGAGCACGAAAAGGATGGCGCTGACCGTCAGGTAGTGGGAAAGTCCGATGACCATATTCTTGTTCCTTTGACCCTCGTGCCGCGCCTTAGACGCCCTGCCCCGGCTTGACCTTGACCACCTCGACGGCGGTCGCGGGCGTGCGGGCGACCTGTTGCGGAATGCTCTGGCGCCTGACGTGCGTACGATGCCTCAGCGTCAGCACGATCGCGCCGATCATCGCGACCAGGAGCACAAGACCGGCGATCTCGAAGAAATAAACGTAGTTGGTATAGAGCACGTCGCCGAGTGCGGCGGTGTTCGTACGGGTCGTTACCGCCGGAATCGGCATGGCGACCGACTTGGCGATAACAGGCGAAATCACGCTGCCGCCGATGACGACGATCAATTCGGCGGCGAGGATGATGCCAATCAGCGCGCCGATCGGTGCATATTCCAGAATGCCTGCCCTGAGCTCGGAGAAGTCGATATCGAGCATCATGACGACGAAGAGGAAGAGAACCGCGACGGCGCCGACATAGACGACCAGCAGGATCATCGCCAGGAATTCCGCCCCCATCAGGAGGAAGAGGCCGGCGGCATTAAAGAAGACCAGGATGAGGAACAGGACCGAATGGACCGGATTCCGCGCCGAGATAACCATGAACGCCGACGCCACCGCGACAAAGGCGAAGATGTAGAAAAAAAGAGCCTGCAGACCCATGTTGGTGCCTTTTTCGTCTTCCCCCGGGCAGCCGGGAGTGCCCCTGCCCGATGGGACTTGGCCGGACATGCGTCCGCCAAAGCCCCGGTCTCTATTCCACCGCGACGGCGACAATCTCAGCCGCCCGTCACGGCATATTCAAAATTCCGCTCAGCGGTACGGCGAATCCATTGCGATGTTGCGCGCGATTTCACGTTCCCAGCGGTCGCCATTTTCCAGAAGCCGCGCCTTATCGAAATAAAGCTCTTCGCGGGTTTCGGTGGCGAATTCGAAGTTCGGCCCTTCGACGATAGCGTCGACCGGGCAAGCCTCCTGGCAGAAGCCGCAATAGATGCACTTCACCATATCGATGTCATAGCGCACCGTGCGGCGGGTACCGTCATTGCGGCGCGGCCCGGCTTCGATGGTGATCGCCTGAGCAGGACAGATGGCTTCGCAAAGCTTGCAGGCGATGCAACGCTCTTCACCATTCGGATAACGGCGCAGCGCATGTTCTCCACGGAAGCGCGGGCTGACCGGTCCCTTTTCGAAGGGATAATTGATCGTCGCCTTCTGCTTGAAGAAATACCGCATCGACAAAAAGAATGCGCCGACGAATTCCTTGAGGAACAGTGAGCTGACGGCGTTCGAAATTCCGGCCATCTTCAACCTCCAAATCTGCTTGAAGCGAGGATCGACATCATCATGCCCATCCCGTCAGCTTCAGCACGAATGCAACGATAATGACCATGGCAAGCGACAGCGGCAGGAATACCTTCCAGCCAAGGCGCATGAGCTGGTCGTAGCGGTAGCGCGGCACGAATGCCTTGACCATCGCGAACATGAAGAAGACGAGGCACGACTTCAGCAGGAACCAGATGATGCCCGGGACCCAGTTGAGGATCCAGATATCGACCGGCGGCAACCAGCCACCGAGGAAAAGGATCGTGGTCAGCGAGCACATCAGAACGACGGCAGCATATTCGCCGAGCATGAACATCATGTAAGGCGAGGAGCCATATTCGACCATAAAGCCGGCGACCAGCTCCGATTCCGCTTCCGGAAGGTCGAATGGCGGACGGTTCGTTTCAGCGAGCGCCGAAATGAAGAACACGATGAACATCGGAAACAGCGACAGCCAGTGCCAGTCGAGGAACGAGTTAGGCAGTCCGAACTTGGTGCCGAGGCCGGTCTGCTGCGACATGACGATATCGGTCAGGTTCAGGGAGCCGACGCAGAGCAGCACGGTAACGATGACGAAACCGATCGAGACTTCATAGGACACCATCTGCGCGGCGGAACGCAGCGCGCCGAGGAACGGATACTTCGAGTTGGAAGCCCAGCCGCCCATGATGATACCGTACACTTCGAGCGACGAAATCGCCAGAATGTAGAGGATGCCGACATTGATATCGGCGATCACCCAGCCATGCGCCAATGGCACGACGGCCCAGGTGGAGAGCGCCAGGACCACTGAGACGAGCGGCGCTAAAAGGAAGACGGTCTTGTTGGCGCCGGCCGGAATGATCGGCTCCTTGACCATGAACTTCAGAAGGTCGGCGAAGGACTGGAACAGACCGAAGGGACCGACGACGTTCGGGCCACGGCGCAACTGAACCGCCGCCCAGATCTTGCGGTCGGCAAGAAGGATGTAGGCGATGAAGATCAGCAGGCAGACCAGGAGCAGCAGGGACTGACCGATGATAATCAGCGCCGGCCAAAGATAGGTCGAAACGAATGAATCCATAGTCCTCTGCCCTTACTCTGCCGCAGCCTGGAAATTGTTGCGGGCCAATGCCGAGCACTCGGCCATGACGGCCGAGGCACGCGCTATCGGGTTCGTCAAATAGAAGTCTTTGATCGGCGAAGCAAACCCGGATTTGCCCATCGCGCCGGCTTTTTTCGCAAGTGCGACAATTTGGGCGCTATCGGCTTCGGCGATCTCGTCGATGCCTGCGAAATGCGGGAACGCAGCATAGAGCTTGGAGCGCAATTCCCTCAGCGAATCAAAGGGAAGCTTCTTGCCGAGTACATCGGAAAGGGCGCGGATGACAGCCCAGTCCTCGCGGGCATCGCCCGGTGCGAAGCCGGCGCGGTTGCCCATCTGGACACGGCCCTCGGTATTGACCCAGGTGCCCGACTTTTCGGTGTAGGTGGCAGCCGGCAGAATGACGTCGGCATTGTGCGCGCCGTTGTCGCCGTGCGAGCCGATGTAGACGGTGAACTTCGCACCCTTGCGGGTGAAATCGAGTTCGTCAGCGCCCAGCAGGAAGAGGACGTCCATCGAGGACAGCATCGCTGCCGCGTTGACACCCTTTGCGCCCGGCACGAAGCCGAGATCCAGGCCGCCGACGCGGGAAGCTGCCGTATGCAGCACGGCAAAGCCGTTCCAGCCGTCCTTCACGACGCCAAAAGCGGCGGCGAGCTTGGCGGCGTTCGCCAGCACTTCGGCACCGTCTTCGCGAATGAGCGCGCCCTGGCCGATGATGATCATCGGCTTTTGCGCGTTCTTCAGAACGTCGGCGAAGGCGTGCGAACCGCTGACGACATCGGCCAGCGTATCCGGACCAGCGCCGAGATAGTCGTAGGAGTAACGCAGGTCGGCATGTTCGCCGATGACGCCGATCGGGAACTTGCCCCTACGCCAGCGCTTGCGGATGCGCGAGTTCAACACAGCCGCTTCGAAACGCGGCGTGGCGCCGATGATCAGCAACGCATCGGCAGCTTCGATACCCTCGATGGTCGGATTGAAGATGTAGCTGGCGCGGCCAAGCGACGGATCAAGCGCCGTCCCGTCCTGGCGACAATCGAGATTTTCCGATCCCAGCGACTTCAGCAGCTCGGAGAGCGCATACATTTCCTCGACGGACGCAAGATCGCCGGCGATCGCACCGATCTTGTCGCCGCTGGTGGCGGCGACCGCGGACTTGATGGCGGCGAAGGCATCGCTCCAAGTGGCAGCCTGCAGGCGGCCATCCTTGCGCACATAAGGCTTGTCCAGGCGCTGCGTCTTCAGGCCGTCCCAGATGAAGCGGGTCTTGTCGGAGATCCACTCTTCGTTGATCTGCTCGTTGACGCGCGGCAGAACGCGCATGACTTCGCGGCCGCGGGTGTCAACGCGGATGGCCGAGCCGAGCGCGTCCATGACGTCGATCGATTCGGTCTTGTTCAGTTCCCATGGACGGGCCGTGAAGGCGAAGGGCTTCGAGGTCAGCGCACCGACCGGGCAGAGATCAACGACATTGCCCTGCAACTCGGAGGTCATCGCCTGCTCGAGATAGGTGGTGATTTCGGCATCTTCACCGCGGCCGATGAGGCCGAGTTCGGAAATACCGGCGACTTCCGTCGTGAAGCGGACGCAGCGCGTGCAGTGGATGCAGCGGTTCATCACGGTCTTTACGAGCGGGCCGATATATTTGTCTTCGACGGCGCGCTTGTCTTCCTGATAGCGCGACGAGTCGATGCCGAAGGCCATCGCCTGGTCCTGCAGGTCGCATTCGCCGCCCTGGTCGCAGATCGGGCAATCCAGCGGGTGGTTGATCAGCAGGAATTCCATCACGCCTTCGCGGGCCTTCTTGACCATCGGCGTGTTGGTGAAGACTTCCGGAAGCTCGCCGTTCGGGCCGCCGCGAATATCGCGCACGCCCATGGCGCAAGAAGCCTGCGGCTTCGGCGGACCGCCCTTCACCTCAACGAGGCACATGCGGCAATTGCCCGCCACCGACAGTCGTTCATGGAAGCAGAAGCGCGGGACTTCGGCGCCGGCTTCCTCGCACGCCTGGATAAGCGTGTAGTGATCCGGAACTTCGATCTCTTTACCGTCAATCTTCAGTTTAGCCATCGTCCACTCAGTCCTATGTCACGTCTGCCGCCGAACCTGGCCGCAGACAATTTCATGATCGCAACGCCGTCTCGCCACCTGCACGGCATTTAAGCCGCATGGCACCGGTTTGCTCACAATCACCTTTGCCGAAACTTGCCCCCACAAGATCAGCATGCCGGCTGAAACATCGCAGGCCTCGCCCGCAACATGCCTACCGCCTCATTCATACTCTTCGGCCGCTTGGGCGCCCCCGAAGAAAACCTCAACTCCGGCCTTTCGGCAGGAGCCCTTTTGCCTGACCAACCCAATCGTCGCGCCTGATGCGGCCGTCGAAACCGAGTTCAGCATCGATCCGCTCGACATCCGTCTGGTTCCAAGCGGCGATATCGGCAAAGCGCAGAATGCCGCGTCCGTTCAAAACCTGTTCCAGCTTCGGACCGATACCCGAAATCCGCTTCAGATCATCCGTCTTCACGGCGGCCTTGCGGCTGCGCGCAGGCGCCTTTGCCGCGACCGGCTCGACAACGACGATCTTGGCCTTGGCGCGGGTTTGGGCAGGCGTCTTTACCGGCTCCGCCTTCGCCGCAACCGGCTTCGGCTCGACCTTCTTTACCTCAGCCGGCGCGGTCTTAACCGGCGTTGCTTCGACCGGCTTGGCAGCGGGCGATGCCTTCAGCGGCTTCGCTTCCCCTGCCCCGTCACTCTTTGCCGCCGGCTTCTCCTCGACAGCCGCATCGTTTTTGTCACCAAACGCGACAGCGAGCTTATTGGTCGCCTCGACCGCGCCCTGCAGCGCGCCGAAGAACGGGCCGGCCATCTGCGACGAGAAGCCGAACCCGATCGCGGTCGCGGCGGCAAATGCAGCCGCCGGATGCCCCATCAATGGGTGGATCGGCAAAACGGGCGAATTCCGCAGCATATCCGCTGCAATACGGCCGAGATCGGCCGATGCGTCGGCGGCTCTGCTGTTCTGCGTGGTATCCGTGGTCTTCGCCATCATCGTCCTTACTCGGCCGCTTCCAGCACCGCTCCATGACTCGTTGCATTGGCCGTATATTGGTCAATGCGCTTTTCAATTTCCGGGCGGAAGTTGCGGATGAGGCCCTGTACCGGCCACGCGGCGGCGTCGCCGAGCGCACAGATGGTATGGCCTTCGATCTGCTTCGTCACCTGGAACAGCATGTCGATTTCGCGCTTCTGCGCATTGCCGCGAGCCATGCGCTCCAGCACGCGCCACATCCAGCCGGTGCCTTCACGGCACGGCGTGCACTGGCCGCAGCTTTCATGCTTGAAGAAGGCCGAGATCCGGGCGATCGCCTTGATGATGTCGGTCGACTTGTCCATGACGATCGCAGCCGCCGTACCGAAGGACGACTTGACTTCGCGCAGACCGTCAAAATCCATCGGACAATCGATGATGTCGGCCGCCGGGACGACCGGGCACGACGCGCCGCCGGGGATAACGGCGAGCAGATTGTCCCAGCCGCCACGAATGCCGCCGCCGTGCTTCTCGACCAGTTCGCGGAAGGTAATGCCCATCGTTTCTTCGACCGTGCACGGACGATTGACGTGGCCGGAAAGCATGAACAGCTTGGTGCCGACATTGTTCGGGCGGCCGAAGGAGGAGAACCAGCCGGCACCGCGGCGCAGGATCGTCGGGGCAACGGCGATCGACTCGACATTGTTGACGGTGGTCGGGCAGCCGTAGAGACCCATGTTAGCCGGGAATGGCGGCTTCAGGCGCGGTTGGCCCTTCTTGCCTTCCAGGCTTTCGAGCAGCGCGGTTTCTTCGCCGCAGATATAGGCGCCGGCGCCATGATGAACAAAAACATCAAAATCCCAGCCGAGCTTGTTGTTTTTGCCGAGAAGTCCGGCATCGTAGCATTCGTCGATCGCGGCCTGCAGGGCTTCGCGCTCGCGCATGTATTCGCCGCGCACGTAGATATAGGCCGTATTCGCACCCATCGCGAAACCGGCAATGACGCAACCTTCGATCAGCGTATGCGGATCGTGACGCATGATGTCGCGGTCCTTGCAGGTGCCAGGCTCGGACTCGTCGGCATTGACGACGAGGTAATGCGGACGGCCGTCGCTTTCCTTCGGCATGAAGGACCACTTGAGGCCCGTCGGGAAGCCTGCGCCGCCACGGCCGCGCAGGCCCGATGCCTTCATCTCGTTGACGATCCAGTCCCGGCCCTTTTCGAGGATCTGCTTGGTGCCGTCCCAGTGGCCGCGGCTCATCGCGCCTTTCAGGGACTTGTCCTTGAGACCGTAGATATTGGTAAAGATGCGATCCTGATCCTGTAACATACCTTACCTCTTACTCAGCCTTGTCGCCGACAACCGTATTGTCTTTTTTGGCCGGAGCCGCCTTCGGGTGCTCGGTGGGCAGTGCGGTCTTGCCGTCGGCCGGGCTCTTCAGCGCCGGATTGGTCTCAGCATCGCTGCTGACGGGCTTGGCTGCCTCGGATGGCGGCAGAGCAACCGTTTCGGCGGCAGCCTTGGCGCCGGTCTTCTTTTTCGTCTTCGTTGCCGGCGAATCCAGAAGCGATGTCAAACCACCTTCCGGTGCGGAGAAAATGCGATCAATCTGCGGGCCGGTCGGGACTTCGCTGCCCTTGCCTGCGACAAATGCATCGATGATCTCTTCGAGACGTTCCGGCGTCAGATCCTCATAGGTATCCTTGCCGATAACGACCATCGGTGCGTTGACGCAGGCGCCCTGACATTCGACCTCTTCCCAGGAAAGCGTGCCTTCGGCATTCCGTTCCAGCGCGTAGTCGGCGATCTTGCTCTTGCAGACCTTCACCAGACCTTCGGCGCCGCGCAACATGCAAGGGGTCGTGCCGCAGACCTGAATATGGGCGCGGCTGCCGACCGGATGCAGTTGGAACTGCGTGTAGAAGGTGGCGACTTCGAGCGCCCGGATATAAGCCATATCAAGCATATCGGCGATCTTTTCGATGGCCGCCTTGGTGACCCAGCCGTCCTGCTCCTGCGCGCGCATCATCAAAGGGATGATCGCGGATTGCTGACGGCCCTCGGGATATTTCTTGATCGTCTTTTCAGCCCAGACCGCGTTCTCCTGGTTAAAGGCGAAAGCGGCAGGCTGGAATTGATCTTCGGCTAGTCGACGAACGGACATCTTTCACGCCTATCTCAGTTTAAGGACCCACACCGCGTATCCGTCAGAGACGAAAATTCGCAGGCATAGGCCGACTGGTCTTTCTGCATAAACACAACGAATTTGCCGCCGTTCGGCACGGCGGCCTTTATTTCATAGCCACGCGACACCAGATCGCCCATGGTCGATACCGCGCTCTGCGAAGCCGTATTTCCGCTCTTTGCAGTGTTCGAGCTTTTCGCATTCGAACCTTGCACGGAGATGCTGGGCAACGTCTGCGCCTTGCCGACCTGCTGAGCCGAAGCTCCGGAAGCAACGAGAAGCGCAGTAGCGATGACCGGCCAAAACTGCATCAGCGATCCACCTCACCGAACACGATGTCGAGCGAGCCGAGCACGGCCGCGACGTCGGCAAGCAGGTGGCCGCGGCACATGAAATCCATGGCCTGCAGATGCGCATAGCCCGGAGCGCGGATCTTGCAGCGATAGGGCTTGTTCGAACCGTCGGAGACGAGATAGACGCCGAACTCGCCCTTCGGCGCTTCGACGGCGGCATAAACCTCACCGGCCGGCACGTGGTAACCTTCGGTGTAGAGCTTGAAGTGGTGAATCAACGCTTCCATCGAACGCTTCATCTCACCACGCTTCGGCGGCACGACCTTGCCGTCGAGCGAAGAGACCGGACCGGTCTTGGCATCGCCGAGCAGGCGATTGATGCACTGCTTCATGATGCGGACGGACTGGCGCATCTCAATCATGCGGATCAGGTAACGGTCGTAGCAGTCGCCGTTCTTGCCGATCGGAATATCGAACTCGAGATCGGAATAGCATTCATAGGGCTGCGCGCGGCGCAGGTCCCAGGCAGCACCCGAGCCGCGGACCATAACGCCCGAGAAGCCCCAGGCCCAACAGTCTTCCAGCGACACGACGCCGATATCAACGTTACGCTGCTTGAAGATGCGGTTGCCGGTGAGCAGCTCGTCGATATCGTCGAGTGCCTTCAGGAAAGGATCACACCAGTCGCCAATGTCCTGCACCAGCTTTTCCGGCAGGTCCTGATGAACGCCGCCCGGACGGAAATAGGCGGCATGCATGCGCGAGCCGGAGGCGCGCTCATAGAAAACCATCAGCTTTTCGCGCTCTTCGAAGCCCCAGAGCGGCGGCGTCAGCGCACCGACGTCCATGGCCTGCGTCGTAACGTTCAGCAGATGCGAAAGGATACGGCCAATTTCGGAATAGAGGACTCGGATCAACTGACCACGGATCGGAATGTCGATGCCGAGCAGCTTTTCGACGGCCAGCGCATAGGCGTGTTCCTGATTCATCGGCGCCACGTAATCGAGGCGGTCGAAATAAGGAACGGCCTGCAGGTAGGTCTTCGTCTCGATCAGCTTTTCCGTGCCGCGATGCAGCAGGCCGATATGCGGATCGACGCGTTCCACAATTTCGCCGTCCAACTCGAGGACAAGACGCAAAACGCCGTGCGCAGCCGGATGCTGCGGACCGAAATTGATGTTGAAGTTGCGAACGTTGTGTTCTGTCATGGCGGCGATGCTCGCGTTTTCAGATATTCAGAGAATGGCAGGCTTCCGCCCGCCACACGCCATCAAATTATGCCTTCGCCTTCTCGTCACCCGGCAGCACGTAATCCGTGCCTTCCCATGGGGACAAGAAGTCAAAGTTACGGAATTCCTGCTTCAGCTCGACGGGTTCGTAGACGACGCGCTTGGCGGCGTCGTCATAGCGAACTTCGACGAAACCGGTTGTCGGAAAGTCCTTGCGCAGCGGATGGCCTTCGAAGCCGTAGTCGGTCAAAAGGCGGCGCAGATCCGGGTGACCGGTGAAGAGAACGCCGTACATGTCCCAGGTCTCGCGCTCGAACCAATCGGCGCCGGGATAGACGCTGCAGGCCGACGGAACAGGCTGATCTTCGGCGACCGGAACCTTGATGCGGATGCGCAGGTTCTTCTTCGGCGACAGCAGATGGTAGACGACATCGAAACGATCGGGACGCTGCGGCCAGTCCACGCCGCAAATATCGATCAAGTTGACGAAGCCGCAACGGGCATCATCACGCAGGAACGTCAGCAGCGGGACGATATTTGCAGCCGTCGTCGTCACGTTCAGCTCGCCGTACTTGATCTCGAACGACGAAATCAGCGCGCCGCGAACTTCGGTGAGATAGGTGGCGAGCTCGTTCAGGGCTTCACTCATATTGCTTGTCCCCTGCCTTACCGTTCGATCGTGCCGGTGCGCCGGATCTTCTTCTGCAGCAGAAGCACGCCATAAAGCAGCGCCTCGGCCGTGGGAGGACAGCCCGGTATATAGATGTCGATCGGCACGATGCGGTCGCAGCCGCGCACGACGGAATAGGAATAGTGATAGTAGCCGCCGCCGTTGGCGCAGGAACCCATCGAGATGACGTAACGCGGTTCCGGCATCTGGTCGTAGACCTTGCGCAGAGCCGGAGCCATCTTGTTGGTCAGCGTACCGGCGACGATCATGACGTCGGACTGACGCGGCGAGGCGCGCGGTGCGAAACCGAAGCGCTCGACGTCGTAGCGCGGCATGGAAACCTGCATCATTTCGACGGCGCAGCAGGCAAGACCGAAGGTCATCCACATCAGCGAGCCGGTGCGGGCCCAGTTGATCAGCTCGTCGGTCGAGGTGACGAGGAAACCCTTGTCGGCGAGTTCATTGTTGATCTCGCCAAAGAACGGATCGTTGCTGCCGACGGGCTTGCCGGTTGCGGGATCGATGATCCCCTTCGGCTGCGGCGCGACGAGCGTCGTGTTGCCTTGAGCTACTCCCATTCGAGCGCTCCCTTCTTCCATTCATAAATGAAGCCGATGGTCAGCACCGCCAGGAACACCATCATCGACCAGAACCCGAACCAGCCGATCGCACCGAAGGACACGGCCCAGGGGAAAAGGAAGGCGACTTCCAGGTCAAAGATGATAAAGAGAATCGACACGAGATAGAAGCGGATGTCGAACTTCATGCGGGCGTCGTCGAATGCGTTGAAGCCGCACTCGTAGGCCGACAGCTTTTCCGAATCAGGCGCCTTGAAGGCGACGGCAAACGGCGTAATCAACAACGCCAGGCCGATCACCACGGCAATACCAATGAAAATAGCTATCGGAATATAGGAACTGAGCAGTCCAGTCATCATGTCCATCCCTGCTTGCCATGTGCGCCGGGGCGGCGCCTCTGAGCAAATGCCCAAGCCAAGCGAAAGAGCGTTGCAACAGAGCCGTGGTTAGCGCAGCCGGAGCGCGGGCGCAAGCCTTTTGAATATGTCGTTTCAAGCACTACGGAACCGGACTTACCAACAGGCTGTAACGATATCGCGACAAATCCGCGCAAAGGCAAAACGGCTTTTTCGCAGTCGCAGCAAATTGGTGATTGATTGTAATGACTTGAAAGAAATGGCGCGAGTGACGGGGCTCGAACCCGCGACCTCCGGCGTGACAGGCCGGCACTCTAACCGACTGAGCTACACCCGCGCATCGTTTGACCTTTCGGTCACGCGAAAATCCGGCATTATGCTTTAAAATGGCGCGAGTGACGGGGCTCGAACCCGCGACCTCCGGCGTGACAGGCCGGCACTCTAACCGACTGAGCTACACCCGCACTTCATTTCAAGCATACCGGATGCTTTCGCATCCATCAAAGCGGCCTCGCCGTTCGATGAGCGGCTAACTACGGGGTTCGCGTTTGGGTGTCAAGCAGGTTTAAATACAAATCCATGACAGAGTACGAATTGTTTTCGCGGCCGCCATCGACACGTTTCGGCTCCATCGATTTGGCATGGCAGCTTCGCGCCTCACGCATTTCAAAAACGGCTCATAAGCCCGGCCTTGCCAAGCCCGCTTTGGCAGCAGGCGCACGGGGCCGATGTTCACTAACGATGTCGCGCAATCAAAAAAATCAAAAAATCTTCACAAACACTCTTGCGGTTTTTTGTCGTTCCGCATAGATCACGGCCACCGAACGCAGCGGTCCAATGCACCGCTTGCTGCAAGGGCGATTAGCTCAGTTGGTAGAGCGCCTCGTTTACACCGAGGATGTCGGGAGTTCAGGCCTTTCATCTCAATGCCATCCAGTCGATCTACATCAGCGGGCGGCTGCTATTGCGGAACTATGAGGAGTTTCTCGATAAGGGATTCAAAGCCATCGTTCTGCTCACGGACCCCTATTACGAATTGGCGCTGCGCATATTCCTGTTGAAACGAATGGCAAAGACGCAAATCTCCTTCTTTGGCGACCGCGACAAGATCATCCTGGCGCCGGCGGCCGAACACTTTGCTGACATCGATCTCGAAAGCGAGGCGTCGCTTAAATCGGCGCTCAAGAAAGCATCGGAGAATGTCAGAAACGTTCTGCTGTCCCCCGTTACCCGTCAACTGGTCGCCACCACTCCGGAGCAACTCGTCAAGCGCAGTGACGTCGCCGCGGCGATCGACCTGCTGTCACGGTTCACCATTGTCGGGCACGATGCGGATGGCCTTCATTTTCAGGACGCGATCGGTGAGCTACTCGGCATTTCCATCGGCGATCTTCCACTGCCTTCGCGGCATTCCGCTCTGGAAGACGTTGCGGCGAGATTGCGCTCGTTGCATATTGCCGAACTCATACTCGAAGAAGATTTGATTTTTGATCATTATGTGCGTGAGGCGATGAAACCCACCGCGCCGGAATTGCACAAAGCGAATGCAAGCCGACATGCCCAAAACAGCCACTGAAGAACCGGTCGATCAGCAATATCCGCGGGTAAAACCGGAACGGCATATCTTGCCGTCATTGTTTCGGCGAAGGATGCCAGAACGGCATCGGCATAATGATCTGGAAGATATCGAATATTTGCCGGCACCTGGCGCGCAGGAACCCGCACCCCAGGCCGGCGGCAAACCGCCGCTCCGGCTCCTCGGTTTTCTGTTGATCGTCATCGTGCCGTTTCTGGCAAGCTTGATCTACTACGTCTTCATTGCCTCGGATCAATATGTTGCCGAAGCCCGCTTCGCCGTCCGCGCGCTGTCCGGTACCAGTTCGGATGACAAGGGCGACGGCAGCGGCGGCTCCGAGGGTGGTGGCGCGGCAGGCCTTCTCAACATGCGTTCTGCGTCACAGGATGCTTATGTCGTCACAAGCTTCATTCACTCCACCGAAATTCTCAAACGGATCGGCGAGAAACTCGACTATCGGTCGATGTTTGCGCGGCAAGACGCGGATTTCCTGTCGCGATTCCGCTCCTCGCAATCCGATGAGGAATTTCTGACCTATTGGGAAAACCACGTCAGCGCGTATATCGACGTCTCTTCCGGCATCATCACTTTGAAGGTGCGCGCTTTCACGCCCGATGAGTCCGTAAAGCTCTCCGACGCCATCATTCAAGAGAGCGAAGCACTGATCAACGAGCTCTCGCAACGCGCCCGCAACGATATCGTGCAGAGCATGCGGGCGGATGTCGAGAAAAGCGGCAAGGCCTACAGCGACACCCTGGCGGCACTCAATCAGTTTCAACATCAATCCGGACTTCTTAGCCCGGTGGCGCAAGCCAAGGATAGCAGTGCCCTGCTGACGGGACTCCTCGCGCAGAAGCTCGAATTCGAAACGCGCCTCTTCGTGATGAAGCAGTCACATGCCGAGGGTTCTCCGACCTATCAGCAGCTCACGCTCGCCCTGCAAAGCCTTGAGGCTCAGATCGACAAGAAAAAGGCGGAGCTGACCGGACCTGAAAACGCCAGCCTTGCCAAAGCGCTGCTGGAATATTCAAAGCTCGACACAGACCGGATGATTGCGGAGAAGCTCTATGAGGCCTCCCAGAAGAATTACGACGCGGTGCTGGCGGAAGCGCTTCGAAAGACGCTTTATTTGGCCGTTTTCGTAAAGCCGGCGCTTCCGGACGAAGCCGAATTTCCTCACCGGATCACCACGCCGCTGATCATATTGCTTGGCTTGGCCGTTCTCTGGACAACCCTGTCGTTGATCTGGGCGTCGGTTGAGGATCATCAGATATAGGCGAAAGACGCGCGATGATCCGCTTCAAGAACGTATCGAAACACTTCAAGACGCAGAACAGCAAAAAGGTAATCCTGGATCGCGTAACCTGCGAATTCATGTCCGGCTATTCCTACGGACTGCTTGGCGTGAACGGCGCCGGAAAGTCCACGACCATGCGGATGATCGCCGGCACCATGCTGCCAAATTCAGGCAAGATCTCCAAGGACGTCCGGGTATCGTGGCCGCTGGGCCTTGCCAGCGGTTTCAACCCTTATATGACCGGCCGCGCGAATCTTCATTTTGTCGCCCGCGCCTATGGGGAGGATGTCAGACGCGTCTCCCGTTTTGTCGAAGAGTTCGCCGAACTTGGTGACTACATAAATGCGCCGGTGCGTACCTATTCTTCCGGCATGGCCGCCCGGCTGGCCTTCGGGCTTTCCATGGCGATAGAATTCGAATGCTATCTCGTCGACGAGGTTCTGGCCGTGGGCGATGCTCGCTTCCAGGAACGCTGTCGCGTCGCATTTGACAGCCGGCGAAAATATTCCGACATCATCATGATCTCGCACAGCATGAGCATGATCAAATCGCATTGCGACAAAGGAATGGTGCTCGTCGACGGCAGACTTATGTTTTTCGACCAGGTCGAACAGGCCATCGAAGCCTACTACAGATTGAACAGATAGATGCGACAGAGTGTCAACAAGGTCCCATATGGCTCACGATACCGGAAAGACATCTGAAACTGTTCAGCTCAGTGCGATCCAGCACAGCCGCGATGTTGCCGCAAAACTCTCGGTAACCGCGCGCAAGTTGCGCTTTTCGACATCGAAGCGAAGCCAGTTCTACAAAGCCGTTGGCTTGCGTCCCCGTCCGCTGGAGCAAATTCTCGGAAAGGCGATATTGGCCGTCACCCTGTTGTTTCTGGTTATTCCGAATGCCGCTTCGATCTATTACTTCACCCGTATGGCTTCGGATCAATATCAGTCCGAAACGCGCTTTACCGTCCGCTCGTCGACGCCGGCGCTCGGGAAAGACCAACTGGCCAAGGTAACCGGCCTGCCTTCGGCGCAAATCGTCCAGAATACACTGATCGTTACCAATTTCATTTCGAGCAAGGACATGGTGGCTGCTCTCCAGACCAAGGTCGACTTCCAAGCACTTTATGGAAATCCGGCCATCGATCCGTTGGCGAGGCTCAAGCAGGATGCGACATCGGAGAAGATGCTCGATTACTGGAAGGACATGGTCTCGGTCAAAATCGATGCCAACAGCGGTATCGTAACGGTCAAGGTCCGTGCTTTTTCGGCCGCCGATGCGCAGAAGATATTGCAGGGGGTCGTTGCCGCTTCCGAAGCCGTGGTCAACGACGTCAACAACCGCATTTGGCGCGATGTCATCACGACAGCCCAAACCAATTTGGACAATGCAAAGAATCAACTGCAGAAAGCGCGGGAGCAGCTTCAGCTTGCCCGCAACCAGACGGGCGTCCTGAGTGTCGAAGGATCCTCGGCAATTCTCACGGACCTGATAACCAGCGTTCAGAAAGACAAGATCAATCTTCAGCAGAAATACGATGCCTTGCTGGGGACGGTGGCGCCCAATGCGCCGCAGATGAAGGTTCTGAAGCGCGAGATCGACAGCAAGCAGAAGCAACTGGACGATCTGAACAGCCAGGTGGCCGGACAGAATAAATCCGAGCAGAACCTTGCCGACGTATCAGTCGACATGTCTCAGCGACAATTGGAACAAAACCTCGCCGAACAGCAATTCGCCACAGCCATGAGAACGCTGGAGCAAGTGCAGTTTGTCAGCAAACAACAGCTCCTTTATCTCGATACGTTTCTTGCGCCGGATCTGCCGGACGAAGCAGAATATCCCAAACGAGGGCTCTGGATCGGTGGCATTCTGGCCGCGACCTTGGCAATTTGGGGCATTGCTGTCGGTCTGCTGACAACCCTACGAAATCGCTTAGCGTGATCATGCTTCGTCCGTCACCCATGCAAAGTCTGCGCGACGTCATCTATGGATCGATACCCAGGCCGCAGCCTTCCGCAACGTCTGTTGACAGTATTCGCCCGCTCGCAAAACGATTGCTCATCCTGTCGCGATATCCCAATCCGAGCGTCAGCTACTATCTGGATGAGCGGATCAAAGCACTTGCCGATATTCCCGTCATCTTCAAGGGGCTCGATGACGGATTGGGCGACGTCGATTGCGAAGGGCTTTTTGTCATCATCTGCCGCTATATCAAGGAGCCGCAGCTACGCTGGCTGGAGCGCAGGCGTGAAAGTCTGGCGGGTGTAGCCTATTTCGTCGACGACGATATTCCCGCCATTATCGCCGGCGACGAGGCCCCTTGGCTCTATAAATTCAGGCTGATCAATTCCGCCATCCGGCCGCTTCCGCGCCTCAGCCGATTGCTCACCCACCTATGGGCATCGACGGAGCACCTGGCGGGGACATTGGCGAACTCGGCTCATAAGATCGACATCCTAGCGCCGATGCCGGCGAAATCGGCTTGGAAATCAGCCAAGAACGCCGACAAAACGACTGCACCGCTGAAGATGATCTATCATGCGACCGGTATTCACCGTCGTGAGCACGAGTTCCTGATGCCGATCGTCAGATCTGCCATGAACAAGCATGAGAATTTGCATTTCGAGGTCTTTGCCGACCGTAGCCTTGCCGATCAGTGGCGCCGTCAGCGTATCGAACCGGGGCGGATAACGATAAGCCCACAACTACCGTGGTCGTCGTATCTCGCGAGAACCACGGATCAGGGTGCCGACATTGCCTTGGTGCCGCTCCTTGCTGGACGAACCAACGACAGCCGCGCCGACACCAAGCGGATCGATATAAGCCGCATGGGCGCCGCCGCCATATTTTCCCGATGCACGACATTCGCACGCTGTGCCGTCGATGGAGAGCTTCACATCGGCAACAGGCCGCAGGAATGGCTGATGGCGATCGATCAGCTTGCGGAAGATGAAGCCCGCCGACTTGCCGCACGCGATGCGACACTACAATCCATAGAAAAAATGCGGCAGAGCGCGATGCTGGCATTTCCGGGCATACGTTTTGATGGGCTTGATGATATGGCTTGATAACCAGCCGTGGAGACGCTCGCCATTGCTGGGATTTGGATATTAAGAAATCAATGACACTCAAGATTTTACCTAACAACGATGTTCAACGCGAGATTCCCCCCGGCGCGGGCGCCAATTTGTGGAAATCCCTTGGCGACGATCCTGCTTTCGAAATCCGTTTTGCGCCCGTCAGAAAGAGGCTTGTCGTTGTTCACATTGCGGGGACCGACGAACCGATCGATCCGAAATTCTATGTCAATCGCGGTCGCGGTTTCCGGGAAAAGGATGCGGTCACGCTGTTGGCGGGACGTAGGTTCATTATTACGGCGGACGTGGGAGCGGTCGGTACGATCTGCTCGCTCCGCGCCGACCCGGCAAGTTTCCCGACCAGGTTCAGCTTCGATGTGGCGGCATTTTCCTCTGCAGAAGCGGCCGAGAAGCACATTTCAACCCTGCTCGACGCCCATGGGCAGTCTGAACGCGTCGATCTCGGCAAACTGGCACAATACTGGACGAAGTTTCCAAGGCTGCCCCTCGGAAAACGTTCGAAGAGCGCTGCGATACAATATGCGGAGACGAGCTATCGGCTTGCCGCCGATCTCGCGGCCTCCCCTGTCTCATCAACGGCGGGACTGTGGCTCAGCGTTGTCGTTCCGGTTTATAATGCTCCGGCGCGCTATCTCGCCGATCTCGTAAGATCGTTCGAAACACAAAACGAAGAGGGTACGGAGCTCATTCTGAGCGACGACGGATCGACCTTCCAGGAAACACGGCGATGGTTTGAGACGCAGGGCTCGAAAGACAATATCCGTTTCGTTCTAAACGACAAGAACGGCGGCATAGCGACTGCCACCAATGCCGGACTTTTACATGCGCGCGGCCTGTGGATCGCTTTTCTGGACCACGACGACGTAATCGCCCCTCATGCCTTCAAAGTCGTGCGACATGCGTTAGAGCAGAATGCCAATGCCAACTTCCTTTACACCGACGAACTGGTTGTCGACGACACGCTGAAGCCCACAGGGCTGATGTTGAAACCGGCCTATGACCCCGTTCTTCTGACGGGCGTCAACTACATCAACCATTTCTCCATCTACCGCCGCAGCCGGCTTCAGGAGATCGGCTATATCCGTACCGGATATGACGGATCGCAGGACTATGATCTGCTGCTGCGTTATCTGGAAGGACTGCCCGACAATACCATCCTTCACCTGCCCTACCCCGCCTATTGGTGGCGCCGCAACGGCCGCACATATTCGCGGAAATTCGTGGACGCCGCGACCGCCAATGCCAGGAAGGCGCTGGTCGAACGATTTGAGCGCCAACGGCAACCTGTCCGCATCGAGGGGGCGCTGACGGATACCTTGCACCGCGTGATATTCGAGCGTCGGGAGACGCCATGGCCGAAGATATCCATCATTATTCCCAGCAAGGATAGCTTCGACCTGATCTCCCGGGTGCTGAAGGATATCTTCGAGCGAACGGATTATCCCAATTTCGAAGTGCTTGTCATCGACAACGGCTCTTCGGACCAGGCCGTGTTGGATCTCTACGAGCATTATCGCGAAACGCGGCCAGCGTTTTCGGCCTCGATCACGCCCGAACCCTTCAACTTCTCCCGGTCGATCAATCGCGGCCTGCGCGCCGCCAAAGGTGAGCACTATCTGATCCTCAATAACGACGTCGAGATTATCGAGCCCGACTGGCTGAAGGAGATGGTGGCTTGTCTCGCCTATGAGGGGACCGGCATTGTCGGCGCCAAGCTTCTCTATCCGAACGACAAGATCCAGCATGCCGGCGTCATCGTCGGTTTCGGCGGATTGGCAGGGCATTGGTATATGAACAAGCCCAAGGATTTCGGCGGTCCGATGAATAGGCTGCATGTCCGCAATGCGGTGACCTGCGTGACGGGGGCGGTCATGCTGATTTCCGGCGGCTGCGCCGGAGCGATCGGCACGTTCGACGAGGAAAATTTCGCTGTCGCCTACAATGACGTCGACTATTGCCTGCGCGCCCACATGGCCGGCTTTCGCATCATATGGACGCCATTTGCCTGCCTCTATCACCATGAATCGCTTTCACGGGGATCGGACAAATCGGGAGAACGGAAAAAGCGATTTGAGCAGGAAAAGGACAATCTGCGCCGGCTGCACGCGACTCAGACCTTTGAGGACCGTGCGATCAATCCCGCATACAGCCGGGATAAATCGGACCCGAAGATCGTGATGCCAACGAAGCTGCGGATTCCATTGATGTGATATCTCGGCGGCTATCCCACCTCAAGGAACGCCGCGCTGCTTTATCCGCGATACTGCTCGTCGGTTACATATTCCATCCAGTCGGCGGCCTTGCCGTCCTGCATTTCCTGAATGGCGATATGCGTCAATGGAGTGTCCGGCCCGGCGCCGTGCCAATGCTTTTCGCCCGGTGCAAACCAGAGGACATCGCCGGTATTGATCTGCCGGATTTCGCCGCCCCAGCTTTGCGCAAGTCCTTTGCCGGAGGTCACCACCAATGTCTGGCCGAAGGGATGCGTGTGCCAGGCCGTGCGGGCGCCCGGATCGAAGCTGACATTGACCACTTGGACACGTGCCGGCGCCTGCGCCTGCATCAATGGTTCCTGGCGTACGCCGCCGGTGAAATATTCCGCCGGCGCATTGAAGGACGGGCGCGATCCGTTGGGCTTGATCTCCACGGCGTTTCTCCTGCTTCTGCCGGCGCAACGCTTGCCGCGCCTCATTCTCTGCCGTCAGCCTATGCCATTCGATGACATCATCCAAGCGACAACAGCGATGTCAGCGCTTTACAACTGGATCAGATCCAAGTCCGTGCCGATCTCCCGTTTGGCAATCTCGACGAGGCTTCTTTCATGAGTGAAGAGAATGGTCTGGAAACGCTCCGCCGTGCCGGCGAGCGCCTTCAGGCCAGCGCTGGCGCGGTCATCGTCGAACGTCTGGAAGATATCGTCGACGATCAACGGCGCGGGCTCGTTGCGGGACGAATAATCTTCGAGGAAGGCGAGCCGCAGCGCGAGATAAAGCTGATCGCCGGTACCCTCGCTCAAGCCATCGAGCGGCACTCGCTCGCCGCCTGAGCGTTCCGCCATCAGTTGCAGAGCATCCCTCTCGTCATGTTCCTCGACGAGGCGCGCAAAGCGCTGGCCGGTCAGCAATGAGAACAAGTCCCCTGCCCGCTTGATGACGGGATCAGCCTGCTGCTCGCGATAGGCCTCCATTGAGCTTGCCAGCATCCGTGCCGCGAGTTTCAGCACTACCCATTGCCGCGCCAGCTCCTTGGCCTCCTGTTCGGCGGAGAGCTTTTCGAACACGGCGTGTTCGGCGCTGGCACCGGTCTCCAGCGCGCGCCGCTGGCGCTGGTTTTCCGATAAACGCGCCATCAGTTCGCCATGCGCGGTGAATTGCCGGAGATCTTCGGCGGTTAAGCGTTCGATCTCCAGTTCCGCGGCGACTCGCTCGAAGCCGGCAAGCTGGGCCCGGGTTTCTCTCTCGCCGTCGCCGTCTGCCTGCTGACGGAAACGGTCGCGGCTTTCCATCAGCCTCGTGTTCAGCCGGGCACGGTCGCGCAGGCGCGACAGCAATGCCGGCAGATCGCCATTCTCTGGCAAATCGGCGGTCAGACTTGCAAGATCCGCCATCACCGTCGCAAGCGCATCACCGCAGCGGATGGTCTGCGCCTCGGCGCGCCGGCGCTCCTCGTCGAGCTGATCGCGCTTCTTCTGTTCACCGCGCGCCGCATTGGCGCGAGCGTGCAACGCTTCGGCTGCGGCGTCCGGCGGCAGGTGATCGAGTTCGTAGCCGGCAGTCGCAGCAAGTGTCGCGAGCCGCCGCTCGAAATCGGCCATGTCGCGACGCATGCCACTGACACGGCGCTGACGGTTGTCACGTTCCGTCAAGACATCCGGCAGCTCCGTCCATGCCCTCAGGGCAGCGGCAGCCATCTCCAGCGTCGCATCGGCGGGGAGACCAAACGGCAGGACGGATTTGGCGAACGCGTCACGCCAACCGACCTGCCGCCGCTCGATATCTTGGCTCTGCTCAGCAAGTCGCGTCAGCCGGTCACGTGCCGAGGCGACCTCGCCTTCGCGCGTCCGGCTTTCGTTCCAGCGCTCCGAGAGCAGGCGAAGATGTTTTCGCAACCCTTCCGCCATGGCGCCTGGCGGCAGCCGGCCGCTTTTATAGCCGGTGGCGTCGGCGATATCTTTCAGTGCCGGAGCAACACGCGCTTCGGCGAGAGCAGCTTCATCCCGCTCGTCCACCAGATCGTGCAGGGCTCGCCGCTCCCGCAACAGCCCTTCGACCGCGCGCCGCCATTCCAGCATGGCAGCCGGATCGAGCGCTCCGACGCCGCAGGGCTCGAAAAGCGCCGCAAAGGCGGCGAGCGCCTTGGCCGATGTTTCTTCATGCTGTTGCAATCGCCTTGCGGCGGCTTCGCGTTCCTGCCGCAGCTGTGCGTGACGCGACAGGTTGTCCGCATGGCGCGAAACCTGGTCTGCATCGCTCAGCGCCGCATCAGCCAGGCGATCCGCCTCTGCAAGGTTCGCCTTGAAACTGGTGATCGATTTGCCCTCAGGAACCCGGCCGTCCGTAAATCCATCGCAGATCGAGTGCCATAGGACATCACGAGCGTTCCGCGCATTGGCGATCTGTTCATGCGTGACGATTGGACCTCTACGCTCGGCATCCTCCAGCGCTCGCTCGATCTCGGCCAACTGCTCATCGTAGACGCGCACCTTGTCGGATGCCTCGCGCAGACTGCCGCGGGCGGTGTCGATGATCTCGCGATGGGTAGCGATCTCAGTGGGGTCCGGCAGCGGCGCGGTGAATAGCGCCTCGACATCGGCAACCGGAGGACGCAGGCGAGCAGCGGCTTCGCAGAGGTTCGTCTCGGCACGGCGGATCTGTGTCTCCAACGCATCGAGACGGGCAAGAGCGGCCAAATCACCGACCAGTGACTCCAGTTGGTCAATATGAGGCCGGGGGTCGACCAAACGGCCCGCAGAGCCGTCCTTCTCCAGCGCCGTGAGCTGCCCGCGCTCGCTATCCAATTGCTCTGCGATTGCCTGGGCCAGGAGCAACGACCGCCTGCCCTCTTCCACCAGTTCGGAGAGGCGCGCGCAGTCGGCATCGCTTGGCTGTTGCTTTTCCAATTGCGCAACATCGGAAAAACCGAGGCGGCGGGCAAGCTGTGCAAGCTCCGCGTCATAGCTGGCCAATTCCTGATCGACGCGCGGCAGATCCTGGCGCTGGCTGCGATAGTTGCCGGTATCGCCAAAGAGCTGCGTAATGTCGCTCGATAGCTGCAGCAGAGTTTCGTCTATCTCGATCGACGACAGCTCTTCAACGGTACGCGCGGCCAGTTGCTGGGCACGGCGCAGCTCGTCTTCGGCGGCGCGCTTGTCGTTCAGGCTCTGCTCCAGCCTATCCGCAAAACTATCCGGTGTCGCCGAGAGATCGGCGAGGCGGTCAAGAGCCGCGATCTCGCCATCGATCTCGGCGAGCAGCGGCTGCAACGTCTTCAATCTCTGCAGCCGGTCGAGCGCCTGCCGCGTCTCGCGGCGTTGCTCCTGCAGGCGCTCCAGTTCGGTTTCCAGTTCCAGAGCTTCCGCCAGCAGTTTCTTCCAGTCGCCGGATTTGAGCTCATTGTCACGTTCCGCCCTGCGGGCTTCGTCATGGCGGTCCAGCGCCCGGTAGAAACCGCGATCCTTCGAACGACGCGGCGCATAGATGCCATCAGCCTCGCCTTCCAGCGCCTGCCGCAGCCGCGAGAGGCCCGTGAGGCCGGAAGCGGCGGAAAACAACAGGCTGCCGATCTCGCCGCCGGTGCGCAGCATCTCAGTCGCGCCTTGCCGCAACCGAAGAGAATCGAGGCCGAAAGCACGCTCGAAGACGTCGCGGCTCAAATTGCCGAGGAACGGCGCCAAGGCATCTTCCGCAAGCGGCGCCTCCTTGTCGTCGGGAGCGAGCAGCGTGTTCTTGCGCCCGCGGCGGCGGCGGAAGGCGAGCGTCGCGCCGTCCCGCGTGCGGATCGCCGCGCCAACACGCAGGCTCGTCGGCTCATGCAGGAAGCTTTGTTCGGCCGCAACAGGAAAGCCGAACAGCAGATCGGAAATGGCGCTGAGCGCCGACGATTTGCCCGCCTCGTTCGGCCCATAAATGACGTGCAGCTTCGCGCCGGCGCGAAAATCGAGCGTGCGCTCCGTCAGCGCGCCGTAGCGGAGAATGTCAAGCCGATCGAAGCGCATGGGTCAGCCTGCCCCCTGCCCGCGCGCCAGCAGCAATTGCCGCGCCTCCTCGATCAACATGTCGATGCTATCGTCAAGCGGTAACTCCGCCGCGCCCAGACCGGACGGCAAGCGCATCGCGATCTCACCGACAAGCCTTTCCGCTTCTGCGACGATATCCGCATCGCCGGCATGTTTGGTCAGCAATTGGCCGAGATCGAGCGTGCCGTTCGCTTCGACAGTCCTTTCGACAAGCGGCTCCAGCCGCAGCTCCAGCTTCTCAAGCCAGATATCCTCATGCGCGCGATGACACGCCGCCTCGACCTCGTCGCGCCATTGCTGGCGATTGGCCGCAATAGTGCCCTGCAAGGGCGTGATGCCCGAAAGCCGGACGCGCAGCGCCGTCATGCGCCCGGCCATGTCATCGGCAAGCGGCTGGACCGCCTGCTCGACGCGGCGCAGGATCGCGGCCTGATCATCCTCGGGATCAACGACGATATCGGCCTGTGCGAATCGCGCCTCGTCGACAATCAAGCGCTCGTGGCTGACGCGGCCCTCGTCGACCGTGACCAGCACGGCGCCCTTTGCTCCACGCTCGCGAATGCTGCGGCCCTGCAGGTTGCCGGGGAAAACCACCAGCGGGTCGCTCGCCACCACCTCATAGTCGTGCACATGCCCGAGCGCCCAATAATCGTAACCCCGGGACCGCAAATCGTCGACCGAACATGGCGCATAGGGTGCATGCGGCTCGCGGCCGGTCAGCGAGGTATGGAGAACGCCGATATTGAACCAGCCGGATACGGGCGCGGGATAGGCAAGCGCCAGATTGTCGTTGGCTGAGCGCTCGGCAAAGCCCTGCCCGTGCAGCGCCACCTGCAACGCATCCAGCTTGACGGAGCCGGGCTTGTTGGTCGGGAATTCGTGGACGTTGGCCGGCAGCGTAATGGTTTTGGTGATGACGCTCGCCGCATCGTGATTGCCGCGCAGCAGATAGACCCGAATACCGGCCCGCTCCAGCCGCGCCATTTCCCGATTGAAGAACAGACCGATCTTGTTGTCCTTCCAATCGCCGTCATAGACATCGCCGGCGATGAGGAAGAAATCGACTGCTTTCTCGATCGCCAGGCCTACCAGCGTCGAAAAGGCCTTGCGGCTCGCTTCCACGAAGATGGAGGCGATAGCAGCATCCTTCAACGCCAGCCCCTGAAAGGGACTGCCGAGATGCAGATCAGCGGCGTGGATGAAACTGAAAGAGGGCATAAGCTCCGGTCATCGTCAGATATCTGGCTTATTCTTTTAAGGAAATACGGAGCCGATGAACACCATGTGGGAGAGGTCATCCAACGCTTTCATCTATTGTCGAGGCCTGACATCCTCCTATGTCACGCGATTGCGATCCTGCAACTTCGTCGTAAAGCGCATCGCGATCTGTGGGATTCGCTACTTGCGCTTTAGGCTCTTGATTTTGCGCATATCGTTATCGCAAAACCGATACGCAGTTTTGCGCGACATGCTGTAGGCTAATCCGCACTCTGAGCGACTGGTAGCGCCTTAGCATTTCATTACCAACGGAGACAATTCCATGAAACACGATGCTTTCGGCCGCACATCCTTTATCGTTACGAATGTCGGCTTCGGCGCCTGGCAGATCGGCGGCGCCTGGGGCGATGTCAGCGAGGCCGACGGCCGCGCCGCCTTGAATGCTGCGCTCGATGCCGGCATGACGTTCATCGACACGGCCGACGTTTATGGCGACGGCCGCTCCGAGAAGATCATCGCGGACGTGCTGAAGGCTCGCAGCGGCACGCGCCCGATGGTCGCGACCAAGGCCGGTCGCCGGCTCAACCCGCATGTCGCTGACGGTTACACCAAGGCCAATCTCGAAGGCTTCATCGACCGTAGCCTGAAAAACCTCGGCGTCGACAGCCTCGACCTGGTGCAGTTGCATTGCCCGCCGACCGAGGTGCTCTACCGCCCCGAAGTCTTCGCCGGCCTCGACGAGCTGCAGAAGGCCGGAAAGATCAAGGGATACGGCGTCAGTGTCGCGCTGGTCGAGGAGGCGCTAAAAGCGATCGAATATCCGGGCGTACTCAGTATCCAGATCATCTACAACATCTTCCGCCAGCGTCCCGACCATCTGTTCTTCAAGGAAGCCAGACGCAAGAATGTTGCGGTCATCGCCCGCGTGCCGCTGGCCTCCGGCCTGCTTTCCGGCAAGATCACCCGTGATACCCAGTTCGCGAGCGACGACCATCGCAACTTCAACCGCCATGGCGAAGCCTTCGATGTCGGTGAGACCTTTGCCGGCGTGCCTTTCGAGGTTGGTCTCCAGGCCGTGGAAGAAGTGCGCAAGCTGGTTCCGGCCGGTGCCAGCATGGCGGCCTTTGCCCTACGCTGGATCCTCATGAGCGACGCTGTCACGGTCGTCATCCCCGGCGCCCGCAATGCCGAGCAGGCCAAGGCCAACGCGGCCGCGGCCGATCTCGCTCCGCTTTCGGCCGATATCATGTCGGCAACGCGCGAAATCTACGAACGCCTGATCGCCCCACACGTTCACCACCGCTGGTAACCGCGGGAGCTTCTGGGAAAATCCGTGGCCGGGTGCGTATCCGGCCATGAATTTTTTGCGCCCATCGGCATGCGAAAACTGGACATACTTCCTATCTGTCTTGAAACGATGGGTTCAAGGAGGACGTTCAATGAAAGTGGCTCTCGTGACCGGCGCTTCGCGCGGACTTGGGGCGGTGATCGCGCGGGAACTTGCAGACGCTGGTTGGGCCGTCGCGGTCAACTATGCGCATGATACCGGTGGGGCGGATACCGTGGTCGACTCGATCCGGCAGCGGGGCGGCCAAGCCTATGCCGCGAAATTCAGCGTCATCGACAAGGTTCAGCTTACCGACGGCCTTGGCGCCATCAGGGACGCCTTAGGGCCTGTCGACCTCATCGTCAACAATGCGACGGGACCGCAACCGGAAATGCCGCTGATGGAGCAATCCTGGCAGACCTATCTCGACCAGCTCGAGTTTTTCGTCAAAGCGCCGCTCGAGCTGCTGCAAGCCGTATTGCCGGACTGGCGCGTACGCAAGTCCGGCCGAATTATCAATATCGGCTCGGAAATCGCGGAACTCGGCAATCCCTATTTCGGAAACTATGCCTCCGCCAAGGGCGCCATGCTTTCCATGACCCGTTCCTGGGCGCGAGAACTGGCGCGGGAGGGAATTACCGTCAATCTCATAGCACCCGGCTGGATTCCCGTTGAACGCCACGCCGGCGCGTCACAGCAGGCGATCGATGGATATCTCGCTCAAACCCCGCTCAGACATTTCGGAACACCGGAGGACGTGGCCCACATGGTGGTATTCCTCGCCTCGAACAAGGCGGACTTCCTCACGGGCCAGAAATTTGCGGTCAATGGTGGGCGGACGCTTCTCTAATCGCCCTGTACCGCCGACTGCCAACAAAAAGGGGTTCGAAATGCTTCGAACCCCCTCATATCCTCCACCATGGGGCAAAAGCCCGATAGGCGGGTGAAAAACGAATCAGCCGTTGACGGCGTCCTTCAGGCCCTTGCCGGGCGTGAACTTCGGCACGTTGCGAGCCGCAATATCAACCTCAGCGCCCGTGGACGGGTTACGACCCTTCGTGGCTGCACGGTGAGAAACGGTGAAGCTGCCGAAACCTGCGAGACGAATGTCGCCGCCCTTCTTCAGTTCAGTCTGGACGGTATCGAAAACAGCGTCAACAGCGGAAGCAGCGTCAGCCTTCGTAATACCGGCCTTCTCGGCCACTGCCGACACGAGCTCATTCTTATTCATGTTTCCACCCCTTTCTTGGTATGAAACGACTCATCTTGTAAGCGGGGCGTAGAATACGAATGCTCCAGCCCGCCGCAAACCCCAAAAGCCCTGCAAATCAAGGAAAAGCAAGCGCTGTCAAAAGCTTTTCACAAAAAAAGACCGGCAAAAATGCCGGTCTTTTCTGGTTTTATGTCAATTCGGCGCAAATGAGGCGCAACCACGCTTAGTGTGCGATAGTTGCTCCAACATCGTCGACACCTTCAACCGTTGCGATCACCGGTGTTTCGACGGTGCCGTCCCACTCGATCGGCTCGGGCCTGCGCACCAGCGCATGCTTGATGACCTCGCCCATGCGGGATACCGGGACGATCTCCATGCTGTTCTTCACGTTGTCTGGAATCTCCGCCAGATCCTTGGCGTTTTCCTCCGGAATCAGCACCTTCTTGATGCCGCCGCGAAGCGCTGCAAGTAGCTTTTCCTTCAGGCCGCCGATCGGCAGTACGCGGCCGCGCAGGGTGATTTCACCGGTCATGGCCACATCCTTGGAAACCGGGATGCCGGTCATGATCGAGACGATGGCGGTCGCCATGGCAACACCGGCCGAGGGGCCATCCTTCGGCGTCGCACCTTCCGGCACGTGCACGTGGATGTCGCTCTTGTCGAAGAGCGGCGGTTGGACGCCGAAATCGACGGCGCGCGAGCGGACATAGGAGGCCGCTGCGGAAATCGATTCCTTCATGACTTCCTTCAGGTTGCCGGTGACCGTCATGCGGCCCTTGCCGGGCATCATCACGCCTTCGATCGTCAGCAGCTCGCCGCCGACTTCCGTCCAGGCGAGACCGGTCACGACACCGACCTGATCGTCGCGTTCGGCTTCGCCATGGCGGAAGCGCGGAACACCGAGATATTCGTCGATATTCGCAGCGGTGATCGCAACCGACTTGGTCTTGCCCTTGATGATCTCGGTGACCGCCTTGCGGGCGAGCTTCATCAATTCGCGCTCGAAGTTACGTACGCCGGCCTCGCGGGTGTATTGCTGGCTGATCGCCATCAGAGCGTCGTCGCTGACCGAAAACTCATTCGGCTGCAGCGCATGTTCCTTGATGGCCTTCGGCAGCAGGTGCCGCTTGGCGATTTCGCGCTTCTCGTCTTCGGTGTAGCCGGCAATACGGATGATCTCCATGCGGTCCATCAGCGGCGCAGGGATGTTCAGCGTATTTGCCGTCGTGATGAACATCACGTCGGACAGATCGTATTCGACTTCCAGGTAGTGATCCATGAAAGTCGAGTTCTGCGCCGGGTCCAGCACCTCAAGCAAAGCCGAAGACGGATCGCCGCGATAGTCCTGGCCGAGCTTGTCGATCTCGTCGAGCAGGAAGAGCGGGTTGGACTTCTTGGCCTTCTTCATCGACTGGATGACCTTGCCAGGCATCGAGCCGATATAGGTGCGGCGATGACCGCGTATTTCGGCTTCGTCACGAACGCCGCCAAGCGCCATGCGGACATACTCACGGCCGGTCGCCTTGGCGATCGACTGGGCGAGCGAGGTCTTGCCGACGCCCGGAGGGCCGACGAGGCACAGGATCGGGCCTTTGATCTTGGTTGCGCGCGCCTGGACGGCCAGATATTCGACGATGCGCTCCTTGACCTTATCCAAGCCGAAATGATCGGCTTCGAGGATCTTCTCGGCATTGTTCAGATCGGTCTTGATCTTCGACTTCTTGTGCCAGGGGATGCCCAGCAGCCAGTCGAGATAGTTGCGCACGACGGTGGCTTCCGCCGACATCGGGCTCATCTGACGCAGCTTCTTCAGTTCCGCATCGGCCTTTTCCTTGGCTTCCTTGGAGAGCTTCGTCTTGGAGATGCGCTCTTCCAGTTCGGCCATCTCGTCGCGGCCTTCTTCGCCGTCGCCGAGTTCCTTCTGGATCGCCTTCATCTGCTCATTCAGGTAGTATTCGCGCTGGGTCTTCTCCATCTGGCGCTTGACGCGCGAGCGGATACGCTTTTCAACCTGAAGAACCGAAATCTCGCCTTCCATGAAGCCGAGCGCCTTTTCGAGGCGGCCCTTGACGCTGGTGGTTTCCAGCATCTCCTGCTTCTCGGTGATCTTGATTGATAGATGCGAAGCGACGGTATCGGCGAGCTTCGAATAGTCGTCGATCTGGCTAGCCGCACCAACCACTTCCGGCGAAATCTTCTTATTGAGCTTTACGTAGCTTTCGAATTCCGAAACGACCGAGCGGCTCAGCGCTTCCAATTCGACCGGATCTTCACTCGGCTCGCTCAAGACATGGCCGAGCGCTTCGTAAAAATCCTCGCGGGCCGTGTAGGAATCGATCTCTGCGCGTGCCCTGCCTTCGACCAGCACCTTGACCGTGCCGTCGGGGAGCTTCAGGAGCTGCAGCACATTGGCTACCGTGCCGACCTTGTGGATTGCGTCCGGGGCGGGATCATCGTCGCTGGCGTTGATCTGGGTGACGAGCATGATCTGCTTGTCGGACCCCATGACCTCTTCCAGCGCGCGGATGGACTTTTCCCGTCCGACGAACAGCGGCACGATCATGTGGGGAAAAACCACGATGTCGCGCAATGGCAATACCGGATAGGCAATGCTCTCAGTTGCCGCAGACGTTTTCTTAGTCATGTCATTTCCTTTCCGTCGTCCCGTTCCCGGGCTCTCTGCCGGCATGGGGGGAATTAGCCGGCTCTCTCACTTGGGTTAGAAGTGGAGCTTCACATCTTTCATTTCAAGTCGCGCAAGGCGCACCGCAGGGTCGCGAAACGCGCATGTCACGAGGAGGAACGCAACAACAAACACCGGGCCCCGGCTACTCAAACGTTACCGGCGATACGGTTCCCGAAGGACCGAAGCCAAACTAAATCCATTTATCCGCCGAGATCCCCAGAATCACGCCATCATGGCCGCGGCGAGCGCTCTTCACAACCGATTTTATCGGCATTCCAATAAGCTTATCCCGGACTTTATCAGGAAACTATGCGGTTTTTCAAATAGAAAGGGGCCCGTCAAAGACGAGCCCCTGATTTAAGCCGCGAATCTGAAGATCACGCGGTCGCGTTGGCCTTTTCTTCCTGCCGGTCGGCATAGATGTATAGGGGACGGGCGGAGCCGCGAACGACCTCTTCGGAAATAACCACTTCGCGAACACCTTCCAGCGCCGGCAGATCGAACATGGTGTCCAGCAGGATCTTTTCCATGATCGAGCGCAGGCCACGAGCGCCGGTCTTGCGCACGATCGCCTTGCGGGCGATTTCGCGCAGCGCATCCTCGTGGAAGGTCAGCTCGACGTCTTCCATCTCGAACAGGCGCTGATACTGCTTGACGAGCGCGTTCTTCGGCTCCGACAGGATCTGGATCAATGCATCCTCGTCCAAGTCTTCCAGCGTCGCCAGAACAGGCAGACGGCCAATGAATTCCGGGATCAGACCGAACTTGACCAGGTCTTCCGGCTCCAGTTCGCGCAGCACCTCGCCGACGCGGCGGTCATCAGGCGCCTTGACAGCCGCACTGAAGCCGATCGAGGTCTTTTCGCCGCGGGCGGAGATGATCTTGTCGAGACCAGCGAAAGCACCGCCGCAGATGAACAGGATGTTCGTCGTATCGACCTGCAGGAATTCCTGCTGCGGATGCTTGCGGCCGCCCTGGGGAGGAACCGAAGCAACCGTGCCTTCCATGATCTTCAGCAGCGCCTGCTGCACGCCTTCGCCCGAAACGTCGCGGGTGATCGACGGATTGTCCGACTTGCGCGAGATCTTGTCGACTTCATCGATGTAGACGATGCCGCGCTGGGCGCGCTCGACGTTGTAGTCGGCGGCCTGCAGCAGCTTCAGGATGATATTTTCGACGTCTTCGCCGACGTAGCCGGCTTCGGTCAGCGTCGTTGCGTCGGCCATAGTGAAGGGCACGTCGATGATGCGGGCCAGCGTCTGGGCGAGATAGGTCTTGCCGCAACCAGTCGGGCCGACGAGCATGATGTTCGACTTCGCCAATTCGACATCGCCGTTCTTGGAGGCATGCGCGAGACGCTTGTAGTGGTTATGAACCGCCACCGACAGGATTTTCTTCGCCTGCCTCTGACCAATGACGTATTCGTCAAGAACCTTGATGATATCCTGCGGTGTCGGCACGCCGTCACGGGACTTCACCATCGAGGATTTGTTCTCCTCGCGGATGATGTCCATGCACAGCTCGACGCATTCATCGCAGATGAAGACGGTCGGGCCGGCAATCAGCTTCCGGACTTCATGCTGGCTCTTGCCGCAGAATGAACAATACAGGGTATTCTTGGAGTCGCCGCCGTTGCTGCCGCTGACTTTGCTCATATCATTTTCCTTCCAGCACGCCGCTGATTTCCAGATTGAAATCGCGGTCCACTCAATGCGCCCGCCGGACCTGCCCCTCGTTACATCAGCAGATCGCGCGCTCTTCGGGGTACTGAACGTAGTCCAGACAACATGCCCGGACTGCGGTGGCAACGAATCCCCCTTCGAATGCCGAATGCTATGTCATAAAATCGCTACATAGCATTAACGCTTACTATTACCGTGTTCTACACCACATTAAACCCCTATTCGATCACAAATGGGATAGAACTGTGGCGTAGAAGACACCGCCCTTGGATAACTCAGGCGGGAGTTTCACCTTCCATTTCAGTACGGGACGTCAGCACCTTGTCGATCAGACCCCACTCCTTGGCCTCGTCGGAGGACATGAAATGGTCACGATCGAGCGTCTGCTCGACTTCTTCGTAGGTGCGGCCGCAATGCTTGACGTAGACTTCGTTCAGGCGGCGCTTCATCTTGATGATGTCGCGGGCGTGACGCTCGATGTCCGAAGCCTGACCCTGGAAACCGCCTGAGGGCTGGTGAACCATGATGCGCGAATTCGGCGTGGCGAAACGCATGTCCTTGTCGCCTGCAGCCAGCAGCAGCGAGCCCATGGACGCAGCCTGGCCAATGCAAAGCGTCGACACCGCGGGCTTGATGAACTGCATCGTGTCGTAGATTGCCATGCCTGCCGTCACGACGCCGCCAGGCGAATTGATGTAAAGCGCGATCTCTTTCTTCGGGTTTTCCGCCTCGAGGAAGAGAAGCTGGGCGCAGACCAGCGTCGCCATGTGATCTTCGACCGGGCCCGTCAGGAAGATGATGCGCTCTTTCAGCAGGCGAGAATAGATGTCGTAAGACCGTTCCCCGCGGTTGGTCTGCTCAACAACCATCGGCACCAGAGCCATAGCTGTATCGACTGGATTTCTCATGTGCGTCCTTTACCAAGCTTGCCCCGCCACCGAAAATGCCGGGAATCGAATAAGATCCTTTTACCCTACATAGAGTGTCACTGCCCTGCACTTCAAGACGCGCGAAAGCATAACGTCAAAAAGGCCTAATGGCTCGGAGGATATTGAGGAAGCGTTTCTAACCGCTGATTTCCTGATGCCAATAGATCTGGTGACGCGCTGTGCGCGGTCCACTGCTTTTCCCGAGCGCAGGGTGAAGGAAGAATGAAGCGCTAACGAGGTTGGCACAGCGTCAATCGCATGCGCAGGTAAAATTTACCAAGCGACTTAAGGAACTCACCATCTTATTCGGCGATGATGCCTCCATTGCCAGCGTTACCGTGTCCTTTGCGCCGATGATATCTGCGCCACGGTAAAGGAGAAACGCATATCGTGCTCAATATTACCACGGGCCTCACCATCTGGTGTTCCGAAGCGTTTACGCTCGCAACCGTGCTTTTCTTTGCCTGGCGGCATGATCGCCAGACGCCCGCCTATTTGATGTGGGCGATGGGCTTCACCGTCAGCGGCGTCGGGTTCGCGCTTGTGGCGGCGCGCGGTTTCATTCCGGATTTCCTGTCGATCGAGGTCGGCAACGGCATTGCCCTGCTCGGCGAAAGCGCCTGGATCGCCGGCTTTTACTGGCTGGACAATCGCAGGCTGGACTGGCGGGCACTGTTCCCGCCGCTCATCTGGTTTGCCGGCGTCGAACTACCTTGGATTCACGAGAGCTACGTCAATCGCGTCATCCTTTACGATCTCGCCGGTGCTGTCGGCGCGACGCTGCTCGCCTCTGCGGTTCGTCCCGCGGAAGGCCGACGCGAGGGTGTGCGCGGTCAGCTCGGCTTCGTTTTCATGGCGCTCGCCTGCCTTTGCTTTGCGTCCGCCATGTCGATGACGCTCCTGCGGCCCAGCCTTGAGGAAGCGCTGACCTATCGCAGCTACTCTGCCCTTGGCAGCGCGCTGCTGATCACCACCACGATCGCACTCAGCGGCAGGCTGATGATGGAACGATCCGAACGACGCTGGCGGGCGATCTCGATCACCGACACGCTGACGGGGGTGCTGAACCGGCGAGGCCTCCAGGATTATTTCGAGCTTGTCGCCGGAAAGACTACCAAGGACGCGCAGAAGATCGCCACGCTGCTGTTCGATCTCGACCACTTCAAGGCGATCAACGACCGTTACGGCCACCAGACGGGCGACATCGTCCTTGCCGAATTCGCGCGCATCGGACGACAGTTCGTGCCGCGCAGCGGGGCATTCGGCCGCATGGGTGGCGAGGAATTCACAGCCTTCGTCCTCGTCGACGACCAGGCGGAGGCCGAGGCGATCGCCGAGACGATCCGCTCGAATTTCTGCAGGGTGCCGCTGCTTGCCGGCCGTTCACTGGTGCCGGCGACCGTCAGTGTCGGTCTGGCGATCATGCCGTGCGATACCGCCAATTGGGACCGGCTGGTTTCCGCTGCCGATCGCGCGCTTTATGCCGCCAAGCGTGCCGGCCGCAATTGCACGATCGTCTTCAGTGAAGCGGAAGCGGCGACGGCCGCGGATACGCCGCCCGATCCGAACGGCGGTGAACTTGTGCCGACGCTCGACGATCAGATCCATGCGCTGCGCCGCCTCGGCACGCTGTCGCGGATGTAACGGCCTTTTCCCATCCGATTTATTCCGATAATCCTTTCGTCATGACCACATCCTCCTTTTTCTCGATCGATCCCGTGGCGCGTCGCGTGTCCCTCAATGCCCGCGATCCCGCCTTCTACAACAATCCAAACGCCGTCTACGCCGCCTTGCATGCCGAATGTCCCACCTTCTATTGGGAACAGCAGCAGCAATGGTATTTCACCGGCTATGATCATGTGAACGGCCTGCTGCGCGACCGCCGCTTCGGCCGGCAGATCCTGCATGTCGCCAGCCGCGAAGAGCTCGGCCTGCCCGCACCGCAGCCGCATCTGAAAAACTTCGATCTTGCCGAGCGGCATTCACTTCTGGAAATCGAGCCGCCGGAGCACACGCGGCTCAGAACTCTCGTCAACCGTGCCTTCGTCTCCCGGCACGTCGAAAAGATGAAGCCGGAATTGGCCGAGCTCGCTAACCGGCTGATCGATGCATTCGCGGAAAAAGGTGAAGTCGAATTGCTATCGGCCTTTGCCGACATCATTCCGGTCACGATGATTGCGCGGATGATCGGCATTCCGGAAGAAATGGGGCCGCAATTGCTGAAGTGGTCGCATGCCTATGTACGCATGTACATTTTCGGCCGGACGCCGGAAGATGAGCTTGCCGCCGATCAGGCAGCCGAGGAATTTGCCGACTACGTAAAAACGGTCATTCGCGAGCGCCGCGCCCAGCCGCGCGACGACCTCCTCACGCACATGATTACGACCGAACACAAGGGCCAGTATCTGACGGAAGACGAACTGGTCTCGACGACGATTGTGCTGCTCAATGCCGGCCACGAGGCGACAGTGCACCAGATCGGCAATTCCGTCCGCGTCATCCTGGAGAGCGGTTATGCGCCGGCCGAGCTTTTCAAGGATGAGGCGACGACGGAGCGTACGGTGGAAGAAACGCTGCGCATTTGCGCCCCCGTGCATGTGTTCCAGCGCTGGTGCCTGGAGCCGGCCGAGATCGACGGCGTTTCCTTCCAGCGCGGCGACAAGGTGGCGATGATTCTTGCCGCCGCCAATCTCGACCCCACGAAGTTCTCCGATCCCCTCACCTTCAAGCCCGACCGCAATGAAGCGCCCAACCTCTCCTTCGGAGCCGGCATCCATTTCTGCATCGGCGCGCCGTTGGCGCGGCTGGAATTGAATGCGGTGCTGCCGATCCTGTTCGAGCGCCTGGGCGGCCTAAGACTCAAGAAGACGCCGGAGGTCAAGGACCTCTATCAATTCCACGGCCTCGACAAGCTTGAACTAAGCTGGTGAGTTAAGTTCGACCTCTTCGCAGCCGTCTGGATTGCTCCAAATGCAAAATGGCGCGCCGGCAGGCGCGCCATTGCAAAATCGACGGATGCGGGACGGCGCCCGCCTATGCCGTATCATATCAGCCGTAACGGCCGGTGATGTAGTCTTCCGTGCGCTTGACCTTCGGCGCCTGGAAAATCTGCTCGGTCGGGCCGTATTCGATCAGGTCACCAAGATACATGAAGGCGGTGTTGTCGGAGATGCGGCTTGCCTGTTGCATGTTGTGCGTCACGATAACGACCGTGAATTCGCTCTTCAACTGCGATACCAATTCCTCGACCTTGGCGGTCGAGATCGGATCGAGGGCCGAGGTCGGCTCGTCGAGCAGCAGCACGGACGGCTTGACTGCGATGGCGCGAGCGATGCAGAGACGCTGCTGCTGACCGCCGGAAAGCCCAAGTCCGCTCTGGTGCAGCTTTTCCTTCACTTCGCTCCACAACGCTGTTTCCGTCAGCGCCGCTTCGACGCGGGCGTCCATTTCCGCCTTGGAAATCTTCTCATAGAGCCGGATGCCGAAAGCGACGTTTTCATAGATCGACATCGGGAATGGCGTGGGCTTCTGGAACACCATGCCGACCTTGGCACGCAAATCGTTCAGATCGACGTCCTTGGCAAGAATATTGCGGCCGTCCAGCAGGATCTCGCCCCCAACCGTCTGGCCCGGATAGAGATCATACATCCGGTTGAAGGTGCGCAGCAGCGTGGACTTACCACAACCCGAAGGGCCGATGAAGGCGGTGACCGCATTCTTGCGGATGTTCATATTCACACCCTTCAGAACGCGATGGCCGTTCTGATAGGTGAAATCGAGGTTCTTCACCTCAAGTTTCGAAACGCCGAGACCCGACTGAGAAACGGCGTCCTTCCCCGGCTGTGTGTTGACGCTCTGGAAATTGTTATCGCTCATGTTCATGGTTTCATTCCTATCGTTCGGCGGCTGCGTCACTGGCGGCGCCCACTCAAGACACGGGCAAGGATGTTGAGGGCAAGGATGGCAACGGTGATGATCAGCGCGCCGGCCCAGGCCAATTGTTTGAGATCCTCGCCTGCATCCGCCGCGAGCGTGTTGATGGCAACCGGCAGCGTGGCGATTGGACCGGTCAGGCCCGCATTCATGAATTTACTGTAGCCGGCCGTGAAAAGAAGCGGCGCGGTTTCGCCGCTGATGCGGGCGACAGCCAGTAGGATGCCGGTGAGAATGCCCGTCCAGGCGGAACGGTAAATCACCATCATCATGGACTTCCAGCGCGGCGCGCCGAGCGCGGCGGTCGCCTCCCGAAGCGCATTTGGCACCAGCAACAGCATGTCCTGCGTCGTGCGGTTGACGACCGGAAGGGCGATCAGCGCCAGCGCGAGGATGCCGGCGATGGCAGAGTTGCCGTGCATGGGCACGACCACGAGGCCATAGACGAACACGCCGATAATGATCGAGGGTGCGGACAGCAGGATGTCGTTGATGAACTTGGCAGCTTCGGCAAGCTTGGTGCCGTTGGCATATTCCACCAGGTAGGTGCCGGCGAGAATGCCGATCGGCGCGGCGATCAGGATGGCGCAGCCCGTGACCAGCACAGTGCCGTAGATTGCGTTGATCAGGCCACCGCGCGAGCCCTGGGCCGGAATCGACATGGTGAACACGTCGAGGCTGAGCGCCGATATACCGCGATAAAGCAGGGTCGCAAGGATCACGCTGAGAAAGAATATGCCGAGGATGGCCGCGATGAAGCACAAGACCATCATCACCCGGTTCTTCCCATAGCGCCTCGACACGAGATTCTGACGAATTGCATTTTCCATGGGTTTTTTCCTCAAAGCGAGTCGCCGCGGCCGATCATCCACCTCGCCACTGCAAGCACGCAGAAGGAAAGGATGAACAGGAGCAGACCCAGCGCTATCAGGCTTGACAATTGCAGACCGTCGGCATCGCCGAAGTTGTTCGCGATCTGGGCGGAGATGGTGGTGGACGGCGAGATGATCGAGGTTTGCAGGCGGCTCACCGAGCCGACAACGAAGGTGACGGCCATGGTTTCGCCAAGTGCGCGGCCGAGGCCGAGCATGATGCCACCGACGAGGCCGCGACGCGTATAGGGGATCAGGATGTGGCGAGCCACTTCCCATGTGGTCATGCCCATGCCGTAAGCGGATTCGCGCAGCATCGGCGGCACGGTGCTGAACACGTCGCGGGCGATCGCGGTGATGAACGGCAGGATCATGACGGCCAGCACGAGGCTTGCGGTCAACAGGCCGACACCCGGCGCCGGCGGCTGGAACAGCAGGCCGATCAACGGCACCTGGCCGATCGTCATCATAAGGAAGGGCAGGATATAGTTCTGCATCAGCGGCACGAGAATGAACAGACCGACGATGCCGTAGATAATGGAGGGAACACCGGCCAGAAGCTCGATGGCCGTACTGATCGGACGTCGCAGGCTGCCGGGGCAAAGTTCCGTGAGGAAGATGGCGATGCCGATGCCCAGCGGAATGGCAATCAGCATGGCGATGAGCGAACTCACCAGCGTACCGACTACGGCAGGAACAGCACCATAGATATCGACGGGAGCGCTCCACTTCGTGCCCCAGAGGAACGAAAATCCGAAGGTCTGGAAGGTTGGCAAGGCATCGATGACAAGAACCACAAGGATTGCCAGCAGCAGAAGCACGACAAGCGTAGCCGAGCCAAGCGTCATAAAATAGAAAATCCGATCCTGGATTCGGAATTTTCTGGTGCTGGCAGTGGTATCTATAGCCTGGAAGGCAGCCGTCTGAGTCGCGTCAGCCATCGATTTCCCCTTGTCCTGTGACGAAAGGCGGACAGGGCCATACCCTGTCCGCCGCAACTTCTCAGCCAGCACAAATTACTTCGTGCCGAAGTCCTTCTTCCAGGACTCTTCGACAACAGCGGCAACAGTCTCCGGAACCGCCAGATAGGACAGAGCGGTCGCGTCCTTCTGACCGTTCTGATAGGCCCACTTGAAGAACTTCAGAGCTTCTTCGTTCTTAGCAGCATCGGCCGGCTTCTTGTAGAGCATAACCCAGGTCGAAGCTGCAATCGGCCAGCTCTTTTCGCCCGGCTGATTGGTGATGATCAGGTTGAAGTTCTTGGCATGGGCCCAATCGGCGTTGGAAGCAGCAGCCTTGAAGGTGTCGAGGCTCGGCTCGATAACCTTGCCGGCAGCATTCTTCATCTTCGCGAAACCGATGTGGTTGGCGACGACGTAGGAATATTCAACGTAGGAGATCGAACCAGCGGTCTGGTTGACGGTGGTGGAAACGCCTTCGGAACCCTTGGCGCCGAAGCCGACCGGCCATTCAACTGCCGTGTTCGAACCAACCTTTTCCTTCCACTCCGGCGAAACCTTCGACAGGTAATCGGTGAAGTTGAAGGTCGTGCCCGAGCTATCGGCGCGATAAACGACGGAGATTGCCGTGGAAGGCAGCTTCAGTTCGGGATTGAGGGCCTTGATGGCCGCGTCGTCCCACTTGGCGACCTTGCCGAGGAAGATGTCAGCCAGCGTCTTGCCGTCGAGAACGAGTTCGCCCGGCTTTACGCCTTCAATGTTATAGGAAACGACGATGCCGCCGGAGATCATCGGGAACTGGGCAATGCCGTTCTTCTCGAGGTCAGCGTCGCTCATCGGCTTGTCCGAAGCGCCGAATACGATGGTCTTGTCGAGGAGCTGCTTGATGCCAGCGCCCGAACCAACCGACTGGTAGTTGACGACATTGTTCGTCGCAGCCTTGTAGCCTTCGGCCCACTTGGACAGAACCGGAGCGATGAAGCTCGAGCCGGCGCCCGTGATGTCGGCAGCCGAGGCCGAAACGGCCATAGCCGCGATGAAGCCTGCAGTCAGGCAAAGCGAACGAAATTTCTGATTCAACATGATTGAACTCACTTCCTCAAGTGATGAATGAATGGCGAGCAGGAGATTGCGTGGAGCGCCCCATCGGTTCACAACCCCACTTCAGTCCCCTGGCGACAGTGATGGCTCTAATCTCGCAGTGTTTCAGTTTGATGACAGTTTGGTGAAAGGCCAGTGACACAACTTACAGCAATGGGAATGGCTGATTGCGCTGGCTCTGCCGCGAATGCCTGTCTGGATCCAATGGCGCCGACCTTTCGGGTTTGAACCGATCGGTTTTGCGGTGGAATCCGCACGGCCTTCAAAGGCGGATCACATAATCCTTTCGAGTCGTTTCAATGACTTCCCACGTCCCTTTGAAGCCGGGTCTCAGAATCATCCGATCGCCGGCACGCAGATGAAAAGTCTCGCCGTTTTCGGCGGTTACCACCGAATAGCCCGAAAGGATATGGAAATACTCCCACTCGTCATAGACGATTTGCCATTTGCCAGGCGTCGCCTCCCATATGCCGGCATAGAGGCCGCCATCGGCTTCCTCGACATTCCAGGTCCGGAACTCCGGCGCGCCGGAAAGGATGCGATCGTCAGCGGGAGCGCCGGCTTCCGGCTCGATCCCCTCGGTGTCCAATCGTAAATACATTGTCATAATTCCCCCGTCCCCATCCGGAAACGCCCTCGTGTCATACCTTCGCCAGCGCCTGTTCTAGGTCGGCGATGATGTCCTTGACATCCTCGATGCCGATCGACAGGCGCACGACATCGGGACCGGCGCCGGCGGCGATTTTCTGCTCGTCGCTGAGCTGTTTGTGCGTCGTCGAGGCGGGGTGGATGACAAGCGAGCGCGTATCGCCGATATTAGCAAGATGGGAAAAGAGCTCGAGGCCTTCCACCAAGCCCTTGCCCGCTTCATAGCCGCCCTTCAAACCGAATGTGAAGACGGACCCCGCACCTTTGGGCGAATAGCGCTGTTGCAGCGCATGGTTCGGGTCGTCCTCAAGACCGGCATAGTTCACCCAGGCCACTTTATCCTGCTGTTTCAGCCAGCGGGCGACGGCGATTGCATTGTCGCAATGGCGCTGCATGCGCAGCGGCAGGGTCTCGATGCCTGTGAGAAGCAGGAAGGCATTGAAAGGGGAAATGGCGGGACCGAGATCGCGCAGGCCGAGGACACGGCAGGCTATGGCGAAGGCGAAATTGCCGAAGCTCGCGTGCAGCACGATGCCGTTATATTCCGGCCTCGGCGTCGACAGCATCGGATAATTGCCTGAAGCAGACCAGTCGAAGGTGCCGCCGTCGACGATCATGCCGCCCATGGAATTGCCGTGGCCGCCGATGAATTTGGTCAGCGAATGCACGACGATGTCAGCGCCATGTTCGAGCGGCCGGATGAGATAGGGAGTGGCCATGGTGTTATCGACGATTAGCGGCAGGCCATGCCTGCGGGCAACGGCGGCGATCGCCTCGATGTCGACGAAGGTGCCGCCGGGATTGGCGAGGCTTTCGATGAAGATGCCGCGGGTACGGCTGTCGATCTCAGCCTCGAACGAAGCCGGATCGGCGGGATCGGCCCAGCGCACATGCCAGTCGAAATTCTGGAAGGAATGACCGAACTGGTTGATCGAGCCGCCGTAGAGCCGCCTGGCGGCGACGAAATTGTCGCCGGGCTGCATGATGGTGTGAAAAACGATCATCTGGGCGGCGTGGCCGGAAGCGACGGCAAGGCCCGCCGTGCCGCCTTCGAGTGCGGCCACCCGCTCCTCGAGGACGGCCTGGGTCGGGTTCATGATGCGCGTGTAGATATTGCCGAACTGCTGCAGCCCGAAGAGCGCGGCGGCGTGGTCCGCATCCTGAAAGACGAAGGAGGTCGTCTGATAGATCGGCGTCGCACGGGCGCCCGTCGTCGGGTCCGGCTGCGCGCCTGCATGGATCGCCAGCGTGTCGAAACCCGGATTGTTCGTCGCCATACTCTCTTCTCCCGCCCCTGTTGTAACGGGAGGATCATAACGTCTCAGGCTTGAAAGTTAACCGCGAACTTTGCCGAGCTTTTCCGCCGGAGGGAAAAACCTGCCATCGTTCAGCGATATCGCATGTCAAGTTTTTCGCAGTCGACGGCGCCTGCCGGCGTCAGGCGACCAGCCGCGGATATTCGATGGCCGGGCAGCGATCCATGACGACCTTGACGCCGGCTGCTTCCGCTCTCGCAGCGGCGGCATCGTCCCGCACGCCGAGCTGGCCCCAGATCACCGGGGGCCGCGGCTCGATCATGATCGTCTCCTCGACCACCGACCGCAGATATTCCGGCGCACGGAAGACGTCGACCATGTCTACCGGCTCGGGAATATCGGCCAGATGACCAAAAACCCACTGTCCGAGGATCTCCTTGCCGGCCTGTCCGGGATTGACGGGAATGACGCGATAGCCTCGCGCCATCAGATAAGCCATGACGCCGTTGCTTGGACGCGCGGGATTGGGCGATGCGCCGACAAGCGCGATGGTCCGCACGGATAAAAGGATATCGGCGATATAAGAATCCTCATAACGGTCATGGTTCATCACGGAGCCTCCCCTTGGATCACACTTGCGTTTTGCCACAAATCCGGAAACCACGGCCGCGGCTTTCGCGTATATATAAGCATTATAACAATTTCAGCGAGGATTGCTCCGGTGAAAAAAATCGTCCTGCTGAGCCTGCTGATCGCCTCCGCCGCTACCCCGGCGCTGGCGATCTCGCGCTACAATTCCATGTCCTTCACCTGTGGCCAGGCCAGGGCGATCATTGACCGCGAGCGGGCTGTCATCATGCGCTATCCGTCCGCCAGGGTGCGCAATATGACACTTTACGATCGCGTTGTCTCCGACAGCAATGCCTGCGATCCCGGCTATTATGCCTATCAGGATTATATGCCGACCAAGGACAGACCCAACTGTCCCGTCTATACCTGCCGGCCATCGACCGATTTCGATGACGACGATTTGCTTATCCCGCATCGATAGCAGCGCGGCAAGCCAAGTTATCCTTCCTTCAAGCGAGATGTGGCTCAGCCCGTCAGAACCCTCCATTTGCGACACAGAGTAATTTTTGCGCCCGCAACTGCTTTGGGCGAATGGAAATCCGCTATTCTTTCAGCGACAATCTCCATCTTGGTCAATGATACTATGATAACACCCTCACAGCGCTTTGGATGTTATCGAAATAACCTTAGGCATGCGTTCACCCGGCATGCAATTTTTGTTCTCGCTTCATTCCCCTATAAATTAGAAACATCTCATGGTTGCGCGAATAAATAGAACAAACAAAGAACGCACAACCGCGCTTTTCCATGGGATTTATTGAGGGAAAGGACCGCCAGAAGCATAGAAACCCACACATTTTGTTGCTTTTTGATGCATTGAGGATCAAATGACACCTGCATACCGACAAATCGTCAAATCTTTGCTGGTTGCCGCGCAATCTCGAGGTTCTCTTTGTCCGCTGACGTTATCGTTCTCGTTCTCTTCGGCGCGCTGTTGCACGCAACGTGGAACGCCATCATCAAGGCCGGAAAGGACAAGTCGCTGGACGCTGCCATGGTTGCGGCCGGGGGCGCGGTAACTGCCCTGCCCTTTTTGTCGTTTCTTCCATTGCCGGCTTCGGCCGCGTGGCCGTTCATCGGCGCGTCGGCAATCCTGCAGTTCGCTTATTTTCAATTGGTGGCCGCGGCCTATCGTGCCGGCGACATCGGTCTCGTCTATCCGCTGATGCGCGGGGTGGCGCCGCTGATCATCGTGGCGACCAGCGGTTTCATCCTCCGGGAGGAGCTGTCCGGTGGCGCGCTGCTCGGCACGATGACGATCTGCGCCGGAATATTGACGCTTGCCTTCGAAGCCCGAAAAGGTGGCCGGCAGGCCATCATGCTTGCTTTGTCGAATGCGGTGGTCATCGCCACCTATACCTATGTCGATGGCATCGGTGCCCGCCTTTCCGGCAATTCCATATCCTATACGCTGTGGATGTCGCTCCTGCCGCCGGTCCTGTTGTTTGCCTGGGCGATCTCGCGGCGCGGCGTCTCCGTTGTCGCCGCCCACGTGCGCTACAATTGGTGGCGTGGCCTGATCGGCGGCGGCGGTTCGCTGACATCCTACGGCCTGGCATTGTGGGCGATGACGAAGGCACCCGTCGCCATGGTGGCGGCGTTGCGCGAAACATCGATCCTGTTCGCACTGGTGATTTCGGTGGTCATCCTGAAGGAGCGATCGAGCATCTGGCGCTATGTGGCCGGTGCCATTATTGCAGGGGGCGTATTGGTTCTGAGACTGGCTTAGGGACAAGAAATATGGGGTATCAGAATACCGCATATTTAACCTATTGATTTTCATTATGAATTTTTCAGACTGCAAAATCTGCTCTTATTGACCTCCTCACCCATTCCCTTTATAAGCCGCCCCAGATCGCAGCCTTTCTGGGCTGCTTTCTTTTTGGTGGGCGTTTCGCTCGCCAAACCAAGCAACAAGAAACGCCCTGATGCCTTCGGGCTCGGGGATCCAAAAGAGAGTATTCAACATGGCTACCTTCTCCCAGAAGCCTGCAGAGGTGGAGAAGAAGTGGGTTCTCATCGACGCCGAAGGGCTCGTCGTTGGCCGTCTCGCTTCTATCATCGCAATGCGTCTGCGCGGCAAGCATAAGGCTACCTTCACGCCGCACGTCGACGACGGTGACAACGTCATCGTCATCAATGCCGACAAGGTCGTCTTCACCGGCAAGAAGTACGAAGACAAGGTTTACTACTGGCACACCGGTTATGCCGGCGGCATCAAGGAGCGCACCGCTCGCCAGATCATCGAAGGCCGCTTCCCGGAGCGCGTTCTCGAGAAGGCTGTCGAACGCATGGTTCCGCGCGGCCCGCTCGGCCGTCGCCAGATGAAGAACCTGCGCGTCTACGCCGGCTCCAACCATCCCCATGAAGCCCAGCAGCCGGTCGTTCTCGACGTGGCCAAGCTGAACAAGAAGAACGTAAGGAGCGCCTGATAATGGCTGATCTCTCTTCCCTGAAGGATCTCGGCACGGCATCGGAAGCTGCTGCTCCGGTTCACGTCCGCAAGGTCGACTCGCTTGGCCGTTCCTACGCGACCGGTAAGCGTAAGGACGCCGTCGCCCGCGTTTGGGTCAAGGCCGGCTCCGGCAAGATCATCGTCAACGGCAAGGACTACACGGCATACTTCGCCCGTCCGGTTCTGCAGATGATCCTCCGTCAGCCGATCGTCGCTGCTGCCCGTGACGGCCAGTTCGACATCGTTGCTACCGTCGCTGGCGGCGGTCTTTCCGGCCAGGCCGGTGCCGTTCGCCACGGCCTGTCCAAGGCGTTGACCTACTTCGAGCCGGGCCTGCGCTCGGTCCTGAAGAAGGGCGGCTTCCTGACCCGCGACAGCCGCGTTGTCGAACGTAAGAAGTACGGCCGTGCAAAGGCACGTCGTTCGTTCCAGTTCTCCAAGCGTTAATCGCTTATCCGAGATCGGATTTTGGAAGGCCGGGTTCGCCCGGCCTTTTTCTGTTTGTGGGCAGTTTTCAGAACTGCACTCGCTTGGGTCAGCTCTCCTTTTGCGTATCTTCGATATCGAGATGTGTCAGCGCTTTTTTCTCTGTTATCGTATGGTCAATTAGTGAGACAGGGAACCTACAGGGGCAGACATGAGATCTACGGGATTGGGTTTGGTCTCTTCGCTGGCATTCTCAGCCTTCTGCGCAACCGCGGCTCTTTCAGCGGATGCCGTAACGAGGATCGAGGCGGCACCGGTCCCCATGGAAAGCATGCGGGAGTTCCTGCAAGCCAATCCACACTGTCAGCAATTTACCGATCAATGTTCGATCTGTGCTGTTGCCGACGGCAAAGCGCAATGTTCGACGCCGCAAATCGCCTGCATAAAGCAAGCGTATCGATGCACGGTGCCAGCAAGCAAATAGACGTTTGTAGCCAGGGCACCGAATCCGGGTTAACGGGTGAGCGCTCCGAGGATTGTTTGTAGATATTCGGTATTCCATCCGGCGCGTTTTCTGCGGAGCTTGATGGATTTCTTGTCGGCGACGGCACGCACGAGATTGATGGCGAAGTGTCTGACGATGGCCATGTTGTGGGCACCATGGCCCTTGCGCAGTCGGGATTGGTCGTCGCGGAAGACGACGTCGAGCGTCCAGTGCAGCGCATTTTCGATGAGCCAGTGACCGCGGACGGCCTGGGCGGCGGTCTTTGCGTCGAGACTGGCCGAGGAGATGAAGTAGCGGGTATCGAACCGGCAGCGATCCTTCAACTCGGTGCGGGACT
>NZ_AUFB01000016.1 GCF_000426285.1 Rhizobium leucaenae USDA 9039 | reverse complement strand
GAGATCGTCGGCATTCGTCCGACCTCGAAGACGACGGTTACCGGCGTTGAAATGTTCCGCAAGCTGCTCGACCAGGGTCAGGCCGGCGACAACATCGGCGCGCTGATCCGCGGTGTGAACCGTGACGGCGTCGAGCGTGGCCAGATCCTTTGCAAGCCGGGCACTGTCAAGCCGCACAAGAAGTTCAAGGCAGAAGCCTACATCCTGACGAAGGAAGAAGGCGGCCGTCATACGCCGTTTTTCACGAACTACCGTCCGCAGTTCTACTTCCGCACGACGGACGTGACGGGTATCGTGACGCTTCCGGAAGGCACGGAAATGGTTATGCCTGGCGACAACATCACGGTTGACGTCGAACTGATCGTTCCGATCGCGATGGAAGAAAAGCTGCGCTTTGCTATCCGCGAAGGCGGCCGTACCGTCGGCGCCGGCATCGTCGCTAGCATCGTCGAGTAATTCAAAGTCGGCCACTCCATTCGGGTGGCCGATTCGATGACAATAATATGATGCAAGCGGCAGTAGCCGCTTGCTTATGACATGGAAATGTTGCAAATGGCGCGCGAGCGCGATTTGTGCCCTGCTTCGGACAACGAAGCGGCCAATGAGATTAACAATAAGGTGGACCGAAAGGTCTAAAAAAAGTGGATGGGGATGCTGCAACCGGCGTCCCTCTCGATCTTTGAAACCGGTGGTCCGCCTTAGGAATAAGAACAATCCGTGCCCTTTTTTGAGCGGCACGCGAGATAACAAAACACAAGGATAACGTCGAATGAACGGCCAAAATATCCGCATTCGCCTGAAGGCGTTCGATCACCGGATTCTCGATGCTTCCACGCGCGAGATCGTGTCGACGGCGAAGCGCACCGGTGCTAGCGTCCGGGGCCCCGTTCCGCTTCCGACTCGTATCGAGAAGTTCACGGTAAACCGGTCCCCGCACATCGACAAGAAGAGCCGCGAGCAGTTCGAGATGCGCACGCATAAGCGCCTTCTCGACATCGTTGACCCGACCCCGCAGACGGTAGACGCGCTGATGAAGCTCGATCTCGCCGCCGGTGTCGATGTTGAGATCAAGCTCTGAGACCTCTGGTCCTCGAGCTGAGTGAGAAGGATTGAACCGATGCGTTCAGGTGTGATTGCACAGAAGGTGGGAATGACCCGCGTCTATAACGACGCCGGCGAGCATGTCCCGGTAACAGTATTGCGTTTGGATGGCTGCCAGGTCGTGGCCCAGCGCACAGTAGAAAAGAATGGCTACACCGCAGTTCAGCTCGGTGCCGGCCAGGCAAAGGTCAAGAACACGACGAAGGCCCTGCGCGGTCATTTCGCGGTTGCCAGCGTTGAGCCGAAGGCCAAGCTCGTTGAATTCCGTGTCACGGACGACAACCTGCTCGAAGTCGGTACCGAGCTCAAGGCCGCTCACTTCACGGCGGGCCAACTCGTCGACGTGACCGGCACGACGATCGGTAAGGGCTTTGCGGGCGCCATCAAGCGCCACGGCTTCGGCGGTCTGCGCGCCACGCACGGTGTGTCGGTTTCGCACCGCTCGCACGGTTCGACTGGCTCGCGCCAGGATCCGGGCAAGGTGTTCAAGAACAAGAAGATGGCTGGTCACATGGGCCAGACCCGCGTCACGACGCAGAACCTCGAAGTCGTATCGACCGATGAAGATCGCGGTCTGATCCTCGTCAAGGGTGCAGTTCCCGGCTCCAAGGGTGCCTGGATCATCGTGCGCGACGCCGTCAAGTCGGCTGCGAAGTAAGGGAGCCAAACCAATGGAATTGAACGTCAAGACCCTCGAGGGAAAAGACGCTGGGAAGGTTTCCCTTTCTGATGCGATTTTTGGCCTCGAGCCGCGTGAGGACATCCTCGCACGCGTCATTCGCTGGCAGCTCGCCAAGAAGCAGCAGGGCACGCATCAAGCAAAGGGCCGCGCGGACGTCGCGCGCACCGGTGCCAAGATGTACAAGCAGAAGGGTACGGGCCGCGCTCGTCACCATTCGGCTCGCGCTCCGCAGTTCCGCGGCGGTGGTAAGGCTCACGGCCCGGTCGCTCGCAGCCACGAGCATGATCTGCCGAAGAAGGTTCGCGCCCTCGGCCTGCGTCACGCTCTGTCGGCCAAGCTGAAGTCCGAAGACGTCATCGTCATCGACAGCCTGGTTGCAGCCGATGCCAAGACCAAGGCTCTGGCCAGCACGTTTGAGACGCTCGGCCTGACCAATGCGCTCTTCATCGGTGGCGCTGAGCTCGACAACAACTTCAAGCTCGCGGCTCAGAACATCCCGAACATCGATGTTCTGCCGATCCAGGGCATCAACGTTTATGACATCCTGCGCCGCGGCAAGCTCGTGCTGTCCAAGGCTGCAGTTGAAGCTCTAGAGGAGCGATTCAAGTGACGGATCTTCGCCATTACGATGTGATCGTTTCTCCTGCGATCACCGAAAAGTCCACGCTGGTTTCGGATAACAACCAGGTTGTTTTCAACGTTGCCAAGACCGCGACGAAGCCTGAAATCAAGGCTGCCGTCGAAGCGCTGTTCGGCGTCAAGGTCACGGCCGTCAACACTCTGCTGCGCAAGGGCAAGACCAAGCGATTTAAAGGTCTCGTCGGCAAGCAGAAGGACGTGAAGAAGGCTGTTGTGACGCTCGCCGAAGGCCAGTCGATCGACGTCTCCACCGGTCTCTGAGGAATAAGAAAATGGCATTGAAAACATTCAATCCGACGACCCCGAGCCAGCGACAGCTCGTCATTGTCGACCGCTCCTCGCTTTACAAGGGCAAGCCGGTCAAGACGCTGACGGAAGGCCTGACCTCCAAGGGTGGCCGCAACAACACCGGTCGCATCACCGTGCGTTTCCAGGGTGGCGGTCACAAGCGCACTTATCGCCTGGTTGACTTCAAGCGTCGCAAGTTCGACGTCGAGGCAACCGTCGAGCGCATCGAATACGACCCGAACCGTACCGCTTACATCGCTCTGGTGAAGTACACGGACGGCGAACTGGCCTACATCCTCGCTCCGCAGCGCCTCGCTGCCGGCGACAAGGTCATCGCTTCGGAAAAGGTCGTTGACGTGAAGCCGGGCAACACGATGCCGCTTCAGTTCATCCCGGTCGGCTCCATCATCCACAACGTGGAAATGAAGCCGGGCAAGGGTGGTCAGATCGCTCGCTCCGCCGGTTCCTACGCCCAGCTCGTCGGTCGTGACCAGGGCATGGCGATTCTTCGCCTCAACTCGGGCGAACAGCGCCTCGTGCATGGCACCTGCCTTGCAACGATCGGTGCGGTTTCCAACCCGGATCACGGCAACATCAATGACGGCAAGGCCGGTCGTTCGCGTTGGCGTGGCAAGAAGCCGCATAACCGCGGCGTTGTCATGAACCCGGTCGACCATCCGCACGGCGGTGGTGAAGGCCGCACCTCCGGTGGTCGCCATCCGGTGACCCCGTGGGGCAAGCCGACCAAGGGCAAGCGTACGCGGTCGAACAAGTCGACCGACAAGATGATCATGCGCTCGCGCCATCAGCGCAAGAAGTAAGAGAGGAAGTCTCAAGTGGCTCGTTCAGTATGGAAAGGTCCGTTTGTTGACGGCTATCTTCTCAAGAAGGCTGAGAAGGTGCGCGAAGGCGGACGTAGCGAAGTAATCAAGATGTGGAGCCGTCGCTCCACCATCATGCCGCAGTTCGTTGGTCTCACCTTTGGTGTCTACAACGGCAGCAAGCATATTCCGGTCAGCGTCAATGAAGACATGGTCGGACACAAGTTCGGCGAGTTCGCCCCGACCCGTACCTATTATGGTCACGGTGCGGACAAGAAGGCGAAGAGGAAGTAACAATGGGCAAGGCAAAAACCGAACGCCGGCTGAAGGACAATGAGGCGCAGGCAGTTGCGCGCACGCTCCGTGTCAGCCCGCAGAAGCTCAACCTGGTCGCGGCTTCGATCCGCGGCAAGAAGGTCGATCGCGCACTCGCTGAGCTGGAATTCTCGCGCAAGCGCATTGCAGGCGCCGTCAAGAAGACGCTCGAATCCGCGATCGCCAACGCTGAGAACAACCACGATCTCGACGTTGACTCGCTGGTCGTGGCGGAAGCCTACGTTGGCAAGTCGATCGTGATGAAGCGTTTCCACGCTCGTGGCCGTGGCCGCGCGTCTCGTATCGAGCGGCCGTTCGCACACCTGACGATCGTCGTTCGTGAAGTGGAAGCTCAAGAGGAGGCCGCATAATGGGTCAGAAAATCAATCCAATCGGTTTTCGTCTTGGCATCAACCGTACCTGGGATAGCCGCTGGTTTGCGGATAATGCCGAGTATGGGCAGCTCCTCCACGAAGACCTGAAGATGCGCAAGTTCGTCATGAACGAACTGAAGCAGGCCGGTATCTCCAAGGTGGTCATCGAGCGTCCGCACAAGAAGTGCCGCGTTACGATCCACTCGGCTCGTCCGGGCCTGATCATCGGCAAGAAGGGCGCTGACATCGACAGGCTCCGTAAGAAGCTGTCGGACATGACGAATTCCGAAACGCACCTCAACATCGTTGAAGTGCGCAAGCCGGAAATCGATGCGACGCTGGTTGCCCAGTCGATCGCTCAGCAGCTCGAGCGCCGTGTTGCTTTCCGTCGCGCCATGAAGCGCGCCGTTCAGTCCGCGATGCGTCTTGGCGCCGAAGGCATCAAGATCACCTGCGCCGGCCGTCTCGGCGGTGCGGAAATCGCTCGTACGGAATGGTACCGTGAAGGTCGCGTGCCGTTGCATACGCTGCGCGCCGACATCGACTACGGTACGGCTGAAGCAGAAACCGCTTTCGGCATCTGCGGCATCAAGGTCTGGATCTTCAAGGGCGAAATCCTTGAGCACGATCCGATGGCCTCCGAACGCCGCGCGCTCGAGGGCGACGCCCAGGGTCCGGCTAGCCGCGATCGCGATAGAGACCGCCGCCGCGAAAACGCTTGATAGCGTTCGTGGCAGATAAGTTCGGAGAATAAGAAAATGTTGCAGCCAAAGCGTACGAAGTACCGCAAGCAATTTAAGGGCCGCATCAAGGGCGTTGCCAAGGGTGGTTCTGACCTCGCATTCGGCGAATTCGGTCTGAAGTCGCAGGAGCCCAACCGCGTCAACGCTCGTGAGATCGAAGCGGCTCGCCGCGCGATCACGCGTTATATGAAGCGCGCCGGCCGTGTATGGATCCGCGTGTTCCCGGATGTTCCGGTAACCGCAAAGCCGACCGAAGTCCGCATGGGTAAAGGTAAAGGCTCTGTCGAATACTGGGCGTGCAAGGTCAAGCCCGGCCGTATGATGTTCGAGATCGATGGTGTGAGCGAAGAAATCGCTCGTGAGGCTCTGCGCCTCGGCGCCGCCAAGCTCTCGGTCAAGACGCGCTTCGTGCAGCGCATTGCAGAGTAAGGAAGAAGCTCATGAAAGCCGCAGATGTTCGCGCCCTGAGCGCCGACCAACTCAAGGACGAGCTTGCCAAGCTGAAGAAGGAGCAGTTCAATCTGCGCTTTCAGAAGGCGACCGGCCAGCTTGAAAAGTCCTCGCGCATCAACGAAGTTCGCAAGGACATCGCTCGCGTGAAAACCATTGCCCGCCAGAAGGCGGCAGAAGCAAAGGCCTAAAGGAAGAATAACATGCCGAAGCGCATTCTGCAGGGCGTCGTGGTCAGCGACAAGAACGAGAAGACGGTAGTTGTCCGCGTGGAGCGTCGTTTCGCTCACCCGCTGCTCCAGAAGACCGTTCGTCGTTCCAAGAAGTACAAGGCTCACGACGAAAACAATCAGTACAAGGTCGGCGACGTCGTTTCCATCGAGGAATGCGCGCCGATCTCCAAGGACAAGACCTGGACGGTCGTTTCCGCCCAGGCCAAGTAACAGAATTTCGCTCAGGCCCTTGCGCTTGGGCGAAATATCTGTATGAAGCACGAGCTTGGAAGCAGGACGCTCGAGAACGGGCGTTCTTTTGCTTTATTGATGACCGGTGAAGGTGACCCAGGTGGTCTCGAATGCCGGAGAAATCAGACAAGACACTAGTCCATAAGCCGGGGTAGGGGGCCGTTTGGCCCAACCATTCCGGTAACAACAAGAAGGCGACCTGACATGATTCAGATGCAAACAAACCTCGACGTGGCGGATAATTCCGGCGCACGTCGTGTCATGTGCATCAAGGTGCTGGGCGGCTCGAAGCGCAAGTATGCCTCGATCGGCGACGTCATCGTCGTTTCGATCAAGGAAGCCATTCCGCGCGGCCGCGTGAAGAAGGGTGACGTGATGAAGGCGGTTGTCGTTCGCACCGCCAAGGATATCCGTCGTCCGGATGGCAGCGTCATCCGCTTCGATACCAATGCAGCAGTCCTCATCGACAACAAGAAAGAGCCGATCGGCACCCGTATCTTCGGACCGGTTCCGCGCGAACTTCGCGCCAAGAACCACATGAAGATCATCTCGCTGGCTCCAGAAGTACTGTAAGGAGCGGAGCGATGCAAAAGATCCGTAAAGGCGACAAGGTCGTCGTATTGACCGGCAAGGACAAGGGCCGCACCGGCGAAGTCATTCAAGTGCTGCCGAAGGAAGACCGCGCGGTCGTCCGTGGCGTAAACGTCATCAAGCGCCACCAGCGCCAGACGCAGACCCAGGAAGCCGGCATCATCAGCAAGGAAGCCCCGCTTCACCTGTCCAACATTGCGATCGTCGACAAGGACGGCAAGCCGACCCGCGTCGGTTTCAAGGTTGTAGATGGCAAGAAGGTCCGTGTGGCCAAGACCTCGGGAGAAGTGATCGATGGCTGAGGCAAAGTACGAGCCGCGGCTCAAGAAGGAATATGTCGCCCGCATTCGCGCAGCGATGCAGGAGAAGTTCTCCTACGCCAACGAGATGCAGATCCCGAAGCTGGATAAGATCGTGATCAACATGGGCGTTGGCGAAGCAACGGCTGATTCGAAGAAGCCGACCGTTGCTGCTGCCGACCTCGCAGCGATCGCCGGCCAGAAGCCGGTCATCACCCGCGCGCGCAATTCCATCGCTGGCTTCAAGGTCCGCGAAAACATGCCGATCGGCGCCAAGGTGACGCTGCGCGGCGCCCGCATGTATGAGTTCCTGGATCGTCTGGTCAACATCGCGCTCCCGCGCGTTCGCGACTTCCGCGGCCTGAACCCGAAAAGCTTTGACGGTCGTGGCAACTTCGCCATGGGCATCAAGGAGCACATTGTGTTCCCTGAGATCAACTATGACAAGGTTGATCAGATGTGGGGCATGGACATCATCGTTTGCACGACGGCGACGACCGACGACGAAGCTCGGGCTCTTCTGAAAGAGTTCAACTTCCCGTTCCGTCAATAACCGTAACGACGAGCGTAGAAAAGGAACCCTGATATGGCGAAGACAAGCGCAGTCGAAAAGAACAAGCGCCGCCGCAATACGGTTGCCAACCAGTCTGCGAAGCGGGCTGCCCTGAAGGCAATCATCATGAACCAGTCTCTTCCGATCGAAGACCGGTTCAAGGCCACTCTGAAGCTGGCATCGCTCCCGCGCGATGGATCGAAGACCCGTATTCGCAACCGTTGCGAAGTGTCGGGCCGCCCTCGTGCCTATTACCGCAAACTGCGCATGTCGCGTATCGCGCTGCGTGAACTCGGCAATCTCGGCAAGGTGCCGGGCATCGTCAAGTCGAGCTGGTAAGGAGCAGATTAGATGACTATGACTGATCCTTTGGGCGATATGCTCACCCGTATCCGCAACGGTGCTTCGCGCCGCAAGTCGTCGGTTTCGACGCCTTCGTCCAAGCTCCGTGCACGTGTTCTCGATGTCCTGCAGGCTGAAGGCTACATCCGTGGCTACTCCGTCGTCGATTTCGGCAACGGCAAGTCTGAGATCAATATCGAACTCAAGTACTACGAAGGCGCATCGGTGATCCGTGAGATCGGCCGTGTGTCCAAGCCGGGCCGCCGAGTTTATGTCTCGGTCAAGTCCATTCCGCAGGTCGCGAACGGTCTCGGCATCATCATCCTTTCGACTCCGAAGGGTGTGATGGCCGATCACCAGGCTCGTGAACAGAATGTTGGTGGCGAGGTTCTCTGCTCGGTCTTCTAAGGCCGAACAGGGATCTCCTTCGAAACAGACAGGTTTGAAAAATGTCTCGTATCGGTAAAAAGCCCGTTCAGGTGCCTGCAGGAATCACGGCCTCGATTGATGGCCAGAAGGTGACTGCTAAGGGCCCCAAGGGCGAGCTGGTTTTCGTCGCTAACGACGAAATCGGTCTCAAGCTGGAAGATAATGCAATTGTCGTAACGCCGCTCAGCGACTCCAAGGACGCTCGTGCAAAGTGGGGCATGTCCCGCACGATGATCGAGAACATCCTGAAGGGTGTCAAGGACGGCTACGAGCGCAAGCTCGAAATCAACGGCGTCGGCTACCGTGCCGCCATGCAGGGCAAGAACCTGCAGCTTGCGCTCGGCTTTAGCCACGACGTGATTTACGAGCCGCCGCAGGGCATCACGATCGCTGTGCCGAAGCCGACGGAAATCGTCGTCACCGGCATCAACAAGCAGCAGGTCGGTCAGGTTGCCGCTGAAATCCGCGAATACCGCGGTCCCGAGCCCTACAAGGGCAAGGGCGTCAAGTATGCCGGCGAGCGGATTGTCCGCAAAGAAGGCAAGAAGAAGTAAGGATCACGCGAAATGGCTAGCAGGAAAGAAGCACTTGCACGTCGTGCCAACCGCGTGCGCCGTCAACTCAAGTCGGTGGCCAATGGCCGTCCGCGCCTGTCGGTTCATCGCTCGTCGAAGAACATCTACGCCCAGGTCATCGATGATGTGGCCGGCAAGACGCTTGCGTCTGCCTCCACCCTCGACAAGGATCTGCGCGGTTCTCTGAAGACCGGTGCCGACACCGCAGCCGCTGCCCTCGTTGGCAAGCTCGTTGCCGAGCGCGCCTCCAAGGCCGGCGTCAAGGAAGTCGTGTTCGACCGCGGCGCCTTCATCTACCACGGCCGCATCAAGGCTCTGGCCGATGCAGCCCGCGAAGGCGGCCTGACCTTCTGATCAAGTTTCCGGCCGGTGGCTTTCGAGCGCCGGCCGGATATCACCGGACCGCTGATCCCCTTCGGGAGGTCGATGCGGTCTTCGTTTTGTTTGCCGATTGCACCCGGAAAAGAAAAAGGAAGAGGACAATGGCACAGGAAAAGAGGGCTCCGCGGGAAGACCGCCAGAGCCGTGAAGAGCGCGATAGCGAATTCGTCGACAAGCTGGTCGCGATCAACCGCGTCGCCAAGGTTGTTAAGGGTGGTCGCCGTTTCGGTTTCGCCGCTCTCGTCGTCGTCGGTGACCAGAAGGGCCGCGTAGGCTTCGGTCATGGCAAGGCACGTGAAGTGCCGGAAGCGATCCGCAAGGCAACCGAAAGCGCCAAGCGCGACATGATCTTCGTACCGCTGCGCGACGGCCGTACGCTGCATCACGACGTCCATGGCCGCCATGGCGCCGGCAAGGTTCTGCTGCGCTCGGCCAAGGTCGGTACCGGTATCATCGCCGGCGGTCCGATGCGCGCCGTTTTCGAAACGCTCGGCGTTCATGACGTCGTCGCCAAGTCGACCGGTTCGTCGAACCCCTACAACATGGTTCGCGCCACGTTCGACGCCCTGAAGCACCAGGTTCACCCGAAGGACATCGCAGCTCAGCGCGGCATCAAGTATGCCACCCTGCAGGCTCGCCGTACCTCCTCGGGCAACGCCTCCGAAGAATAAGGGAGTTTGACCTATGGCCAAGACGACCAAGAAGGCTGAAGCCAAGGCGACCGTTACGGTCGAGCAGATTGGCAGCCCGATCCGCCGTCCGGATGTTCAGCAGAAGACGCTGATCGGTCTCGGACTGAACAAGATGCACCGTCGCCGCACGCTGGAAGACACTCCGGCTGTTCGTGGCATGATCCGTGCTGTCCAGCATCTCGTTCGCGTTGTCGACGAGAAGTGAGCCGGAGGTATTCGCTATGAAACTGAATGAGATCAAGGATAACGAAGGCTCGACCCACAGCCGCAAGCGCCTCGGCCGCGGCATCGGCTCCGGCTCCGGCAAGACCGGCGGCCGTGGTGTGAAGGGTCAGAAGTCCCGTTCGGGCGTTGCCATCAACGGCTTCGAAGGCGGTCAGATGCCCATCTACCGTCGTCTGCCGAAGCGCGGCTTCACCAACATCTTCGCTGCCGACTACGTCGTCGTGTCGCTGGCTCGCATCCAGGCTGCCGTCGATGCCGGCAAGCTCGATCCCAAGGCAACCGTCGATGCTGCAGCTCTGAAGGCTGCAGGCGTGATTCGCCGCGTCAAGGACGGCGTTCGCGTTCTCTCGGACGGCGAACTGAAGGCGAAGCTTTCGCTGGAAGTTGCAGGCGCCTCCAAGCCGGCGGTCGAAAAGATCGAAAAGGCTGGCGGTTCCATCAAGCTGCTCGCTTCTGTCGCAGAATAATCTTATCAATAAATCGCCCGGGGTGCTTCACACCGGGCGATTTTGCTCCCATATGTGAGCCTCACGAACCTGAACGATGCGCCAGTGTCTTTGCAGGGAATAACGGGAACCAAGGGTGAGGCATCCGATTGCAGTGCAATCCGTCCAAAGCCCGGCTTTTAAACAATTAAAGACTGATTCCGGACCCGGCCGATTATGCCGGAATTGGTAATGCGGAGATTTGCATGGCTTCTGCAGCGGAACAATTGGCATCCAATCTCAATTTTTCGACCTTTGCCAAAGCCGAGGATCTCAAGAAGCGACTGTGGTTCACGCTCGGCGCTCTCCTCGTCTACCGTCTGGGTACCCACATTCCGATTCCGGGCCTCAATCCGGGTGCCTATGCCCAAGCCTTTCATAATCAGTCCGGCGGCATCCTCGGCCTTTTCAACATGTTTTCCGGCGGCGCCGTGCAGCGCATGGCGATTTTTGCGCTCGGCATCATGCCCTACATTTCCGCTTCGATCATCGTGCAGCTCATGACCTCGGTCGTACCGGCGCTCGAGAACCTGAAGAAGGAAGGCGAGCAGGGCCGCAAGATCATCAACCAGTACACCCGCTACGGCACGGTGCTGCTCGGCGCCTTGCAGGCCTACGGCATTGCGATCGGCTTGGAGCACGGGAACGGTGTGGTCCTCGACCCAGGCTGGTTCTTCCGCCTTTCGACGGTCGTTACGCTGCTCGGCGGCACGATGTTCCTGATGTGGCTTGGTGAACAGGTTACGTCGCGCGGCATCGGCAACGGTATTTCGCTGATCATCTTCGCAGGTATCGCAGCCGGCCTGCCGACCGCAGTTGGCGGTACGCTGGAGCTCGGCCGCACGGGCGCTCTGTCGACCGGCCTCATTCTGGCCGTGCTCGTTGTGGCAGTCCTGGTCATCGGACTGATCGTCTTCGTGGAGCGTGCTCAGCGCCGCCTGCTGATCCAGTATCCGAAGCGCCAGGTCGGCACGCGCATGTTCCAGGGCGATACCTCGCACCTGCCGCTGAAGCTCAACACATCGGGCGTTATTCCGGCGATTTTCGCATCGTCGCTGCTGCTGCTGCCCGCGACCGTCGCCGGTCTCGGCAACAACACGGCCCTGCCGACCTGGGTCACTTCCATCGTTGCGGCTCTTGGTCACGGTCAGCCTATCTATATGGTGCTCTACGGTGCCTTGATCGCCTTCTTCGCCTTCTTCTACACCGCGCTGGTTTTCAATCCGAAGGATACGGCCGACAATCTGAAGAAGCACGGCGGCTTCATTCCGGGCATCCGCCCGGGTGAGCGCACTGCCGAATATATCGATTATGTGCTGACCCGAATCACGGTGATCGGCGCGATCTACCTTGTCTTCGTCTGCATTCTGCCCGAAATTCTCGTGTCCCAGACCGGTATTCCGCTGTCGCTGGGTGGCACTTCGCTTCTGATCGTGGTTAGCGTTACGCTGGATACGGTGGCACAGATTCAGGGTCACCTGATCGCACAGCAATATGAAGGCCTGATCAAGAAATCGAAGCTGCGTGGAGGAAAGAGGGGGCGATGAGATTGATACTTTTGGGGCCGCCGGGAGCAGGTAAGGGGACCCAGGCCCAGCGTATCGTGGAAAAGTACGGCATTCCGCAGCTTTCCACGGGCGATATGCTGAGGGCTGCGGTGGCGGCAGGGACTGAAGTAGGCAAGCGAGCCAAGGCCGTTATGGACGCTGGCAAGCTTGTTTCAGACGAAATCGTCAATGCCATCGTATCGGAGCGTATCGATCAACCGGATTGCGCCAAGGGCTTCATTCTTGATGGTTATCCGCGCACGCTTGTTCAAGCTGATGCGACGGAAGCGATGCTGAAGGAGAAAGGTATCAACCTCTCCGTCGTCATCGAGATCAAGGTGGATGACGCCGTGCTCGCCGATCGTATTTCCGGTCGTTACACCTGCGCCAACTGCGGCGCCGGTTATCATGACGAAAACCTCAAGCCGAAGGTGGAGGGTGTGTGTGACCGTTGCGGTTCCACGCATTTCAAACGCCGTGCCGACGACAACAGAGAGACAGTCGTCGAGCGCCTGCAGGTCTACTACAAGGAAACCTCGCCGCTCATCGGCTATTACTATGCCAAAGGCAAGCTTCAGTCGGTAGACGGCATGGCCGATATCGAGCATGTGACGGCCGACATCGAGGCCATCCTGTCGAAGCTTTAGGTGGCTTAAAATAAACTTGTCGGAGCGGTTGCTTTTTTGCGCTGATTCCGCTAAACACCGCGCCAACTCGCGACATGCCATGCGATCGGCGCGGATTTCCGTAGGGAAGTCCGGGTACGGTCGTTTTGACGTGTTACGGACCCAAGTTTGAACAAGCAGCTCCAGGGCTGCATAACAAAGCCCTTCGCTCAGGCTGAGGGAATGCAAGGAGAACAGGCGTGGCTCGTATCGCTGGCGTCAACATCCCGACTGCAAAGCGCGTAGTAATTGCGCTTCGCTACATTCACGGGATCGGACCGAAGTTTGCACAGGAAATCTGCGAGAAGGTCGGTATTCCGGCCGAACGTCGCGTCAATCAGTTGACGGACGCTGAAGTTCTGCAGATCCGCGAAACCATCGACCGCGACTATCAGGTCGAAGGCGACCTTCGTCGCGAAACCGCGATGAACATCAAGCGTCTGATGGACCTTGGCAGCTACCGCGGCCTGCGTCATCGTCGCGGCCTGCCGGTTCGCGGCCAGCGCACCCATACCAATGCTCGCACCCGCAAGGGTCCGGCAAAGGCTATCGCTGGTAAGAAGAAGTAATTTCCGGGAAACCGGATTTGGGAGGCTGGCGGTCTGCGCCGGCCTCTTTTGAGTTTGGAGCGGGGCCATTTAGGCGTCGCTCCGGTGTAGCCGCTGGCATTACGGCGGTGAAGAGATCCAAGAAAGGACTACCATGGCCAAGGAAGCCGTCCGCGTTCGCCGTCGCGAGCGCAAGAATATCACGTCGGGCGTTGCGCACGTCAATTCGACCTTCAACAACACGATGATCACCATCACCGACGCACAGGGCAACGCCATTGCCTGGTCGTCTGCCGGTGCCAAGGGCTTCAAGGGTTCGCGCAAGTCGACCCCGTTCGCTGCTCAGATCGCTGCTGAAGACTGCGCCAAGAAGGCCCAGGAACATGGCATGAAGTCGCTGGAAGTCGAAGTTTGCGGTCCGGGCTCCGGTCGTGAATCCGCTTTGCGCGCGCTCCAGGCTGCCGGTTTCATGATCACGTCCATCCGCGACGTGACCCCGATCCCGCACAATGGTTGCCGCCCGCGCAAGAAGCGCCGCGTCTGATCATCGCCACTCACGACACCAGCCGGCGCGTCCGCGCCCGGCTTGGTGCTTCTCAAGCTCGGTTGCCACGATTGGATGGTGGCAACGAACGGAAGGCAAGAACATGATTCAGAAAAACTGGCAGGAACTGATCAAGCCGAACAAGGTCGAGTTCTCCTCGAGCGGCCGCACCAAGGCAACGCTCGTGGCCGAACCGCTGGAGCGTGGCTTCGGTCTTACCCTCGGGAACGCGCTGCGCCGCGTTCTGCTGTCCTCTCTGCGCGGCGCCGCTGTGACGGCCGTGCAGATCGACGGCGTGCTGCATGAGTTCTCCTCTATCCCGGGTGTTCGGGAAGACGTGACGGACATCGTGCTGAACATCAAGGAAATCGCCATCAAGATGGACGGCGATGACAGCAAGCGCATGGTCGTGCGCAAGCAGGGCCCAGGCGTGGTAACGGCTGGCGACATCCAGACGGTCGGCGACATCGAAATCCTCAACCCCGAGCATGTCATCTGCACGCTCGACGAGGGCGCCGAAATCCGCATGGAATTCACCGTCAACAACGGCAAGGGCTATGTCCCGGCCGAGCGTAATCGTGCGGAAGATGCTCCGATCGGCCTCATCCCGGTCGACAGCCTCTATTCGCCGGTCAAGAAGGTGTCCTACAAGGTTGAAAACACCCGCGAAGGACAGGTTCTCGACTACGACAAGCTGAGCATGTCGATCGAAACTGATGGTTCGATCACCGGCGAAGATGCCGTCGCTTTTGCGGCTCGCATCCTCCAGGATCAGCTTGGCGTCTTCGTCAACTTCGACGAGCCGCAGAAGGAAGCCGAAGAAGAAGCAGTCACCGAACTTGCTTTCAACCCGGCGCTCCTCAAGAAGGTGGACGAACTGGAACTGTCTGTTCGCTCGGCAAACTGCCTGAAGAACGACAACATCGTCTATATCGGCGACCTCATTCAGAAGACCGAAGCAGAAATGCTCCGCACGCCGAATTTTGGTCGCAAGTCGCTGAACGAAATCAAGGAAGTTCTCGCTTCCATGGGCCTGCACCTTGGCATGGAAGTGCCGGCATGGCCGCCCGAGAACATCGAAGATCTCGCCAAGCGCTACGAAGACCAATACTAACCAATCAAACTGCGGGCGAATGCCAGCAAGTGAAGGAGAATAGCCATGCGCCACGGTAAAGCCGGCCGCAAGCTGAATAGAACCGCTAGCCACCGTAAGGCGATGTTCGCCAACATGGCGGCTTCGCTCATCACCCATGAGCAGATCGTCACCACGCTCCCGAAGGCGAAGGAAATTCGTCCGATCGTCGAGAAGCTGGTCACCCTCGGCAAGCGCGGCGACCTGCACGCTCGTCGTCAGGCCATCTCGCAGATCCGCGACGCCGCCGTTGTTTCGAAGCTCTTCGACGCGATTGCAACGCGCTACGCCACCCGCAACGGCGGCTACCTGCGCATCATGAAGGCCGGCTTCCGCCAGGGCGATAATGCCGCTCTCGCCGTCGTCGAATTCGTCGATCGCGACACCCTCGCCAAGGGCGCAGCCGACAAGGCTCGCGTTGCTGCGGAGGAAGAAGCTGCCGCCGCTTAATCGGCTCGCTTCGAATACAAGATTAAAAGGCCGGATGAGCGATCATCCGGCCTTTTGTCGTTTTGGCTTGCGGAAACGGCCTTTCATTCCCGTGACTTCTATGGAATGTCGCTGCTTCATTGCTAAATCGGACGCCGATTTATGGGGATCTATCTGTGAAAGGCACTGTCGGGCATGCAGCCGAAATTGACGCGCAGGAGAATAGGTGTGTGTCTGGCGCTGGTGCTGACGATAGTCTGCGGCCTCGCGCTCAGGCGGTTCGGATATGCCGCGCATCTGTCATTCCAGATCGTGAAATATGGTGGCTCGATCTTATGGGGAGCCATGGTCTACTGGCTGCTCGCCACGGTCTTCGCCGGGGCGCGACGGATGACGCTCACCATGGCGCTCATCGTTGCCGTGCTCGTCGAGCTTTTCAGGCTTTGGCATACCCCGGCGTTGGATGCGTTTCGATTGACCACGGCTGGAGCCCTGTTGTTGGGGCGGGTATTCTCGCCCTGGAACATGCTCGCCTATGCCACGGGTATCGCAATGGCACTGGCGCTGGATTGGAGTCTATCGAGCCGAAAACGCTTGGCCTGACGTGCCGGGCGCTTCATTCTGCAGCAACCGCCAGCCGCCGTGAGGGGTCAGCGCGGTGAAGATGAACCGCAAGTGTATCCCAGGGCGGGGTGATGGAGAGCTGTGTCAGGAGGCGGCCAATCTCGCCCCTGTGATAGCCTCCATGCGTGACGATGTGCAGGAGCATTTCCTGGCGCGTCATGCAGCCTCTGTCTCCGTCTGTGAAGACAAATGGCAGGGCTTCGGACAGAAGCTCCGGGGTGATGTTTTCGAGATATTGCAGATACCACTGATCCGACGCCGTGAGCGCGGCATGAAGATCGGGCAGGGAAGGTGTCTCCGGCGTATTGTCGTCCGTATAGCCATGCTCCTGCCCGGTAAGATGCGCTGCAAATATCCGGCCGACAATCAGTGAGTGATTCATTAAGCGTATTGACTGATGACGCTCTTTGTCGTGGCGGACCGGATCGAAGCGGCCGATCGCGTCCAGCAATTCTTGGTTTGCCGACGCCTGATAGCGGAAAAGAGTCTGCAGCAGTGACAATTCGCTCATGAGGATGTTGCCCTTTCGTCCTCGGGAAAAATGCGAGTAGAGTGTTCACATTTTCATGGAGCAGGGAGCGTATGTCTACTCGCATTAAAAGACTGCGTTCGCCGATGCGCAAAAAGCCAAGCCAGGCCCGCTCGCGGGCAACGGTCGACGCCATTATTGAGGCCGGTGCTCGCATTTTGGGCGATCGCGAATGGGCCGGGTTCACGACCAATATAGTGGCGGCCGTCGCGGGGGTCAGCATCGGTTCTCTCTATCAGTATTTTCCCGACAAACTCTCTTTGGTGGAAGCGATAAGGCGCCGCCATTTCGACGAAGTTCTGGCCGTCCTGCGTCAAGCGACCGCGAGCGACTTGCCACTGCAGCAGAGCGTCGAAGCTCTTGTCCAGGGAATGATAGATGCTCACAACGTGAATCCCGAGCTTCACAGGGTGCTTCTGGATGAGGTGCCCGGGCTTGAGGGGTCGAGATCGGCCCATGACGCCTTTGTGGCAGACTATCAAAGTCGCTACAGAGATTTTGTCGCTGCCCATCGCGGTGCAGGTGCGGGTCCCTCCGACGATGTCCTTGCGCAACTTCTATCCGGCGCGGTCGAAGGCGTGATCCACAACGGAGCGCGGAAAGGCACATTGGATTCCCCGGAGTTGAAGCAGGAACTGGTCAAGATGATCTGCTCCTATCTTAGCTGCACCGATCGGTAAGCGTCGGTTCGAGCGGCGACAATATCACTTTGAATCGAAATAGTTTGAATCCTAATTAGTTTAGTGCTAATAGATTTGCATGAAATCGCTGACCGCCTTGCAACGCCTCTTCACCGCCAATCTGCTCACGACCGGTCGCCAATGGCGCCGGGTGGTCGATCTTGCGCTCAGCTCCTATGGCATATCGGAGGCTGCGGCTGCGCCGCTGCTTTGGATCGGCCGTCTCGGGGGAGGTGTCCGGCAGGTGGTTCTTGCCACCTATGTCGGCATCGAAGGCCCGTCTTTGGTCCGTCTGCTCGATCAGCTCGAAAGCATGGATCTCGTCATCCGCAAGGATGATCCGACGGACCGCCGCGCGAAGGGTCTGTGGCTGACCACCGAAGGCGAGGTGCTGGCTTCCCGCATGGAGGACGCGCTTGACGAACTGCGTGGCAAGATCCTCGCCCATGTCGACCCGGCCGATATCGAAGCTGCTGTTCGTGTTCTGAAGGCTTTCGAGGAGTTTGAATCGCCGAAGACCAGCGAAGCCGAGCGGGAGCGGGAGAAAGCCCTATGAGCATTCCATCCTGGCGCGACTGGTTGTTTTCCGTCAAAGCCTTCATTGCGGCCATCCTGGCGCTGTTCATTGCGCTGTCGCTGGACCTGCCGCGTCCCTATTGGGCGATGGCGGCTGTCTATGTGGTCGCCAATCCGCTTGCCGGCGCAACCAGCTCGAAAGGGCTCTATCGTGCTCTCGGCACGCTGATCGGCGCCTGCGCATCGGTGATCCTCGTGCCGCTCTTCGTCAATGCGCCGGAATTGCTCTCCGTCGTCGTCGCATTGTGGACGGGCACCCTGCTGTTCATCTCGATGCTTGACCGTACCTCGCGCAGCTATGTCTTCATGCTGGCCGGTTATTCGCTGCCGCTGATTGCGCTTCCGACCGTCGGCGCGCCGGAGACCGTATTCGATGTGGCGGTTGCCAGGTCCGAGGAGATCATCATCGGCATCGTCTGCGCCAGCGTCGTCAGCGCCGTCGTCTTTCCGAGCAGCGTCGGTACCGTTCTTGGCCAGCGCATTAGCTCCTGGCTGGATGATGCCGGCACCTGGGCAGACGAAATCCTGCGTGGGGAGGGTGCTTCCCCGGCAACTCCGCTGAAGCGGCAGAAGCTTGCCGCCGACGTCACCGGTCTCGATTTTGTCATCAGTCAGTTGCGCTATGACGCAGGCAGCCGCGATATCGTCAGGCATTCGCGCGAATTGCGCGGTCGCCTGTTGATGCTGCTGCCGCTCTTCTCCTCTCTCGCCGATCGCCTGTACGCGCTGAAGGCCGGCGGCAAGCCGCTGCCGCAGGAACTGGTCGCCGTCCTCAACGAAGTCGCCGACTGGCTCGCTCAGGGCGGGCGAGGCAGGGCCGACAATGCCGCCGATGCTCTATCGGAAGAGATCGAGGAATTGCAGCAGAATGACCTGGATCTCGGTTGGGATGACCTCGTCCGGTCCAGCGCTCTGGTCCGCCTGAAGGAAATCGTCGATCTCTGGCAGGATTGCCTGACGCTGCGCGATCAGATCATGTCCGGGCAGCAGGTCGGCGCCTGGCGCCCCACCTTCCGTCACCGCAATGTCGTCGGACGCAGCCGGCACTACGACTATGCGCTGCTTGCGTTCTCGGCCGGTGCGGTCGTCGTCGGGATCGCGGTCGCCTGCTTCTTCTGGATCTATTCCGGATGGGTGGATGGCGCCGGCTTCGTCACCATGGCGGCCGTTGCCTGCTCGTTTTTCGCCTCGCTGGACCGGCCTGCACCCTTCATCACCTCGATGTTCATCTGGTGCGCTGCAAGTCTGCTTATCGCCTGCATCTACATTTTCGGCATATTGCCGTCGATCTCCGGCTTTGAGATGCTGGTGCTGATCTTTGCCCCGCCTTTCCTGGTCATGGGCCTCTTGATACCGCGCCCGCAAACCAACATGCTCGCCATGCTGCTGGCGGTAAATGGCGCCACCTTCATCGCTCTGCAGGATCGTTATACGGCCGATTTCGCCAGCTTTGCCAACAGCGCGATCGCAGCCTTGGCAGGCGTCGGCTTCGCTCTCGTCTGGACCTTGCTCACCCGTCCCTTCGGTTCGGAACTCGCCGCCTGGCGGCTGGTGCGAGCGGGCTGGACCGACCTTGCCGAAACCGCGGCGGGTATCCGCCGTGCCGATCACGAACGCCTGTCCGGCCGCATCCTCGACCGTCTGGGCCAGCTCGTGCCCCGCCTTGCGGGCATCGAAGACCGCGAGCTGAAGAAGGTTGACGGCTATGCCGATGTCCGTCTCGGCTTCAATGTGCTGATGCTGCAGAGGGAGCGCGGTCATCTAAGCTCCGCTTCGGCCGCATCCGTCAGCGAAGTCCTGATCGGCGTATCGGATTTCTATCGCTCGAGGCTGAAGGCCAAGCGTGCCATCGATCCCTCCGACGAACTGCGCGTGTCGATCGATCAAAGCCTTGAAGCAGTCGCGCAGGAAAAGCGCCACTCCGGCCGGGCAAGCCTCGATGCTCTCGTTGGCCTTCGCCGGGCGCTCTTTCCCCATGCCGAGCCGCCGGCGAGCTGGCGACCGCCCGTATCGGACATAACCCAACCTCATTCCATTGCCGCCGAGTAGCATCATGCCCGCAGAATTCGATCTTTATGGCGTCTATATACCACGCCTTCTCGTTCTCATGCTCGTGACGCTGTTTGCCGTCATCATCCTCAGGCGCCTGCTCGCCTGGATCGGAGCCTACACTCTGGTCTGGCATCGCGGTCTTTTCGATCTCGCGCTTTACGTCCTGCTGCTCGGCGCCATCTCCTCTGTCTCTCGTTGGTACTTCACATGAATGCGTTAAAACTCATCGGTCGTGTGGCCGTCACTCTCCTCTTCGTCGTTGCTGCCGTCTATGTCGGCCGCCAGCTCTGGGGTCATTATATGGACGAGCCCTGGACGCGCGATGCGCGCCTCAGGGCCGATGTCGTCGGCATTGCGCCTGACGTCTCCGGTCTCGTGAGCGACGTGCTCGTCAAGGACAACCAGACCGTCAAGAAAGGCGATATGCTCTTCCGTGTCGATCGGGATCGCTTCGCCATCGCTCTCGAACAGGCCGATGCTGCGCTCGCAAGCAGCAAGGCGGCTCTCGACCAGGCCCGCCGTGAAAGGCAGCGGCAGGATCGCCTCGGCGATGCCGCTTCCCTCCAGCAGAAAGAACAGGCGCAGACCACCGAGCAACAGGCCGAAGCCGCGCTCCGACAGGCGACCGCCAATCGCGAACTCGCGCAGTTGAACCTCGATCGTTCAGAGGTCCGTGCTACCGTCAACGGCACAATTTCGAACTTCAGCCTGCGTCCCGGCGACTATGTTTCGGCCGGCACCGCCAAAGTGGCGCTGATCGATACCGATTCGCTGCGCGTCGAAGGCTATTTCGAGGAAACCAAGCTGCCGCGTATCCATATTGGCGATGAGGTGTCGATTCATCTGATGGGGCAGGCCGAGAAGCTGACCGGTCATGTCGAAAGCATCGCCTATGGCATCGAGGATCGCGAACGAACCTCCGGCAGCCTGCTCGCCAACATCACGCCGACATTTAGTTGGGTGCGCCTTGCGCAGCGCGTGCCAGTGCGCATCGCGCTCGACAAGGTGCCTGATGGCACGAAGCTCATTGCCGGCTTGACGGCGACGGTCGAGGTGCAGGAGCAGGGCGAGCCCAAGATCGCCAGTGCTGCGAAATGACCATTGTTTGAAAAGAACGGGCGGCCGAGTTCAGGCCGCCTTGGAGCGGGAAACCGCAGCCGGTTTCCGCGCCGCCCTGCGCTTCTCCATCATGATTGGGCGATACGACCGATAAAGGATCATGGCGATCAGCAGGCCGATATAGATAAATTGCTCCAGCGACAGCACCTTGGTCGATAGCGCGAAATGCAGCGCGCCGCAGGCGGCGATGATATAGACCAGCCGGTGCAGCCAAATCCAATTCTTGCCGAGACGCTTGATCGAAAAATTGTTGGAGGTCACGGCCAGCGCCAGCAGCATCACCAGCGCGGCCATGCCAAACATGATGAAGGGCCGCTTCAGCACATCGTCGATGATTGCCTGTACGTCGAGCGCCTGGTCGAGGATCATGTAGACCGTCAGATGCATCAGCACGTAATAGAAGCAAAGCAGGCCAAGCGCCCGGCGGTAGCGCAGGTAGTTCCAGCCGAAGAGATCGCGCGCCGGGGTGACGGCAAGCGTCAGCAGCAGGAAGCGGATCGCCCAGAGTCCGAGGAAGAGTTCGAAAGTCTTGACCGCGTCGGCGCCGAGCTGGTCCGTGGCGCCGAGATAGAACTCCCATGCGGCCGGTATCAGGCCGACGACATAAAGCGCCCAGACGGAAGCAGGCTGCCAGCGTTTGGGCAAGGCGAGGGAAAGAGCCATCAGAAATTCGCCCTAAGGTCCATGCCGGCATAAAGGCTCGCGACCTGATCGGCATAGCCGTTGAAGGGCAGGGTGGGGTGACGGTTGGCGCCGAAGAAGCCGCCTTCGCCGATGCGGCGCTCGGTCGCCTGGCTCCAGCGCGGATGGTCGACTGCCGGATTGACGTTGGCATAGAAGCCGTATTCCTGGCTGTTCGTTGCTTGCCAGGTGTTCAGCGGCTGCTTGTCGGTGAGCGTGATGCGCACGATCGACTTGATGCCCTTGAAGCCATATTTCCAGGGCACGACAAGGCGGATCGGTGCGCCGTTCGCATTCGGCAATGTTTCGCCATAGAGACCAACAGCCAAAAGCGTCAGCGGATTGCGGGCTTCATCGAGCCGCAGGCCTTCGACATAGGGCCAGTTGAGCGACTGGAAAACGCCCGACTGCCCAGGCATCTCCTCCGGCCGCACGACAGTCTCGAAGGCGACGAATTTGGCGCTGCCAAGCGGCTCGACTTTGTCGAGCAGGGCCGAGAGGGGAAAGCCGTCCCAGGGGATGACCATCGACCAGGCCTCAACGCAGCGCATGCGGTAGACGCGCTCTTCCGGCGGAAAGTCCTTGATCAGCGCATCGATGTCGAATGTGCCGGGTTTACTGACCATGCCGTCGACCGTGACGGTCCAGGGCCGTGGCTTGAAGTTGCCCGAAAGTTTTGCCGGATCGGCCTTGTCGAGGCCGAATTCATAGAAATTGTTGTAAGTGGTGACATCCTTGAGCGGCGTCAGCTTCTCGTCGACCGTGTAGTTGCTCTTCGTGGCATTCAACGCATCGGCAACAGCGCTTTTCCCACCGGCAATCGCGACGCCGGCACCAGCTACAGCCGTCAAGAATTCCCGACGCTTCATATAGACTGAGCGCGGCGTGATCTCGGAAGAAGCGATCTTCGGCGGGCGATAGGACGGCATTACGATATTCCTTTCTACGATCGTAGAGATGATACGACCTCTACGCAGGAGAAGCGTGATTTGTTACCGTCTTACGATGTTATTTCTTTTCAACGGAAACCAACTTTTCGTGTGCTTCCGTGATGAAATAAACCGCCTTCTGCGGTGTCTATGTCGTTTGGCCGATGACTGAGCCAGAGACCAGCTTTACCCTTGCGGCGTACCGGATTCGCTTGAGTTGATAGTGACAGTCCGGCGCGATTGGATTAGGACAATTCCAAAAAGCAGGAATGTCGGCGCTCCCTTCGGCGCAAAGCCCTGGCCGGCCGACGCCTCACAATTTCCGAGACGACGAGGAAGACATCATGCCAGCTTATCGTTCTAGAACCACGACCCATGGCCGCAACATGGCGGGCGCGCGCGGCCTTTGGCGCGCGACGGGTATGAAGGACAGCGATTTCGGCAAGCCTATCATTGCGGTGGTCAATTCCTTCACCCAGTTCGTGCCGGGCCACGTCCACCTCAAGGATCTCGGCCAGCTCGTGGCGCGTGAAATCGAAGCGGCCGGCGGTGTCGCCAAGGAATTCAACACCATCGCCGTCGATGACGGCATCGCGATGGGCCATGACGGCATGCTCTATTCGCTGCCCTCGCGCGAGCTGATCGCCGACAGCGTCGAATATATGGTCAATGCTCATTGCGCCGACGCCATGGTCTGCATCTCCAACTGCGACAAGATCACCCCCGGCATGCTGATGGCCTCGCTGCGCCTCAACATCCCGACCGTCTTCGTCTCCGGCGGTCCGATGGAGGCCGGCAAGGTCGTCCTGCACGGCAAGAAACACGCACTTGATCTGGTCGACGCCATGGTTGCCGCTGCCGATGACAAGATCAGCGACGAAGATGTTCAGGTCATCGAACGCTCGGCCTGTCCGACCTGCGGCTCCTGCTCGGGCATGTTCACGGCCAATTCGATGAACTGCCTGACCGAGGCTCTCGGCCTGTCGCTGCCGGGCAATGGCTCGACGCTCGCCACCCATGCCGACCGCAAGCGCCTCTTCGTCGAAGCCGGCCATCTGATCGTCGATCTCGCCCGCCGCTATTACGAACAGGAAGATGCTTCCGTCCTGCCGCGCAACGTTGCTTCGAAGCAGGCCTTCGAGAATGCCATGGCGCTCGATATTGCCATGGGCGGTTCCACCAACACGGTTCTGCACATTCTTGCGGCTGCGCATGAAGGCGAAGTCGATTTCACCATGGCCGACATCGATGCGCTGTCGCGCCGCGTGCCCTGCCTGTCGAAGGTCGCACCGGCCAAGAGCGATGTGCATATGGAAGACGTGCATCGCGCCGGGGGTATCATGTCGATCCTCGGCGAACTCGACAAGGGCGGCCTGATCAACCGCGATTGCCCGACCGTTCATGCCGAAACGCTCGGCGATGCCATCGATCGCTGGGACATCACTCGCACCAGCAGCGAAAGCGTGCGTGAATTCTTCCGCGCGGCGCCTGGCGGCGTTCCGACCCAGGTTGCTTTCAGCCAGAACGCCCGTTGGGAAGAACTCGACACCGATCGCGAGAGCGGCGTTATCCGCTCGGTCGAACATCCTTTCTCCAAGGATGGTGGTCTCGCCGTTCTCAAGGGCAATCTGGCGCTGGACGGCTGCATCGTGAAGACGGCGGGCGTCGACGAATCGATCCTTAAATTCTCCGGCCCAGCCAGGGTCTTTGAAAGCCAGGACGCATCCGTCAAGGCCATCCTCAGCAACGAGATCAAGGCCGGCGACGTCGTCGTCATCCGCTATGAAGGCCCGAAAGGCGGCCCCGGCATGCAGGAAATGCTCTATCCGACGAGCTACCTGAAGTCGAAGGGCCTTGGCAAGGCCTGCGCGCTCATCACCGACGGCCGTTTCTCCGGCGGCACCTCGGGCCTCTCGATCGGCCACGTTTCGCCCGAAGCGGCAAACGGCGGCACGATCGGCCTGGTACGCGAAGGCGACATGATCGACATCGACATCCCGAATCGCACCATCAGCCTGCGCGTCGACGAAAAGGAACTCGCTGCCCGCCGCGAAGCCCAGAACGCTAGCGGTTGGCATCCGGCAGAACAGCGCAAGCGCAACGTCACGACGGCGCTGAAGGCCTATGCAGCCTTCGCGACCAGTGCTGACCGGGGTGCGGTCCGCGATTTGGGCGGGAAGTAATCAAGCTCCTTCGCCCCGTCCTGAGCTTGTCGAAGGGGCGGGGAGAAGGTGGCTATAGGGCGAGATAGCCCCCACATCGCCACGCTCATCGGGAACACATATGCTTTATAGCGGCCGATTGATCCGCTTATACGTCTCATCCAGCCCTTTCAGCCGTTCGTCATAGGCCCCCTTGATGCAGGCGGCATCGGCGCCACATGCCTGCCGCTTCTTCAGCCAAGCTGTCTGCTCGTCCTGCAACGTGCCGCGTGAACCCATGGCGAGGGGGCCAGAGAGCAGGTCGAAGGTCGTCACCATCTTCACGTCGGCATCGTTGAGCGCTCTGTTATCGCAGATCATCTTTTCATCCGGCTGAAGGGTCTGCGAATCGCAATTGAAGCTCGCGGCCTCCGATGTGTTGGCCGTCGTGAGGGAGGTAAGGAGAAAGACTGCCGCAAGGCTCACTGATCGCATGATTTTGCTCCATCTGCCGGTTTCCGAAACGAAATGCGCGATCACGCGTTTTTGTTCACAACGCCTGTTCTTCGTGCGCGCAAACGACCAATTATACTTCATGCTTCCGCCCTCTTTCCTTTCTAGCGTCGGACGTTACAACCTTGTTTCAAGAGCATTAAAGAAGGAAAATTCCATGCAGGTCCTGCTGAAGCGCACCGCCGTTTCGATGATCGCCCTCATCATGACGATGCCGCTTTCCGCCGAGGCACAGACTGCAAAGTCCGTGCCGCAGAGCCAGATGCAAATGCAGCTTTCGTTTGCGCCGCTGGTCAAACAGACGGCCGGCGCCGTGGTTAATGTCTATGCCGAACGGATGGTGCAGCGGCAATCCCCCTTTGCCGGCGACCCCTTCTTCGAGCAGTTCTTCGGCCAGCGCATGCCGAATCGCACCGAGAAGCAGTCTTCGCTCGGCTCCGGCGTCATTGTCGAAGCCAACGGCACGGTCATCACCAACAACCATGTCATTGATGGTGCCGACGATATCAAGATCGCGCTGTCCGACGGCCGCGAATTCCCCTGTGATGTCGTGCTGAAGGATGATCGGGTCGATCTTGCCGTGCTGAAGATCAAATCCAAGAACCAGAGCTTCCCCATCCTGCCGATCGGCAATTCCGATGCCGTCGAAGTGGGCGATCTCGTGCTGGCGATCGGCAATCCCTTCGGCGTCGGGCAGACGGTGACGAGCGGCATCGTGTCGGCGCTGGCCCGCAACCAGGTGAAGAACGAGGTCGGCTTCTTCATCCAGACCGATGCGTCGATCAATCCCGGCAATTCAGGCGGCGCCTTGGCGAATATGTCGGGCGAACTGATCGGCCTCAACACGGCCATCTTTTCCCAAGGCGGTGGTTCGAACGGTATCGGCTTCGCCATCCCCGCCAACCTAGTCAAGGTTTTCCTCGCTGCCGCCGATCGCGGCGCCAAGACCTTCGATCGCCCCTATATCGGCGCTTCCTTTGAACCGGTGACGTCAGATGTTGCCGAAGCGCTCGGCCTCGACAAGGTGCGCGGCGCGCTGGTGACCAAGGTAGTCGAAGGCGGGCCGGCGGCGAAGGCTGGCCTAAAGGCTGGTGAGGTCGTCACGGCCATCAACAATATCCCGGTCGAGCATCCGGATGCGCTTGGTTACCGTCTGACGACGGCCGGCCTCGGCGCGACCGTTGATTTGACCGTTCTGGAGAACGGCAAAGAACTGCACGACAGCATGACGCTCGCGGCCGCGCCTGAATCCACGCCGCGGGATGAGAAGCTGATCCAGGGCAACAATCCCTTCTCGGGGGCGACCGTCGCCAACCTCTCGCCGCGCGTTGCCGATGAACTGCATTTGCCGGCGGATACGAACGGTGTCGTCGTCGAAAACCTGAAGGCGGATTCGCCGGCCGAGCGCCTTGGCTTTGCGCCGAAGGATATCGTCGTTTCCGTCAACGGCGTCGCGATCACCTCGACGGACGTGCTGCAGCAGGCCGTTACGGGCAATCCAAGCTTCTGGCGCGTCGAAATCGAGCGCGACGGCCAACGCATCCGGCAGTTCTTCCGATGAGTGACGACCTGTTTGCACCGCGAATACCGGAGGAGGTCGCCAGGAGGCGGCCTCTTGCCGATCGTCTGCGGCCGCAAACCCTGGGCGATGTCACCGGCCAGCCACATCTGACCGGCGAGGACGGCGTACTGCGGCGGATGATCGACTCCGGCTCGCTCGGCTCGATGATCTTCTGGGGGCCGCCAGGCACCGGCAAGACGACGGTGGCACGGCTGCTGTCGGGCGAGGCGGGCTTGGCCTTCGAACAGATCTCGGCAATCTTCTCCGGCGTTGCGGACCTGAAGAAGGTGTTCGAAGCCGCGCGTCTGCGCCGCATGGACGGCCGCCAGACGCTGCTTTTCGTCGACGAGATCCATCGCTTCAACCGCGCCCAGCAGGATAGCTTTCTGCCGGTCATGGAAGACGGCACCGTCATTCTGGTCGGCGCCACCACCGAGAACCCGTCCTTCGAGCTCAACGCCGCTCTTCTGTCCCGCGCGCGCGTCCTGACGTTTCGCTCGCATGACGAGGAAAGCCTGGAAGAATTGTTGCGCCGCGCGGAGGCGGCGGAAGGCAAGCCGCTGCCACTGACCGAGGATGCCCGCGCCAGCCTGATCCGCATGGCCGATGGCGATGGTCGCTCGGTGCTGACACTGGCCGAAGAAGTCTGGCGTGCCGCGCGCAAGGACGAGCTTTTCGATCCTGACGCTTTGGTCAAGATCGTGCAGCGCCGGGCGCCGGTCTACGACAAGGCGCAGGATGGCCATTACAATCTGATTTCGGCTCTGCATAAGTCGGTGCGCGGCTCCGACCCCGACGCGGCGCTCTATTATCTTGCCCGCATGTTCGACGCCGGTGAAGACCCGCTCTATCTCGGAAGGCGGCTGGTGCGCATGGCGGTAGAGGATATCGGGCTTGCCGATCCGCAGGCGCTGGTCATCTGCAACGCCGCCAAGGACGCCTATGATTATCTGGGATCACCGGAAGGTGAGTTGGCGCTGGCAGAGGCCTGCGTTTATCTCGCCACCGCCCCGAAGTCGAACGCCGTCTACACCGCATTCAAGGCTGCCACGCAGGCCGCCAAGCAGAACGGATCGCTGCTGCCGCCCAAGCATATCCTCAATGCGCCGACGAAGCTGATGCGCACAGAGGGTTATGGCGACGGTTACCGTTATGACCATGATGAACCCGATGCCTTTTCGGGCCAGAATTATTTTCCGGAAAAGATGGGCCGCCAGACCTTCTACGATCCGCCAGAACGTGGTTTTGAGCGCGAAATCCGCAAACGGTTGGATTGGTGGGCCAAGCTGCGCAAGGAGCGCGGTGAACCATAGATTAGACGTCACCTGGCAGTGACGTTTTCCGCGGCCTTCTGGATGCGCGGTGCCGGGGCCTTGTCGATCATCTTGACGCTCGATTCCGCCAACCCGTTATGGCCTTCCATATCGACGATCAGATGCCAATGGCCCGTTTCCGGAATGGATAGCCGGATCGGCGATTTCTTGGCGACGCCGCCGAGGAACTGATGCTTCAGAGTTTCCGTAAAGCGCTCGAAATTCGAGCTGTTCATCAACCGGACATTGGCAACGGCCGACAGCGTGATCTCAATAACGGTTCCCGCACGCTGCTCGTTGAGATCATAGTGGCTGTAACGGAAGGTCGGCTTCGACATTGATCTTTTACTCTGGTGACACCCAGTCGATATTCTACCCAAGCGTGGGTTAAGGAAGCGTTGGGGATCCTTATCCCGCCGCCCGCAGGTTCTGCCGGTCCAACTCCGTCACCAGCGCCATGATCGTCGCCGAAATCGGTGTCGGGACACTCGCGAGTTTGCCGAGCGAGACGACCATGCCGACCAGCGGCGTGATTTCCAGCGCCTTGCCGGCCAGCAGATCCTGCAGCATCGAGGTGCGTACCGGGCCGATCTGGCGGGAGCGTTCGAGGCGTTCTTCGATGGAAATCGCCAGACGCGCCCCCAGGGCTTCCGCGACAGTCTTCACCTCGTTCATCACCTGACCGACCATGGCAGCAAGGGCAGGGTTGCCCATGATGTCGGACATCAGCGCCCGTGTCAGGGCGCTGATCGGATTAAAGGCAGCATTGCCCATCAGCTTGCTCCAGATCTCGTCGCGAATGCGCGGTGAAATCGAGACATTGATCCCGCCGTCCTTCAAGAGAGCAGCGATCGCTTCGATGTCGCCGGTCGTTTCGCCCGAGGGTTCGCCGAGGACGAAATGGCCGTTGTTGCTGAGCTTGATCTCGCTGGGATTGATGACTTCGGCGCCCTGATAGGCGACGCAGCCGATAACGCGCTCGGGCCCGATCAGTCGCCAGAGATTGCCGTTCGGATCGAGTTCCTCCATCTGGCGCTCCGCATGGCCGCTTTGCGCGTCCCGATGAAAATACCACCAAGGTATGCCGTTCAGGACCATCACGACACGCGTTCCGGCATGCAAAAGTTTGGCGATGCCGGGTGCTGCCGCATCGAGCTGGTGGCCTTTGAGCCCCGTGATCACCAAGTCCTGTGGCGGTAGCGCCGCCGCACTGTCGGTTGCGGTCACCTGGGCTATGAGCGGACTGTCGGCTTCGGCCTCCCAGACCCGCAAGCCATCTGCGCGGATCGCTTCCAGATGCCCGCCGCGCGCTATCACTGAAACGGTTGCCTGCTCCCTTAGTCCTAAAGCCAGTTTTGCGGCAATCGCGCCGCCGAGCGCGCCCGCGCCGTAAACACAGATAGTTTTAAGGGAAGGCGATGTCATAACTTGATCTCCGGGTTTGCAGCGCTTGGAGCAAGTTAGGTCATCACCATGATTTGGCGAGCAGTTTATGGAGCTGATCGCAAAAACCTGCCGCTTTTCATGAGGCAGCAGGCAACGGCCCAAATCCCGGATCCTCTGTTTTGCTTTTTTGAAACAATATCGGGTCAGGGCCGGCATTGTTCTTTCGGGCTATTCTTTACCACAATCACATTTTAACGTCGGCGGCGGTGCTGGACCAGAAACAACCGGTGCGGTATCGGTTTGTCGCTGGTCCTTTTAAAGTTGATCGTGTCGCCGAAGGAAGATCATTGCGTTTCGAAGCCTTAAACCGCCTCTGGGAGACCGTTCGGGAGACCAGCCATGATTTCCAGGCTTCGACCGACGTGTTTCCCGTCGTCGATATCGAGAAGCTGAGCACGACGCTCGGCCTAAAGGAGAAGGGCGCGGCCAACGGCGGTCTCAACCGGCCAGCGCAAAGCGCTCAGTCTTTCGATGAGACCGAGCAGCGCGTCATCGCCTGGGTCGAGGCGGAAAAGAAGAGCTCCTATCAGGTTTTGGAAGATCAGTTTCAGACTTTCGACAGCCGCCTGCGCAATCTCGATTTCGAAGGTCAGTTCGGGCTAATACGGCAGGCGAATGCGTCCAGCGTTTCGGATTTCAAGGCGGAGGTCGCAAGCGGCGTCGACGAGCTGCACGGCCTGCGCCGCAATCTGAAGACTGCCGAGGACGAGATGGTCGACTTCAAGTCCCGGCACCGGCTGCAGCGCGCGGCGAAGGTCTCCAGCAAGGCGGCCTGGGGCTTCAAGGTCTCGCTCATCGTATTCCTCATCCTCATCGAGATGGTGATGAACGGCAGCTTCCTTGCCAAGGGCAGCGAGCAGGGCATTGTCGGTGGCGTCACGGAGGCAGCGGCCTTCGCTTTCCTGAACATCGGCGCGGCGCTGATGTTTTCCTTCTTCTGCGTGCGCTTCCTTGTGCACAGGTCGTTCTTCCTGAAGCTGCTTGGTCTGCTCGGGCTCGTCGCGTATGTCGCCGTGGCACTCGCGATCAACATCGCGCTGGCGCATTACCGCGAAGTCTCGGCAACCATCCTCTCCGGTGCCGGAACGGAGGTGATGCAGCGGCTGAAGATTGCGCCGCTCGGTCTGCAGGAGTTGAATTCCTGGATGCTGTTTGCCGTAGGGCTGATGTTCTCGCTCATCGCCTTTATCGACGGCTGTTACCTCACCGATCCCTATCCGGGATTCGCCGGCGTCCAGAAACGCCTCGATGCGGCGAGAAGCAATTACATCGATCGCAAGCTCGATCTCATTGACGATCTTCGGGATATCCGCGACGAACACAATGGCAAGATCGAAGAGATCATCCGCGATCTCAGCATGCGCCGGCAGGAGACCGCCGCCATCATCGCCCATCGCGCCAGAACGGCGGGCCTTTTCGCCGAACATCAAAATCATCTCGAGCGAACCGCCAATACGCTGCTGACTATTTATCGCGAGGCGAACAGAAGCGCACGCACGGAGCCGGAGCCGCCTTACTTTGCATCCCGCTATCGGCTTGAGCGCCTGGTGCCGGTCCTGCACACCGATGAGGAATGGGACGATAAGGTACTCGGCGAGCGCATTCAGGCCGCGCAGGCGGAGTTGACCCAGCAGATCAAGCGGATCGGCGACGAGTTCGAAAGCGCCATCGAGAAATATCATAAGCTCGATAATCTTTTCCCGGAGGGCATCATTGGCACGACGCAAGCGGCGTAGCCGAGCCGGCAGCTCGGCCGGTCTTATCATCGCGACGGTTTGCCTCGCCGTTCTGTCCCTCGGTATTGTCGGCGCCTATGGCTGGCTGCGCTATAAGGCAAGCGGCAATATAGCGGTCGACCAGGCCTCGCTCTGCCCGGTGGATGGCCCGAAGGCGGAAACGGCGATCCTGCTCGACGTCACCGATCCGATCTCGGATACGACGGCGCTCGACCTGCGCAATCAGTTCCAGAAAATCGTAGCGGACGTGCCCGTCGGCGGCGCGATCGACATCTATGCCCTGACGGAGAAGGAAGGCGAGCTTATCCAGACCTTCCACGGCTGCAATCCGGGCAGCGGTGCCAATGTCGACGAATGGACCAGCAACCCCCGCCTGGCGCAGGCGCGCTGGGAAAAGGGCTTCGCAAAACCGCTTGCCGATATCGCCGGCAAGCTGAGCGTCGGAGAGGCGGGCAAGCAATCGCCGATCATGGCCGCCATCCAGAAGATCAATCTGGAAGTCTTTGCGAGCGCTGCCAGTGGCATTCCGAAACATCTCTATATCGCCTCCGACATGATCGAACATACCGACGCCTTCTCGAACTACCGGGACGGCGCCTCTTATCAGAAATTCCAGCAGAGCCCCGCACGTGATAAATTCCGGACGTCACTGGATGGTGTCATGATCAAAATCCTCGCCTTTCAAAGGCCGAACATGAAGTTCAGTATGGAGGAGCTTGCAAATTTCTGGGCGCAGTGGATCAAGAGCAATAATGGCTATTTCGACGGCTTCGTCCGATTGGAAGGAATACGCTGATGGCCGACGTTGAGGCGAGGCTAGCCATACGCGATTATGGGCCGATGATCCTCTTCGCGCTGGTCACCGTCGGCGGCATGATTTTCATCTGGACGTCGAAGCTTCTCGGCTGGCCGCTGCCGATTGTAACCGGCGTGCCGCTGCTGCTGATGGCGGTCTATTTCGTGATCTCGGTGGTTTTCGCCGGATTTCGCCTGCACAACGAGCAGGCGGGCGACAATCTCTATTACATGGGATTTCTGTTTACCCTGTCGAGCCTCGGCGTATCGCTCTACCTCTTTGCCGGCGAGACGTCGATCGAAACGATCGTCCGCAATTTCGGCATCGCCGTCACCTCGACCATCGCCGGTGTCACGCTCCGCATTCTCTTCAACCAGATGCGCCGCGATCCGATCGACATCGAGCGGAGTGTCCGCCACGAGCTGGCCGAGATGACGCGCCGCGTGCGCTCGGAGCTGGACTCTTCGTCGCGCGAATTCTCGCACTATCGGCGCGTCAGCAACCAAATGCTGTCGGAGGGTTTCGAGGAGATCGGGCGCCAAGCGGAACGAAGTGGCGAGGAAATCCAGAAAATCCTGGAGGTCCTGGCGAAGCAGGCGGTCACGCCGATCAACGAGGCGGCTGCGCAACTGACGGAAACGACATCGCAGCTTTCCGAGATCATCGGCAAATTCGGCACGGCTGTCGAAACCGTCGGCAAGAAGCTCGAGGAGATCCGCGCCCCCGAAGATGTCGTCCGCGCCGAGCTGGCACCCGCCATCTCTGCCATCAAGGCGATGGCGGAGGCCCAACTGCAGCCATTGAAGAACATCGAGCAGACGCTGAGCCGTATGGCGGATTTGCCGGGACGATCGTTTTCCCCTGAACTCAAACTGGTTGAGCCCCAGATTGCACCCGAGACCGATCAAGCGTCCTCCGGGGCGATTGCAGCGGTTACGGCCAATGAAAACGAACCGGCGGCCGACGCGCCAAGGCGCAAGCGACGGTGGCATCTATGGTGATGCGCGTCTCAGATACCGCGCCCAAGCTGGAACACAAGGGCTATAATCGCGGGCTCATTCTCGGCCTGACCATGGCCGAATCCATGCTGCTGCTGGTCTTCTGCCTGCTTCTGGTCGCAGCCGCCATGATTTCTGCGGAGAGGAACCATCGCTATGAGACCGAGCGGAAACTGAAGGACGCCGAGCAACGGCTCGTGCTCCTGGAAAAGAAACAATCCGAGCAGGCGGCGCGCATCGTGCAACTGCAATCGAAGCTGATTTCCGGCGATCTCTCGGCAGCAGACCGGTCGACGCTGGAAAAGGAATGGCGCGAATTGGTCCTGGCGCGTGAGACGCTGGACAGCATGGGCGCGGATGGCGCGAAGCCGGAGGACCTGCAGGAGCTTGCCAAAGTCGCTGATGTGCTGAAGCAGCACGGCGTCGATCTCGCCAAGGCATCCGACGAAGTGAGTAAGCTGCTGGCGGGCGAGGGGGGCGGAAAAGGCGCTCATGATTGGCCCCCGATTATCAATCTCGACGACGCCAAGAAGAATTATTTTCAGTCGGGCAGCGCCGAATTGACCAAGACCTTTGAACGTATGCTCGACACGACAATCTCGAATGAGATTGCCAGCAATCTCAGCCTCTATGATGCCGACATTGTCGAGGTGATCGGCCACACGGACGAGCAGCGCGTATCGCGGCCAAGCTCGAACCTTGACGATACGCTGATCGGGGCGATGGATGGCAAACTGCCGATATCGGCCGTCGAGCCCGCGGACAATGCCGGGTTGGGGCTGGCGCGCGCAGTTGCCGTCGCCAATATCCTCAAGGCCAATCCGAAGCTGAAGAACGTCACCATCCTGCCGATGTCGGCCGCCCAATTGATCCTGCCCGGCGATACGATCACGGCAGGGCAGGCGGGCGCCGTGGAATCCCGGCGGCGCATCGAAATCCGGGTACGCGGCAGGACCACGCCGGTTGCCGTGATCAGCGATGCAACGGCGTCACCTGTCAGCGTACGCTGAGGCTCAGCTCCGAAGGCCCGGAGCCTCATGGCCGGTGCGGGCCACGTATTCGGTGTAGCCGCCGCCATATTGGTGAATGCCCTCGGGCGTCAATTCCAGCACGCGGTTGGACAAAGCCGCCAGGAAATGCCGGTCGTGCGAAACGAACAGCATGGTGCCCTCATATTGCGACAGGGCCTTGATGAGCATTTCCTTGGTGTCGAGGTCGAGATGGTTCGTCGGCTCGTCCAGCACGAGGAGATTTGGCGGATCGAAGAGCATCATCGCCATAACGAGCCGTGCCTTCTCACCGCCGGACAGCACACGGCACTTCTTCTCGACATCATCGCCGGAGAAACCGAAACATCCGGCCAACGCCCGCAAGGAACCCTGTCCCGCCTGGGGAAACTCGTGTTCGAGCTGCTGGAAGACGGTGCGTTCGCCGTCGAGAATATCCATGGCATGCTGGGCGAAATATCCCATCTTCACGCTGGCGCCGAGAGCGACACTACCGTCATCCGGCTGCGTCGAGCCCGCCACCAGCTTCAGCAGGGTGGATTTGCCGGCGCCGTTGATGCCCATGATGCACCAGCGCTCCCGGCGTCGCACCATGAAGTCCAACCCTTCATAGATGATACGGCTGCCATACTTCTTGTGAACGCTCTTCAGGCTCACCACGTCTTCGCCCGAGCGCGGCGCCGGCTGGAATTCGAAGGCGACGGTCTGACGCCGTTTCGGCGGCTCCACCCGATCGATCTTCTCCAGCTTCTTCACGCGGCTCTGCACCTGGGAGGCGTGCGAAGCGCGCGCCTTGAAGCGTTCGATGAATTTGATTTCCTTGGCAAGCATTGCCTGCTGGCGTTCGAACTGAGCCTGCTGCTGCTTCTCGTTCTGCGCCCGCTGCTGTTCGTAGAATGCATAATCGCCCGAATAGCTGCTCAATGAGCCGCCGTCGATCTCGATGATCTTGGTGACGATGCGGTTCATGAACTCGCGATCGTGCGAGGTCATCAGCAAAGCGCCCTCATAACCCCTGAGGAATTCCTCGAGCCAGATGAGGCTTTCCAGATCCAGATGGTTGCTCGGCTCGTCGAGCAGCATGACATCGGGGCGCATGAGGAGAATGCGGGCGAGCGCCACGCGCATTTTCCAGCCGCCCGACAGCGCGCCGACGTCGCCGTCCATCATCTCCTGGCTGAAGCTCAGGCCCGCCAGCACTTCGCGGGCACGCCCTTCGAGGGCATAGCCGTCCAGCTCCTCGTAACGCGCCTGAACCTCGCCGTAGCGCTCGATGATCGCGTCCATCTTGTCGGCCTGGTCCGGATCGACCATTGCAGCTTCCAGCTCGCGCAGCTCGGCAGCAACAGCACTGACAGGACCGGCGCCTTCCATCACTTCGGAGACGGCACTGCGGCCCGCCATTTCACCGACGTCCTGATTGAAATAGCCGATGGTAACCCCCTTATCGACGGAAACCTGTCCCTCATCGGGCAGCTCCTGTCCGGTGATCATCCGGAAAAGCGTCGTCTTGCCGGCGCCGTTCGGGCCGACCAGCCCAATGCTCTCGCCCCTGTTGAGCGCAGCCGTTGCCTCGATGAAGAGGATACGATGGCTATTCTGCTTGCTGATATTCTCGATACGAATCATGTTTACGCTAGGCCCGAAGAAAGTTTTTCGCGGGCCTTATGCCACGGGTCGCGCGCGCTGTCGCAGGTTTTCGGGAAGAGAAGATGAGTTCGATGTCAAACTGGTGTCAGTCGCGGTGATTTCCGAGGTATTATTCGCATGTCGGTATCCGCCCCACCCAGCTTATACGTCAACCGCTTTACGCCGGCCGCGGGCGTGCCGGTCGCATTTTTCGGAGTATCGGACGTTCTATGAACAGGTAGCAGATGATCGTAAAGGCCAGCGAGCCCAATGCGAGGAACGCAGGCTGCGCGGCGTGTGGCACGCCAGCGCGCAACAGCAGCGCCGTTACCATGACACCGGTGAGCACGTGCCAAACATAGATGGAATCAGAGGCGTCTCCCAGGAAATGCAGGAATGCCAGTTTTGGAACGCCTCGCTCCCGTTCTGCGAAAACAGCGCCTGATAATATCAGTACCGCAGGTATGCCCCAGCCAACCATCCGATCGACATCGGGCATCAGGTCACTTGCCAGCAGCAATACGAATCCGGCGATCATCAAGCCCACGGCGGCGTGAAAAGACAGCCGAAAACCCTTTCTCCATAAGCGGCCGATGACGATTCCGGCCGCAAATTCAAGAATAACCGGCTCCGTGAAAACACTGAGATAGCCGAGGGGCAGCAGGTAGTGCGCAATGACGACAGCCACCAGAGCCACCATCAGGAACCATAGCCGTAGAAGCTCCGGCAGAAGCAACGAAATGGAAAAGATGAGATAGAAAAACATCTCGTAGGACAAGGTCCATCCCTGCTCGACGATCGGATGTATCGCGTCGCCCCTTATGGCGGGCAGGAAAAGCAGCGAGCCGATCAAATTGCCAATGGTCGTGTCGACGTTGAAGAAGAACTGCGGTTTCAACACGGCCATGACGAATGTCGCCGCCGTCGCAATCCAGTAAAGCGGCACTATTCTGAGCAGCCGGCGCACCATGAACTCTTGCGGACCGACAGGTTTTCCCTCGGTGGTGACCCACATGATAAAGCCGCTGATGACAAAGAAAATATCGACCCCCGCCGCTCCGACTTCGAATCCCAAGCCGTAGGCGTCACAGACATGGAAGCAGAGGACGGAAATCGCAGCGATGGCCCGCAGATATTGAATGCTCGTGATGTCGCTGCCGATTTTCAAGAGGTGCCCCGCGCGACTGGAATGCAATTGCAGAACGGCTTGGAGGGTACGGTGGACCGGATGTCACCGTCGCAACAATTTCAGTGAAAACGGATAATTTCCCGCCGGTTTCGTGACGGAAATCGGGCATTTCGGATGTGGGGCGGTTGTGGTTATAGGTTTGGGACTCTCTTTTGTGTGCGAGAGGCTTGCCTATTGCCGGAGATTTTACCCAACAGACGGCGTTGAAGACCATACGCCTTGGCTTAGCTAGCTGCTCGCCTTGTCACTTTAAGGTAGGCATCTTCCCCGCTGGGCCGAAGTAAGCAAAACGCCGAAGTCGCCTCCGAATGTTAATCGATGCTGTTTGACGGGCACGCTCCATTGGCTTCAGTCGAAATCATATGCGCGTACTTTATGCTAAACGTAAGGGATGTGCTCAGGAATAAGGCCTTCACCAACTTCCGCGGTTATTCTTTCTATCTCCTCCAACACGGAGCTTGGAATGCGTTTCCTTGCCAGACGAAGTGCTTTAGGGATGGTGTCTATGTTGTCTGCAAAGCAGAGGTCAACCAAAGGAGGGACGCCATCTTCACCGGTTGCCAATAACAGCATCAGACCATTTTGATATCCACGACAGTAGCAAGCATCCCAGTAATTTGATTCAGAGACGTACGTTTCAACTTTCTTTTCATAAGCATGGAGAAGATATCTGACGCGTTCCGAGTTGTAATATTCGCCGCTCGACCGTGTATCGGTGATACGCATGAGTGCGTCTTGGAGTCCATCTTGGTAAGACAGTACTAACGTCATAATTGGCTTGCGTGTTTCAATAAATATATCTGCTGCACGATGATGGGCTTCATTGACGTATGGAAGAAAATCCTCACAAAAATCAAATCTCACGTCATCTATTATTTGTTGGTGGTTACAAAGCTTTTGATTGATGTGTAGCCGCAATTGCTCCAGGAAAAACGACCCATCTGTCTCTATGGGAATGAGGCTCAAATTAGTAGATTTCAAATAATCGTAGTCTATATTTGGTGACACAAAGTAGGATGATCGAGAGAATTTTCCCATGATTTTGTTAAGTGATTTTATTATAGATAGGTAGTTTGAGTCCTTCAGAGAGTATCCAATATACACGATCGTTTTTGTCGATAGTAGCGTCTCGAGGTATGCTCCGAGGGCGCCCTTTTCCAAGCGGAGTAACGCTTTTTTGTAGTCGTCCTTTGTTGCGACAATTGAGCCGGCATTGCTTATTGATCCGTGTATTTTTATTAGGCGACGAGGGGAACTTTCTATAAACGGCAGATCTTGGTCGTAGACAAATGGACGAAGTCCGCTTTCTTCCTCAAAGAAATCGTCCCAGTTTGTCGTGATCACATCCTCGATCATATAGAGCGGTCGCAACGCTCTATGAAAGCGAGTCATTGGAACGTAAAATCCGCGGAAAGAACGAAAATATTCTATTCGTTCTCGTATCTTTTTTATAAGATTAATTCGCCCATCTACTCTGCCGCAATACTGCGTCATTAAAGATGGAAAATCTAAGCCGGAGTCAGAGACACCCATCTCTGTCTGAATCTTTTCGTAAAACGTGGTTTTACAATGAGTACGGTTCTCAGTGCTTATTCCTGCACCTGCGAATATGACGCATCTGCCCGCCACTAATCTGTCCAGAAAATCCGGCGGCAAGGCAAATTCTATTTCATTGCGACAAAATGCACAGTCGCACGCTGACATTGACCCTCGCTCAAAAAAGCGCCGCCGATCTATATGCGACGGCGCTTGGTGGTGGTGATCGGCTAAACTAAGCTGGAGTATTTAGTTTAGCCTGGCGGTGGGTGACGTTTGCTTGAACACGACACCCACCGCGGGCGGCGGCGGGGTAAGAAGAGAAATCAAGAGCACCCGCTCGTAGCCCCGCACGTGTCGCACTTCTCGCAAGTTCCATTCCGGACCATCGTGAAGTTCTGGCATTCCGTGCACATGTTGCCTGTGTAGCCCTGCATAATGGAGCGGGCGCGGCGTTCGGATTCCAGCTTCTTGGCTTCCGACTTCGCCGTTGCCGCGTCATCCGCTGCCTTGTCGGTGAAGAGGGCGGTGGAGGCTTCGGCGGTTTCGTTTGCCAGTTCCTCGGCGATCTCTTCCGCCAGCTCCTTGGCGCGCTCCTCATAGTCGCGCTTGAAGGCGACGACTTCCGAGGTGGAGATGGCGCCGGCCGGTTCGAGCTTGCGCGCGGTGTTGCCGGCGATGGAGGTGATCGTCGCACCGGAAGAGGCGCGGGCAGGGGCTGCCGTGGCCGAACCCTTGACTTCGCCCGCCTGGCGTTCACCCGATGTCGGCACCAGCGTCGGCTTGTAGCCGCGGGTCAGGCCCTTGGAGACGACATCCGCCTTGCCTTCCGATACGCCGCGTCCGAGCGCCGTATTGTTGAAGTCCGAGGTGTCGACATGAGCAAGATCGTGGCGGCCGAGATAGGAGATGGCAAGCTCACGGAACACGTAGTCGAGGATCGACGTGGCGTTCTTGATCGCGTCGTTGCCGGTGACGATGCCGGCTGGCTCGAACTTGGTGAAGGTGAAGGCATCGACATACTCTTCGAGCGGCACGCCGTATTGCAGGCCGAGCGAGACGGAGATGGCGAAGTTGTTGATGAAGGCGCGCAGCGCCGAACCTTCCTTGTTCATGTCGAGGAAGATTTCGCCGAGACGGCCGTCGTCATATTCGCCGGTGCGCAGGAAGATGGTGTGTCCGCCGATCTTGGCCTTCTGGGTATAGCCCTTGCGGCGGCCGGGAAGCTTTTCCTGGCTGCGGACAACCTTTTCGATGACGCGTTCGATGATCTTCTCGGTGACGGTGACGGCCTGGGCGGCAGCCGGCGCCTGCAGCAGCTCTTCGAGTGCATCCTCACTATCGTCGTCGTCGATCAGTGAGGCGTTCAGCGGCTGGCTGAGCTTGGAGCCGTCACGATAAAGCGCATTCGCCTTCAGGCCGAGCTTCCAGGACAGCATATAGGCGTTCTTGCAATCCTCGACGGTTGCTTCGTTGGCCATGTTGATCGTCTTGGAAATGGCGCCCGAGATGAAGGGCTGGGCGGCGGCCATCATGCGGATGTGGCTTTCGACCGAAAGGTAACGCTTACCGATCTTGCCGCAAGGATTGGCGCAATCGAAGACGGCGAGATGTTCGTTTTTGAGGAACGGCGCGCCTTCCAGCGTCATCGCACCGCAGACATGGATGTTGGCTGCTTCGATATCCTTCTTGGAGAAGCCGAGATGGTCGAGCAGGTTGAAGCTGATGTCGGTCAGTTGCTCGTCGGAAACCTTGAGCGTGCCCTTCAGGAAGTCGGCGCCGAGCGTCCACTGGTTGAAGACGAACTTGATGTCGAAGGCGCTCTTCAGCGCGGCGTTGACGGCCTCCACCTTCTCGTTGGTGAAGCCCTTTGCCTTCAGCGTCGAAGGATTGATGGCCGGCGCCTGGTTCAGGTTGCCATGGCCGACAGCATAGGCCTCGATCTCGGCAATCTGGCTTTCGGAATAGCCGAGCGCACGCAATGCTTCCGGAACGGCGCGGTTGATGATCTTGAAGTAGCCGCCGCCGGCGAGCTTCTTGAACTTCACCAGGGCGAAGTCCGGCTCGATGCCGGTCGTATCGCAATCCATGACGAGGCCGATCGTGCCGGTCGGCGCGATAACGGTCGCCTGGGCATTGCGGTAGCCATGCTGTTCGCCGAGGCTCAAGGCCTTGTCCCAGGCAGCCTTGGCATGGGCAACGAGGTCCTGGTCCGGATTGTCGGAATGGATCAGCGCTACCGGATTGACCGACAGGCTCTCATAGCCCGAGATCTCGCCGTAAGCAGCGCGACGATGGTTGCGGATGACGCGCAGCATGTTTTCGCGGTTCGGCTTGAACATCGGGAAGGTCCCGAGTTCGGATGCCATTTCGGCCGAGGTCGCATAGGCGATACCGGTCATGATCGCGGTCAGCGAGCCGGCGATAGCGCGGGCTTCGTCGCTGTCATAGGGGATGCCGGAGGACATCAGCAGGCCGCCGATATTGGCATAGCCGAGGCCGAGCGTGCGGTATTCGTAAGAAAGTTCGGCAATGCGGCGCGACGGGAACTGCGCCATCATGACCGAGATTTCGAGAACGACGGTCCACAGGCGAACGGCATGTTCGTAGTCGCCGATATTGACGCGCTTCGTCGCCGCATCCTTGAAGGTCATCAGGTTCAGCGAAGCGAGGTTGCACGCCGTATCGTCGAGGAACATGTATTCCGAGCACGGATTGGACGCGCGGATCGGGCCGGCAGCCGGGCTGGTGTGCCAGTCGTTCATCGTCGTGTTGAAGTGCAGGCCCGGATCGGCCGATGCCCAGGCGGCGTAGGAGATGGATTCCCAGAGGTCGCGGGCCTTCAGCGTCTTGATGACCTTGCCGTCCTTGCGGGCGGTTAGGTTCCAGTCGCCATCATTCTCGACAGCGCGCAGGAAGTCGTCCTTGATGGAGACGGAATTGTTAGAATTCTGGCCGGAAACGGTGAGGTAAGCTTCCGAATCCCAGTCCGTGTCATAGGTCTTGAACTCCAGGTCCTTGTAGCCCTGACGAGCGAACTGGATGACGCGCTGGACGTAATTTTCCGGAACCTGGTCCTTTTTGGCGGCGCGGATTTCGCGCTTCAGGGCAGGGTTCTTGGCCGGATCGAAGCAATCGTCATTGTCGCCGTCGCAATTGACGGCGGCCTTCATGATCGCCTTCAGATGCTTGGCGACGATCTTCGAACCGGTGACGAGGGCAGCAACCTTCTGCTCTTCCTTGACCTTCCAGTTGATGTATTCCTCGATATCCGGATGGTCGATGTCGACGACGACCATCTTGGCGGCGCGGCGGGTCGTGCCACCAGACTTGATGGCGCCGGCAGCGCGGTCGCCGATCTTCAGGAAGCTCATCAGGCCGGAAGAGCGGCCGCCGCCGGAAAGCTTTTCGCCTTCGCCGCGCAGCAGCGAGAAGTTGGATCCGGTGCCGGAGCCATACTTGAAGAGGCGCGCCTCACGAACCCAGAGGTCCATGATGCCGCCTTCGTTGACGAGATCGTCCTCGACCGACTGGATGAAGCAGGCATGCGGCTGCGGATGTTCGTAGGCCGACTTAGACTTGGTGATCTTGCCGGTGAAGGGGTCGACATAGAAATGCCCCTGGCCGGGGCCGTCAATGCCATAGGCCCAGTGCATGCCGGTGTTGAACCACTGCGGCGAATTCGGAGCGACGCGCTGGGTGGCGAGCATATAGGCAAGCTCGTCCTTGAAAGCGGAAGCGTCTTCTTCGGAAGAGAAGTAGCCGCCCTTCCAGCCCCAATAGGTCCAGGTGCCGGCAAGACGGTCGAAGACCTGGCGCGCATCGGTTTCGGAGCCGGTCTGGCTTTCCTTCGGCAGATCCTTCAGTGCCGCATCATCGGCCACGGAGCGCCACAGGAAGGAAGGAACGTCGTTTTCCTCAACCTTCTTCAGCTTGGCGGGTACGCCGGCCTTGCGGAAATATTTCTGCGCCAGAATGTCGGCCGCGACCTGCGAGAACTGCGCCGGCACGTCGATGTTTTCGAGGCGGAACACGATCGAACCGTCAGGGTTCTTGATCTCGCTCGTCGCCTTGCGGAATTCGATCTCCGCATAAGGTGACTGGCCGGCCTTCGTAAATCGACGTTCGATGCGCATGATCCCATACCTCAATTCGTTGGCGCCTGCCCTCGTAAGGAAGGCGCAAAAATCCTGATCCGGCTTCGCGGTTTCAGCGCGCAGCCAGTGTTCAATCCGCTTCCTGACAGGAGGTGTCATCCGGAGATGTCCTTCCCGTATCTTGTGGTGATGGTGGCTGCAAACACTAAATATAGTATTAACAGCTTATTGCCGCCAGTCCCCGCATGTCTTTTTTTGGCAGCATCGATATCGGCACAAAAAGCCTCCATGGCGCCACCAGTCATGGTGTCTCGCCCTGAATTCAAATCCAATTTCGAGTTAAGGACCAGCCCCCGTAATTCTGCCCGGTCCAGTTGCCGCCGCAACGGCATTCATTAACTTTGAAAGACCCGATTCCGTCAAGGGGTGGTTTGCGACGGATTTTTAACCACAATATCTTGTGGGCTTGCCTGTGGAAATTGGGGAAACGCCAGGAGTCCCTAAGATTCAAGCGCTTGGCCGAAATTGCTCGCCCTTCGCGCGACCGCGTATGAGCCCAACGCCACTCGCAACGGAAATAAACGCGACAATATTGTAACCGTGACTTCCAAACCATTGGCAGAGGGGCAAAAGCATGCAGCAACCCCTCATGATTCGCGCGGAAGGCCTTGAATCCCACGAAATCTTGGTATCTCGCGGACTACTAAATATAGTGGGCGCCGAAGCGCCCACGTCTATTGCTGATGCCTGCGTCCGGCTTTGGCACACCCAGTAGAATCACAAGTGATTCGCGTGAGCTTCACGAGGGTCAGCCGCGATGACCCTTGGCGATCGGTTCCTGATAGGTGAAGCCCATGTCCCAGGGGAAATAGATCCAGGTGTCCTGGCTGACCTCGGTGATGAAGGTGTCGATGGTGGGCACGCCTTTCGGCTTGGCGTAGAGACAGGCGAAATGCGCCTTCGGCAGCATGGTGCGCACTTCGGCGGCAGTCTTGCCGGTATCGGTCAGGTCGTCGACGACAAGCACACCTTCGCCGCCGTCGGCCGTCAACTCCGGCGCGATGCTTTTGAGCAGGTTCATTTCGCCCTGGTTGGCGTAGTCGTGATAGGAGGCGACGCAGACGGTATCGATCAGGCGGATGTTGAGTTCGCGCGAGATGATGGCAGCAGGGACGAGGCCGCCACGGGTGATGCAGACGATTGCCTTGAACTCGCTATTGAGCCCGGCAAGCCGCCAGGCAAGGGCGCGGGCATCGCGATGGAACTGATCCCAGGATACGGGAAAGGCTTTATCGGGGAGGGACATGGCTCAAAGGCTCCGGGACGCAGAAGATAACGACGCACCGGCGCTGCCGGCGACCCTGAGCAGACCCCGCGACGGGCGCGGACCATGGACCAAATCCTGAAACGCGATTCGCCGGCTCTCCGAATAGGACATGACCCATCCAAAAACCGCTTTGGACTTTGGGGGCAACGTTCCATGGACCCGTGCGAATGGGTTCCCCGGCGGGAATTCTCTCATCGGTCGCTGCTTTCTGCTGGATTTGCGGCCAAAAGGCAAGAGCCGCCGCTGCGCCGCATATCCGGCAGGGGATACGATGGTCAGCGCGCCAGCAGCGTCATCGCAGTCATCGATTGCAATAGCGTGCGCGTCGTGCCGCCGAAGATCAATTGCCAGAGCCAGGAATGTGTATAGGCACCCATGACGAGCAGATCGATGCTGTCGTCGGCAAGGCGGTTTTCGATGACTTGCGATGGCGTCTTGCCGCCGCAGGCTGCCGTTTCCAGTCTGGCGCGAACGCCATGGCGGGCAAGCGTGGCAGCAATCTCCGCGCCGGTCTCCTTCGGCGAATGCGTCAAGCTATTAGACGTGTCGACGGAAAAAATCTCCACGGAATCCGCGGTTGTCAGAAACGGCAGAGCATCGAAGGTCGCGCGCGCCGCTTCCTTGGACCCGTTCCAGGCAATCAGCACGCGACGGATCGGCTTAGGCTCGGTAAAGATGTAGGGGATGAGAAGGACGGGCCGCCCGCTTTCGAAGAGGAAGCTTTCGACATCGACATGCGAGTCCGACGATTTGGCTGGATCGGGCTGCACGGCAACGAGCAGATCGGCGCTGCGCGCGCTTTCCATCAGCGGCTCCGAACCATAGCCGACGGTGCTTGCGAAATTGCGCCATTCATAGGCGAGGTTTTCGCGCTCCATTTTGGCGCGGAACAGTCGCTCGATATCGATGGCCTGGTTGTGCGCCATATCCTGCAGGGCCTGAACGGCGACCGGATCGGGGATTTCCATCGGCGCCACCAGCGGCACGGCCGAGACGATTTCCGTATGCAGACCCACGATATGAGCGCCATGTTCGCGAGCGAACGCGGCGGCAAAATCGACCGCCACGCGCGCATTGTCAGGCGTATCGAGAATGACCAGAATGGTTTTATAGGGCATGACGTGATCTCCCATGAGGAAAGGTCCTTATCGCTCCATTATATCAGTGTTCCGCCTGATAATAATGCGCCGATATGACCGCGGTTCCCCGGCGGATTGAAAGCGCTTGCTGAACGTCATGCCTCAGCGGACTGATTTTCCTTTGCTTTCGCCTGTCGTATCGTTTCGATCATGGCGCGCACTTCAGCCGCGACACTTTCAACCAACTCGGCCGAACGGCCCCGCACGACGATCTCGGTCGAGAAAGATTGACCGATATAGCGCGGGTAAGATCCGATGCTGGTATCCGGATGAGCTTTCTGGATGGCGCCAAGCGGCGTGCCGATCTCGCCTTCACCGTAAGGGCAGGAAATCGCCGCCGAAAGCATGCGCGTGCCGGAGCGCAGGGTCGGGGCGACATTGTCGAGCATCGCCTGAAAGACTTGCGGCACGCCGGCCATGACGTAGACATTGCCGATATTGAAGCCCGGCGCCGTCGAAACCGGATTGGCAATATGCTTGGAGCCGACCGGCATGCGCGCCATCCGCTGGCGTGCCTCGGTGAATTCCATCTCGCGGCGCGCATACATCTCCGCCATCAGCCGCATCGCCTCGGCATCGTGTTCGCAGGCTACGCCGAAGGCCTTGGCGATGGCATCGGCGGTGATGTCGTCATGCGTCGGACCGATGCCGCCCGAGGTGAAGACATAATCATATTGGCCGCGCAAGGCGTTCAGCGCGGAAACAATGGCATCTTCGTCGTCGGCGACAATACGGACTTCCTTCAGATCGATGCCCGACAGCAGCATGACGTCGGCGAGATGGCCGATATTTTTGTCCTTCGTCCGGCCGGAGAGCAGTTCGTCGCCGATGGCGAGCATCGCGGCTGTGACAATGATTTCATTGGTCATGGAAATTATCCGTGGAATTGCGTGGTGGCGCGTTCGAAAAAGCGTTTCAAATAGGTAGCGCCGTTTGCCGCGAATGCAAACTGACGTTTTCGTTTGCTCGACCACCGTGAAAAAAGCAACCGCAAGTGAATTTTCGTCTTCATCGGGTGAACAGTGCGTTCCAGTTGCAGGGGCTGCGCCTTCGTGTGCCTGCTGGTACAACTCAGCTCGAAAATCAACGCGTCCTACAATTGGAGATATTCATGGCTAAGGTGCTGGTGCTCTACTACTCCTCCTACGGTCACATCGAGAAGATGGCCTATGCCGTCGCTGAAGGCGCGAAGTCCGCCGGCGCTGACGTGACGGTCGAGCGCGTGCCGGAACTGGTGCCGGAAGAGGTGGCCAAGGCTTCCTACTTCAAACTCGATCAGGAAGCCCCGATCGCAAAGCCGGATGAATTGGTCGAATATGACGCCATCATCGTCGGCTCGGGCACCCGCTTCGGCACGGTTACGTCGCAGATGCGCAATTTCTGGGATCAGACCGGCGGCCTGTGGTTCGGCGGCAAGCTCGTCGGCAAGGTCGGCTCGGTATTCACCTCTTCGGCGACCCAGCACGGCGGCCAGGAATCGACCATCCTCGGCTTCATCCCGACCCTCCTGCACCACGGCATGGCCGTCGTCGGTCTTCCCTATGCTTTCCAGGGCCAGATGGGCACGGAAGAAGTCAAGGGCGGCTCGCCCTATGGCGCTTCCACGATCACCAACGGCGACGGCTCGCGCCAGCCCTCGGAAATTGAACTGGAGGCCGCAAAGTATCAGGGCGCCCACGTCGCCAAGATCGCGGCCAAGCTTGTGGCTTAATTTCGACCTGATGCATTGATCAAAGGCGGCCGAGCGGGTCGCCTTATTTCTTATGGGTCTCAGCCTGGAGTGGATGTCTGCGACCTGTCCACCATGAGCGGTGCGGTCCATCTTTACCGTTTTTCCTTTCAATTCGAACTTTTTAAAAAGAGAAAAATAAAGAATTGGGTTGCACAGTCCTCCATCGGGTTTTCCGTATAATTTGAGGGGGGCAATGCTTCGAGTTCCTGTTGGCTCGCGCCACCGGAAGACAATCGTGGACTTCTTTCACGATTCGTCCGGTGCTTATTTGATCGTCTTCGCTTTGTCGCTCCCAGTTCTGATCGGTTTGATAGGGCTCGGCACGGATTATGGCCTATGGACCTACAAGCAACAGAAGATGCAGTCCGCAACCGACGCCGCCGCTGTAAGCGGCGCGGCCGCCTATACCAGCAGCGGCGATGGGCCGGTGGAATCCCAGGTCGATGCGATAACGGCAAGTTATGGGCTCGTTAATGGCCAGAATAACGTGGTGATATCGATCCACCGCCCTCCGACGCAGGGATCTTACGTTGGGAATGGATCGGCGATCGAAGTCGTCGCACAACAACCAATGGACCTGCTGTTCTCCGCGCTTTGGCAGCAGGCTTTCGTCGTTACGACGAGATCCGTGGCGATGGCGAATGCGGGCAACGCCTGCGTGCTGGCACTCGATCAGACCGCGAGTGCTGCCGCTTCGGCCCAGGGTTCAACCACGGTGACGTTGAATAACTGCAGCTTGGTCTCGAATTCGACAAGCCCCACGTCGGTTAGTGTCGGCGGTTCTGCACTGATCCAAGCGCTGTCGGTCGGGGCTGCTGGTGGCATTAGCGGTCTTAGCGGCATTAAAGCGAGCGAGGGGACGGCGACCGGACTTTGGCCTCTCACGGACCCCTATGCCGATGTTCAGATGCCAACCTACTCGGGTTGCACGAACAACGCCAAGGAAAACATCAAGGGGAAGACGACGCTCGATCCAGGCGTCTACTGCGGCGATATTACCGTAAACGCCGGGGCGGTCCTTACCCTTGATCCCGGGATCTACATTCTCGATCGCGCCAATCTGAAGGTTAATGGCGGCGCAACCTTGATCGGTCATGGTGTCACGATCGTCTTCACCTCCAGCACGGGAAGCAACTACGGCACCGCATCCATCAATGGTGGGGCGATCCTTGATCTCACGCCACCGCAGACGGGAGACACGGCCGGTATCGTCATTTTCGGGGACCGCAATATGCCCGTCGGCACGGCGTTCAGCTTTAACGGTGGCGCAAACCAGAGTTTGGCGGGATCGATCTATCTGCCGAAGGCCGCCGTCAGCTACTCGGGAGGCAACACCGCGACAAATGCCTGCATCAAGATTATCGCGGATACGGTCACCTTCACCGGCAATTCCAACCTCTCCATCGATTGCAGTGCTTATCCGACCCGCGCCATCGGCGGCGCTGCCGGCAAATTGGTCGAGTGATGCGTCATGGCTGCAAAAACAACAAAACGAACTGAAATATCGCGCTCCAGGATGCTCGTCGCCGAAAACCGGCTGCATTCACGCACCCGGGCAATATCGGCGTGGGTTCGGAGAAGGCTCTGTCGGGACTTGCTCAATGAACAGCAGGGCACGGTCGCCGTCGACTTGGCACTCATACTACCGGTTTTGATCGCGATGACATTCGGACTTATCGACTACTCCTCCGCACTGCTTCAGCAGGCGCAGGTGGAGAATGCGGCTCAGCGAGGTCTGCAATATGCTTTGGCTCGCGGCTTTGATAGTTCCGCCATATCGAATGTCATCACAAGAAGTACCGGCTCCGCCGTTATCTCGGCGGCGCCTGCCCCGTTGAAATTTTGCGGTTGCCCCAGCGGTCAAGGCATCTCCAGCACGCTATGCTCCGATGTCTGTTCGGACGGATCGCGAGCGGGCACCTATGTATCCGCCTCGGCCGCCGCAACCTACGTGCCGTACATTGCGCTTCCCTTCGTGCCCGCATCGTTTGCACTGCAGTCAACCGCAACAGCGAGGATGCAATGATTCGCCGTCTTGTGAGGGAGGTCGAAGGAACGAGCGCGGTCGAGTTTGCCCTGACTGCTCCACTCTTCTTCATTCTTGTATTTTCTATCGCTCAATTCGGACTTTTTCTATGGACGCAATTGGGATTGCAACATGCCGTCGATCTCAGCGCCCGGTGCGCGAGCCTGATGCACACCACCTGTCCGGATGAAGGTTCAACCCAGGCATATGCCGCCGACCAGGCTTATAGCCTTAATGTAGATCCTAGCGTGTTTTCAGTGACGCAGGATACATGCGGTCAGAACGTTACGGCATCGTACACCTATACAATCGCCATTCCCTTGCTGCCGTCGATGCAAGTGCCCATTGCCGCAACGTCGTGCTTCCCAACTTATTGAGCCGGTCCCGTCATCAATCCCGATCGCTACCGGCGGAATACCGCTCGCGCGATCCTATGCTCGCTTGGTCAACCGATCACTGGCCAGCCTCATAATCGCCGCAACGATTGCCGCTGACGGCTGCGAGGACTCCACCAGGTATGAACGCGTCATGCCATATCCCTCCAAACAGGCCCACGCTTTCGGCGCGCAGGTCACAAACCAGCAATTTTTAAGGAGTTTTATATTTCTAATATGGTGCGGACGACGGGGGTCGAACCCGTATAGCCTAAGGCCGAGGGATTTTAAGTCCCTTGCGTCTACCAATTTCGCCACGTCCGCGTTTCGCGATTTCAATATCTTGCAAGGTCTGATTTGGGAAGCGTTTGGAACGCAGATTTTTGAATTCTAAGCGCGAGCGAATCCCGTCAGCCGAGATAACGTTGTGATGGTCTGGGTGCCCTTTGAATACCCTGACAAGGGCGGCGTCAGCATCCGTTTAACAAGCGAAGCCCGCCGGCACCGGGTGGACCGGATTGGAGCGGGCCTCTGACCATCGTCATGATGGCTGGTTCGCATTGGAAGCGGGCCTTTGCTTCCTGTCAATTCGAAGATTTTGGGTTGCGACCGGATGTAACATTGTGGCGCGAGCAAAGGCAGTTGCATGTTCGATGATCGCAATGTCGATCGGATAGGTCCGAAACTGCTCCAAACAGGCTTTCTTTACGCGTCTTTCCTGTGTCATAGCGAAGGCGGATTGAACAAGAACGGACCAAGACCGTGGACAAGCAGGATGTTCTCGATGCCACCGAGGCCATGCGTGGCCTTTTTTCCGCAACGCCGCTGCAACTGAACGAGCATCTTTCCGCTCGTTACGGTGCGGATATCTGGCTGAAGCGCGAGGATCTGACGCCGGTGCGCTCCTACAAGATTCGCGGCGCCTTCAATTTCTTCTGCAAGGTGATTGCCGCGGGCGGTACCGGCAAGACATTCGTCTGCGCTTCGGCCGGCAATCATGCGCAGGGTTTTGCTTTCGTCTGCCGCCACTTCGGGGTGCCTGGCGTGGTCTATATGCCGGTGACGACGCCGCAGCAGAAGATCGATAAAACCCGTATGTTCGGCGGTGAGTTCATCACCATCAAGCTGTTCGGCGATTTCTTCGACCAGTGCTACCAGGCGGCGCGCGAACATGTGCAGCATATCGATGGCGTCATGGTGCCGCCTTTCGATCATGCCGATATCATCGAAGGGCAGGCGACGGTCGCGGCCGAAATCGCCGAGCAACTGCCGGATGGTGTCGTGCCCGACCGTATCGTTCTGCCCGTCGGCGGCGGTGGATTGGCGGCCGGCATCACCGGTTATTTTGCCGATCGCCTCGCCAAGGAGGCATTCTTTTTTGCCGAGCCGGCGGGCGCGCCCAGCCTCAGGCGCAGCGTGGAAGCGGGGCAGGTGATGACGCTGGCGAAGGTCGACAATTTCGTCGACGGCGCCGCGGTCGGCCGCATCGGTGACCTGAATTTCGCCGCCCTGAAAGATTTTCCGGCGGAGCAGGTGATGCTGATCGCGGAAAATGCCATCTGCGTGACAATCACCGATATGCTGAATGTCGAAGGCGTCGTGCTCGAACCCGCCGGCGCGTTGGCGATCACAGCACTCGAGGCGATGGATCGTGAAAGCATTCGCGGCAAGACGATCGTTGCGGTCGTCTCCGGCGGCAATTTCGATTTCGAGCGCCTGCCGGACGTCAAGGAGCGCGCCATGCGCTATGCCGGGCTGAAGAAATACTTCATCCTGCGGCTGGCGCAGCGTCCGGGGGCCCTCCGCGATTTCCTCAATTTGCTGGGTCCGGAGGACGATATCGCCCGCTTCGAATATCTGAAGAAGAGCGCCCGCAATTTTGGCTCCATCCTGATCGGCATCGAGACGAAAAATCCCGACAATTTCAAGCAACTGGTCGAGAATTTCGAGCGCGCCGGCATGGGCTACGAGGACATCACCGAGAACGACATTCTGGCTAGCCTGATCATTTAACTTTGCCACCCCACGCCCTTCATGCTAAAGGCGATTCATGGCTTCGATCTTGTCAAATATTCTCTCGATCTTCACCGGCGGCGGCGCATCGACAGCGAGCGCCGAAAAGACCGGCGGCCCTTCTGTCACCGCTGAGCCGCAGGTGCACAACGGCTGCACGATCTACGCGACGCCGCAGCGCGAAGGCAATCAGTTCCGCCTGATGGGCCGGATCGAGAAGGAAGTGAACGGCGAGGTGCTAGTGCGCAATTTCATCCGCGCCGATGTTTTCACCTCATCGGACGACGCGCTTGAATCGACCTTCCGCAAGGCGCAGCAGATCATCGATCAGAACGGCGCCGGCCTCTTCGGCGACGGCGAAAAGGTGCGCCAGGTTTGATTCAGGATTTGGCCAACTAACCGGAACGATGACGGCCGCCGAATGGCGGCCTTGTTGTTTGTGGTCTTTATTCGCTTTTACGCCGTGCGGAAAAGCTTGGCACCCGAGGGAGCGCTGGTCGCGCCGCCGTCGACCGTGATTTCGATTGCCGTCACGTTGGCGGAATCGTCCGATGCGAAGTAGAGGGCGGCCCTGGCGATCTCGTCGGCCTCGCTCATGCGGCCAAGGGGGCTCAGGCTACCGAAGCGTGCTTCCAGGGCATCCTTAGCATCTTCCGTCATGGCCCGTGTGTTCCAGATTGGCGTCTTGGTGGCGCCGGGCGTGACCTGGTTGACGCGGATGCCGCGCGGAGCAAGTTCGGATGCCAGGTTGCGGGTCATGGCGCGGACAGCGCCCTTGGTGCCGGCATAGGCGGAATAGCCGGGGATACCGAGAACTGCGTGCACGGAGCCGTTCAGGATCACCGATGCACCGTCGTTCAGATGCGGCAAGGCAGCCTGCACCGTGAAGAAGACGGCGGTGAAGTTGGTGCGTACCACCGTCTCGAACTGCTCCAGTGTGGTCTTTCCAACGGCGGTTTCGCCGGCAATGCCTGCATTGGCGAAGACGATATCGAAATTGCCGAGCTTTTCAGCCGCTTCGGCGAAAGCTTTCTCGGTGGCTGCAACATCGGTGACGTCGACCTGCAGTGCGAGGACATTGCCGCCAAGCTCTTCAACGGCGGCGGCAAGGGTCTTCGCATTGCGGCCGGTGATGGCGACCTTGGCGCCCTCGGCGAGGAAGAGGCGGGCGGTGGCGAGGCCGATGCCGCTGTTTCCGCCGGTGATGATGGCAACCTTGTTCTTGAGACGCATGTTCGTAGCTCCTATTGGCTTTAATGGCGATCTGGATTATGATCGTTCTCTATAAGGATTATGACTATAATCCAGTTTCGTCAAGTTGGATCGAGGAGATTTTTCGATGGGCCATTCTCAGTTGGAGAAGCAGAAGACGCATGAGCGCATCGTGACGCTTGCCGCCAAGCGCCTGCGGGAGGAGGGGCTAGAGGGTATTGGCGTTGCCGATCTGATGAAGGAAGCCGGCCTGACGGTCGGCGGCTTTTACAAGCATTTCGCCTCCCGGGACGAACTCGTGGCCGAAGCCGTTCAGGTGGCGGTGGAGTCATGGCGACGGCAGTTGGAAGAGAAGGGGATTGATCCGGCGGATGTTTCTCTGGAGAACTATGCCGACGACTATCTCAGCACGCGGCATCGCGATCATCGCGGCGAAGGATGTGCCTATGCAGCGTTGACGGCCGATATCGCCCGCAGCGGCGATGCCGTTCGCGCGATCGCGACGGAAGGAATACGGAGAAACATCGCATCGATGACGGCGCGCCTGCCGCAATCGGATACAGCGGACGCGCGGCGCAATGCCATCATCGCCTCGTGCCTGATGACCGGCGCTGTCGGCCTCGCGCGTATTGCAAATGACGAAGAATTCTCCCGCGAAATTCTGGAGGCCGCGCGGAGCTTCGTGAAAGAACTGGTAGCAGGCGACGGGACATAAAAAGCGGCCGGTGGGGGGCCGGCCGCTCACAAAGAATTGATCGTTTTGGAAGCTTAGGCGGCCAGAGCCAGCTCGGTTGCGCGAGCCTGGGCAGCACCGATTGCCTTTTCAGCGGCTTCCGGACCGAAGGCGAGGCCTTCGATATAGACGGTCTCGACATCGGAGATGCCGATGAAACCGAGAACCGACTTCAGGTAGGGAACAGCGTGGTTCAGCGGAGCGGCCGGGCCTTCGGAATAGACGCCGCCGGAAGCGAGCACGATATAAGCCTTCTTGCCGGTTACCAGACCCTTGGGGCCGGTTTCCGTGTAGGTGAAGGTGCGGCCGGCGCGGGCGATGTTGTCGATCCAGCTCTTCAGCGAGGAATAGATGTTGAAGTTGATCAGGCCGGTGCCGATGACGACCGTGTCGGCAGCGAGCAGCTCGTCCACCAGTTGGTCGGAAATCTTCACGGCTTCGGCCTGTTCAGGCGTGCGAGCCTCGACCGGCGTGCGGATCGCGGCGGTGAAGAGTTCATCGATATGCGGCAGGCCATTGGCGGCGAGATCGCGATAGACGATCGTCTTGCCCGGGTTCTGGGCCTTGATCTTGTCGGCAAGCTCGCTGGCTATCTTGGTGGAGAGCGAGTCGGAGCGCGGGCTGGACGTCAAAAGGAGAATGGAGGACATGGTTGTGTTCCTTTTCAATAGGTTGCGAGAGCCAGATAGGGGACCGGTCATCGTTCGAGAAGAGAAATAAGTCTGCAGTGCCATCGAAAAAACTGTGATAATATGGATCGGAATTATCGATAGAATGGATGGCCACAGATGCTTCCCAATCCGACCCTCGACCAGTTGCAGGTCTTTTTGACCGTTGCCGAATCCGGCAGCTTTTCCGCTGCATCGCGCACGCTCAATCGCGCGCAATCGGTCATCAGCTACACGATCGCCAATCTTGAGGCCCAGCTTGAGGTGCCATTGTTCGAACGTTCAGGCTCCCGTCAGCCGACCCTGACGGATGCGGGCAGGGCGATGCTGGAGGATGCGCGCCGCATTCTCTCCGATCTCGGTGTGATGCGCGCCCGTGTCAAAGGCTTGAAGGCGGGACTCGAAGCGGAAGTGGCTGTCGCCATCAGCGTTATGGTGCCGACGAACGCGACGGTGGACGTGCTGAGCGAGTTTCGCGATCGCTTCCCGCTTGTCTCGCTACGGCTCGACACCGGCGAACTCGGCACGATGATGGAACTCGTCGCCAGCGGCAAGTCGACGATCGGCATTGGCGGCGCGGTGCCAAATCAGGATGATTCGCTGGTCATCGAGCGCATCGGTCACTCCTTCATGCTTCCGGTAGCTTCGCCCAACCATCCGCTCGCCCAAATCGAGAGGCCGTTGACGCTTACCGATGTGCGAGACGAGGTGCAGTTGGTCGTCACCGATGCCTCGGGTCTCACGAGCGGCAAAGATTTCAACGTCCTGTCGTACAAGATCTGGCATGTCAGCGATATCGCGACCAAGCATCAATTGATGCGTGGCGGCCTCGGCTGGGGCGGGCTGCCGGCTTCGCTCATCGTAGAAGACCTGCAGAAGGGACGATTGGTGCGTCTGGCCCTCGATGCCTACGATCAGAGCGAATATCCGATCTATGCCGTTCACAAGCTCGACAATCCTCGCGGTCCTGCCGCTGCCTGGATGATCGAAGCCTTCGGCGAGCGCCTTTCAAAATGCCCGAACAAGGCGGATTTCAAGGCTGCCGTCGACATGTTTCATCCCGACGAGAAGCAGTTGGCGGCAGAGTGAAAACCCTCTCCCCGCCTATGCGGGGAGAGGGAACGACCGGGTCTAAAGAACCAGCCGGAAGTTATGGAAGCCGTCGCTACCTTCGCCGGCCTCCTCGATCTTCACGCTTTTCACCTGGGCGAGGAAATCCTTGGCCTTGGGTGAGCTTTGGAATAGGACCGTCGTGCCTGGCAGCGGCTTGAAGGTCCAGTTGCCGTCGGCGGTCGGATTGATCGTGCCCTGGTCATGCACATAGCGGACGATAACGTCACGGTTGGTATCCGGAGCCTGGTAGACGACCTTATCGGAAGCAATTTCCGGGAAGTTGCCGCCGCCGCCGGCGCGGTAGTTGTTGCTGACGACCAGGAACTTCTGAGCGGGATCGATCGGCTTGCCGTCGAACTGAAGATTCTGGATGCGGTTGGCATCGGCATTCAGAACCTTGCCGTCGTCGCCGAAGCGGCGCGGCTGGGAGATGTCGATCTGATAGGTGACGCCGTCGATGACGTCGAAGTTATAGGATGGGAAGCTGTTGTTGATCAGATCCGCATCCTTTGCGCCCGGCTGGACCTGATTGAACATCGCCGCCGACATTTCGAGCCAGTTCTTGACCTGCGCGCCGTTGATGACGACCGCCTGCACCGTGTTCGGATAAAGATAGAGGTCGGCGACATTCTTGATGGCAATATTGCCGGCCGGAACGTCGGTATAATAATCGGCGCCGTTGCGCCCGCCGCATTTGAAGGGCGCTGCCGCCGAAAGCACCGGCAGATCCTTATACTGCGTCTCTTTCAGCATGTTCTTGATGTACCAGATCTGCGCCTGGCTCACGACCTGCACCGAGGGATCGTCGGCGACGAGCGCGAAGTAGGAGTAGAGCGGCGCGGAGGTCTTGCCGACCGGCGTGCGGACATAGGTCAGCGTCGCTTCGTGCTCGGCCTTTGCGGCTTCCACCACTTCCTTCTTGTCGGCGACATCGGCGATGACCTTCTTCTTGTCGTCGCGATGGTAGATCGGCCGCGCCTCGGAAGTGAAGTCGACGATCTTCCAGCTCTTGCCATCCTTTTCCAGGAGCAGGTCGATGAGGCCGAGATGCGACCCCCAGAAGCCTGCCATGACAGCCGGCTTGCCATGCAGCGTGCCCTTCACCGGATCGGCGTCCTTGATGCCGTCCCAGGTCTTGGGGCCAGGGAAGACGAGGTGCTGGTGACCGGTGAAGATCGCATCGATGCCGGGAACGGCGGCGACATAGAGCGAGGCGTTTTCCATCTTATCGGCCGGGCCGCTGCCGTCGATGCCGGAGTGGGAAAGCGCAATGACGATGTCGGCGCCTTCTTCCTTCATCACCGGTACCCAGGCCTTAGCAGCCTCGACGATGTCGCGCGTCTGTGCCTTGCCTTCGAGATTCTTGACATCCCAGAGCATGATCTGCGGCGGCACGAAGCCGATAAAGCCGATCTTGATCGTATTTTCATTGCCGGCGCCGTCCTTGATCTTCTTTTCGACGATAAGATACGGCTTGAAGAACAGATCGTCCTTCTTCGGGTCGGAGGCAAGCTGGCCCTTGGTCAGGTTGGCGCAGACGAAGGGGAAGTTCGCCCCGCCCAGCACCTTGAACATGAAGTCGAGGCCATAGTTGAACTCGTGATTTCCGAGCGTGCCGACCTCATAGCCGAGCGTATTCATCGCCTTGATGACGGGATGAACGTCGCCGTCCTTCATGCCGTGCTGATAGGCCATATAGTCGCCCATCGGATTGCCCTGGAGCACGTCGCCATTATCGATCAGCAGCGAGTTGGTGGCCTCGGCGCGGATGTTGTCGATGATCGTTGCCGTGCGCGACAGTCCCATCGTGTCGTTCGGCTTGTCGGCGTAGTAATCGTAAGGGAAGACATTGACGTGAATGTCTGTCGTTTCCATGAGGCGCAGGTGCGCCTGATTGCTGGCCGCGCGGGCCGCGAAAGGATGCAGCACGATCAGCGCGGCCGTGGCGCTAAGGCCCTGCAGCAAAGAACGGCGCGACATGCTGGGCAATTCCAGAATGGAAGACATGAAACACACTCCTTCAACAACGAATCCCTCATCCCTCGAACGCCTCGTGGGGTGAGGGAGATTAAGACGAATTTTGAAGGTGTGCACCACTATTATGACAGGCTTATTGTGGTCCCGGCGTCAGGGAAAGAAGAAGCCGTCAGCGTTTCAGAACCGGCTGTATGTCCTTGTGGAAAAAGCGGAAATAGGAAGCGACCTGAGCCGCTGCATTAGAGGAGGGATCGAATTCGATGCCGATCCGGCCGCTATGGGTCCAGCGTACGATGCCCTCCAAGATGCCGATGTCGTCGCATTCGACACGGACCTTGCTGCCGGCGGCGGCATGGATCGGCGATTGCAGGTCGAGCGCAATGCCGCCGGTGGAAATATCGACAACGCGGCCGGTAACCGCCTTGGCGAAATACCGGATTCGACCCATCAGACGGGCACGCTTGCGCTGGGAACGCCTCGCTTTGATTTTCAGATTGCTCTCGGTGAGCGGTTTTGAAATCGGGTGCATGACTAACCTCGATGCATGTATCTGACGTACCGGATAGCAGGCAGGCGTTGAAAGGTGCTTAGAACGATCGCTAAAATTGACGTGATCCGTTCCGAATCGGGACCGCCTGATTTTAATGGTTTCAACTCAGTGCGGGTCAGGCGGGGATTTTGGGAAAGAAGGAATGACGTTGCGCATCGTTTCACTGAATGTATGGGGCGGCCTGCTGTATGAGCCGCTGATGCGATATCTCGTCGAGGTCGACGCGGATGTCCTGTGCCTGCAGGAAGTCGGGCGCACCGCAGACGCGCAATCCGAATGGCTGGTTTATCGCGATCATGGGGTCGAGCTTGCGCAGCGGGCCAATCTCTTCGATGAGATCAGCGCAGCTCTTCCGGCATATGACGCATTCTTCAGCCCGACGGCGCGGGGCGATCTCTTCGATGGCGACCGGCGGATCGCGTCCGAATTCGGCTTGGCAACCTTTGTGCGCAGATCCTATCCGGTCATCGGCCAGGCCTCGGGTTTCGTGCATGGGGAATTCTCGGCCGACGGCTGGGGTCTGCATCCGCGGTCGCGCAACGCGCACTGTATTCGCATCTTCGATTACGAGGGCGGTTTCCCCGTCACCATCGCGCAGATGCATGGCCTGCGTGATCTTGAAGGCAAGGGCGACACGCCGGCGCGTCGCCATCAGGCGGACGCGTTGGTGGAACTCATCCGGCGCGTTCGCCAGGGCGATGAGAGGCTCGTCGTCTGCGGCGACTTCAATGTGCTGCCGGGGAGCATGACCTTCGATGCCCTGAGCGCATTCGGACTTTCCGACCTCGTTACCTCGCGCGGCCACCGCGACACACGGACCTCCTATTATCGCAAGGAGCCGCGTTTCGCCGACTATATGCTGGTGACATCGGCTGTGGAGGTGATTGCATTCGACGCCGTCGCCGAGCCGGAAGTCTCCGATCACCGCGCCTTGCTGCTCGACCTACGATAGTTCGATCTTCCGCGCAGCTTAGAGCACTTCCACGAAAAGTGCGAAGCGGTTTTCCGTCCGGAATGCGTAAAAACAAAGGGATAGAGAGGGAAAGCGATTCCGTGAAGCGCTGAACCGCTCTAGAGCCCGACATTCGGCCGGTCGATGATTTCGCGCAACGCGAAGCTGGAATTGATCTTCACCACATGCGGCAAGGCGGAGAGCCAGTCGCGGTGGATGCGTTCGTAGTCTTCGAGATCGCGCGCGGCGACGCGCAGGATATAATCGTATTCGCCGGACATGAGATAGCAGACGAGCACGTTGGGGCAGCGTTTGACCGCCGTTTCGAATTCCGACAGCGTCTTGGCAAACTGGCCGGATAGCGAGATGTGCACGATGGCGATCATCTTGTAGTCCAGCGCCTTGTGCGACAGCCGTGCATGATAGCCGCCGATCACGCCATTCTTCTCCAGAATGTCGAGCCGGCGCGAGCAGGCGGAGGGCGAGAGGCCGATTTTTTCGGCAAGCTCGGCATTGGTGATCCGGGCGTTCTGTTGCAGCACGCGCAAAATCGAACGATCGATGGTGTCTATATTAGGCATTCGAAGACCCTTCGAAAAATTTCGCTTTGACGCAATAATTCACGAAAAAAGCCAGTTCGGCAAATTGTCTTTGCAAGGACATTTCAAAGCGAAGGTGTTCTCATTCAGAGCGGAACAGTTGCAAAGCGGATAAGCATTCAGGGAGAAGAAAATGCGCGTTGGTTGTCCGAAAGAGATCAAGAATCATGAATATCGCGTCGGTCTGACGCCCGCATCCGTTCGCGAATATGTTGCCCATGGTCATGAGGTCTGGGTCGAGACCAAAGCGGGTGCCGGTATTGGTGCCGATGATCACGCCTATATCGCCGCCGGCGCCAAGATCGCCGCCACCGCGAAGGACATTTTTGAAAAGTGCGACATGATCGTGAAGGTCAAGGAGCCGCAGGCTTCCGAATGGGCGCAACTGCGCGACGGCCAGCTTCTCTATACCTATCTGCACCTCGCGCCCGATCCGGAGCAGACCAAGGGCCTCATCGCCTCCGGCGTTACCGCTGTCGCCTATGAAACCGTCACCGATGAGCGCGGCGGCCTGCCGCTGCTTGCACCGATGTCGGAAGTGGCGGGCCGCCTGTCCATCCAGGCGGGCGCCACCGCGTTGCAGAAAGCCAATGGCGGCCTCGGCATCCTGCTTGGTGGTGTGCCCGGCGTCCTGCCGGCCAAGGTCGCCATCATCGGCGGCGGTGTCGTCGGCCTTCATGCTGCCAAGATGGCGGCGGGGCTCGGCGCCGATGTCAGCATTCTCGATCGTTCGCTGCCGCGCCTGCGCCAGTTGGACGACATCTTCAACGGCCGTGTCCACACGCGCTATTCCAGCATCCAGGCGCTCGAAGAAGAGGTCTTCGCCGCCGATCTCGTCATCGGCGCCGTGTTGATCCCCGGCGCAGCAGCGCCGAAGCTCGTCACGCGCGAAATGCTCTCCGGCATGAAGAAGGGTGCCGTCATCGTTGACGTCGCCATCGACCAGGGCGGTTGCTTCGAAACCTCGCATGCTACGACCCATTCCGAACCGACCTACGAGGTCGAAGGCATCGTGCATTATTGCGTCGCCAACATGCCGGGTGCGGTTCCGGTCACTTCGGCGCATGCGCTGAACAATGCCACCATCTATTATGGCCTCGCCCTCGCAGACCGGGGCCTGCGCGCCATTGCCGAGGATAAGCACCTGCGCAACGGCCTCAATATCCACAAAGGCCGCGTGACCAACAGGCCCGTCGCCGAAGCGCTCGGCTATGAAGCCTTCGCTCCGGAAAGCGTCTTGAACGTAGCGTAAATCCCATCGCGCTGCGTTGAATGGAAGCGCCGGCATTCTGAGGTGCCGGCGCTTCTTCTATCGAGCTAAGCCCGGTCGATCCGGCACTGGTAGCAATTGTTGCGTGCCGAGCGGACATGCACATAGGCGATGCCTTCACGGCTTAGGAGTTCGGCGGCATAGGCTTTGATATCATCGGTCGGTGTCACGGCGCCGGTACCGTAGACGATGCGGTTGTTTTCGCCATATCCCCGTACGATGAAATCCGGGCTTGTCGTCAGTACCGGCGGCAGGATTTCCTCGGCTTCATAGCGCCGGCAAGGCACTTTGTGCAGGAAAATCGGCCCGGTCTCCGCATAGGGCTGCAACTCGGGAAACGGCCGATAGGCGAAGACATAGAGTTCTTCGCCGGCATCGATGTTGCGCAGGCAATGGCGGCAGGGATGGCCGGGACCATCCGAGACCATTGTCTCCGGTTGGTGATCATAGGCATCCGCGCCGCCGTTCCAGAGGGTTTCGGCGTCTGACGTCGGCATGGCGGCAAAGGCAATGGCGGGCATGACAAATCTCCTTTTTCGCGATTTGTCATGTGATGCGCCGCGATGGCGGGAGAAGCCACCCGATTCCTGCGGTTAGCTTTTCTTCGCCAAGTCCAGCAATTCCTTGTCGCTCAGCGGCCTGACGATGCCTTCGCCGGTTGAGACCGGAGAGAAGCCGAACATCTGGTAGAGCTGTAACGCTCGCGGATGATCGAGATTGTTGGTGGTCGTGGTGATGCGTTGCGGGCTTAGCGTCCACATTGCGTAGAGCGCCTGCAACAGGAACCATTTGCCGATGCCGAGCCCGAGAGCGTGCTCGATCAGGCCGAAATGGCTGAGCTCGATCGTTTCCTCATCCTCGCGGAAATATTCGAAGAAGCCGGCCGGAGCGCCGTTGACATAGAGCACGCTGATGTCGTTGCGCTGGTCGTGCAGAACGGCCGTCAGTTCCTCGTCATGCATACGAAGCCGATCGACCCAATGCCAGCGGGCGCCGACCTGGCGATAGAGATAGCGGTAGAAGGGCAGGGGAATGCCCGGCGAGCGCATGATCGCCGTCTGGATGTTGACGGGCACAGGCAGGCTCGCCTTGGGCGGCGCGGTCATTTCCAGCCGGGTGATATGGACTTTGAGCGACGATGGGGTTTTCACGGGAACGGTGCCGCTCAGTCTTTGCCGGTGACGATAGGAGTATCCGGCCGGCTGCCCCATTCCGACCATGAGCCGTCATAGAGCCGGTTGGCGCCGTGGCCGAGCGATTCCAGCGCCAGCGTGATAATGGCAGCCGTGATCCCGGAGCCGCAGGTGGTTACCACAGGCTTTTCAAGATCGATACCGGCGTTCTCGATCGTTTCGCGCAGTTCCGGCAGGGACTTGAATTTGCCGTTCACTGCGAAGCTGCCGGACGGCAGGCTCTTGGCGCCCGGCATATGGCCGGAGCGCATGCCTTCGCGCGGCTCCGGCTCGGTGGCGGCAAAGCGGCCGGCGCTGCGGGCATCGGCGATCTGCGAGGAGCCGCTGTCGACGATCTCGCGCATCTCATCGAAGGCGACAACGCGGGCTGCATTGAAATTCGGCTTGAAGGTGGCAGGTGCATATGCCGGCAGGGTGGTTTCCAGCGGTCGTCCCTCGGCCTTCCAGCCATCTAGGCCCCCGTCGAGCACGAAAACATTCGCAGCGCCCATGACCACATGAAACAGCCACCAGACCCGCGGCGATGCGAAGACGCCGGGGCCATCATAGATGACGATGCGATCGGTCTCGCTGATGCCGAGCTTGCCGACCTCGGCTGCGAAGAATTCCGGCGAAGGCACCATATGCGGCAGGCCGGTGGAGTGATCGGCGATCTTGTCCTGATCGAAGCGGATGGCGCCGGGAATGTGGCCGCTGGCATATTCGGCATCGGCATCGCGCTTTTGCGCCGGCAGATAGAAGGATGCGTCGAGGATCCGCAAATCCTGGGCGCCCAATTCCCTCTGCAGCCAATCGGCCGTTACGACGAAACGGCTCTTCTCCGCTGTCATGATAATCTCTCCCTGATTTGTATCGGGCCTTATTTATTACAGGAAACCGCGGCTCAAACTTCGTCGGTGGCCGTGCCGAAACGGATGCGGAAGCGGCGGTTCTCCTTGCCCTTCTTCTCGATCTTGGCGATGTAGATTGCCCCGACTTCCTGCGTCTCCGACACATGTGTGCCGCCGCAAGGCTGGCTGTCAATGGCGGAGTTCTCGCCGATGCAGACTAGGCTGACGCGGCCGAGTCCAATCGGCGGACGCACATTCTTCGACTTGACGATACCCGGATTGGCTGCAAGCTCCTCATCCGTGATCCATTGGACAAAAACCGGATGGTTCTCATCGACGAGCGCCATCATCTTCGCCGTCACCTCGTCCTTGTCGATCGTCTCGCTCATGTCGAAATCGACGCGGCTTTCGTCCTCGCCGACCGCAGCACCTGTGATCGGATATTGGCAGACGACCGAGAGCAGATGGCAAGCCGTGTGCATACGCATCAGCCTGTAGCGACGCGGCCAGTCCACATGCATCACCAGCTTCTCGCCGATGGCGGGCGATGCTTCACCCTGCTGCGGCACATGGATGATGATATCCTTTGTCGCCCCATGCCTGGTCTGGCCAAGCGCAATTTTCGAACCGTCGGCACGCTCGAAGAATCCTGTGTCGCCCGGCTGCCCGCCTGACGTGGCATAGAAGCAGGTTTGATCGAGCTCGATGCCCCCATCTTCGTGAATTGCGGTTACGACAGCTTCGGCGGTCGAGAGATAGAAATCGTCACGATAAAGGGCATTCACCGACATAAATCACGCCAGGTTTTCGTAAGGAATAGGAATATCGGACGTGGTCGTCAGATATGCCGGTAGCGGCAGACCCTTCGACCTTAGGAAATCCGGATTGAAAAGCTTGGACTGATAGCGATTGCCATAGTCGCAGAGGATGGTCACGATCGTATGGCCGGGGCCGAGATCCTTGGCAAGGCGCACGGCTCCGGCAATATTGATGGCCGTCGAGCCGCCGAGGCAGAGACCTTCGTGTTCGACCAGGTCGAAGACATAGGGCAGGGCTTCGGCATCGGTGATCTGATAGGCGAAATCGGGCTTGAAACCTTCGAGATTCGCCGTCACGCGGCCTTGGCCGATCCCTTCGGTGATCGAAGAGCCGGAGGATTTCAGCTCGCCGTTCTTGTAGAATTCGTAAAGCGCGGCCCCCTCAGGATCGGCAATGCCGATCTTGATGTCCTTGTTGAAGCCGTGCAGGCCCATGGCGACACCCGCCAGCGTGCCGCCGGAACCGACCGAGCAGATAAAGCCGTCGATCTTGCCGTTGGTGTCGGCCCAGATTTCCTTGGCCGTCGTTTCGATATGCGCCTGCCTATTGGCGACATTGTCGAACTGGTTCGCCCAGATCGCACCATTCGGCTCGGTCTTCGCCAACTCCGCGGCAAGCCGCCCGGAAACCTTCACGTAGTTGTTGGGGTTCTTGTAGGGAACGGCCGGCACTTCCACCAGCTCGGCGCCGAGCAGCCTCAGCGCGTCCTTCTTTTCCTGGCTCTGTGTTTCCGGAATTACGATGACGGTGCGGTAGCCGAGTGCCTTGGCAACCACCGTCAGGCCAATGCCCGTATTGCCTGCAGTCCCCTCGACGATGACGCCGCCGGGCTTCAGCAGGCCTTTCCTTTCGGCATCGCGAATGATGTAGAGCGCGGCGCGATCCTTGACCGACTGGCCGGGGTTCAGGAACTCCGCCTTGCCAAGGATGGTCGAGCCCGTCGCCTCGGAGGCACCCTTGAGTTTGATCAGTGGCGTGTTGCCGATCGCTTCTAGGACGGAGGGATGGACGGTCATGGAATCTCTGCCTTCTGTTCAAGACTACTGTAAGAACGGTCTTTTCCCTTCACAAGGCGGCATAGGCAAGAAATTCTGTTCCACGCTCCTCTTCCAGGCCGCAAAATTCAACTTGGGACATGAAACCCATCCACAAAGCGCGATGAAAGCCCCGTTCGTCCGCTTCGTCTGCGCGGATTTCGACCATGCCGCCTTACCTTGGCCGAAAGCGGCCACAATGATGCGCTAGTTCTAAAATGCTGAGGAAGATCGCCCGAAGGCTGCGTTGGGCAGGTCGCCAGCCAAGGAGAAAAAACATGCGCCCATTCATTGCCCGTCCTGAACATGGAGCGATCTGGATCACAGGCGCCAGCTCCGGGATTGGCCGGGCGCTGGCTTTGAAGCTTGCGGGCGAGGGTTACAAGGTTGCCGTCACCGCCCGCCGCCACGACAAGCTGCTGGAGTTGCAGGCGGAAGCGCAGGGGCTGCCCGGCAGCATCATCGTACTCGACGGCGATGTCACTAATGCCGAGGATATGGAGCACACGGTCGCGGCGATCGAATATCAACACGGCGGTCTGGCGCTGGTGGTTCTCAATGCCGGCATATACCTGCCGGCGCGAGGCGAGGATCTGAACCATGATGTTTTCGACCGCAGCTTTGCCGTCAATCTCCACGGCGTCGTCAATTGCCTGGTGCCGGCGGTGCGCCACATGAGGGCTAGGGGATACGGGCAGATCGCCATCGTCTCTTCGGCCGCTGGCTATGGCGGGGTTCCCGCGGGCGCAGCCTATGGGGCGACCAAGGCCGCGCTGATCAACATGGCCGAAAGCCTGAATTTCGAACTTGACCGCATGGGCATTCATATACAGCTCGTCACACCGGGCTTCGTCGATACGGCGCTGACCGGCAAAAACAAGTTTTCGATGCCGGGGCTGATATCCGCCGAAGATGCGGCGAAGGCGATCGCCGCCGGTTTGAAATCGCCGGCTTTCGAAATCACCTTTCCCAAGAGCTTTACCTACCGGGCAAAATTGCTGAACTTCCTGCCCTATAGCCTTTATTTTCGGATCATCCGGCGTATCATCGATGGCCGTCGCCCGTCGCGAGCCGCCGGCCATCATCCCAATCCGCATCCGGCGGAATAGTCGCGAAGCGTCCACTTGCCGAAAAGCTTGTGCGCTGCACAATTCGCCGGGCCTTGTCACCTATTTGTAATGCAAGTTCGCTAGCAGTCCAGCGAACTGACAGGCCCAGAATTGACAGGCAGGAAAGCGCAAGATGGCAGAGATCCGGATCGAGCAAGTTCGCAAGGCCTATGGACGCAATCAGGTCGTGCATGGCGTCGATCTGACCTTCCGTTCCGGAGAGTTCGTCGTCATCCTTGGCCCTTCCGGATGCGGCAAGTCCACCCTGATGCGCATGATCGCCGGTCTCGAGGATATTACCTCGGGCGAGATCATCATCGACGGCAAGGTCGTCAATCAGCTCGAGCCGCGCGAACGCGGCTGCGCCATGGTCTTCCAGAACTACGCGCTTTATCCGCACATGGATGTCGCCGCCAATATGGGCTACGCGTTGAAAGTGGCCGGCGTGCCGCGCGAGGAACGTGAACGTCGCATCAGGGAAACGGCGCGCATCGTTGGCCTGGAGGACTTCCTCGCCCGTAAGCCGTCCGAGCTTTCGGGCGGCCAGCGTCAGCGTGTCGCCATGGGCCGCGCCATCATCCGAGAACCGAAGGTCTTCCTCTTCGACGAACCGCTCTCCAACCTCGATGCCAAGCTGCGGGTCCAGATGCGCGTCGAAATCCGCCGCCTGCACAAGCGCCTGTCGGCCACCTCGGTTTTCGTCACTCACGATCAGGTCGAGGCCATGACGCTCGCCGACAAGCTGGTGGTTATGTACAAGGGCAATGTCGTGCAGGTCGGCACGCCGCTCGAGGTCTATAACGCGCCGCGCACCCGTTTCGTCGGTTCCTTCATCGGTTCGCCGGCAATGAATTTCCTCGAAGGTTCCTTCTCGGCGAATGGCGAGCAGTTTATCTTTGATGGCCTGCCGATCGCCGTCGACGCGAACATCGGCAAGCGTCATGCCGGCCTGCCGGTCACGCTCGGCATCCGCCCGGAACATGCGCGTCTCGTGCCGGCCGGCACGCCGGGCGCCGTTCCTGCCACCGTGGATTTCGTCGAAGAACTCGGCGCCGGCCGCGTCATCCACTGCGACATTAACGGCTCCAGCTTCGCCATTGCCGTGGCCGACCATACCACGGGACAGACGGGTGATGCCGTCGGCCTGGAGATCGCCCAACAGCATACGCATCTCTTCGCCCAGGACACCGGCCTGCGGCTCGATACTATTGCCTCGGTTACGCCTCTCAAGGTCGCGGCAAACTAATTTTCAAACATCAATTTTCAGCAGCAACGCCCGGAAATCCCTACCGATTTCCGGGCTTTTTATTGCCCGGAGCAATCTTGTTTTCAGATTAAGTCATCCAAGCGGACAATACGTCTGGATTCAAAAATGAAAGCACCGTGCGTTCAGATGAACACACGGCGCTCTCGACGATAGTCGGGCTGCTGTAAGTCGCCGCCTTCTCAAAGGAAGCGCGGCAAACAATCCGATCACTTCTCGGTGGCGATGAGACCGCGAACGAACCAGCGCTGCATCAGGACGACGACGAGGAGCGGCGGGATCATGACGATCAGCGTGCCGGCCATGGCGATGTGCCACTCGGGAAGGCCGCCGACATTCGGGATGAGCTGCTTGAGTTCGGTCACTGCGGTCGCATGCGACGGATCGGTGGTGATGAGCAGCGGCCACAGATATTGGTTCCAGGCCCATAGGAACATGATGGTGCCGAGCGCCGCCATATTGGTGCGCGACAGCGGCAACAGGATGTCGAAGAAGAAGCGTAGCGATCCAGCGCCGTCCATACGCGCGGCCTCCGTCAGCTCGTCGGGGATTGTCAGGAAGAATTGACGGTAGAGGAAAGTGCCGGTCGCCGTGGCGACCAGCGGCAGGATCAGGCCGGGATAGGAATTGAGCAGCCCGAGGTTCAGCGAGACCTGAATGCCTGTAACCTTCTCGATGAGCCAGGTAAGGCCGGTGATATCGAGCATGCCCTGATAGGGAGACAGGACGTTTGCGATGACCGCATAGGTCGGCACGATACGTACTTCAAGCGGCAGCATCAGCGTTATGAAGACCAGCCAGAAGATGAAATGGCGGCCCGGATAACGAAAATAGACAAGCGAAAAGGCGGTAAGCGCTGAAATGATCACCTTGCCCGCCGCCACGCCGCCCGCGAAGATCAGGCTGTTCAGCAGTTTGGGCCCGAGATCGGCCGTGGTCCACGCCGTCTTGAGATTGACCCAGAAATCGGTGCCGGGGATCAGAGACATCGGTACCTGATTGACCTCGGCCAGATTATGGGATGCGGCGATCGCCACGATGGTTATCGGTCCCACTGCCATTACGAAGCCGATGAATAGGATCAGATGGGTGAAGAAATTAAGGATGGGTGTGCGCTCGACCATGTCAGCCTCAACGGTAATGCACGCGCCGCTCGATGAAGCGGAACTGGAAGATGGTGAGCACGATGATCAGCAGCATCAGAATGATACTTTGTGCCGCCGCGCCGGAAAAATCGAGTCCTTTGAAACCATCAGAATAGATCTTGTAGACCATGAGATTGGTTGAGTTGTGTGGGCCACCTGCGGTCATGATGTCGACGATCCCGAACGAATCCTGGAAGCTTTCGGTGATGTTGATCACCAGCAGGAAGAAGATTGTCGGCGTGATCAGCGGGAACTGAATGTCCCAGAAGCGCCGGATCACGCCCGAGCCGTCCATTGCCGCTGCTTCGATCAATGAACGCGGAATGGCCTGGAAGGCGGCAAGAAAGAAGATGAAGCTGTAGCCGATATATTTCCACGAGAAGGCGGCGATGATGGTGGCCATAGCGGCGGTGCCGTCGAGGCCCGGATCCCATAGGCCCGGCCAATAGTGGTTGACGATGGACATGAACCCGGCTTCGGGGGCCAGGATGAAACGGAAGGCCATTGCCGAAGCAGGCGCCGCAATGCCGTAAGGCCAGATGAGCACGACGCTATAGAACTTCGAACCGCGGAGCTGCCGATCCGTGAGAGCGGCCAGTATCAGCGCGACGCCCATGGCAATGCTGGTGCTGATCGCTGCGAAGATGATGCTGATCGTCACCGAGTTCCAGTAATCGGCACTGGCAAGAATCGATCTGAAGTTGTCGAGCCCGACCCAGATATTGCCGCCGCCCCAGGGTTGCTGCAGCGTCAGCGACCAAAAGATCGCCTGGCCGGCGGGCCAATAGAAGAAGGTGAAGATGAGGAGGAGTTGCGGCACTGCGAACAGGATGCCGACGCTCCACTTGCTGAAAGTCGTACGCTTTTCCATTGCTTCTTCCGGCTTGGAACCCGGAGCGCCGTGCGGCCATCTGAACGCACAGAGGACGCTCACCCGTTCGAATCGAGAACATCTTATCCGTTTCAGATGAAACCAACTGAAAGCAGGATACTCTGGTACCATTTGCGGTCATAGCGAACGTCCGTCGGAATTTCCCGACGGACGTCCTCTACTGATGGGCTGGTTGCTTACGGCAGTTGCTTGCCCTTGTAGGTTGCTTCGAAGCGGTCGAGAACAGCATTGCTGTTCTTGACGAGGTTGTCGAGGCCTTCCTGGACGCTGACCTTGTTGGCGAAGATGGCCTGCATCTGATTGGCGAACTCGGCGCGAATCTGCGTGAAGTTGCCGAGGCGGACGCCGCGGGTGATCGGGGTCGGCTCGGAAGCGGTCAGGCTGGCGATCGCGACTTCGCGGCCCTTATACGGAGCTTTGTCGTAGAAGCCGGAGGACTTCATGAAATCGAAGCCGGACTTCGTGACCGGGATGTAGCCTGTGTTGGTCGACCAGAAGAGAGCGGTCTTCGGATCGTGGATGAAGTTCAGGAACGCTGCTGCGCCCTTGTATTCGTCAGCCGACTTGCCGGAGAGAACCCAGAGCGAAGCGCCCCCGACGAGCGAATTCTTGCGCTCGGTGCCGGCGTAGGCCGGAAGTTCGGCAACATCCCAGTTCATGCCGGCCTTCTGCGTCTTGCCGACCGTGCCGTGGTCGCCGACCGAGGTCATGATCATCTGGCAATCGCCCGATGCAAAGGCCTGAACCATATCCTGGCCGAGATCCTTCGACTTGATCTTGATGAGACCAGCGTCATACCAGCTCTTGAGGTCGGTGACGTATTTGACGAACTTGGTCTTGTTGACGGTCAGGCGGGCGTCGAGGCCGTCATAGCCGTTGTTCTGGGTAGCGACCGGCTCGTTGTGGATGGCCGAGAACTGCTCCATCAATTGCCAGCTTTCGTTGGCGGAGATGTTGATGGCCATCGGGCAATCATAACCAGCGCCCTTCAGCGCCTTCATGTCGTCGGCGGCTTCTTCCCAGGTCTTCGGAGCGGCGGTCTTGCCGATCTTTGCGAAGGCATCCTTGTTCCAATAGAGCAGGGCGGTCGAAGAGTTGAACGGGAAGGAAAGCAGTTCGCCCTTCGATGTCGCGTAATAACGCGCGATGCCCGGGAAATAGTCGTTCCAGTCGATCTTGTAGCCGTTTTCCGACATCAGCTTGCCAACCGGATAATAGGCGCCGGAGAGCATCATGGTTGCAGTGCCGACGTCATAAACCTGCACGATTGCCGGCTGCTTGCCAGCGCGGAAGGCGGCAATGGTGTTCTGCAGAGCGGCGTCGTAGTTGCCCTGGCTGGTGCAGACAACCTGATAGTCGGTCTGCGAATTGTTGAAGTTCGTGCACATCGTCTGAACGACACGCTCCAGATCGCCGGACAGGCCGAACCAGAAATCGAACTTGATCGGAGCAGCAGCAGCCGGCAGGGCCAGCGCTAAGCTCATGACGCCGGCGGCAGCCGCCGAAATGCAGTTATAAAATTTGGACATATCCCTATTTCCTTTTGAAAGCTCGGAACCGGTGGCCTTGGGCAAGTTCGCGGCAGCGGCGTTATAGACAAGCTGTGTGACAGTTTGTTGTGGGCGGAAACCTCGCGTCCGCACGCAGTTTTGCGCCTTTGCGGACGCTTTTAAAGGGCTATGGCGGATTAATTCGTTAGGAGGGGGAGACGGCGCTTTAAGTGTAGAATAAGGTGCGCCTAATATTTCGATATCGAGAGGAGTCACGCATGGATCGTCGATCCCGGCGCCTCATCAGGGTGGAACGATATATAATGCGGGAGCTGCTGCTGATCATGGCGGCCCTCACCGTGATGGCGTTCGGTCCCCTGGCGTTGCTGATCGCCGGATATTGAGGAGCGCAAACCGAGCCGAGAGCTCTCCTTGCCGCCCGCCCTGATCGTGTGCATGATCATCCCGGCATGGTGACGGAGGCGTCGGGGAGCGGACCAATGGGCCAAAGCGAGCGACAGAAGATGGCGGTGGGAGAATGGTATTGCTGCCTCGATCCGGAACTCGATGGCTTGCGAACACTTGCCCGGGAAGCTGTGCATGAGCATAACACCATGTCCCCCGGCCAGCGCGGCGGGATCGGTCCTGCGCTATCCATGCTTTTTGCGGATGTGGCCGAGCGCGTATTCATCGAAGCACCGTTTCATTGCGCCTATGGCATGAACATCTCGATTGGTCCGCGCGTCTATCTTAATGCCGGCTGTACCATTCTCGATACCGCCCCGGTACGCATCGGCGAAGGCTGTATGCTGGGGCCGGGTGTTCATATATATTGTGCCGAGCACCATAAGGATCCGGCACAGCGGCGCAGGGGGCTGGAAATCGCACGGCCGGTCGAGATCGGCAGGGATGTCTGGATCGGCGGCGGCGCCATCATCCTTGGCGGCGTGACCATCGGCGACGGTGCGATTGTCGGAGCGGGCGCTGTCGTTACCAAGGATGTCGAGGCGGGCACGACCGTAATAGGCAATCCCGCGAGGGCTTTGGTCGCCAAATAGGCGACGGATCTCAATCTATCGAACGCCGCCGTCTCGTCCACCACACGGCAAGGCGCCGTCGCCAGCGCCGTACGATTGGCAGATCATGCGACAACACGATGAAGCCGAGCGGCAACATCCAGAAACCGAGGATCGGGAGAAAGCCGAGAAAGCCACCGAAGATCAACGCAAGTCCGATGCCAAGACGGGCGAGCCTCGATTGCGGAAGCGGAATACGAATGGAGCCAATGACGAGCTCATGTGTGGTATGATCTATTCCGAAACGCCGCGCCTTTTCGTTGCCGGCGCGAGCAGTCTTTTCTTGGGGTCTGCCTTGATCGGTCATCCACAGGAAATGGTAAGGCGACGAAATAATACAAGGGAAATGGATTTTTTTGAAAAAACTGCTTGGCAAATCGGGAAAGCATTTGTATTAGCCCACTCACACCGCGCCAAGCGGTATTCCCTGGTAGCTCAGCGGTAGAGCATTCGACTGTTAATCGACAGGTCGCCGGTTCGAATCCGGCCCGGGGAGCCAGTTTTCAAAAAGCCACATTCACCTCGTTGGGAATGTGGCTTTTTCATTTTCAGGCATTTCAGTCCACCCCGGCTGTCATTCGCGCGGCCACGATCACGGCCTTTTTCTTGCGCCATGGCGGTGGTCTTCCGGCTCACTTATTCATTCCATCCGGCTGCTCTCGAAAATGTGAGGACACATTCATGTACCGTTAATCTGAATCGGCGCATGAACGACATGCGCTATCGCGCAGCATATTCCCCCAAATGCTTTAGAGGTTCGAAATGAAAAATCTGATTCTTGCTTCCGCCGTTGCTTTGGCTTCCTTTGTCGGCATCAGCACGCAGTCTGAAGCGGCCACGATTGTGCATGTCGACAACCATCATCATCACCATTGCGTCGTGAAGACCGTGCGCCATCACGTTCACGGCCATTGGGTCGTTCGCAAGGAACGCGTCTGCCGTTGATCCGGTAGCAGTTTCGAGCCGCCGGCCGTTATCGCCGACAAGATAAGACCGGCCGTTGCCGATTCTTCGGCAACGGCCGGAATGTTTTTGGGCGTAGGGCACGCTAGTTCGTTCCGTGAGCGCCTCAGCGTTGGCGAGCCAATGGCTGTAACATCGCCGGTGGGATTACCGGATTTCGAAGTAGATGCCTCCATGGCGATGGTGATAGCGGCGGTAGCGCCAGTCATCATCCCAATAGCGACGGCGATCCCAGCGGCTATCGTTCCAATAGCGATGATGGTAGTGACGATCACGCCAATATCGGCGCCCCTCGTACCAGTCCTGGTTCCGTCGGGATCCGTGCTCCTGAACCAGAATCACATCGGAAACGCTGGGCGAGGGCGAGTTTGCCAACGGCATTGCCGTTGCTGGTACCGCGGCGGCCAGCACTGTTCCCATGGTAAGCGAGGCGGCCAGGGCTATCGAAGCAAAGTGTGTCAAAACAATCGACTCCTTGTTGGACGAAACGTCCCTTGACGGCTTTAACGCCGGGTTGGCGGCAATGTTCCCCTCTAAAGTTGACCTTAGTGTCAATTGCAACGTGTGATACGCCACCCCTAATGAGATTTGGCGTTGTCGCCTACCGAAAGTGGCGTAACCGGCCATGCCGGGTGAGATCGCGTTATATGGTGGGGCGGTGATAGGCATAGAAAAGGGGCCTAGCAGGGAAAGCTAGGCCCCTCTCTTCTCTGATCGGAGGTCAATTCAGATCAGGTCAGAAGTTGCGTTCGAAGCGCAGAATGCCGGAGACGGTATCGTCCTTGGCATAGTCATAGTGAACGTAGGTCACTTCCGGCTCGATCAGCAGATCCTTGACCGGATTGAACTTGAGGTTCGAGGTTGCTTCGAAGATCTTCGAGTCGGTGTAGGCGAGCTGTACGTTCCACTTCAGCTTGTCGTTGAACGGAACGCCAACGCCACCCCAGACGGCCCAGTCGCCCCAACCGCACTTAGAATCGTTCACGGTGCCGTTCGGCGCGGTGCACGCAGAAATATCCTGGTTGGTACCGGCATATTTGTTGAGCTTGTCGCCATCGGTGTTCCAGCCGCCCATCAAGAAGGCAGTGAATCCACCAAAGTCTGCATCGACGCGAGCCTTGATGGCGCCTTCTTCGACGATGGAGTCATAACCACCGACGACCTTGAAGGACCATGCGCCGGCCTTGTAACCGGCACCGGCAACGACGTCCGGAGCATAATGATCGGCCTTGTCATCGGTCCACCAGCTTGCGCCGTAGGAGGCGCCCGAGCCGCTGGAGTTGGAGTCTTCGAGCGAGACCACTGCCGTAAAGCCGTTGCCTGCGTCGTAGTTGTAGGTCAACTGGTTCAGTTCGTATGGACCATCATAGATCACGTCGTCGTTGATGACGTCGCCGGCGTAACCAATGTAGAGGTTGTAGGCGGAGTCCTTCTTACCAACGGTGAAGCCACCGAGGCTGATATAGGACCACAGCAGGTTGGTGCTGGTGGAGTTGCCGTCGTTCCAGTCCCACCGAACGATGGTTTCGGTCTTCAACGGACCGTATTCGGTGTCGGTCGCGGTGTCGACATTCAGCTCGGCGCGGGTGTGCCACAGCGTACCCTGATGGCTGTCACGATTGTAAGCATTATACCACTCACCTTCGGTACGAACCTTGCCGCCGATCTTGAGGCAGGTTTCGGTGCCGGGGATGAAGAAGTAGCCTGCACCGTAGGCGTCGCAGATGCGAACGTATTCGAGCGGCTCCGGCTCAGCGGCGACGATGGCGTCGGCTGCGTGAGCGCCGGATGCTGCTGCAAGCGCGGCAGCGGAGCCGAGAAGAAGGCTCTTGATGTTCATAAATAACTCCAATCTGTTCTGATTGGGCGTGAGATATCGCGCCGAAAAACGACGTGCCCAACCCCATCCCGTTCATGTTCCCTATCGGTAGGTGCGAAGTAATAAGCCTCGCGAACTATTTCCTGAACCTGTCGCGCTGATTTGACAAGATACTAAGACAGGCGAACTATTCGTGCCCTACTCGAAAAAGAATCTTGTTGCAAAAATGACGCAATTCCCCGGATGGCAGTCTCCACAGGCTTAGCTTGCGCTAATAAATTGTTAAGGTTTGGCGGCGCCTTGCGGCCCGCATGGGTTAGAAACCAAGTTATTTGATCATCAGCCGCGATAGGTCTTGCGCTCCACTAAGATTCGTTCTAAACGCCCGCCATCACTCGCCTTTACAAATCGGATGGCCTCGTGGCGGAGTGGTTACGCAGAGGACTGCAAATCCTTGAATCCCGGTTCGATTCCGGGCGAGGCCTCCAAATTCCCTTCTATTGAGCTTGATGCATCCACGGCGTTGGTCGGCTGACGCCGAGAAAGCGGTTGAGCTGCGCCGTAAAGAAACGGCTGTTGTCGCGCCGCGACGCATTATTATGAATTTCTGCGCCCGTTGCTGCGACGCCTTGAAAGCGCAGCCGCACGCGATTAAGACACGCTGAGCATAGCAGCAACCCGGCTTTGCCTTTGGGCGCGAGAGGATATGATGGATTTCGAAGCAGCACGCGTGAAAATGGTCGAGAACCAGATCCGCACGACGGATGTCACCTCCCATTCCGTGTTGAATGCGTTTCTGACGGTGGCGCGCGAGAATTTCGTGCCGGAGAGGTCGAAGCTCCTGGCGTATATCGATAATGACATCGAGGTCAGCCCTGCGGCTGCGGGCAAGCCGGCGCGCTTCCTGATGGAAGCCTCGCCGCTGGCAAAGCTCCTGCAACTCGGTGAGATCACCAAGGACGACAAGGTTCTCGACGTTGGCTGTGGCACCGGTTACGTCTCGGCGCTGCTTTCGATCCTTGCAGGCACGGTCATCGCGCTCGAATCCGACGAGGCGCTGGCCGCTGAGGCCAAGGCGCATCTCGCCGTGCTCGGCCAGGCAAACGTGACGGTCGTCATCGGCGAGCTGGAAAAGGGTTATGCCGCCAATGGCCCGTATGACGTGATTTTCGTCAACGGTTCGGTCCAAGAGGTGCCGCAAGTGCTTCTTGATCAACTCGGCGAAGGTGGTCGGCTGATCGTGGTCCTCGGCTATGGCCATGCTGCGCGCGCCACCGTCTTCAGACGCGAGCGCGGCGCCCTTTCCGAAAACGTCTTCTTTAACGCTTCGGTCAAGCCGCTGCCCGGCTTTGCCAAAGCCAAGGAATTCGTTTTCTGACCGGTTGTGCGGTTGAACCATTCTTTGAGACGGGCGCTTCGGGCGCCCGTTTTTCGTTGGGCATTATCGTTGGATAAGTCCACAATATCAGGTGATTCGCAGCCACCGTAACAAAACTGTGCATCAGATGGCTTACTGCTGCCGCGGTGATTTTTTTCCCAAGGGTAGTATTCTACGCTAGCGCCGATTCGGGCGCTGCTTTGGCAAGAATCCGGTCGTTGTTTGGGAAAACGGGGATGAATATGGCTCAGCCAAGTGTAGTGCGTGAACCGTCCATGGAAGAGATTCTGGCGTCGATTCGCCGGATCATCGAAAGCAACGAGCCCGGCGCCGGCAAGTCCATTTCGCCGTCCCTGCCTGCTGTTTATACCATTGCCGACGATGAGCAGGATGACGATATCCACCTGACTGTCGATGACCAATTTGTTGCTGCTGATATGGATGAGGTATCGCCGACCGCCGTCGCCATGCCTGATCCGCGTTTCGTCGCCGCCAATTCGCAGGCTCCGGCGCGCGAGCCGGAAACATCACCCCGCACCCTGTCGCTCGCCGATGTTGCCGCGCGCGTTCGCGCCGCCTCCGAGCGCAATGCCGCGCAACTGAATTCGGCGCGCGAAGCGCCGCAACTGCGCGAATTGCCGCCGGCCATGGTCGCACGTCTTGCCGAGGCGCGTGTCGAACCGGTCGCCGAGGTGCCTTTGCGCAGCGCGATCGCCGAAGCGCCCGCGCCGGTGATTACCTCGCCGGTCGTCACCGCGCCCGCAGCCGCCCTTCTTGCGGAGGCCTCGGTATCCCCAGTGAAGGTTGAACCGCAGCCTGAACCGATGGAAGAGCGCAAGGCGGCCGTTGCCCCTGCCGCGGCCGCGCCGGTCGAGATGCCGATTTTCAATCAGCCGCCACAGCCGCCGTCTGCGGCAATCGCTGATCGGTACCTGCCGCAAGTGCAGGCTGAGCTGACATCCTCGCTCATGTCGGAATCGGCCGGCGCGCAGGTTGCGCGCTCCTTCGACGAGCTGGCTGCGGCCATTGATGGCAGCGAGCGCCGTTCGCTTGACGAGATCGCCCAGGAAATGCTGCGGCCGATGCTGCAGGAATGGCTCGACGACAATCTGCCGACTCTCGTCGAGCGTCTCGTGCGCGAAGAAATCGAACGAGTGGCCCGCGGCCCGCGCCGCTGACAGCCAGAGCTCCGGTAGACGGCTGCCGCTCCGGCTTTCGGGGCGGCTTTTTTATTGACTTGCCCGCGGCCATCCTATTTACAACCCGCATCCACCGAACCCTCCAGATCCGGTCCCCAAATGCTCGACAAAACTTATGATTCCGCCGCCGTCGAACCGAAGATCGCCCAGAAATGGGATGAGGCCGACGCGTTTCGCGCCGGTGCGAACGCCAAGCCTGGCGCGGAAACCTTTGCAATTGTCATCCCGCCGCCGAACGTCACGGGTTCGCTGCATATGGGCCATGCGCTGAACAATACGCTGCAGGACATCATGGTGCGCTTCGAGCGCATGCGCGGCAAGGATGTGCTCTGGCAGCCGGGTATGGACCATGCCGGCATCGCGACGCAGATGGTGGTCGAGCGGCAGTTGATGGAGAGGCAGCAGCCTGGCCGCCGCGACATGGGCCGTGAAGCCTTCATCGAAAAGGTCTGGGACTGGAAGGCGGAATCTGGCGGCTTGATCTTCAACCAGTTGAAGCGCCTCGGGGCTTCCTGCGACTGGTCGCGCGAACGCTTCACCATGGACGAGGGTCTGTCAAAGGCAGTTCTTGAAGTCTTCGTCACGCTTTACAAGGAAGGCCTGATCTATCGCGACAAGCGGCTGGTCAATTGGGACCCGAAAATGCTGACGGCAATTTCGGATATCGAAGTCGAACAGCATGAGGTCAGCGGCCATCTCTGGCATCTGCGCTATCCGCTCGAGGAAGGCGTCACCTATCAGCATCCGATCGCTTTCAATGAAGAAGGCAAGCCGACGGAATGGGAAACCCGCGACTATCTCGTCGTTGCCACCACCCGTCCGGAGACCATGCTCGGCGATACCGGCGTCGCCGTTCATCCGAGTGACGAGCGCTACAAGGCAATTGTCGGCAAGCATGTTATCCTGCCGATCGTCGGCCGGCGCATCCCGATCGTTGCCGACGAATATCCGGACCCGACTGCGGGCACCGGCGCCGTGAAGATGACGCCGGCGCATGATTTCAACGACTTCGATGTCGGCCGGCGTCGCGGATTGCGCGTCGTCAATATTATGACGCCCGATGCCCGGATCACCATCAAGGACAACGAGGATTTCCTCGAAGGTCTGGATAATCCGGCGGCGCTGCACGGCGCCTGGGATGAGCTTGAGGGCAAGGATCGCTTCGAAGCCCGCAAGATCATCGTCCGCATTCTCGAAGAGGCCGGTCTGCTCGATAAGATCGAGCCGCACAAGCATACCATCCCGCATGGCGACCGTGGCGGCGTTCCGATCGAACCGCGTTTGACCGAACAATGGTATGTCGACGCCAAGACGCTTGCCGAACCGGCGATCGCCTCCGTTCGCGAGGGTCGCACCAAGCTCGTCCCGAAGAGCTGGGACAAGACCTATTACGATTGGATGGAGAACATCCAGCCCTGGTGCATTTCCCGCCAGCTCTGGTGGGGCCACCAGATTCCGGCCTGGTATGGCCCGGATGGTCAGGTCTTCGTCGAAAAGACGGAAGAAGAGGCGCTACAGGCCGCTATCCAGCACTATCTGTCGCATGAAGGGCCGATGAAGGCCTATGTCGAGGACCTGCTGGAAAACTTCAGGCCGGGCGAAATCCTGACGCGCGACGAAGACGTGCTCGACACCTGGTTCTCCTCGGCGCTCTGGCCGTTCTCGACGCTCGGCTGGCCGGATCAGACCCCGGAACTGGCGCGTTACTATCCGACTAATGTGCTCGTCACCGGCTTCGATATCATCTTTTTCTGGGTCGCCCGTATGATGATGATGGGCCTGCATTTCATGGAAGACGAAAACGGCGAAGCCGTCGAACCCTTCCACACGGTCTATGTTCACGCCCTGGTGCGGGACAAGAACGGGCAGAAGATGTCGAAATCCAAGGGAAACGTCATCGATCCGCTCGAACTGATCGACCAGTACGGCGCCGATTCGCTGCGCTTTACCCTGGCGATCATGGCGGCGCAGGGCCGCGACGTGAAGCTCGATCCCGCCCGCATCGCCGGCTACCGTAACTTCGGCACCAAGCTGTGGAACGCCACGCGCTTCGCCGAGATGAACGGCGCCAAGAGCGATCCGCATTTCGTGCCGGAAGCTGCCGAGCTGACGATCAACCGCTGGATCCTGACCGAACTAGCCCGGACAGAGCGGGACGTTACCGAAGCGTTGGAAGCCTATCGCTTCAACGATGCCGCCGGCTCGCTCTATCGCTTCATCTGGAACCAGTTCTGCGACTGGTATCTCGAACTGCTGAAGCCCGTGTTCAATGGTGACGATGAGAACGCCAAGGCGGAGGCGCAATCCTGCGCCGCCTACGTTCTCGAGGAAACCTACAAGCTGCTGCATCCCTTCATGCCCTTCATGACGGAGGAGCTGTGGGCGCATACGGCAGGCGAGGGCAGGGAACGCGACGGTCTGATCTGCCATGCCGATTGGCCGGCACCTTCCTATGCCGACGATGTCGCTGCCGATGAGATCAACTGGTTGATCGATCTTGTCTCAGGTTTGCGCTCCGTGCGTTCGGAAATGAACGTGCCTCCGGCCGCCACCGCACCTCTGGTGCTCGTCGGCGCCAATAGCCTGACGCGCGAACGGCTGTTCCGTCATGACGCGGCAATCAAGCGGCTGGCGCGCGTCGAGACGATTTCGCTTGCCGACACCGCACCGAAAGGCGCGGCACAGATCATCGTCGGTGAAGCGACCGCCTGCCTGCCGCTCGGTAATCTCATCGACCTCGCTGCTGAAAAGGCGCGTCTTGAAAAGGGGATCGCCAGGAACGAACAGGAGATCGCCCGCATCGTCGGCAAGCTCTCAAATGAGAAATTCGTCGCCAATGCCAATCCGGACGTCGTCGCTGCCGAGCGCGAGCGCTTGAGCGAACTCGAAGGCCAACTTTCGAGTCTCAAGGTGGCGCTTGAAAGGGTCAGCGAAGCCGGCTGAAGAACCTGTAACAATCTTATTTTAAGGGTACGCGGCGAAAGGCAGCGTGCCCTTTTCTTTTTATTACTGATTCGATGGTAAGCATCAAAAAAAAGCGTCGCTTTTTAACCTGCTCCAGCTTCGCGCAGGCAAAAGAGGCTACCCCTAAATTGGTAGGGTTTCTTGAAAAGCGAGACTGTTGTCAGATTGTAACAGAACTGTTGCCGTGAGGAATAAAAATCTACCTAGGGCCCCTGGTAAACAACAGAGAAGCAAAAATGCCTAAACTTGGCTGTGATTGGGCGTGCAGATCACTTTCTTACGTAAGTCAGTCAATATGTCGCAACATTGTGGATAGCCGGCGTCGCATTGCCAATTCGGGTGATCGTCGCAACAATCCAATCAATGAATACGCAAGTGGGGGAGACACAATGGCATTTCGTATTGCGCTGAGGGGCGCATTTGCATTCGTTATCGGCTCGTCATTCGCCAGCGCCGCTTTCGCGGGTGGGCTGGATCGGGCCGGCTACGATATCGATCTACTTTTCGATAAGGGGCGTTACGTTTTTGAGTCCGGCGTGACCTATGTGATGCCTGATCGTAAGCTGAAGAATGCAAAAGATATCAATCCGGCCGATGGCAACCTCAACGGACGCCCGCATTCGGTCGATGCCACCGAAAATTACGCCGTACCCTATATCGGCTTCAAGATCGGGATCACCGACGACATCGATTGCATGGCGGATTATTCCGAGCCGTTCGGCGCCCATACCAATCCGGGTTTGAACTGGGCTGGCGCCAACAATGAAATCGAAACCAAGGTGCGTACGCACAATTACGCGGCCACCTGCTCCTACAAGTTCGATGCCGGTCCGGGTCAACTGCGCCTGATCGGCGGTGGCTTCTATCAGGAGGTCAGCGGCTACAAATCGCGCCTGGTTTCCGTTGTTCCGGCTCCGTTTTCCGCGGTCTATGATGGTGTCGGCTCGCTGGATGTCGATGGCCATGGCTGGGGCTGGCGCGCCGGTCTCGCTTATGAGATCCCTGAATACGCCCTTCGTACCAGCCTCGTTTATAACAGCCGGGTCAAATACGATAACCTCAAGGGCACTGTCGATCTGACGGAACTGCCGCCCGTTCGCGCGTTCTTCGGCAAAGCCACCTCCGTCTTCGGTTCGGCCGATGCGCCGGACTCGCTGGAATGGAAAGTCCAGAGCGGCATCGCGCCGGACTGGCTGGCCTTCGGTTCGGTCAAATGGACCAACTGGAGCGTTCTGCAGAGCATCGCGCTTTGCCCGACCTCCACGCGTGGCATATCCTGCCATACGGGCGGCGCGACTGAGCTCACCTCGCTCGATCTGCTCTATCAGGATGGCTGGACGATCACCGGCGGCGTCGGCCACAAGTTCAACGACCAATGGAGCGGTGCGCTCAGCTTGAGCTGGGATCGCGGCACCAGCCAGGGTTACGGCTTGAGCTCGGACACCTGGACGCTTGGCGCCGGTCTTTCCTATAAGCCCACTGAGCATGTCGAGTTCACCTTTGCCGGCGCGCTGGGCCTGCTGACCAGCGGCAAATCCGGCGAAGTCACCTCCAATGGCATCACCTATGGCGATGACGCGACCTATAGCTTCGGCAACGATTTGGTCGCTGCGCTGTCGACATCGATGAAGGTCAGATTCTGAGGTAAACCATTGAGCTGAAGCAGGTTTCGAGGTCTGATCCTTATTGCTTCCAGCGATTCCCGCGCCGCGAGTCCTTTCGGTCTCGCGGCGTTTTAATACCAGGTTCAGTGCCAGGCAATTTCCACATGCGACCCGCAAAACCGTCCCGCCTAGCGTTTCGTGGTTAACGGAACGTCAAGATCGGCAAACTCTTTGTGACGATTCAGCAACACTTTATTTCAACAGATTACAGGCGTGTCTCCGGCGCCCAATTTGTCCATTTCCCGCCACAAATGGGGAGCAGCGATTATACGGGCAAAGGGGCAAGCCTTGGTGGAAAGTGCGTAAACGGTTGATGGGTCAGTTTACACTTCAAGAAAAAAAGCAATCCGGGATCGGAGCGACGGCGTTCACGACGCAGCCGGAAATGCATTGTTTCCCGAAGGAATCCGAAACTCGTGCAATCGCAAGCCTCTCTCTTTCGACAGTGAAGCGGCGGACTGTTTCAAGAGCGATATGTGATCGTGTCAGCGTGGATGCTCGTTTGGACATAATTTCAGACTACGTTTGGAAATGTGGCGAACGGCGTTGGGCTGGTACCCGGCAGGCTTCCTTAAGGGATGTCGCTGGTTCGCGCGCCGGTAGGGAATACATTCGCAGATCTTACGGTGCATATGGGATCACCGTTGCGGATGCGAATGGAGCGAAAGAAATCGACTGTTATGTTTAAGTCCGAGTTCATATCAGCGAGAATGATGATGCTCAGCCTGTCGCTTGCCACATCGGTGGCGCTCGCAGGCCAGGCCCTGGCATTCGACATCAATGCGGGTGTCACCAAGGAATCGGGGCCTTTCGATCTCTTCAAATTCGGCTTTCGGGCCTATAAGAACGGCCAGAAGGAAGAGGCGGTTGAAGCCTATCGCTACGCCGCCGAGAAGGGCCACACCGGCTCGCGTTGGGCGCTGGCCAATATGTATGCCGACGGCGATGGCGTCACACAGGACGATTTCGAGGCCTTCAAAATCTATAGCGAGATCGCCCAGCAGGGCGTGGAGCCCGGCTCCGAAGACACCGGCTTCTTCATCAACGCGCTGCTCGCGCTCGCCAATTATTATAAGACCGGCATTGCAAACAGCCCGGTCAAGATCGATCTCAATCAGGCACGCCAGCTCTATTTCCAGGTCGCGTCGACCTTCGGTGTTCCGGAGGCGCAGTTTCAACTCGCGCAGATGATGCTGGCGGGTGAGGGTGGCGCGGCCAATGTGCAGCAGGCCAAGAAGTGGCTGAATCAGGCCCGCAAGAGCGGCCATCCCGGTGCAATGGCCGTCTTCGGCAATATTCTCTTCCAGGAAGGCCAGTCCGTGCGCGGCCTCGCCTTCATGACGGCGGCGCTCGATAAGTGCAAGCCGAAGGATTGTGCGTGGATGCAAGACCTGCAGGAGCAGGCCTTCTCGATCGCCAATGAGGATGATCGCCGTGTTGCCGTTTCCATGGCGCATCAACTGGATGTCGCCGGCGCCGAATAATCGCCGATTTTCAGATTCGGAAATCGAAATGCGCGATGACCGGAACGTGGTCCGACGGTTTTTCCCAGGCGCGCACATGCTTTTCGATTGCGGCTGAGGTCAGGCGATCGGCTGCCTCCGGCGATAGCATCAGATGATCGATGCGGATGCCGTTGTTCTTTGGCCAGGCCCCCGCCTGGTAATCCCAGAAAGAATAGAGCTTGATCGCATCGGTGGTGGCGCGCACCGCATCGGTGAAGCCGAGATGTTCGAGCTGTCGGAAAGCTTGGCGGGTTTGCGGCAGGAACAGCGCGTCGTTTTCCCAGACCTTCGGATCGAAACAATCATGCGGCTCCGGAATGACATTGTAGTCGCCGGCAAGGATGGTCGGCTCCTCCAGTTCCAGGCGGCTGATTGCGAATTTTCGCAGGCGCTCCATCCATGCGAGCTTGTAGGGATATTTTTCCGTATCGATTGGATTGCCGTTCGGCAGATAAAGGCAACAGACGCGAAGCACGCCCTGTTCCGGCACGGAAAACACCGCTTCGATGAAGCGCGCCTGTTCATCGGCCTCATCGCCGGGCAAACCACGGGTCACTTCATCAGGCTTGATCTTGGAAAGGATCGCCACGCCGTTGAACCCCTTCTGACCATGCGTTTCGACGTGATAGCCGAGCGCCTCGATCTCGAAGCGCGGAAAGCCTTCATCGACCGTCTTGATCTCCTGCAGGCAAACGATGTCGGGATCGGAGTCTTTCAGCCACTGGCACAGGTTCTCGATACGCGCCTTGACGCCGTTGATGTTCCAGGTGGCGATCTTCATGAAGGGATGGCTCCTCTGCTTCGGGTTTTCTTTTATCCGCAGCAAACGGCCTTGGCCACCCGTCCGAACGAAAACCGGCCGTAAAGCAACAGCTTCCGGCCGGTTGTCAACTTGTGGAAAAGAGGAGCGTCAGATCGAAAAACTCGTGCCGCAGCCGCAGCTTGCGACCGCATTCGGATTCTTGATCTGAAAGGACTGGCCGAGCAGATTGTCGACGAAATCGATCTCGGAGCCCGCCATGTAGACCAGCGACAATTGGTCGATCAGCACCGTAGCGTTGCCTTTTTCGACCACGACATCATCGTCTTGCGGTCCGTCGACAAGATCGAATTTATAGGAAAAGCCGGAACAGCCGCCGCCTTCGACCGCGACGCGAAGCGCTCGCTTGCCGGCCTCGGCGCTGACGATTGCGGCGATTCGCTTTGCCGCTGCGTCCGATAGGGTTACACTTGTCTCAGTCATGCCTTCCTCCTGCCGGGGTCAAGATCCGGAGAGAACCAAATGGGCCGTTCCACTTTCAAACGGCTGATATCCATAGCCTTTATCATGAAAGTACAACGGGTGACAGCTATGGTTACATGGTGGAGCCATGCGCCATTTTGCTGTTTCTCTCCGGTATAGGTATGAAGGCCGTAAAGCGGCGTCAATGGGCCAGAGCATCCCGTATTGGAATGGCATCATCAAAATGCGGAGACGATGCTTTGGACTTAAAGGAATGGAGCGGCCTTTGCGCATTCAATCGAATGCGGCGCTCTGAAGCCGGAATGGATGGATAATGACGATCGACAGGCATGCATTGGGTTTCGGTTATGGCGAGCGGGCTGCTTATGCGACTGATCCCAGGGAATCGCGTGGACGGCTTTACGAAGAGGGATCGAGCCCGACGCGCTCGGATTTCCAGCGCGACCGCGACCGCATCGTCCATACGACAGCTTTTCGGCGGCTGAAGCATAAGACGCAGGTCTTCATCGCGCAGGATGGCGATCACTACCGTACGCGTCTGACGCATACGATCGAGGTAGCGCAGATCGCACGCGCCTTGGCGCGTGCGCTGAAGCTCGACGAGGATTTGGCCGAAGGCGTGGCGCTCGTCCATGATTTCGGTCACACCCCCTTTGGCCATACCGGTGAAGACGCGCTCCACGAAATGCTGCTGCCCTATGGCGGCTTCGACCACAATGCGCAATCGCTCCGCATTGTGACGAAGCTCGAGCGGCGTTACGCCGAATTCGATGGCTTGAACCTCACCTGGGAAACATTGGAGGGGCTGGTCAAGCACAACGGTCCGCTGCTGACATCAGATGGCCAGGGCACGCGCGGTCCGGTGCCGCAGCCGATTCTCGATTATTGCGAAATCCACGATCTCGAAATCGCGACCTTCGCCAGCCTGGAGGCACAGGTCGCGGCGATCGCCGACGATATCGCCTACAATACGCATGACATCGATGACGGCCTGCGCTCCGGCTATCTGAATTTCGAAATGCTGGAGGAGATACCATTTCTTTCGGCGCTGATGGCCGAGGTGAGGGCGCTCTATCCGCATCTGGAGCCGAGTCGCTTCACGCATGAGATCATGCGTCGGCAAATCACCCGCATGGTGGAAGACGTGATTTCCGTTGCACAGCAAGCGCTCAGCGAGATCAGACCGGAGAGCGTCGCCGATATCCGCGCCGCCGGTCGCATCATCGCCACCTTCTCTCCGGAAATGGCCGAGACCGACAAACAGATCAAGCAGATGCTCTTCAAACGCATCTACCGCCATCCGGATATCATGCGCATCCGCGCCGGCGCAGCACAGATCGTCACGGATCTCTTCCATGCCTATATGGACAATCCCAAGGAGATGCAGAGCCATTATTGGGTCGATCATATTGCCGGGCTCGCTGTTGCCGCCAAGGCTCGCCATGTCGGGGACTATCTGGCCGGGATGACCGATACCTATGCCATCAGCGCCCACAGGCGTTTGTTTGACCAGACTCCCGATTTGCGGTAGGCAGCGGCGGCGTCGGGCCGACAGGGCCTGCCCAAGCTATGCGTGGACACTATGATGAATCTTTTCACCGATTTCGAAGTCAGAATTAAGAACGCTCTTGAACAAATTGATATTGTGAAAGAAAAGCGATCCGAACTTGACTTCGGTCGTGTCGGCGTGGAGCCGCCGCGAGACCCCAGCCACGGCGATGTCGCCACCAACGCTGCGATGGTGCTGTCGAAGCCGCTCGGCACCAATCCGCGCTCGCTCGCTGAGATCATCATCACCAAGCTGAAGGAAGATGCCGATGTTGCCGAGGTTTCGGTAGCCGGCCCCGGCTTCATCAATATTCGCCTTTCGGTCGGCTATTGGCAGCGCCTGCTGGCGACGATGATCTCCGAAGGACAGAAATTCGGGCGCTCGACCCTGGGTGCCGGCCAGAAGGTCAATGTCGAATATGTCTCTGCCAATCCGACGGGGCCGATGCATGTCGGTCATTGCCGCGGCGCGGTCGTCGGCGATGCGCTGGCGAATCTGCTTGGCTTTGCCGGCTATGACGTCACCAAGGAATATTACATCAACGACGCCGGCTCGCAGATCGACGTGCTGGCGCGGTCGGTCTTCCTCCGGTACCGCGAGGCGCTTGGCGAGCAGGTCGGCGATATCCCGGCGGGTCTCTATCCCGGCGACTATCTTGTTCCGGTCGGTGAAGCGCTGGCAAAGGAGTTCGGCACCAAGCTTCGGAGCATGCCTGAAGACCAGTGGCTGCCGATCATCAAGGAGCGTGCGATCGATGCGATGATGGCGATGATCCGTTCAGACCTTGAGGCATTGAACGTCCATCATGATGTCTTCTTCTCGGAGCGGACGTTGCACGCCAACGGCGCGGCGCTGATCCGCACCGCGATCAACGACCTGACCTTCAAGGGATACGTCTACAAGGGTGCGCTGCCGCCGCCGAAGGGACAATTGCCGGAAGATTGGGAAGATCGCGAGCAGACCTTGTTCCGTTCGACGGAAGTGGGTGATGATATCGATCGGCCGCTGATCAAGTCTGACGGTTCATATACCTATTTCGCCGCCGACGTCGCTTATTTCAAGAACAAGTTCGACCGCGGCTTCAACGAGATGATCTATATTCTCGGCGCCGACCATGGCGGCTACGTCAAGCGGCTGGAAGCAGTGGCGCGTGGCGTCTCGGATGGTCAGGCCAAGCTGACGGTGCTGCTCTGCCAGCTCGTCAAGCTGTTCCGGAATGGTGAGCCGGTTAAGATGTCGAAGCGCTCGGGCGATTTCGTCACGCTGCGCGACGTTGTCGACGAGGTCGGCCGCGATTCCGTGCGGTTCATGATGCTGTACCGGAAAAATTCAGAGCCTCTGGACTTCGACTTCGCCAAGGTGACCGAACAGTCCAAGGACAATCCGGTTTTCTACGTGCAATATGCACATGCACGCTGCATGTCGGTCTTCCGGCAGGCGAAGGAAGCCTTCCCCGATCTCGATGTCGCCTCGCTGGATCTGGCGAAAGCGGTTAGCGGCGTGATCTCCGATCCAGCGGAATTACAGTTGATTGCCAAGATTGCGGAATTCCCGCGAATCGTCGAGGCTGCAGCACTGTCGCAGGAGCCCCACCGCATCGCTTTTTATCTTTACGATCTGGCAAGTTCCTTCCACGGACATTGGAATAAAGGTAAAGATTTACCTGAATTACGATTTGTTAACGATAAGAACCGAGAATTAAGCATTGCCAGACTTGGGCTGGTGTACGCTGTCGCGTCGGTTTTGAAGTCAGGTCTTGGTATAACCGGGACCGCAGCACCGGATGAAATGCGATAAACGTCACCATTTGCCCACATTGCGCTGGCATATCTGTAGTGTTTGCGAGTGGATTGGGTGATGGCAGAAAAACAGTTGGCGTATCGCGCAAGCGGAAACGACGAGTTCTTTGCGGATGATGATCCGCTTGCCGAACTCGCCCGCATCGTCGGTTTCGAGCCGCGGCCTGCCGCCCAGGCGGCGCCCGCAGCCCAGCGGCAAGAGCCGGCCTTCGATCTCGAAGACGAGCTTTTGCGGGAATTCGAGCGTTATGATGCGCCACGTTTGAGTCCTGCTGATGACATTCCGGTCTCGCCGGAAGATCAGCCTTTTGCCGGCGAAGCTCAGCTTTCGCATCCGGCAGAGCCGGTGCGCACTGAACCCCAGTTTGTCGAATTGCCGCAGCCCGTGGCCCCGGCCAAACCGGTGGTCGGTGCGCGCGATCTGATCGACGAACTTGAAATGTCGATCGCGCCGGCCTTGCAGCCCGCGCCGACTCCGCAGCCTGTTCCTGCCCCGCAGGCGTCAGCTCCGGCTCCGAAGCCTGCGCCTACACCGCAGTCCGCCGCCGCCACCGTGCGGCTGCCGCTTGCCAATTTCACCGTCGCGGCTCCGTCGCAGGCAAAGCCTGTGGCGCAAGCTCCGGTCGCTCAGTCCGTTGTTCAGGCGCAGCCTCCTGTCGAAACGGCATTCGATTTCGACCTGCCGATGATGCAGGACGCCCCTCAGTCCCGCCCCATCGCCGCGCAATCGGATGCGGCGTTCGCCAAGGCGCTGGAGCCCGTCGCGCCGGTCCCCATGGATCCTGCGGCTCTTTCCGCCGAAATCGACGATCTGCTGGCCGATGTCGACCGCTATCCGGTTCCCGTGAGAGGCGTTGCGCCGGAGGCGAAGGTTGAGCCGAGCTTCGATATTTTCGACTCGCAGCCCAAGGCCCCTCCAGCACCTGTGCCCGTCCCCGCTGCAGTCGTGACTGCTCCCGTTGCTGCGGCTCCGCAGCACGAAGAGCCGAAACCGATTACTCTGGAGGCCGATGATCCCTTCGCCGGCCAGGACTTCGAGTTCGATCTCGCGGATATCGAGATGGAACTTGCCGAACTCGATTTTGCCGAAACGAGCAAATCTGCTCCGATTCTTCAGCCTGCGCCTGCTCCCATGGCTGCGCCGCAGCCTGCTCCAGTTGTCTCCCGGGCGACGCCGATGGCGCCTCCTCTGGCTGCTCCCGTTGCGATGGCTGCCGCAGCAGCTGCGCCCGGCGTGATGCAGTCCCCGCGTCAGGAACCGGGGCCGCAGCGTCCGGTTCAGCCGGCTGCCGTGGCGGCAGCGCCGATGGCACGCAAGGCTGCGCCTGTTCTCGATGCCGACCAGGCTCTGCCATTCGATCCGTCCGAAATCTCCGATACCGAAGAGCGTGTCGAGAATTTCGAAGGCTCCCATGTTCCGAACCTGCCGCCGGTCGAGCCGGAAGAGCCGATCGTGGTGCCGCCGGAATATGATTTCGATATCGACTCGGAGATGGCAAGCCTGTTCGGCACGTCAGCTAAGGAAGCGGCCCCCGAGCCGATCAAGCCGGCTGCTGTAGCCGCGCTCGGCGGCGCTTCGATGGCTCCGTCCTGGTCCAAGAATGCGGCAGCAAAACCCGCTCCGACGGCCAAACAACCTGCCGAAGAGTTCGACGAGTTCGAACGGGCGTTGGAAGAGGACTTCCGCCGCAGCTACCGTGAAGCGTCCACCCCGGTCGAGAACGTTGCCCGCATGACGCTGAATCCGGCGGCTGTAGCCGGCCGTCGTCCGGCGCGCTCGTTCCGTGGCATGGCAACTGCCGCTGCCGTCATCGCAGTTCTGGGTCTTGGCGCCTATGGTATCTACGGCTGGGTTCGCCACGGTTCGCCGATTTCGAGCTTCTCCGGCGAGCCGCGCGTCATCACCGCCGATGCCGATCCGGTCAAAGTCGCTCCGGAAAATCCGGGCGGCACGGTGGTTCCCAATCAGGACAAGGCCGTCTACGACCGCGTCGCTGGCGACAGCACCGCGGCACCGAAGCAGAAGGAACTGGTTTCCTCCAACGAACAGCCGGTGGATGTCGTTCAGAAGACTTTGATCCCCGAAGCTGTGTCGCCTGACGACGGTAGCGACGATCAGGTCACACCGACGCCTGTCGGCGAAACCGAGGATCCCCGCTTGCTGCCGAATCAGAACGGCAACAATGCCAATACCGCTGCCAACGACGATGCCCAGGTTCCGTCGGTGTCGCCGCGGAAGGTGCGCACCATGATCGTCAAGCCGGATGGCTCACTCGTTGCTCGCGAGGAACCGGCTGTCGACAATACAACGACGGCAGCTTCTCCTGCTTCAACGCCGAAGACGCCCGCCGTGAAACCGCCGGTCGGCAATCAGGTCGCCTCCGCCGATCTCCGTCCGTCGACGGCAGATGCACAGGCCTCGCAGCCCGCCGCCGCCCAACCCGATGATGGCGACTCGGCCAGCGCCGAAAGCACGCCGATCCGTGTCGTGAAGACAACCCCTGTTCCGACATCGCGTCCAGTGCAGCAGCCAGCAAGGCCCGCTGTTGTCGCCGCTGCCGCGAACAATGGCGCTGCCGCTCATCCGGTTCAGGCTCAGCCGAAGCCTCAGCAGGTTGCGTCGGCAAGCCCGGCTGCCACCCAGGCGGCTCCGGCTGCGTCGGCAAGTGCTGGCGGGGCTTACGGCGTGCAGATCGCTTCGCTGCCGTCCGAGGCGGAGGCGCAGAAGTCGCAGGCCAATCTGAAGGCCAAGTTCGCCAGCGTCATCGGTGGTCACCCGCTCGAAATTCGCAAGGCCGACATCGCCGGTAAAGGCACCTATTATCGCGTCCGCGTCGTCGCCGGCTCCAAGGATGAAGCCGCCGACCTCTGCCAGCGTTACCGCGCCGCCGGCGGCACCTGCCTGATCTCGAAGTAGGAGATCAAGGCTGAACGATTGTGGAAACGGCGGGCTAAGGCTCGCCGTTTTCTTTTGTGTATCTCGGTTCGAGGTTATTCGCATTTTGCGAGGCGGCCTTTATGATTCGAACATGACCGAATCAAAATCCATGATCCTCGGCTGTAGCGGCCATTCCATCACGCCCGAAGAGCGTTCCTTCTATCAGTCGGAACAGCCATGGGGCTTTATTCTCTTTGGACGCAACATTTCCGAGCCTGCGCAGATCGCCGATCTGGTCGCGTCGTTGCGCGACAGCGTCGGCCGCGATGCGCCGGTGTTGATCGACCAGGAAGGGGGCAGGGTGCAGCGCATCCGCCCGCCGATCCTGCCGCACTATCCGTCCGGTCAGGCGCTGGGCGATATCTACCGCCAGAACCGTGAGCGCGGCCTGCGCGCCGCTTGGCTGATGTCGCGGCTGCATGCTTTCGATCTCCTGAAGTTCGGCATCAATGTCGATTGCCTGCCGGTGCTCGATGTTCCGGTCGAAGGTTCGAGCAACGTTATCGGCAATCGCGCCTATGGCGGCGATCCGGTGACGGTGACGGAGATGGGACGCGCGGCCGCCGAAGGCCTCAAGGCCGGCGGCGTGCTGCCGGTGATGAAGCACATGCCGGGCCATGGCCGCGGTTTTGCCGATTCGCATCATGAATTGCCGGTTGTCACGGTTCCGCGCGCGGAGCTGGAGGGGCATGATTTTCCGCCCTTTGTGGCGCTCAAGGACGAGTTGATGGCAATGACCTGCCATGTCGTCTTTACCGACATTGATCCTGCCAATCCGGCGACCACGTCGCGCAAGGTCATCGACGAGATCATCCGCGGCCACATCGGTTTCCAGGGACTGCTGCTGTCAGACGATACCTCGATGAACGCGCTTGCCGGCACAATCGGTGAGCGGGCGACGAATATTGTTGCGGGCGGATGCGATATCGTGCTGCATTGCAACGGCGTCATGGATGAGATGCGGCAGGTGGTGTGCAATGTTCCGGCATTGACCGGCGCGTCGCTGGCGCGCGCGAAAGCGGTCGAGGCGGCTTTTGGCCGCAATGACGGCGCCGACGAGGCTTCGATCCGCGCCGAATTCGACGCGATGTTTGCAGTAGCATAGGACCGAACTCCAGGGATCTGACGGGTGAACAAGGTGGACGGCACGGAAAAGAGCCCGCAGGCGCAAGCGCCGATGGACAAGCTGTGGCAAGACAATGGCACCGAGCGCGGCATGCATGAGCCGGCACTGGTCGTCGATATTGCCGGCTTCGAAGGCCCGCTCGACCTTCTGCTGCATCTTGCCCGCAATCAAAAGGTCGATCTGTCGCGTATCTCCGTGCTGGCGCTCGCCGAGCAATATCTGTTGTTCATCGAGCGCGCCCGTCGCATCCGCATCGAGCTTGCCGCCGACTATCTGGTCATGGCCGCCTGGCTCGCCTATCTCAAATCGAAGCTGCTTATTCCGCAACAGAGCAAGGAAGACGGTCCGACCGGCGAAGAAATGGCCGCGACGCTCGCTTTCCGGCTGAAGCGTCTGGAAGCCATGCGAGACGCGGCGACCGGCCTTGTCAATCGCAATCGTCTCGGCCGCGATGTCTTCGTCCGTGGCGCGCCCGAACATATTCCCGACCGTCGCCAATCGGCCTATGAGGCCAGCCTTTACGATCTTCTGACCGCCTATGCCGGATTGCGTCAGCGCCAGGCGATTACGCAGGTAACGATCGAGCGCCGCCGCGTCTGGTCGCTGGTCGATGCCCGTACCATCCTCAGCCGCATGATCGGCGAGATCACCGACTGGACGGTTTTGGAACACTATCTTTTGGACTATATGACCAGTGCGAGCGAGCGGGTCACCGCCATTGCGAGCGCTTTTGCCGCCTCGCTGGAGCTTGTGCGCGAGGGCAAGCTGGAAATTCGCCAGGAGGGCGCCTTCCAGCCGCTCTATATGCGCCGCGGGCCGAACCATATGGAACTCGAGGCGGCGGAATAACAGGAGCGAATGTGAACGGCCCGGACGACGATCACCGCATGGATGATGAAGCGGCTGCGGCGACAGCCCCAGCGATCGATGCGCATCGCATTGGAGAGGCCGAACGCATCGCGGAGGCCCTGGTCTTCGCCTCTGCCCAGCCGGTGTCGGAAGGCTTTATCGCCGATCGCGTTCCACGCGGCGTCGATGTCCGCTCCGTCATGCAGCGCCTGAAGGCTGATTATGCGACGCGCGGCGTCAATTTGATACAGGTCGACGGCGCCTGGGCGTTTCGCACGGCCGCCGATCTTTCCTTCGTCATCCGCCGCGATGACAACGAGGTGCGGAAACTCTCTCGCGCCGCGCTCGAAGTCCTTGCCATCATTGCTTATCACCAGCCGGTGACGCGCGCCGAGATCGAAGATATCAGAGGTGTGCAGACGTCCAAGGGGACGCTGGACGTGCTGATGGAATCCGGCTGGGTGCGCTTTCGCGGCCGCCGGCGCACCCCGGGCCGGCCGGTGACGCTGGGCACCACGCGGGATTTTCTCGACCATTTCGGGCTGGAAGAGCTGCGGGATTTGCCCGGTCTCGAAGAATTGAAGGGGGCAGGGCTGCTTTCAGGCCGTATTCCTGCCAATTTCAACGTTCCGTCGCCATTGATGAGCGACGAATTGACTGAGGACGAAGATCCGATCACGCAACTGGATCTGGAGGAACTCGGTCTTTTGGCGCCGGGCGGCGCTTCGGACGACTAAAGCGAGCGCTCCCGGCGCATCCGCGGCCCGTTCGGCTATGGTAAAGCTTTTTTCCAGGCAGTGATGTCAAGTCTCGCTTTTGCCATTAGCGGATGCGAATATAGAAGTCGTTCTCCCTAGTTGGAGATGCTCGGCCGTGGCTTTGGCGCTCGCTATCCCCATGTGCGCCGATGCAGTACATTTTGGTGTTTGAAAAACATCTGTAAACGTCTTACATCGGGATGACGTTGAAATTGGGAGTTATCGCAATGGGTTCTCTAAGCATATGGCACTGGCTGATTGTCCTGGCCATCGCGCTGTTGTTGTTCGGCCGTGGAAAGATCCCGGAGCTTATGGGTGACGTAGCCAAGGGCATCAAGAGCTTCAAAAAAGGCATGAACGACGAGGAAGAGACGCCGTCGCAGACGACGTCCCGCACGGTTGAACACAAGGCCGACGAATCGAAATAATCATGTCGGGTGCGCAGGGGGCTGAGATGCTCGCTGTCGCCCCAGGAGCCTTTTCATGTTCGACGTAGGCTGGTCTGAGCTGCTGGTTATCGCTGTCGTGGCGCTTGTGGTCATTGGCCCTAAGGAACTGCCGGCAACGTTGCGGACAATCGGTAAGATGACGGCGCGGGCGCGAAAAGTGGCGGGCGAGTTCCGCGCACAATTCGATGAGGCCATGCGCGAGGCGGAGCTGGACGACGTGCGCCAGACGATCTCCGATGCGCAAAAGCTCAATCCCGTCAATTCCTTGCGGGAGGCAATGAACCCGTTGCGGCAGATGGGCAATGAGATCAAGGCGGACCTGCAGCGTTCGACGCCCGCTGCGGCAACATCGACGCCGGCGGAAGCTGTTTCCGAGCCATCCATGGGACTGCCGGAAATGCCTCCGATCGCTCCTGCTGCCCCGATCGCCCCTGCTGTCAGTGAGGCCGCGCCGGTCGTTTCGCCCGCGCCGGTGGCGCCGCCGCAAACGGCTGTCGTCGCCGAAGTGCCTGCAAAGCCTAAAACCGTTCGCAGGCCTCGGGTAAAGGCGCCGGCCAAAACGGAGGATGTCGCCGCCGCGCTGGTCGACACGTCGGTTGTCGCGGAAAAGCCGAAGCGGGCGCCTCGCAAGGTTGCAGCGGCCACTGCCGATGCTCCTGCCGCCGCTGCCGCTCCCAGAAAGCGTCCAACCGTGAGCAAAACAACGCCTAAGAAGAAGGACCAGGCATGACGGGTGACATCGACGATAAGCCGCAGCCGCTTATCGAACACCTCATGGAATTGCGCACGCGGCTGATCTGGTCGCTGGTGGCGTTTTTCATTGCCTTCATCGGCTGTTTCGCCTTTGCCAAGCATCTCTTCAACTATCTGGTCTACCCCTATAAATGGGCTGTTGTCTGGGCCCATCTCGATCTCGCCAAGGCCGAGTTGATCTATACCGCGCCACAGGAGTTTTTCTTCACGCAGGTGAAGGTCGCCATGTTCGGCGCGCTGGTCATCGCGTTTCCCATCATTGCCGCTCAGATCTACAAATTCGTGGCACCCGGCCTCTATAAGAACGAGCGCGCCGCCTTCCTGCCGTTCCTGATTGCATCGCCCGTCCTGTTCTTGATGGGCGCGGCGCTGGTCTATTTCTTCTTCTGCCCCATGGTCATGTGGTTCTTCCTGAAGATGCAGCAGACGCCTGCCGAGGGTCAGGTTGGCATCGCATTGCTGCCGAAGGTCTCGGAATATCTGAGCCTCATCATGACGCTGGTCTTTTCCTTCGGTCTTGTTTTCCAACTCCCGGTCATCACCACACTGCTTGCACGTGTCGGCCTGCTGACCTCGCAGTGGCTGGCGGAAAAGCGCAAGTTCGCCATCGTCTTCGCCTTCATCGTCGCCGCCGTGCTGACGCCGCCGGATCCGATGTCCCAGATCGGCCTTGCGCTGCCGACGATCCTTCTCTACGAGATTTCCATCTACGCGGCGCGACTCGTGGAACGCCAGCGTGCCCGGCAAGCGCTCGAGGAGAGTGGCGAGACGTCCGATGTCGCCAAGACGGATAGTGTCTGAGCGGCAGGTCTGCATCGTCTTTTCATAGGGTTTTGCCGGTTCGATCTCCGACCGAAATCTCGGTCGGAGCTATGCTCATGTGCAACGACCTGGAACGACGATGCTTGATATCAAATGGATTCGTGAGAATGCCGAGGCTTTGGATGCAGCGCTTGCCAAGCGCGGGGCCGAGCCTTTGTCGCAAAGCCTCATTGCGCTCGACGAGAAGCGCCGCTCCGTCATCCAATCCGTCCAGGATATGCAGTCCCGCCGCAACGCCGCTTCGAAAGAAATCGGTGCGGCCATGGCGCAGAAGAACACCGAACTGGCCGAAAAGCTGAAGGCGGAAGTCGCCGAGATCAAGATATCGCTGCCGGCAGCGGAAGAAGAAGAGCGCGTGCTGACGGCCGAACTCAACGAGGCCCTGTCGCGCATTCCCAATATTCCGCTCGATGACGTGCCGGTCGGCAAGGACGAGCACGACAACGTCGTCAAGCACGCCTGGGGCGCCAAGCCCACCTGGAATCACAAACCGAAGGAGCACTTCGAGATCGGCGAAGCGCTCGGCTACATGGATTTCGAGCGCGCCGCCAAGCTTTCCGGCTCGCGTTTCACCGTGCTGACCTCGCAGCTTGCGCGCCTGGAACGGGCGCTCGGCCAATTCATGCTGGATCTTCATACGGGCGAGCATGGCTACACCGAAGTCAGCGCACCGCTGATGGTGCGCGATGAGGCGATGTTCGGAACCGGCCAGCTGCCGAAATTTGCCGAGGATTCCTTCAGGACCACGGACGGTCGGTGGCTGATCCCGACGGCGGAGGTTTCGCTGACCAATCTCGTTTCCGGCGAGATCCTCGATCAGGAAAAGCTGCCGCTGCGTTTCACGGCCCTGACGCCATCCTTCCGCTCGGAGGCCGGTTCGGCCGGACGCGATACGCGCGGCATGCTGCGTCAGCACCAGTTCTGGAAATGCGAACTCGTCTCCATCACCGATGCCGAAAGCTCGATTGCCGAACACGAGCGCATGACCGCCTGCGCCGAGGAAGTGCTGAAGCGCCTTGGCCTGCATTACCGTGTCATGACGCTGTCGACCGGCGACATGGGTTTCGGCGCCCGGAAGACCTACGATCTGGAAGTCTGGCTGCCGGGACAGGATACCTATCGCGAAATTTCCTCCTGCTCCGTCTGCGGCGATTTCCAGGCGCGGCGCATGAATGCCCGCTATCGCGGCAAGGACGACAAGGGCACGAAATTCGTGCACACGCTGAACGGTTCTGGCACCGCCGTCGGCCGCTGCCTGATCGCCGTCGTCGAGAATTATCTCAACGAGGATGGTTCGGTGACTGTTCCGGACGCACTGCTGCCATATATGGGTGGTCTGAAGAGAATCGAGCGCGCAGCCTGATTTGACGTGACATGATCTTGTCCGAAAACCGCTTCGCACTTTTCGGGGTCATGTTTTGAGCGGTGGGGGCAATGCGGATACTTCTGACCAATGACGACGGCATTCATGCCGAAGGACTGGCCGTGTTGGAGCGCATCGCCCGCACCATGTCCGACGATGTCTGGATCGTTGCGCCGGAGACCGATCAAAGCGGCCTTGCCCATTCGCTGAGCCTTTCGGAACCCTTGCGTCTGCGCAAGGTCTCCGACAAGCATTATGCGCTGCGCGGCACGCCGACGGATTGCGTCATCATGGGTATCCGCCAGGTCATGGACATCAAGCCGGACCTCGTGCTCTCGGGGGTCAATTCCGGCTCCAACGTCGCCGACGATGTCACCTATTCCGGCACGATCGCCGGCGCGATCGAAGGTACGCTGCAGGGCGTGCGCTCCTTCGCGTTGAGCCAGGCCTATGTGCACGAGAATGGGACACGCGTCGTGCCCTGGGACGTGGTCGAGGCGCATGCGCCGACGCTTCTCGGCAAGCTGATGGATATCGACTTGCCCGCTAGCACCTTTCTCAACCTAAATTTCCCGAACTGCCGGCCGGATGAGGTTTCGGGCACCGAAGTCACCGCGCAGGGCAATCTTGCCTTCAATCTCCAAGTTGAGGAACGGGCAGACGGCCGTGGCTTTCCCTATTACTGGTTGCGCTTTGGCGAACGCAGTGGCGTGTTTCGCCCGGGCACGGATATTCACGCCTTGAAACAAAATCGTATTTCGGTAACTCCTTTGAAACTCGATTTGACGGATTATTCGGCGCAAGACCGCGTGGCGCGGGCGCTCGGGTACGGAGTAGCGGATTGACAGCTCGTTTGGTCGAGAAGGAAGGCTTTGCAGCCGTTGTGCTGCGGCTGCGGGCCGAAGGCATTTTGGATATCGATCTGATGACGGCCGTCGAACAGACGCCGCGCCTACCTTTTGTGCCGCCGCAATTCGCCGACGATGCCTATTCCAGCCGCACGATTCCGATCGAATGCGGTGCCTTCATGGAAGGCATCGATCTTGTCGTCCGCATTCTGCATAGCCTGAAGGTTAAGCCTGGCCATCGCGTTCTCGAGGTCGGAACCGGCAGCGGCTTCACTGCCGCCGTGATGGGCCGCATTGTCGAGCGCGTGCTGACGGTCGACCGCTATAAGACTTTGACGACGGCAGCGCAGCAGCGCATGGATACGCTCGGCCTGCGCAACGTCATCATCCGCCAGGCTGACGGTAGCGTCGGGATGCCGGGTGAGGGTACTTTCGATCGTATCCTGGTGACCTCAGCCTTCACCAACATGCCACGCTTCTTTGCCGAGCAACTGGTTTCCGGCGGATCGATGATCGCGCCCTTGATACAGTCGGACAATGTTTGCCGCATGGTGCGTCTCACCAAGACAGGCAGCCGCTTCGAGCGCGAGGAACTGTTCGACGTTCCCTATCAGCCGATCGTGCCGATGCTCGCCTCTTATCTTTGAGGCCTAATTTAGATTGAAATCCCAGGAAGTATCCCGCCAGCGCGGGGATTCATCTTCTATGGTTAGCAATTCCTCAAAAAAACACATGCGACACCAGTGCTTTAACCGCATGGTAAGATTAACGCGCTTTAATCGACCCATAAACGGTTGCGTCTCAAGTGGGTCGAGTCATGGGTTTCAGTCTTTCGTCAAACTTCGGTAAATCGGCAGGGAAAGTCCTGGTGGCCATTCTCCTGGCGAGTACCGCGACAGCTTGTAGTTCGGACACGACGCGCTTCAGCGGGCTTTTTGCGGGCTCTCCTGATCAGGTGACGACCGGTTCGATCAATCGTCGCGGCTTGAATGGGCCGGACGGCGATCCCGTGCCGCGTGCGGACCTTGCTCAGGGCGGCGGCTATCAGCAGCAGGATTATTCGCAGCAGAACACACTGGTTACACGGCCCTATCCGAATTCTCCGGCCCGCTATAATCCATCCTATTCAAGTGCCCGCGCATCGACCGCTCCCGTTGCGATCCAGCGGACCGAGCTTGCGGCTCCGACCGCCTCCGCAGCGCCGGCGCGCACGCATGTCGCCTCCAAGGGAGAGGCTGAAGCGCTGGCACAGCCGTTCCCGGCATCGCGTGGCAAGGCCGCAGTTTCCCGCCAAAAGCCCGCTCTGGCTCCGGATACGCTGTCGACCGGCACGATCAAGGCGGCGCCCGCTGCCGCATCTTCGTCCGGTTGGACAGCGGTCAATGCGCCGAGCGTCACCTTGCGTCCGGGCGAAAACATAAGCCTGCTGTCGCGCCGCTACGGCGTTCCGGAAAAGGAAATCCTGCGGGCTAATGGCCTGAAGAACAGCGCCAGTGCTCAGCCGGGTCAGCAGATCATCATCCCGACCATGAACGGTGCAGGCGCCCCGAGCCCGGCCAAAATGGCTTCGGAAGCGACCGACCTTTCCAAGGGCGGCAAGATGCCCGCGCCGGTCAAGGCTCCGGAGCAGGATGCAGTCGTACTGCCTTCCAACGGCCAGATGCGCGGCAAGTCGCAGGCCGGCCTCGCCGATCCCGGCAAGCTCGCTGCCGGCAATGGCAAGGGTCCGCAGCCGAAGGGCGACGGCACCTATGTCGTCAAGCCGGGTGACTCGCTCGCCAGGATCGCCAAGAACGCTGGCGTCAGCGTCGAGGCGCTCAAGCAGGCAAATCATATGGAGCAGGGCGGCGGCATTCGTATCGGTCAGACGCTGAAGCTGCCGCATGGTGGCGCGATCGCGGAAGCCTCGCCGGTCAGGCCCGATCCGGTGAAAACTGCCTCGATCGAGCCGCAGAAGTCCGCCGTCAAATCGGTTGCCATGCCGGCCATGGAGCCGAAGCAGGCCGCCGCTGAGCCGAGCGTAAAGCCGGCTGCGAAAACCGCTGCCGCAAAGACCGCAGCCGCAGAACCGGCAGCAAAGGCAGCGCCCAAGGCCGTGGCCGCCGCGCAGGCATCCGATGCCGGCAAGCCGCAGGCCGTCGCAATCGCAGCGCCGACGCAGTCTGTCAGCGACGCTGCCGCCAAGGCAGACGTGCAGGCTGATGCACCGGAAGCGACCGGTATTGGCAAATATCGCTGGCCGGTGCGTGGTGCGGTCATTGCCGGCTACGGCTCCAACGTCAACGGCAGCCGCAATGACGGTATCGACATCTCGGTTCCGGAAGGCACGCCGATCAAGGCCGCTGAAAACGGCGTGGTCATCTATGCCGGCAACGGCCTGAAGGAACTCGGAAACACGGTCCTCGTCCGTCACGACGACGGCACCGTCACGGTCTACGGCCATGCCGATGCGCTCAGCGTCGCCCGCGGCCAGAAGGTTCAGCGCGGCCAGACGCTCGCGACTTCCGGCATGAGCGGCGACGTCAAGCAGCCGCAGCTTCACTTCGAAGTTCGCAAGAATTCGGCCCCGGTCAACCCAATGACGTTCCTTGAATAGGTAGTGCGTCTCAAGGAGTCTGCAAAAAGCCCGGTCACCACCGGGCTTTTTGTCGTTCTAAGCCAAGAGCAATTCCAGGAAAAGTGCGACGCGGTTTTCCGTCCGGAATGCATAAAAACAAGGGGATGGAGCGGGAAAGCGGTTCCGTGAAACGCTGAACCGCTCCAGGAAAGCGGAGGTTAATCCCGCTTCAGCACGATCCGCTGCCGTCCGGCGAGGTCCTGGATATATTGCCACGCCACACGTCCGGAGCGCGCGCCGCGTGTCGTCGCCCATTCAAGCGCCTCGTGATGCATCTCTGCGCGGTCGAGGGTGAGTTTGAAGTAATCGGCATAGCCGTCGATCATCTGCAGATAGTCTTCCTGACTGCACTTGTGGAAGCCGAGCCAGAGGCCGAAACGGTCGGAGAGCGAGACCTTTTCTTCGACAGCTTCCGAAGGGTTGATCGCCGTCGATTGCTCATTTTCCATCATGTGCCGCGGCAGCAGGTGGCGGCGGTTCGATGTGGCATAGAACAGCACATTGTCCGGCCGCCCTTCGACGCCGCCGTCCAGCGCCGCCTTCAGCGACTTGTAGGCGGTATCGTCGTGATCGAAGGAAAGGTCGTCGCAGAAGACAATGACGCGGTGCGGCGCAGCTTTCAGGATATCCAGCAGCACCGGCAATGAGGAAATATCCTCTCGATGCACTTCGACCAGCTTCAGCGAAACGCCGGTGGCACGGCGCACATCCTCGTGCACGGCCTTGACGAGCGATGACTTACCCATGCCGCGCGCGCCCCAGAGCAATACGTTATTGGCGGCAAAACCCTCAGTGAAGCGTAGCGTGTTCTCGTGCAGAATATCGCGCACATGGTCGACGCCGCGGATTAGGGTCAGCGCCACGCGGTTCGGCCGGGCAACCGGCTGCAAATGGAGCCGGGCAGGCACCCAGACGAAGCAATCGGCGGCGTTCCAATCGTTGACGGCCGGCGCCGGGCCGGCGAGGCGTTCAAGCGCGTCGGCGAGACGGCGGACTTCCGCAAGGATCAGCGTGTTTTGATCTTCGGTCACCGTTTTTCCTCCAGAACGTTAGTCGGGAAAGGAGTAAAATGCTCCCTGTGCTGCCGGGTACCATGCTCCTTTCGGACCTGAAAGGCTAAGAGGCCTGGAAAACAGTACGGTCTGCGGCTGTTTTTGTTGCATTCGCGATGATCACAACTATATTCCGGCCACCTGACGCGGGGCCTGTTCCCGCAAGGAGTTGAAGGGAGTTCTCGATGTTTATCACCAACGCATATGCGCAGAGCGCGACAGATTCAGCCGCAGGCGTCTTTGGCGGTTCCGGCTTTGAAATGATCATCCTGTTTGTGCCGCTGATGGTGGTCTGGTATTTCCTTCTGATCCGGCCGCAACGCGCGCAGGCAAAGAAGCGTGAGGAAGTCCTGAAGAACATCCGCCGCGGCGACCAGATCGTCACGAGCGGCATCGTCGGCAAGGTCACTAAGGTCGTCGACGACAAGGAACTGGAAGTCGAAATCGCCGAAGGCGTTCGCATCCGCGTTGTTCGCAGCGCTATCTCCGAAGTCCGGGTCAAGGGCGAGCCGGTCAAGGCTGACGCTGCGTAAGGTTTACCAGGGGAGGCAGGTCGAAGCGGCTTGCCACGTCGGCGCGTGTTTCGAAAATCGGATTCGACTTTCGTGGAGAAATATGCGCAACTTCAAAGCGTTACTGCGCCTTTACGTGCCTCGGTGATTGTCGGGGCGCAGTGAGAAGCCAAAACTCGAGAGAGCGATGCTGCACGTCTCCTGGTGGAAGACCGTCCTGATCTGGTTCGCCGTTCTCTTGAGCGTTTTCCTTGCCGTGCCCAATCTGCTCGGCGATCAGCAGCTTTCCTCTCTTCCCGCCTGGTTTGCGCAACGGAAAGTCGGGCTTGGGCTCGATCTTCAGGGCGGCTCGCATATTATGCTGAAGATCGAGCGTGGCGATGTCGTCAGGAACCGGCTGGAGACAGTGGTCGGCGATATCAGTGCCAGGCTGCGCACGGTCAACATCAGCTATTCCGGTCTCACCGGTACCGGCCAGAAGATTCAGCTCCGCATCAACGATCCCGCTCAGGTTGAGGCTGCAGTAAACGCCCTGAAGCCGATCACCAGCGGCAAGGCAGAGGCGACCTTGTCGCAAGGCGACAACGGTGCCCTTACCATCGATATTACCGATGCCGGCATCAATGAGCGTGTCTCCGCATCCATGGCGCGCTCGCTCAACGTCATCCGCAACCGTATAGCCCAGTTGGGCGTCGGCGAGCCGATGATCCGTCGGCAGGGCGCGGATCGCGTCATCATTCAGGTGCCGGGCCTTGCCGATCCGCAGCGCCTGAAGAACCTTCTGAACCAGCCCGCCCAGCTCAGCTTCCGTTTGGTCGATCAATCCATGCAGGTGCAAGATGCCATCAATGGCCGACCGCCTGCCGGTTCGGAAGTGCTGTTTTCCGACGACGATCCGCCGGTCGGCTATCTCGTGCAAAAGCAGCCTCTGCTTTCGAATATCGACTTTGCCGATGCCGTGGCGGTATCCAATGCCCAGAACAACGATGGCAATATCTCCGTCAAGTTGACGGCCGAAGCGACCAGCCGTTTTGCCCAGGCGACGGCTGCCAATCTCGGCAAGAATATCGTGGTCGTGCTTGACGATCAGGTCATTTCGGCCGCTGCATTGAAGACCGCAATCACCACCGGCGATATCGATGTACCCGGCGATTTCACGGCGCAGGGCGCGCAGGATCTCGCCGTCATGCTGAAGTCCGGGCCATTGCCCGCGACCCTGACCACGGTCGAAGAGCGAACCATCAAGCCCGGCCTAGGCAATGAAACGATGCGCTCGGGCGTCACCGCCTGTATTGCCGCCGCCATTTTCGTTACCGCATTGATGATCGGCTTCTACGGATTGCTCGGAGTCGCCGCGACGATCGCGCTGATCATCAACATCATCATGGTTCTGGCCATCATGGGGCTGTTCGGCATCACGCTGACCCTGCCCGGGATTGCCGCCATCGTTCTCGTCATTGGCATTGCGCTCGATGCCAATGTGCTGATCTATGAGCGCGTCCGGGAAGAGGAAAAGAAGACCCATCTTCTTGTCGACGCGCTGCGCCACGGTTTCAACCGGGCGGCCGCCACAGTAGCCGACGCCAATCTCACGGTGCTTATCGTCGCCGCCATCCTTTTTTATGTCAGCAGCGGCGCGGTTCGGGGCTTTGCGGCGACATTGATAACGGGCGTTTTCACCACCTTCTTTACCGCTTGCTTCGTCACGCGTTCGCTTGTCGACGCCTGGATTTCGCACCGCAAGCCGCGTGTGCTGCTGGCGGGCGTGCGAAGCGGCATCTTCGACGGCGCGAATATCCGCTTCATGGGTATCCGCCGCTATTCGTTCACGGTATCGGCAGCGCTGTCGGTCGCAACTCTGCTTGCCTTCGCAATGGTCGGCATGCATCTCGGCATCGATTTTACCGGTGGCTCGATCATCGAGGTTCGCGCCAAGCACGGCGTTGTCGATCCGGCCAATATTCAATCGCGCCTGCAGAACGTGGTTCCGGGCGATGTGCAGGTCGAACGGCTGGACGATCGGCTGAGTGCGGTGATCCGGGTGCACGCGCAGCAGGGCGGCGAGAATGCCGAACAATCCGCCGTGACCCTCGTGCGCGACGAGCTGGGCAGGGATTACGACTTCTCCCGCGTCGAGGTCGTCGGCCCTGCCGTCTCAGGCGAAATCAGCACGACGGCTTCACTTGCGGTTGTTTCGGCACTGGCTGCGATCCTCGTTTATATCTGGCTGCGTTTCGAATGGCAGTTTGCCGTTGGCGCGATTGTCGCCATCCTGCATGACGTTATCCTGACGCTTGGCCTTTTCGTGCTGACCGGCATGGAATTCAACATGACGGGTATTGCTGCACTTTTGACGATCGTCGGCTATTCGCTGAACGACACGGTCGTGGTCTACGACCGGATGCGCGAGAATCTCAAACGCTATTCGCAAATGCCTTTGCCGATTCTGATCGATGCTTCGATCAACCAGACGCTGTCGCGCACGGTTTTGACCTCCGCGACGACTTTGCTGGCGCTGTTAGCGCTCTATATATTCGGCGGTGAGGTGATCCGCTCCTTCACCTTCGTCCTGCTCTTCGGCGTCGCGGTCGGCACCTTCTCGTCGATCTACATTGCGGCCCCGGTTCTGATCGTCTTCAAGCTGCGCCCGGATAAATTCCAGGCCGGCGGTGAAAACAAAGACCAGGCAGGCAACGACGTGCAATCAAGTAAACCAGCGGTGTGACAGAGTGGCAAAAGGCATAGAAATACGGAACGCGCATTTTCCCGGCCGCGCACCGATCGACGCTTATGGCAATGGCGGTTTCCGATTTGCCGATATGTCGCATCGCGGCTCGCTGCTCTGCCTGCCCTCCGGCATCTATGGCTGGGACATGACGTTAGAAGATGCGCTGACGCCGGCGCATTTCCAGAAAGTGCTCGATGAGGCGGCCGGGATCGAAGTGCTACTGGTCGGCACCGGCATGGAATTGCGGCCCTTGCCTTCGGAGCTGCGGGCGGCGTTGCGGGCCAAGCAGATTTCTTCCGATTCGATGAATACGGGAGCGGCGGTGCGCACATTCAACATCATGCTGGCTGAGTCGCGCGCCGTGGCCGCGGCGCTGATCGCGGTTTGACGAGGATCCGGCAAGGCATGACGACATTAGCTGCGCCCCGTAGCAACCAGGATATTTGCCTGGCGACGCTTCGCGACACTGATCGCGACCGCTATCTTGCCTGCCTGCTGGCACCGCAGGATAAGCGGGGTTCTCTCGCCGCACTCTATGCCTTCAATGCCGAGTTGGCGCGCATCCGCGATCTCGTCCACGAGCCCCTGCCGGGCGAAGTGCGCATGCAATATTGGCGCGATCTGCTCGAAGGACAGGCGCATGGGTCGAGTGCCGCCAATCCCGTAGCTGCCGAGCTGCTCGCGACGATCGAACACCATCGCCTGCCGCGTCAAACGCTGATCGATATGATCGATGCCCGCATCTTCGATCTCTACGACGATCCGATGGAAACGCGCGGCACGCTGGAAGGTTATGCCGGCGAGACGGCCTCGGCGCTGATCCAGCTCGCGAGCCTGGTGCTGTCGCCGGAGGACGCCCGTCGCTCGGCCGACGCCGCTGGGCATGCCGGCGTCGCGCAGGCAATTGCAGGGCTGTTGCTGCTGATGCCGCTGCATCGCCGCCGCGGGCAGCTCTATGTGCCGTTGGAAATCCTGACGGCAACCGGCCTCGATCGTGATGCCTTCCTCGCCGGCGAGGACAGGGCACGCATTTCTGCCGCGATCGAAGCTTTCGCTGGACTCGGCCGCGAGCATCTGGCGAAGGCGAGAGCTGCCGGCAATATTTCGCCGACGGTATTTCCGGCTTTCCTGCCGGTCGTTTTGGCGGAGCCGGTGCTGAAGCGCGCGCAAGCGCTGGGCGCTGAGGTGTTCGATCGATCTTTCCTGCAGCCGCAATGGCGGCGACAGATGCGCATGGCACTGGCGTCCATCAACAGGAAAATCTGAAATCGACCACGCTCGCGCAAGTCTCGGGGCCTATAGAGACTGCTGAACATTTGCCCGCATCCTAGGAGAGCCGCTATGGGCATCATCGTCTGGTGCATACTCTTTGCGATCGTCGTTTTCTTTGCGTTCTTCGCAACGCGCATGGCGTCGCAGAACAAGGAAGACGGTTTGCACGATACCGGTCTTGCCATTCTTGAATTCGGCCGCGCTTTTCCGACCGAGGCAATCCGGCAATTGCAAACGACGGCCAACGGCCAAGCGGTTTTCGTGCGCCTGCATGATGACAAGGCCGGCTTCATGCGCAGCCTGCGCAATCATTTTGCCGTTCATCTGATCGAGCCGGGCAGGGCGCGTGCCAAGGATTCTGGAACCGGTCGCGGCTTGACCGTCGATTTCCTAGACGCTCCGCACCACAACGGCACATTCGAATTCGCCACGCCCGCAGACGCCGCCGAGGTCTCCCTCTGGCTGCTCGGCAATTATGTTGAAAAACCTTCGCCCCAGCGGGGAGAAGGTGCACATGATCGGTTGAGCGAAACGAAATCGTGAATGGCCGGTTGAGGGGGCGCTGCCGGCAAGGTGTCGCTGTGAGCCACACTAAATTCTTCCCGCTAGTGCCCCTCAACCCGCCCTTTAGGCGGCCTTCTTCCCGCTGGGGCGAAGGTAATTATTGTCCCAGCCACTCTGCACAATCCGCCAGCGCCCGCTTGGCGATCAGTTGCCGCTTCATGATCGTCTTGTCCTTGCCGCGGAAGCGCTTGACGCCTTCCGGTTTGACGATGGAACCCGGTTCCAATTCCGGAAACAGCCCGAAATTGATATTCATCGGCTGGAAGGAGCGCTTGCCCGGCTCTTCATCGGAAACGATATGCCCGCCGGTAATGTGGTTGAGCAGCGAACCCAGCGCCGTCGTATGCGGCGGCAGGGACGGCGCCTCGCCTTTACGCTCGGCAGCGGCAAAGCGACCGGCGAGCAGGCCGATACTGGCACTCTCGACATAACCCTCGCAGCCGGTGATCTGGCCGGCAAAACGCAGGCCCGGCCGCGATTTCAGCGTGAGCGAGGGGTCGAGCAAAGTCGGCGAATTGATATAGGTATTGCGGTGCAGGCCACCGAGCCGCGCGAATTCCGCATTCTCCAGGCCCGGAATCAGCCGGAAAATCTCGGCCTGCGCGCCATACTTCAGCTTCGTCTGAAAACCGACCATGTTGTAGAGCGTGCCGAGCGCATTGTCCTGGCGGAGCTGGACGACTGCATAGGCTTTGACGGTAGGGTTATGGGCGTTAGTCAGGCCCATCGGCTTCATCGGCCCGTGGCGCAGCGTCTCGCGCCCGCGCTCGGCCATGACTTCGATCGGCAGGCAGCCGTCGAAATAGGGCGTGCCTTCCCATTCCTTGAAACCGACGGCATCGCCGGCGGTCAGGGCATCGACGAAGGTATTATATTGGGCTTCGTCCATTGGGCAGTTGATATAGTCCTTGCCCGTGCCGCCTGGTCCGACTTTGTCGTAGCGGGATTGATGCCAGCAAATATCCATATTGATGCTGTCGCGATAGATGATCGGCGCGATGGCGTCGAAAAAGGCGAGCGCATCTGCACCGGTCTCCGCCTGGATGGCGCTGGCAAGCCCGGGCGCGGTCAATGGTCCGGTGGCGATGATCGCCTGATCCCATTCCTTCGGCGGCAGGCCCTGGACTTCCTCGCGCACGACCGTGATCAGGGGGTGGCTTTCGATCGCCTGCGTGACTGCTGCCGAAAATCCATCGCGATCCACCGCCAGCGCCCCGCCGGCAGGAACCTGATGCCTGTCGGCGCAAGCCATGATCAGCGAGCCAGCCAGACGCATTTCCGCATGGATGACGCCGACCGCGTTGCTGGTCGCGTCATCGGAGCGGAAAGAGTTGGAGCAGACGAGTTCCGCCAGATCGTCAGTCTTGTGTGCCTCGGTGCCGCGTACGCCGCGCATTTCATGCAGGACGACCGGTACGCCGGCGCTGGCGATCTGCCACGCGGCTTCCGAGCCGGCAAGGCCACCGCCGATGATATGGATGGGAGAAAAAGAGCTGCTATTTGTCATGCGCGCGTCATTACCACGGGCAGGCCGGTGATCCAATTGCTTTACGCAAAAGCCGGAATCAAAAACGGCGCCGAAGGGCGCCGTCTTGAGGCAGTCCACTTGGTCCGTTGTATTAACGGAAAGAGCGGGAAGCGATGTTGCGGATTTCGTAACGGCTAACGCCAATATCCGACAGGGTCTGGCTGGAAAGATTGCCGAGCTCGTTCAGGGTGCGGCGATAGCTGATCCAGTTCTTGGCAATGCGAAGCGGGTTCATTGTTGTGTCCTCAGTCATTCAGGTTGCGAGCGGCACGATTGCCGCCTCAGCGCTTGGTATCTATATAGGCGCGAGGACGAATATTTTGCAGTGCAAATAAAATGCGTCTGCTATGCATTTGTGCAATATGACGCCCAAAAAGCCATCAATGCCCAAAATTTATGTGACCTGTCTGAGGCGAATAGTTTAGGGCAGCTTGAGGGTTGCTGCAGGCGCAAACGGCGCCAGAGAACAATGGCCAAAAAAAGAACGCCCGCCGCGGTTGTCCGCAACGGGCGTTGTGTAGGCTGTCGCTGTTTAGCGAAGCCAATCCGCTACTTAGCGGCCGGTGGCTTCGCGAGCTACGCGATGGATGTCCGAACGATCGATACCGAGGTCGTGCAGTTCGCGGGTGCTCATCCGGCCGAGTTCGGTAACGGTCTGACGGTACTTGCGCCAGTTATTGAAAGAGCGGGTCAGGTTCATTTTAAATCACTTTCGAGGGTTTGGAGATCTCGCCGGTGCCGTGATTGGTTCCGTTCTTGATCTGTTGAGCGGGAATATATGCTGCGCTGCAAGAAGTAAAAGCGCGAATGCTTCATGCCACCTATGCGCAGCATGCAATTCAGGATGAGAATTTGGTTAAAGGAGTGGCTGCTTTATGTGCACATGACGTTGCATGAAGATGGGCATTCGGTCGAATGGTTGACCGAACTTTTGCGCTCCTGCTCAAATCATGAGTAATTGCTCACAATTCCAAGCGTTTGAGCGCGGTTCATACCATCCTTGCGAGGCCTGCCGGATGGAGTCGCCAAAGGGAGCAAGTCGCGTCCACAGACTTAAAGGGACTAATCGATTTTCCTGGAAAAAATAACGCCCACCGCGGGAGGAGGATGCGGTGGGCGTCATTTGTGGTGATTGACGACTGGGAGGAGGAGTGTCGTCAATCCATCGGAGCGCACTGGGAGGAGGAGTGTGCGGCTCCGAATTCTATATAAGGAATTCATCCTCAGGCTCTTTCCGGCTTTCGCCGAAGCGGCGCGCCACCGCCGTCCTTCGATGCTTGTAAAATAGTATGACTTTTTATTTTTGTGCAGCGCAATAATTTCATGGGAGATATGCTGATGGCGCATAGCTTGAGATCGCATCCATCCAGCAAATGACAAGTATAGGAAGCGGAGCCTTAACCTTGCATTAACGCGGCATGACCTTCTGGAAAACTCGGCTTGATTTGAGACATGAAAGAGCGACCTCGAACGTCCTCGATATGTGATAAGACACTCTGGGGTGACGGAATCGCTAACAGGGGCGCGTTATGTACCGGGCTAGGCTGGGGCGTGATCTAAAGATCTGGATGGATAAGGGGCTAGTCGACGCGCCGGCAGCGGCGGCGATCCTCAGCGAATACGACAGCCGCCCGGCAAGCTTCAGCCTCGGCCGTGTGCTTGCCGTCATGGCAGCGCTGTTGGTCGGTGTCGCAATCCTGCTTTTCGTAGCGTCGAATTGGGAGGCGATCCCAAGGCTCATCAGGCTCTTCGGGCTCACAGCGATGATCTGGGCATTCTATCTTGGCGGCGCCTATTCATTCGTGCGCGGGCATTCGATTCTTGCTTCGGCGGTGCTGATTCTCGGTACGATGAGTTTCGGCGGCGCCATGTCGCTGGTCGGCCAGATGTATAATCTCTCCGGCGACGAGCTGACGATGATGATCGTCTGGTTCGCAGTCGCCAGCGTCGCTGCCGCATTGTTTCGCTCAAGCGCGCAGGTCGCACTCGCCGGTTTCCTGGCCTGGGGTTTTTGCGGCTTCTATCTTTGGGATCATTATGACCAATGGTACGGCATCATGCCCTGGGCGCCGCCGGTCATGGCGGCCGTGCTGATTGCCCTTGTCCGGTATGTCGATGCGCCGAGGTCCCGGCATCTAGCTTATCTGATGCTCGTTGGTTGGCTGACATGGATTTTTGCGCAGTATGAAAGCCTGCATGCGGCTGTCCTGCTTGCCGCCGCCGGCATGGTTGCCTTTCTGGCCGTCAGCCTGCCTGTCTCACCCCTGATACGGATCGCACGGACCGCCGGTGCGGCGCCGGCCTTCTATGCCTTCCTCATCGCTGCCATCGGTCTCATCGCAATCCATGGAGAGATCGGCGACGGGGTTTTTGAGAATACTATATGGGTTGAAAACAAGCTGCCTCTCATCGTAATCGCCTTCGTGACGCTCGCAAGCGCCGTCGTCGCGATCACTCTGAGTGGCCGGGACAACGGTGCCGTGCGCTATCTTGCCTATGTCGTCTTTGCCTGGGAAATCCTCTATCTCGCAAACGAGACAGTCGGTTCGATCATCGGGACATCGGGCTTCTTCCTCATCTGCGGCGTCCTGGTCGCCATCGCTGCCTGGCTGGTCATTCGTCTTGAGCGGCGATTTTCCCATCAAGACGGCCTTCGAAACGACAGGCAGGAGGTGCAGGCATGACGATGGCAGCCGAGGCGGGCACCGTTGCACGCAATTTCAGCCGACGCATGTGGATTGCCGCTATCATCGTCGCGGCGCTGCAGACGGCCATCCTCGGTTATATGGTGGGCGAACGGGCCTGGGGCCTGAGGAGCGGCGTCGAAGTGCTGTTGAAAACCGCGCCGATCGATCCCCGCGATTTGCTGCGCGGCGACTACGTGACGTTGAACTACGATATTTCCCGGGTGCCGGTATCAACCCTCATCGGCGGGGCGCCGACGGACAGCCGGAAAAATCAGGTTCTATCGGTCCGCCTGAAGAAACAGGATGACGGCTATTGGGGCATCGTCGAATCGTCCTTTGGAACGTTGGAACCGAAACCGGATACGGTCGTTCTCAAAACCCTGCCTTTCGACTATTTTTCTTATGGCGATAGCCCGCAGGCTACGATCTCCGTCACATACGGCATCGAGCGCTATTATGTGCCTGAAGGGGCCGGTCGCACCATCGAGGATGCACGCAATCACGACCGCGTCGCCATCGCCGCCCGCATCTCCGCAGATGGCGAGGCGCATATCAGAAGCCTGCTGCTGGACGGCAAATCTGTCTACGAAGAGCCGCTTTACTGACAGGGTTTCCGCAGAAAACCAAACAAGGTCCGTGGACGGTCGTCGAACCGTCATTTTTCCTTTGCGTGGTTTAAAACGGGTGATATAGAGACGCCGCGCTCCGGAAGGCCTCATGGGCAGGCATTGCCGTATGCTTTTGGGAACGCGGGTATGGTGAAATTGGTAGACACGCCAGATTTAGGTTCTGGTGCCGCAAGGCGTGGGAGTTCAAGTCTCTCTACCCGCACCAAGGCTGCCTTGTGGACGGGAGAGGCTTAACGGCCTGTCTCCTGACCCGCTGTTGGACGCGCCATTTTGCCTAGAGCATCCCGCTTTCTAGTGGAAAGTGGATAAGATGCCCTAGATTCCGAGAGGACGAGCGACCTTTTGCGCATTCGTTCGAACGCGCGGCGCTCTGGCAAGATGATGAGGAATTGCATGCAAGCCACGCTCGGGATTTTCCGGCGTCGTGCTCATCGAAACGAACGGCTGTCTGGGCACGGCCGCCATGAATGAAGGTAGGACAATGCAGGTTATCGAAACGCTCGCTGAAGGGCTGAAGCGCGAAATCAAGGTGGTCATCCCGGCCAAGGACATGGAAGTTCGCATGAACGAGCGCCTGGCCGAGGTCAAGGACAAGGTCCGCATCAACGGTTTCCGTCCGGGCAAGGTGCCGGTTGCGCATCTGAAGAAGGTCTATGGCAAGTCGATCATGGCCGACCTCGTCAACGAGATCGTTCGTGACCAGCCGCCGGCAATCCTGACCGAGCGCGGCGAAAAGTCGGCGACCCAGCCGGAAATCGCCATGACCGAGGACAAGGACGAGGCTGAAAAGATTCTCGCCGCTCAGGCCGATTTCGAATTCACGCTCTCCTATGAAGTCATCCCGGCAATCGAACTGAAGTCCGTCAACGGCATCAAGGTTACCCGCGAAGTCGCAGAAATCGGCGAGGACGAAGTCACCGAACAGATCCTGAAGATCGCCGAAAGCGCCCGCAGCTACGAGACGAAGAAGGGCAAGGCCGCCGACGGCGACCGCGTCACCATCGATTACCTCGGTAAGGTCGACGGCGAAGCCTTCGAGGGCGGCAAGGACGAAGACGCTCAGCTCGTCCTCGGCTCCAACCGCTTCATCCCGGGCTTCGAAGAGCAGCTCGTGGGCTTCAAGGCCGGCGACGAAAAGACCATCACCGTGACGTTCCCGGCCGACTACCCGGCCAAGAACCTCGCCGGCAAGGAAGCTACCTTCGACATTAAGGTGAAGGAAGTTGCAGCTCCCGGCGATATCGAAATCAACGACGAACTCGCCTCCAAGCTCGGCATTGAATCCGCCGATCGCCTGAAGGAAATCGTCCGCGGCCAGATCGAAAGCCAGTATGGCTCCGTCACCCGCCAGAAGGTCAAGCGTCAGATCCTCGACCAGCTCGACGAGATGTACCAGTTCGACACCCCGCAGAAGCTTGTCGAAGCCGAATTCGCCAGCATCTGGCGCCAGATCCAGACCGATCTCGATGAATCCGGCAAGACCTTCGAAGACGAAGACACGACGGAAGAAAAGGCTCGCGAAGAATATCGCAAGCTCGCTGAGCGCCGCGTCCGCCTCGGCCTCGTTCTCTCCGAAATCGGCGAAAAGGCCGGCGTCGAAGTGAGCGAAGACGAAATGCAGCGCGCCCTCTATGCGCAGCTCCAGCAGTTCCCGGGTCAGGAAAAGGAAATCCTGAACTTCTTCCGCAACACGCCCGGCGCTTCTGCCAACCTGCGCGCGCCGATCTTCGAAGAAAAGGTCATCGACCACCTGCTGACCGAAGTCGACGTCACCGACAAGACCGTTTCCAAGGAAGCGCTGCTGGCTGACGACGAAGCCGAAACCGAAGACAAGCCGGCTGCCAAGAAGGCTGCAACGAAGAAGAAGGCTGCTGCCAAGGCTGAAGCAACCGAAGCTGCCGCCGAAGGCGAAGAAGCTGCTGCTCCGAAGAAGAAGGCGGCTCCGAAGAAGAAGGCTGCTGAAGACAGCGCCGAATAATTCAGCTCTCGTTCCGAAACGAAATCAGGCCCTGCCGTTCGCGGCGGGGCCTTTTTGTTGTGATGAAACAGTAAACTCCCTCTCCTCGCACGAGGAGAGGGGCTGGGACTTATCGGCTGGATAAGAAATTGACCGATATTGGCATTCATCGTTTCTATCTTGGTAAGATGATCGATGATGGCTTGCTTGCAAAGACGGGCCACGGTCGCTGCCGAGCGCACCTCACCACAGCTGCGTAAATGCGCAACCGGAAACCCCGCTAATGCCGGCCGGATATGAATTGTTTTTGTCCTTTAGACGTGTACATTTGACCAATGCGCGGCAGCCATCAATCACTATGTTCGACTAACCTCCCGAGCGTTAAGGGCAAGGAGATAGCCAAATGTTCATCGCAATCGTCGATTTTACTGTTGAACCCGAAAGCCGCGCCGCAGTCATCGCAAGGCTGCTTCAAGATAGTGATGTTATCCGCACCATGGAGGGAAACCTCGCATTCAGTGCCTATATCGACCCTGTCGACGACGGGGCGGTTCGCATTTGGCACGAGTGGCGGGACGTTGAGCATTTCCGCACCTATACGGCGTCGGAAGTGTTTAAGCAGCTCGGCCTTGTGCTGCGCCCATTGATGAAGGCGCCGCCGATTAGCCGACGGATGATGTCCGAAGTTCTTGAGACGATCGCCTGAGGCATATACTGATGGGCGAAGCAGCCGAAGCTTACAGCGTTTCCCGGCTGTTTCCTCCAGCCGACCGTGCTGAATTGCGTTTCGACCGGCACTACCTGCTTTACTGTACGGCCGGCACGATGCGTCTCGAGGCGGAGGGCAAGGTCTGGTCATTGCCCCCGTCGCGGGCCGCCATTATTGAAGCGGGTCGGAGTATTCATGTAACCTTGCCGCAGGCCGTGATGGCTTGTTCAACTCTCTTCGCTCGAACATTCATTCCCGCTCCGGCAGAGGCTCTTACGGTCATCAATGTGACTCCTCTCGCGCGCGAGTTAATCCTCGCTTGCCGTGTTTGGACCGATGTCGATAAGCCGCTCGATCCCTATGCGCGGCAACTCTTCGCGACCTTAGCCGCGGTCGTCAGCCAACTCGCCGCTACGCCGTCCAATGCCGCCATGCCGCTACCCCGTTCGAGTGGCGTTGCTGCGGCGATGCGACTGACCGAACAGCGGATGGCCGAGGCGCCGGACTTCGCCTCGATTGCGCGCGACGTCGCGATGACGGAACGGTCCCTCGCGCGGCGTTTCTCGTGCGAGATGGGTATGACCTGGCGTCAGACATTGCGCCGGTTGCGCATCATTCGCGCAATGGAACTTCTCGGAGCGAATGGTGTGACTATCACCGAGGCGGCATACGCGGTCGGCTATGCATCGCTATCGGCCTTCAACGCCGCATTTTTAGAAATCAACGGCCAGACACCGACGGCCTTCCGCCTCAGCATCCAGGGCGCCAGCCTTCCAAACGCGTAATTTGCCTGGGCTTCGCACAGATGCCGTCACAGGGGCATCAAAGCTCCGACTTGATATCGCCCATGCGGTTCCACGCATCCAACCCCGCGATTTTGTAGGCTTCGGCGAGGGTCGGGTAGTTGAAGGTGTTTTCGACGAAATATTCGACCGTGCCTTTGAGGTTCAGCACCGCCTGGCCGATATGGACGAGTTCGGTCGCGCCTTCGCCGACGATGTGGACGCCGAGCAGCCGGCGCGTCTTCAGCGAGAAGATCATCTTCAAGAGGCCGGTATCGAGGCCCATGATATGGCCGCGCGACGTCTCGCGGAAACGGGCGATGCCGCATTCATAGGGGATGTGGCGTTCCTTGACCTCTTCCTCGGAAAGACCGCAGGTGGAGATTTCCGGTACGGCGTAGATGCCGTAGGGGAAATATTTCGGCGGTTCTTTGGCGATGGCGCCGACGGCGACGCGGGCGGCGATACGGCCCTGTTCCATCGACGTCGAAGCGAGGCTCGGAAAACCGACGACGTCGCCGGCCGCGAAGATGTGGGGGACGTTGGTGGCAAAGGTTTCGGGATTGACGCTGAGGCGGCCGCGATTGTCCGCCTCGATACCGGCCGCGGCCAGATTGAGCGTATCGGTAGCACCCATGCGGCCGGCCGCAAACAGCACCATATCGGTGACGATATGGCGGCCATTATCCAGCAGCAGTTCCACCTTGCCATTCTGCCGGATGACCTTCTCCGCCTTTTGTCCCAGCAGTAGTTTCATGTTGCGGTCGCGTAGCTGATAGATGAAATCCTCGACGATTTCCTTGTCGATGAAGTCGAGCATCGTCGATTTCGGATCGATCAGCGTCACCTGCGTGTCGAGCGCACTGAAGATCGTCGCATATTCGATGCCGATGACGCCGGCGCCGATGACGACCATCGAACGCGGCAGATCTTCGATCTCCAGCAACTCGTCGCTGTCGAGAACGGTCTTGCCGTCGAAGGGCATGTAGTCCGGACGGAAAGGCTTGGTGCCGACCGCAAGCAGGATGCTGGCGCCGGTCACATGGAGCACTTCGCCGTCGTCCTTGACGACCTGCAGGGTCTGCGGATCGACGAAGCTCGCCTTGCCGCGCATGTGCTGCACGCGATTGCGGGCGAACTGATGCTCCAGCACTTCGACTTCATGGTCGAGAGTGATCAGCAGGCGGCGGCGCAAATCTGCAGCGCTGATCTCCTGTTTGACACGGTAGGCGCGGCCGTAGAAGCCGCGCTCGCGCCAGCCGGAGAGATTGAGTGCAGTTTCACGCAGCGTCTTCGACGGAATGGTACCGGTATGGACCGAAACACCGCCGACGCGCTTTCCCTGTTCGATGACCAGCACTCTCTTGCCGAGCTTGGCGGCCTGAATGGCGCCCCTGCGGCCGGCGGGGCCACTGCCCACGACTATGAGATCGAATTGGTCCATCGGAAGCCTCGGGTGATTGGAATTATGGAATCAATGTCGCAACGCAACATGCTGCCCGTCAACCGGTAGCTGCTCAATGTTACAGATTATCTAACAGGAAAGATTAGGAGCTGGAAAGGCCGAGCCAAGGCTCAAGCTTTTCGAAAGTCCGGTCCATCGCATAGGCATCGGTAAAGGAAAGTGGCAGATGTCCGTAGATGATCGACATCTGACGTTCCGAAACGGCTTCGCCGGCTTTGGCGATAGCAGCGAGATAGAGGGCCGAGGCAAGCCCCGTGCGGTCTGCGCCGGCTTGGCAATGAATCAACAACGGCTTCGGTGCATCGCGCATGATCTGGACGAGCTGAGCTGCTTGTTCCCGGGTCAGTTCGCGACTGGCAGACATCTTGAAGTCGATGTGGTTGATATTGAGTTCCTTCGCCTGGGCGACTTCGCTGTCATACCAAGTGCGACCGTTGTTTTCGCCGCGCAGATTGATGATGGTCTTGATACCATACTGCTTCTGCAGTTCGGCGATCGTCGCCGGAGATGGTTGAGAAGAGCGGTAGACCTCGCCGGCGATGACGGGATGGAAGTTCGTCGTCCATAGCATATGAGCGTAGAAACCGCCGGCAATCAGCGCAAAGGGAGAAAATGCAAAAAGCACACCACGACCAATGCGGCGCAAACGATGAGAAAGCGGCGATGACGTCTTCGGCATGTAGTCTCCGGGCACGCCGCACCTCAAGGGATAAGGCGCATATAAAACAACCGCTTCCGCCGGCAAACACGCCGATCTGGATGCGTTGTCGTTCTGTCAGATCATCCTGACAAATACCTGAAACGCGAAGAGGAGCCCTCGATGTCGTACACTGTTGATGTTTCAGCATTCGAGGAGATTGCTTTTACCAGGAGCGCAATAAAAACAATTCGTTATGGTGATATTGAAAAGTCTTGATTACCCTGCGGAGTGCGATTCAGACCAAGCGCAGCGCTCTGAAGCTGACGTGGCCGTTCTTGCCGATGATAATATGATCGTGAACTGTGATGCCCAAAGGGCCGGCCGTATCGATGATCGTCTTCGTCATGTCGATATCGGCGCGCGAGGGAGTGGGGTCACCGGACGGGTGGTTGTGGACGAGAATCACCGCGGTGGCGGAGAGTTCAAGCGCCCGTCTGACCACCTCGCGCGGATAGACCGGCGTATGATCGATCGTGCCCAAACCCTGCACCTCGTCGGCGATCAGGGCATTGCGCTTGTCGAGAAACAGGATGCGAAACTGTTCGCGCGTCTCGTGCGCCATGGCTGTGTGACAGTAGTCGATCAAAGCTTTCCAGGAGGAGAGCACCGGCTTGCCGGCCAGCTCGCTTTTCAGCATGCGCTGCGCAACACTCGCCACCAGCTTCAGATCGAGGGCCACGGCTTCCCCGACGCCGCTGATTTCCTGCAGCAGATTAGCCGGCGCACCGAAGACGCCACCGAGCGTGCCGAATCGGGCAAGCAGCGCCTTGGCGATCGGTTTGGTGTCGCGGCGCGGAATCAGCCGAAACAGCAGGAGTTCGAGAATTTCGTAATCGGCAAGCGCCCCATCGCCGCCATCGCGATAGCGATTGCGCAGCCTTTCGCGGTGCCCATGATAATGGGCTTCGCCATTGGCTGGCGCGCTCGGCGGTTTTGTCGGTTTGTTGCGCAGCGCGAATTTGGCGGGTTGGTGGGCGAAAAACAGACGCTCGTCGAAAAGCGACACGTCTTCAAGACCATCCGCCCCGCCGCTATCGACGGGCATGTCGCCATGTCCGGAAGAGGAAGCGGGCCGCTTCGCCATGTATTACCCCTGCGGCGGCAAGCCGGGGCGGTCGAGGCCGCCGGGCGACAGGGTGAAGATCTCGCAGCCCGTGGCGGTAACGCCGACGGTGTGCTCGTACTGCGCCGAAAGCGAACGGTCGCGCGTGACGGCCGTCCAGCCGTCGCCGAGAACTTTCACATGCGGCCGTCCGAGGTTGATCATCGGCTCGATCGTGAAGATCATGCCTTCGCGCAGTTCCGGGCCCTCGCTGGCGCGGCCGTAATGCAGGATGTTCGGTGAATCATGGAAGAGGCTGCCGACGCCGTGGCCGCAGAAGTCCCGCACGACGGAGCAGCGCTCCGCTTCGGCATAGGCCTGGATCGCTTCGCCGATGGCGCCGGTCCGAGCACCGGGACGCACGGCGGCAATACCGCGCATCAGCGATTCATAGGTCACTTCCAGCAGCCGCTCCGCCGAGCGCTTGATCTCGCCGACCGGATACATGCGGCTGGAATCACCATGCCAGCCATCGAGCACATAGGTCACGTCGATATTGACGATATCGCCGTCGCGCAGCGGCTTGTCATTCGGGATGCCGTGGCACACGACATGATTGATCGACGTGCAGGACGACTTCATGTAGCCGCGATAATTCAGCGTCGCCGGGTAGGCGCCGTGATCCATGCCGAATTCGAAAACGAAGCGGTCGATCACATCGGTGGGTACGCCAGGCCCGACGATGGCAGCCAGTTCATCCAGGCAACGAGCGGTCAACTGGCATGCCCTGCGCATTCCTGCGAAAGCGTCGGGGCCGTAGAGGCGGATGGCGCCGGTATTTTTCGACGGCGCCGTTGCCGCTTCGATGTAATTCACCATGATCAGCCTTCAGCAGAAATCTTTATACTGGTATTTAATGCAGCTATGCCGGGTTCGTCTATCGGGATCAACCCAGCGGGCGTTATTTCTGTCGGTGAAACCTTGCATTTGATAGCATAGACTTCAACGCCGCGCTTCAAAGCTCGCTCGAACGCTGCCGCATAAACCGTGTCGAGATCGCCACAGACGCGAAAGCGACCGCAGTCATGCCGCTGGATCACGAACAGCATGACGGCGCGATATCCGGCCTCCGTCATATCGCCGAGTTCTTCGAGATGCTTGGCGCCGCGGGCTGTGACCGTATCGGGAAATTCGGCAAGGCCCGGCTGGCGCATAAAATGCACATTCTTGACTTCGACATAGGTGGTCGTCCGCAAGGGGTCGGTCAAGAGCAGGTCGATGCGGGAATTGCGGCCATAATTTTGCTCGCGCCGCACGGTCGTGTAATCGCCGAGATCGGAAATCTGCCTGAGAGCGATTGCCTCCGCTGCCAGCCGGTTCGGCATGGCGGTGTTGACGCCGACTATGGTGGCATCGGCTTCGATCAATTCAAAGACGTGACGATATTTGCGCTTCGGACTGTCATGTTCGGAAAGCCAAATGCGCGAACCGGGTGTCGTCAGCCCCTGCATCGAGCCGGTGTTCGGGCAGGAGCCGGTGATGATTTCGCCGCTCTCCAGTTCGGCATCGAAAAGGAAGCGCTTATAGCGGGCGATCAGCCGCGCGGGGACGAGGGGCGGATTGAAGAGCATGGATACCAGCCGCTTAGGCGCGTTCCATGACGAAGCTGCCGGGTGCTTCCTCGATGGCATTCAGTGCCGCGCCGCCCGGCTTGCGGGCGGGAACCATGCGGCTGTCGTTGCTCTTGATCCATTCGAGCCAATGCGGCCACCAGGAGCCTGGTGTCTCCTTAGCCTCGTCCAGCCATTGATCATAGTCGCCCTTGACCGCGCCGCCGGTCCAGAACTGGTATTTGTGCTTGTCCGGCGGGTTGACGACGCCGGCGATATGGCCGGACCCAGTCACGACGAACTCAACCGGCCCGCCGAAGAACTGGCTGCCGATGAAGACGGATTTGGCCGGCGCGATGTGATCCTCGCGCGTTGCCAGATTATAGACGGGTATCTTGACGTCTTTCAGCGACAGCTTTTTGCCGTCGAGCACCATCTTGCCCTGGCTCAAAGCATTGTCGAGATAGCAATTGCGTAGATAAAACGAATGGTTGGCTGCGGCCATTCGCGTGGAATCTGCGTTCCAGAACAGGAGATCGAAGGGCAGGGGTTCCTGGCCCTTCAGATAGCTGTTGACGAAATAGGGCCAGATCAGCTCCGAGGCGCGCAGCATGTTGAACGCCGTCGCCATTTTCGAGCCTTCGAGGTAACCGACCGCCTTCATCTGCGCTTCAAGCGCCGAGATCTGCTCCTCATCGACGAAGACCTTGAGATCGCCGGCAAAGGTGAAATCGACCTGCGTGGTCAGGAAGGTGACGGTGCGGATGCGCTTGTTCTTTTCCTTGGCATGCAAAGCGAGTGTTGCCGCCAGCAGCGTACCGCCGACGCAATAGCCGACCGCGTTGACCTCTTTCTCGCCGGTTGCCTTCTCGATCGTATCCAGCGCGAAATCGATGCCTTCGCGCGCATAGGACGTCCAGTCCTTGGCGGCATGGCGCTTATCCGGGTTCACCCAGGAGATGACAAAGACGGTGTGCCCCTGTTCGACACACCATTTGATGAAGGATTTCTGCGGGTTGAGATCGAGAATGTAAAATTTGTTGATCCAGGGTGGGCAGATCAGCAGCGGCCGCTTCAACACTTTGTCTGTTGCCGCTTCATATTGAATGATCTGGCAAACCTCGCTCTGTGCGATCACCTTGCCGGGTGTCAGCGCCATGTCCCGTCCAACAGCGAATTTCGTCATGTCGGTCTGGCGCAATCGCAATTCGCCGCGGCCGGCGCTGATATCCTCGGCAAACATTTTCATGCCGCGCACCAGGTTTTCTGCGTTGGAAGCGACGGTCTCGCGATAGAGCTGTGGATTGGTGGCGACGAAATTGGCCGGCGACAGCGCTGCGGTGATCTGCTTGGTATAGAAGGAGGCCTTGTGGCGCGTGTGCTCGTCCAGCCCTTCGGCATCAGTAACCAGCTTGTCTGCCCAGCCGGCGGTCAGGAGATAGGTTTGGCGCAGGAAATCGAAGAAAGGATTTTTCTGCCAATCCTCATCGGCGAAGCGCTTGTCTTTGACCGGCTCAGGCTCGGGTGCCGAATCGCCGCTGAGACGCTGCATGGTTTTCGTCCACAGGCCGAAATAGCCGGATAGCAGGTTGGTCTGTGCCTCCAATGTCCGGCGCGGATCGGAAAGCCAGTATTCGCTGACCTTGGAGAGCGTCTTGACGATGTCGGTCATCGGATCGGCAACGGTATCGACCTTCTCGCCGCGCTCGCGTGGCGCAAGCCATGCCGAAGCGGCCTTGCCGAGATTTTCCAACGCACGGGCAAAGTTCACGGCCATCGCCTCGGGATCCCTAACGATGTAAGGCTCGACTGACTTAGGGTCGAAACCGGGAAAGGCGCCGTTGCCTTCACTATTGTCCCGCTTGCTGTCGGTCACGCATCATCCTCCCGGCGGCAGCTCTCTTTGTTTTCCATTTGTACATCCTGCCGGAAAAGGAATACAAGTCGAATGAAACGCAACCCTGCTCTTGCTTTGCCGCTGCGACAAATTTAACAGTCGCAACCCACGGCAAGGCAACAGAGCAGGACGACAATATGGGCGGCGGCATGGTGGCAAGACTCAACCGGTATTCCGTACTCTGCGGTGCTTTGTGCGCCAGTCTCGCGCTGGCGCTTGCCGGCTGCTCGACGCCTGCGGAAAAGGCAGCCTTTGCCAAGAGCAAGCAGGCCCCGCAGGCGGTGGTCGTCAAGTCCGCGGAAGGCAAGCCGGTCGACGAAGGCAACACGCAACAGCACTACAAGGACGGTTATCCTTCCTTCAACGCTCCCCCGACGGCGGCGAATGTGCAGATCAACGACCAGCAGGCGGCCGATATCGGCAAGCAATTGACGGCGCTTGGCGCACAGCGCAAGGCCGGCACGATTTCCGAGGCCGAATATCAGAAACGTGTCGCCGACATGCGCAAGCTCGCGGCAGAACACGGCCAGGATACACTGTCGCAAATCCAGCAGCAGAGCGCCGAGCCCAGCCAGACGCCCGCGCCGACGCAGAATTAGCCTTGCGTTTCAGGCGATTTGGCCGCAAAGCGTTCAGCTAGGCTGAATTTCGATGTTTCTTCTTGGTTGATAGCGCGTTGCGTCTATAACCGCCCAAGATTCACCGTATCCTTCGCATCAGTATAGTTGCGGCGCCGCGATTCCGGAGTTCGTATCGCGGCTCACCGGGAGCTTGACGAACTTCATTGCGGTTGTGAGGGCCGCTGTCCCATGGGGAAAGAAATGGAAGAGTTTCATAAAGTCCGGCGCTTGCCGCCCTACGTCTTCGAACAGGTCAACCGTTTGAAGGCCAGCGCGCGAGCGGGCGGGGCCGACATTATCGACCTCGGCATGGGCAATCCGGACCTTCCGACCCCCAAGGCCATTGTCGACAAGCTCTGCGAAGTGGTCCAGGACCCGCGCACGCATCGTTATTCCTCGTCCAAGGGCATTCCTGGGCTGCGCCGCGCGCAGGCCGCTTATTATGCCCGCCGCTTCGGCGTCAAGCTCAATCCGGATACGCAGGTGGTCGCCACCCTCGGTTCGAAGGAAGGCTTCGCCAACATGGCGCAGGCGATCACGGCGCCGGGTGACGTTATCCTTTGCCCGAACCCGACCTATCCGATCCATGCCTTCGGCTTCCTGATGGCTGGCGGCGTCATCCGCTCGATGCAGGTCGAGCCGGACGATAGCTTTTTCCCGCCGCTGGAGCGGGCAGTGCGCCATTCTATCCCGAAGCCGCTGGCTTTGATCCTGAACTATCCTTCCAATCCGACAGCCTATGTCGCGACGCTGGATTTCTATAAGGAAGTCATCGCCTTCGCCAAGAAGCACGACATCATCGTGCTCTCGGATCTGGCCTATTCGGAAATCTACTTCAACGACGACCCACCGCCGTCTGTCCTGGAAGTTCCAGGCGCGATGGACGTCACCGTCGAGTTCACCTCGATGTCGAAGACCTTCTCGATGCCCGGCTGGCGCATGGGCTTCGCCGTCGGCAACGAGCGCCTGATCGCGGCTTTGACGCGTGTCAAATCCTACCTCGATTACGGTGCCTTCACGCCGATCCAGGTTGCGGCCACGCATGCGCTGAACGGGGACGGTTCCGATATCGCGGAAGTCCGCAACATCTACAAGCGCCGCCGTGACGTGCTGGTCGACAGCTTCGGCAAGGCTGGCTTCGACGTGCCACCACCGGCGGCGACGATGTTTGCCTGGGCGAAGATCCCGGAAAAATTCCGTCATCTCGGCTCGCTGGAATTCTCGAAGCTTCTCGTCGAGAAGGCTGACATCGCGGTGGCACCCGGCATCGGTTTCGGCGAGCAGGGCGACGATTACGTCCGTATCGCGCTGGTCGAGAACGAGCATCGCATCCGTCAGGCGGCGCGCAATTTGAAGCGCTTCCTCTCCACCGCGGATGAGACAATGCACAATGTCATTTCGCTGAACGCTCATCGTTCGTAATGTCGCGCGGCAGCCGTTTTCCGCGGCTGCCGTTCCCAATACTGATCAGGAATTTTCCATGGCAGATGCCCTCAAAATCGGCATTGCGGGCTTGGGCACCGTTGGTGCCTCGCTTGTCCGTATCATCCAGAGCCGCGCCAACGAGCTTGCCGTCACTTGCGGCCGCCCCGTCAAGATCGTCGCTGTCACCGCGCGCGATCGCGCTAAGGATCGTGGCATCGACCTCACGGGCATCGAATGGTTCGGCGGCCCGGTCGACCTGGCGCAGAAGGCCGACATCGACGTCTTCGTCGAGCTGATCGGCGGTGCCGAAGGGGCGGCTAATGCGGCAGTGCGCGCAGCCCTTGCCCGTGGCCTGCATGTCGTCACCGCCAACAAGGCGCTGCTTGCCTATCACGGCGTCGAACTTGCCGAGATTGCCGAAGAGAAGGGCGCACTGCTCAACTTCGAAGCGGCGGTCGCCGGCGGCATTCCCATCATCAAGGCGCTGCGTGAATCCCTGACCGGCAACACGATCTCGCGCGTCTACGGCATCATGAACGGCACCTGCAACTACATCCTGACCCGGATGGAGAAAGAGGGCCTATCCTTTGCCGATTGCCTGAAGGAAGCCCAGCGTCTCGGCTATGCCGAAGCCGATCCGGCCTTCGACATCGAGGGCAACGATACGGCCCATAAGCTCGCCATTTTGACGACGCTGGCCTTTGGTAACCGCATCGCAGCCGACGATATCTATCTCGAGGGAATCACGAATATTTCCATCGAGGATATCCGCGCAGCGGCCGACCTCGGTTATCGTATCAAGCTGCTCGGCGTTGCCCAGCGCACCGAAACCGGCATCGAACAGCGGGTTCACCCGACCATGGTGCCGCTCGAATCGGTCATCGCTCAGGTCGACGGCGTCACCAATGCCGTCGCGGTCGAATCGGACATACTCGGCGAACTGCTGATGGTCGGCCCCGGCGCCGGCGGCAACGCGACGGCTTCCTCCGTACTTGGCGACATCGCCGACATCGCCAAGAGCCAGCCGGGCGCGCAGCGTGTGCCGGTGCTCGGTCATCCCGCCAAGGCGTTGGAGCCCTATCGCAAGGCGCAGATGCAGAGCCACGAAGGCGGCTATTTCATCCGCCTGACCGTTCTCGACCGCACCGGCGTTTTCGCCAGCGTCGCGACCCGCATGGCGGAAAACCACATTTCGCTGGAGTCGATCGTGCAGCGCGCGACGCAGCATTTGGCCCCGGCCCATCATCAGACGATTATCCTCGTCACCCATGCGACGACGGAGGATTCGGTGCGCAAGGCTGTCGCCGCGATCAAGACCGAGGGCTATCTTGTCGGCGAGCCGCAGGTGATCCGCATCGAGCGGCCCAAGGAATAATTCTGGCGACCAAGGCCCGTTCCGATAAAGCGGAACGAGCCGTCCAATTCAGGGAGACATGGTGGAACAGCCGGCAGATCCTGTGCAGCGGGCATTTCTGGGCGTCGAACGCTCTGTCTCCGGCAATCGCTGGGTTTCCCGGCTCGACCAGGCCGGCCAGAATCGGGCGCTGGCCATCGCGCAAACGCATGGGCTACCGGATCTGATCGCCCGCGTTCTCGCCGGCCGCGGCGTCGGCGTCGAAGAGGCCATGGCCTTCCTGGATCCCACCATCCGCGGTCTGATGCCCGACCCTCATCTGCTGACTGACTGTGAGAAGGCGGCGCAACGTCTGCTGCGCGCCGTCAAGACGGGCGAGACGGTCGCGATCTTTGGTGACTACGACGTCGACGGCGCAGCGTCCTCGGCGCTGGCCTACCGCTTCCTCAGCCATTTCGGCGTGACGGCCAGCATCTACATTCCGGACCGCATCTTCGAAGGTTATGGCCCGAATCCCGCTGCCATCAACCAGCTCATCGATAATGGCGCCACCCTGATCGTCACCGTCGATTGCGGTTCCACCAGCTTCGAATCGTTGGAGGCGGCGAAGGCCCGCAATATCGACGTCGTCGTCATCGATCATCACCAGGTTGCGCATGAGCTGCCGCACTGCCACGCGCTGGTCAATCCGAATCGCGAGGACGATCTATCGGGGCAGGGACATCTCTGCGCCGCAGGCGTCGTCTTTATGGTTCTGGTCGCGGCCCTGCGGCAATTGCGTGAGGCAGGGGATGCCCGGGTCCGTTCCATCGACTTGCTTGCCTGGCTCGATATCGTCGCGCTGGCAACGGTCTGCGATGTCGTGCCGCTAAAAGGCTTGAACCGCGCCTACGTCGTCAAGGGCCTCATTGCCGCGCGTCATCAGGGCAATCCCGGCCTTGCCGCGTTATTTCGCAAGGCCGGACTCGGCGGCCCTGTGAGCCCTTATCATTTTGGTTTCATGATCGGCCCGCGCATCAACGCCGGCGGGCGTATCGGTGATGCGGCGCTGGGCGCCCGACTGCTGACGCTCGATGTTGCCTCGGCGGCCGAGACCATCGCCGACAAGCTGGACGATCTCAATCGCGAGCGCCAGGCGATGGAAGCCGCGATGCTGCAGGAGGCGGAAGCTGAAGCTCTGGCCGAGTACGGCAATGGCGACGGAGCCTCCGTCATCGTCACAGCGCGGGAAAACTGGCATCCGGGCATCGTCGGCCTGATTGCCTCACGGCTGAAGGACAAGTTCCGTCGTCCGGCCTTTGCCATTGCCTTCGATTCGATGGGCCGGGGCACCGGCTCGGGGCGCTCGATCAACGGTTTCGACATGGGCCGCATGGTGCGCGCCGCCGTCGATGCCGGCTTGCTCGTCAAGGGCGGCGGCCATGCCATGGCGGCGGGTCTGACGGTGGAGCGCGCCAATCTCGGCAAACTCCGCGCCTTCTTCACGGAGAAGGCGGAGAGGCAAGTCGCCGGCCTCGTCGCCAACGAAACGCTGAAAATCGACGGCGCGCTCGGTGCCGGCGGCGCGACCGTGGAGTTGGTCGACCAGCTCGAAACCGCCGGCCCTTACGGCTCCGGCCATCCGCAGCCGATCTTCGCCCTTCCGAGCCACCGTCTGCGCGATTCGCGTCTCGTCGGCCAATCTCACATCAAGGTCACCCTGGAGGCTCAGGACGGCGGCCGCCTCGACGGCATCGCCTTCCGCGCCGTTGAAACGCCTCTCGGCGAACTCCTGCTCTCCTCCCGCGGATCACAGATCCACATCGCCGGCACGCTCGGCGCGGATCATTGGCAGGGCGCAAGGCGCGTGCAATTGCGTGTCATGGATGCCGCAAAGGCCGTCTAGCAGACAAGCACAGGTCTCTCGTTTCAGAGCAAAATCACTGCTTTAGGGAAAAGGAACAGCAGTACGCCGCGGCTTCGATGGCGACGTTGAAATGCGACCTTACGTCTTCAACGTGACGATGCTCATTTGGTGTTCTCTGTTCTCTATTCTCTGTTTTTTGTCCCAAATGGTATGCGACGCGTTCGAATGCACCCCCTGGCCCTGCTTGCACGTAAGCGTAGAGTGACGATATTCTATTGATCGCTTTATCGTCGTGGAGATTTTGATCAATGGACCTCACTCAGGTTGAAGGCATACTTGGACTCGCGAGCACAGCGTTGGGTGCGACCGGCAAGGCCGTATCCACAGTTGAGGCTATCAAAAATTTGATGTCTTCGGAAAAGAAGCTCGATAACGACAAGGCTGCAACCCTGCTCAATACCCTTGCGGTAGAGCTGACTGCCGCCAACATGATGAATGTCAATCTGAGCACTGGTTTGAAAGAACTTAGCCAACAACTCAAAAGCCAGAACGAGTTTGAGAAGGATAAGGCCAGATACGAGCTGTTTCAGACGGGTCAAAATGATTTAGTTTATAAACTGAAGGAAGAGATGGCTGAGGGGCAACCGATGCACTTCATCTGTCCTGTGTGCTTGAACAGCGATAAACAGATTAGCTTTATATCCGGCGAAGGTGACTACAAACGCTGCCAAAAGGACAAAAAGCATATGTTTCGGTTTAAGAACACGCCGCTCGATCTTCCTCCATCGGGGCGTTGGCACTCGCGTTTGTAATGCTTTGAATGCGTTGGGGAAAAACAAACAACAGTGGCACGCCCTAGGGGAGTCGAACCCCTCTTTACAGAATGAAAATCTGTCGTCCTAACCGATAGACGAAGGGCGCGTGCTGTGGCGCCCTTATAGTCAGCACCTTTTGTTCCCGCAAGCGGAAAATCGAGAAAAATCTATGGGTCGGGCCAGATTTTTCGAGGCAATTGTGGAAAAGCTCGGGGTGGGTCCGATTGGTACGCCCTAGGGGAGTCGAACCCCTCTTTACAGAATGAGAATCTGTCGTCCTAACCGATAGACGAAGGGCGCAGGCTGCGCTTGCGACCATATAGGAATAGCGCAAAGCCGCGACAAGCGGAAGGTGGATCATTGTCGTAGGGAGGAAGAACAGTGGCACGCCCTAGGGGAGTCGAACCCCTCTTTACAGAATGAAAATCTGTCGTCCTAACCGATAGACGAAGGGCGCGTGCTGTTGTGTGGCGCGCTTATAGCGGGGCGATCTCATTCCCGCAAGCGCCTATTTCGGTTTTTCTCGGAAAAAATGACAGAAGCGTAACGCTTCGGCGAAGTTTGAATAAGCATGCCTTAACAGCATGTTGCGGAGATTTGCAGATGAGGCGGGCTTAGAGCCCCGCGCCGCTCTGCGGCTGTGTTATCAGCGGCTTGCCATCCTGGCCTTGGCCTTTCGAGGCTACGATATGCGCCAGCATCAGCGCTTCCTTGCTGTCTATCCTGCGGGCAGTAGAGCCGCGGGCGGGCAGGATTTTCGAGGGCGTGGCATCCGCCGTCGGCTTCATTGGGCTTCCCGTCGTATAAGCGGCGTTGCGAATGACCGGGGGAGGAATCACCGCCTGTGACGTCTGGTCGACAGGCATGCCACCATTGCCCTGTTGTGGCGTGGCATTCTGCGTTGCACTGGGCGGCATGCTGTAGACGCTGCGCATGATCGGAGAAGGCCCCTGCGGTTGCCCGGCACCCGCTTGGGTATTGGCCAGCGTTCCATCCGGATTGACGGCAATCGGCGCGGGCGTCGAATAGATGCTGCTTCTGTTGGCGTTGACGCCCGTCGGCTGCGTCACGAGGCCGGCAATGCCAGCCGGCGCGTCGGTGGCCATAGGTGTTGCTCCGGCCGGGGCCGGCGGGAAGAAGGATTGACTGCTTGTCTCTTCCGCGACCATCTGCTGACGTGTGCCATGCACGCTGTGTACAAGCGGATCGCGATAGCCGACATCGCCCTTTTGCCGTTTCGCTTCGGCTTTGGTGTTGAGAGCATCGGCAAGCTGTTCGGCAGCGCTGGTCTGCGGCTCGGCTTCGGCCGCCTGTTTCGGCTTGCCGCCTGTGGTCGCGCAGCCGGTGAGCATTACAAATGACATGGCGACGGCAATAATGCTTGCGAGCTTTTTATTGCCGGATAGAATCTGCCGATCGCACAAAGGACGTTCCCCGCTGAAAAGTTGGCACCGGAACGGCCTCTTGCGAGGGACGATGATATCCGTGCGGCATTAACTGGGAACGATGACCGCAAGAAATCCGATGCATGATGCTTCGAGTCGCCCCAAGCATGCCGGAGAGCGGGTATGACCGGCAAGCGCGAAACCGATGGCTCCGCGCGCGCCGTAAGCCTCGCGAAAGCTAGCGCTTTACCAGGCGCCGGTGTTGGGCATCGAAGCCCAGGGCTCGGCCGGATCGAGGTTCGCGCCCTTCTGCAGGATCTCGATGGAAATGCCGTCCGGAGAACGCACGAAAGCCATGTGACCATCGCGCGGCGGCCGGTTGATTGTAATGCCATTGTCCATAAGTTTCTGGCAGATTGCGTAGATGTCATCGACCTCATAGGCGAGGTGACCGAAGTTGCGTCCTCCGGTATACTCCTCAGGGTCCCAGTTGTAGGTAAGCTCCAGACTGGGGGCGCCGCTGCTTCGTGAGGCCTCTACATCCTCGCCGGCAGCAAGGAAAACGAGTGTGAAACGGCCTTTCTCGTTTTCGTAGCGACGGGTTTCGGTGAGGCCGAAGAGAGTGCTATAAAAGTGCAGTGAGGCGTCGAGATCGGTAACGCGGACCATGGTGTGGAGATAACGCATTCTGTTTCCTCTCTATGTTTGTGCTGAGGCGATCATGAAACGAGACACCAGCTTCAGGCAAGACTCGGCGCGCTAATCTACGGATGGGAATAAACGAAAACTAGGACTTGCGCTTTTCCGTTACCAAGATGTTAATCTTGATTTCAAGGAATCAATTAACTGTAACAGTGTGACGCGTAATCGAGGGTTGGCTAAGATGGGTGATAGAATTTCATCGAAGGGAATCGTCGACTTCGGAGAGATGTCGGGCGAGGCCGTCGAGCTCATCGAAATCTCCGGCGTCGTCAAATGGTTCGACGTCGCCAAAGGTTTTGGCTTCATCGTTCCGGACAATGGCATGCAGGACGTCCTGTTGCATGTAACTTGCCTGCGCCGCGATGGTTATCAGACCATCCTTGAGGGAACGCGCATCGTTGCGCTGATCCAGCGTCGTGAGCGTGGGTATCAGGCTTTCAAGATCCTCTCCATGGATCAGTCGACCGCCGTGCACCCCTCGCAGATGCCGCCGGTGCGCACCCATGTGCAGGTGACGGCGACGAGCGGCCTGGAGCGCGCCTTGGTCAAATGGTTCAACCGCACCAAGGGGTTCGGGTTCCTGACGCGCGGCGAGGGCACGGAAGACATCTTTGTGCATATGGAAACGCTGCGTCGTTTCGGTCTGGCGGAGTTGCGGCCGGGGCAGGTGGTTCTCGTCCGTTTCGGGCCAGGCGAGAAGGGATTGATGGCGGCGGAAATCCATCCGGATGCGCCGAGCCCGGTGACGCGGCCGCATTGATATGACCAGAGCTACGTTTTCTGCTGTTTTGAAGAGCGCCATCGTGGCGCTTTTTCTTGTCGGGGCATCCGCTCCCGCCTTTGCTGCGCAAGCGACCAGCGAGAAATCGGTAACGTTCGATTCGGAGCCTTTGTCGATCAAAACGGCAAAGGGCGTGACGCACAAATTCACCGTGGAATTGGCCTTGACCGAGCCGCAGCTTGAGTTCGGCCTGATGTATCGCAAGAGCATGCCGGCCGATCACGGCATGCTTTTCGATTTCGGTGCGCCGCGCCCCGTCATGATGTGGATGAAGAATACAGTGTTGCCGCTCGATATGCTCTTCCTGGACAAAAGCGGCGTGATCACGCACATTCAGCAAAACGCCGTACCCTTTTCGGAAGAGATCATCAACTCCGGCGGACCGGTGCTCTACGTCATCGAGCTGAACGGCGGCATCGCCAGAAAACTCGGCCTTGCGGTCGGCGACAAGGTGACCAGCGCCACGATTTCCGCCAAGCTCGGCAAATAGATTTTCCCCGGGGATCGGCGCTTCAACGCCATTTTAGCTGTTGCAGCACGGGGATGAACCGTGTATCTCCGCACTCGTTCTGCAAAGCGGAACGACGCGATCTCCTAGAGAGGTATGCGTGCAGGTACGGAGTGTAGCGCAGTCTGGTAGCGCATCTGGTTTGGGACCAGAGGGTCGGGAGTTCGAATCTCTCCACTCCGACCATTTAAATTCCCCTGATATCGATGGATTGGAATGCGGCCTGGCCGCCTTTTTGCTTGAAAACAAAGGGATTCGCGGCTAAGCAAAATCCCACAAATGCTCTGCCTTCATCGGGCCGGGCGAAGACGAGAGAAGCACAAGGCGGGACTATCCCGCTTATCCGGAGGCGCTGCAGCGATGCCTGCCAAGATTTACCGTCCCGCTAAAACCGCCATGCAATCCGGCAAGGCCAAGACCCAGTTGTGGGTCCTGGAATTCGACCAGGAGATCCCGCGGAAGATCGATCCGATCATGGGCTATACCTCGTCGGCGGATACGCGCCAGCAGCTCAAGCTGACGTTTGAGACGCAGGAACAGGCCGAAGCCTATGCCCAGCGCAACGGCATCGAATATCGCGTTCTCGCCCCGAAGGACGCCAACCGCCAGGTTGTTTCCTATACGGATAACTTCCGTTTCAATCGCATCCAGCCCTGGACCCATTGATCCGGCACTCGTCGAATTCGATGCCCATTGAGTTTGACGGAAGTTTCAGGCATGTGTTGTCAGCCGCGAACGGTTCGCGGCGGCTTGGTTTCAGGCCCCTTAGCTCAGCTGGATAGAGCACCTGCCTTCTAAGCAGGTGGTCGCAGGTTCGAATCCTGCAGGGGTCGCCATCTCCTTTTTTGTCCATACCGGAGACATAGGTAACAGATTGTACCTAAGACATGGGTGACAACCTCGTGCCGAACGGGTTGTCGATGGTTTGCAAAGTTCTCTGC